>JBMNGF010000013.1:0-35536 GCA_050949745.1 Syntrophaceticus sp. | reverse complement strand
TTTTAACGCTTGGAAAACTGTGGAGCTTTGCGAGCCTTTTTGAACCCGTATTTCTTTCTTTCTTTCATGCGTGGATCTCTTGTTAAAAACCCGGCCTTTTTCAGGAAAGGTCTCAGGTTAGGGTCTGCTTTCAATAAAGCTCGTGCCAGACCGAGACGAACTGCTCCCGCCTGTCCACTTGCACCGCCACCATCAACATTGGCAATAACATCAAATCGACCAGTCATCTTGGTAAGTTCTAAAGGCTGCTTGACAATAACCTGCTGTGCGTTTGTGTTAAAATATTCATCCATAGGTCTTCCATTAATAATGACATTTCCCTCACCAGGCACAATTCGCACACGTGCTACAGATGTCTTGCGCCTTCCGGTTCCTTGATAAAGTACTTGCGCCAAAAAAAGTAACCTCCTTTCATACCCTGAATTAAATAATAACGAAATCTAAATTTCACATTAAAGCCAGCCGTACTAGCTTTTGATATACTGCCTCAAATATCTTTGAGTAGCATGGTTCTCTAAATCAACCAATCACGAGAACCGTCCCCGTGATTGGGATTGCTCTTAACCTGTTATCTCCCACACTTCCGGTTTTTGGGCGGTGTGTGGATGATCAGTACCCCGGTAAACTCGCAGTTTTTTAAAGACGCTTCGTCCTAGACGGTTATGGGGGATCATGCCCCAAACGGCCTTTTCGATAATTCGCTCCGGCTTGGTGCGTTTAAGTGTGGCAAAATTAGTTGACTTTATACCACCAGGGTAGCCTGAATGACGATAATAAAGTTTGTTTTCATGCTTGTTCCCTGTAACCTCCACCTTCTCCGCATTGATGACGACCACATAATCGCCGGTATCAATATGTGGAGTGTAAATAGGTTTGTGCTTTCCACGCAGTATGCGCGCTATCTCAGTTGCCAGCCTGCCCAGTGTTTTATCTTCTGCATCGATAAGATACCACTTGCGCTGCATTTCTTCCGGCTTGGCCATATATGTACGCACTCGTATAACCTCCTCTATTCAACATTTTCCTCCGGCACGCATCTAATCCGTCTTGATTACGGTTTTATTCTAGGGGAATCGATAAACACCTGTCAAGGTAAATCACATGTATCATAAAAAACCTTTAGTAGATAGAGCCCTTGTGGTGGTGCTGTAGCTCCACCTTTTCCCCTTTCTCCTGTTTTCAGGAGCTGTCTGACCTGCTCAAGAGAGAGTTTGCCGCTTCCTACCTCGAGCAAGGTGCCTACGATCAACCTCATCATCTTATAGAGAAAACCATTTCCCACAACCGTAAACCTGATCAATCCACCCTGCTGTTCAGTATCCACAGAAAACAGACGCCGCACCGTACTCTTCTCACTGCTGCCCGATGCGGAAAAAGCCCTAAAATCATGCTCCCCGATAAGAACTTCCGCACATTCCTTCACTGCTGATATATTCAGAGGATAGGGATAACGGTAACAATAATTGCGCCAGAGAGCCATAGGCTTTCTGCTGTTGAGAACCAGGTAGCAGTATTTTTTAGCAACAGCACTATATCTGGCATGAAAAGAGGCGTCTACCACTGTAGCATCTACAGCTGCTATATCTGGAGGCAGTTGCCCCTTTAAGGCTTCACAAAAACGCTCCACTGGAATAGGAGAACCGGTTTCAAAGTGCACCACCTGGCCGTAAGCATGAACACCACTGTCAGTCCTGCCAGCACCAATGATGGCAACCTTTTCACCAGTAAGCCTGAAAAGGGATTCTTCCAGAACTCCCTGTACTGTCCTCTGTTTCGTACCAGACTGTTTCTGAAAACCGGCAAAATTAGTGCCGTCATATTCCAGTGTAATTTTGAGCCGCCGCATAAATTTAAACAAACTCGATGATGACCATGGGTGCGCTATCTCCACGCCGAAAGCCAGTTTTTAGAATCCGGGTATAGCCGCCAGAACGATCCTGATACCTTGGAGCTACTTGATCGAACAGCTTTTTTACTACACTTTCATCAAGTAGATATCCCAAGGCCTGTCTCTTAGCGTGCAGGTCCCCTCGTTTACCTAAACTGATCATCTTATCCGCTAAACGCTGAACCTCTTTTGCCCTAGTTAGTGTTGTTTCTATACGCTCTTCCTTGAGCAGGGATGTGGTCATATTCCGCAGCATCGCCCGCCGCGGGTCCGTTCGCAACCCCAACTTCCGCATATCACAGTCACCTCTTTCTACTCCTCACTTTTCTTCAGACACAGCCCCAGCTCACTTAGCTTGTTTTCCACTTCCTCGAGGGATTTTTTCCCCAGGTTGCGCACCTTCATCATTTCCTCGACGGTCCGCTGGGTCAGTTCCTCCACAGTATTAATTCCGGCACGTTTCAAACAGTTATATGAACGAACCGAAAGCTCCATTTCCTCAATAGGCATTTCCAGATTTTTATTCTCTTCTTCTTCCTCTTCTTCTGGTTCTATTACTTCTTCCTCTGGCATTTCAGTGAGGTTCACAAACAGCTGCAGATATTTGGTAATGATCTTTGCAGCCTGGCTCACTGCCTCGTCAGGGGCAATCGCCCCATTTCCCCAAACCTCCAAGATCAATCGGTCATAGTCAGTCTGCTGACCGACCCGAGTATCTTCAACAGTAAAATTGACCTTATAAATGGGAGAAAAAATGGAATCCACAGGGATATCCCCGATTACCTGCTCTGCTTTTTTATTTCTCTCTGCAGAGACATAACCGCGGCCCTTTTCCACAGTCATTTCCATAAAGAGACGACCATCCTGCTCAAGTGTGGCAATGTGCAAATCAGGATTCAGGATCTCTATATCTGACCCTGCAATGATGTCTTTAGCAGTAACATCACCTTTACCTTCAGCCTCTAAACGAATATTCTGGGGTTCATCCCCGTACATCTTCAAGGCTAAGCCTTTGATATTAAGAATAATATCTGTGGTGTCCTCTCGCACTCCCGGTAATACACTAAATTCATGGAGTACGCCTTCAATACGGACCGATGTCACTGCCGCTCCGACAAGAGAAGATAGCAGCACGCGTCGCAGGCTATTGCCTAGCGTTGTACCATACCCTCTCTCCAGCGGCTCTACCACAAACTTCCCATATGTCTCCATTTCATCTTTCTCTACATATTCGATGCGAGGTCTTTCATCAACCAGCATCAACATACCTCCTTACCCAAACACCTGTGTGAAACCAATCTTAACGAGAATACAATTCTACAATCAGGTGTTCTTGGATGGGGACATCTATATCTTCCCGGGCTGGGAACCCCAATACATGCCCTTGCATTTTCTCAAGATCTACCTCCAACCAATTAGGAGGTGTCTTTTGTGCTGCAACTTCGGCTATTTCAATAAAAACCGGTAATTCTTTGCTTTTCTCATGAACTGCAACCTGATCCCCGTTTCGTACACGGTATGATGGGATATTTACCCTCTTCCCATTGACCGTAAAATGACCGTGCCTTACGAGTTGACGTGCTTGGGTCCTGGACTGAGCTAATCCTAAGCGATAAACAACATTGTCCAGTCGCATTTCCAATAAGCGCAGCAAATTCTCACCAGTTATCCCCTGCTGTCTTTCTGCTAGATCAAAGTAGCGACGAAACTGCTTTTCTAAAACTCCATATATACGGCGAGCACGCTGCTTCTCCCGCAGCTGTAAGCCATACTCAGTCACCTTTCTACGCCTTTGTATCTTCTGCCCAGGAGGATAATTGCGTTTCTCCACTGCACACTTTTCTGAATAACAGCGATCACCCTTCAGATAGAGCTTCATTCCCTCCCGACGGCATAAGCGGCATACGGGACCATTGTATCTTGCCATGAATATTGTCCCTCCTTAGTTGATTTTCATCTAAACGCGCCGGCGTTTCGGCGGCCGGCAGCCATTGTGAGGTATTGGTGTTTCGTCTTTGATCATATTTACCTCTAGACCTGCAGCCTGCAGTGACCTAATCGCTGCTTCCCTTCCACTGCCTGGTCCCTTTACTTTGGCTTCTACCTGCTTCATCCCATACTCCATTGCTGTTTTAGCAGCAGTCTCCGCTGCCATCTGGGCAGCAAAGGGGGTACCTTTACGTGCGCCCTTAAAACCCATGCCCCCGGCACTAGCCCAGGAAACAGCATTTCCATTTGTATCAGTTATAGTGATAATTGTATTGTTAAAAGTCGACTTAATGTGAGCAACTCCACGTTCAACATGCTTTCGTTCTCTACGCTTGGGTCTTGCTCTGCGTTTTGCCACCTTACTCCCCCTTTCCTATAATTATTCTTTTTACCTTCGGATACCAACAGTTCTTTTGGCACCTTTACGGCTTCTGGCGTTGGTTTTTGTACGCTGACCTCTGGTAGGCATACCCCTGCGGTGACGCAGGCCTCTGTAGCTTCCAATTTCGATCAAGCGTTTGATATTCATAGTGACCTCACGCCTGAGATCCCCTTCAACTTTATATTCGCTGTCGATAATCTCGGTTATTTTGCCGATCTCTTCCTCAGTTAGGTCTTTGACCCTTGTGGCATGATTAATTCCCGCCTTATCAACCACTTTTCGGGCAGAGGTTTGGCCAATTCCATATATATAGGTCAAGGCAACATCCACCCGTTTATCACGCGGTAAATCTACTCCAGCGATACGTGCCATTACTTAACCTCCGATCCTTAACCTTGCTTTTGTTTATGCTTGGGGTTTTCACAGATAACCATTACTTTCCCCTTACGCCTGATGATCTTGCATTTTTCACAGATAGGCTTCACAGACGCACGAACCTTCATGAAAAATACCTCCCTTTCTGCCTCTTTATAAATTAGCAAAATTAGCGCATTAATTATAAAAGGTTACATTATTTATAGCGATAGACAATGCGTCCCCGGGTTAAATCATAAGGTGACAGCTCTACAGTAACCCGATCACCTGCTAAGATCCGAATAAAATTCATCCGGATCTTCCCGGAAACATGTGCCAATAGTCTATGCCCGTTGGCTAACTCTACTTTAAACATGGCATTGGGCAGTGTTTCAACAACTGTACCTTCGACTTCGATTACATTTGGCTTTGAATTGGGCATGTCATTTATCTACCCCCTTGTTTCAGACTCCCGATCAAGCATTAACTGCTTGAATTCGGTGATGACCCTGCGAACCTCATTATTTCCTGGATTCTTTCCAGCTTCCCACTTTTGGACTATGTCACCGGCAACCGCAGGGTACACCTTTAAATGTTTGATATTCTTCTGCTTTGGATTGTCCATTCTCCGCTTTTCTCCATCGACCAAATAAACGAAATTATCATTTATTATTTCAATGACCAGGTAATATTTACCTCTGTCTCGTCCTCGCTTTGAACGGACCAACTGACCAAGCTTAATCCGGTCATCCATTGAGTCATCCCCTCATTAGCACCGGGTCAATATTTCCGGCCGTCCTTCGGTCACCACTATTGTGTGTTCAAAATGAGCGGAAAGTCTCCCATCCTTGGTTACGACAGTCCACTTGTTGGGCATGATGTCAACATCATATGTACCGGCATTGACCATCGGTTCTATTGCTATTGTCATTCCTGGCTCAAGCCGCGGACCATGTCCTGATTTGCCAAAGTTAGGTACTTGAGGGGGTTCATGCATCTTCCGTCCAATTCCGTGACCAACAAACGCCCGCACAACACTAAAGTTGTTGTCCTCAACAAAGGCTTGAATAGCAGCACCGATATCACCGATCCGGTTCCCACTCACAGCTTTTTCAATACCAATCTCTAAAGCTTTTTCGGTTACTGTAAGCAGGCGCTCTGCTTCTGAGGAAATCTCCCCCACCGGAAATGTGCAAGCAGAATCCCCGCAATAACCGTGATAGAAAGCCCCAACATCAATACTAATAATATCACCGTTTTCCAGCTTTCTTAAACCAGGAATCCCATGTACAACCTCATTATTAACTGATGCACATATACTGGCGGGGAACCCTTGGTAATTAAGAAAGGCAGGTGTCGCACCAGCTTTCCTGATAAAGGCTTCTGCAAATTCATCAAGTTCACCAGTAGTCACCCCGGGGCGGACATTATTACTTAATTCTTTAAGTGTTTCGGCTACAATCTGCCCCGCCTGACGCATATATTCGATTTCCTGGGCTGACTTGAGTATAATCATCAATTAAAACCTCTTATCACTTTTTTGATCTCTTGAAAGACATCATCAATAGATTTTTCACCATTGACCTCCCTCACGATACCACAGCGACCGTAATAATCCAAGAGAGGTGCGGTCTGATTCTGATATACTTCCAAACGGTTAGAAACAGTTTCCCTGGTATCATCACTTCTCTGGTAGAGTTCACCATCACAATTGTCGCAGCTGCCCTCTTCCTTGGGCGGTTGATAGAGAAGATGATATGTCTTACCACACTTTCTACAGACCCGCCTTCCCGTCAGCCGCTCTAGCAAGACCCCAGGATCTACTCTGATATTTATTACCAGGTCAAGGCCAGTTTCCCCTAATATACCATCAAGTGATTCCGCCTGGGGAATTGTACGAGGAAACCCATCGAGCAAAAACCCTTTTTCACAGTCCGCTTGTTTCAGTCGCTTCTCAATCACTTCCACTGTAACCTCATCAGGAACCAACTTGCCTGAATCCAAATAGCTCTTGAGCTTTTTACCAAGCTCTGTTGATTCCTTAATTTCTATGCGGAACATATCCCCAGTAGAAATATGTGGTATCCCACAGAATGAAGTTATTCGTGCGGCCTGGGTCCCTTTACCTGCACCGGGTGGGCCCATAATCAACATTCTCATCTGATAACACTCCCTATTTCATAAAACCCTCATAATGACGCATCAATAAGTACGACTCAAACTGCTTCATGGTCTCCAAGGCAACACCCACTACAATAAGTAAGGCAGTTCCCCCAAAATAGAGGGTTGTAATACCGGTCACTGCAATCATGAAATTGGGCAGGATAGCGATCAAGGCCAGAAAAATAGCCCCTGCCAGTGTCAACCGCGATGAAACCCGACTGATATACTCTCCGGTTGACCGTCCTGGCCGCAGTCCTGGAACAAAACCACCATACTTTTTCAGATTGTCAGCCACATCAATTGGATTGAATACTATGGCTGTATAAAAGTATGTAAAAAATATGATCAACAAGGCATATAACACAGAATTTAACCCTGTACCAAAGCCCAGTGCTGACTCTACAGCCCGTGCCCAAGGGTGATCGATCCATTGTGCTATCTGCACAGGAAAAAGCAAAATCGACATGGCAAAAATAATCGGAATTACTCCTGCCTGGTTTACCTTCAAAGGTATATGAGTACTCTGCCCACCATAGACCTTCCGTCCCATGACACGTTTGGCGTACTGGACTGAAATTCGCCTTTGCCCCTCATTAACTGCCACAACCCCGGCGATGATCAACAGACCAAGCACTAGAAGTATAAATATATTCCCTATAGAAATTACACCTGCACTAACCTGCTCCCCCATGCTCGCCAGTCCTGAAGGCAACCGGGATACGATTCCAGCGAAGATGATCAAAGAAATACCGTTGCCGATGCCATTTTCCGTGATCCTCTCGCCGATCCACATCAATAAGGCAGTACCTGCCGTCAGCGTTACAACAGCTACTATATATGATCCCACTCCGGGATTTGTGAATACACCCTGGCGCCCTAAAGCCACACACATGCCTATGGCCTGGATTAAACCAAGCAATACAGCGCCATATCTGGTGTACTGAGCGATCACCTTACGGCCGGTTTCCCCTTCCTTAGCCAACTGTTCTAGCCTTGGTATTACAATCTGCAGCAGACTCATAATGATGGAGGCATTAATATAGGGGGTGATACTCATGGCAAATACAGAAAGACGCCGAAAAGCACCCCCTGATACTACATCAAAAATCCCAAACAACTGCCCCTGGAGAAGGTTTTGCAAGGCATTAATATCTATACCAGGCACAGGAACATGTACACCGATACGAAAAACCAAAAACATCAAGAGAGTAAAGAGAACTTTATTTCTGAGTTCCGTTACCTTCAAGGCACTGCGTAGGGAATCGAGCATCAGATCACCTCGACTTTACCGCCTGCAGCTGATACCTTCTCAGCTGCACTTTTGCTCACCTGATGTACCCTTATTGTTATTGGGCGGTCAATGTCACCTTTCCCTAAAAGTTTGATCTTAATATCACGCTTTTTGACTAACCCCTCATCATAGAGGAGTTCAGGTGTTATTTCAGCACCCTCAGGAAAACCTTCCAGATCCTTTATATTGACGATGGCTACCTCTTCCCTGAATATATTAGTGAAACCACGCTTGGGAAGCCGCCTGATCAATGGCATCTGTCCACCCTCAAATCCTCTTCGTGTGCCTCCGCCGGAACGGGATTTTTGGCCCTTTTGGCCTCTACCGGCAGTCTTCCCTAAACCGGAGCCTATACCGCGCCCCTTGCGTTTTCTCCCCACACGTGCTCCGGGGGCTGATTTTAAGTCATGGAGTTTTATCATTACACTCCCCTTCCTTCTCATCGCTAGCACATATCCAATACAGTTCAAATTTAACCGATTAATTCATCCACTGTTCTACCTCGCAGCCGCGCTACTTCATCTGCCCGTTTCATGCGTTTTAGGCCTTGAACAGTAGCACGCACCATATTATTTGCATTAGAGGAACCCAAGGACTTGGTTAGAATATCCTGGATCCCTGCCGCTTCCAATACTGCACGTACAGGCCCCCCGGCGATCACACCTGTACCTGGTGCAGCCGGCTTTAGTAGAACCCTTCCTGCTCCGAATTTGCCGATTACTTCATGTGGAATTGAAGTTCCTTTCATAGGAACATCAAACATGCTCTTTCTAGCTGCTTCTACTCCTTTACGAATCGCTTCAGGCACTTCACCTGCTTTTCCTAATCCAACTCCGACTCGTCCCTGAGTATCACCTACAACAACTAGTGCACTAAAGCTGAATTTACGTCCACCCTTGACAACTTTAGCAACACGATTGATGCTGACAACTGTTTCTGTTAACTCAACTGCTTCGGGATCAACTCGCAAAACACGCACTCCCTCCCTTCTTTAAAAGTCCAGGCCATTTTCTCTGGCAGCATCAGCAAAAGCAGCGACACGGCCATGGTATGGATAGCCTCCACGATCGAACACAACTTTCTCTATCCCTTTGGAGCGAGCTTTTTCGGCAACCTTCAGTCCAACCAATCGTGCCGCAGCTGTATTCTTTTTTCCGCCAACCTCTTCCCGGATTTCTGGGGAAAGAGTTGATGCAGATGCCAGTGTCTCACCTTTTGAATCATCAATGACCTGGGCGTAAATATGGTTCAGGCTTTTATAAATACTAAGCCGTGGTCTTTCAGCTGTACCAAAAACCTTTTTACGAACCCTAAGATGTTTTCTTTTACGCTTAAGAACTCGCGTTTCTTTAGGCATTCTCTCACCCCTAATCTTTAAGCTTTAATGCCAGCTTTGCCCGCTTTACGTCTGACCACTTCGTTTTCATACTTGATACCCTTTCCTTTATAAGGCTCAGGACTTCGAACATTCCTGATTTGGGCAGCCAGAGCACCAACCTTCTCTTTATCGATTCCTTTAACTATGATTTTGTTAGTTTCCGGAACCTCGATCTCCAATCCCTCGTCCGGTTCAATCTCTACCTGGTGAGAATAGCCAACATTCAATACAAGCTTTTTCCCCTGGAGAGCGGCACGATAACCAACTCCAACCAAATTAAGTGATTTGGAAAAGCCTTTCTCCACTCCGTCAACCATATTCTGCACTAAACTTCTGGTCAACCCGTGAAGAGCACGATGCTGTTTCTCATCTGATGGCCGTGTTATATAAAGGATGTTGTCTTCCTGAGCGATCTGCATCTCAGGATGAATTTCCCTGGTAAGTTTCCCTTTCGGTCCTTTGACCTCCACCAGGTGCTCATCGATTTTCACTTCGACTCCTGCCGGCAATTTAACCGGAAGGCGCCCCACTCTAGACATGGTACCACCTCCCTACCAAATGTAGCATATGACTTCTCCACCCAGACCTTCTTTTCTAGCCTGTTTGTCAGTCATGAGTCCCTTAGATGTGGATAAGATTGCCACACCGAGACCACCTAATACTCTAGGTATTTCATCTTTTCTCACATAAACCCGCAAACCCGGCTTACTGATGCGCTTTAATCCGGTAAGTACCTTCTGCCGGTTGGGGCCATACTTCATAAAAAGGCGAATTACTCCCTGTTTCCCGTCTTTAATATATTCATAATGCTTAATATAGCCTTCTGCTTTCAGAATCTCAGCCATAGACTGCTTCATTTTGGAAGCCGGGATTTCCAGAGAATCCTTGTAAACTTGGTTCGCATTGCGAATCCTGGTTAAAAAATCAGCAATAGGATCCGTAACCATATGTTCAACCTCCTCTGTGCCGAATTACATAATTACCAGCTAGATTTGACAACACCAGGGATCTGGCCTTTATATGCTAGCTTCCTAAAGCAGATACGGCACATTCCAAATTTACGCAGGTAGGCGCGCGGTCTACCGCACAAAGGGCATCTATTATAAGCCCTGACCTTGTATTTAGGCTTTCTTTGCTGCTTTATTGTAAGCGATTTTTTGGCCAATACTTTCCCTCCTTCTTAACTACATCTTTAACGGGCTACTCCCTGAATGGCATCCCCATTAGCTTGAGCAGTTCCCGACCTTCTTCATCTGTTTTTGCAGTGGTGACAACCGTTATATTCATCCCACGCACCTTGTCAATTTTATCATAATCGATTTCCGGAAAAATTACCTGTTCCCGCAGACCAAGAGTATAATTTCCCCTGCCATCAAATGCCTTCGGTGAAATGCCCCTGAAATCTCGCACTCGGGGTAGTACAATATTGACCAGTTTTGAGAAAAAATCATACATCCGGTCCCCCCTCAGGGTTACTTTACACCCGATCTTCATTCCTTCTCGTAGCTTGAAAGCTGCGATAGATTTTCCGGCAGTTGTAATCACAGGTCGCTGTCCGGTGATCTGTGCCAGGTCATTGACCGCAGCATCCATAGCCTTTGGATTCTGAATGGCCTCTCCTACCCCCATGTTAACGACTATCTTTTCCAACTTGGGAGCTTCCATAATACTGCTATAATTAAATCTCTTTTGCAACTGAGGGGCCACCTCGCTGCGGTATTGTTCTTTGAGACCCAATTCTTGCTCACTCCTTTTACCGTAGCCACTACTTATCAATGATTTCCCCGCACTTCTTGCAGGCACGGTAGTAGCGATCATCAGCAAATTTCTTCATAATTCTGGTGGGCTTATCGCACTTGCCACATACCAACATCACATTTGAACTGTCGATTGGTGCTTCCTGTTCTACAATCCCACCCTGAGGAGCTGATTGAGACGGTCGGGTATGCCGCTTGACGATATTGACCCCTTCAACAACTACTTTTTTCTTGGAAGGGAGAGCCTGGAGTACTTTTCCTTTTTTACCGGCATCTTTACCGGTCAAGATATATACGTTATCCCCTTTTTTCACATGCAGTTTTAATTGTGACATCATCTTCACCTCCACTCCAGGACCTATATAACCTCAGGGGCTAAAGATACTATTTTCATAAAATCTTTCTCCCGCAGTTCTCTAGCTACAGGACCAAAGATCCTGGTACCGCGGGGGTTTTTATCATCGCTCAAAATTACTGCAGCATTTTCGCTAAACTTAATAGTAGAACCGTCCGGCCGTCTAATACCCTGGCAGGTTCTGACAACAACAGCATGAACGACCTCACCTTTTTTTACCATGCCGCCTGGGCTCGCTTCCTTCACAGAAGCTACAATAACATCACCCACAGAAGCATAGCGCCGGGAAGAACCCCCCAGGACCCTAATGCAAAATAACTTCTTGGCTCCGGTGTTATCACCAACCTTAAGCATTGTCTGCTGCTGGATCACTTGTATTATCCTCCCTTCCAGATGGCGCCAGCTGGACTGCTGTTGATATGATTTCGGCCACCCGCCACCTCTTCTGTTTACTCAAGGGACGAGTCTCCATCAGCCTTACTTTGTCGCCGATCTTGCACTCATTGTGCTCATCGTGGGCTTTATACTTTTTAGTTCTTCTTACAATACGACCATACAGAGGATGCCGCACCGATGTTCCTACTTCTACTACCACGGTTTTGTCCATCTTATCGCTCACTACTTTTCCGATCCGTGTTTTACGCTCTTTTCTTTCTACCATGTCGACACCCCCTAACCATCCTGTCCTAATTCTACAACCGTCCCGTGCTCCCTACCTAATTCCCTCTCCCGGACGACGGTCTTTGTCCGTGCAAAGCTGCGCCGCACCTCACGGATGCGTGAAGAATTTTCTAACTGACCAGTTGCCAGTTGGAAACGCAGACGAAACAATTCATCTTTTAAATCATCAAGTTCCTTTTCCAGTTCTTCATCTGTCAATTCGCGCAATTCCTTAGCCTTCTTCACCGGCCTCACCACCTGCTTCCTGCCGTTTGATGACACGGGTCTTAACGGACAATTTATGACTTGCCAGTCGCATAGCCTCTCGTGCTACATCATCTGGAACTCCAGCCAGTTCAAAGAGTACACGTCCTGGTTTGACAACAGCCACCCAATAATCAGGGGTACCTTTACCTTTGCCCATACGGGTTTCCGCCGGCTTGGCAGTCACGGGCTGTTGGGGAAAGATTTTAATCCATACCTTCCCGCCACGCTTTATATACCGTGTCATAGCGATACGGGCGGCCTCAATCTGACGGGCAGTAATAAATCCCTGCTCCATGGCCTGGAGACCATATTCCCCAAAACTAATCTGATGACCGCGTTCGATCTTTCCTGTCGGACGGCTCAGGTGTGGCTTTCTGTATTTTACCCTTTTGGGCATTAACATTTAACCCTCGCCCCCTTCTGCAGCTTTCTTTGAGCTGGGCTCTCCTTTTTCCTGGAAAACCTCTCCTCTATTTATCCAAACCTTCACACCGATCTTACCGTACTGTGTATTCGCTTCGGCTAAACCGTAATCAATATCAGCACGCAATGTATGAAGGGGAACACTGCCCTCACTGTACCACTCAGAGCGAGCCATTTCAGCTCCGCCTAAGCGACCACTCAATCCTATTCGGATCCCTTTCGCTCCCATTCGCATGGTTCTGGAAACCGCCTGCCGCATAGCTCTACGGAAACCTACACGCCGCTCCAATTGAGAAGCTACATTTTCTGCAACTAACTGTGCATCAATTTCCGGCTTTTTTACCTCTACAATATTGACATTGACCTGCTTACCCGACAACTTCTCCAAATCCTTGCGCAAAGCTTCCACTTCAGTGCCCCCACGCCCGATCACAATGCCAGGCTTGGCGGTATGGACAGAGACGCGCAAGCGATTAGCTGCTCTTTCGATCTCCACCAGGGAAACACCGGAAAGATAAAGCCGCTTCTTGATGTAATCCCTGAGCAGTATATCTTCATGAAGTAGTTCGCGGTAATTCTTATCGGCATACCACCTGGAATCCCAATCCTTGATGATGCCTAAACGAAGACCTTTGGGGTGTACCTTTTGTCCCATATTTTACCCCTCCTTTCGTTCGGCTACTACTACTGTAATATGGCTGGTTCTCCTGCGCTTCACATCGGCGCGTCCTCTCGCCCGTGGGCGATAGCGCTTAATCATGGGGCCTTCATCAACAAGGATCCTTTTAACATACAGATCATCCCGTTCAAGACCCTGATTATGTTCGGCATTGGCAGCTGCGGAATTAATCACCTTTCCGATATAAACCGGTGCTTTACCCGGCATAAACCGTAAAGTTGCTAAAGCTTCATCCACAGCTTTACCTCTCACCAAATCTACTACCTTCCGCATTTTTCGCGGGGGAAACCAGATATAGCGTACAACAGCCCTTGCTTCCACGAAAATCCACTCCTTCTATTTGAGTGCCGTTGAGCGTTCTGTATGGGCACCATGGCCGCGGAAGAGGCGTGTTGGCGCAAATTCACCCAGTTTATGTCCCACCATATCCTCGGTTATATAAATGGGAACATGCCTCCGTCCATCATGTACTGCAATCGTATGTCCAATCATCTCAGGAAATATCGTCGAACGACGCGACCATGTCTTGATTACACGTTTCTCGCCCTTCTCATTCATATCTTCAATTCTACGCATTAATTTTTCTTCACAATATGGTCCTTTTTTGAGAGAACGACCCAAGCTTGCATCCCTCCTTCAGCACACTTATTACTTCGTGCGCCGCTTAATTATAAAGCGATCCGAGGCTTTCTTCTTTTTACGTGTCCTGGCACCTATTGTCGGTTTTCCCCAAGGGGTCACCGGATGACGACCAGCTGTTGATTTGCCTTCTCCACCACCATGAGGATGGTCCACAGGGTTCATCACAACACCACGTACCGATGGCCTCCGTCCTAATAAGCGCCGTCTGCCGGCTTTTCCATATTGAACATTTTCATGATCCAGATTACCCACCTGGCCAACTGTTGCTTTACAGTCGGCACGAACCATCCTCATTTCTCCTGAAGGCATCCTGAGGGTGGCATAATCACCTTCCCTGGCCATCAACCGAATAAACGCACCTGCAGAGCGGGCCAACTTAGCCCCACCACCAGGAGACATCTCGATATTGTGCACTACAGTTCCCACTGGGATACTACGCAAGGGAAGGGCATTTCCCGGTTTGATGTCAGCACCTTCACCGGAAACAACTGTCTCTCCCACTTTCAATCCCTGCGGTGCTAAGATATATCTCTTCTCTCCGTCTGCATAATGGAGTAATGCAATATTGGCCGACCTGTTAGGATCATACTCCAGGGAGGCAACCTTAGCCGGAACTCCATCTTTATCCCGTTTAAAATCAATCATCCGATAGGAACGCTTAACTCCACTGCCGCGGTGACGCACTGTAATCCGTCCACTGTTATTACGGCCAGCTTTCTGGCGCAAAGGTTTGAGTAGGGATTTTTCAGGCTCTACATTACTCAGTTCCTTATTTGTGACAGCATTCATAAAACGCCTGCCCGGAGTTGTCGGTTTATATTTTTTTGTTCCCATGTTTTACCTCCTTCCGCGGCTATTTAAACTCCTATGAAAGCAGTTCTTCAAATACATCGATCGTGTCGCCCTCATTCAAGGTAACTATAGCCTTTTTACGCATCGGTGTTAAACCCTCAAAACGCCCGACTCTTTTTTTCTTTCCCTTCACATTCATCGTATTAACTGCTATCACCTTGACATTAAAGATCTCTTCTATGGCATTTCTGATCTCGATTTTGTTGGCATTTCTGTCTACAAAAAAGACGTATTTATTCTGTTCCTGGGCAAGGTTCACCGCCTTTTCTGTCACCAATGGCCTAATAATAATATCATGAGGGTTACGCATTACCCAGCACCTCCTCAATTCTGGCCATCGACTGGCTGGTCATAACAACTTTATCTGCAGCCAGAATATCATACACACTCAAATGGTCAGCTAATTTAAATAAGACACCGGGAATGTTGCGTGTTGCTAACATGACATCTGGTATTTCCTCACTGGCAACAAGAAGTATATTCCCTGCTGCATCCAGTGAATCAAGAAGTCTAATAGCTTCTTTGGTTTTCGGTGCAGGAAGTTTTAGTTCTTCAATTATAACTAACTCCCCTTCGGCAGCCCGTGCAGAAAGTGCCGATTTCAGTGCCAAGCGGCGCATTTTGCGAGGCATAGCCTGCTTGTAACTGCGCGGCTGTGGCCCGAAAGTGATCCCGCCTCCACGCCAAAGGGGTGAGCGAATACTTCCTACCCGTGCTCGGCCGGTACCCTTCTGGCGCCAAGGCTTGCGGCCACCACCCCTGACATCACTACGTGTCTTGACAGCAGCTGTCCCTGCTCTCTGGTTCGCCAGATGACGCACAACAGCCTGGTGGAGGATATCTTCTTTAATCGGGACTCCAAATATATCATCCCGGAGATCTATATCTCCTGTCCTTTTTCCTTCTGCATTATACAGAGCAGCTTTCGCCATCATTTATTCCTCCTTTCCGGCTAGTGCAGTGAATCCTTAATAATCAATAAACCTTTACGGGGACCTGGAACGGCACCCCGTACCATTATGAGATTGCGGTCACTATCTACTTTTACAACCTGAAGGTTCTGAACGGTGACCCTTTCTCCACCCATCCTTCCGGGAAGCTTTCTCCCTTTAAAGACTCGTGCCGCTGCCACCGCTCCTAGTGAACCAGGCCCGCGATGATATCTGGAGCCGTGAGTTTTTGGTCCGCGGCGGGTGCCGTGTCTTTTAATAGAGCCAGCAAAACCCTTTCCTTTAGAAATTCCTTGGACATCCACACTCTCACCGGAATTAAAGATGTCTACCTTTATTTCATCCCCTACGTTATAGTTGTCTAGCTCTGCCTCATCCAAACGCATTTCTTTGAGAAAACGGAGCGGCTTGACCTTATCTTTTTCGAAATGGCCACGCATGGGGCTGTTCAACCTATCCCCACTTACATCTTTGAAGCCTATCTGTAGTGCAGCATAGCCATCCCGCTCTGGAGTTTTCTTTTGTACAACATAGCAGGGGCCGGCTTCTATCACTGTTACCGGTACTGCTTTTCCTTCTTCGTCAAAAATCTGGGACATGCCCACTTTGCGGCCGATAATGCTTTTCCGCAACATTTTCACCTCCTAATCTCTGACCCTCTGGCATTTCTTACAGCTTAATCTCGATGTCAACCCCTGCCGGAAGGTCGAGACGCATGAGGGCATCTATTGTTTTTGGCGTTGGTTCCAAGATATCGACAAGTCTTTTATGTGTCCGCATCTCAAATTGCTCCCGAGCATCCTTATCCACATGTGGTGAACGTAGAACAGTAATAACACTCTTTTCGGTTGGAAGCGGAACCGGCCCTGATATCAATGCCCCTGTACGGGTTGCTGTCTCAACGATTTTCTGTGCCGACTGGTCGAGAATTTTGTGATCAAAAGCCTTCAACCTGATACGTATTTTCTGGCGTGCCACTCTCATCCCTCCTTAAGCAGACCTCGCCACTCCTGGGCCTTATGGCATCGAGGGATTGCTATTCAATGATCTCGGTAACAACGCCGGCACCTACTGTGCGTCCACCTTCACGAACAGCAAAACGAAGTCCCTCTTCCATGGCAATCGGAGTAATGAGTTCCACATACATATTCACATTGTCACCAGGCATAACCATCTCTACACCTTCAGGCATCTGAATTGAACCTGTGACATCAGTAGTTCTAAAATAGAACTGTGGCCTGTAGCCCTGGAAGAAAGGTGTGTGGCGTCCTCCCTCTTCCTTGGTCAGCACATAGACTTCTGCTTTAAACTTAGTATGCGGTTTTACAGAACCGGGTTTCGCAATAACCTGACCACGCTCTACATCTTCCCTATCTATACCCCTTAGGAGTAGGCCTATATTGTCCCCAGCCTCTCCCTGATCAAGGAGTTTGCGGAACATTTCTACACCTGTAACAACTGTCTTCTTTGGCTCATCCTGAAGCCCGACAATTTCTACGTTTTCTCCAACCTTAATAATTCCACGCTCTACCCTGCCGGTAACAACTGTACCACGGCCTGTGATAGTGAAAACATCCTCAACAGGCATCAGGAACGGCTTATCAGTAGCACGTTCAGGGGTTGGGAAATAATCATCAATGGCATCCATAAGATCGAGAATTGGTTTGCAGTGTTCACAGTCTTCCTGCCCACATCTGCACTCCATTGCCTTGAGAGCGCTGCCAGCAATTACTGGAATCTCGTCCCCTGGAAATTCATATTCGCTTAACAATTCACGTACTTCCAACTCCACAAGCTCCATCAGTTCAGGGTCATCAACCATATCAGATTTGTTGAGGAAAACAACAATCCTAGGCACACCAACCTGACGAGCTAAAACGATATGCTCCCTTGTCTGAGGCATAGGGCCATCAGCAGCAGATACTACCAAGATTGCACCATCCATCTGGGCGGCACCGGTGATCATATTCTTGATGTAGTCAGCATGACCAGGACAGTCTACGTGTGCATAGTGCCTCTTGTCAGTCTCATACTCCACATGAGCGATAGCGATAGTAATCCCGCGTTCTCTTTCCTCAGGAGCCTTATCGATCGCACCGTAATCAGTGGCTTCGGCATACCCCTTATTACTCAGAACACTTGTAATCGCTGATGTTAGGGTTGTCTTCCCATGGTCAACATGACCGATCGTCCCAATGTTCACATGCGGCTTAGTGCGCTCAAACTTTTGTTTGGCCATTTTTCATATCCTTCCTTTCAAAAAATATAGATGATTTGCTTAGTTAATCCTGCATTCCATATACAGAATGACAGGCTACATCCCCAAAAAAGCACCCAGAGTAATGAGAAGAGCGACTTTATATCACAAAGCCGTATCCTCGTTCTTTAAACAACTGTTGCACCACTTGTTCGGAAACCTGTGCGTAATGATGGTACTGCATCACATAACTGCCCCGGCCCTGGGTAAGGGACCGCAGTTCTGTAGCATAACCGAACATTTCGGCAAGAGGTGCCTGCCCTTTGATTAACTGGTAGTTACCACTCATCTCTGTCAACTCAATCCGCCCGCGACGGGAACCAAAATCTCCGATCACATCACCCAAATACTCCTCCGGTAGAGTAATCTCGATATCCATTATCGGCTCCAAAAGTACAGGCTTTCCTTTTTCAACAGCATCACGCAAAGCAAATGCTCCAGCTATTTTAAAGGACAATTCGGAAGAGTCTACCTCATGAAATGAACCTCCTACCAGTGCAGCGCGAATATCAACCAAAGGATATCCAGCTAAAACTCCACTATCCATAGCCTCTTGAATTCCATTGCTTATAGCAGGAATGAATTCATGAGGAATAATACCTCCTGTTGTTCGATCCTCGAATTCAAAACCCTGCCCAGCTGGTAAGGGTTCAATTTCTATAATCACATGGCCGTACTGACCATGCCCACCAGACTGCTTAATATACTTACCTTCTCCACGGGCACCGCGGCTGATTGTCTCTTTATATGCCACCTGACGTTTGCCAACATTGGCATCAACATTGAATTCTCTGAGCAGGCGATCTACAATCACCTCAAGATGGAGTTCACCCATACCGGCGATCAAAGTCTGCCCTGTATCGTGATCTGTAAAGGTACGGAAAGTAGGATCCTCCTCAGCCAGTCGATGCAAAGCCACTCCGATACGATCCTCATCTTCCTTAGTCTTTGGTTCTATAGCGACAGTGATAACAGGCTCTGGGAATACTATTGATTCCAGTAGAATAGGATAATCCTCTGTACAAAGGGTGTCCCCTGTGGCGGCTCCTCTAAGACCTACTGCAGCCACAATCTCCCCAGAATAAGCCTCACTTATGTCCTCACGATGATTGGCATGCATCTTCACCAGCCGTCCGATGCGCTCTTTTTTCCCTTTAGTAGCGTTATAAATCGTATCACCTGTTTTCAGTGTACCTGAATAAATTCGCAGGAAAACCAATTTTCCTACATAGTTATCAGTCTGGACCTTAAATGCAAGAGCAGCAAGTGGCTCATTGTCATCCACCTTTCGGATGACTTCCTCTTCAGTCTCTGGAGCAATCCCTTTAACAGGAGGCACATCCAAGGGCGATGGCAGGTAATCTACGATTCCATCCAGCAGTGGTTGTACTCCTTTGTTATGAAAAGAGGAACCACAAAAAACAGGTATAAAGCCACCGGTCAAAACGCCCTTACGAATAGCTGCTTTGATCTGAACATCAGTGATCTTTTCACCTTCCAAATAGTTGGCCATCAATGTGTCATCAAACTCTGCTAGGGCTTCAAGGAGTTGTTCCCTATACAAACGCTTTTCACCGATCAGTTCTTCAGGTACAGGGACCTCTTCATAATCCCTACCTAACTCATCATGATAGATAATAGCTTTATCTTCAACCAGATCAATGATACCCCTAAAAGAATCTTCACTTCCAATAGGAAGCTGTATTGGCACCGCATTGGCCTGCAGACGCTTCTGGATCGTTGATACAGCATGATGAAAGTCAGCACCGACACGGTCCATCTTATTTAAATAGGCCAAACGGGGGATCTGGTAATGGTCCGCCTGTCTCCAAACCGTTTCTGTCTGGGGCTCCACTCCAGCAACCGAATCAAAGATTACTACCGCCCCATCCAATACCCGCAGAGAGCGTTCTACTTCCGCGGTAAAGTCCACGTGTCCGGGCGTGTCGATAACGTTAATATGAATATCACGCCACTTACAAGTAGTCGCAGCGGACATGATGGTGATGCCTCGCTCCTGCTCCTGGACCATCCAGTCCATGGTAGCCGCTCCATCATCCACTTCACCTATCCTATAAACTCTTCCCGAATAAAAAAGGATACGTTCTGTAGTCGTAGTTTTCCCAGCATCAATATGCGCCATAATACCGATATTACGAATTTTTTCAAAAGGAACCTCACGTCCCATGCACACATCCCCCCTTTCCTTTAGAATTAAACTATCATTACCAACGATAGTGCGCAAAAGCCTTGTTAGCCTCTGCCATTTTATGGGTATCTTCCCTCTTCTTTACTGCTGCACCAGCGTTATTGGCAGCATCCATAATCTCACTAGCAAGCTTCTCTTTCATGTTCCTGCCTGCCCTTGACCTAGCATACTTGACCAACCATCTGATACCGAGTGTCAAGCGGCGCTCAGGACGCACCTCAATAGGCACCTGGTAATTGGCACCACCCACCCGCCTGGCCTTAACCTCCAGAACAGGCATAATATTTTTCATAGCCTCTTCGAAAACATCCATGGGATCTTTTTTCGTTTTTTCCTTAATAATATCAAAGGCCCCATAGCAGATTTCTTCGGCACGACTCTTCTTGCCATCCCACATAACCTGATTTACAAGCTTAGTGATAACCTTACTGTCGTAAATAGGGTCGGGCAGCAATTCCAGTTTGTTAATATTACCACGGCGTGGCACTTGCCTGTCAACCTCCCTTCAAAAATATTATACTTTTGCAGTTTTCGGTTTCTTTGTCCCATATTTGGAACGCCCACGGCTTCTCCCCTGAGTCCCTGCAGTATCCAGAGAACCCCTAACAATATGATATCGTACACCAGGGATGTCTTTTACACGGCCACCCCTTACAAGAACCACAGAGTGTTCCTGCAAGTTATGCCCAATCCCCGGTATGTAAGCAGTAACCTCATGCCCATTAGTCAAGCGCACCCTGGCCACTTTCCTCAGTGCAGAGTTAGGCTTTTTGGGGGTTGTTGTATATACCCGGGTACAGACACCACGCTTTTGTGGAGAGTTCTTCAAAGCTGGGGCATCCGATTTCTTTGTTGTAACCTTACGTCCCTTGCGAACCATCTGATTAAGTGTTGGCACATCGGCACCTCCTTTTCTTTGACTATCCAGCAATATAGACCGAGGCATCTGCCCCGAGAGCTACTTATTTCGAAATTGTAGCTGTTGCCGCTCCGACCTTAATACCACAAAGTTTTCCCAATTCTTTCATAGAATCCACATAAACTACTTCAATGTTTTTTTTATTACATAAATGCAACAAAGGTGCTATTACATGCTCTTCTGCATCTTCTGCTATATAGACAACCTGTGCCTGGCCGTTCTCTAGTAGTTTTTTCGTCTGCTTGGCTCCCACAGTTCTATTACTGGCATTGATTAGCCTTTGCATTTCTTTCCTCACCCATCCCTTAATATACTTCATAATGGAGCAGTTGAGGCTGTATATGAAAAAAACCACAATGTTGATTTTAACACCTAGACAAGAACCCTGTCAACTTTTTGACGAAAACTTTTATCCCTTACAACAGAGAGCTTCCCCTGCTTATCCCCCGATAACTCAGCTCACTAGACACTGAGCCGATTAGTCCTGGCCTTGTTAACAACATCCAAGACCGTTTATAGCCAGTAAAGGCAGCCCCACCGGCACACATCGGCATCACCGGCGTGTCTATCATGGGGAAGCAGGGGAAGCTGTTAACTCTACACCTGAACATCAACTTTATCTATATCGGCATCAGCACCCTCAGTTTGTTCATCTTGGACATCTTTTGCCTCTTCCCGTTCCGTATCTTGTAGGCTGTGAATCTTAATATTACGGTAACGAGACATACCTGTACCGGCCGGAATCAGTTTGCCGATAATGACATTTTCCTTTAAGCCCAATAAGGGGTCTACCTTCCCTTTAATGGCTGCATCTGTGAGTACCCTTGTCGTCTCCTGGAATGAAGCCGCCGAAAGGAAAGAATCAGTAGCCAGCGATGCTTTTGTTATCCCTAGTATTACCGGTTTCGAAGTTGCCGGTTTCAATCCTTCTGCAACTACTTTGGCGTTCTCTTCCTCTAATTCAAAGGTATCAATTAATCCTCCAGGAAGCAACTCCGTATCTCCAAGATCATCTACCTTCACTTTGCGCAGGATTTGCCTGATGATCACTTCAATATGTTTATCATTGATATCTACACCCTGCATCCGGTAAACTTTTTGTACCTCTCGCAATAAGTAATCCTGAACTGCTTTTATACCTTTAACCTTCAGCAGATCATGGGGATTTATTGAGCCTTCTGTGATTGCCTCGCCGGCCTCTACATAATCTCCATCTTTCACCAGCAACCTGGATCCAAAGGGGATCTGATATGTGTGCTTTTCACCATCATCCCCCAAGAGTTCGACCTCAAGCCTATCCTTTACTTCCTGCAGCTTAATAATACCATTAGCCTCTGCAATGATGGCCTGCCCTTTTGGCTTACGGACCTCGAAAAGCTCTTCAACACGAGGTAGACCTTGGGTAATGTCTTCCCCAGCAACACCGCCTGTATGGAAGGTACGCATCGTCAGCTGTGTTCCCGGTTCACCGATAGACTGGGCTGCCATAATACCTACTGCCTCACCAATCTCCACAGGAATACCTGTTGCCATATTTCTACCATAACATTTTCGGCAGGCTCCGTAGCGTGTTTTACAGGTAAGAACCGTACGAATATCTACTTTCTCTATCCCTGCTGCATCAATTCGCTCTGCATCCTCTTCCGTAATCTCGCTGTCTGCCGGAACGAGAACCTCTCCTGTTTCTGGATGAACAATATCATGAAGAGTGAGTCTACCGATAATCCTTTCCTTCAAGGATTCGATTACATCGTCTCCATCTTTAATCGCTTCTACAGTGAAACTCTCAGATGTGCCACAGTCATCTTCCCGTATAATAGCATCCTGGGCCACATCCACCAGACGCCTGGTTAGGTAACCTGAATCTGCAGTCCTAAGAGCTGTATCAGCCAAGCCCTTCCTTGCCCCATGGGTCGAAATAAAGTACTCTAAAACCGTAAGTCCTTCACGGAAGTTTGACCTGATCGGAAGGTCAATAATCTCACCGGAGGGGTCAGCCATCAGTCCACGCATACCGGCCAACTGTCTGATCTGCTGGATGCTGCCCCGTGCACCGGAATTAGCCATCATGTAGATGGGATTCATATGATCCATGTGTTCAAGCAAGGAATCTGTCACCTGATCCGTAGCCTTCTTCCATATGCCGGTGACCCGCTCATAGCGCTCATCCTCTGTGATCAGGCCGCGGACATACTGCTGTTCTACCTCTACCACATTTTCCTCTGATTGAGCAATAATATTGGCTTTTTCTGGAGGGATACTGACATCGGTAACTCCAACAGTAATTCCTGCTTTAGTTGCGTATCTAAAACCAAGTTCCTTTATACCGTCCAGCATCTTAGTTGTCTCATCGAAACCCTTGCGGCGATAACATTCACTGATAATCTCAGCAACCTTCTTTTTGTCTACTACTTCGTTATAGTAGCCTAATTCAGAAGGAATCACCTGATTAAAAATCAACCTGCCTACAGTGGTTTCCATAAGCTCACCTTTGCGCCGCTCTTTGATCCGATCTTTGCACTTCTCTTTGATCGGTTCTTTGCACCGCACTTTGATCCGGGCATGCAAACCCATTACCTTGCTTTCATAAGCAAAGATCGCCTCATCGATATCTCGAAAATACTTACCCTCTCCCTTGACACCTTCCAATTCGGTTGTCAAGTAGTAACTGCCGAGAACCATATCCTGTGTAGGCGAAGCTACAGGTCTCCCATCCTTGGGGTTGAGAAGGTTATGAGATGAAAGCATCAACACGCGCGCCTCAGCCTGGGCCTCTGTAGAGAGAGGAACATGAACTGCCATCTGGTCACCGTCAAAATCAGCATTATAACCAGTACAGACTAAGGGGTGAATCTGGATTGCCCTTCCCTCTACCAATACAGGCTCAAATGCCTGAATACCCAGTCTGTGCAGTGTCGGTGCCCTGTTTAAGAGTACCGGATGCTGTTTGATGACCTCCTCTAAGACATCCCAAACCTCCGGACGTGCCCGCTCTACCATACGCTTGGCACTCTTAATATTGTGGACAAAACCTCTTTCCACAAGCTTTTTCATGACAAATGGTTTAAAGAGCTCCAGGGCCATCTCTTTAGGCAAACCACACTGGTTTAGCTTTAGATTAGGCCCGACGACAATAACCGATCGTCCGGAATAGTCCACTCTCTTGCCCAGCAGGTTCTGACGAAAACGACCCTGTTTTCCTTTAAGCATATCGCTCAAGGATTTCAATGCCCTATTACCAGGACCTGTCACCGGACGGCCACGCCGCCCGTTATCGATAAGAGCATCAACAGCTTCCTGCAACATGCGTTTTTCATTGCGCACGATAATATCAGGAGCACCCAGATCCAGCAGCCGCTTTAACCTGTTGTTGCGGTTAATCACCCGCCGATACAGGTCGTTTAAATCAGATGTAGCAAACCTACCACCATCCAACTGCACCATAGGCCGGAGTTCCGGAGGTATAACCGGAATTACATCCAAGATCATCCAGTCAGCTTTATCCCCCGATTTTCGGAAAGCCTCCACGACTTCCAGACGCCGAATTGCCCGTACTCTACGCTGTCCTGTGGACTCACGGAGCTCTATCCGCAGTTCTTCACTCAGCTTAGCCATATCAATTTGTCCCAACAATTCCTTAATAGCTTCAGCGCCCATTCCTGCCCGAAAACAGCTTCCATACTGTTCCTTTAATTCCCGGTATTCTGCTTCATTAAGCAGTTGTTTTTGATCCAGATCGGGAACATCCCCTGGGTCCAATACTATATAGGATACAAAATACAATACCTTTTCCAAAGTACGAGGTGACATATCCAATATCAAGCCCATGCGGCTGGGAATCCCCTTAAAATACCAGATATGGGATACGGGAGCCGCTAACTCAATGTGGCCTAGCCTCTCCCGCCTCACTTTGGATCTGGTTACCTCTACTCCACAGCGATCACAAATAACACCTTTGTAACGCACACGCTTATATTTACCACAGTGACACTCCCAATCTTTGGTAGGACCGAAAATTCTCTCGCAAAACAGTCCATCCCGCTCTGGTTTCAGTGTCCTGTAATTTATAGTCTCCGGTTTTTTAACTTCACCGCTCGACCATGATCTAATTTTCTCCGGGGAAGCAAGCCCAATCCGGATACTTTCAAAATTATTATTTGTAGTTGTGACGTCCTGCAATGACAAAGACAATCGCTCCTTTCTCAGGCCTTGAGCTTGAGCCTCAAGAAAACCTACTCGTCTTCCTCACCCTGCGGATCGCCAACGAAGGAGTCTATTTTCTCCCTTTCCTTCGCCTGACGCAGTGCCTTAGATTTCTACTTCTTCATCTACACTTAACTCTTCTACATTTAACTCTTCCTCTAACTCTTCTTCTTCCTCTGCTTCGTCAAGCGCTGGAGCTGACTTCTTTATCACCCTTGAACCAGGTTCATCTTTTTCATCAAGTTCTAGCTCCCTGGCTGTTTCCCCAACATCATCTTCATCCTCTTTGATCTCCACTTCTTCGTTGGCTTCAGTAAGCACTCGCACATCTAATGAAAGACTCTGCAGTTCCTTGATCAATACTTTGAAAGATTCGGGAACTCCCGGTTCAGGAACATTTTCCCCTTTCACAATAGCCTCATAGGTTTTTACTCTGCCCACTATATCATCAGATTTAACGGTCAGAACTTCCTGTAAGGTATGAGCCGCTCCATAAGCCTCTAGTGCCCATACTTCCATTTCACCGAAACGCTGCCCTCCAAATTGAGCCTTCCCACCTAAGGGCTGCTGGGTCACCAAGGAATAAGGGCCTGTGGAACGGGCATGGATCTTATCATCCACCAAATGAGCCAGTTTCAACATATATATATAACCAACCGTAACCTCATTGTCGTAAGGTTCCCCTGTACGACCATCATATAGCACTGTTTTACCATCCCTAGGCAGCCCCGCTTCTTCAAGGGTATCCATAATGTCATCTTCGACTGCACCGTCATAAACCGGGGATGAAACAAGTATCCCCATCTCATGGGCGGCTCGGCCCAAATGACACTCCAAGATCTGTCCGATGTTCATACGAGAGGGAACACCAAGGGGATTCAAGACAATCTCTATAGGAGTACCATCAGGCAAAAAGGGCATATCCTCTTCCGGTAGGACCCTGGATACCACACCTTTATTCCCGTGCCTTCCGGCCATCTTATCCCCTATAGACACCTTTCTTTTTTGGGCTACATAGACTCGTACCAATTTATTGACACCAGGTGGAAGCTCATCCCCATTCTCCCGGGAAAACACCTTGACCTCAACAACCCGTCCGGATTCCCCATGAGGAATCCGCAAAGAAGTATCCCTCACCTCTCGGGCTTTTTCACCAAAGATAGCCCTCAGCAGGCGCTCTTCGGCTGTAAGCTCAGTTTCCCCTTTAGGGGTTACTTTACCGACCAGGATATCCCCTGGACGAACCTCGGCACCAACCCGAATAACCCCTCTCTCATCAAGATCCTTTAAGACATCTTCGCCTACATTAGGTATATCACGGGTGATATCCTCAGGGCCGAGCTTGGTGTCCCGGGCATCACATTCATATTCTTCAATATGAATAGATGTAAAGTAATCATCCCTCACCAGCTTTTCACTGATCAGAATGGCATCCTCATAATTGTACCCTTCCCAAGGCATATAAGCCACCAAGACATTCCTGCCCAGAGCAAGCTCTCCTCCATCTGTAGAGGCGCCATCAGCGATCACCTGTTGCTCCTTTACACGCTGCCCTGTCCGCACAATAGGCTTCTGATTGATACAGGTACCCTGGTTGGAGCGTTCAAATTTAATCAGAGGATAATCAATTACTCTGCCAGAATCCCCTCTAATTCGTATTTCATCTGCAGTGACTCGTTCTACCACCCCTGCATCATCACTGGTCACCATAACGCCAGAATCGAGAGCAACCCGGTATTCGATTCCGGTACCTACTAAAGGTGCTTCAGTGCGCAACAGGGGTACAGCCTGACGCTGCATATTAGCGCCCATGAGAGCCCGGTTGGCATCATCATTTTCCAAAAATGGAATAAGAGCCGCAGCAACACTTACCACCTGTTTTGGTGAAACATCCATATAATCGACTTCAGAAGTAGGTACAACTAATATATTCTTACCATCACGTGCACTAACACGGCGAGTGGTAAAGTGACCTTCCTCATCAAGAGTAGCATTAGCTTGTGCGATCACATATTCATCCTCTGTATCTGCTGTCAGGTATTCAATTTCATCTGTAACAATACCCTTTTCCCTATCTACTTTTCGATAAGGTGTCTCGATGAAACCGAATTTGTTTACCCTGGCATAGGTACTGAGAGATCCGATCAGACCGATGTTTGGCCCCTCAGGAGTCTCAATTGGACACATCCTCCCATAGTGTGAATGATGAACATCCCGTACCTCAAAACCAGCACGCTCCCTGCTTAGGCCACCCGGTCCCAAAGCACTCAAGCGCCGCTTATGAGTTAGTTCTGCTAAAGGGTTGGTCTGATCCATAAATTGAGAGAGCTGGCTGCTGCCGAAAAACTCTTTAATCGAGGCCACAACAGGGCGAATATTAATCAAGGCCTGCGGAGTTATGGTATCCACATCCTGGATAGTCATACGCTCACGGACAACCCTTTCCATACGCGCCAGGCCAATACGGAACTGATTCTGCAACAGTTCTCCCACTGAACGCAGTCTCCTGTTCCCTAGATGATCGATGTCATCAACATTCCCCTCACCATTCATCAACTTGAGGAAGTAACCAATTACAGCAAAGATATCTTCAGGGGTTAAGCACCTGCTATCATGTGAATTATCAAACTTGAGCTTCTTATTTAATTTGTAGCGGCCAACACGACCCAAATCATAGCGCCGAGCATCAAAGAAGAGATTCTCCAAAAGTGCCCGTGCACTCTCTATAGTAGGAGGCTCCCCCGGCCGCAGACGCTTGTAGATCTCCACCAAAGCCTCTTCCTGATTCTGGGTGCTATCCTTTTCCATAGTAATCTTTAGGAATTCATCGTCATTATAATGCTCCAAAATATCATCATTTGACGAATATCCTAGAGCACGAAGAAGTACAGTCACAGGCAACTTACGTGTACGGTCAATACGCACATGGATCACTTCCCGTGCATCTGATTCAAATTCCATCCAGGCTCCTCTGTTGGGAATAACCGTAGCACTGTAAATGCGTTTTCCAGAAGCATCACTTGCTTCGTGAAAATATACCCCAGGTGAGCGTACCAACTGACTGACAACTACTCGTTCCGCACCATTGATAATAAATGTACCCTTATCGGTCATCAGGGGGAAATCACCCATAAAAACATCCTGTTCTTTTATTTCCCCTGTATCTCGGTTTGTTAACCGTACCTTTGCCCTTAAAGGCGCAGCGAAGGTAACATCCCTTTCTTTGCACTCAGGTTCAGAATATTTAGGTTCACCTAAAGAGTAATCAATAAACTCCAACCTTAAATTACCTGCGAAATCCTGAATCGGGGAAACATCATAAAAGGCTTCCTTCAGCCCCTCACTTAAAAACCACCCATAGGATTGCTTCTGAATCTCAATCATATTGGGCATCTTCAGAACTTCGGATATGCGCCCATAATCCCAGCGTACTTTTTCGCCTACTTGATTCTGTTTTGGATTAGCCATATTCTCACATCCTCACCTTACTCGGTACTGTATTGTTTTCACTTGTAACCCAGCGGTGATGGTGCTTAAATGATACCCATATCCAATAATTTTCAACCGCCCTTCTTTCCATATTAATACAATATTACTCAATAGGCATTTTCTGATAATATCATTTATAAATGTACTTGTCAAGAAAAAGCAAAAGGATACTCATAAGGAACACCTTAAAAGCTCTCCTTTTGCTTTTCTGCCATATCAGGCTTCATATTATTTCTTAACAATAACAGATTTATCGCCGTAATACAATGTCACCCCTGTGTTCTCAAGAGACAACAACGAAAATCTTATTGAATCTCGACCTCTGCTCCTACTTCAGTAAGCTTTTCTTTTATTGATTCGGCCTCTTCTTTGCTGACATTTTCTTTAACCGCTTTCGGTGCATTGTCTACTACTTCCTTGGCTTCCTTGAGTCCTAAGCCTGTAATTTCCCGCACAGCCTTGATGACCTTAATCTTCTGATCGCCAATAGCAGAAAGAATAACGTTAAACTCAGTCTTCTCCTCTTCTGCCGGAGCATCAGCAGCAGCTGCAGGCCCAGCAGCCACAGCTACAGGTGCTGCAGCGCTTACGCCAAATTCTTCTTCAAGGGCCTTGACCAAATCAGCCAACTCAAGTACAGTCATTTCCTTGACAGCTTCAATAATCTCATCAACTTTACTCATTTAATAGACCTCCCTGATTATCCGTTTTTTTTGTTTTAACTCTCAGTAGAGCAGATCATAACTCAGAATTAACCTGCTTCTTTTTGCTCTTTTACAGCGTTTAAAGCATATACCAATTTCCTGACCGGTCCCTGCAAAACACCGCATAAGCCAGTAAGTGGGCCATTGAGACCACGCAAAACCATGGAAACCAAAACATCTTTACTCGGCAGTTCAGCTAGGCTTTGAATGGAGTCTGCTCCAACTACATCACCCTCAATAAGCCCGCCTTTGATCTCCAGCTTGCGATACTCTTTCATAAAACCCTTCAATGCCTTCGCCGGCGAAACAGGATCCTCGTAAGAAAAAGCGATAGCAGTAGGGCCATCCAAAAACTGAGAGATATCTGGGACTCCGCTGTTTTCTGCAGCACGTTGCGTGAGAGTGTTTTTCACAACCTTGAATTCTACGCCGGCGTCCCTGCAGCTTCTCCGGAGAGCAGTAGCCTCTTCTACTTTAATACCCCGGTAGTCTGTAAAAACTGCGGCCTTTGATGTCTTGAACTTCTCTTCCAATTCAGCGACAGCTTTCTTTTTTTCTTCAAGACTGGCCATTTCACGCCTCCTTTAATAAATGATAAAGCCCTCCGCAGACAGCAGAGGGCTAGATAATTACTATACAAATCCATCCAACCTCGGTAGGCCAAATTTAAGCCTTGATGGCACCTACTGTCTGCGGTCACTCGTAAAGCATAACAAAGGATTCTATTTTAGTCAAGAAAATAATTCTTGATATTTTACTCACCTAAAGGATTAAGTGGATTAATCTTTACACCAGGCCCCATACTCGATGAAACGACAATACTCTTTATATATTGTCCCTTCGCCGCTGCTGGTCTTACCTTGATCAGAGTATCTACCAGTGCTTGATAATTCTCTTTGATTTTCTCCAATGGGAATGAAGCTTTACCGATGACGGCATGCACAATACCCGTTTTATCTGCACGGTACTCGATCTTGCCAGCTTTGATTTCCTTAACTGCCTGCTCAATGTCAAAGGTCACTGTACCTGTTTTAGGGTTAGGCATTAATCCGCGAGGTCCCAATACTTTCCCCAATCTCCCTACCTTGCTCATCATGTCCGGGGTTGCTACTGCAACTTCAAAATCCAGCCATCCCTCTTGGATCTTTTTGACCAGTTCATCTTCACCTACATAATCTGCGCCTGCCTCAGTTGCTTCCTTCGCCTTATCTCCTTTAGCGAAAACAAGCACTTTTCTTGATTTACCAGTTCCATGAGGCAACACCATAGCTCCCCTCACCTGCTGATCAGCATGACGCGGATTGATTCCTAGTCTAACAGCAAGCTCTACAGTTTCATCAAATTTGGCTGTTGCATTATCTTTAACAAGCACCATAGCCTCATCTAATTCATATAATTTCTCCCTGTCTATCTTTTCGATAGCTGACTGATATCTTTTTCCCCTTTTAGCCATTCTTATATCCTCCTCTGTGGTTTTAACGGATTTTAATCCTCCCACTTTATCTTTAACAATGGTAACAAATCAACAGATCAGTTATTAGAAAACAGAGCCTCGATAATCTTTTTCCAACGACCAACCACTAATCACTATTCTACAACTTCTATACCCATACTGCGTGCGGTCCCCTCGACCATACGCATGGCACCTTCTACATCCATAGCATTAAGGTCCTTCATTTTCAGTTCAGCAATTTCCCGCACCTTTGCCCGGGAAACTTTACCCACCTTTTCACGGTTAGGTTCACCAGATGCAGTTTCGATTCCCAAAGCATTTTTCAATAAAATTGATGCCGGAGGAGTCTTCGTAATGAAGCTTAAGGTTCTGTCCTGATAAATGGTAACCTCCACCGGAATGATCAGACCTGCGTCTTTAGCTGTCCGCTCATTAAAATCTTTGCAGAATCCCATGATATTGACACCATGGGGGCCAAGAGCAGAACCAACCGGTGGCGCCGGTGTAGCCTTGCCTGCCGGAATCTGAAGCTTAATAACAGCTGCAACCTTTTTTGGGGCCATATTGGCACTTCCTTTCCTTATTTCTACTATAATTTCTCCACTTGTGTGAATTCCAACTCAACTGGCGTTTCTCGCCCAAACATAGATACAAGCACCCTAAGCTTGCTTTTCTCAGGATATATCTCTTCCACTGTACCGATAAAGTTCTCAAAGGGGCCTGCAATAACCCGCACACTTTCACCGATATCCAGATCGATCTTTATTGGGGACTCTGCCAAGCCCATCTTGCATAAAATATTTTGAACCTCATCTTCGACCAGAGGGATCGGTTTATTACCCGATCCTACGAAACTCGTAACACCGGGTGTATTGCGGACAACATACCAGGAATCATCAGTTAAAGTCATCTCTACCAATACATAGCCGGGAAAAATCTTCTTTTTTGTAACACGCCTTTTCCCGTCCTTGATTTCAACTTCATCCTCCATAGGGACAATGATGCTAAACACCTTGTCCTCCATGTCCATAGAAGCAACTCGCTTCTCTAAATTAGCCTTTACCTTATTTTCATAGCCTGAATATGTGTGAATTACATACCATTTTTTTTCCATAAAGACAAGGGACCTGCCGGCCCCCACCTCCCTGGCTATTGAATAAACAATTCTCCGCCTATAAGCTCAATAGGAGCTGAACTACCCAGCTTATAAGAATATCAGCAATCCATATAAGAAATGCAACTATGATGACAGCTACAACGACCACTGCACTGTAAGCAATAAGCTGATTTCGACCGGGCCAATGTACCTTTTTTAATTCTCCCCATACACTTTGAAAAAACCTTGTTATGTTTTGAAAAAAACTCTTTTTTGGTTTTTCTTTGCCAGCCGCAGTCCGAACGGAGCGTTTTTCCTTTTTATCGGTCGCCTTTTTGTTTGCCTTTCCTTTAACTGGCACCTGCACATCGCTCTTGGACTTGTCATTCTTTATTAGACGCAAAAAAGAACGTAATTTTCCTTCGGAAGCAGATGCAGTCTCAGGCTCAGCCGTGCGCTCATCCTTTTTCATCTTTTCCTCTTTGGATACCTTTTTTGCACGGGCTTTGACATTTCTTCTATTCGCCGCACCGGCTTTTTTCGCCAACAGACTCACATCCTTCAGCCTGCCACCATTTATTTTGTTTCACGATGGACAGTTTGTTTTTTACATACAGGGCAGTATTTTTTTAGCTCTAACCTTTCTGAATTGTTCCTTTTGTTTTTTTCTGTTGTATAATTGCGGTTTTTACAATCTATACATGCTAAGGTCACACCTACGCGCACTTTCGCCACCTCCTGCTGCCTTATCTACAGCATATAGTTCCAAATACAGCCATAGAAATATCCTGTTCTACTTTAGCATAGTCCCCCGTTAGCTGTCAATAAAAATGGTTGTTGAACATTAACATTCAACTGTTAATTGTAACTAGTGCTGCCATAAAGACTATAAGTCAAACCATAGCAAAGAGTATCTGATACTATCCTTCCACATTATACCACAATGCATGCCCTCACAAACACCTTATCAATTTTTATAAACATGAAACCGCCTGCTTAAACAACCCCCTGAGCAAGCATGGCCTCCGCTACTTTGACAAAACCGGCGATATTGGCACCATCAAGATAGTTCACTTGATTGTCTTTTTTCCCATAAGTTACACACTGTTCATGAATATTTTTCATAATATCCTGCAGCTTACAATCAACGTCATCAGCCGACCAGCAATAATGCATACTGTTTTGGCTCATCTCTAGCCCACTTACTGCCACACCACCGGCATTAGCAGCTTTACCCGGAGCAACCAGCACCCCGGCATCATGCAGCATATCCAGAGCATCGAGAGTACAGGGCATATTGGCAGCCTCAACAACACATTTACAGCCATTATTAATCAATTGTCTGGCCTCATCCTGACACAGCTCGTTCTGTGTTGCAGTGGGAACGGCAATATCACAGGGAACCTCCCAGGGCTTTCTCCCTTCAACCCACTTTAAACCGAATTTATCCGCAAAATCACGTGCGGGGCGACGATACACAACCCAGAGATCCTTTAAATAATCCAACTTATCACCTTTGATCCCATCAGGATCATAAACATATCCATTTTCATCTGCAACTGTAATCACCTTAGCGCCATATTGGCTGGCTTTTTCAATTAAAAAACTCCCAACATTTCCATAACCGGAGATGGCTATTGTTTTTCCTTCTAAGTCCTCACCACGTGTCTTCAACATCTCCTGCAGGAAATAAACAACACCATAACCTGTGGCCTCCGGACGCATGAGACTGCCACCCCAAGCAAATCCCTTGCCTGTCAGCACACCGTTAAAAACATTTGTAATCTTTTTATACTGACCAAAAAGGTACCCTATCTCCCTACGCCCAACACCTATATCCCCGGCTGGAACATCTGTATCAGGCCCTAGATAGCGATAGAGCTCCGTCATAAACGACTGGCAGAAACGCATAACTTCCTGATCCGATTTGCCTCGAGGATCAAAATCTGCACCACCCTTTCCACCACCAAGAGGCAACGTGGTCAAAGAGTTCTTAAATACCTGCTCAAATGCAAGAAATTTTAAAACCCCCAAATTTACAGATGGGTGGAAACGCAGGCCACCTTTATAGGGACCAATAGCGCTGTTCATCTGCACTCTAAATCCGCGGTTGACTTGAATTTCCCCTCTATCGTCAACCCAGGGAACACGGAAAATTAATACCCGTTCAGGTTCTACAATTCTTTCCAATATTTTTGCTTTCCTATACTTAGGATGCTTCTCTAAAAAGGGCAAAATTGATCTACCCACCTCATAAACAGCTTGATGAAATTCTTTTTCCCCAGGATTTCTGCTTGTCACCTGGTTGATAAAATCATTAAAATATTGCTCTGACATACCCCGTATCCTCCATCCTTCAGTCTGGAATAGTTCGCTAAGCATAACAAACATAAATATATGAGTCAAAGGAACGGTCACTTTGACTCAATAAGCTACGCTATCCTACAATATTATATATCAACAGTTCATCCATTTCATCCTGCTAACAAAAAGGATCGGGTCAATACTTAGTAGGTAATTTCCTCGTTCCTTAAAAATAATTCTAAAGCTATCATAAATAATGATCACCAACGACTAGATGCGACACATTTTTTATTCAAATCATAGGATAAACAGTACAAAGAGATCTAGCCAAATTGACCCCTTAAAATCAAAATTCTATTTAGTGATCAGTAGTTGGTGGTGAGGAGTTGGATTAGAAATAGTCATCCTGAACTAAAACTGTTACCTGTGTCCCAAACCTATACCTGTCCATGGGAATACTTCCAGTCACTAAATTGATACTCGAATAAAAAAAGCAAAACTTTGAGGTTTTGCTTTTTGGCTCCCCGGGCAGGATTCGAACCTGCAACACTCCGGTTAACAGCCGGATGCTCTACCGTTGAGCTACCGAGGAATGTAAAATCTGGCAGCGACCTACTCTCCCGGGAAACCCAGTACCATCAGCGCTGGAGGGCTTAACTGCCGTGTTCGGAATGGGTACGGGTGTTGCCCCTCCGCCATCACCACCAGAAACTTTATTCAATTTGTCAAGTGACTGTCACTGCATGTGACAGGGGGACGGGGGTTGTGTCACAACAGTGAGTCAAAGTCACCGTCCCTTTGACTCACTTTGACTCAGTCCCCTTTGACTCACATGAGTCAAAGTACCTGTCCCCTTGACTCACAACATAACA
>JBMNGF010000012.1:0-158706 GCA_050949745.1 Syntrophaceticus sp. | reverse complement strand
TTTATGCTTGGTGATGGATGATTAATATGATAGTACATGAGCATTTAGAGGCGCCTGTGCTTGTTATAGGAATTGTATTAATATAATAGTGTATCAGTTTATAGTGAAGTACATTTATTGGTAATTCAGTAGTATAACTTGGGGTATATTTAGTAGCAATACATTTAAAAGCATATGAGGCGCTTTTAGATATTTAATACACCTATTCGACATTGCTGGTTTTTTCCCTTCCTCCTACTCCTTCCAGACAAAGGAACAAAGGGGTGTTGCCCCTATTATAATAGGGTATATGCCCCTTTGTTCTCCTAATAACTACTTTTTTTATTTTTGAAATGTGATTGTGGTAAGCAACTTCCACGGCATCAGCTGCCGACAAAGAAATTGTTACTGCACTTAGGCAATAAGGTCTTCACAAAGAGCGATGGCCCCCGCAGCTGTTTCTGCCCAACCGTCAGCTCCTATCTCTTGTGTCCAATCATTTGTTGTCGGGCCACCGCCAATAATTACTTTATACTTGTCCCTGAGCCCTTTCTCCTGCAGGTATTCAACGAGCTTTTTCTGCTCAGGCATCGTTGTTGTCAACAGCGCGCTCAAACCGATCACATCGGCATCAACCTCTTCTGCTTTTTCTACAAATGTTTCTACATCCTGATCGATTCCCAGATCATGGACATCATAACCGGCAGCAGTAAGCATCGCTGATACGATATTCTTGCCGATATCGTGGATATCTCCCTTAACAGTGCCGATCACGATCTTGCCCTTAGTTTCTCGCTTCACACCTGCTGCTTCAGCTTTAGCCAGTTCAGGGCCGAGAATATCCAGAGCGAACTGTAGGGCATCTGCACCCATCATTACATCTGGTAAAAACATTTCCCCTTCTGACCATAATCTGCCCAATTCTTCTATACCTTTAATCAGCCCGTTTTGAACAGCATCAACGGGGTTTAGCTTTTCTTCTATAACCCTATTACACAGTACCTCCAGCTCTTCCTGGTCACCATCCATCACAGCTTGCTTTAATTCATCAAGTATCATTTTGTCTCCCCCTTATTTTATAATCTCGTTTTTTCTGGAGTCTACATAGGACTGCAGTTCATTTTGGAGAGATTGATCAAGTCCGGGATCTTCATATTCATTTATCCTCTGCTGGCATATCCGTGCAGCTCTGTCTTCAGCAGTCAGGCTCTCTAATACCCAGCCTTCAAATGACTGTCTGTCACTAATAACAGGTTTTCTGAATTCTGTTTTATGATAGCGCTTGGTGTGCTTTTGAGTCAGGAAGTGGCTGCCAGGGCCAACCTTACTGACAACATCAACAGCAAGTCTATCCTCATCGATTTCTATGCCTTTTCTGACTCTGCGCATAATGCCGGCAATTTCTGTATCCATAACAAATTTTTCATAAGACATACACAGCCAGTACTGAAGAATGCCTGCAGTATGAAGAATAATATTAGTGCCAGCTGTCACAGGTGCCATCAACATCAGAGCTGACTCATATCCTGCCTGACCATCAACTGTCTTGGCATCTGTCAGCCCACCACCGCTGCGGCAGGGCAGTTCATAGAATTTTGCCATCCGCGCAGCAGCTGCAGCCATAAGTGCCGATTCTCCATTAGCGATAGACACATTACCAGTATGCATATCAGTTACAGAGCTAGCACACCCGTATATTACCGGGCAGCCAGGATTCACTGCCTGTGCAAGGGTGATACCTGCCAGAACCTCAGCGTTTTGAACCGCCATCGCTCCAGCAAGTGTTGCAGGGCCAGTTGACCCGGCCATAACCAGGGAGGCAATGATCACCGCTTGATTCCATTTTGCGTATTCTATCAGCGCACCGGTCTGCCGTTCATCCAGTTTCAAAGGACTGATCGTATTGATCAAGGTGACAACTGCCGGTTTTTTCTTTAATTCTTCCTTGCCACCGAAAACAGGTGCAAGCAGTTCAATTGTATCTCTTGCCCCCTCAGCACCATAACTGCAGCCCATAGGGCACTTAGTGCTGTAACGAAGATGGGCATATAATGCATCTAAATATCTTGTTCGATCATCAAGGTCTGTCGGTTCGATCAGCATACCCCCGCTCAGATCAATATCTTCTGAGACATGGGCGAGCTTTAAAAAGTTCATATAATCTTCCCAGACAGTTGCTCTCCTCTTCCCTTTCTGAATAATAAAGGGAGCACCATACCCGGGAGCATATACTAGATTATCGCCACCTATCTGAATGTTGAACTCTGGGTCCCGAGCGTGTAAAGTAAATTCGTTTGGAGCTCTAGCAACCATTTTCTCAACATATTCAGGATCAAAATAAACACGGCTTCCCTCTACCTTCTGCCCCGCATCCCTTAAAATATCTACAGCCGGCTGGTATTCGATCTCTATACCCACTTCTTGCAATAGTCTTAAAGAGGAACTGTGGACTAACTTTACATCATCCTCGGATAAGACATGTAACGAAACCTTAGATGTCATCCTTATCTTCCTCCATTCTAAAACTTTGGTTGACAATCAACGACTACATCCGTTACCCTTGCTAAATAGTAGTGTTTAACCTCTGCTCTTCCCCTCTGTAGCAACCCCTTCCCTCTTTGATTAGTCCATCTATTGGACTGCTGCCTTATCGAACATCAAAAACCATGATCTGTTTTTTAAATTGATCTACAGCCATGGAGGTGTAATGATTATTATTCCTTAATAAAAAATAAAGCAAGAATGATGCCAAAAAATTGATTGCACTCTAAGGGGCAAATAGATCTATGCTCAGTTAAATAAAAACAGTTATATATCTGATCGAAGAATTGGGTTTGCATGCAATACCCGTTTGCACTGCAAAATCAGATGGCGCTTTTTTGTTTATTACTGAACGTAGATAATTGCCACCTATACTTACGAAAGATTTTTGGAACAGTTAGATGAGGTGTAGAGAAAAAAGAAGCCCCTCCTTTATATTCCGGAGAAGGCTTCTTCCTGTCAGCTATCTCTTTAGATTAACCAGTTCCTGCAGCATCTCATCAGATGTTGTGATCACACGAGAGTTAGCCTGAAACCCCCGCTGGGTTATGATCAGATCTGTGAACTCTGAGGCGATGTCAACATTGGACGATTCCAGAGAACCAGGCCTGATCGACCCCAGACCACCGATCCCAGACTCCCCGATAACAGGCTGCCCGGAGTTGCTGGAATGGGAAAACATCGAACCCCCTTCTTGGGACAGCCCGGCTGGATTGGAGAAATTGGCTAGAGCGATCTGTGCCAAGGCCTGGGTTGTGCCATTGGAAAACACCCCGACGATCGTTCCTGTGTTATCAAAGCTGTAGCTTTGTAGAGAGCCATTCTTATAGCCATCCTGGTACCTTACAGTAACAGAGCTCTTGTCAGCATACTGTGTCACATCCTGAAACTGAGGAATGATCTCTACATCCAGCGCCCCATTGTCGGGGCTGAAGACGATGCTCTCGCCCCCTGATGCACTGCACTTGCCATTGGCATTTATATGGAGTGTGCCAGACCCTGTCCCTGGCTGGAGAGGAATATCGATTATGCCGGTGGGGGTTGACTTGGTCACTTTTGCCTCCCAGTCCCATTGACTATCCGCCACCCTGGTAAAGGTTGTTGTCACTGTATACTCATCCCCCAGGGAATCATAAATCGTTTGGCGAGCAACTCTGGATGCAGCTGGTGTAAAATCGAGTGATTCGATGGTAATAGCTGAGCCATCAACTGTAAACTGCTCTGGTGATCCTCCGTCGGCCGGCGGACTGATTGTCAGATCATCCCCACCGAGATTCACAATCACACTGCCTGTTGGCTCTGTAGTAACCATCCCATTATTGTCAAGAGTAAATCTCCCAGTACCCTGAACTTCCACACCAGGGTCATCAGTGGTGATCAACCAGTTATAGCTGTTAAAGGAGTCGGTAGCCTCCAGTGTTAGCTTTAGCACAGCGGAATTTCCTGCACCATCTTCTACAGAAAAAGTGGTCGTACCTGTGCCATTGGAAAAGAGCAGTGTCCCATTCACACCGGCATCCAAATTTCCGGCATAATCGATAGTTGTAGTAGCCTTTGCCGGCACCGACACCCCTTGTGTCGGTATATTGATATTCCCGATGGCTGCACTGGTATTGATGTTACCATCAACGGCGGTCCACCCCTGTACCCTCATCCCTGTTAATAAACTGACCAAGTTGCCCTCTTCGTCAAAATCGAAATTTCCTGCCCTCGTAAAATAATTCTGCTGTCCATCGCTGACTATAAAGAAACCATCCCCACTGATACCCAGATCTGTTTCTTTGCCGGTATCCTGCAGATTGCTCCCTGCGAAAATGGTGTCAATACTGGCCACACTCACACCAGGGCCCTTCTGCATAGGATTTGTGCCACCTGGGCCGCCATCAACTGGGCGGCTGGCCCCACTGATTGTATGGTAGAGCATATCGGCAAAGGAGACCCTGCTCTTCTTAAATCCAGCTGTATTGACATTAGCAATATTATTACCAATAACATCTATCCGCTCCTGGTGTGCCTTAAGTCCTGAAACAGCAGCAAAAAGGGATGACATCATAAGAAACGACCTCCTAATGATGAGAGGAACCAGTATATTCGATACCGGCCCAGAGCCTCCTCCTCGAGGTCCAGCTCATACTCTCATTTAGATTTTATTATGCGATAACCGCGCTATCGATATTTGTAAATACTTTTCCTTTCATATGCGGTTGATCTACCGCAGTGATCACCGTTCTGTTCTTGACACTCACTACCAGAGCAATATCATCAATTAACACCAACGAATCCCGGGCACCCTTTTCCTCTGCCTTGGTCACAGCATCATTGATACGCTGCATACGACCAGGAGAAAGCTGGATCTGCCTTCTGCTGACCATCTCCTGGGCATGGCCGGAAAACTTAACCCTTTTGGCCAGCACATCTTCAAATGAGGTGCCAGGTTTTTGACCTTTTTTTACCTGCCCCTTCTGCTGTGGCAGGATCGGCTCTGGAAAATAAATTTTATCTACCAACTATCCTTCACCCCCGGCATGGGTAGCCTTGATAATCCAGGAAGCAGGGACATCTAACCCATCTACATCGAAAACGATCTGCTGATCCTTGATCTGATATCCCTGAACGGTCCCACTTATCACCTCATCAGATTCCGGATCAACTGCGACAACACCCCTGCCCAGCATACTGGCAGCGAAAAGCATTGACTGTTGGGCAATGCTGCTATCCAACAGCATAACCAGCATAGCTGTGTTTTCTTTAAGATCTGTTAACTGTTCCAGAGATGACAGCTGGGCCATCTGTGTTGTCAATGTATTGTTATCCATTGGTGAAAGCGGATCCTGGAGCTGCATCTGTGCAACCAGGAGTTTAAAAAAACCATCCTGTCCTAGCACTTGAGAATTTGTTGTCTGCTGGGCTGAAGCTGAAGCTGCTTGAGTAACATCACTGATCGGCATTTCCTCACCCCCTATCCTTAAACAACATAATTGACCATTCCCCAGCCCTTATAGGAATGGGGCTCCGAAAAATCATCTTCTCCTCCAGCGAAACCTCCACTTCCTTCCCACTGCTGATTCATCCCCTGTTCTGCCCCCTGCTCTGACTGAGCGCTCGCGCTGCCGGTATCCACAGAAACGGTCACCTCCTGCCAAGAAACCCCCTGCTGGCTGAGGGACTGTTTCAGATCCGAAAGCTGGGATTCGATCAGGTTGGCTGTCATCTGATTTTGAACCAGGAAATGAGCGTTAACAATACCATGCTCCAAAGTGATCATCAGTTTCAGCTCTCCCAGGTATTCCGGTTTCAGTGAAATGCTCAGCATGTGCATGTTTTTGTCTGTGATCAAACTGCTGCTCTCAATGGCTTGCATCACCTGTTCAAGTACTGCATTCTCCATCACCGGCGCGGCTCTGCTGCTGATTGAAAAAACCTGCTGTGAAGAGCCTGTCTGCAGGGGTACACTTCCGGCGTTAAGGCCTTCATCCGGCAAGAAACCAGTTGAACTTTTTACTTCAGACTGCTTATTTTCCTGTTGGACCAAAACCCCTTGTGCCTGAACACCCTTTTGGTTCTGCTGCTCAGCAGAGGCCTTCAGCTGGAATTCCAAAGCTGATGGTACCGGCTTTTTGTTCAGAGATACCTCATCACCACTTGCAGCCGTTCCATCAGAAATCGATGCAAGATTCGCCCGCTCCCCGGTTTCCGCTTTTACCTGTCCAACAGATCCCCGCAGGGAAGCGCCATCAGCTTCTTTGGACAACGCCTCATCAGTAGAGACACTTTTTAGGGCATCGATCAGCTCACTACCCTGGGCAGCAGTTGTTGCTCCTGAAGGCGATTCTACTGTAGACAGCTGACCTGCCTGCTGAATATTAGCTGTACCCGTAGAAACACTGCCATCCTGCCCAAGGATCCGCATAACAGCAGCCTTCACCTCAATTGATGTAGAGCTTTCCCCCAACAGAGCAAGCAGTGCCTGCAGCGTATCCCCCTGTGCAGAGACTGAACGATCAGCAGTGCTGATCAGGAAGAGCAGATGCTCGCCTATCTCATTGCCATTGGCAAACTCTTTGTTCTCTACACCATCCAAAATACCGGATAGCTCTTCCAGAACTGCAGTCAACTGCTCAGCTGTAAGTAGCTGTTTTTCTGAACTGGCAGGTAAGTCAAACTCCCTACCGGCCAAAGCTGGCAGGGCATTGAACAGGGAATCGGGTAATTTATCTGGTAAGGTATCGGCAAGCAGATCATTGATCCTGTCCGGCAGATCATCCCATGAACTGCCACCCGCAACAAAGGCTTCCTTACCCTGATTCTGCTTTTTGCCGGTTCCACGGAGTGCCTGCAGCAGATCAGAGAATTTGATTTCTTTCAAACCCTTGCCAACTGCACCACCCTCTTGACAGGTGGTATTGATCTGAATCCCCTGTATGCCCATCATATTGATCATTTTCCTTTCACCTCCTTCCTCTGGCTAATTATTCTACCCATTCACAAAAAAAACCTTTTCAATAACTGTATTACTTATCTGTATCATGAAACAGAAAACAGCCCCATGATCGCCTTTGGTATTTGGTGTAGAGGGAGTAAAGCTTCCACTCCCCCCCTTTCATAGGCAGCCTTGGGCATACCGAAAACAACTGAGGTGGCCTCATCCTGGGCAATGGTGCGTACCCCGGCCTGGCGCATAGCCAGCATCCCCTCTGCACCATCACTTCCCATACCTGTAAGAATGACACCCACAGCATTGGTCCCGACATAACGGGCAACCGACTGGAAGAGAACCTCCACAGAGGGACAGTGCCCACAAACCTTTTCCCCCGGCTCGCAGACTACCCTGTAAATCCCCCCCGACCGCCTTACAGACATATGGAGATCGCCAGGAGCGATCAGTACACGGCCGGGTAAAACCCGGTCCATATTGCAGGCCTCTTTGACTTCCATCCCACAGATACTATTCAAATTCTCGGCGAAATGCTTGGTAAATCCAGGGGGCATGTGTTGGACGACTACAACACCTGGCATATTTGGTGGAAAACTCCTCAAAATCATGCGGATCGCCTCGGTCCCCCCTGTAGAGGCCCCGATAGCGATCACCTTGTCTGTAGATTCCGCCAAAGGGCTGCTGTTGAGCTGCTTATGGTGTAAGTCCACCCCCTTTCTACTCTTATAACCCTGTACATTGGCAGATGCAGCGTTTATTACCTTTTCTCGCAGTTCTTCCATCATCTGATTCAATCCCCTGGCAATATCCAATCTCGGCTTAGGCACAACATCCACCGCCCCAACCTCCAGGGCTTCTATAGTGAGCGCAGCGCCCTTTTGAGTAAGGGCACTGACCACTACAACAGGAAGGGGATGCCGGGGCATCAACCGGCGCAGGAATTCTACCCCATCCATCTGCGGCATTTCGATATCCAATGTCAACACATCTGGATGGAGTTGGGCGATCTTCTCCTTGGCAATATAAGGGTTGGCAGCAGTTCCCACCACCTCAATTTTCGGTTCCATGGAAAGCCCTTGAGATAATACTGCCCTAACTAAGGCAGAGTCATCGACAACCAGCACTTTAATTTTATTCATGGAACCCCTCCCCCTTTCTCACATATAGAACACTAAAGCCGTTGAAAAACTGCCGGCTGTATAAAACGATAAAGACCCAAAGACCTGTCGAGTGTCTCCGAGTGGCCGATCAACAGATAGCCACCCTCTTCCATGTAACGATAGAAGCGCTTTGTGATTTGATTTTTTGTCGGTTCATCAAAATAGATCATCACATTGCGACACATTATTATCTGAAAACGCCTTTTAAAGGGGTATTCCTGCCGCATCAGGTTCAACCGTCGAAAAAGAATCATCTTCCTGATATTTGGCCTCACTTTCCACCGTCCATCACCTAATTGATCAAAATAGCGCATTCTATACAATGGGGGTACCCTCATGACCTGCTCTTTGCTGTAAATACTGGCTACAGCCTTCTTAAGAACTCTGTCGGAAATATCTGTAGCCAAAATATAGAATTGAACACCGGGGTTATGCTCCTCAGCGTATTGAGACAAAACCATAGCCAAGGAGTAAGCTTCCTCCCCAGATGAACAGCCCGCACACCAGACCCTGATCTCCCTTTCCTCTTTTTTCCGCACAGCATTGATCAGCTGCGGCAAGGCCACTCTCTCTATAAATTCAAAATGTACCTCTTCCCGAAAAAAATAGGTATGGTTTGTAGAAATTAGATCACCCATTTTGTTCAGAGCCTGCCCGCTAGCATCCTTGATTACATAATTATAGTAATCCTGGAAGCTGGAAAAACCACCTGCCCACAGCTCTTTTTGCAGACGTTGGACAACCAGGCTTTTTTTCTGTTCACGCAAGTATATGCCGAACTTATTCTTCACCAAATCTTTAATCAGATGAAACTCCCGGGTGCTCAATTCCATAGCCATTCATCCCTTTGCTGCATCTCTTCCTTCAACAAGACTCTCTCACTGTTACTCCCTTAAAACCTTCCAAAATCCTGATCATCCAGTGCTGAAACCTGTTCTGGCTTACCTACTTTTGTCTTGGCTGCAGCACCGGAAAAGAGATCTGCCTGTCTGCTGCTTGCAGCGCCACCTGCTGTCCCCTGCTCTGCCACCATTTTCTGCAGCATCTGAATCATTTCAGGGGTAATCCCGGCAGGCAGCCCTGAAGTGCCCACAGCGGCTTCTTGGCGCAACTCATATTGACTTATTAACTCCTGCAGCTGATCAGCCTGGCCAGAAAGCTCTTCACTGGCAGCAGCAGATTGCTCAGAGCTGGCTGAAACCTCCTGGGTGACCTGGTCCAGTTGGGAAAGAGCCTCACTGATCTGCCTGATCCCCTGCTGCTGTTCTTTGGAAGCGTAGTCAATCTCAGCCACAAGATCAGCAACCTTGGTCGATTCTGTGACGATCTCCTGTAGCACAGCTGCTGTATTTGCAGCGATCTCGTTCCCCGCCTCGGTCTTCTTGATCGAATCCTCGATCATCTCTGCCGTCTCCCTGGCTGCCTCACCGCTGCGCTGAGCGAGATTTTTCACTTCTTCGGCAACCACTGTAAAACCCTTGCCATGCTTTCCTGCCCGGGCAGCCTCTACAGCAGCATTGAGGGCGAGGAGATTTGTCTGAGAGGCGATCTCATCGATCGCTTTGATGATCTTTGCGATATTCTTGGATGAATCAGTGACTTCACCCATGGCCTTAAGCATTTTCTCCATCCGTTTAGCCCCCTCATCAGCTACAGCTCGGGCATTATCGGTCATCTGGTGAGCTTGTGCCGCATTTTCCGAGTTTTGTTCAGTCTGAGAAGCGAGCTGCTGCACAGAAGAGGCGATTTCCTCCAGGGAACTGGCTGCCTCAGAAGCTGCCTGAGCTAAGCTCTGGCTGGCCTCAGCCACCTGCTGAGAACCTACAGCAACCTGATCTGAAGAGGAATTAATCTGTATGAAGAGGTCGTTGAGGCGAAGGATAAAATTATTCACATTTTCCTTAATAGACTGAAAATCTCCCCTGAACTCACCGGTGATTTCCATATCCAGGCTTTTCTGCTCATGTATCTTTTTGAAAACATTATCGATCTCTCCTATATAACCCTGTAAAAGCTCCATAGCTTCATTGAGAGCATCTTTGATTATTGCGTAATCACCCTTGTAATCTCCTACAACCCGAGAGCTGAGCTCCCCGTTATCTAGATTCCGCAAAACAATACTAGCCTCATTGAACGGCTCAATCACAGTGTCCAGCAGCTCATTGATGCCATCCACCAGATCTTGAAAAGAGCCTTCTGCCTTGACATCCACTCTGGCCTTTAACTCCCCGTTCTTGGCCTTTTCCACCAGATCTTGAATAGCAAATAACATTAGCTCCACACCAGTAAAATCCAAGACTGTCTCCAGCACACCAATAACTTCTCCCCTGTCATCCAGCAGAGCTGTGGGACTATACTCCAAATAGCGCTTTTTCCCCTTGTTTTTGACCATTCCCCAAGAGATGATACGCTCATTATCTCCCAGCAGAGCCTTTTCGACAGGATTTACCTCAGAATCGACCACATTACTGAACGGTCTGCCTACAATCTGCTCACAACTGCAACCTGCTAGTTTAGCGAAAGCTTCGTTAGCATAAATCACCCTTTGGTCCTTCCCAACAATAAAGGCAGGTACCTGCAGCAAATCAAGCACCGAAAAATCTTTTTCCCCCTTTGAAGTTCCTGTAACCCCTGCCGCAGCCAGTTCGCCCTTAATTTCCTCCATTTACTGCCCCTCCTCATCGAATAAAAATTTTTCGGCATTTAGCAAGATTTTTACTCCATCATCAACCTTCCCCAAACCTGAAAGGAAACGTCCCTTCAGTCCTTTGTACATCTTTGGAGGAGGCTCTATCTCACTTGCAGGTATATCTAAAACCTCAGAAACGCGGTCAACAATCAAACCTACTGACTGCTCCTCAACATTGATCACAATGATACAGGTATGGTTATCATAGGAGCACTCTTCCAGTCCAAAGCGAAGGCGCACATCCATCACCGGGATTACCTTCCCCCGAAGATTGATCACCCCTTTGATGAAGTCAGCTGCATCCGGTACATGGGTTATTTTTTGCATTCTAATAATTTCTGTGACATACCTGATCTCGATCCCGTACTCTTCCTCATCGATAAAAAAGGTAAGATACTTATCCTGCTGAGTATCCTCTTCCTCCTCATCTCCCAGAAGTTCCGCATCCAAGACCTCATTTTCAATCAACATCTTTCACCTCCTGTTGGTTTTACTTGTTCCTTAACTATGTACAGCCTCCAGCAGATCTGCGATATCCAGAATCAAACTCACACTGCCATCACCCAAAATTGCACAACCGGAAATGCCACATATATGCCCCAAATAATCAGGCAGCCCCTTGATCACAATCTGCTGCTGTCCCAACAGCTGATCAACAAAAATGCAGTATTTTCGGTCATTGTTCTGAACAGCGATCAAAACGCCCTCAGATAGTTCTTGACAGCTGTTCTCTACTTGGTATAGTTCATGGAGACGCAGCACAGGCAGCAATTCCCCACGCAGCTGCACTATCTCCAAACCATCTGGAGTGCGGGTAATCATCGAAGGGCGCGGTTTAAATGATTCCTTGATAGAACTGATGGGGATAGTATAACGTGCTCTCCCAACCTTGATGATCATCCCCTGAATAATGGCCAGTGTCAGAGGGATATGGATGATAAATGTGGTACCCCGCCCTTGTCTGCTGTGCACTTCTATCCTGCCATTCAGCTTTTCAACATTGTTTTTGACCACATCCATCCCCACACCTCTCCCAGAGATATCTGATATCTCTTTTGCAGTAGAAAAACCGGGAGCAAAGATCATCTGCCATATATCCTCATCCTGAAGTACTTCTGCCTGGTCCTCTCTGATAAGACCTCTTTTAAGCCCTCTTTCTATAATTTTTGCTCTGTCTAAACCCTTGCCATCATCCTGAACAATTACCCAGACCTCACCAGCACTGTGTTTGGCCTCGATCAACACCTTGCCCACTTCCGGTTTTCCGGCTGTCCGGCGCTCTTCCGGATCTTCTAAACCATGATCAACAGCGTTTCTGATCAAGTGTACTAAAGGGTCGGAGATCTGTTCGATCACGGTTTTGTCCACTTCAGTTTCCGCACCGCGAACCTCCAGTTCCACCTGCTTATTCTTCTTTTTGGCTAGATCCCGCACCAACCGCACCATCTTGCGAAAGGTTGTAGTCAGAGGAACCATCCGCAAAGAGAGAGCAATCTCCTGTATTTCTCTGGTAACCTTATTCAGCTGTCCAATAGCTTTCTCAGACTGCTCATTATCCTCACCGGCCACCATAGCCTCCGCTATTACCAACTCCCCTACCAGATCTAGGAGTTGATCCAGTTTCACGGTATCTACCTTGATAAACTGGCTCCTGGACAGGGCTCTGCCACTGTAATAATCAGACTGAGCAACAGAAGGCGAATCTATGCCCTGTGCCTGGATACTGCCGCTTTCCGCATCTCCATCCTTTTCAACTGATACATGCCCTGTCTCTAAATCGAGATCAGGCAGATCCAGGGCCTGTTGAACAAACTGGAGCAACTGCTGTAGATCAGGCAATTCAGGGCTCTTTCCCTCCTGCACCCGGCGAACACCATTGCGCAGGGAATCGATCAAAGTGAGCAGTACAGTGATGACAACACCATCACACTCCCTCTCCCCGGAAATAATACTACCCACGAGGCTTTCTGCCAGATGACTCACCTTTTCAATGCCAGGTAAACCGAGTAAGGCAGCATTCCCCTTTAAGTTGTGGAAAGCCCGGAAGGCTTTCCTGGCAGAGGCAGCATCAGCAGACTGCTCTAGGCTTAAGGCTGTAGATTCAGCATCTTCGCAGAGTTCCATGGCTTCATCAACAAAGGACTCAATCAAATCAGCAGTTATTTCGATGTCCTCTGGAGCATGTTCATCCCTATCCATCCCCTGGTCATTTCCTGATGCACCCTTGTCCTCTTGGAGAGGCTCACCATCAATGGCCCCTACCAGGGCCTCCACTACCTGCTGGGCATCCCCTTCAAAACCCCTGTCATGTCCCTCTAGTTCCACCTGCTCCAATACCCTTCTGATAAAATCAGTTACCTGGCAAAAGAGATCAACATGCATAGATGAGATCATCATCCTATCGCTGCGAATGAGATCGAACAGGGTTTCCGCCTGATGAGTGACCTGGATTATGGCCTGTAAGTCCATAAATGACGCCGACCCTTTCAGGGTATGAAAGAGTCGAAAAATATCATTTAATAAACTTTTATCAATTTTCCCGGCAGCCGCAACTATCTGCTCTAATTCAATGATCTGGGGTTCGATATCATCTAGGAGATCACGGCATTCACTGACAAAGCAGTCTATCATTTCACATCTTTCTTCATTCATCATTTCCGGTCTCTCACTCTCCTCTGTCATTCTCCCAGCACATCTATAAAAAGCTTCACTTTTCAACTATATCTGCTCTACCTTACAGCCCTAGACACCGCTGCCAGGATGCGCTCCGGTTCGAAAGGCTTAACAATAAAATCTTTGGCTCCGGCTTTAATAGCCTCTCCTACCATTGACTTCTGCCCCATTGCTGAAATTACAATAACCTTTACACCTGGATCGATCTTCTTGAGAAGGGAAATTGCCCTAATGCCATTTATATCCGGCATTGTGATATCCATAGTAACCAGATCTGGCTTCTGCTCCTGGTAGGTAGTGAGTGCTGCAGCCGCATTCTCTGCCTGGATAACCTCATGCCCTGCCGCAGTCAAAATTTTTTGCAACCTGATCCTCATAAAAGCTGTGTCATCAACAACAAGTATTTTCACTAATGCCCTACTCCTCCTTGACCGAATATTTATATTGAAAATAATGGAACATGCTGTAATACAATGGATACTATTCTCCTTCCTTCGATATTTATCGGCAGATATCAAACATGCTTTAACCAAAACATGGCAGCAAGGACTGCTGCCATGTTTTATCTGTATCGTTCACTTATCAATTTTAATTTCAAGGGGTTGTCACAGATTGTTTATTCTATCCACTGAATTCAATATTTCTGTAATACGAACCCCATAATTATCACCGATGGCCACGATCTCTCCTTTGGCGATCACTTTGCCATTAACATAAATATCCAAAGGCTCATTTGCAGATTTGCCTAATTCAACAATAGCTCCCCGTCCCAAATGCAGTACTTCACCGATTGTTTTCTGGGTTCTTCCCAACTCCACAAACATTTCCAAGGGAACATCCAGAATCATCGATAATTTGTCTCTGCTGGGCCCTTCATTCCTTTCTTCTATAGATGTGAGAAACTGAGAATCATCCTCGCTCCCATCTCCCATACAACCAACCTGGCTATGTTTTTTTTGGGAATCGCCCAGCTGTTCCTGGCTGTTATCATTGATGACTTCAGCAAGAAGATGGCCGCTGATTTGTTTGGCAAAACTGATAGGGATCAGCTGCATCATCTCACTTTCCACAAGATCCTCTATATACATGCTGAAAACCACTTTGATCAACTGCTCATCTTCTGCTCCGCCTTCATCGATGACCAGCTGATCCTCTGCTAAATTCAGCACCCGCACAGAGGGAGGAGATATATTTACCCTTTTCTTTAACAAGGTTGAAATCGATGTTGCTCCCGAACCGATCATCTGATTCATGGCCTCACCAATAGCGCTTAAAGCAATTTCATCCAGTGGCTCAGTAGGATCTTTGCCGTCATCACCCATCATCAAATCGGTGATCACAGCTACATCAACGGTATTGATCACAAGTAAATTTTTACCCTCCAGCCCCTCCGTATATTGGATCTCTACAACCACATAGGGCAGAGGATGTTCGTTCTGCAGCTGAGAAAGTGTAATAGCGGTAATGCGCGGGGTGGTAATTACAACTCTCTTTCCTATCAGATCACTGAGAGTCGTAGCAGCGGTGCCCATGGAAATATTAAATAATTCCCCTATAGTGTCCAGCTCCAGGTCTGTCAAGGGCATACCCTCTTTTGTACTTTCCCCTTTAAGGAGATTATCGATTTCCTCCTGGCTTAGACTATGATCATTCAATAGATGTTCCCCCTTTCTCCACAAAATCAGTTATTTGAACGGCCAAATAGCTGTTCCACCTCCCCGGTTTTGCTGTAAACTTGCGGCAGGAGTCAATATAGACATCCACATCCTCATCTGTTTTGCGATCGAAGAGGACAACATCCCCAACCTCAAGGTCAAGCAGTTCCCTTACTGCAATAGATGTCTTGCCCAGAACAACCGTAACCGGTACAACCATAGACTCGATCTGCTGCTCGAGGAGTTGCTGCTCTCGGGGATCCTCCTCTCTACTGCCTTTGGCAAACCAGTTGTGAACGCTCATTTTATCCAAGACCGGCTCCAATACGATAAAGGGCAGGCAAATATTGAAAGTTCCCTCAGTATCAGCAAACCTTACCGTCAAAGAAATTAGAATAACCATTTCTGAAGGGGAAACAATCTGTGCGAACTGAGGGTTGGATTCAATTAATTCTACGCGGGGCTTCATATCGATGACATTTTCCCATGCCTCCCGGGAAATATCGAGCATCTGTTGAATTAATTGTTTGATGATCGTTCTTTCGATCTCTGTCAAGATACGGTCATCAACAGCACCCCCTCCACAGCCTCCTAATAAGCGATCAAGCATACAAAAAACCAGAGAGGGTTGAATTTCCATAATTCCATCACCATGGAGAGGATTCATATCATAAATAGCCATTATTGATGGATCAGATATAGAGTTGGTAAACTCTCCATAGGTCACCTGCTCAATAGACATGACCGATATCTGAACAGATATCCTCAGTTTTGCCGAGAGAAAAGTGGCAATAGCCCGGGCATAATTGTCATAAATCAGTTCAAGAAAGTTAATTTGCTCCTTGGAAAACTTATTCGGGTGCCGAAAATCGTAATTTTTCACACTTTTCTCTTCCTCTCCTAATTCCTCAGTTGTCACTTCCCCTGAGGTAAGTGCCGCCAATAAATTATCGATTTCCTCCTGTGAAAGGATCTCACCCAAGAAGCATCACCTCCAAATTTCTTCCCCCATCTTCAGCCAGCAAAAAAAATCAGTGTTCACTCACAAGCTGCGCATATTGGTGTGATTAGCCAATTATATCAGGAATGATCTTTAGCACTAATATATACCATTATATCTATATTGATCAACAATTTAGGACTATTTAAAAAGATTAAATATATAAATCCGGGCAATTAAATTCATTTGTATACTTTTATATCCCCTTTCAGCGACCAAAAGGCAATCCTTCACCTGCTTTAAAACGTACTTGTACATACTGCATGTAGGCCTGAGATATCCAGGGGCAGGAGACTATCCGCTTCGGAATTACTTATACCTAGTTGTCGTTTTTGTAGGTCAACTGTATTCAATATGGTTTTATTACCCTAAAGTTCCTGAAGCTGCTGACGATAATAATAATAAGAAAGAAAAGTCAGACAGGTCCTAAGCAGCTCACCCCGGGTAATTAGCTGCTGGGGTTGCCTGGCTGAGCAGATGCTCAAAAGCAACACACTAAGGAGGTATAATGGATGAGAATCAACCATAATATTGCTGCACTCAACACCTACAGGCAGTTGAGCGCCAACCAGACATTAGGCAACAAGTCCCTGGAAAAGCTGTCCTCAGGGCTGCGCATCAACCGTGCAGGTGATGATGCTGCAGGCCTGGCCATCAGTGAGAAGATGAGGGGGCAGATCCGCGGATTAGATCAGGCAGCAAAGAATGCACAGGATGGCATCTCCCTGATCCAAACAGCTGAAGGTGCATTAAATGAAACACACAGCATCCTGCAGCGTATGCGGGAACTGGCTGTGCAGTCTGCAAATGACACTAATAATGATACTGACCGTGCAGAGCTGCAAAAAGAGGTAGACCAGCTAGCACAGGAGATCTCCAGAATTTCGCAAACAACTGAATTTAATACAAAAAAATTGCTAGCAGGTTATGAAGGCACATTTCACATCGGCGCCAATCAGGGGCAGGATATAACATTGAGCATCAATGATATGAGTGCCAAAGCCCTGGGGGTAATTAGTGCGGAAGCAGAAACTGTTGATGTCACTGGTGTAACAGGGCTTTCAGTGAAGAACAACACTGAAACTCAGATAACAATTTCATACACTGCTTTGGGTGACAAAGATGCCGGTGCGGTAACGGAAACCACTGCAAGTTTTGATGAGGGTACAAATACGATCACCATAACTCTGGCACAAGCAGCAGGTGATAGTAAGGACCCAGGCGCTGTCACAGCAACGAAACAGGATGTTATGGATGCCTTAAATAGTACAGGAAAGGTTATAGCAACAGCAGCTGATGGTACAGATTTAACAGAAAAACTAACTGTTGCTCCCGGTAGTACAACAGTAACAGCGGCAATAATCAACGAAGACCTAGGAATTGACATTTCTTCACAAGAAAGTGCATCAGCGGCAATCGATACTATTCAAGCTGCAATCGAAAGTGTATCTGCAGAACGCTCTAAGCTAGGTGCCTACCAGAACCGGTTGGAACACACCATCAACAACTTAGGTACAGCCTCTGAAAACCTTTCATCTGCCGAATCCCGCATCCGAGATGTGGACATGGCTGCTGAGATGATGGAGTTCACCAAGATGAGCATCCTGCAGCAGGCATCAACTGCTATGCTGGCACAGGCCAACCAGCAGCCCCAGATGGTCCTGCAGCTGCTCGGCGGTTAATCTAATACTGCTGACACCAAGAAGCCCTGGAGCTCCCAGGGCTTCTTTTAGTTCCGTGCCTGGCACCATCCATAAGCACCATTCTACACTATTCGTTCCTCATGGTGCCTGGCACGCTTACACTCATATAATCACCATTTTAATATAAAACAAAAAATAGACTATGCAAATTATATGACAAACTGCTGCCTTTTAGCCTTATAATAAGAAAAAGCAAACTTAAAAGAATCGTAGAAATCTTATCCAGATAACTGCTGATCAATCAAACAGGAGGATATGCTTAAATGAAAGAATACCAGCGTCCGCTGCTTGTGCCCCAATATATGCACAGCTTTAGCTGCATCGGCTCTGAGTGTGAAGACAGCTGTTGTATCGGCTGGTGGGTAGTTATAGACAAGGATACCTACAGAAAATACAAGTCTACCCATCACCCAGAGCTTTCACCTTTATTGAAAAAAAATATATCACGCATTCGTTCAAAACAGAACAGTGAGAATTATGCCAAATTCAAGCTCCATAATGGGAACTGCCCCTTTTTAACCGAAAAACACCTCTGCCAGATCCAGCTGGAGTTGGGAGAGGAGTACCTTTCCAATGTCTGCACTACATATCCCCGTATCACCAATGAAGTGAACGGCATCCTAGAGAAATCTGCTACAGTGTCCTGCCCAGAAGCGGCAAGGCTTGCTTTATTGAACCCTGAAATCATGGAGTTTGATGAAGTTTCTGAGCCTGTTTCCACAATAAATATGGTCAAGAAACGGATAGATGCCCATGCTTTGAAGTCAGCCAATAAGCCCTTGCGCTATTTCTGGCAGCTGCGTATCTTTACAATCGATACACTCCAGAACAGGCACTATTCTCTAGAAGAGAGGCTGATTATCCTGGGGATCTTTTATCAGAAACTGCAAAAATACGTAGATGCTGGCCAGGTACATGAAATCCCCAGCTTAATCGCCAAACACACCAATATGATACAAAATGATAGTTTGAAAGAAACCCTTAAAACGATCCCCGCACAAAACACCATTCAGATGGAACTTTTAAAAGAACTAGCTGAGCTGCGCTTCACTATGGGAGTAAGCAGCAAGCGCTACCTTCAGTGCTTTGCTGAATCTCTGCATGGCATTCAATATACTGATCAAGCAGAGGTAGAAGAGATCGGAAAGAACTATCAAGAAGCCCTTGAGCGATATTACCTGCCCTTTATGCATGACCATCACTACATCCTAGAAAATTACCTGGTCAACCATATATTCAAAAACATGTTTCCCTTTAATCAAGAAAACCTTTATGAATCTTATATCATGCTGGTTGTGCACTACTCCCTGATAAAACTCCATCTGATCGGAATTTCCGGTTTTCACAAAGGTTTGACCCAGGAACTGGTCATTAAACTGATCCAGTCATTTGCCAAAACAGTGGAGCATAACTCAACCTATCTGCACAAAATCTTAGACCTGCTAAAAAAGAATGGCTATACAAGCATAGCCTGGATGACCATCATGATCATGAATTAACCATGTGCCTGGCACCATCCATATAAACCCCATTCCTACACTATTCGTTCATCATGGTGCCTGGCACCGCTTATTACTTTTTTGTCCAACCATCAACCACTAACCACCAAACCGCCCCTCAAGTATCCCCTAATTCATCCGATAATAATATTAGAACATTATAGTTTCGTGGGAAATGGGGGAGAGCATTGGCAGGTATCAACCCATCTGCAATGTACCGGATCTCAGGATTGGCCTCCGGTATGGATATAGACGGTATTGTAAAGGATTTAATGAATGCTCACAGGATGCGTTTGGATTCTGTGGAACAGGAAAAGCAGATCTGGCAGTGGCGGCAGGAGGATTACCGCTCCATCAACACAGCACTGCTCAACATGAGAAATGCGGTCTTTGACCTCAAACTTCAGGGCTCCTTTATGCTGAAAAAGGCAGAGTCATCCAGCAGTGCAGTGACTGCTGAGGCTGGAGCCACAGCCCTCGACGCTGTTCACACTGTTGAGGTGACATCCCTCGCCAGGGGAGCGTTAATCGCCTCTGAGTCTGAAGTAGACACCACAGGGGCCTATACTGTACCCTTAAGTGAGATGCTGGAAGGCCTGACTACAGATGAGGACGGAAAGTTCACTGTAGAGATCGGTGATGGCACATCCAGTAAGGTGTTCACCCTTGATGCCGATACACAGTCTTTAAAGGATCTGATCGAGCAGATCAACAAAAGCGAACTAAATCTACAGGCCTCCTGGGATAACAACCTGAACCGCTTCTACCTGGCCTCAACAAAGCTGGGAGCGGAAAATGGTATCAGTTGTAAAGATCAAAGTGGCAACTTGATGACTATCCTCTGCAGTGCCAGCAGTACAGAGGGTAAACAGGTTTCAGGAACTAATGCCCAGGTCAGTATAGATGGAATAGATTACACCTTTGACAGCAATCAGTTTAAAGTGAATGGCGTTACCTACAATCTGAAAGGAACTACAACAAACCCGGTCGATATCACCATCAGCCATGATATCGATGCCGTGTTCAATAAGATCAAGGACTTAGTTGACAAATATAATACTTTATTGGATACCATAAATAACAAACTGTCCGAAGAGCGCCACCCAGACTATAGACCCCTCACAGATGAGCAGATATCCTCGGGTGAACTGACCGACAAACAGGTCGACCAGTGGCAGGAGAAGGCCAGGAGCGGACTCTTGAGGGGGGATACTCTTCTAGAGAGAGCCGCAACATCGATGCGCACAGCCCTATCATCAGTAGTCTCCGGCTTGACCGGTAAGGTCACTGTCTCCAACGGTTCAAAACAGATCACCACTACAGCCAATCAGCTGAGTGTGATCGGTATCACCACAGGCTCTTACCTGGATAAAGGGAAGCTTTATATTAATGAGACCAGATTGAGAGAAGCCCTGCATTCCAACCCTGAGGCTGTTATGGAGCTTTTCACCAAATCCAGAGGTGCCTCTGGGAATGAAATCACTGACAGCAGCAAACAGGGTCTGGCGGTACAGCTGTATAACGCCATCGATGCTGCCATGTCTCCGATCACTGACAGAGCGGGTTCTGGCAGCAGCCTTTATGATGACAGCTATATCAGCAAAAAGGTGCGGGGCATTGATGAAAACATTTCCAAAACGGAAGGACATTTACAAGTTTTGGAAGCTCGCTACTACAGGCAGTTCACAGCGATGGAAATGGCCATCGCCAGGATGAATACCCAGAGCATGTGGCTGACACAGCAGTTCAGCGGCAGTTAAGATCAGTTCCCTGTAATAGGAGGAAAAAAGATGCGAATTGAAGGCAGCAGTTCAGTTAAGGATGAAATCAATATTAAGCCGGTAAAGCTAGAGGCAGATGTAGCTAAAATACAAAAAGCCGCTGCTGAAGATAACCCCAGCAGCGGGTCAGAAGAACAGCAGCCCGTAGTTGCTTTCTCTTTGTTGCAGGAAAAAAACTTTAGCATAAACTTTGACCTCAGCTTCCATATTCACAAGGAGACGAACAAGCTGATCGTAAAGGTAATTGATCCCCAAACAAATGAGGTGATCAAAGAGATCCCTCCAGAAGAGATGCTAAAACTGGCAGAAAATCTGCACAAGATGATCGGCTTGTTCTTCGATAACAAGGTATAAAATTAGAGGATGGTGAGCGGCATGAATGCTAACAGGATGAATCCATACAACCAGTACCGTATGACCTCTGTACAAACAGCTAATCCTGGGAAACTATTACTGATGCTCTATGACGGACTGGTGGTATGTCTCAAGCAGGCAAAACAGGCTGTTGAAGAAAAGAAGATGGATCAGGCCCATACAAGTCTTATCCAAAGCCAGGATATCATTACAGAGCTGATGAACACGCTGAATATGGAGTATGAGGTCTCGGAAAACCTTTACAAGCTCTATGATTACCAGAGACAGCAGCTGATCGAGGCGAACATCAAGAAAGATGCAGAGATCATCGATCAGGTGTTGAATTTCGTCAGCGACCTGCGCCAAACATGGGCACAAGCAGTTGAGCAGACAAAAGGCAGCTGAGGGAAATGATTATCAAAAGAAAAGAGATATGGCAGCAGGCCAGAGAACTGGTACAGCACTGGGAGAAGCTAACCAGATCAATAGGTGAAGCTGTTTCCCAGAATGAAATAGAAAAATTGGCCGCTCTGCTGGATCAGCGCCAGCAGATCTCTGAGCAGCTGGATGCGCTGCGAGAAGTGCACAAGATCCCCAGTTGGACAGAGGGCTCTGCTCCAGATGAACCGCCAGATCTGGCATCAATTAAAGAAGATGTAGCAGCGATCTTTCAAAGCCTGCTGAAAGAGGATCAAGGCATAATTCAAGAACTGCAGGAAAAAGCAGCCTCCTTAAAAAAGGATATCCACCGGCTCAAGCACACCAAAACAGCAAATCATGCTTACCACGGTCATACAACTAAACCCCTTGCAGGCTCCTTCATCGACACCAAAAAATAAAAAGGTGCCTGGCACCTTTTATGCAGTTTATTCATCCTATTATGCATATATTCCATAATATAACATTTTGCCTGGCATCATTACCAACAAATGTATATATATAGCATGACCCTTGAGTCTATTTCAGGAAACAGAATAATCCTTTTTCCAACGACCAACCACTAACTTACCTGGCAACATAATCAACAAGTGATAGTGTCAGCATCTGGGATGCAGTAGCCAGTGCTGCCTGATAGACATAAGCCTTTTCACTGTATTCCATCGCAGCATGAGCGATATCTATATCCTCCATATTGGACAGTACTTTGGTTATCTCTAACCGATCACCCTCATTCCTTGCTTTGGACATTTCAATGCGATTTTCTTTGGCACCGACAACAGCCCTGAGGGAGAGAACATTATCACTAAGCTCATCCAGTTTGCTCAGCTGTTCCCCTGTCAAATCCTCGATATTTGTATTGTTTTTCAAGTTATTCTTGATCTCGATCAGGGTATTAAACAGTTCTGTGTTTCCTTGGTCTGCAGCTGGTACGATTTCCTGGCATAACCGACTGCCATCGATATTAACAGCCATCAAAACCCCGCGCCCGATCTCATAACGTATCTCGCCCCTGTTCCCATTATAGCTGATCAGATCCCCCTGCCTGGTGAAAGGCTTGTCCACTGTGCTGTGCCCTCCGAAGATATACTGGCTGCCGCACATGCTGTTTCCTATCTCGATCAACTGGTCGATGACCTGATCGATCTCGCTGGCGATCGCTTCCCTATCTGATGGGCTGACTGAACCTGACCCTCCATCAAGCATCAGCGTTCTCACCCGCAGCAAAGATTCGGAAATATTGTCCAGGGCGTTGTCTGTAGTGGTTAAAAAGTTTTCCGCATCATTCATATTGCCATAATACCTTTTCTGGGCGGTAAGGCTGGATTTCAGGGATAAAATGCGGCCTGTAGCAACAGGATCATCTGAGGGCTTGCTCACTGCCTTACCTGATGACATTTGGTTGTTGATCCTTTGGAATTCCTGCAGGCTCTTGGTCAGGTTTTGCAAAACCTTTGCTGAAAGCATATGGTTGGTAACTCGCATCATTTTACTCCTTTCCCAGATTGATGAGCACCCTGGTCATCTCATCAATCACATTGACAAGTTTGGCAGCCGCCATGTAGGCATTCTGGTACTGGATCATATTTGTCATTTCCTCATCTAGTGAAACACCGGAAATCGATTCCTTTCTGTTTTTCAATTGAGTCACTAAAGCTTCTTGATTCTTGACCATGTTTTCCGCCTGGTCAGCATCTACACCGAGCTTGGAGATCATGCTTTTGTAAAAGTCATTGATTGTCTCAGTGGATACAACCTCTCCGGCAGCATTCTCGAACTCTATCTTCTGATCCCGCAGCTGGTAAATGAGCAGAGCATTATCCCCATTCCCAGAAGCAGGCATACCATCCTCACCGGAGCTTCCTGCAGCAGCGATGCGCTGAGGGTCTGCTGTAAGATAGGAGTTGATATAGATAGAACCGGCGCTGTTCACCATATCCGGATCGCTGGAAAATTTGACCTGCTCATCACTGCCCACAAAAAACGGAATACCTGTTTCTCCATCCAGCCCATAACCTTCCATATGCAGCTTATTGACATCTTTAGCAAGTGAAACAGCCAGCTGATCTAATTCCGTCATATATCCACCCACATCATTATCTCTAGCCTTAACAAGCCCCTGGAATTCTCCACCCAGATCTGACCATTGCATTAAAACATTGTTCCCCTTTCCCAGGTCGACCCCCACCTGGTAGAACCCCTGAGCATCAGCTTCAGCAGTCAGTAGGGTCGCTTTGAATCCATCCACTACATTCATCCCACCGATCATCACATTGACTGTCTGATCCCCTTGAACTTTTACCTCTGCAGACACAGTTTTGTTCAATTCATCGAGCAGCATGTCCGTCCTATCTAGCAGGTCATTTGGGGAAAGGCCTGATACACTGGCAGTCTGAATCTGTTTGTTCAGATCAGCGATCTGGTTAAGTATGCTGTTGGCATGATCGACCTTGATGCGGACCTGCTCATTGAGATCATTTTGTAGGGTTTTGAGCTGACTGTATGTGTGTCTGATGGTATCTGCCAGGGTAACTGATGACTCCACAACTGTAGTTCGTACAGGCGAACTGTCCGGGAATTTGGACAACTGATTCCAATCATCCCAGAACTTATCCATAACTGAGTTCAGTCCATTATCGGACAGCTCCATAAAGATGGTTTCTACCTGACTGAGGGTATTATTCCGCTGCTGCCATTCTCCCTGCAGCAGGGTCTGCTGCCTGATCTGCTGGTCAAGAAATTGGTCGCGAATCCGCTCTATTGTCCTCACCTGCACACCTGTGCCCAGCTGCCCGGCTCCCCTCGGCATATTAAAGCCTGGTACAGGCCATGGATCCTTAGTACACAACTCCGCCCTCTGCCTGGTATACCCTGGGGTACTGGCGTTAGCTATATTGTGTGCTGTGACATCTATACACTTTTTCTGGGCGAAAAGCCCTGTCATGGCTACATATAAACCAAAATTGGACATTGGCTACCTCCAATTATGCTGAAGTATCTATCGTGGTAAATCCCGGCAAATCTGTTCTTCGGCCTTTTTCATCATAACCTCCAGTCACATCTGCTAAAGCCTCTTGTAAAACAGCAGCAAAAGAAAGTGCTTGGTTGGCCAGCAGGCGGTTGGTCTCATTGACAGCTGCCAGTTCCTGCAGCCGAGTTGCCAGCCGGCTGCCCTCTATCTCCAGCTCATCTTTCATCCTTCCTGCTCGCTCTATTCCATCTTGACCATCAATACTAGCGAGAACTTCTGCCCTTCTCTCTTCTAATACCGATAATCTCTTTATTTCTTCCTCCTGGCGGGAGATAGCCGATTTGATTGCTGATATGTCATCCTCTTGTAAAGCTGTTGTCTCATCCTGTCCAAACTCGACCAGTCTTCCAACAACAGCTGACTCCTCTTTTAACAGTTCCAGAAGTGACCTGTACAGATCATCCATCAATAACTCCCCCTGTTGGCTGTAACCAAAGAGCCCTAAAACAAAAATTGATTCCGGCTGTCAGTTACAGCTAGATTTTATCTTTTGATCTCTAAGCATCGCTGCTGCTATTTCTTGCGGGTCGACATGATATTGGTTGTTTTGTACCCTTTCCTGCAGAGATTTGACCAGTTCCTCCCTGGCAGCTGGAAGCTTCTTCGTTTCAGCCACAGCTGACCGGCAGAGCTCAAGCATCGCTTTCGCTTCAGGAGAGAGAACAACACTATCACTCCTGTTTGCAGCCTCCTCTTTTTCCACAGCCGTCTTTTTGGGGGTTATTTCTGTTGTTTTATATGCCTTAGTTACAGATGCCAGAAAGCTCTCAATATTTCTGATATCCATTCCACTCACCTCTATCTAATATATCGATAACTTTCCGCCGATCTTTAGCCCCAAAAGTTAGTCGTTGGAAGGAAACTCCTTATCTGAAGACGCGCCACTGGAACCAAATACCATCTGATATGCAAATGATTAAAGCAGTTTTCTCAGTCTTAAGATTGACCTGCTGTGAAGCTGGGATACCCGGGATTCGGAAACACCTAAGACCTTCCCTATCTCTTTCAGGGTTAGCCCCTCATGGTAGTAAAGGGAAATCACCAACTGGTCCCTCTCCGGCAGCTCGGTGATAGCTTCAGCCAGTGCTTTCTTTGCTTCAGCTGCTTCGATCTCATCCAAAACATCCTCTACCTCTGAGTCTGCAGCAATATCCAGAGATTCTTTTGTTTCATGCTGGGGGTCGTCAAGGGAGATAACCGCTACAGGTGCTACCTTTTCTAAAAGGTTGTGGTATTCGGCAACAGAAATATTCAGGTATTCCGCTGTTTCCAAATCATCAGGCACTCTCCCCAATTTCTGTTCGAGCTGAGCCACGGCATCCTCTATCTTACGGGCTTCAGAATAGATAGAGCGGGGCACCCAGCTCAGTGAACGTATCCAGTCATAGATAGCCCCGCGAATCCTGATCGTGGCATAGGTCTCGAATTTAACTTTTTTTTCGGGATTAAATTGATCAACAGCACTGATCAGGCCGGGGATGCCGGCACTCTCCAGGTCCTCGAGCTCATAGTAGTTTTTAAAATAGATGGACAGCCTGCCGGCGATGTATTTGACCAGATAGAGGTAGGAAAGCACCAACTGCTCCCTTGATTGCGCGTCCCTTTTTTTTAGAAATTTACTCCACAGATCTGTCAGCTGTTCATTTTTGGCTGCATCCATTCTCTCACCCTCAATTAAAGCAAGTTCTTAGTTCAGGAATACCGGTGCCAGGCACCCACAGAAGCGGAGATATACGCCAAGTTGGTCAGTTAATGCTGATCATCCCTATGGATTCCACCTGGTAGTCCTGTTGCAGTTCATTGTAAGATATGGCTACCAACATCGGTAGAACCCTTTCCACCATGCGCAGAAAATAGAACCTCAATACAGGAGCACAGAGCAATACCGGCTGGTGCCCATCTGCTATAGCCTTCTCCATCAGAGAGCGGAGATTAGCCAATATCTGCTGCGCTTTAAGGGGATCCAAACTGAGAGCACCTGTCTGTTCATTTTGCGGTAAACCCTCCTTTAGGCTCTGTTCCAGCTGCGGCTCAAACGTAAAGACATAGAGCTTGTTGTCAGGCTCCAGGAAGCCCTCTACGATCTGCCGCCCCAAGGCCTGTCTGACATACTCGGTCAGAAGAACGGTGTCTTTGGTATAACTGGCGTAATCTGCCAAGGTTTCCAGGATCGTCGTCAGATCCCGAATCTGTACCTTCTCTCGCAGTAAATTGGATAAGACCTTTTGAATCTCTCCCAGGCTCAACAGATCCGGCACCAGCTCTTTGACGACCGCACTGTTGGTTTTTTTGATATGATCGAGAAGGTTTTGCACATCCTGCCTGCTGATGATTTCATAGGCATGCTTTTTCACGATCTCTGTAAGGTGTGTGGCAATAACCGCTACAGACTCCACCGCTGTAAAACCGGCTGCCTCTACATCATCTTTGGTCTGCTCAGTAACCCAAAGAGCGGGCAGGCCAAAGGTGGGATCCTGGGCTTCAATCCCCTCAAATTGAGATCTTACCTCAGGGCCGATAGCTAGATAGTGATTAAGCATCACTTTCCCTTTCCCAACAGTGGAACCTTTAACCTTGATCAAATAGGCATTAGGATCGATCTGCACATTATCTCGCACCCGTACAGGTGGTATGACAAAACCCAGCTCTAAAGCACACTGCCTCCTGATAACCAAAATGCGATCGAGCAGGTCCCCACCCTGTTTGGCATCAACCATAGGAATTAAATTGTACCCCAGTTCAATCTCCAGGGGGTCAACCTGTACTAGTCCAATCACATTTTCCGGCTTTTTCATCTCCTCCAGTTCCCTGGTGCGCTCACTCTCTACCTCCTCAACCTTTTCCTTTTTGGAAGACCTGTCTAAAAGGTATGCACTGCCACCGAGTGCAGCAGCGATGATGAAGATCTGAAGTGGGGGCAGCCCCATCAGTGCCAGCAAGAACAGAACACCGCAGGTGATCACCAAGGCTTTGGGATAACCGAGCAACTGTTTGTAAATATCAACACCAAAACCATTAGCAGAACCATTTCTGGTAACCACAATACCGGAAGCAGTGGAGACCAATAGTGCAGGAATTTGAGTCACCAGGCCATCACCGACTGTAAGCAGTGTATAGGTAAGTAGGGCATCCTGAAAGGGCATACCCATTTGCACAATACCGATAATAAAGCCACCCAATATATTGATCGCAACAATGATCAGGGAAGCGATGGCATCACCTCGCACAAACTTGCTGGCACCATCCATGGCTCCGTAAAAATCCGCCTCACGCTGAACTTTAATGCGCCTGTTCTTGGCTTCCAGCTCAGTGATGCTGCCAGAATTAAGATCAGCATCAATGCTCATCTGCTTCCCAGGCATAGCATCCAGGGTAAACCTTGCCGCAACTTCTGAAACACGCTCTGAACCCTTGGTAATCACAATAAACTGGACAATGATCAAGATCAAAAAGATGATAAAGCCGACAACAGGGTTGCCGCCGATCACCACAGTGCCAAACTTTTCTATCACAACCCCGGCATCTGCGTATAATAAAATTAGCCTCGTCGTGGAGATGTTCAGGCAAAGCCTGAATAGTGTCAGAATGAGGAGCAGTGTAGGGAAAACCGAAAAATCTAATGGTTCCTGGATAAACAGAGACACCAGTAAAACCAGTAATGAAAGAGAAATATTCAACATCAAAAAGAAGCTGAGCAGGCCGGCAGGGATCGGTATGATCATCATTACAACTATCAGGATCACAGCCACAGCCACTATCGCGTCACTGAATTTGTACATCCTCTCTAAGGATGATACTGCCATCTTACTACCTCATTCCTCTTTGTTTTAAATACTCAGGGCGCAGCCTATAGACGAAAGAGAGCACATTGGCAACAGCCTCATAGAGGTGTTCTGGGATTACCCCGCCAATCTCCACAGTCTTATACAATGTCTGCGCCAGAGGGGGATCTTCATAGATGATGATCTCATTTTCCTCCGCGATCCTTTTGATCCTCTGGGCGACTTCACCAACACCTTTAGCTAGAACCACAGGTGCTGTATCTTTATTGATTTCGTATTTCAATGCAACCGCATAGTGGGTCGGGTTGGTGATCACAACATCTGCCTGAGGAACCTGCTGCATCATCCGCTGCATGGAGAGCTTTCTCTGTATCTCTTTGCGCTTGCCCTTCTGCTGGGGATCCCCTTCATACTGGCGGAATTCCTCTTTTACCTCCTGTTTCGTCATCCGCAGTGACTTCTGATGCTCTATATATTGAAAGGCATAATCAGCAGCAGCAAGAGCTAAAAGAAAAACTCCAATCCTCAAAACGATTGTACAGGCCAGATTCGCTAATACAGATATAGCATCAGGCAGTGACATCTGGATCAGTGCTGGGAACAGCTCAAATTCAGATCGGATAGTTGTATAAGCGATGTAGCCGGCGATCCCCACCTTAGTGAGCGCTTTGATGAGTTCGACAACCGCCTTGCGGGAAAAAATCTTTTTAACACCCTCTATAGGATTGATCCTTTCCAGTTTTGGCTGCACAACCGATGGTGTGAACAGCAAACCGACCTGAGCCATATTAGCCACAACACTTGCTAAAAAAGCGATTCCCAGCACAGGAAGAGCCAGCACAGCAAAAGCCATCACACCTGAAATAGCCAACTGATTGACAGCACCTTCTGCCCATACCTGTCCTGCCCTGCTAAACATCTGCTGGATGATGGCCAGCGCCTGCATACAGAGCCAAGGCGCACAATACTTTAAAAAAAGAAATGTGCAGAGCAGGATCAATGCTGAATTTACTTCAACACTGCGGGCAACCTGGCCCTTTTTGCGGGCATCCTCTTTGCGCCGTGGAGTCGGTTGTTCTGTGCGCTCACCACCAGACAAACCATCACCGCCTCATGATCATCAACAGCTTATTGAACTGTTCAAACATCCTTTCAAACTCCACCTCAAAGGCCCAGATAAACAAAGGCACCATGATTAAGATCAAACCAAACCCTAGAGCAATCTTTAGGGGAAGAGCAACAAAAAAAACATTCATTTGGGGTACAGTCCTAGCGATCACTCCCAAAACCAGATCAGTGATCAATAAGGCACCGACCACAGGCAGAGCTATTTGGAAGGCGAGCAAAAACATTTCCCCCACAAGTCTGCAGAAAAAAAGGCTCAGCTCACCTGTATAATGAAATTCAGCAATAGGGATCAATCGATAGCTCTGGAACAACCCTGCGATCAGAACATGATGGCCGTTGATCGCTAAAAATGTTAATAGAGCCAGCATGTACTGCAGGTTGCCCAGCAACGGCACCTGTGTCCCGTATTCAGGATCGATGACTTGAGCAACCCCCAGACCCATCTGTACATCAAGATAATGGCCGGCTACCCTAAAAATCGAAAAAACGATCTGGGTGATAAAACCCAGAATACAGCCGATCAGCAATTCCCCAATAAACAGGAAAACATAGCTGGCCATATTCCCCACCGCCAGAGGTGGTTCATTGAGATAGGTCATAAAGACCAGATAGGCGAAAACAGCCGCCATGCCTACCTTGAAGCGAAGGGGTATATTTCGCATGCTAAAAGGGACAGCTGTGATAAAAAACCCAGCGATTCTACCCCAAATAAGTAAGATTTGATTTAATCTATCAAAAAATAAGAATTCCATCGCTGCCGCTCCTGGTCGGAATTTTTATCTAGCTAACTGCTGAATACCTTGATATAGGTTCTCAGTAAAAAACACGAGCACCTTGAGCATCCAGGGAGCAAAGATGGCAATAGCAGCAAAAACAGCAATAATTTTGGGGACAAAACTCAAGGTCTGGTCCTGCATCTGTGTTGTTGCCTGAAAAAAACTGATCAACAAGCCGACCAACAAGCTGACACCAAGGACAGGGGCAGCAACCAATATGATCGTATACAAGGCCTCCCTCCCTAGAGATATGATAAAGGTTTCAGTCATCTTCCCTCTCCCTTTCCCTTAACAACACCTATCACAGAAACCTTCATTTAGCAGGTGCAGCACCCTGATCCAGCAGTCCCCACTTCCACTAACGACTAAAGACCGACCACTAACCACCATTCCTGCTGGTACAATACAACTCGGTAAACCGGCGTAGTCAGTCATAAATCTACTAACGACCAACTACTAACCACCAACCACCACTACAATGTACTGTCAAAATCACCTACACCATGATACTTTCCGCCCGAACATCTTTTCCAACCACTAACGACTAACCACTACTCTCAGAAGCTCAACACCAATGACCTCACCAGCAGGCCCCACCCATCTACCATAATAAAAAGAAGTATCTTAAAGGGCAGAGAGATCATCATCGGCGGCAGCATCAGCATTCCCATCGACATCAGTATACTCGCCACAACCATGTCGATTATCAAAAAGGGAACAAAGAGAATAAAACCGATCTGAAAGGCTGTTTTCAGCTCACTGATCGCAAAAGCGGGGATCAGGGTATAGTTGGGAATCTCAGTTCGGTTTTCCGGTTTGGGAGCCTCTGACAGTGAAACAAATAGTGCCAGATCCTCTTCACGTGTCTGCTTGAACATGAATTTGCGCAAGGGCTCCATACCCCGTTCAAAAGCATCACTTTGTGTTATCTCCCCAGCCAAATAAGGTTGCAGCCCCTGTTCATTGACATCTTGAAAAGTAGGAGCCATGATAAAAACCGTCAGAAATAAGGCAACCCCGATCAACACCTGGTTTGGCGGCATCTGCTGGATGGAGAGAGCGCTCCTCAGGAATGAAAAAACAACAATAATCCTAACAAATGAGGTGAGCATGACCAGGATAGATGGTGCCAGTGAAAGCACTGTCAGTGCTATGAGTATCTGCAGTGCCAGTGATACATCCTCGGGATTTTCTCCAAAACCCAAATCTGATAATGTAGGCTGTGCATGAGCACACCCCGTGTAAATAAGCCCCAAAAAAATTGCGATGAGCACGGTTATCAAAAAAACCGTTTCTTTCCTGTTCATCCTCTCCTGATCACTCAACTTTCCTTATTTCGAAGAAAACTTTTTTAGCTGCCCGATTTTATCCTCAAATATTTGAAGAAATTTACTGCCAGCCAAAGGCGTCATATTCATCCTGTCGTTCATCTCGTCCAGTTCTTTAACTTGAGACAGGTCGATATCCTTTTCCTCGAGAATGATGGTAATATTGTTCTCTGCAACTCCCAGCACATAGACCTTGCCGAACATCTCCACCAATACAAGCCTTTTTTGGGGATGGATAATCATCTGGTCTAACACCCTTGCCCAGGAGCTCTGTTTGGTAAGCTGTGTACTTTTCTGCAGAAACCTGATCAGAATCACTGCTAGAATGACGACGATCCCTAAACTGATCAGCATTCTGAAGAGCATACTGCCCATACTGGGAAGAGCAGCCACAGACTGAGGCAGATCTCCTTCAGCCCAGGCATAATCGTAGTAAAAGAACCAAATAAAAGCTGTTAAACAACAAATGCTGGCTTTTTTCATATAAATGTTCAAAATAAATCATCCGCCTGTCCTGAAAATTCCTAGTGTTTGTTTTGCTCCTTCTCCAGGCTCGCTTGTCGACCGATCAATTCGATCAGTTCAGCAGCCTGCTCAGGCTCGAGCCTTGAGAGGATCTCTCCTGCCTGGTCTTTTTCCATCTCATGCAGAATACCAGCCACCAGCTGTGAGGGATGGTTATTGAGGATAGCCACAGCAGACTCAGGTTTCATATTGGCGTAGTACTCCGCAAGCTCTTTGTATACTTCCCTTTGCCCCTCCGAATTCAAGGCTAGGGTGGTGTCATTTTCGGTATAGTCATCTGTATCATTTTCCGAATCACTGATCATCATAGCCAATTCCTGTTCAAGCTCGGCAACCCTTTCCCTCAATACTTCATTTTCCACGCTCAATGCCTGATCCACAGCTGAAGGTCTTTTTTCTTGCTGCTGAGCAAAAACTGTTTCTTTGATTTCTTGGAAAAAGGGTGTTTTTACAGCCACAATCACACCTGTACCTGCAATGATGATTACAATTACAACAGCCAGCAGGACATTTCTTTTAAAAATCTTCACATCAAGCCCCTCCCTGCTGCCTGTAGAACCTGGCATTTCCTATTTCATCAAGCTCTTTTTGTTCCTCTCTCAAGAGGTTTTGATAATACTCCTGCCACTGCTTCCCTTTGAGCCGCTCCAGCATCTTTCTGCGGCGCTGTATGTCTATCAGCACCTTTTGCTCTGCATTCACCTTTTCTAAGGCTTCTTCCACCGCCAGAGCCTGCGCCCTTCTTTGCTCTTGTAAGTCACGGAGGTATGTCTCTGCCATCAGCATCAGCTCAACCTGCACTCGATTTTGACGCGCAGTCTCTGTATAGTCAACAATCTCCTCGATCTTTCTATCAAGCAACTCCAACTTCCCCAATGCTTCTTTGTAAACCAACTGAGTCTGATGGAGCAGCAACCGCTGGGCATCCTCCCGCTGTTTTTTATAGTCCAGGTACTGCTGCAGCCGAAAGTGAAAGAGCTTCATCTGATAACACCTCAATTATGAAAATAGATCATTCAGGAGTTTTATTGTCTCTTCAAAGCTATACTTCTCTCCAATATCCTGTTGCAATAGAGCATTGCAGCTGCCGATCATCTGGATCGCTTCATCTATCTCTGGGTTGCTGCCGTCTTTGTAAGCCCCCAGGTCGATCAGGTCTTTGGTATTCTGGTAGGTTGCTAGGATGCTGCGCAGGTGTCCTGCCTTTTCCTGGTGCTCAGCTGTTACTAAATCTGGCATCAGGCGGCTGACCGAGTTCAACAGATCAATTGCTGGGTAATGATTCTGTGCTGCCAGCTGGCGGGACAAAATAATATGGCCATCGATTGTTCCACGCACTGCATCAGCTATTGGTTCGTTGAAATCATCACCCTCCACCAGCACAGTATAAAGCCCCGTTATTGTCCCTTTTTCTGAGGTTCCTGCCCTTTCCAGAAGCTGGGGCAGTAAAGTGAAAACAGAGGGGGTATACCCCCTTGTTGTAGGAGGCTCACCGATAGCCAATCCTACCTCCCTCTGAGCCATAGCGAACCTGGTAACAGAATCCATCATCAACAGCACATCTTTGCCCTGCTCCCTGAAATACTCTGCAATGGCTGTAGCCACAAAAGCCCCCTTAATGCGCACTAAAGGCGGCTGGTCAGAGGTAGCCACAACGATGACCGACCTCTTTAACCCTTCTTCACCCAGGTCTTTGGCGATGAAATCATTGACCTCTCTCCCTCTCTCACCGATCAGAGCGATCACATTGACATCAGCATCTGTATTCCTGGCCATCATCCCCAGCAGGGTACTCTTGCCCACACCACTTCCGGCAAAAACCCCTAACCGCTGACCCTTCCCACAGGTCAATAGACCATCGATCGCTTTTATTCCTAAGGGAAGCACCTGGCTGATCCTTTTTCTGTTCAGTGGGTTGCAGACTGCAGCTGTTACCGACCTCCACTCAGCACAAGAAATTGGCCCCTGACCATCGATCGGTACTCCCAGGCCATCAAGAACACGCCCGATCATACCGTGGCCTACCCTGATCTTTAATACATCCCCACTGGCTGTTACCTGGCAGCCGGGGCTGATCTTTTCTGTTTCCCCCAAAGGCATCAAAAGAGTGGCTCCCTCACGAAATCCCTCAATTTCTGCCTTAATCACACGATCCGAAGTATGTATATAACAGAGCTCCCCGATGCTCCCACGGGGCCCCTGAGCCTGAATAGCCAATCCGACAACCTTCGTGATCCTGCCGCGGTATTTGATCGGTTCAAAGCCATCAAGTGAGAGCAGATACTTTTCGAGATCAACCATTCCCTGCTACCTCTAGGAAGCTCTGTTCAATTTCTTCAAACTGGCCATCGATTGTCCCATCAACGATTCCAAAGGGTGTCTCAGCAGTACAATCACCTTTTCTAAGAGATTCATCCACATCCAATTTAATACCGCTGACCTGCAGGCTGTTGGGCAGTATGTCAGCAACTATTTTGTAATCCTCAGCACTGACCTTCAATGTTACATCCTTCAAATCCGATACTTTGTAGAGCACAGCTTTAGCTATACTGGCCACCTGATTGGGATGCAGTTCCAGTTCTGTATGGATGATCATCTTCGCTATCTGTAAAGCTATCTGGATTATTGACGGCTCTAACTCCTTGATCATTTTCTGCCTTTCCTGCTCTAACTGCTTTTCTTGTTCTAAGCGAGAAGCTTCAAGCCGCTCTTGTTCACTTTCCAGTGTCTGTTCAGCCTTTCGGTATCCCTCTTCATAACCATTGGCAGCTGCCTTTTCTCTAATCGCTTCGCTCTCCTGTTCCGCTTTGGCTAGCATTTTCTCTGCCTCTTTTTCGGCATCATCTAGTAATTTTTCAGCCTTTGATTTGGCTTCATTTAGCAGATTTAGTGCTGTAAGCTTTGCCTTAGCAATAACTGCCTCTAGATCTTGGTTGTTTATTTCATTTACTTCCTCTTTTTTTTCAATCTGCTTGTTTTCTTTGAAAGGACAAATAGTCACCTGTTCACTCTTCAAAATCAATGCAGCCAGCGCCAAAACCTCTTTTCTCTTAAAATATCATCCGAAAACAGTCCACCTATATATAAAAGTACCGGCAGAGAAATCACAGTATCAGATAACCGACCATTATGTTTCTATCTCAAATTTGCAATAGCGCTCAACAACAACATTTCCTTCAACAGCAAGATGAGTGCACTGTTTTGATCTGCTGCAGCAGAAAAATAGATACTCGATACCCCCTGACTGTTTTCTAAAGAAGAATCCTGTGCAGAGCCACCGTACTTGGATATCAACTGTGTCACTTTGTTCACATAATTCTGGGTTTCTTGATATGGTGGTATGCCACCGTACTTTCTCACTGCACCTGGACCGGCATTGTAAGCAGCAAGTGCCAAAGGGAGGCTCCCCTGAAACTGATCGAGGAGTGAGTTTAGGTATTTGGCTGCGCCCTGAATACTCTCTGCTGGGTCAAAGGGGTTTATGCCGAGAGACTGCGCAGTGCCAGGCATAAACTGCATCAGACCGAGGGCACCACTTCTGGAGACTGCCTGTGGATTGAAGCTTGATTCCACCTCAGCAACAGCCTTCAAGATAGCGGGGTCGATCTGATACTTGCTGGCTGCCAGCTGGAAGTAGTGCTCATAGGGCATTGCCTTATCCATGGTTTTTTCAAACACCTGATTAAAGTCCCTGCTGTTCCCAGTATCGGACACAGCCTTTTTATATTGTTGAATGCCACTGGTATAAATCCCCACTAACTCCATTTAAGAACCAAACCTCCTTCTCCTATCCAGTTGCTGCCTAATCAGGCTCAACATCCTCATATATATCCCTTAGAATCAAAATATCTACCCTGCGGTTCATCTGGCGGTGTTCAGCTGAATCATTTGCAACCTTCGGTCGGTACTCGCCATATCCTGTTGCTGAAAGGCGTTCTGATGCAATTTTACACTGGACAATGAGCTCTTGGACAACATTTGTCGCCCTCGCAGCAGACAACTCCCAATTGGAAGGATACTGTGAGGTATTGATCGGCACATTATCTGTATGTCCCTCTACACGAAAATAATTGGGAAGTGATTGAAGGTGTATCCCTATATCAGCAAGAATCTTTTTCGCTTTTGGAGTTAAATTCGCCGAACCAGATGGGAAGAGAACGATATCCTTTAAACTAATCACCAGACCTCTCCCTTCCATCTGTATCGATACCTGGTTTTCCAGGTCCTTCTCCCTCAAATATTCTTCCAGTTCCTCCCTGACCTGCTCCAACTGCGGCTGATCTGTACCTGGACTATCTCCCTCTTCGTCAGGGAGCTCAGGGAGTTCAGGCACTGTTATATCTTCTAAACTGGATATCAAATCACTGTCAAAAGCCTCACTAAAAGCCGCAGCAATTTTTTGAAACTTTTCGGCATTAACACTACTGATTACATACATCATGATAAAAAATATCATCAGCAGAGTGATCATATCCGCATAGGTCAACAACCAACGCTCTCTATTTGAGCCATCACTCTCCTGAGGTCTCCTCCTCCTTTTGAACCTCATGCCACTTCATCCCTAACTTGTCCTATTACCATTTCTGCTGAACGCTCATTCTCTTCAAGAAAAGACTGCAGCTTTTCTCTGATTAAGTTCGGGTTTTCCCTCTCCTGAATTGCCAACAGTCCTTCTATAGCGAGGCTGCGGTAGAGCACTTCATCATTGTTTTTCGCTTTCAGTTTGGAAGCAATAGGAAGCCAAAACAGATTAGCAGTTACAATCCCATATAGGGTGGCGATAAAAGCGACTGCAATAGCAGGGGCTATAGTATCAGGGGAATCCATATGGCCGAGGACATTAATCAACCCCACAACCGTACCGATGATCCCCATCGTAGGAGCATACCCCCCAGCGGCATCAAAGATAGAAATCCCCAGCCGGTGTCTTTCTTCCATATAATAAAGATCATTCTCTAAAATATCGCGCAGAACTGAGGTATCGATCCTATCGATGATCAACTGCAGCCCTTTTTTGAGAAAATTATCATCAATCGTTTCGAGGCTGTTTTCCAAACTTAAAAGGCTGTCCCGCCGCGCCTTAATGGCAATATCGACTATTCTATCTATTAATTTCTCTTTATCATAGGTCTGCCCATTAAAAGCTATAACCAGCAGAACCGGAAATTTCTTGATGTCTTTCAGATTAAAAGAGACTGCTGTGGCACCTATCGTCCCGCCTAATACAATGATCAATGCTGTGAGCGAAAACAGGGCGCTAGATTGCCCCCCCTCGATTAAAAAACCACCTATAACTGCAGCAAACCCTATTAGCAATCCGATTATTGTTGCAACATCCAATCTAACTGCACCACCTTTGCAGGATTGCTTATTGCTCTTACTTTAGATCTGTATCCTCATCACTTCTTGATAGGCCTCAACAACCTTATTTTGCACTTGAACAGTAAGCTGCAGAGCCAGCATTGCCTTTTCTGAAGCAATTACAGCCTGATGAAAGCTCCCGGCATCTCCCATCGCTGTCTGATAAGCTCTCAGCTCCGCATCCTTCTGCAGGGCATCTACTTTACTGACGGCCTGTGTGAGAATATCCTGAAAGGATTCTGTCCCTTTTTGCACTGTATTGGTACTACCATTCTCCAGACCCTGTGGCAGCAGTACTGGAATTTTAGCCTGAATCTCCATCTAAAACATCTCCGTTATAAATATTTTTTATCTCCCGATTTCGATCGCCCTGACACTCATATCCTTTGAAGCGTTTAAAGCAGAAATACTGGCCTCATATGCTCGGCTGGCACTGATCATATCTACCATCTCCTGCATCACATTGACATTTGGCATCCTTACATACCCATCATTATCTGCATCGGGATGCCCAGGGTTATAGATGAGAGGAAAGGGCGCATTGTCTTCCAGAATAGCTGTAACCCTTACCCCAGGCTTATTATCAGCTCCCAAGCCCCTCCCCGACTCCTCCATATAAGAACTGAAAGACACTCCCGCTTCAAAGACTGGGAACTCCCTCCTGTAAGGCAGCGGCCTTCCATTAGCATCAAGCTGCCCTGATCTAGTTGTTCCTTGATTGGCTATATTATTCGAAATAATGTCCATGCGCAGCCTTTGAGCGGTCAGAGCACTGCTGCTTATCTCAATTCCAGTGAACATTCCCAACTACTCACCTTCTCCCTTCTGTTATCGCTGTCCTCAAGATACCAAATTGGTCTGATACCAATCTGGTCAGGAGAGCATATTGTAATGAGTTGACAGCTTGTCCTGCCATCTCCTTTTCTATATCAACACTGTTTCCGTCATTACTGTGTGCCAAGTCATCTGAAACGACAATTTCAACTTTTACTCCATCTGTACTGGATTGGGATGCTGACTGATCAGAGAGCGCTTTGAGTAGTGAACTCCTGAAGTCCATATCCATCCGCTTATAGTTAGGTGTGTCAACATTAGCTATATTATTGCTGATCAGCTGCTGGCGGATCCAATTAAGGTCCAATGCCCTCTCCATAACTCCTGTTACCGAATTGAACAGCAAGATACTCCCTCCTTCAGGTTTTTACAGATATATGATTATGTACTTGAAGCCCACTGCATGGCTGTATCACTATTTTCTGTCCATAGATTTACCCAATCGTCATAGCTGGTGAATCCATTCTTGAGCACATGTTCTACTGTTTCATGAACACCCACATAACCAGCTTCTGCGATAGCCTGTCTGATAAGATCGCTTTTTGTCTTTTCATCTGCTGTTTTATAAACCTGGGCAAGTTTTATGATCGAGGGTCCCGGAACACCGGCAAGTCCCGCTCTTGCGGCATGATATTCCATATCTAAAAGCTGTCTGACCTTTTCGGGCTTTGGCATCAAGGAGTTTTTCACATATTTCTCAGGAACAGGATGGGGCACTGGAGCAGGTTCGACCCCTGTCGCTAACCATGAGCGCAGGTGGAGGTGATTCTGTTCCTCCTCATTCCCCTGAGCAGCGGCTTCACTGCGAGCCTTCCTTGCTTCTTCTCTGATGTATTCCTCTAGATATTTTAAGAGGCGAAATGTCTCGACATAATATGGAAGGTTCTTCTGAACTGCCCCTGGTCCACGTTCTCCGCGCTTTCTGACCGGAGGGAGTGACATCTGCTGGCGCCTACGGGTTATTGTAGAGCGATGAACACAAAAATGCTCTGCAATTGCCTGATCGGTGAAACCCTTTTTATAAAGTAATAAAAATTCATCTTGATCGATTTCAGCTTTTAGCCTGCCCAATCAGAACCTCTCCTTCCATGAAAACAACAAATAATGTCATATTTGATGGATAATTGTAGAAACAGTACTCATAAGTGATTATATTAGATATTATCGTCAAATGTCAACCGTAAAGGACCATAGTCCCATATATTTGGTCAATAAGGCCCAAATTAGGGCTAAATAGCAATAAACCACCTCTGAACTAGGGTGGTCTATTGTTTGGTGACAGAGCGGAGAACTCTGCCCCTTTTATTTTATTAAAGGCATCCTGAAATAATAGGTAACTATCTGCGCAGGTTATTGGCGATGCCAAGCATCTCATCTGCTGCCTGAACAGCTTTTGAATTTAATTCATAAGCCCTCTGTGCTGTTATTAAATTTATTATTTCATCAACAACCTGAACATTTGCTGATTCAAGATAGTACTGCTCCACAGTGCTGTCAGCTGTACCCGCTTGTGGGTTGCCAGATGCTGCTGTGACCTGGTAAAGATTATGCCCTTCCCTTGCCAGGCCTACAGGATTGGCAAATCGTACTACACCTAGTCTGCCGGCATTTATAGCTTGATCATCACCAGACAAGGTGTAACTGATCAAACCATTCCTGTCAATACTGATCTCCTGTGCACTACCAGGAATATTAATCACATTCCAGTTTTCACTTAAAACATAATAGCCATCACTTGTCACAATATCCCCATCAGCATCCTGCCTAAAGCTGCCATCTCTGGTATAAAACCTGTTCAAGCCTTCCCGATCCTCACTCACCACAAAAAAGCCGCGGCCCATAAGGGCAACATCCAGAGCATTATCGGTCTTCTGCGGATTCCCCTGATCCATTAAGCTCTGTGAACCAGATGGCCTTACACCATGCCCCACTAACAACCCCAGTGGCGGTTCTCCCCGCTCTGCTGCAGGTCTTTGTAATCTTGAATAAAACAGATCCTGAAACTCGGGTCTTATCTTTTTATAGCCTGTTGTATTAACATTGGCCAGGTTATTGGAGATGGTATCGATATTGAACTGCTGTGCCACTAAACCAGAAGCGGCAGAATAAAGAGCACGCAGCATATTTACAGCCCTCCTCTATTTGCAAGATAAAGGGGCGCCTCGTTCGATCAGCGCCCATTTAGAGGCCTCCTTAAAAAGGTCCAGCCCCTGCTCAAGCACTGCCTACACTATTGACCAGCTTATCTAAAGTGCTGTCAGTAATTTGTATTACTTTAGCATTGGCTTCATAGGCTCGTGTGGCAGTGATCAATTTGATCATTTCTTCTACCTGATCTACATTAGAACCCTCATATGCCCCTTGTTCTACCCTGACAAGCCCCGCCGGTTCCTGGGCTTCGCCCTGAAATATGGTATCACCCCTCTTTTCCCATAGAGCATCATCCGGTTTTGCCCTCAGGTAAAGCCGGGTTACATTCCGACCATCAGTATCAACAGCTCCATTCAGATAACCACTTTCATCAACAACCAGGTTACCGGTAGGTACAAAGATCTCTACAGGCTCTCCAGCGATCTCACCGAGCACCACATCACCTGTACCGGTCACCAACATCCTGTTTTCATTCAAGACAAAGTTGCCATTTCTGGTATATAAGAGCTCACCATCTTCATCCCTTACTGTAAAGAAGGCATTGCCATTGCCATGGAGAGCCAGATCAAAGGGGTGCCCGGTCATACGCATAGTACCCTCTGCAAATGATGTGGCTACTTCATCAATTATACAGCCTGTTCCCATTACTCCGACTACAGCTCTCTGTTCAGCGATACGTGACAACAACATCTTGGGAAAAGAAGCAGCCAAGGCCTCATCCTTGCGGTAGCCAGGAGTATCTACATTAGCCATATTATTGGAAATAACATCGACCTCTGCCTCCCTGGCCATCATACCAGCCGCTGCGGTGTATAGACCCCTGATCAAATTCCCACCCCCTTTCTATAAGAAATTCGAACGACCAACCAACAACTATTCATTTTTTTCATTCCTATATAACTACCTGGTCTTCATTACCCCTGACGATAATAATCTCCCCCTGCTCCTCCAATTTACGGATAACAGAGACAATTCTCTGTTGGGCTTCCTCCACATCTCTGATCCGCACTGGCCCCAGAAATGCCAGTTCATCTTTCAGGATTTGGGAAGCCCGTTTGGACATATTTTGTTCGATCTTTTCATAGACACTGGAAGCAGCACCCTTTAGAGCCAGTGCCAGATCCCTCTGGTCGATCCTGCTTAAAACCAGCTGTACATATCGATCATCCAGTCGCACAATATCTTCAAAGACAAAGAGAAGTTTTTTGACCTGTTCCGCCAACTCCGGATTCTTGCCCTCCAAAGTCTCCAGGATCATCTTTTCTGTCGAACGGTCAACCCTGTTCAAAACTTCAACAACTGAGTTGACCCCTCCCACACTGGTATAATCTCGAGAAACAACCGCTGACAGCTTTTTTTCCAGGATACGCTCCACTTCTTTAATGATATCTGGGGATGTGCTGTCCATAACAGCCATCCGGTAAGCTACCTCTGTCTGCTTTGCAGGAGCAAGCCCAGAAATAATTCCAGCTGCCTGCTCAGGAGATAAGTGTGCCAGGACTAAAGCAATGGTCTGCGGGTGCTCATTATGAATATATTCGAGCAGCTGTGCAGGATCTGTTTTACGCAGAGAGTCAAAGGGCCGCACTTTTAATGTAGCTGTAAGGTGATTGATGATATCATTAGCTTTTGTTGGACCCAAGGCTTTCTCCATCAGTGAACGGGCATAATCGATCCCACCACTGTTGATATATTGATTGGCCAAACACATCTCATAAAATTCCTCAGCCACATCCTTGACCATCTCTGGTGTTACTTTCCCGAGATTGGCGATTTCCAAGCATAGCTGTTCAAGTTCACACTCATCTAACTGTTTCATAACTTGAACCGCACTATTTTCTTCTAAAGTGAGCAGCAGGACAGCTGCTTTTTGACTGCTCGTTAGCCGAGTCACATTTCATCACCTCTGATCATTAGAAAGCCAGGATTTGAGCACTTCCGCAGTATCCTTTGAATTGTTCCTAGCAAGTTTTCTCAATTTTCCCAGCATCTCTTTCTCTTCCTTTTGCTCTGGTGAAGGCGTCATGATTTCCTGCTGCTTTAAATTCAGCAGGTCCTGAACCATCGCTTCCTGTTCACTGTACATAGTCTCTGTTTTGTTTCTGCGCAGCAGCCAGAACAGCAGAAAAGCAGCCACCAAAATGATAATTATAATGATGAACCACAGACTGCGGTTCCAAAAGCCGCCTATTCCCTGCCCTGCCTCCTCCTCTACAGAGCCAAATGGCAGACAGGTTACTGTCACCCTATCCTCACTTTCTGGGCGAACCCCTGCTGCTGAGGCAACCATATCCGCAATCATCTGCTGTTGTTGAAGAGTGAACTCATCCCCCAATAGCACCGATACAGAAATCCGTTCGATCTTTCCGGGTGCTGCCAATCGATGTGTAGTCTCTTTATCAATTTCATAATCAATTATTTTTTCTGTTTTCTGATTATATGTACCCTCCTGGTTTTCAACCTGCTGATAATCGGGGATATTCGCTCCCGTGCCTGGCTGTCCCTGGGCTGCAGCACCATCTGTTGAGGTTTCCTCGATTGTATGACTTTTTCTAATCTCTCTATCCCCGTAATCCTCTTGGCTGATCTCCACCTGATCAAAATCAAAGACCACATTAGAGCGGACAACAGCCTTTTCGGATCCCACCACACGCTCCAACATGCTCTGTAGAGAATTGTTTAGCCGTTTTTCATAATCGAGCTTCAACTGCAACTGATCCGCAGTGAACTTTCCACCAATCTGGTTTTTTTCACCGATGCTGTCTGAGAGCACATTCCCTTCAGAATCGACAACAGTCACATTTTCCGCAGTAAGGCCTTCCACACCACTGGCTACCAGGCGGGTGATGCCATGCACTTGTGTGTCCTTTAGGCTATACCCCGGTTTTAGGTTCAAAAATACAGAGGAGGTGGCTTCTTTTTTATCCTCTACGAACAGGGATTCTTCAGGCATGACGATATGCACACGTACATCATCAACCCCTTCAATCTTACTGATTGTTCTCTCCAGTTCACCCTGCAAAGCCGCAGTATACCTTACCTTTTGTGTGCTTTCTGTTTCACCGAAACGCATCTCATCAAATGACTCAAATCCAATAACATTCCCTTGAGGTAGACCATTATTGGCCAGATCCAGCCTAATCTGATATTTCTGATCCTCCGGAACGAGGATTGTGCCTCCCTCATCCTTTAGCTCATAGGATATATTCTTGTCTTCTAAATACTCAGTAATAGCTGCTGCATCCCGGAGATCGATATCGGTATAGAGAGGAACAATACTGGACTTTGTAACAAACCTGATCAGCATAATGGTGATCACCAGGCAAATAACAGCTCCACTAACAAATAGGATTTTCTTTTTCTTATCGAGCTTATTAAAAAAATCGGGGGCAAAGCCCAGACGTTTTTTGAGCCCTGCTTTAGCATCATTTATATTCATAATATCTGCTCTTCCGCTCCCTCCATATGCTTATCCTTCCCAAGCCATCAGCAATAGGAACCCTTAATGTGTGAAGAGACTTACAGTTTCCTCCTTCGACCCTCCAAGATAATCTCTCCCCTGCAGAATTAGTTTGGCGATTTTTTCTGGGGCCGGTGCTTCGATATCATTAGGCACATTTTGACCTGTGGTGATATAGGCTACTCCCTGTTCATATTCATTGATGATGTTCAAAATATTACCATAACTATTCGTTTCATCCAGTTTTGTGAAAATCAAATTAGTGATGTTTATCTGGCTGTATCTATTCACAGTTTCCACCATGTCTTTTCGATTGGCAGCTGCACTGAGTACAAGATACACATCAACACCAGGGCAGGCATCTAAAAAACCTTTCGTTTTAGCAATTTCAAGTTTGTTATAAGGGCTTCTCCCTGCTGTATCGATCAACACTATCTCCTTATCATCGTGCTTTGCTAATGAAGCCCGCAGTTCCTGAGGAGTATGTGCCACCTCGATCGGAATAGAAATAATATCTGCATAGGTTTTTAACTGCTCTACAGCACCAACCCGAAACGTATCGAGTGTTATTAATGCTACCCATTTCTCATCTATAACAGAAAAGATGGACGCCAATTTGGCGATAGTTGTTGTCTTCCCTACACCAGTCGGTCCGATTAAGGCGATGCGCCCCTTCTCCCCGACAGGACACCTCTTAAACCTATATATGTATTCAGTTATAATTCCCAGCACTGCATCCTTAACCGTCCTTTGATCATCCCAGAGCGGCTGTTTCACTTGATGTAGGGCTTGGTCAATAACCTCTCTGGCTAACTTTTCATCAACATCTTTAGCCAGTAAATCTTCGAATAGGCATTGGAAAACTTTGGGGTAAGTCATATTTTGTGACTGCCTTTCGGAGAACTGCTCCCATATTTACCCATGCTCTTTCAGTTTCTTTGTAAGCAGCATTTGCTGGAACTTCGTGCTTCTTGTTGTCCACAGCCGCGATCACTTCCACACCGGGAGGCTTGAAAAAACCTAAAAGACCCTTTTTGCGTCGTTTATTGATTTTAACAATTACAGCATCACTGCCCATCTCAGCCTTTACTTTAACCAGGGTCTCTAGAAGATTATTTCCATAGAAGCACTTGACCTTCAACTCTTTCACCACCCTACTCTCACTGATACATTCTCCTCCTATCCCCGACTGCCGATCTTGGCAAGCCTCTCCTCTTCGTTGAGAATCCCCTTGATCCTGATTCCATAATTCTCATCAAGGACGATTACTTCTCCCACAGCTACTAACTTTCCATTTGCCAGAACATTCAGGGGTTCACCAGCTGACCTATTAAGTTCGATAAGAGCACCTGGGCTCAAATCGAGGATCTCTCTCAGTGTCTTTTCTGTCCTCCCTAATTCCACTGAAAGTTGGAGGGGGACATCATAAAGTAATTCCATTCCTCTTTTCTCACTCTGCTTTATCCCATCCTTTTGCTCAAAGGAAGCAAATTTTATTGAATGAACTGTTATCTTTTCGGTATGATCATCGAGTTCTGATTCCTGAGCAGCTGTTTGTTCAGAAACCAACCCATTAACCAGCAAATCGATCTCTTCCGGCGATGATGGCTGATCATCAAAGTTGCCCAATAGAATAACCCCTTTCCTAAATAAACAAAAAAATCTCCCGGAGGTCTCCGGAAAATTTCGGTCGTTCTGTCTATAAAATGGTTTTGCACATTTTTTTGGCTATAAATAAACATACTGATACTACTAGCAATTATGTTAATGTTTTATTGATGGATTGTCAAGGAAGATAATGGTGGTTAGTCGTTGGTGGTTGGTGGTTGGTGGTTGGAAAAAAATATGCACGGGGATATGCACTGGGAACGGTTGCTGTTGCATGATACTATCTATCTTGTTCATCTTTGAGGACATTATTTTGAAGAACGGAGCTGCCAGGGGGCTGTCCCCTTGGAATCTGCTTTCAGGCACAAAATAGAGAGCCCTCCATTATCCGCAGCTAGCAACAATGAGGGCTCTACTAGATCACTTTTCTAAGTAACAGCTGGCACTTCCAGCTATGTCAATCTTTACTCAAAATGGGTTACTCAAAATGGGTTATTTCTGTGATCTCTGTAGCAAGCGCATCAAGCGCTCTTTTAACCATCTCTTTCCTCAGAGCATGTTCATCCTCGGCATTTAGCTGTGGATTACCCACCGGATGTGGGATAGCAACAGTAGGAACTATCCTGTTAGCGCCAACAGACTCTGAAATCGTGGTGATTGTCGCCATGTGAATGATGGGGATACCATATCTTTCGATTTCTTTGACCATCGTTGCACCGCAACGAGTACAGGTACCTCATGTGGAGGTGAGTATAACCCCATCGACACCGGCATCTTTCAGGATCTGGCCGATTTCAGTGCCGAATTTCTGCGCATTGCTGACCGATGTTCCTGTTCCTGTTGTTGTAAAGAACCAATCATAGACCTTGCCGATATAGCCTTCCTCTTCGAACTCCTTAAGCATATCCAGGGGAGCGATCCGATCAGGATGCTCATTGGCGTAAGCGGTATCATAGCCGCCATGAGTAGAGTAGAAGTCAGGAGCTTTAAGACCGCTCATACCGCTGACATCGTATTTGCCCCATTTTTGGGCACTGGCTGACTGAATTCCGTCTGGGTTACCCTCCGGAACAATGCCCCCTGAGGTACACAAAGCGATGGTCGCCTTGCTCAGATCCTTGATGGCAGGAGCAGGATCAACATTATCAAAGACCGGCATGGGCATTTCTGTTGTAAACTCTTCCCTCTTGAAACGGGCAAGCAGCATATCCACTGCCCGCTGGGAACCTCTTTTTTCCTCAAACAGTGTCTTTCTCATGCCAGCAGGGATATAGCCCTCTTTTTCTGGTGCATCCAGTTCAATTCCCTTGGCCAGCTTGGTGGCCAGAGAAGCCATGGCAGGCAGGGCTTTTCTCATCCCAGCAGCCGAATCGGCTGTGCTGAAGACAATAGCTTTATCCCTGCAAACATCCACACCCGGGTTTTCCACATACATACCAGTTACTACTGGAATCTCTAATTCTTCAACAACCGCTTTGGCCAGCTCAGCGCAGGCCATACCATACCTTCCGGCATTGAATGCCGGGCCTGCAGCTACCACATCAGGAGCTGTTTCTTTGATTGTTTTCAGAATAAAATCCAGAGATGCTTCCTTGTTCTCATTAAAGTAGTTGTCACCACAGATGATCGTGCCAACTACCTGACCCTCACCCTTCAGAGCGCCTTCGAAACCCCATGGCAGGGCCTACCTTTTCCGGGCGGTACTCTGGAGGCATTCCTGCTTTATCCTCTCCACCGACCTGTCCAAAAAACTGGTTTACATAGTATAGAACTTTGAATTTGTCAGACATGTCACATCCTCCTTTCGCACAGAACTTAGTATAACCTGCAGGTAACGTTATGGTACCCGATCTCAGAGGTGGCACCGATCACCGCGTTCAGCTCACACATCAGTGTGCCATCTTCCAGCAGGGCGCCATCCCAGCCACCTGCCAGTACAGAGATAGCCTCCGGATTGCCGATCACCTCTATCGGCAGGAGGCAGTGTGACAACATGGCTCACATTACCGGTGGATGCTCACAGCTACTGCCTCAGACGCTGTGTCAGCCAGTGGTTGAGACATGCCATCCCTGCCTGCACATTCGTCAGTGATCAAGGCAGTTTTGATACCGGCCGTCCTCACACTTCTTGCAGATCATCAACAGGTCGGAATCCGGGTTTCCATATCCCTCTTCAGAGACAACAACACCATCTGCACCCAGCATCTTCGCCAACTTCACTGTATAGTCAGATGCACGCAGTTTGCCTGAAAGTGTTGTGTGCTCAGGGACCATGATCACACCCATGAAATTAATCTCTTTGCCGTGCTGGGCGTAAAGGTCAAGGATGACGCTGTTGTTCTGGTGCTGATATGTAGTGATCTTGTCACAGGCAGCCACACAGTTGCCGCTGATCACAGCGTTGTCCAGCTCTTCATTGGCGATGTAATATTGAAGGAAGTATGTACTGGGCATTGACACCGTAAATATAAGTATCATGTAAGAGCCCCTGGGTGATCATCATTTCCACATACAGAACTTTGGGAAGATCAGGGTATTTTTCTGTCTCCTCAAAGATCCCACCCATCTCATAGGTCAATACCTCATCAGGTTCTATCTCTTTGCCGGCCTGTCCGATGAATTCGGCAGCTCTCAGAGCCCGCCACTCTGACTGTTTCCTCATGTGCATGGGTATCTAGGCCCTCTACAACCTTAATGTCCACGGTCACATTTAGTGTTTTAGAGAAGGGTGTCCATTTGGCACCTTCCCCCCACATGTCGATAACTCCCTCCTGGAAGCCGACAATATCTCCTACTGTGACAACAGCTGCTCCGTATAGAACATTTGTCCTTCCCTGGCCACACTGAGTGGTTTTAGAAGTAACACCGGGAAATCCTGCCCCTGTTCCCTCAACCTTTACTCTCGGTTCAATAACATCTTTAACCGGTATAAGCCTTACCTTTTCTCCTGGTTTGGCAAGATCGATCTCCACATCCTTGATCCTTTCATCTTCCTTCAGGGTGGCTACCAAGCCTGCCTTATCAATTGTTAATATGCCATCTTTTACAAATGTTTGATCACCGAACTGAACATCTTTGATATTGATTCTCCCGATCTCGAGTTTCAAAACAACTCACCCCCTGATGATTTTTCTGAGTCTCCCCTTTTAAATGCATTGGGGACAGTTCCTGTTGCATACTACCATCTACCCTGCTCGTCATTAAGAGCGGATTCTAGGAGAATGAGGTCAACCATCTGATAGCCTTCACTATTCACCTCATCCTTTTGCCTGCTGTTCATATGCGTGTTGTACTTGTGAATACTCTCTTCTGCGATCTCTGCCTGCATGAAATCAACCTTCTTCTGCTTTTTCCCAATAACAATAGAGCGGTAAGGGGAAAAGAGCATCCTCAAGCTAGCCGGCAGAGGATGGCTTATCAATTCATACCCTTCATAAACCATATCTCTTACTTTGATCAAGGTCTGCTCAACATTTCCATCGATATACAGCACATTATCGGTGTATTTATTCTGTACCAAAGGGTTATTTGTAACGATCTTTTTCCTCAAGGCAACTCACCCTCCCGGGAAAACAGAAGTCTGAAGCCGGAAGTCAGAAGTCTGAAAGTAAGAAATGACTAACGACTAACGACCAACCACTAACCACCACTCTTACAGGTATCCGCTCTCCTGCAAGATTTTGACTGCAGTCTCTTTATCATCCGGGGCGATCATAATGATGGGACCTGTGCAGCCCATGCCACTCTCCGCATAGATATTTTCTTTCCATAAGACATGCACCGCATCTTCCAGTTCCATCACATCAATTCCCGGAATTTCCTCAGTGACCGTCTTTTTCGGCGGAGGGGTTACGGTTTCAGCAGATTCTTTAGGAACGGCCGCTGCTGCCAGTGAATCCATTAATTCTTGCCAACCAGCCTTTTTAGCCACACTGAATTCCTCTCTGGCTTTATCCAAAAGCTTACCTTTAGCACATTGAGCAGCAAAACGAATCGCTCCGGCTATGACCGGGGCACCTGATGCCCTGGAGATAATGCAGATGATACGGTCATAGTCCTCCCCTACTCCGGGGCCATAACCGAAGCCCAGGGTTTCATAAGATCCGCCGCTGTTGTAGGCGGAAAACATCTTCATCAGCACATTGCCTGTCAGACTGTCGGTAACCATCACATCAGGAACTCCCATTAACAGGTCGTTTCCTCTCATCACCGCCCCACCGTCACTTCTGGCAGATTCAGCAAAACAGAGAGGATATCCGCCTTCCTGTAGTTTCCGCAATCCCCTTTCTACCTGTCTGGCTCCATCTATATTTAAAATGCCTATAGTAGGATTCGGTCTGCCGCATGCTTTGGCTGTAGCGATCCCGTATATGGCATTTTTTAACATAGCTGTTACCCTTTCTGTGGCAGAGGTGCCTGTAGTAGTAGCTAACAGCATCTCCTTCCCTTTTGACGGAGTGACCACCATTCCCACTGTAGATACCCCGATAGGAAAGGAGTAGTGCATAGTTACCGCCGCATCCAACTCGCCGCTAAGCAGCAGTTGATCCATTTTGGCATGAGCCTCTTGTTCATCTGCCACTTCTAGCAGTTCCAAATCACTCTCAACCCCTTGACCGATTAGCACAACCTCCAGATCACCGCTCTGTCTCATGGCTAGCTCAGCTGCAGCTACCAACTCATCTACACCATGCTCACTCCCCAGAATGGTGAGGCCAACCCTGACCTTTTTGCCATATGAACCGGTCTCTAAAGCATCAGCAATTTCTTCGAATACTTCAGCAATTGTTGCACTGATCATCTTGTCATCCACTATCTCACCCTCCTTCCTGACCAATCACGGGGACGGTTCTCGTGATTGGTCCGATTTTTTTTACTGTCATGGGCACCAATTCCTTCCCTAAAAGCGCTCTAGCTTTACTGGAGTTTCGGTTCCCTTTTTGTATCAGCAGATTGAGAACCGTCCCCTGACCTCTTATTCCTTAAGGGTTTTGGCAATTTCGCGCATTGCCTCAGCGATCACCTTGCGTACCCCTTCCTGATCAAAGCCTTTATCAACCTTGCCACTGTTCTTCTCTATGATCATGGATACACCATCAAACAGATTGGTCAATCTACCCAGGAAAAGGCTGCCTTTACCGATAATCATAGCCCTATCGATTTTGCCTTCCATGATCAGGTCGTAGGCATGTCCGATAAAGGGCACCCCTGAGGGAATATGTCCCTGTGTCGGTGCATAGCCAGGCATACCAAAGCTGTCGACAGCCTGCATAAGCTCCTTCCTGTCGATTTCCTTTCTTTTCACACCCAGTGCACTGATCATTTTATAATTGGACAGGGGCACATTGCCCGCTCCGGCAGGCTCTGTAATCTCAGGGTTCTGCATCTCAGCCGCATAGCGGTCGATATCTGTGATCTTATAGCCGATCCTATCCAGAGGATCGGTGACAATGGCAGTCATTACTGCCTGAGGAGAGGCCCCTGAACCAATGGTGTGACGTCCGATAGCATCTGTCCTGATCACAGGACTTTTTCCATCATTCTCTGAAATATGAACTGCAAAGGCGCCCAGCATATCTTCAAGCGCAGGTAACCCCTTTTTCACATGATCCTTGGAGTTCATGCCCAACTTAGCTGTACAACCACCTCCAACTACAACCACATCACTGTAGATTCCCGACTGCACAAGAGCTGCCCCTTCTACAAGAGCATGGGATGGGCCTGCACAAAAGCTGCGGGTATCTGAACCTGTGGCATTAACAAAGCCGCAGAGCTCGCCAATAGCCTTGGCGAAATTACCGCCACCCCGTTGATTCATATCACCACATGCCTCTTCAGAACACTCAACGATATACCCCACATCTTTAGGATTCAGATCTGTTCTATCCAGCAATAGTTTTACAGTAAGGACAGATGATGCTTTGTTGGCTAGATTACCCAGCATAACTTCTGAGGATAAAGCCTCATCGAATTGATGAGCTTTTTTCACACAACCGACCAGTTTACCCTCAAAATAGAGGGGTTGGGCAGCTTGCTCAGCAACTAGTTCTTCGATATTCTCAGGACTACCTGGTTCATCATCCAGTTTACTGATTTCTTTGATACATTTAAGCACCGGGTGTTTCAGCAGCTTTTCTTTAACAGTTGTCTGAAAGGTCCCTTCCAAGATCACCAGTTCAAAGCTGTCCACAATCTTCATCAACCCGTAAAACTCATCCTCTGGCATGATTTCGCCAAACCTGCCCTGACGGCTTGCGTTTGCTACAGGATTCTCAAACCAGGGACGGGGTATTTGTTGTAGATCATCTGGCAGCATGTTGCCGATATAGGCCTGATTGGGTGGATAGCTGACAGCATCTTCAAAGCTTCTCAAGTGTTCCGGCAATTTCTGCAAGTGTTCTGATTGGGCGTTAACGCGGCGTTCAGTTGTTTGTGTTGTGCCCTGATGAAGGAGCAGATCGCTGACCTGAATTAAGGCATAAGCCGCTCCTTTGATAACTGGGAAATTCATCAGTGATTCACCTCCTACCTATAATAGTCGCAAAGGGTAATGGGTAAGGGGGGATAGGGTAATTATACCCATTACCCTTTGCAGTATTCTGCTGTTATAAATTATTTACGATAGGTCCTAACTTCCTCAATTACTTCATCAACATCTAGCACCATTTCCATCATACTGATCTGCTCTTCATAAACTTCAGCAGGAATTTCCTCTTTAAGTTCAAAGATATGATAGGCCTTGAGTCCCAACGAGACTCCGGATAATGGACCTGCATAGGTCGGATCACCTGTTGCCACAGTCTCGGCAGCCAATCCAGAAGCCTCTGCTTCTGCTCCACCGAGAACAATGATTAAATCATCTTTGCCGTACTTGTCATAAAGATCCTTGATCCGTGCCTGGTTTTCCAGATCCATCGCTCCAGCCGCGGTTCAGACAAAGCACTCTGTTGTCGAGAATACTATCTCCGCACCAGCAGCTTTGAGGCACTCTTCAATGGCAGGTCCAGGAATACCATCCCGGTCACCAAGGATAGCGACTTTTTTATCCTCTAGCATCTGGCATATCTCCTTTCATTTAATATAGTTATTCTGTGTTAGTGCCTTCTGAAATATCCAGTATTTATGCATTAGAGCAGCACACCCTATATAACTTACATTGCAAAATCTGTGCCATACTTTGGCAGGTGTCCAGTATGATGTGTCAGTGTAACATTAAAGTAATTCATTAAGTTTGGCTTCCACATCTTCAATAGCTATTTCTTTGGTCAATTCATCAATCTTTTCTCCATTTTTGTAAAAGGCAATTGTCGGAAGCCCCATTACCTTCTGGCTAATCGACAGTCTCCTATTGGATGCGGTATCCAGTTTACAAAACTTGGCCTTTCCCTGATACTTTTCAGCCAACTCTGCTACATGAGGCATCAACGCCTTACAGGGCTCACATTTAGGGCTCCAGAAGTCTACCACAACTAAACCTTCAGCTTGCAGAACCTCTTCTTCAAAATTTTTCTTATCCACTTCCAGCATTATGTTCACCTCCTCAGCTTTTGCTTATTTATTTACAAAATCGAGCCGCTTCATCACATCTTCCCGACTGAAACGGCCAGATATACTCGCTACAACTTTCCCTTTATTAAAGAACAAAACACTCGGTATCTCTTCCACACCATATCTCTTGGCAGTCCTTTGGTTACGATATGTATCGATCTTCACCAGATTGACATCTTCTCGTTCATCAGCGAGTTTCTCCAGCTCTGATATGACAGCAATACTTTCCTCAGCCTGAGGAGCCCAAAAAGCAACCATCACCGGTTTTTCTGAATTTAAAACCTGCTCTTGAAAACCTTCTTCTTCAGCCAAATACTTTTCTGCAGCGACAGCCGCAATCGCCCCATCACTAGCAGCGGTAACCACCTGTCTCAGGTACTTATCCCTGACATCCCCTGCTGCATATACTCCTGGAACAGATGTCTCCATAAGGTCATTGGTGATGATATAACCCTGTTCAGTCAGGTCTACCTTTCCCTTGAGCAGTTCTGTTTCAGGTACAGTACCTACAAAAAAGAAAACCCCATTTGTTTCCATTTCAGTAAGCTCACCTGTTTTGATGTTCTTGAGGACAACACTCTCCACGATTCCGTCCCCTTTAATCTCCTCCAAAACAGAGCTCCAAACCCATTTTATCTTGGGGTTGGCAAATGCTTTTTCTGCACTGACCTTATTACAGTCCAGGATTCCTTCATCATGGATAACGATAATCGTCACGGTTTCCGCAAACTTCGTTAGGTACATAGCCTCTTCAATAGCAGCATCGCCATTGCCCACCACTACCACATCGAGTTCTTCGAAAAAGTCTGCATCACAGGTAGCACAGTAGGAAACGCCCTTTCCCCGCAGCTCCTTTTCACCTTTCACATCCAATGTTCGAGGAGCAGCTCCGGAGGCCAGGATCATAATTTTAGCGGTATACTCCTTGCCGCTCCTTGTACGAGCAATCTTAGTACTCCCCTCCAGCTCCAGTTCAACTACCTCTTCATTGAGTATCTCTGTACCAAAACTCCGGGCGTGCTCAGCCATAGCCTGAGTCAGACCAGGACCAGTTGTTCCTCTAGGAAAACCTGGATAATTCTCTAATTCCTCAGTTGTTGCTGCCTGGCCACCTGGTGTTCCCTTCTGTAGAATGACAGTTTTTAAGCGAGATCTTGAACCATAGATGCCAGCTGACAGCCCTGCAGGCCCTCCACCGACTACAATCACATCATAAACTTCGGACAAATTACCTTCCTCCTTTCAACATGATAACAATCTCCATGACCTGCCATCAAATGTAAAAACCATAATGTATTTCACAAAAATATTACTCGTATTATTAAGATATTTTCAACAGTCTTTCTGAAAATCCTTCTGTATTTTTAAAGTTTTTCAATAAAAGTATATCATTTTACCAATTACAATCTATTATCCATGAAGATGTAAAGCACGAAACTCTTCTACTTCTTCAAGCAATAAACACTAATAAATAGTTTTTGTCAGCATACTGCAGTTAATCAAAGAGTGTTTACGATCAGATGCTAATGTTTGTTCTTTTTGTTGCAATCCCCCTGGCAGAAGCGATCATCACCTTGGCCAGAGATGTTGTTCTTTAGAAAAAGTCGGCCAAGGATTAGGACAGCTAAGAGCTATCTTTATAAAAGCTCCTGCTTGATCCTCTCCACAAAGATATCGATATGCTTTTGTGCCTCTTTCTCTGCCCTTTCTGCATCCCTTACTTTTATAGCTTGGACTATCTGCGGCATGGTATCCAGGAAAAGATTGGCATCTGTGATCTCTTTTTGCACATAGATCCAAAGCCGCTCTGTGTGCATATGCAGATTACCAAGGATCTCTACAAGGCAGGGATTGCCACAGCTTTTAAAAATAATTTCATGAAATTTTTCATCTTCTATAATTATTTGTTTATATTCTTTTTCTATATCGTAATTTTTGATTCTTTCGATAATAGCCTCTAGTTCGGCGATCTTCTCATTTGTTATTCTATCCACCGCCAATTTGGCAGCAAAGCCTTCTAACTGGCGATCCACCTCAAATACCGATTTCATATACTTAAAATCGATAGGTGCCACTTGAGCCCCATACCTGGGTATAATCTCCATCAGATTGGCATTTTTAAGCTGTTCAAAGGCTTTGCGCACAGGCGTCCTGCTCAAACCAAATTCGCTGGCGATTTCTGCCTCATTGAGAACCTGGCCAGGGCTGTATTCCAGATGAACAATCCTCTTTTTCAGTATTTCAAAAAGTCGCTCAGACTTAGCAGCCATCTTTATATCACTCCTTTCTTCTCATTTTATACTTATTTTACTATAAAGAACACAATAAATAAACATAAGATATTTTAGTAAAATACTATTAATCAAAAGCTATTCGCTAAACATAAATTATTCGGGACACTAGAGATCTTTCAAGAGTATTGAGAGGGGTGTCAATCACATCTGCAACCCAGTAAAGAGGCGGCAGGCATAAATTTGTCTAATCCCGAGACTCCCTCTGATAGAAGTTGGAGTTTCAATTTTTGCTTCAGTGATCTGAAGTCTCCTGACTAAGTCCCGATATCCAGATTTAGCTAGACGAATTCACTTCTTTTGTCAAACTGCTGCGATCCCGACACAGGACAACAAAAAAAGCATAAGACACTGAATAGTATCTATGCTTTGAATGATTAATATTAATTATTTAAAAATTTGGCGGGAGCGTGTGGGAATCGAACCCACCGAAGACGTGTCGACCACGCCTCCCACTGGATTTGAAGTCCAGGCGCACCACCAGGCACAAGCCGCCCCCACTGAATATATTATTTTATCACAACCCACAGAGCTCGTCCACAAAAGCACTATAGACAATATATCACCAAAAGGGCGACTGCTAAACTGACCACCAACCGAAAAAGCGGAAATCGGAAACCAGAGGTCAGAAGTCTGAAAGACCAGACTGTCTTGGACAATTTTCCGCCCCAATATCTTTCTCCAACCACCAACCACTAACCACTAACTAAGCGTGCCCTTTCCATTTAGCCAGTCTTACAACAATTCCCTGTTCTTTTAGTGTTTCAACAATTGTATCTATATCTTTTGTCCGCAGCTGGAGTACAAGATTAGCTTTCTCAGGCCTATCACGGAAAACAGCCAAATGAGAGATATCCCCACCATTTTTCCAGACGATCTCTGCTACCCTTACCAGCATCCCCGGCTTGTCATCTAAGATCAGTTCTAGCCTTGTACCGGCATCTCGCAGACCCATCAGCTCTATAAAGGCATCGAAAATATCACTTTCCGTAATAATGCCTACCAGTTTATTATCTTCTACTACAGGTATGCCTCCAATCTGATGATCCCGCATCACCAAAGCGGCTTTCTCCAGGTAATCATCAGGGGAAATGGAGATCACCTGCTGCTTTTTGATGATCGCCTTGATCTTTGTGCTGGATAACAGATAATTCAACTCAAAAACACTCAATGATGTGGCAGGTGAGGGAGAAACCTCACTTAAATCCCGATCTGTAACGATTCCTACCAGCTTACCCCTGTCCAGCACAGGTAAGCGCCTAAAGTTTCCTTCCCGCATCATAGCCAAGGCATCAGCTATGGTCGTCTGCGGTGTTATGAATACCGGATCGGAAGTCATCTTATCACGCACACGCATGAAAACCGCCTCCTTAAATATTTTACTTGGCTGCCTAGAAATAGCCTGACTACAGATACCTTTCAATCGCCACAAGCAAACCAACAATAAATTATTCACAAATAATTGTTAACCATATGGTTCCAGCATCCATAATCCTTAACTGCAGAACAGGCTATGCTTTCAACCGACGACTAACCACTATTTAGCCGCCAAGATACGCCTTTTTGACATCTTCCTGTGTAGCCAATTCCTGAGCAGGGCCATCCAGTACAATTCTCCCTGTCTCTAAAACATATGCACGATGAGCGATCTGTAGAGCCATACGTGCGTTTTGCTCCACCAGAAGTATGGTAGTACCATCCTTATTTATTTCTTCGATGATAGAAAATATCTCTTTTACAAGCAAAGGTGCCAGCCCCATAGAGGGTTCATCGAGCAGCATCAGCTTCGGCCGTGTCATCAGAGCACGCCCGATAGCAAGCATCTGCTGTTCCCCACCGCTCAATGTCCCGGCAACCTGGCTGATACGCTCCCTGAGACGGGGAAAGCGATCCAAAACTCCCTCTAAATCCTGTTTGATCCCCTTTGTATCATTCCTGGTATAGGCACCCATTTCCAGGTTTTCATACACAGAGAGGTTGGCAAAAACACGGCGCCCTTCTGGTACCTGGGCTATACCCTTTTTCACGATATCATGTGAAGGCACTTTGGTGAGGTCTTCGCCCTGAAAGGAGAGTCTTCCTGAAGAGGTTTTAACAATTCCTGAAATTGCCCTCAGTGTGGTGCTTTTACCAGCTCCATTAGCCCCGATCAGGCTCACAATCTCACCTTTACCTACTGTAAGATTAATCCCTTTCAGAGCCCAAATTGCACCATAATGGACATGAAGATCATCTAACTCCAGCATTTTTGCTACTTCTCCCATGCTGCCACCTCCTCTTCTCCTAAATAGGCCTCGATCACCCGCGGATTCTGCTGAATCTCTTTTGGTGTTCCTTCAGCGATAATAGAACCATAATCTAAGACAACTACCCGCTCACAGAGCTCCATTACCAGAGACATATCATGCTCGATCAAAATTATCGTCAGATTGAATTTATCTCTGATCCATTTGATCAGATCAAGAAGATCACTTGTTTCGTTAGGGTTCATACCTGCCGCAGGTTCATCGAGAAGCAGCAGTTTTGGATTGGTAGCTAGGGCTCTAGCAATCTCCAAACGGCGCTGTTCCCCATAAGGCAGATTTTTCGCTTTCTCCTGGGCAAGCTTCTTCAGATCAAAGATCTCTAAGAGTGCCAGTGACTTCTCTTCGATCTGCTCTTCGCGGCGATAAAAGGGCGGCACCCTAAAAAAAGCAGGGAGCAAGCCATAGTTTACAACAACCTGATAAGCGATCTTGATATTATCTAAAACAGACAGATTGCCAAAAAGGCGAATGTTTTGAAATGTACGGGCCATGCCCATTTTAGTGATCTGATGGGGATGCTTGCCATTGAGATCAACGCCATTAAATAACAGAGAGCCACTGCTAGGCCGATAAAGACCTGTTAATAGATTAAAAATCGTTGTTTTTCCAGCCCCATTGGGTCCGATCAGACCCACAAGCTCTCCTTCTTCCAACTGTAAGCTGAAGTTGTTGAGAGCAACGAGCCCTCCAAAGGACTTACTGAGCTTGCTTACTTCCAGCAGCGCCATTTAAAACACCCCCCCACCTACGGAATATGTTCATTGTGACTTCCTTTTCACCGAGCAATCCCTGGGGACGGAAAACAGCAGAAGTGATCAAAAGTGCTGCATAGATCACCATACGCAGTTCCGGAATTGACTGTAAAAAAGCAGAAGCAACAGTGATCAGTACTGCTCCCACCACAGAACCTGTCAGACTCCCTAAGCCACCCACCATGACCATCACCAATACATCAAAGGTGAGCAGAAAACTGAACTCTTTTGGTTGAATAATCGTGTAGTAATGAGCATAGAGAACCCCGGCAAGCCCAGCAAGGGCTGCCCCGATCACAAAGGCTAAAACCTTGTAATAGGTGATATTAACGCCCATCATCTGGGCAGCTGTGTCACTTTCACGCACTGCCAGACAGGCCCTTCCATGAGAAGAACAGATAAAATTTCTTAATCAGCAAGATGGTAAATACGACACTAAAAAAGATAATCGGCCAGTTGACAACAGCCGGAATACCCATCAGGCCTGCAGCTCCACCTACATAATCGATATTCATCAAAATCACACGCACGATCTCGCCAAAACCTAAAGTGGCAATAGCCAGATAGTCACCCTCTCAGCCTTAAAGTGGGAAGCCCTACAATTAACCCTGCCAGTGCCGCTGCCAACATTCCGACAACAACTGCCAGAAGAAAAGGAAGCCCCAGATTTGTTGTGATCACACCACCAGCAAAGGCACCCACAGCCATAAAACCGGCATGCCCCAATGAAAACTCACCTGTAATTCCATTGATCAGATTCAGGCTGGCGGCCAAAATGATGTTTATCCCTATCAAATAAATATTGGTTACCCAGTAACCAGATATGAAACCACTGCTGATTCCTACTTGTACAACAGCAAATAAGGCAAACAATAGGACACAAATCAAAATAGTTGGTAGTTTTTTCTTTATCATTACCCTTCACCTACACTTTCTCTTGAGTGCCTTTACCTAGCAGTCCGGTAGGTCGGATCAAAAGAACAAGTATCAGAATGATAAAGGCAACCGCATCCCGGTACATGGAGCCTCCGAAACCAGCGACCAATGATTCAGTCATTCCCAGCAAAATCCCACCGAGCATAGCCCCGGGTACACTGCCGATACCACCGAGAACAGCGGCGATAAATGCCTTTAATCCAGGCATCATTCCCATCAATGGATTAATAGAGTTATAATACATGCCGATCAGCATCCCTGCAGCAGCGGCTAAGGCTGAACCGATAAAAAAGGTAATGGCAATAGTATAATTCACATTGACTCCCATCAACTGTGCCGCCTGCCCGTCATAGGATACTGCACGCATCGCTTTTCCAGTTCGTGTTCTGTAAATAATAAACTGCAAAAAAACAACCAAAATCACTGTAGTCCCCAATACCAGCAGATCTTTATTGGTTATTATAATTCCTCCCAAAGTGTAGCTACGCTCTGTGAGGACCCCAGGAGGAAATGTGCGGATGTCTGCTCCCAGGAAATACATCATAGTGTATTCCAGTAAAAGAGACATACCTATGGCACTGGTCAGAGCGGCCAACCTACTCACAGGACGCACTTTACGATAAGCCACCCGCTCGATCACCACACCTAAAATGGCACAGGTGATCATGGCAATCACTAAACTTGGGATAAATCCAAGACCCATGAGAGTACCACCAAGTGCAACATAGGCCCCCACCATCATCACATCGCCATGAGCAAAATTGATCAATTGGATAATACCGTAAATCATGGTATACCCCACAGCAATCAAGGCATAAATGCTTCCTAGAGACAATCCATTGAACAATTGCTGCAACAGGTCCTCCATTGGTTCACCTCCAAATCTGTTATTTCAGCAGGAAAAAGGGAAGGGCTTAGCGCCCCCCCATTTTCACCTGCAAACTCGTATAATTTAACGATCCGGTTGCAGCTTTTTGATCAGTGTCTGCTTACCATCCACCAGTTTAATGATCGAAAGATCTTTCACTGTATAGTGTTTTTCATCGATGGCCATTTTACCTGAAATTCCTTCAAAGTCTTTGATATTTGCCAGGGCTTCCTGGATCTTTACCGGGTCAGCACTTCCAGCCTGCTTGATAGCCTCAGCGATCAAATACCCGGCATCATAGCCCAGGGCGGCAAAGGCATCTGGTGTAGCGCCATACTTATCCTCATAGGCTTTGACGAAATTCTGAATATGTTCTGCGGGATCCTCTATTGAATAATGGTTGGTGAAGTAGCAGTCATGCAGGTTTTCTGCACCAGCAAGATCCAACAATTTCGGCGAATCCCAACCATCAGCACCCATCATAGGCAGCTCAATACCCAATTCTCTCGCCTGCTTGATGATCAATCCCACCTGGTTGTAGTATGCAGGGATATAAATAAATTCAGCGTTTTTAGAAGATATACTGGTTAATTGCGACTTGAACGCTGTATCACTTGTAATAAAACCTTCTTCAGCAACAATTTCGCCACCATGCTCTGTGAAGAATTCCTTAAATGCATTACCCAAACCTATACTGTATTCATCCTCTTTATTTACCATCATTGCGCCTTTTGTGAAGCCCAGATCTTCATAGATATATTGGGCCATAACCTGAGACTGGTCAGGGTCGATGAAACAGACCCGAAAAACATAGTCTTTTACAGTATCTGTCTTCTCATCATATGTGACCTCAGGAGCAGTCGCCGCTGGTGCTATGATCGGAATCTTAGCAGCGGTGAGCACCGGTTCCTCAGCCTGCACATTACCAGAGGTAGCTGGTCCGATTATTGTAACAACACCTTCGCCAACTAACTTTTCAGCAATATTGCGCGCTTCTCTGTTTTGTGATTTGTTATCCTGTACTAAAGCTTCTATCTCTTTGTCCAAAACACCGCCATCTGCATTGATCTCCTCAAAAGCAAGCATGGCACCGTCCTTACAGCTTGTACCATAAGTAGCCACTGCACCTGATAGTTCGAAGTTGAGACCCACCTTTATCGTATCACCATCCGCAGATGAGGTCTCAGAGCCTCCTCCACAGCCTGCAGCAAAAATCCCTAACACAAAGACCAAAACTGTCAGGAGAGCAACAGACTTTCCCTTTTTACCCCTAAAATTCAAGCTAAACATCTCCTTCCAACTTTCCTCTCTCTTCTTAATTTGACATACTCTCCATACCTGAAGGCAGGAGATCTCTGCATCATCGAAGGATGCCAGCTAAACCTGTCTGCCGACAGGCAGGCCGGTCTTACTCCAACTCCGTCAAGAGTTGATGCCCCAACTCTGTTACACCTTATCATAGCTAAAGCAACGTCTGTACGGCGATTTTCAGATAAATATTTACCTTTCTATCTGACTAGCCATTTATTTTCACCTAAACAACCGTCCCCCTTTCTAACCCCCCCCATTCATTCGGGCTACCTCCAGGAGTAAGGTAGCATAAAGCTAAAATTTTATTCAAGCTTTATTCGTCAAATAGCCTACGAATCCCTTTTTATGTTGAGGTGTTTTTTCCTGGAACAGATAAAAGTACTCTTTTGTCTCCAATTCGACGGGTTTTTCTCAAGCGATCAAAGTATTCCAATAAAGGAAGACAGAAGCGCCTGGATGTACCTAGGATATCCCGGGCCTGCCCTATCGTCACTTCTCCGTGCTCGATGAGGTGATTTTCTAAAAAATTCCATGCCTGGTTTACCGCATCCTGTAAAAAGCAAAAATCCTCCCCCACCTTGACCAGCAGTCCCTGTTGGATACAGTACTGCAGCAGGTCCAGGTCCTTTCCCAGAATATCCTGAATATCCTCTATACTTGGAGGAGAGAAGGGTTTTTCCGCCATTATCTTCTTCATTTCTTCAATCTGCCTCTGCTGCTCCTCTGTAAGCTTGATCGTATATTCGGGAAGGGCTAAATTCTGGCCGCCCACAATGATCTCACCCTGCTCTACCCATCTATCCAGAAGCGCCTGATATAAGCGTGGGGTAAGATGTTTCCACAGGCGAGTGCGCAACTCCTCTTTGGGATAGCCGCTGCGCAGGGGATACCGGTGATGATATTTTTCTAAGGCTTCCCTTAACTCCTCAGTCCATTTATCCTGTAAGGATGATGGAACAACAAATAAATCTTTTTCAGAGGAAAGAACCACTTGAATCTCTCCGGCTGCTTCTAAATCATTGAGGATCTGCCCCATCTCTTCCTCGCTGAAGCCGGTTCTCCCTGCCAGTTCACTCAAAGCAACAGGCTTTTTAGCAGAACTCAACTCTTCAGCAACCCTGGTGCTGGGAGTGCCTGTCAGTTTACGCTCCAAGCCTGCAATCACATCCTCACGGAAGCGCTTGTAACGCCTTCCACCAACCTCAACGATCTCCCCTCCACCGATGGTAGTTATCGGCGAATAGCGCCTGATCACAAAGCGGTCATGTACCGCAGCAATGATCGGCTCTTCCAGGTCCAGCTGAACAAGGGCAGTACTCCCCTGGCTTAGTTCATCTCTATCAAGTAGCCGCACCCTGCAGAAAGCTTCTTTTGTACCCAAATGAAAGCGAACACGCTGCCAGTTTTTCAAAGGTTGGGGTGCCTTCTCCAAGAGATGCAGGGAGGCTGTAAGCCGCCGTACCACAGGAAAAGAAGCTGGAGTGATCAACACATCCCCCCGTGCCAGTTGATCCAACTCTACACCTGTCAGATTAACCGCTACCCTTTGTCCAGCAAGTGCTTTTTCTACTTTATTATTGTGTACCTGAAGTGAGCGCACTCTACCGGTAAGGCCAGAAGGCTGTATCTCCAGTGTATCCCCGATATGCAGTTGTCCGCTGAAAAGAGTCCCAGTGGCCACTGTTCCAAACCCGGTGATGGTAAAAACTCTGTCCACAGGCAAGCGGGCATCCCCAGCCTGGGGCTTAGGCTCGACCTGCAGTGCCATCTTTTCTAAGATCGCCCGCAGCTCATCAATTCCCTGCCCAGTGACTGCAGATGTAGGGATAATAGGTGCTGAAGAGAATCTAGTAGGAGCAAGCAATTCCCGAACATCATCCTCTACCAGCATCAACCATTCCTCATCATCTACCAGATCCACCTTGGTGAGAGCAACGACCGCTTTTTGAATCTGGAGCAGTTCTATAATATCTAAGTGTTCTCTGGTCTGTGGCATCACACCTTCATCTGCTGCCACCACAAAGATTACCAGATCAATGCCTCCTGCTCCGGCCAGCATATTTTTAACGAATCGTTCATGTCCTGGCACATCAACAATCCCAGCGGTAATACCCCTGCTTAATTGCAATGTTGCAAATCCCAGTTCAATAGAGATTCCCCGCTCCTTCTCTTCCTTTAAGCGATCAGTATTGATACCGGACAGGGCTTTTACAAGCTCTGTTTTTCCGTGGTCCACATGCCCGGCAGTTCCAATAATGAGAAACAAATCCACTGAATTCACCCTCTTAATCACGACCGATCACTAAAAGGTTTTCGCGATCAGATCGCTGCTTCCGTTTAGATCTAATTAGGAACTCCTTGCAACAAACGAAATATAGCCACATATGAAACAATATATCATAAACAAAGCCTTCACTCTACCCAAACAGCTAAAGACTGCCTGTTAACAACTTAATCCATGGCCCTCTGTAAGGCCTTACTCAAAATCTCCTCATCCCCTGGCAGCAGTGTACGGGGATCAATAAGCACACTATCATCCTGCAAGCGCGCAACCACTGGGGTCTCATCCATTCGTAGCCTCTCTGCCAGTTCTGCAGGGCTGATCTGCTTGGGGTATAGAACGACAAGTGTTGTCCTCAGATCAGTTAAGGGAAGTGAACCGCCACCTGCGCGAGAAATACCTGATTTAACAACCACAACACATCTATCCTCTAATACCTCTGTCAACAGTTCTTTTAATGCAACAGCCCTTTTCTCCAACTCTGCATCAGTTAGAGAGAGCATACGCAAAACCGGAATGTTTTTGTGTGTATCTTCTTGCAGATAGGCTCTTAAAGTGGCTTCCAGGGCAGCCAAGGTCATCTTATCTACCCTCAATACCCGCAGCAATTGATCATCTTTAAGCTGTCGTATCAAATCAGCACGCCCAAGGATAATTCCAGACTGAGGACCACCTAGCAGTTTGTCCCCACTGATCGTAACCAAATCAATCCCGGCAGCCAATGTGTCCTGAACTGTAGGTTCAGGATCTATACCGTAGTCCTGCAGGTTGACCAGTACACCACTGCCCAGATCATCCATAACAGGAATCTGATATTTCTGGCCAATTGCTGCCAGTTCTTGCCGCCTGACCTCTCTAGTGAAACCCAGCACACGAAAGTTGCTGGGATGTACCTTGAGAATAAGAGCTGTATCTGGACTGATAGCCTGCTCATAGTCCCGGGGGTTGGTTCTGTTTGTGGTCCCTACCTCCCGCAGAACTGCACCACTCTGTGCCATAATCTCAGGGATGCGAAAAGAACCGCCGATCTCCACCAGTTCTCCCCTGGCAACAACAACCTCTTTCCCTTTGGCCAGGGCGTGCAAAGAGAGGAGAACAGCCCCAGCATTATTGTTGACAACAAGAGCAGCTTCAGCACCGGTCAGCCTACAAAGAAGCTCCTCAACATGGCTGTAGCGCTCACCCCGCTCTCCACTGTCCAGATCCATCTCTAAATTGGAGTATCCTCTGGCTACATCGAGCACAGCCTGACAGGCAACTTCACTCAAAGGCGCCCTCCCTAAATTGGTATGCAGCACTACACCTGTAGCATTGACCACCGGGCGTAAATTTTGCCTCATCATTTTTTCGGCCGCAGCAGCCACTTCAGCAGCCAGTATATCAAAATCTGGCGGCACCAACCCCTCTTCCAGAATGCCTGTTCGCCAATAGGACAAAACATCTCGTGCAGCCGCAGTCAAAAGCTGTGGGGGACAAGCTGTTAGCCCACAGGAGTCCACCAACTCATGAACAGCAGGCAGCCGCCGCAGCAGTTCTTGTTTTTCCATGAAACAACCTCCACATCAGATTATTCGAGAGAGCCAGTTTAAAAATCATTTCAATGGGACATATATATTTAGAGTCCATTATACTTATTTTTGCCACTTGCATAGCATAAACCTGTCCATTACAGAATATTACTTAAATGAGAAATGAACAAGCACTATGGGAGGAGAAAAGCATGTTTGTAAACCCAAACCCTAATAAAATACCAATTATGTCCACCCTAAGGCAGGAACGGCGTGTTTTCGCCGCTGACAAACACGCCGTACAAAGACTTGCCGAGCTGTTGGCGACACTACTGGGAGAATTAGACCCTCAGGGCTACCGCCAACCGGTGCTCCTTGCCATCGGCACGGACCGCTCCACAGGGGACAGCCTGGGACCCCTTGTCGGTACACGCATCAATGAATTGGCACCAGGGATGCTCCCTGTTTACGGCACACTTGATCAACCTGTACACGCAGTCAACCTTAAGGAAAAGATACAAATGATCAAGGAAAGTTTCCCTTATCCACTTATTATCGCTGTAGATGCATGCTTGGGTCAACTTAAAAATATAGGATCGATCAATATAGGAAAGGGACACCTTCAGCCAGGTACCGGTGTGCATAAAACCCTACCACCTGTAGGAGAGATCTTTTTTTCCGGTGTGGTCAACATCGGGGGTTATCTCGAATACCTGGTTCTGCAGAATACACGGCTCTGCCAGGTGATGAAAATGGCTGACTGCATCGCTCAAGCCATTATAACCGGATACATGATGGACAAAAACAATAGAGAGATGACAGGTTCTAAAACCTTATCTCTGGATAAAGTCCAGAGTGAATGAGCATATAAATGAGTTCTGGCTGCGATCTGACTGTACCAGACAGCTAGATTGCAGCCAGATTTAAGATCAAAAACTTTAATTTTAAATTAAGCGCTCTTGGACAGCTTCCACTATCTCCCGGGCGCTCTGTCCAGAAGCATTGATCACAGGGACATTGGTATTGATATCCTGCTGCTGCATCATATTGTTGTCTACCCCGGTGATCACAACAGCGCCAGCACGCTCCAGATTTTCCGGAGCTAATCCTACCACCTGGTAACCAGCTTCTTTCAAGGCCTTTTGTACATTGCCTAGCCCCTCTTCGACTGCGATATATGCCATTTGGTCTCCCCCTTATTGTTTTTGTTATTTTAACGCATTACATCTGACATTATGCGGGGAGCTAAAGAGGCAGTTGAAATTAGTTCTTATTTTTATTTTCCAGAGCCTTGATAATAGCAGTTTTTTCTTCATCACTCAATAAATAAGGAGATTTTCCATGCACAATGTTTTTTGCATAAATGCGGCAGTCATCACGTCCCGCGAGACTGGTGATGACAACACCACTGCCCTGGTTATTGAGCAGAGCCAGGGCAAAACTCAAATCCCCACCCATATCTGGAAAGGCATTAAACTTGCAGAGCCCAATATTCTGCAAAGAATCTGCAGCTGCTCTCTGTAGTTTTTCACAGAGAACATACAATTTATCCAAATGCTTTTCTATATCCTGATTAGATTCCACAGCCTCCTGCAGAACCACCTCTAGATTGTCCCTCTTTGAACCCTTCAGCAAACGGTTCAAGCGCCGCTCTACAAAATATAGGCGTATACTTAAAAATATAAAAATCAGACAAAGGAGTATAAGTATCCCATAGGTGATCACTAATTCTTGATTTTCCTGAAACAGTAATATTAGATCCATTATTTTCGCAAACCTCTTTTTAATTTTAACTTAATGAATTCCACAAAACTCTCTAACATCCTCTTAAAATACGGAAAATATCGCACCAGTGACTATTGGAGTTCTTCTCACAGGCGAGAATACCTTTTATGCAGGGCAATTAGATAATAATTTTTTCCTGAAATATTCACCAATATGTGAGTTTTAATATATTTGTTAATTATTCCAAAACAATACATATAATATCAGTATCTAATATTCAAAGAAAACTTTCATTTTGAAATTATAAGGGTGGACTATACTGGCAGAAGATTGTAAACGTTATTATCTACCCTTTTGGCTTCTGGTAGATCATGACAAACTCATGAATCTTATTGACACGGAAAACATAAGGGTAACCGAGGGGACGCAAATTATTGTATTCCTGTCTTCTATCCCACACAATAATATCATCCAACAAAAATCCCAACTGCTCCATTACTGCTGTTAAATCCATATGCAGCGGATAAAAACGGGGACCCTTTCTTATATCCATGACAACCACCAAACAGTAAGCACCAGGGGCAAGACAGCTGTAAACCTGCCTAAAAACAGAAGCCAGAGAATCCAGAAATACCTGATAGTCATCGATATTTCCCAGATCCGTACTATCTTCACCATAATAACGAACTGCTTTTCCATCTGCGCTCCGACGCCGGCGCAGGATATTCCAATATGGGGGAGAGGTAATACAGAGTCCCACACTCTCTGGATTTAAGTAATTCTCCATAGTACGGGCATCATCAGCGATCAGGCGCGGGTAATACAGGGCGTCCCCAGCCATCTGATCAAAGCGTTTCTTTGCCAGTTCAAGGTATTCTTCTGTGATTTCAAACCCAACAGAAGGGATACCATAGCGGTATGCAGAGCAAAGCGTGCTCCCACTCCCAAGAAATGGATCAAGCACCAACCCCTGTTGTCTGCGATAAAAGATCCTGATCAGGCGGTCTGTTAGGGCTGTGGGAAACATAGCAGGATGTCTCATACTGCGCTCCTCAGCTGTTTTCGCAATATCATCCCAAACACTGATCGAGCAGCGAAGCCAGTCCTTACCATTTAGTTTTGGAAGCTTATTGTTGCCCTCTGTTTTTTCCGAACCCTTAGTCGTATTATCCCGAAAGGCCAAACAAAAGTCCCCCTTGTAGAATATCACTCATTAGCTAGCCAACCACTAACCCTTTGAAGAGAACAGTACATTCAGATACTACAATCCAATTTAATGATCGAAGAGAAACTCCAATAATCGATCCAGTTCCTCACTGCTGTAAAAATCGATCTCTATCTTACCACCACGCCGCCCTTTTTTAATCTTTACTTTTGTCCCTAACAGCTGGCGCAAACGGTCTTCTGTATCAGCCAAAACAAAATCTTGCTCTTTTTTCCTAGGCTGCTTTTTTTTCTGATCTATCAATCGCTGAGCTGCCTTCTCAGCTTCCCTAACCGTCAGGTTTTTTTTAACTATCTGTTCAGCTAAATCCATCTGCTGCTGCCGATCAGCTAGACCCAGCAGTACCTTTCCATGCCCAACACTGAGTTGCCCCTGCACAAGCAGATCCTGAATAATATCAGGTAACTGAGTAAGCCGCAGACTGTTAGCGATAAAAGAGCGGCTTTTGCCCACTCGTGAAGCTATCTCTTCCTGTGTTAGCTTAAACTCCTCTTTTAAACGTTTGTAAGCATAAGCCTCTTCCATAGGGTTAAAATCTTCCCGCTGAATATTTTCCACAAGCATCATCTCACTGGAGACCTGGTCATCCACCTGCCGAATCACACAGGGAATAGTTTTTAGAGCCGCCATTTGGCTAGCCCGCCAGCGGCGCTCCCCAATGATCAACTCATATAGATCATCTCCCAGAGGGCGAACAACCACAGGCTGCATAACACCATGGGTTTTAATTGAAGATGCCAATTCATCCATCGCTTCTTGATCAAAATCTTGCCGCGCCTGAAACTCACCAGGTTTAATCTTATCAAGGGGCAATTCTACGATTTCTGCACCCTCCCCTGGATGCTCAGGTTCTGTGGGAATCAATGCCCGTAAGCCACGCCCCAACCCCCTATTCTTCATCTTCCATCACTTCCTGTGCTAATTCTTTATATAAAATGGCGCCTTTAGAGCGGGGATCATAGGTGATTACCGGTTTTCCATGACTTGGCGCTTCACTGAGCCGCACATTCCTGGGAATAACGGTGCTAAATACTTTGTCGCCAAAATAATTTTTTACTTCATCTACCACCTGGATGGCCAAATTTGTGCGGGCATCAAACATGGTTAACAACACTCCTTCTAAAAACAAATGGGGATTGAGCCGCTGCTGCACCAAATTGATTGTTTGCAGCAACTGTCCAACCCCCTCCAGGGCATAATACTCACATTGGATAGGAATCAGAACACTGCTGGCGGTAGTGAGAGCATTAATAGTAAGCAATCCCAGGGAGGGAGGGCAATCAATAAAAATATAATGGTAGCGATCTTTAATCGGCATTAAACAATCACGTAATTTAGTCTCCCTTTTTTCCATACCCACCATTTCAATCTCCGCTCCAGCTAGACTGATATTGGCGGGAACCAGATCTAGATTTTCAATTCCTGTATCAACAATTACCCCCTCTATCTCTCTCTCACCCAACAAGAGATCATAGATTGAGGAAGTCAGATTATCCCGATCAACACCTAGACCACTGGTCGCATTACCCTGTGGGTCAATATCTACCAGTAAAACTTTTCTATCCCATGCTGCCAGACAAGCACTTAGATTGACTGCAGTGGTTGTCTTTGCTACCCCACCTTTTTGGTTGGCTATAGCAATTATGCGTGTCACAGAAGGAAGGGTTTTTACACCTTGATTATTACCCTTTTGTGAAAATTGTTCCACGTGGAACATTCCTTTTTTTTGTTTTGTTTTTTTCTTGCCTTTTCTATTCCACAGCACACCATCAACCTCCTGCCACAATATTCCGTTTTTATATTCACAACTAAAAAATTAATCTGCCACACAATAACTCTGGCAATATTTATTATTTATGCACAGCTAATAATTGAAAATAATAAACAATTACGTATATCGGGTGTAAACTCAACTTAAACAGTAATCAATAATCATCATTACTGTATCTATATATATACCTATCCTCAAAATATAGCTGCGCTATTGGCCTGGCGAAGGTTGAGATATGTAACTATCAGTGACCCGCCTTTTATCATATAACATATAAAACAACCAAATCCAAACTCTTATTCTATATCCATTATCTTATCATGTTTCCATATATAAAATCATTCTTTTTGCCATTCTTCAGGTAAATAATAATGTATTTATAATGAGTAATTTCCTATTCTCAAGCTTTTAGTATCGACAAAAAACAGATGTGGGATAAGGCAAAGCAGGTTGGGAAAGGGGTTTGATCGAGCAGTAGAACTAGATGCCTTGGAGTTGTCCAAGGAGAATGATACTATTACAGTTGCTGATGGTGTTAAAATGTATAAAAACAGTTGCTATACACTTTAAACCTAGCAACTTGGGTCAATGAGGGTGTTCTGAGCCCTAATGCCCTAGACAACAGAGTGTTCCCTGTAATATGTATTTTTTGGCACTAAAGTTGTTCAATATTCCTGTCCTAAATTATATCATAATGGATTTTTGGCCGGCATACCTGCCTTCCTGGGAAAACCATAGGGTGTTTCCTGTTCCTTTTTCACTACAACAACATGCCTACCCCTCTCACCAGGAAAGGAATAAGGGATCACTTTCTCCACTCTAGCATGCAGGATATCCAATGCCCTAACTGCAGCATCTATCTCTTGCTGTATGTCATATCCTTTCAAAGCAATCAATTTCCCTTTACACTTCACTAATGGTAATCCAAGCTCTGCTAAAACACTGAGAGATGCTACTGCTCTGGCGAAAGCACAGTCAAATACCCCCCTGTATTCCTCTTGGTGACCAATAGCTTCTATCCTTTCCCAAATCACATCACATCCCTTTAAATTCAACCTTTCAATAACCCTCTGCAAAAAGATACACCTTTTCTTGCGTGAATCCACCATCAGTAAGTCTAAATTGGGAAAACATATTTTTAAAGGAATGGCAGGGAATCCAGCACCACTTCCTAAATCTACCACACGATTAGCGTTTTTTAAGTCACATCCCAGACTACACATCAAAGAATCAAGAAAATGTTGTCTGTACAGTTGATCCTGATCATGATAACTGACCAAATTGATCTTTTGATTCCATTCCTGAATCAACTGGAAGTATAACAGAAACTTCTCCCTTTCTGTCGCACCTAAATATATACCTAGCCTTTGTGCACCTTTATCCAATAATTCAATTCCCAATTTGATACCTACCTCTTATAGGTATTTTATTCATATTCTTTATAATCCCAAGCAGCAAGCCGTTGACATTTTAGCATCGGACTTAGGGTAATTTTTTTACAAAACACAACTAGCTACTTACCAACACAAAAATCACTAAATATAGTATCTATTACCTGATCAGGGACAGTGTCACCAGTAATCTCTCCCAACGCCGACCAAGCATCCCATAGATCAGTGGCAATAAATTCCAAAGGAAGTTCCCCATTGATCGCCACCTCCACCGAATCTAAACGGTCTTTAACCCTCTCCATCGATATCTGATGTCTTTTTCTCGTTAACATAACAGATTCACTGCTTACCTGACCTGCACCTACAATATTTAATATGGCATCAGCCAGTAGCCGGCGCCCCCATCCTAATTTTGAGGAGATCTCAATGATCGGAAACTGTTCCTCTGTATAACTGCTTATTTTTTTATGATCTAGCTCTCGCTTCTCTATATCTATCTTATTCATCAAAATGATGCCTTTCTTCCCTTTTATCAGGTCACAGATCAAAAGATCCTCCTCCGTGATCTCTGTTGTAACATCAAAAACCGCCAAGATCAGATCTGCCTGCTCCAATTCTTCTTTCGCTCGATCGATACCCAATGCCTCCACTAGGCTCACATTTTCTCTGATACCAGCTGTATCCACAATCCTTAAAGGAATACCCTCAATAACGATCATCTCTTCTATAATATCCCTGGTCGTTCCTGGGATCTCAGTGACCAGTGCTCTTTCCTCACCCAGCAGCATATTCAAAAGGGTGGATTTTCCCACATTTGGTTTACCCACTAAAACAGTTTTTAGACCCTCCCGGTAGATACGTCCTAAAGATGCGCCCTGCAAATATCCTTCAACCCTTTCCCTCAATCCATTGATCACCTTTAAGCGTTCATCCTTTGGTACACTATCCACATCCTCAGGAAAATCGATCTCCGCCTCAAGCTGTGCCAGGATATCTTTAAGCTCATCCCTCATAGCGGTTATTCCCTTAGCAGCTACCCCGGTCAGTTGCTTACAAGCAAGATCAGCACCTTTGGTATTATGTGCCCTGATCAGATCTAAAACACCCTCTGCCTGAGTCAGGTCGATCCTTCCATTTATAAAAGCTCGTTTCGTAAATTCACCAGGATCAGCAATCCGTGCACCCTTTTCCAGCACCAGATCTAAGACACGCCGGGCAGGGAGTATGCCCCCATGGCAGAATATTTCTACAACATCCTCTCTCGTATAAGTATGCGGTGCCCTCATCACACAGAGAAGCACTTCATCAAGTATCTGTTCATCATCATCACATATATAGCCCAGGTAAACTTTATGTGAAGGGACCTCCAACAGATCAATATTTTTTTTGTGTGGCTTAAAAATAGATACAGCTAAATCCACCGCTCCTCGACCACTGAGTCGTATAATACTGATCGCAGCCTCCCCCAGGGCTGTCCCTAAAGCTGCAATTAATTCATTCCCTTCCACAACCTTTCACCCTCTCTGTCAATACAAGAACTGTCAAATTCAGATATAAGGATATTCACCCTAGGCATTATAACTGCCCTAAACTCCCTGATATAATTGATATAAATACCCATAAAAAAGGAGAGAATTACAAGATTCCCCCCTTTACTAATTCTTTACTGTTTTATATTTTTATACTCAAGCACCTTTCAGCTTATAGCGAATAACAACCTTGCGATATGGTTCATCCCCACGGCTAGATGTACAAACCCAATCATTGTCTTGCAGTTCCAAATGAATAATACGGCGCTCCTGGGGTGTCATCGGTTCAAGTATAACATCTGATTTCGTTCTGCAAACCCTTTCCGCCGTTTTCCGTGCTAATCTTCTTAATGTCTCCTCCCGTTTCTTCCGGTATCCTTCAGCATCAATAATAATTTTGACCCTATCCTCTAACTCTCTATTGACCGCTAAATTTGTCAGCATCTGTAGGGCATTAAGGGTTTTTCCTCGTCTGCCAATTAGAAACCTCACATCTTTCCCTTGAAACTCAACACACCAATACTCATCTACAAAAAAAACATTATAATCCACGCTGAGTTCCATTGCCTCTATAACTTCATCAATAAATTTTTTAATCAACTGTTCAGGTGTTTCCTTTAGTGTGACCTTTACCTTTGCCTGCCTGCCTCCGATAAATCCAAAAATTCCTCTAGACCCTTCTTCTAATACATCCACCTCAACCTGTTCCCTTGATACTTCCAACTTCTTTAAAGCATTTTGCACAGCTTCCTCTACACTGCTATCTTCAACAATAATCGATTTCATGCTTGTGAACCTGCTCCCTTCGCAGCTTTTATCGATTTCCTAATCACAACCATTTCAACAGCGCTAGCTATACTATACATAACCCAATATAAAGCCAGGCCTGCCGGTAGTGTACGAGCAATCCAACCTACGAATAAAGGCATGATAAAGAGCATCGTCTTCTGGGTGGACTCAATCTTTCCTGCTGAAGCCATATTAGACATATACTGCTGTCCAAATGTGGCTGCAACAACAAGAATGGGTAGGATAATTGGATCAGGTTGTCCTAAATTATTAATCCATAAAAAATCAGCATTATTGATATCCACAAAAGGAGGATGATTTACTGGATCAAACATTACCCTTAGTGAAGAAAATAAAGCAAAAATTATTGGCATTTGTAGTAGAAGTGGCAGGCATCCAGCCGTCGGATTTATATTGTTATCACTATATAATTTCATCATTTTTTCTCGCGCTTTTTCAGGCTTATCCTTATATCTATCCTGAATTTCTTTCATTTTCGGCTGTATTTCCTGCATCGCACTCATGGATCTTATCTGCATCCTAGTCAATGGAAATAAAACTAGTTTTACTAATATTGTGAACAATATTATCGCTATTCCATAACTTGGATAATTAATAGAATCTGTTGCTACATATATATATTGAATTATTAGACTAACGCCTTCTGTAATCTGTTGCCATATATTCAAATTAATCCTACCATCGCTTGGCAGGTCTCACCTCCTGCATTAAATCATTATTTAACTCATGGCACCGGGTCATGACCACCCTTACAGAAAGGGTGGCATCTAATAAGTCGATATAAAATTAACAAAAGAGCATAAACTGTCCCATGCTTTTGTAGCGCTTCTACCGCGTATTCAGAACAAGTCGGATAAAATCTACAAACCGGCATATGCCATGAAGACCAATATTTCTGATATAACCTGATCAACCAAATAATCGGTTTCTTAAACATTATTATGCCCTTACTCATTTGTTAAATAACACTGTCATATTAATCGACTCTTCTTTAATAGATATTCAAAATCCTTCTTAAGTGTAAAAAAACTCACAGAGAGGGCATTGAATTTAATAATAAAAACTAAATCCATACCATCCTTAACCAAGTGCTTGTATTCCCGGTATAATTCCCTAACTCTCCTTTTAATTTTATTTCTCTCTACTGCAGTTCTGATCTTACGAGAAGGAGCTATACCGACCCTTGTGTCAGCAGAATCTGTTCTTTCTAAACATCGTAAAATAAAGTAGCGGGAACGATAAACATGGCCATTTTGATAGACAAGCTTAAACTCGCTATTTTTACGGAGCCTATTAGTGAGCATCTTAGGCTGATAGTTTACTGCGACTTCTTGTTCGGCGTCTTTTGATTATCCTGCGTCCAGCCTTAGTTCTCATTCTTCTCATAAAACCATGGACTCTTTTTCTCTTTCTTTTCTTCGGTTGATATGTTCTTTTCATTTTGTTCAATCCTTTCTATATTCGATTCGCCTAATATTTCCTCATTCTTTCTTTATTAATTATAGACAACTGCTTTCCTATGTCAAGCGACAGTATCCTTGAATTCTTTATCTTGTACAGCCTAGAAATCTTTGTTATATTTATTAAAGCAATATAGTTATTAACATTTTATTAACATATTGTGGATATCTTTATAAGGGTGGTCAACCTTGTCTAAAACTAAGTTGAATGATATTTGGAATGATGTTCTGGAAATATTAAAAAATGAATTGGATGAGCATAGTTTCTCAACATGGATCAATAAAACAAAACCCCTTGCCTACCATGACGGCACTCTGGTTATTCTTACATTAAATGAATTTTCCCGTGGCTGGTTGGAAACCCGTTTTAGTACTCTGATCCGTTCTTTTTTAGAACATAAGTACAGCAGAAACTTTACTCTACGCTTTATAACACCGAACGGTAAAGAAAATATCTTTTTTCCAAAAGATGAACAGCGCCAACCCCTCAATCCGAAGTATAATTTTAACACATTTGTGGTTGGCAATAATAACAGACTTGCTCACGCAGCTGCTCTTGCAGTAGCCGAATCTCCTAGTAAAGCTTATAATCCTCTTTTTATTTATGGCGGTGTAGGACTAGGAAAAACACACATCTTACATGCTATTGGAAACCAGGTCTTGCAAAATGATCAAAACTATAAAGTTGTATATGTTTCCTCAGAAACCTTTACAAATGAACTGATCAATTCTATAAAAGACGACGTGACCGTCGAGTTTCGCAATAAATACCGGTCTGTAGATGTTCTTTTGATCGATGATATCCAGTTTTTAGCTGGAAAAGAAAGAACTCAGGAAGAGTTCTTCCACACCTTTAATGCTCTGCATGAAGCAGATAAACAGATTATTGTCTCCAGTGACCGCACACCTAAAGAAATACCCACACTTGAGGATAGATTGCGTTCACGATTTGAATGGGGTTTGATTGCAGATATTCAGCAACCTGACTTAGAAACAAGAGAAGCTATACTGAGGAAAAAAGCCCAACTAGAAAATATAGATGTACCTGATGAAGTGATCTTTTTTATTGCCTCTCATGTTAAATCTAACATCCGTGAATTAGAGGGAGCTTTACTGCGTGTAATGGCTTACTCAAACCTCAATCAAAGAGAAATAGATATGGATCTTACAAAAGAAGCTTTAAAAAACATTTTAACTGGCAACCATAAAAAAATCATTACAATACCTTATATACAAAAAGTTGTTGCTAAATATTACAATATAAAGGTTGATGACTTTAAATCACGCCGGAGGACAAAAAATGTAGCCTTCCCGCGCCAGATAGCTATGTATCTATCCAGGGAAATGACAGAGGCTTCTCTTCCCGCTATAGGGCAGGAATTTGGGGGACGTGATCACACAACAGTTATTCATGCTTGCGATAAAATAAAAAAGTGTATAGAAAACGATGGAACTACAGATGATGCAATTAAAGAAATTACCAAAATATTGGAGTCACCTTAATGATTTATACACTATCAATCCCCAGCCCTTTAATACATTATCCACAATAATATCAAATAATAAAATCCTATAAATATAGAGGGTTAGAGCAATAATTCACAAATTACCACCCCCTATTACTATTCATTCTATTATTATATAAAATTAATATATAGATTATTACAGTGAAAACAAGGAGGTTAGAACTTTTGCAAATTATCTGTTCTCATAGTGAGTTAAGCCCAACTCTTTCCTCACTGAGCCGAATAGTCCCTTCTAGAACCAATTTACCTGTATTGACCGGCTGTCTCTTAAAAGCTGTCGATCAAAATCTTGTATTAGAGTGTACTGACTTAGAATTGAGCCTCCGAATCACTATTCCTGTCCAGGTTAATGAAGAAGGAACTACCGTTGTTTTGGCAAAGCATTTTTCTGATTTAGTGCGCCGATTACCAGATGATCAAATATCCATTTCCTGGTCTGACCAAAATAATCTATTAGAGGTCCAGTGTGGATCTCTTTCCAGTAATATTCATACTTGGAATTATGAGGATTTTCCACTAACAGAAGAAAAACCTTTAGATTATAAAATCAGTGTTCAGGCCTCTAAATGGAAAAGAATAATAAATAAAATGCTCATAGCTGCTGCCCAGCAGAATATGCGGGCTAATTATGCAGGAGTATATATGCGTTTTGATGATGGTCTCATAGAGTTTGCAGCTACAGATGCTTATAGACTCGCCTTTATAAAAATACAAAATAATACTGATCTCTCTGACTGTGATCTATTTATTCCGGCACGTGCATTGACCGAGCTGAACAGACTTATTGCTGATGGTGATCAACTAGAGATATCATGGAATAAAGGGATCATCCATTTTGCAGCAAATAACTTTTTATTGACCTCAAGGTTGATTAATGCAAAATTTCCAAATTACGAAAAAGTAATTCCCACAGAGCATGAACTAAAGATAGAAATACCCAGGGAGGCCATGATCACCACTTTAGAAAGGGCATCTATTTTTGTATCAGAAAATGAATATTTTGCTATCTCGTCTCTACAAGTTGAGGGAGATAGGCTTATAATAAAGGCAGATGCTGTTGAAGTAGGTTCATTGGAGGAGATCATTAATTTAAAGGAGCCTGTTCAAAATAGCTGTAAAGCTTTTTTTAATGCCAGATACCTTTTAGATCCCCTACAGGTAATGGAGCAGGATAATGTAAAACTTTGCCTTAACGGTTCAAATGGGCCTGCTGTTTATATTGAGGCAGGAGAAGAGGAATATTATCTGCATCTGGTCAGTCCTGTGTGCAGAGTTAGTTAGGTACTGATATTTTATGTTGAAATATTTATACCTGCAAAATTTTAGAAACTATGAACAGCTGGAATTAAAACCGGATAAAGGCTTTCTAATACTTACAGGTGATAATGGAACAGGTAAAAGTAATCTTTTAGAAAGTATTTTTTACTTGGGAACAGGTTACTCTTTCCGCCAGGTTAAAGATGATAACCTGTTACGTTTCGGAGCTGATCATTTTATAATAAGAGGCATTGTGGATAATAATGGAATAGATTATAATATTGAGGTTACCTACAGAAAGGATAAGCATAAAAAAACAATTAAAATTAATAATAAGAGTGCTCTACCTGGCAGTTGTGCCAGTTATTTGCCTGTTGTGATCTTTTCTCCTCTAGACTTAATATTGGTTAAAGGAGGGCCTGCAGGTAGAAGACGCTTTCTCGACCAGGTGGTCGGCCAACTAAGGCCACAGCACAACAAGGATCTTCACTATTACAATAATGTTATCATGCAGCGGAATAAACAGCTGCGCACAGAGAAAAAATCTGACGAACACTTACTCCCCTGGGATCAACAGCTGGTCTCTGTGGGATCAATAATATGGAAGAGGCGTGTCACTGTTCTCTCGCAACTCCTTTATTATAGTAAAGGCGTCATTAATTCCTTGAGCAGGGGAAGGGAGTTGGAAGGGAGATATAAATCCCAGATCTGTGACATAGAAAAAGATGATGATCTGGATAAGTATAAATTTTTGTTCAGTGAGGCAGTAAAAAAAGCAAGGCCTTATGACCGCAGAGTAGGGTTCACAACTGTTGGTCCCCATCGTGATGATTTTGAGCTGTACCTCAATAAACGTGAAGGTCGGCTCTATGCTTCACAGGGGGAACAAAGGTTGATCTCTTTAGCATTAAAGATCGGCCAATATTATCTGCTTTCACAACAAGATTACCTAGAACCTCTTTTACTTTTGGATGATGTCTTTTCAGAGTTGGATGCAAAACATAAACTATTTGTTCTGGAAGGAATGAAAAAGGGGAGTCAGGTTATTGCTACAACCACAACACCCTTTAAAGATGGGGTTGTGGAAAAAAAATTTTTAACTGATGATATCATCATGGTGTACCGGAAGAATTTTTAAGAGGAGGGTGTCATGTGTTCCTGCATATTGGCGGAGATATGATGGTTCCATTAGATAATGTTATCACTATTTTAGATCTGGAATCTGGCGACCAAAGGGAGAGGACCTTAGAGACTTTGAATTATGCTGCTTGGAATAAAGAGATTATCTATGTGGGAAAAAAAGGTAATAAAAGAAGTGCCATTATCACAGACAAGAATATATTTTTATCGCCTATTTCTGTGTACACACTTAATAAAAGATCTAAACATATTTTTTGTTAAATTTTCCTTTTATATATAGTTATATTATAATATATAAGAGTTCTTGTATTGCTGCCAATGTGAAGGAGGCTATATGATGCAACAAGATAGCGAGCATTTAAAAAATAACAATGATTATAACGCAGATCAGATCGAAGTTCTGGAAGGGATTGAGGCTGTACGGCGTCGTCCCGGTATGTATATTGGCAGTACTTCTTCAAGAGGGCTGCACCAACTTGTTTTTGAATTAATAGATAACAGTGTTGATGAAGCTTTAGCCGGTTATTGTGATCTGGTTAAAATTATATTAAATGGTGATGGAAGTATAACAGTCAGTGATAATGGACGGGGGATTCCTGTTGATATACATCCAGCGACAGGACGGCCGGCTGTGGAGGCAACCCTTACCCTTCTCCATGCCGGAGGTAAGTTTGGAGGTCATGGATATGAGATCTCCGGGGGGTTACATGGTGTAGGGCTTGCTGTAGTTAATGCCCTTTCCAGAATGTTGCAGATCGAGATCAAAAGGGACGGAATCCATTATATCCAGGAGTATGCCAGGGGAAAGGTAATATCTCCTTTAAAAAAGATAGGTGCTACAAATGAAACAGGAACAAAGGTGACCTTCTTTCCTGATAGTGAAATATTTTCAGAAATCGAATTTAATAAAGAATATTTAGCTGCTCGTATCAGGGATCTCTCTTATTTGAATAAGGGTCTGCGCTTGATCTTTATCGATCAGATTGAGGGAAAGGAAAAGGAATTTCATCATAAAGGTGGTATCGCTGATTTTGTAAGAAATATTAACAAAAATAAAGATGTTCTGCATAATGAACCCTTTTATTTTAATACAACAAAGGATGATATTATCATAGAAGTTGCTATTCAATACCATTCCGGGTATGTAGAAAATATTTACTCTTATGTTAATAATATTCATACCCAGGAAGGTGGTACACATGAGACAGGATTCAAAACAGCTATGACCAGGGTTGTCAATGATTATGCTAGACGTTTTGGTCTGATCAAAGATGGTGAACAGAATCTGACTGGGGAAGATGTGCGTGAGGGTCTCAGTGCAGTAATCAGCATAAAACTGAAAGAGCCCCAGTTTGAAGGGCAGACTAAAACAAAATTAGGCAACAGTGAGGTACGAGGTCCTGTCGACTCTGTGGTCAGTGAATATATGACTAGCTTTTTTGAGGAAAATCCTGGACCTGCAAAAATGATATCTGAAAAGTCACTGCAAGCGTCTCGGGCTAGGGATGCGGCAAGAAAAGCCAGAGAATTGACCAGGAGAAAATCGGCACTTGATCAATTGAGTTTGCCTGGAAAACTAGCTGATTGCTCATCTAAAAAACCTGAAGAATGTGAAATATATATAGTAGAGGGAGACTCTGCCGGAGGTTCTGCCAAGCAGGGGCGCAACCGTCGTTTTCAGGCCATTCTCCCCTTAAGGGGTAAAGTAATTAATGCGGAAAAAGCCAGACTCGATAAATTGCTGGCTAATGAAGAGATCAAGAGTATCATCACTGCAATAGGTACAGGTATTCTAGATGATTTTGATATAAATAAGGCACGCTATCACAGGATTGTAATTATGAGTGATGCCGATGTTGATGGTGCTCATATCACCACACTGCTATTAACCTTTTTTTATCGCTATATGCGTCCTTTGATAGAATTTGGTTATATATATATTGCTCAGCCTCCATTGTATAAAGTTACAAAAGGTAAGGAGTTTAAGTATGTTTATAATGAACACCAATTGGAGCAACTCTTTCTGGAATGGAAAACGAAGAATGTTAGCATTCAGCGTTATAAGGGTCTAGGAGAGATGAACCCTGATCAGCTTTGGGAAACCACTATGGACCCGGAAAATCGCATCATGCTCCAGGTTAATCTGGATGATGCCATGAAGGCTGATGAGGTTTTTACAATTCTGATGGGAGAGAAGGTAGAACCCCGTAGAAGATTTATTCAAGAGCATGCCAGAGAGGTTAGAAATTTAGATGTTTAATTTACAGTTATAATAAATCTAGATTAAAGAAAAGGAGGGAGTATGCTTGCCGAACAAAAATATAGATAAGGTTATACCGATAGATATCAATGAAAAGATAAAAAAATCATATATGGAATATGCGATGAGTGTAATTGTTGGACGTGCTCTCCCTGATGTACGTGATGGTCTGAAGCCGGTACAAAGGCGGATTATATATTCGATGTATGAAACAGGGATTACCCCTGAAAAGCCGCATAAAAAGAGTTCCTTTGTTGTGGGTAATGTTCTGGCACGCTATCATCCACATGGTGATGCTTCTGTTTATGATGCTCTGGTGCGCATGGCCCAGGATTTTTCTTACTATAATCCACTTATTGACGGACATGGCAACTTCGGTTCCATAGATGGCGATGCCCCGGCTGCTATGCGTTATACAGAGGCACGTCTTGCCCCTATCTCTTTGCAGATGGTGGCAGATATTGAACAGGATACAGTAGATTTTGTTTCCAACTATGACGAATCCCATAAAGAACCGACCGTATTGCCCAGCAGGTTCCCTAATCTGTTGGTCAATGGATCCTCAGGGATTGCAGTAGGGATGGCTACTAACATCCCCCCCCATAACCTCAGTGAAGTAATCAATGGATTGATTTATTTGATCGATCATCCTGAGGCTGCTGTGGAAGATCTGATTAAATATATACCTGGGCCAGATTTTCCTTCTGGAGGCTTTATTTTAGGCAGTGATGGGATAAAGGCTGCCTATACAAAAGGGCGCGGGTCTGTGGTTATGCGGGCACGGGCTGAGATAGAAGATATTGAGGGGAAACGAAGCAGGATTATTGTTACAGAGTTACCCTATCAGGTGAACAAGGCTCGCTTAATTGAAAAGATCGCACAATTGGTTAAAGATAAGAAAATAGAGGGGATCAGCGATCTGCGGGATGAATCTGATCGGGATGGAATGCGCATCGTTATAGAACTAAAAAGAGATACCAATCCTAATGTATTATTGAATAGGCTGTACAAGCATACTAAGTTACAGGATACATTTGGTGTGATCATGATCGCCCTTGTTGATGGTCAGCCTCGACTTCTCAATTTGAAGCAAGTTCTAGATTGTTATCTAGAGTATCAGATCGATGTGGTGAAGCGCAGGACTCAGTATCAGCTGCAGCGGGCAAAGGACCGTCTGCACATTGTTGATGGACTGGTCATCGCCCACGATCATATCGATGAAGTGATAAATCTGATCAGATCATCAAAAAATGATAAAGAGGCCAGCAAGGGTCTAATGGATAAATTCGGATTGAGTGAAAAACAGGCACAGGCCATTCTGGATATGCGCCTGAGGCGACTGACCGGTTTGGAGCGCAACAAACTGTTAGAGGAGAAAAATGAACTGGAAGATAGGATAGCCTATCTGCAGGGGCTCTTAGCAGATGAAAAACTGTTGAGAGCTATAGTGCGAAAAGAACTGCTGTCGATCAAGAAAAAATATGGAGATCATCGTAGAACTGTGATCACAGGTCATCATGATGAGTTGAGTGATGAAGATATTATACCTGAGGAGGATGTTGTGGTCACTCTGACCAGACGGGGTTATATAAAAAGGGTGCCGGCCACAACTTATCAAGGCCAGCATCGGGGAGGAAAAGGCATTATAGCCCTGACTGCTAAAGACGGAGATCTGGTAGAACAGCTTTTTGTGGCCTCCACTCACAGTTATATTTTATTCTTTACCAGTCGTGGTAAGGTCTATAGGATTAAAATTTACGAGATCCCCGAAGGCTCACGTCAGGCCAAAGGAATGGCACTGGTCAATCTGATCCCTCTGGAGCAGGGTGAACAGGTAACCGCTGTGATTCCTATAAAGAAGTTTACAGATGATAAATATCTGTTGATGGCTACCAGGATGGGGATCGTTAAAAAGGGTGTGGCCAGTGATTATGATTCTGTGAGAAAGGATGGAATTATAGCCATAGGTCTGCGTCCCAATGATGAATTGATCGGGGTACGGCTGACAGATGGAAAAAGCGATATTGCACTGGTTACCAAGAGTGGTAAAGCTATTTTTTTCAATGAAGATGATGTAAGGACCATGGGCAGGCCGGCAACAGGTGTGATCGGCATTCGTTTGGATGGTGATGATCAGGTTGTGGGGATGGAGTGTATAAAGAAAGGTGGCCAACTCCTGGTTGTTACAGAAAAAGGATATGGTAAACGAACAGATATAGAGGAGTACAGACTGCAAAAACGGGGAGGTAAAGGGATCATCACCCTTAAGGTCACAGATCGTAATGGGGAACTGGTAGGAGTTAGGGTCGTTAATGACAAAGATGAGATCCTTTTAATCAGCAGCAATAATAGTATAATTCGCATCTCAGTCAAGGAGATCGCTCAATTGGGACGCAATACCCAGGGTGTACGCTTGATACGGCTGGATGAAGGTGATAGTGTTGCTGCTGTGGCTAAGGTTCCGCCTACGAGCATCGATCAAGTGGAAAAGGTTGATTAATATTACTATTGCTACTTTTTGATAGATAGAGTAGAATAATCAAAAAAAAAGTATTTACCTGATATGGTGATGGGATGTCAGGTGTTAAATATATCGAAGGAGCAAGTTTGTAGCAGGTGAAACTCTTAGGTATAATACACAGGGCATAGGAAAAATTTTACCTATGCCTTGTGTTTATGGTATATTTAAGATTATTGTCGAAGTAGTAGGGAAACATACATAGGGAGGTAGAGAAGAAGGCCAAGATATTTCAGAGTTATTGAACAGAAGAATTTTGGGCTGTTGTTATCTTTTATGAAAGTGTGAAGAGGTGAATGGATTGCGTCTGGAAATTGGCAATATCATGATCAAAGATGTTCAATTCGGGGCAAAAACTGAAGTCAATGAAGGAATCCTTTTTGTAAACAAAGATGAGCTTGCCCAAATTGCCGGTGATGATGATCACATAGCTTCGGTGGAAGTTTATTTAGCAAAACCTGGTGAACAGACAAGAATTATCCCTGTGAAGGATGTAATTGAACCTAGAGTCAAGGTTTCAGGAAATGGTGGGATGTTTCCTGGTGTTATCAGTAAAGTGGGTATGGTCGGGGAGGGCCGAACCCATGTGCTTAAAGGTGCTGCTGTAGTGACTACAGGGAAGATAGTCGGCTTTCAGGAGGGCATTATCGATATGTCCGGACCAGGTGCTGAATATACACCTTTTTCTAAAACTATGAATGTTGTAGTTAAGGCTGATCCTGTTGAGGGGCTGCACCAGCATGAGCACGAACGGGTCGTCAGATTGGCGGGTTTAAGAGCAGCAGAGTATCTAGGCAAGGCGGGGAAAAATCTGGAGGCAGATTCTGTTCAGGTTTATGAAACCAAGCCTTTGCTAGAGCAGGCAAATGAATATCCTGAACTGCCTAAAGTTGCATATGTCAATATGCTGATCACCCAGGGTTTGCTTCATGATACCTATGTATATGGAGTGGATGCCAAGCGGATCCTGCCAACTATCATATATCCAACAGAGTTTATGGATGGTGCTGTGGTCAGCGGGAACTGTGTTTCCGCATGTGACAAAAATACTACCTATTTCCATCAGAACAACCCGATAATCCATGATCTTTATGAAGGCCATGGGAAAGACTTTAATTTTATCGGTTGTGTGATCACAAACGAAAACGTTACTTTATCTGACAAAGAACGCTCATCTGATATGACTGCTCAACTTGTGGAGTTTATGGGTGCAGATGGTGTTATTATCTCTGAGGAGGGTTTTGGCAACCCAGATGCAGATTTAGTTATGAACTGCGCTAAGATCGAGAAAAAAGGGATCAAAACTGTTCTTATTACCAGTGAATACGCAGGAAGGGATGGTGCCTCCCAGTCATTGGCTGATTCTTCAGAGTATGGAGATGCTGTCATATCTGTGGGAAATGCTAATGAGATCATAAAACTGCCAGCTATGAAAACTGTGATAGGGTACCCTGAGGTCGCCGATACTATTGCAGGAGGATTTGCCGGCAATATAGGTGAGGATGGCAGTATAACTGCAGAACTTCAAGTTATTATAGGTTCTACAAATGAGTTTGGAGTTAGCTATTTAACTGCAAGGGAATGTTAATTCTTAATATTTATTATAGATGAAGGGAGTCTAATGAAATGCTGAAAGGCAAAAAAGTGGCTATCCTTGGTGATCGGGACGGCATTCCGGGCCCGGCAATTGAGGAGTGTGTCAAAACTGCCGAAGCCGAAATTGTCTTCTCCACTACTGAGTGCTTTGTTTGAACTGCAGCAGGTGCTATGGATCTGGAGAATCAGGCGAGGATCAAGGATTTGGCTGAGAAATACGGAAAAGATGATCTAATTGTTATTCTGGGTGGTGCAGAGGCAGAGGCCTCTGGCCTGGCAGCAGAAACTGTATCTCAGGGTGATCCTACATATGCAGGTCCACTGGCAGGAGTCTCGTTGGGACTCAAAGCTTATCATATTTTCGAATTAAAAGAGAAGATAGATCCCACAGTATATGACGAACAGGTGGGCATGATGGAAATGGTTTTGGATGTAGATGAGATAATTGAAGAGATAAAAGAATACCGTGGAGACTAAATAACCTGTACAAGGGGGGATAACAGGTGACCATTAAAGTAGTACATTATATAAACCAATTTTATGCAGGAATCGGTGGCGAAAAACAAGCTGATCTTAGACCCGAAGTGAGGAAGGGTATGGTTGGGTCAGGGATGGCTTTTCAGAAGGCTTTTGGTAAAGAGGCAGAGATAGCAGCGACTGTCATCTGTGGTGATACTTATTTTAATGAAAATATGGAGGCCGCCACCGCCGAAGTTATTGCTATGATCGAGGAGTACAGCCCAGATGTGGTTATCTGTGGACCAGCCTTCAATGCCGGCCGCTACGGGGTGGCCTGTGGTGCGGTGGCTAAAGCTGTAAAAGAAAAATTGGGTGTACCTGTGGTTTCCGGTATGTATCCGGAAAATCCCGGTGTGGATATATATAAAAAGTATGCCTATATAATAGAAACCGCCAATTCTGCAGTGGGAATGAGAAAAGCAGTGAGCCTTATGGCAAAGCTGGCAATGAAGCTGGCCCGTGGCGAACAGATCGGTTTCCCTGATGAAGAAGGATATATTCCCAGGGGTATCCGCAAAAACCTTTTTGCTGCTAAACAGGGCTCCAAGCGTGCTGTGGAGATGTTGATCAATAAGCTCAAAGGTGATGATTATAATACTGAGTATAAGATGCCAGTATTTGATCGGGTGTCTCCCAGTGCAGCGATCAAAGATATTACAAAAGCGAAAGTGGCCCTTATTTCTTCAGGTGGCCCGGTTCCCAAGGGAAATCCGGACCATATCGAGTCCTCCAGTGCATCTAAGTATGGTAAGTACAGCCTGCGAGGAATCGACGACTTGAATCCTGAAAACAGTGAAACAGCCCATGGTGGATATGATCCGGTTTATGCAAATGAGGACCTGGATCGGGTTCTTCCGGTGGATGTACTCCAGGAGATGGAGAAGGCGGGTGAAATTGGCTCACTCCATGAATATTGGTATGCTACAGTGGGCAATGGCACATCAGTGGGCAATGCCAAGAAATTCGCTACTGAGATAGCAGGAGATCTGAGGAATAATGGGGTGGATGCGGTTATCCTGACTTCCACCTGAGGAACCTGTACTCGTTGCGGTGCAACGATGGTGAAAGAAATTGAAAAAACAGGAATTACAGTAGTGCATATGTGTACTATTGTGCCCATTTCCTTGACTGTTGGCGCCAACAGGATTATTCCTGCTGTCGCTATACCACACCCCTTAGGAGATCCATCCCTCAGTAAAGAAGAAGAGAAAAAACTGCGCAGAGGGCTGGTCCAGAAAGCATTAGAGGCCCTCCAAACAGAGGTGGATGGACAAACAGTATTTGATTAAAACGTCAGGTGACTGTCACCGTCAACCAAATTTTCTCTTCCACATTTATTTCGCACGGTGACTGTCACCGCATGATAGGGAAGGCTCTTCTGAGACGAAATAACCTTTCCCATGTCCCATGTTCCGCAGGTGACTGTTACTCCATGGAATTGCATAGGGTAACAGCATAGACCTGAAAGGGGTTTAGATGATGAAAATCAGATGCCTTACAAACAACCCAATGGTCATTGAAAGAGGGCTTCCCTTTGTGGAGGCTATGCCTAGCATATCAGTTATTGAGCTTTTCAGGGCTGTGCGTAAAGAAATATTGAGCGGCTATCAACTGGTCACACACCCACTGACCGGCAATATAGGTCCAGACAGGAATCCCTATAAAAGTATTGTGTTAACAGCTGTTCCTGAGGAAGTGGATTCCAGGAGTTTGGAGATCATTGAGAAGGCTATTGCCTATGCTGAAGGCTTTATAGATGGACAGATCCAGCCAGACTGGGATAGCTCTGTCAAAAAAGATTTTCAGTTGATTGATCTGGATTTTATTAAAGACTATCTTTAATAAAAAGAAAAATAAAAGTTTGTCACTGATTATCTTCTGTGTTATAATGACCCATAATTAAAAAGATAGTTATTGGCTGAGAAGGGGACCAGTAAGTCTGTCCGGCCTCACAGAGAGTTGGCGGTTGGTGTAAGCCGGCAGGAGGGCAGACCGAATCCACCCTGGAGCATGCTTTGAAAACCTGCAGTGCAGTGCAGGGCAAAAAAGCACAGGTAGTTCTGTTAGAGACTGTTAGAGAGGATGTCAGAATTAGGAAGTATATTCTGTCATTAATTTGGGTGGCAACGCGGGTATCAACTCCCGTCCCTTGAGTGGGGCGGGAGTTTTATATTATATCAGTAGGATCTAAAAAGGAGGATCTCAAAATGGAGGAAAAACAATATTTGATGCTGCCCGGTCCTACACCTGTCCCTCCCAATGTTTTACGGGAAATGGCGAAACCGATGATCAACCATCGGGGACCGGAATTCAAAGAACTTTTTGCTGGACTGACTGAGGGACTAAAAGAGGTTTTTCGCACGAAAAATGATGTAATAATTTTTCCTTCCGCCGGTACCGGGGGAATGGAGGCAGCAGTAGTAAACTTTATCTCTCCGGGGGAAAAGGTTGTTGTTGTCTCTATCGGCAACTTTGGTGACCGCTTTGCAAAAATCTGTGAGATCTTCGGTGCAGTTGTAGAGAAGATTGATTTTCCTTGGGGGACAGCAGCTGATCCGGATCTGCTGGCAGATGTCATAAAAAAGGATACTAATAAAGAGATAAAAGCAGTCTTTGTCACTCATAATGAAACATCAACAGGAGTGACCAATGACCTGCCGAAATTAAGAAAGGCATTAGGGGATCACCCGGCTCTTTTCATCGTTGATTCGGTAAGTGGCCTGGGGGCCATGGAGCTGGAAACCGATGCCTGGAACCTGGATGTTGTAGTAGCTGGTTCCCAGAAGAGCTTTATGATCCCACCAGGACTTTCCATCATCTCAGTGAATGAGAGAGCTTGGGAAGCAGCGGAAAAATGCACTAATGCTCGTTTTTATTGGGATATTTTAGTTGCAAGAAAATATGCTGAAAATGGTCAAACACCTTATACTCCGGCTATTCCTCAGCTGAACGCTTTGGCAGAGTCTTTGAAGCTAATTGAAAGTGAGGGTTTGCCTCAAGTCATTGCCAGACACAGGCTGCTCAGAGATATGGTGAGGGCTGGGGTCAGTGCCCTGGGGTTAGAGTTACTGGCAGCAGACGCTGTGTCTTCCAGTGCTGTTACTGCAGTTCTGGCGCCTTCAGGAATTGAAGCGGACACCATTCGTTCCACACTCAGGGAGAGGTTTAAAGTGGTGGTTGCCGGGGGTCAGAATCAGCTGAAAAACAAGATCTTTCGTATTGGCCACCTGGGTTATGTGCAAGAACTGGATATATTAACAGTACTGGCTGCCCTGGAAATGTCTTTAGCTATCAATGGCTTAGAGGTGAACTTAGGGCAGGGTGTCACAGCTGCACAGGAAGTGGCCATGAATGCTATAGCCTGAAAGGATGATGAAGAAAATGAAGGAAAGACCGAAAATTATTGTCGGTGACAAAATAGTTGACGATGCCTTGGAGATGCTCAAGGCTGAGGCTGATGTGGATCTGAGGATAGGGATCACACAGCCTGAATTAGAAGAAATTATTGAAAATTATGATGCCCTGATCGTGCGCAGTATCCCCAAGGTAACAGAAGAGGTTATTAAAAGGGGAAAACGGCTGAAAGTGGTTGGCCGTGCCGGAAATGGGGTAGATAATATTAATTTGGATGCCGCCACACGCCAGGGAATTGTGGTTGTGAACACCCCGGACAGTAACAGCTTTTCCGCCGGGGAGCAGACCATCGCTTTAATGCTGGCATCTGCCAGGAATCTTCCCCAGGCCCACCAAACCATCAAAAACGGTGGTTGGGGGAGGAGCCGCTTTATGGGCAGTGAACTATATGGGAAAACAGTAGGAATTGTTGGTTTGGGAAGGATCGGTTCCTTTGTGGCGACTCGCCTCAAGGCTTTCAATATGCGGGTGATAGCTTATGACCCATATATTCCATTAGAGCGCTTTAAGCGCTTTGGAGCAGAGCGAATAGAAACCTTAAATGATCTGGTGCGCCAATCAGATTTCATAACAGTACATACCCCCAAAACCGAGGAGACCATCGGTATGATCGGCAAGGAGCAGTTCCAGATTGCCAAAAAGGGTGTGCGTGTCGTCAACTGCGCCAGGGGTGGGATTATCAATGAAGAGGCCCTAGCCTGGGCCTTGCAAGAGGGTATTGTGGCCAGTGCTGGCCTTGATGTTTTCAGCAAAGAGCCCTGTACAGACAACCCCCTTGTAGAATTTGACAATGTTGTGGTCACTCCCCATCTGGGTGCTACTACCTATGAGGCCCAGCGCCGGGTAGGTACTGATCTGGCACGTTATGTGCTGGCTGCTCTTAAAGGAGAGATCGTTCCCAATACAGTAAATATCCCCTGTCTACTGGGTGAAGAGATCGATACCATGAGACCAATACTGGAATTGGCTGAGTATCTAGGGAAGCTTTACTACCAGCTGGAAAGTGTGCCCCTAGAAAGGGTAGAGATCACTTACCATGGAGAAATCGCCAAAAAGGAAACGGGAATCATTACCCTAGCCTTTTTGAAGGGACTGCTCTCTCCTGTTATGGGGGACAGTGTTAATCTGGTCAATGCCAACTGGCTTGCCGAAAACCGCGGCCTCAAGGTCAGTGAACGCCTTGATGAGGCAAGTGCATCGGGGCATGTGAGCCTGATTTCTGTTGTTTGCGCAGGGAATGGGACAAAAGCGGAATATGCCGGTACACTGGCCTGGGATGAGAGCCCCCACATCGTTCGGATGAACCAGTACCAGATCGATGTTGTTCCTACCCCTCATATGCTCTTTGTAGAGCAGTATGACCGTCCGGGAGTAGTCGGGTTTTTGGCATCGGTCTTGGGTGAGGATAATGTAAACATAGCGATGATGCAGGTAGCCCGTAAAACAAAGGATGAGGAAGCTATGATGGTTCTGAACATAGACTCACCTGCTGAGGAAGGAACATTGACTAAACTGCGTAATTCTGGCAAGTTGGTGAGTGTTAAGGTAGTCAATATGTAGGATAAAAGTCAGCCCTACCTGATGTTTTTTAGGGTGGGGCTGAACTTGCATTCTTGCTTCAATCAGATGAGGGGTTAAACAGCGCCTGTTATACGCTGTGGCACCCTCTGTCCAGGAATTAGGAAACTCTGGTACGGATTCTGGATAGATATTGTAGAAAACAGTTCCGAAAGGGTGAAACACTTGTTAGATCTGAAGTTTATCCGCAGTCATCAGAAAACTGTCCAAGAGGCACTTGATAAGCGCAACAATGATTTTGATTTGGAACAGCTGCTGGACGTTGATCAAGAACGGCGCAGCCTCATTGCTGAAAGTGAGAACCTGAAAAACAGGCGCAATACCCTTTCCCAGGAGGTGGGGAAGCTCAAAGCGGCCAAACAGGATGCCACACAGATTATGGATGAGGTGCGGGGGATTTCCAGTCAGATTAAGGAGATGGACCAGCAGTTGGCAGATCTTGAAGATAAGTTGAATCAGAATATGCTCATGATCCCCAATATTCCTCATGAAACAGTGCCTGTAGGGAGTGATGAGGAGGACAATGTTGTCCTGCGGATAGAAGGAGAACCACCAAAATTCAGCTTTACACCACTTCCACACTGGGATATAGGTGAAGGATTAGACCTGCTGGATTTTGAACGGGGTGTGAAGCTGGCTACCGCACGGTTTACTGTGCTCAAAGGATGGGGGGCGAAACTGGAGCGTGCACTGGTCAACTTTATGCTTGATCTGCATTCAACTGAGCATGGCTATACAGAAGTATTCCCTCCATTCCTGGTTAACCGCCAAACGATGACCGGTACAGGGCAGCTCCCTAAATTTGAAGAGGACCTTTTTTTATGTGAAAAGGATGATCTGTTCCTGATCCCTACGGCAGAGGTTCCTGTAACAAATCTTTACAGCTCAGAGATTCTGCCTGAGGAGGCACTGCCTATTTACCATACCGCCTATACAGCCTGCTTCAGAGCTGAAGCAGGTGCTGCTGGGCGTGATACCAGAGGACTGATCAGACAGCACCAGTTTAATAAAGTGGAATTGGTTAAATTCACTACACCTGAGGATTCATACCTTGAATTAGAGAAACTGCTCAATGATGCTGAGGAAGTACTGCGCCGGTTGAAGCTGCCTTACCGGGTGGTCACCCTCTCCACAGGTGATTTGGGCTTTTCTGCGGCAAAAACCTACGACCTGGAGGTCTGGTTCCCTGCAGCAGGCACCTATCGGGAGATCTCATCCTGCAGTAATTTTGAGGACTTCCAGGCAAGGCGTGCCAATATCCGCTACCGGCCTGAACAAGGAGCAAAACCCCGCTTTGTACATACACTCAACGGTTCAGGATTAGCTATTGGACGCACATTAGCTGCTGTTTTGGAGAATTACCAGCAGGAGGATGGCTCAGTGGTCGTACCGGAAGCACTGCGGCCATACATGGGGATAGATGTTATAGTTGGTGGTTAATTGTTAGTGGTTGGTGGTTAGTCGTTAGTCGTTGGAGAAAGGTGTTCGGGCGGAAGATTGTCCAAGACAGTCTGGCCTTTCAGGCTTCTGACCTCTGGTTTCTGACTTCTGCTTTTCCGGTTGGTAGTTGTCGTTGGTTGTTGGAAAAGGATAAGATGTCATTTCAGACATCTGGTTTTCGGCTTCATTTTTCCGACATCTGTTAGTAATTGGTGATTAGTCATTACGGGGGGGGGACGGCAGTTATAACCAGGGGAAGGGGGTTTTGTTTCGACCGATCAGTCGGGGTTGGACCCTTGGTTCGGTTAAAAAGCTCAAATTGACAGTTGTCTGATGCTGTGTGCTATACTGTTATTCGATCTTTGAGGCATATTGCCTTGTGGAGGGGTGTCCGAGCGGTTGAAGGAGGCGGTCTTGAAAACCGTTGAACTCTCACGGGTTCCGTGGGTTCGAATCCCACCCCCTCCGCCAAAAAAGAACGTAGAAACGGATATAATCCTCTACGTTCTTTTTTGTTGTCTTGAAATGCTGATAAATCAGGGGTTTCACAAAGGAAGCAGATAAACGAAAAGGTGCAAATGGGGCTAATATTAATATTGCTCGTTTGGTGCTCTGTTTTTGCCTCGCGGATTTTACTTTGAAACCATCTACACGAATCTCTTCTTACGACCGAGGGCAATGTCGTGCATTACGGCTTTATTGATCGGACAAAGAAAAATCGACCGAACGGTTTGACGGGGTCGTGGCTCTCATCATGGCACTCGATCGGGCGTTCAGAAATGAGGGAAGTGACTCAGGTTCTGTCTACGATGAACGAGGACTGGTTTTATTCCAGAATCAATCTAAAAGATGCATTTTGAGTTGACATTGCATTGCTTTCGCTGTATAATCTTCTTAAAAGAAGGAGGTGAGCACGATGGCTGAAACGACAAATTTTAGCGTTCGTATGGATAAACAGATTAAGCAGGAAAGTGAAGCGCTGTTTCAAGAATTGGGAATGAATCTTACAACGGCCATCAACGTTTTTTTGAGACAAGCTGTTCGTACTGGTGGCTTTCCTTTTGAAATAAAAGTGGATCAGCCGAATCAGGAAACACTTCTAGCCTTATTGGAATCTGAAAGAATAGCTCAAGATCCAGATGCTGTAGGTTATACGAATATTGAAGATGTTCTTAGGAAGCTTAAGCAATGACGCTCAAAATCACCTGGACAAGTCGCTTCAAGAAAGACTATAAGCTGGCTATGAAACGGGGATTGCCGATTCACGAGCTAGATGATGTGATTCGTATCCTTGCCCGTGATGAAACATTGCCTGAAAAATACAGGGATCACTTGCTGACCGGCAATTGGAAAGGACACCGTGAGTGTCATATCCAGCCTGATTGGCTGTTGATTTATAAAATCAGCCAGGATCTTTTAATTTTGACTTTGGCAAGGACAGGAACCCATTCAGATTTGCTGGACATGTAAAACAAAAGAAAAACGCAACACGATTTTCTCCGGCGTTCCCTTGCCTTTTTCACCGCTCTGTACCATCTGCCCTGCTTCTCTCTCACACGAAGCGAGATGGATGTGTTGACGAAGGGAAATCAATCAGCTATAATAAAATCATTCAAAGGGCGCCCGTGGCTCAATTGGATAGAGCGACAGACTACGGATCTGTAGGTTGGGGGTTCGAATCTCTCCGGGCGCACCATTTTATATTATTGATATATTGATGGAGAGATGGCCGAGTTGGCTGAAGGCGATCGCCTGCTAAGCGATTAAGCGGGTAAAAACCTGCTTCGTGGGTTCGAATCCCACTCTCTCCGCCATTTTTCTGCGCCCGTAGCTCAGTGGATAGAGCAGCGGTTTCCTAAACCGCGTGTCGGGGGTTCGATTCCCTCCGGGCGTACCAGAAAAGATATGCCTTCTTTTAAAGCCAAATGGTGACAAAGATGTATACTGCAGGATTTTATTCAAACGACTGACAGGCAGGGTGTGCGCAACTAATCGCAACTAATGCAGCAGAGATATAAGGTGTTATGCCTTGTCTCTGCTGCTTTCTTGCTATAAGGGTCAATACCAATGCTACAGTGAAATCAACGGCTGTGTGTTTGCTCAAGTATATGATTCGAATCATTAGAAACGATTGTAACTAGAACGGAAGTGTCATAACGAACAGAAAATCAGCATATAATTATTAGGTTTAGGTATGCCTGCAAGCCTTTGCGTGTCTTATTTGATTTATGTGATGCATAACAAAAAATTATGAAATTATTATCAAGATGTTCGTATCTTGACAGAACAGCTAATTATTGGTAAGATGTAGCTAGTGTTTCGCATGAAGCGAATAGTTGTGTACTCCACTTTGTTAACGTGGCAGAATAATTAGGTTAAGAGCAGTATACTGCTAGACAGAGGTGCAAGATGTACCAGGGGATTATTTTTTACTGTAGTAGCTAGCTACTATATATCCCCAATAGCGGTAACAGCTCAAAACGGTTGATCACCATTTCAGTTAAATCCCGTAAAATGACTATCCTATGGCATTGATAGCCAGCCGGCTCAACGTACGACTGGCACGAGAAATCCGCAAAATGACTATCCCATTGCATTGCAAAGGGAATTACCACCACTACTAATATCCATGACATTTAATGAAAATACAGCAGCAGTTCCTGCAAGTTTATGATATCTGACCTCCGGTGTTTTGACTTCTATATTCTGTAGTCATCTGTTTTTCCGGACATTGGTCTTTTCTATTGGTTTCGTTTTTTCTTTTTCAGAGTTGCGGAAGGAGTGATCGATTTGAATTTTGTTAATGTGAGCACTTATAGTCCCAGACAGTGTGGTCTTGCTTCATTTTCGAAGGACCTGAGAGACAGTCTGGTAAAGGATGGACACAAAGTCAGTATTGTAGCCATTTCTGATAAGGAATATACATATCCTCAGGAGGTTTATTGTGAAATAAAACAGAATACCAAAGAGGATTATCTCAAGGCAGCCCATAGGATCAACAATTCTCCACAGATCCAGATGGTGATCATCCAGCACGAGTACGGGATCTTCGGTGGGCCTGACGGCGAATTTGTGGTCGATTTTGCTGCCCATTTGGAAAAACCTTTTTTCCTTGTAACCCATACTGTGTTACCTCATCCCACAGCTGGACAGAGGGTCATTCTGCAGATATTGGCGCGGCAGGCAGCTGCTGTAGTCTGTATGACCGGGCGTTCGGCGAGGCTGTTAAACAGTGTGTATGGTGTTGCTGGGGACAAGATAGCCATCATTCCCCATGGTGTTCCCCCATTTGTGCGTAAAGACAGGGAAGGCCTGAAGATGCTTTACGGGTATACGGGCAGAAAGCTGATCACCACCTTCGGTCTGATCGGGCCCAGTAAAGGACTGGAGATCGGCATTAAGGCTGTAGAGAGACTTGTCGACAGGCATCCTGATGTGCTGTATCTGATAGCTGGTAAGACTCATCCTGTTTTATTAGAAAAGGAGGGTGAACGCTACCGCCAGAGCCTGATCGAGATATGTGCTGAACGGGGATTAGACAAGCATGTGCAGTTTATCAATCACTTTTTGGATGTAGAGGAGTTGGGGGACCTTCTTTACATGACCGATGTCTATCTCAGTCCCTATCCAAATCGTGACCAGGCGGTGAGCGGCACCCTGGCTTATGCGGTTGGCTGCGGAAGGGCTATCGTCTCTACACCATATGAGTATGCCCTGGATTTGCTCAAAAAACATAAACTAGGGATTGTAGCATCAGAGACATCTCCAGAGGCGATCAGTAAACACATGGGACAAGTGCTCTCACGGCAGACTTTGCAGAAGTCACTGGAGAAGAAGGCCTCATCTTATGGTGAAACCATCAGATGGCCCGGAGTCGCTGCCCGTTATGCAGATCTGGCCAGAGAAGTATGTAGATCCTGGACGCTGGGCCGAGTTGTCAATGAAAAATTTATAGGTGACAGCTTGCTCTCTAAAGCTAAGGGGCAAGGCAGTAGTTGGAGGTAGATGTAGATGGATTATCGATATCTGGAGAAGATGACCGATGAAACAGGGATCATTCAGTTTGGGGTTAAAGACAAACCAAATCTAGAGAGCGGCCACACGGTTGATGATAATGCCAGGGCACTCCTTGTTGCCCTGAACATGGAGGGAGATAGCAGGGAAAGACTAGCTCTTCTATATGCACGGTATCTAAAAGATGCACTGCGGCCTGATGGAAGGTGGCGTAATTTACTGGTTGGGGGACGCTATCTGACAGATCTTGATTCAGGAGACTGTCAGGGGAGGGGGTTTCTGGCCTGCAGCATAGCTGCCTCTTGTGATCTGGAAGAGGTGAGAGAGCTGGTACAGGAAATGCTAGAAGGAGTACTGCCTACCCTCTCCCAGCTTGAATTTCCCCGCTCCCGGGCCTATGCTCTTTTGGGGTTGGTTCGCTATATGACACTTTCCAGTAGTGAGGGGGGTGCTGCTGCCAAGACGGCTCAGGGGTTCTGTGATGATCTTATCTATGCTTATAATAGAGCAAAGGGCAAGGGCTGGTACTGGTTTGAGGATGAGATCACCTATTGCAATGGTATTATCCCCCAGGCTCTGTTTGCCTATTACTCTTTTAGCGGGAACCGCAATGCACTCAGCATTGCCAGGGATTCTCTGGCCTTCCTCAGTGACACGCTCTTTGATCAGGGCTACCTGAATATTGTGGGAAATAGGGGCTGGTGGCAGAGGGGTCAAGAAATTCCCCGTTATGACCAGCAGCCTGTTGATGCTTGTTCAATGGTGTTGGCCTTGAAAGAGGCCTATCTGACTACAGGGGAAAAGAAATACCTTGAGCTGGCTAGGCTTGCCAGAGAATGGTATTCAGGAAAGAATATCAACAAGACATCCCTCTACAACCAGGAAACCGGTGGTTGTTATGATGCCTTGACACCAGAAGGGGTCAATTACAACCAGGGGGCTGAAGCCATTTTATCTCTGCTTTACAGCTTTCAAGCAATTGAAGACCTGGAGGAAGATCCAGAGGAAGATGGTGCTGAGAGCAAGATAATTTCTGGGGAAGTGCACATTCCCCAGGAAAAGGAGCAAGAGGGCTTTGCCAACACACCTTGGGGGCGCTGGGAGGTCTTGCTGGATGCCCCGGACCATAAGGTCAAAAGGATCACTGTCGATCCGGGCAAGCGCCTAAGCTACCAGAAGCACTTCAAAAGGCAGGAGCACTGGTATGTGGTCTCCGGACAAGCTCTGGTAACTCTTGACGGAGAGGATATACCCCTCACCTCAGGGCAGTCGGTGGACATTCACCAGGAGGCGGCACACCGTGTAGCCAATCCCGGGGAATCACCCCTTGTTTTCATTGAAACCCAGACAGGCAGTTATTTTGGTGAGGATGATATTGTACGCTTAGAAGATGACTATGGGCGAGCTGATTAGTGGTTGGTGGTTGGTCGTTGGTGGTTAGAAAAAAGATGTTCGGGCGGGGAGACGCGGGGAGAGAGACGCAGGGACAGGCCCCGCGTCTTACAGCAGAAAAGACGCAGGGACAGGCCCCGCGTCTTACGTGCGGAACAGACGTGAGACGCGAGAACCGTCCCCGCGTCTCAGCGTATCTCTTTTGGTATCAGATCGCCGACAAGGCCTGTTGCCAGACACATGTAGGTGTCGGCGGCTCCATAATAAACCAGGATCTTGTCATCTGCTTCCAGGATCTCTTTGTCTTCAGCCGGGACAGCTCCACAGGTGAATACCACGTTGGGGACCCAGCTGCAGCCTGGTTGGCCGATTTCATGTTCGGTTTCCGGAGAGAGGATGGGGTTGGGTGAGCGGTAGATGACCCGCTCCGGTTCGTCCAGGGGAACAAGCATTACCCCTAGCCTGTAGACCCTTTCTTTATCAACACCATGATAGATCATCAGCCAGCCGTACTTTGTTTTGATCGGTTGAGAACCAGCACCGATCTTCAGGAAATCCCACATCTTGCCGGGGCGCGGTCCCATGATGATCGAGTGACCCTCTTTGGGAACAGGAAACTCCAGATTATCCATGTAGGATACCCAGATGCTGGGCTCAATTCTGTGATAGATGATATACTTGCCATTGATCTTTTCCGGGAAGAGGAAGGCATCCTTATTCCAAATATCCTTGAAGGCCAGCCCCTCCCGCTTCCATCTGTAAAATTTTTTATTGATGAAGTCATCGATAGAGATTGAGGCTGCAGCGATCTGGGCGATCACCCCATCATAGGCGGTGTACATCATATAGACGCGATCACCGATGATCACCACCCGGGGGTCCTCCACCCCCTTTTTTTCCTGTTCGGTCTGGGGTGCAAAGATGGGATCAGGGAGACGCTCCAGGACATGATAGCCATCTGTGACAGCTAAACCGATGCGGGAAACCTCATCATCTCCATAAGCCCTGTACAGAAGATAGACCTTATCCTTGATGCGTAATGCTGCAGCATTCAGCACATACTTGCTTTCCCAGGGGTTATCTTTGATCGGATTGAGAATTGGGTTGCCCGGGTAGCGCACCAGCGGCTTTGCCGGCGGATAATCCTGGATTTCCTGTGCTACCACTGTGACATCCTTGGATTTAATACCGAGGAGGACATCCAGCAGGTCATCATCAGCCTTTCCGTCCCCAATGGACTGGGTAATCCGCTGCAGAATATCTCCGGGGTCAAAGCCCAGTTCGGCATGGATTTCCTCAAGGAGGTCGTGGTTAAACCACCTTTCTTCAACATGGGAGGACATGGCTGTGGGGATTCCTGTCCCTCCTTTAGAACTGTAGCTAGCCCAGCTCCAGGCGGAGCAGGGGACAAAGGTTCCATCCTCAAGAACCTGGCTTACCCCGTACCCATCACACATCGCTTTCAGCATTTGTGCCTCATTGCCGTGTCCTGTGAGTGTCATTTTTTGTGCTAGGATGCGCACCATTCTGATCAGTTCACGGTGGTGGTAGTTTTCAAAGATGTTGTAAGCGGAAAAAGGAGTCGATTCGAAGCGGCCGATGAGGGAATTGCGGATCTTCAATCCCAGCTTTTTTCTTTCCCGTGCATAGGTTTTGTATAGGCACGAATAATTTTGGGCGATCATGATCTGCCTGCCGATAAAAAGGAAGAAGCGAAGTTTGGGATATTTGCCTCCTATCCCTTTGCTCAAGGGGCTGATCACCTGTCTGGTGGTCAGCTTGTTTAGATCAGAGATTTTACCCAGCTTGAATGTTCCACTTCTGAAGCTCTCCCCCAAGACCAGGGGGTTGAGCTTTACCTCCTCCATATCCTCAGGGGTCAGGTTGTCTAAAATCCACAGGAGTGTCCGGTCAGCCCATTTTCTCGTTTCAATCAGGTTGGCCAGGGTGACTGCGTCCCGGGGAAGCATTTCGTCAAAAAGGTCACGTGGCGTATGGCAACCCTTCGGGATCATGATATTTAAAGGGGGAAACCTGGTCAAGGCCTCCTCAAAGATCTCCTCTTTAATGCCGAAGAACTTTAAGTTGTCGATTGACTGAAAGATTGCTTCGACAGCTTCTCTGGTGCCCTCTTCTGTATAAACATTGCCGGGGAATAATTTGTCAATGATCCCTTCCAGCTCTTCCATATACTCTTCCAGACGGGAGGTGATGGCTGTAGAGCTAGCATCTGCAGAGATATGGAGGTCATCTTCCATAAAGTCATGGAATTTATCGCTGTAGCGTGTTTGGAGTCGGTTGAACAGATCAGCTGTCCAAATTTCCTGTTCTCTTCGCCATTTAATGCTCTTGGGAAGAACTATTGGTTTGCCGGGGATGAACTCCAGATAGTCGGCAGGGATAAGAGGGGGCTTATATTTCCATGATTTTTCTTTCCACTGCCTGATGAAGTTGATGCTGCCATGCAGGAAGTACCTTCGCTGCTCATCCTTCATGCTTTCGGCGCGGCTGGAGATAATGGAAGACGCATAAGTACTTTTTTCGCTGGTCAGATCATCCTGAAGAACTTCCAGATGTTCCAGGAATCCACCCATTCTCCCGCAGTAAACTGCGGTGAGAGCCTCCAAGACATCTTTTTTGTTTGCATCAGGAGCAAAACGGTAGTGGGAGAGGAGGCTGTAGACGGTATTGGCCCATGTTTTTCCACCCAGGTGAAAGTCCCGGGTCGGTGAGATGACACTGCGCTCTAAATCCGAGTACATGTCGTGTGGGCAGGCAGTGGCTAACAGGTCCCGGTATTGATTGAATCCGTTTCTGAAGAAGTGAATTAGGGCTCTTGTTTCGTAGGTTTGGGATACAGGAACATCCTGATGAGGCTCCAAGCCGCAGATATCGGGTGAACGCAGTACAATCCTCTTTTCTTTCCAGTATTCTTCCTCTCTTAAAATGCTCTCAAACATAAATGCTGCAAAATCCTTAAAAACAATGGTTACTTTATCAAGAGAGGCGTATTCCATCCTGAACCCCAAGGGCACTTCACAGATTCTCCTCTGTTGGATGATGGCTGTTGTGATCAGCCAGGGATCGATGCCAAAACCCTGGGTGTGATCCACCCAGAACTTGATGTCTGCACAGTATTCTTCCACCATATCATGGGAAATGGCATAGGTACCGCTGATCGTATCGGAAATCCTGTACCCGTAAAAGGTTTCCAGAAGGGGCCCAAGGAAGAGTTTACCTAACAGATCCTCAAAATACTGCCTGCGGAAAGAAGTCAGCACCAGGTCATATCCATATTGAAGCGGTTTTAGCATGCGCTGTAAGGCTCCCGGCTGCAGCCCGGCTCCCTTGCCGATGATGTCGGCGGGTAAAATGGCCAGGTCTGTCTCCAGCTTTTCCGCCAGTTCCAAGAGTGCCCTGATGCTCATCCCCCTGCCGTTACCTCCTTCTAGCATTAAAAACTGCATGTGCGGTACCTGCAGTTTCATGTTTTTAACGGCTTCCAGTGCTTTCTCTCCGGCCGGGTCGCCGGCGCAAATAATAAGTGCTTTATCTGAAATTTTCATGCTGACAAGGCTGTCTGCTACCATCCTCAGAACCAGGGGAAGGGTATCAACCTCATTATAAAATGGGATTCCTACAATCAGATTGATATTTTTATACTGCCGGGCATCTTCCAGTGGCTCGGCGATACTTTTTTCAAACAGACTTTCAGAATCTAATACTCCCATTCAAAATCACCCATCTCTTTGTGTTGTTCGATGGCACTTTTCATAATTGCGCAGATCTTATCTAATCCTTGAGGCGTTTTGGCCTCACATCTGGCCACCAGAACAGGTTGTGTATTGGATGCGCGCACCAGCCCCCAACCTTCAGGAAAGATTACCCGCACACCATCTATATCGATAATCTCATATTCTTGACGAAATTGTTCTACAAGATCAGCCACAACTGTGAATTTAATCTGTTCTGAACAGGGAATTCTGGTTTCAGCGGTGGAGTAGTAGTGAGGAACCTTTGCTAGGAGCTGGGAAAGGTGCTTGTCGGTGTTTGACAAAATTCTGAGCAGCCTCCCTGTTGCATAAAAGGCATCGTCATAGCCATAGTATTCATCTGCAAAAAACATATGCCCAGACATTTCTCCGGTGAAAATAGCACCTGTTTCTCGCATCTTGGCCTTGATCAGGGAGTGTCCGGTTTTATAAAAGAAGGGCTTGCCTCCCAGTCGTTTGATCTCATCAACCAGAGCCTGGGAGCATTTCACTTCCACAATGGCCTGTTCTCCCGGGTGTTGGGCAAGGATTTCCTCCCAATAGAGGCACATCAGTCTGTCACCCCAGACCACTTCCCCCTGGTCATCGATGACTCCGATCCTGTCCGCATCACCATCATAGGCGACTCCCAGGTCGGCTTCATTATTGAGCACTGCTTTCTTGAGTTCAACCAGGTTAGCTGTTTTTACCGGATCCGGATGGTGATTGGGGAAGCTGCCGTCAGATTCACAGTAAAGGGGTATGACTTTACAGCCCCAACCATGTAGGATCTTTTCAGCAAAGAGTGACGCGGAGCCATTGCCGCAGTCTACAGCAACTTTTAGGGTGCGGGGCCCCAAACTGATTTTTTCGGCAAGCACCTCCAGATAGGGGCCCACAGCGTCCTTTACCTCCAGGGTACCGCTACCTGACCTGAACTCATCGGCAATGATCATGTTTTTTAACCGTTGGATCTCCTCACCATAAATAGTGCCCGGGCCACAGGCCAGCTTGAACCCGTTATCCTGCGGGGGGTTATGGCTGCCGGTGATCATTACGCCACCATTGACCTGGAAGTGTTCCCTGGCAAAATAAAGGGTTGGTGTCACCACCAACCCGATATCTATCACATGGCAGCCCACATCCAGCAGCCCCTCCAGCATCACTTTGTGCAGCCTTTCAGAGCTGAGACGGTTGTCCCTGCCAACCAACACCTTATTCGATCCGTGCTCCTGAACATAGGTTCCAAAAGCCTGCCCGATGAGCCTTACAGTTCTATCTGTTAGGTCTCGTTGGGCATTACCGCGAATGTCATACTGTCGAAATATATCTGTTTTCATCATAATATCTCCTTATAACCATTTTCCTGCAGAGCCTTAGTCACTTTTTTAAGATCTTGTGCCCTCTGTTTATTGCAGATTAGGATGCTGCCTTCACTCTCTACAATGATCAGGTTGTCAACACCCAGGGTAGCGACTACTTTGTCAGAGCCCTGTACCATTGTGTTTGTTGTGTCTACCAAAACCCCTTGGCCAAACAAAACATTCCCGTTCAGGTCATGCTCCATATAGGCCTCCAGTGCTGTCCAGGTTCCCACATCATCCCAACCAAAATCTCCGGGTACCATCAGAATCTCCCGGGTTTTTTCCAGGATCCCGTAGTCGATAGATATTTTGGCGAGGCCTGCATAGACTTCCTGTATAACCTGGGGGTAGCTTGTTGTGCCTGCAGCCTTTTCAATCTTATCTAGGCCTTCTGCCAAAACCGGAAGGTGGCTGGCAATTAGTTTCCTGATCAGGCCTGCCTTCCAAATAAAAATCCCGCTGTTCCAAAAATAATTGCCTGATTTCAGGAATTCGGCTGCTTTCTGGCGGTCAGGTTTTTCCGTGAATTTCTCTACATGATAAGAGGGTATCCCGGCAAAGCTCTGATAATACTGGCCTTGAGCGATATAACCGTATCCGGTTTCCGGGCGAGTAGCAGTAATACCGATGGTGACCGCCCGGTTTTCTCTGGCTGCTTCAACCGCACCTCGCAGTACTGCTGCGAAGCGGTCATTATCAGCAACATAATGATCAGCAGGCAGCACAACCATTACCCCGCCGGCGTCCTTTTGCTGGACTATTACTGCGGCAAGGCCAATAGCAGCAGCTGTATCCCGACCGCAGGGTTCCAGGATGATGTTTTCTTGAGGGATTTCAGGCACTTGCTCTTTCACGATTCCCAGATGGTTTTCTGCCGTGATGATATAGATGTTTTCGGGAGCCAAGAACTTTTCTATTCTATTAACAGTACCTTGGAGCATGGTCTTGTCCCCGATCAGCCTGAGGAACTGCTTAGGAAGGTCCTCTCTGCTTTTTGGCCAGAACCTTTCACCGCGGCCCCCTGCAATAATCACTGCATGGGTCATGAGATCACTCTCCTTTTTGTAAAAAATATATAGTAAATCAGATTAGGGTAAATTATGGCGGTGTGCTAATCTAAGAGTACGAAAAGTGCTATCAACTAATAGTTCCTAAAAATATAACTGATAGCGCAATAACGGCATTGTCTAATTAAATATAGGGGGGGATAGTCATTTCGCTGTAATCTGTCCAGCAATTAACCGAACAGTCAGATAATATAAATATATATTATCACTTTAGCTGGGAAAAAACAACCATTCCCGCATTCTCGCGAAGCGAGACGCGGGGACGGTTCTCGTGTCTCACTCAGGGTGTGAGGGGATGTTTTTTTGTTTCCCGGTGGTGGTTCGTCGGATAGGCTATCGATATCTGCTCAGAAACGGTTCTTGTTAAGATGGCAAACTGGAGTCAAATGGGTAAAATTGCAATACAGAGGGTTTCATGTTAGAATTGCCTTAATCTATGGTTTTGATGTGAGGCGAAAAATGGTGGAAATAGTAAATACCGAAAGCATAGAACGTGATGAACAATTCATGAAAGAGGCTGTCAAAGAAGCCTACAAAGCTGCCGCTAAACTGGAGGTTCCAGTTGGTGCTGTTGTGGTGGCAGGGGATGAGGTGATCGCCCGAGCCCACAATCTCAGAGAAAGGCTCAGTGATCCTACAGCACATGCAGAGATGCTTGCTCTGCGAGAGGCTGCTTTAAGGCTTAACACCTGGCGCTTGAATGACTGTACACTCTATGTTACTATGGAGCCCTGTCCTATGTGTGCCGGAGCAGCTATTCAGGGGAGGGTGGGCAGGATCGTCTATGGTGCTCCCGACCCTAAAGCCGGTGCTGCCGGTTCCAGTGTTGATCTGCTGGGAGAGACCTGCTTCAACCACCGAGTAGAGGTAACAGGTGGTGTTTTGGAAGAAAAGTGTGCCTATGCTGTACAGGAGTTTTTTCGCCGGCTCCGCAATAAGGACACTGACAAAACACTTGAGGAAGAGGAAGCAGAAAAAGGATGCTATGCTGGCTCTGAGTAGGAAGTAAAGGTAAAGGGACTTTCTTATTGCGCCCAGGGCTGGTGCATCATAGATTTTTATGGAGCAACTAAGCAGACAATCCAAAAGGAGAGGCATTCTTGTGGTGAGGCTTTGACAGTTAAACGAGAAGGATATATTATTTAATAGTGATTTAAATAGTGCTATATGAATACGACCCGATGTTCGGGTCGTATTACAACCAATAGATGGAGAGGTGGCCGAGTCCGGTTGAAGGCGCTCGACTCGAAATCGAGTAAGGGGAGACCCTTCGTGGGTTCGAATCCCACTCTCTCCGCCATGAGCCTGTTTGCGGTCAATGCCCGCATCAGGCTCTTCCTTTTCTGCTCTTTTCTACGATTTCTTTTCAGGGCGTTTATTATACACGTTGCGTAAAGCCACCAAATAATTTATTATTGATTTATGGAGAAAGGGGGGACTGGTCATTTTGAAAAAGAAACGTGCGGCAGTTATAGGGATTATTTTGTTGTTGTCAATATCGGTTTTATGCTTTTTCAGTGGTTGTGGCAGCAATAGTAATAGTGCGGGGATAAGTACAGCTGAATATGATCATGCAGGGAGTGAGGGTTATACTCCTCCAGAATCAGGGATTGAACAAACAGAAGATTCCAAGCAGCCTGATAATATCAATATCGAACAAAAAATCATTAAAAATGGCAGTCTAACTATTGAAACCAGTGACCTGTCTCAAGCGGAAGAAAATATTGCCAGTTTAACAGAAAAATATGAGGGTTATATCAATGACTCCAATCTAAATATTCTGAAGAGCAAAAAAGAAGTTTTTATGACAGTCAAGGTTCCTGAAAAAAACTTCGAGAAGTTTTATGAAGAGATCAAAGAGATAGGAAATGTAGAGCGCTCACAAATAGGAACAAGAGATGTGACAACAGAATATATTGACCTGAAAGCCAGATTGGAAACACAGGAAGCTCAGGAAAAAAGATTAGTCGAAATGTACAGCAAAGCCTCAACCATTGAAGAGATGCTGAAGATAGAAAATGAGCTCACCCGTATCAGAACTTCCATCGAAAGCATCAGCGGACAAATCAAATATTTGGACAGCTTAACTGATTATAGCACCTTAACCATCCAATTATATCAGCAGTTAGACCTATCCAGTACAGCAAAAGTGAGCTTTAAAGACGGATGGAACTTATTTATAAATGCCATCACACTGCTCGCTAAAGGAATTTTACTTGCATGGCCATTTATCATACTGGCAGCTATCCTTTACGGTGTCTACAGATATAGGAAACATAAACAGAAACAAGAATAGAGGGCCTTAGTAGATTTATTCACCCCACCATTTAAACAAACCTAAATATTGCCCAGTATTGGCAGGCGCTTCCGGCTAAAATAAACAGATGGAAGATCTCGTGGAAGCCCAATTTAAAGGGGAGATTTGGCCGTTTTATACCATAAATCACTGCACCAATTGTGTAGAAAATGCCCCCTGCTAACAGCCAGGCAAAGCCGGGAAGGGTGAGGGAGGGGATTAGATTGGGAAGGGTAATTACTACAATCCAGCCCATGACACCATAGATCAGGCTGGATAACCAGCGGGGCGCATTTAAAAAGAATCCTGTCACTATGATCCCAAAGGCTGTCAGTGTCCAGATAATAGTCAATAACACTGTACCCAGTGTGCCTTCAAGGGAGATCAGGCAGATGGGCGTGTAGGAACCTGCGATCAAAATATAGATCATCATATGATCAACGTACCGTAAGGCTTTTGTTACACGCTCAGAGATCTGCAGCAGATGGTAGAGTGCGCTGGCTGTGTATAATAAAATGAGACTTACACCAAAAATAATGAATGAAACAAGATAGGAGACTGTTCCATGTGCTAAAGCCCGCTTGATTAAAAAAATCAGGCCAGTGATCGATAGAACAGCACCAAATAAATGAGAAAACCCGTTAAATGGTTCTCTTACCTTGCACTTCATGGAAATCACCCCATCGTTAAACTTTGCTAACTTGCAATATTTATAATACTATCACAAAAACAGCAACCTAATAGTAGCAATCTTAAAAAAATATCGCAATTCAAAAGCTATTTCTTATATTTTTACTGCAGAAAGCTAGGTTTAGAATGCGGTGGGCGAATAGGCATGCCTTTAGAATGTTTTATCCAACTGGTGGATACTCTGGAAGGATATACATTTGCCTCTCACTGCTTCTCCAAGGGTGTGTGAAATGAAACGTTATACTTATTTGATGATTAGAACACTATTAGTGCTTACCATTTTTGCCATATTAATTACTGCAGGCTGCCAAAAACAGCCGCAAACTCAAGAACAGCCTGAGGAAAAAGCAGCCCCTCCATTGCCGGTGGTCTCTGCCTTTTATGTCAATGGCAGAGGGGAGAATTCCTCTTTCACTTCATTTTGTGAACACAAGGACATTATTGATGAATTATCCCCCTTATGGTATCGCTTGGGAGGGGACGGCACCCTGGAAGAGAGCGTAGATAGTGAGGCATTGGCTATAGCCAGAGAAAACGGCATTAAGGTGATACCGTTGGTCGCTTTGGCAGGCAACAGGAGCAGTGGTGTGCTTACCGACCCGGTGTTCAGAAAAGCCGCAGCAGATAATATCAGCCGTGTTGTCCGGGAGAACGGCTATGACGGGATCAATATTGATCTGGAAATTATTAAAAGTGACGGCGGGGACTATGCTGATGTAAAGGAAGGATTGACGGCTCTTTTGGATGAATTGGGTGGGGAATTGAAGAGGCAGGGAAAAGGGCTTAATGTCTGTGTGATCCCACCCCTAGAGCCCCCTTCTCACCTAGCTCCTATCTATGACCTGAGAGCACTATCAATGACAGCGGACAGGGTAGTGATGATGGCCTATGACTTCTGCCACGACAGGACAGCTGCAGGGCCTGTGGCTCCCCTCTCCTGGGTGAAGGATAATATCGATGAAATCCTTGGGATGGGAGTGCCCCCTGAGAAACTCTCATTGGGTATCGCTGTATATGGTTATGATTGGGCCTCTAATGGTACTGGGGCAGTTGCCAGGGGGAATGGGGAGATCAACAGGATAGCTGACAGCTATAATGTACAGATAAAATGGGATGCGGAAAACCAGGTGCCTTTTATCAATTATACCGACCCTCAGGTCGGGGAGCGGGAGATCTGGTTCGAAAACAGCAGCAGTGCTGAAAAGAAATTTGAGCTCATCAAAAGATTCAAACTGGCGGGCTGTTCTATCTGGAGACTTGGCTTTGAAGATGAATTTATATGGGAAGAAGTGGGCAAAATGGCTGATTGATCTTGCTGCTTTTCACTTGTTGTTCTGTGTTTCTTCCTTCGGTGACAGTCACCGTGCGAAACAGATGCAGAAGAGAAACTGAGGTTGACGGTGACAGTCACCTGGGGGATGCCAGAACTGTCCCCGTGTTTCCTTGCATCTTTAGATAAATTGACTACATGGCATCATCTCATACTCTTTGTCAAGGTTGACAACAGGGGTGTTTTTCTGTTATCTTGAAGTGCGTAATAGCTGCTAACTGTGATTTGTGATTTGCAGTCAGCTCCGTGTCTTCTCTTATTGTATAAAAGATGATATAATATAATATGTTTTAGAGCAGTTTGGAGAGATGGCTGAGTTGGTCGAAGGCGCTCGACTGGAAATCGAGTAGGCGGGCAAAACCTCGCCTCGTGGGTTCGAATCCCACTCTCTCCGCCATTTTTTATTTGTCAGCGCCCATAGCTCAATTGGATAGAGCGACAGACTTCGGATCTGTAGGTTAGGGGTTCGACTCCCTTTGGGCGCGCCATTAATATCTTTTTAAAAATAAACTTTGGTCGTGCTAGATGGGGAGGTAGCGGTTCCCTGTTACCCGCAGTCCGCTATAGCGGGGTCGAATTCCTGCCCGAGGGTTAGCCTTGTGGGGCTGCCCGGTATAAGTGGTGTAGACGTTTGGGTCCCACGCAGCAGGATCCCACGAACCCCGTCAGGTCCGGAAGGAAGCAGCGGTAAGTGGATCATCCTGGGTGCCGCGGGAGTGCCTGAATCGAGCTAACTGTACCGGTACCGCCCGGAAGGTATAATTCAGAGTCAGGTGCACGGCCTTTAATTTTAGTGGTTAGTCGTTAGTGGTTAGTAGTTAGAAAAGATGTTCGGGCGGAAAGTATCATGTTGTGTTTTGACAGTAGATTGAGTGGTGGCTGGTAGTTGGTGGTTAGTGGTTAGTGGTTGGAGAAAGATATTGGGGCAGAAAATTGTCCAAGACAGTCTGGTCTTTCAGACTTCTGACCTCTGGTTTCTGACTTCCGCTTTTCGGTTAGGGGGCATTACTTTGGAACAGATGGCATTATACAGGGAATGGCGCCCGCAAAATTTCGGCCAGGTCATCGGGCAGGAGCATGTCTGCCGCACTTTAAAAAATGCTGTGCAGGTTGAGAGGATCGCCCATGCCTATCTTTTCTGCGGTCCCAGAGGAACAGGAAAAACCAGCACTGCCCGTATTCTAGCCAAAGCACTCAACTGTCAGTCCTTGAAGAACGGAGAACCCTGCAACAACTGTCCTTCCTGCCTGAGTATTACCGAAGGGATATCCCTTAGTGTTATAGAGATGGATGCCGCATCCCACCGCGGAATCGAGGAGATCCGTGATCTCAGACAAAAGGTGGGTATGGCACCCAGTGGTGGCCGGTACAAGGTTTATATCATCGATGAGGTGCATATGCTGACTGGAGAGGCCTTTAATGCACTTTTGAAGACACTGGAGGAGCCCCCAGTCCATGCTGTATTCATCCTGGCTACAACTGAAGCCCACAAGGTTCCCCTGACGATCGTTTCCAGGTGCCAGCGTTTTGATTTTCGGCGGCTCAACCGCTCTCTGATCAAAGATCACCTTGGTGAAGTTGCCAAGGAAAAGAACTGGTCTGTTGAGGATGAAGCCCTGGAGCTGATCAGTCGCCAGGCAGGTGGCGCTTTGCGTGACGCCTTAGGACTGTTGGACCAGGCTGCGAGTTTTGCCGACGGACAGATCAGCCGCCAGGATATAGAACTGCTGACAGGTGCTTTGGGGGATGAGGAATTAGAGAGGGTAATAACTAGGGCTGCCCAGGGGGATGTGCCAGCTGTCCTTCAGCAGCTGGATGTTATTTTTTCCCGTGGGATCGACCCGCGGCAGCTGCTCTTGCAGCTGGCCGACCGTCTGCGTGAACTGATCTTCATCCAGAATATAGATAAAAAGCAGCGCATATTTTATGCCCGCTTACTGCGGGGGATCGCTCTGGTAGAGGGGGAGATGAAGCACAGCTCCAGGCCGGATCTTCTCCTAGAACTAGCACTGCTGCGGCTGACAGCTGGATCTGATAGAATGGAGCAAACAGAGGAAAACCTGATCCGTAACGGAAACAGCAGCAGGACCAGCAGCAGGCCAGAGCTTGGGGTAAGAGAGCAGGCTGCAACCGCTCAACCCAGCCCAACTGCTATCAAACAGGGCGGAAAACCTGAAGGGGCAAGGGCCGGCGGGCAGGGGCAGCTTTCTCAAGGAAATATTGGCAAAGATGAAGAAGGCCGGGTTCGAGCCGGTGGGCATCTTGAGAGGCCTGAAGGGACAGCACAGCAGACGGAAAGCAAGATGGCCGAAATCAAAACACCGGAAAACAAGAGGAAAAGAGAAGCCCTGTCCTCTCCAAAAGAAGTTTTGCCCTCTCTGGAAAAGGCCGCAGACGTCGGTCCAAAACCAGATCGTCCAGAACCAGATCTGGGAGCAATCCAAAATTATCTGATAAAAAGTGCGGCAAAACAGCCTATCCTGTCCAGGGTGTTAGCTCAATGCAAACTGATAAAAAAGGGGGAAAGCATCCTGCTTCTGGCACCCCCCTTCTGTTATGATCTGATCATAAAGGAGGATAACCTTAATGCAGTCAAGGAAAGCCTACAGCAGTCCGGCTGTTCATTGCAGCTGGAGGTGGGGTTAGCTGAGGAAAAGGATTCCCCTGCTGCAAAAAAGAAGGAGCAGAGAGAGGCAGAGCCTGGGCGGGAGACAGCAAAAATGCCAGCTGAATATTCCGAAAAAGCAGAAAAAGTTATGGAACAGCAGGATCAGGATAGTGAGTTATTAAATATAACGTTAAGCCTTTTTAATGGTAAGGTTATTAAAAAAATGGAGGATGGTGAGTAAAAATGGGTTTTGGGAATATGCAGAAGATGATGAAGCAGGCACAGAAAATGCAAAAAGAGATGGCTAAGGTCCAGGAATCACTTGGTGATATTACTGTCGAAGCAAGTGCCGGTGGTGGTGTAGTGAAGGTGGTGGCCAACTGTCAGCAGGAACTGATGGAAGTACACATCGATCCTGCAGCAGCTGATCCAGATGATCCCACACTGCTGGAGGACCTGGTTTTGACTGCTGTCAATGAGGCTTTAAGGAATGCTCGGGAAAGAGCAGCACAGGAAATGGAGAAAGTGACCGGGGGGTTGAAAATACCGGGCTTTTAGTAAAGGCCTTAGAAAATAATTTTAGAAATGGTTTTTAGAAAAGCAGGTGATAGATTTTGCAGCTTTATCCCAGCTCTTTGGCAGTTCTTATTGAGTCATTGAAAAAACTGCCGGGTATCGGGGCGAAAACCGCCCAGCGGCTGGCTATTCATCTTCTGCATGCACCAAAAGGAGAGGCTGAGGGGCTGGCCAGGGCTATATTGGATGCCAGGGAAAAGATTTTTTTCTGTTCTGTCTGTGGAAACCTTACAGACAAAGATCCCTGTGACTTGTGCCGGGACGAAAGACGTGATCAGTCTTTGCTATGTGTTGTGGAATGGCCCCGGGATATAATCGCTTTCGAACGGACCAGGGAGTTCCCCGGGGTTTATCATGTTATACATGGGGTGATTTCCCCTATGGATGGGATCGGCCCTGATGATCTTAAGATCAATGAACTTCTCCAACGTGCCTCTAAAGAGTCGATTAAGGAAGTAGTCATCGCCACTAACCCTAATGTGGAGGGGGAAGCCACAGCCCTTTACCTTGCTCAGCTTTTAAAGCCTTTGGTAGGCAAGGTCACCAGGATCGCCCATGGGCTTCCTGTGGGAGGCGATCTAGAGTTTGCAGATACCGCAACATTGAGCAGATCCCTTTTAGAAAGGCGGGAACTCTGATTATGGCCTGGTAGTTCAGGCATCTTTGGCATAAAAATGGAATAAAAAACCTCTCATTGGCAAGTTTCTGAATAGATGTACATATAATAATAATAATTCTAAGCTTGCCAGGGGAGGTGTTCAAAAATGAATGACTGGCTCACAAACCAAACCCGTTCTCTTACTAAGGTGTTTCGCAGCAGGGAACGGAACAAATATAATGACGAATACCAGGCTTTAGCAGAGGCACACCGTGATTGGCTGGCTGCCCGTAACTATTTTGAACATGTCACAGACCCTGATCTGGTTGATTTCGCCATCCTTTCTCTTCAAGCCGCAGAAAAACGCTATGAATACCTGTGGAAGAAAATGAAAGAAAACGGTTATTAAGGAGGAGAACAGATGGCTAGCACTGTTTTTGGGGTGCTGTTTATTATTTTGTTATTATTTATAGTAGGACAGGTCTTTTGGAAGCCCCTGGCTATATTATTTAAAATAGGCCTGCGGCTAATTCTGGGGGGTCTTTTTCTTTTTTTAGTTAATTTAGTTCCGAATTTTTCCCTGGGGGTCAATCTGGCCAGCGCCTTGACAGTAGGGTTATTAGGCCTTCCCGGTTTCCTGCTGCTCATCGCTTTGAAAGCTGTGGTGGGATATTAATTCATTGAATGAAGTGTCCCTTCTGCCTGATTGCCGGCAGGGGTTAAACCCTTTTTTGAACTCCAATTCGCTTATTGCAAGGGAAACATCTCCTATCTGCGCAAAACAAGATTTTCCTGCCAAATAAAATCAATGATTGACCCTTATTCCACATTTGTTATATAATTCAAGAAAATGATGCTGGTAGTAAATAACTATTATCAAGTGATTTGTCAGCAGGGCAGATGGTAATAGGAGCAGAACCGTAAAATAATCCAGACGAAATAATAATTCAGCTGAATAAGATGGGAGCGAAGATGGAATCAATGGAACAAGAGTCCTTTTTGCCGCCTGTGCTGGAGGCGTATATCGGAGAATATGCCAGCGGAAAAAGTGAAAATGCAGTAAACCGGGCAGTGCAGTTTGCAGATCTGGGCAGGAAGGTCACCCTTGTGGATCTTGACCTAGTGGAGCCAACCTATACACTCCGGCCTTTAAAGAAGATACTGGAGCAGAAGGGGGTTTCTGTTCTGGCCTGGGATACAGATGAGCTGATCGGGCTGGGGGAGACGGGAAATATCCTCAAACCGGAGGTGCGCTTCTGTCTGCGTCACCCCGGTGATGTAATCCTTGATATCGGTTATGGGGCTTTCGGGGCTCAGGTGCTCAACCTGGTAGAGGGAGCAGCTGAGAATCCGGACCTGAAGGTCTATGCAGTGATCAATATCGCCAGGCCGCTGACCTCTGATGTCTCCGCTATTGTTGAACATGTGCGCTTACTCGATCAGGTCGATGGCCTGATCAACAACTCCCATTTAGGGGAGGAAACAGATATAGACTTTGTACGGGAGGGTGCCCGAATAGTCACTGAAGCCGCAGCTGCTCTCGGACTGCCTGTTGTGGCTACTTCAGTGATGGAGCAGTTGTCAAAAGCGGTGGGAGAGACTGATTGGTATGGGCATCCGGTGCGGGTGCTGCATCGGTATTTACCACAAGCCTTTTGGTAATGGTAATACTGTCAGTTTGTTATCGGAAAAACGCCGTGATATCCCTTGATTTAGCTATGGGGATATAAGGCGTAATTCAAAGAGTTGGGGCATTAACTCTTGTTGGAGAAGGAGTAAGACCCATGGGCATCCTTCGATGAAACAGAATCTCCTGCCTTCAGGCATGGGGAGTATGTCAATAAGCCAAACACAGGGGGTGTTAATTAGTGGGGGAAAAACCGATTAAAGGAGAGCAAAAGGCCTTTATGACCGGCAATGAAGCTGTCGCCTGGGCTGCTCTCGCCGCTGATGTTGAGATAATGTACGGCTATCCCATTACTCCACAGAATGAGGTGATGCAGTATTGGACACGGCTGGCTCCCAAATACGACAAAAGGTTTCTGCAGACAGAGGACGAGCTTTCCGCCGGATTTACCACTGTGGGCGGGGTCCTTGCCGGACGGCGAGCCTTTACTGCGACTGCAGGGCCGGGCAATGTGTTGATGCAGGAACCCATGTCTATGGCAGAAGCGATGCGTATCCCTACAGTTGTGGTGATACAGCAGCGGGGCGGGCCTTCTACAGCTACAGTTATCTATTCGCAGCAGGAAGTGACCCTGACCTGTTTCGGAGGGAATGGGGAGGGCTTGCGCATAGTGTACTCTACATCATCCCATCAGGAACTGTTTGACTATACTATTAAAGCTTTCAATACAGCTTGGAAATATCGTTTTCCAACATTCGTTTTAGCTGATGGCTATCAAGCTAAGATGCGGGAGTCTCTGGTGCTCTATGATCCACAAGATAAGGGCATAGAAATGGTTCCTACAGAAGCCTTTGTAGGAAAACGGGGCAAACCAGCTGAAGACCGCCGGCCTGCTCATCTGCGGAACACCTACAATACCGAAGAAGAGTTGTTCGAGGTGTTGAGCAATAATATCAAAGATTTTGAAGAAATGGCCCCAGAGATCACCGAGTATGAGGAATTCAACACCGATGATGCGGATCTGCTGATCATCGCTCATGGTGTGGTCTTTCGCTCTGCGGCTATGGCTGCCAGGGAACTGGCAGATGAAGGGCTGAAAGTGGGCTGTTTCCGGCCGATCACATTGCGTCCCTTCCCTCAGAAAGAGCTGCGGCAGGCTGCGGCAAAAGCAAAACAGCTTTTGGTTGTGGAGTCTGCCTATGGCCAGCTGCTGAAAATAGTCAAGGATAATCTCTACGGTATGGAAGTGCCCATCAAGACAGACCTGCGCCCTGGTATGGGGATCACTCCGGAAGAGATTATTGCAGATACAAAAAAAATACTAGGGGAGGGGGAATAAGTGATGGAAGTGCTGCCGAAAATACCAATAAGCTGGAATTTAGAGAGTAAACCCCATAAGTTTTGTCCGGGCTGCGGGCATGGTTTAGTCCTCAAGGCCCTTGGTCAGGTGATCGATGAATTGGGGATCCAGGATAGGGTTGTTTTTGGCTGTGATATCGGCTGCTCCCTTCTTGCCTGGGATTTTTTTAATGTGGACTCAGTCCAGACACACCATGGGAGAACCACTCCGGTGATGGTGGGAATTAAAAGGGCGAATCCTGAGCTGATCGTCATCGCCTATATGGGGGATGGAGGGGGCTATGCCATCGGTTCCCAGCACCTGGTCAATGCTGCTACCAGAGATGATAAAATTACAGTGCTGCTGGTGAACAACACGATCTATGCCATGACTGGCGGACAGATGGCCCCGACCACAATGCCTGACCAGAAGACGGAGACTACTCCCTATGGCAGAGATGTGAGTGTGGCCGGCTACCCCATGATGGGGCCTGAGATGGTTTCAGCCATTACCCAGGAGGGTGCCTATGTGGCCCGGGGGAGTGTGGCCAGATTCCGCAAGCTCAAGCAATACATCAAAAAAGCTATACAAAATCAGATGGATGAGAGAGGTTTCTCCTTTGTCGAGGCCCTCTCCACCTGCCCTACCAACTGGCGCACAAATGCCGAAAGAACCTGGGCCTTTCTGGAGGAGCAGATGAGTGAACAGTATCCTCCAGGTGAATTTAAAACACCCCAGGGTAAGGAGGGATAGGAATGGGCAAAGCTGTTAAGATCGCCCTGGCAGGTGAAGGTGGCCAGGGGGTGCAGTCTGTGGCCATGATTCTGACTGATGCGGCGGCTATGGAAGGAAAGGAAATCCTCTACATCCCCAACTTTGGGGTGGAACAGAGGGGTGGAGTCTCTATAGCTTTTGTGCAGATCGGGGATGAAAAGATCGGAGCACCTAAGTTTAAAAGAGCTGATATCGTTGTCGCCTTAAGCGACCGGGCGGTGCGTCGGGTAGCTATGTATGTGGGTCCAGAGACAGTATTTATCTATGACGCAGGGATCAAGGGTGTGGAAGGTGATATCCCGCAAGATGCTCAGCGAATCCTGGCTATTACCGCTCTGGAAACAGCCAATCAAGAGCTGCATCCACGGGTTTTCAACATATTGATCATGGGAGCAGTGATCGGTTCCACCCATGTGGTGACCTTAGAGAAGGCAAAAGAGGCCATCGAGCAAAAGCTGGGCTATAAATTTGAACAAAACCCCGAGCTCAGGGAGATGAACTTTAAAGCTCTGGAGAGGGGTTATAAAATGGTTACCGGAACGGGGGTGGCCTGATCATGAGGAAAACAGCCGTTAAGTTTAATGAAAAAGAGGTTCATCAAGGGAAAGCAATCTTTCGAATCTTTCCCGGGCTTTGTAAAGGCTGTGGCCTCTGCCGAGAAAAGTGTCCTGAAGATGCTTTAAGCTGGTCAGATGATCTGGGTGTCTATGGCACACCTACAGTGCTTGCTGATCCGGAAAAGTGCAAGGCCTGTCGCATCTGTGAGCAGGTTTGCCCCGACTGCGCCATAGCTATCGAGCGCAAAGCTAAAGAGGAAAAAGAAAAATAGGCTGCCTCTACCACACTTGCTAGGATTTGAATTTCCTTGTGTTAGCGCAAAAATGGAAATAAGAGTGGGTAGCCTGCTGTAAATGGAACAAAATATCAACGTTTAATGATATTTATAAGAATTTTTTGGAGGAAGGAGGAATTTTAGGAAATATGCCGAATGAATTTCCTAACGGGACTTTAGACTTAGGTCTTAAAGACTAAGGTCATACGCATCAGCGAATAAATAATCGAGCTTTGACATTAAACAATGGAGGACGAATAGATGAACGGGAATAGGAAATTCCTAAAAGGTATTTTTTGTTATGCCTGTGGTATTAAAAATGCCGAACCCAGAGATATTGGAGGTACTATCTATTTTCTCTGTGATGAGTGTTTTGAACAGCACCAAATAGCTAATTTAAAGGCAGTTGAGTATATGAGAAGCAAAAATATGAAGAAAAATTATAGAAATGACCAAATGGTTAAGAAGAAGCGCGGAAATGCCTCTGATCCTGATAAGGTGAAGGAGGCCCCTTGCCCAGTATGTGGATGTTCAAGCACTTAATCTCTTAATCATTTAAACAAAGGGCTCTGCTGAATTTTCCCTATCAGGGATGGTTGGTAGGACTTTTGCGTATTATAATAATATAGGATGATCTGTGGAGGCGAAATAGTGATGTACAGAAGGATACAGCAGCGTCATTCTGGGCAAAAGGGTGTTCTGCTACCCATCTGTGTGATCTGCGGAGAAACACCTCCCAGGGGTATCGCAGGGGGAATGGTGGTTTCGGGGTGCTTTCTTTGTACTCGGTGTGAAAATGAGATTGTTCGTTCGCGGGTCGGAGACAGCCACTATTCGCAAATAAAAGAAAAGCTTAAAAAGATTTGGGGTTATGTGAAGCCATAGAAACTATTTTCGCTGAAACTGCCTTACTTCATAAAGAGTTCCCAATCTGCTGTCAGTGCCTTAGTTTATCCTAGGCTTTTTCCTGACAGGATTTGTTAGCCTTGAGTTTGCCTGAGTTTGATTGATGCCAGAGTATGTTTGCAAGCAAAAACCGTTAAATAGCTTATTATTATCCCCCCCATGTTCTGGTCGGGGTTAGTATATTGCGCAAGGATAACTTGCGTTTTTTTGTTCTATCTGCTTTTTATATTTGAACAGCGATTTTGTGTAAATGCTCCGGACAGGGAGGGCAATATGGTAAAATAACAGCAGAAGATAAAAGATCAGGTGGTTGCAATAAACAGAAGGATAAAAAGCATAGATAAGAGGATGCCTTTACTGGCAGCTTTGCTCAGCCATGTACAGGAAGAATATCAGAGTTACCATACTCCAGGCCACAAGCAAGGGTTGGGGAGTTTGGCGGAGTGGCGCCAACTGCTGGGAGAGATGGTCTTTCAGCTGGATCTGACTGAACTGCCAGGGCTGGATAACCTCCATGATGCAGAGGGGATTATCATGGAGGCCCAAAGGGCAGCAGCTGATTATTTTGGAGCAAAAGAGACATTTTTTCTGGTGAATGGAACCAGTGCCGGTATTTTGGCTGTCATGCTGGCTGAAAGCCACACAAAGAGCAAGGTGGTGCTCCCCCGCACCAGCCACCAGGCGGTTATTCATGGACTGATCCTCAGCGGGGCAGAGCCTGTTTATCTTCCTGTAAAGTCAGATGGGGTATTGGGGTTGCCTGGGGCTGTTAGGGCTGCGGATCTGGAAAAATCCCTTGCCACCTTTGATGAGCAGGCTTTGGTTGTTCTGCTGCACCCCAATTACTATGGGCTGGCAGGAGAGATCAGGCAGCAGGTTGCCGCAGCCCGTCAACATAATTGTGCTGTACTGGTGGATGAAGCACATGGGGCACATTTTGGCACAAGCCCCCTCTTTCCACTGTCTGCCCTCAGGGCAGGGGCAGATTATGCTGCTCAGGGTGCTCATAAAGTATTGGGCTCCTTCACCCAGTCGGCTTATCTTCACTGTCAGGGGGAGAATGACCTGGGGGCAATCAGGGATGCCCTGCGTATAGTGCAGTCCAGCAGCCCTTCATATCTGTTGATGGCTTCCTTAGATGTGGCCCGCTGTCAGTGTGAGCAGGAGGAAGAGCAGTGGGAGATGGCTGCACGACTTGCCGGGCAGCTGCGCCAGAGGTTCTCCCAGATCGATGGGATCACAGCCCTAGGGGAAGAGCTCTTGCAAGTGCCAGGAGTGGTGGAGTATGACCCTAGCAGATTGGTAATCAATGTCAGGGAGCTGGGGATAACAGGCTTTGATGCAGCTGATTGGCTGCATCGGGAGTGGGGGATACTGGTGGAAATGGCGGATTTCCAAAATTTAATTCTGATTTTAGGGCCTGCAACTGGCAGGGATGCCATGGAGAAGTTGTATCAAGCTTTGAGTTCATTGGCTAGGGCTTGTTCTGTGAGGAGCCCCATCGACAAACCTTTGTTTCCGGATCCTTTACAGCTGCCCATTCCAACCCAGGTACTCACACCCAGAGAGGCTTATTACGCATCCTATAGATCGGTTAAGTGGGATGATGCCTTGGGCGAAACTGCGGCAGAAGTTATCGCACCCTATCCCCCCGGTGTTCCGGTGATCTGTCCGGGGGAGAGGATTGAGGAAGAGGTCATTGATTTTTTGCGGGAGTGGGAGATGTCAGGTGGTGTTTGGCCAGGGAGGAGCCGCGGTTCAATAAAGATTGCTGTAGGGAGTTGAAGTAGTGGAAGCTAGAGGCAAACTGATAACATTCGAAGGCCCTGATGGGGCGGGAAAAACTACACAAATTCAGCTGACTGAGGGTTTTCTGGAGGAACAGGGGTATCCTGTGGTAAGGATTCGGGAGCCTGGGGGGACACGTCTTTCTGAGGCTATCCGTCAACTATTGCTTGATCCCAGCTACAAGGAGATGTCGGCGGCTGCAGAAGCGCTGCTCTATGCAGCAGCCCGCGCCCAACTTATCGATGAGGTGATCCTGCCTGCATTAGCTGCTGGGAAGGTTGTTCTCTGTGATCGTTTTGTGGATTCCAGCCTAGCCTACCAGGGCTATGGGCGTTCTCTTGATCTGGAAAGGTTGCGTATGGTCAATGGGTTTGCTTTGAATAAATTAGGGGCATTTCGCACCATTTTGCTCGATCTCCCTCCAGAGGAAGGATTTAGGCGTTCATCGGGTAAAATAGAAAGGGACCGCTTAGAACAGGAGAGCCTGAGCTTTCATCAGCGGGTGAGGGAGGGCTACCGTATTCTGGCTGACAGCTGCCCAGAACGGATCAGAGTTGTTGATGCCAGCGGCAGGCCAGATTGGGTGCAGAAGCAGATTGAGAAGCATGTGCTGAATTACTTGACCGGCAGGGATCCGGGGGGAGCCTTTTGAAGACTTCCTTCAAGCAGAGCTAACTAGAGGGGTGGGTGATGGGTTTGCAAAAATTCGGTGACAGTACTGCTGGGCGGCAGCTGCAGCAGGATCTACGTCAGGGTACACCTGCCCATGCATATCTGTTGGCTGGCAGCCTGTGCAGAGATAAGGAAGAGATTGTGTCGCTTTTTGTACAAGCCCTGCTCTGTCGTGAGCCGGCAGACGGTAATCCCTGTGCTTTGTGCCCATCCTGTCAGGCCTGGGAGAGGGGTGGACACCCTGATTACCACTCTCTGCAGCCTGATGGAAGTTCTATAAAAATAGATCAGCTGCGTTTGTGGCAGCCCTTTTTCCGCTACAGCCCTGATTTGGGCAGAAAGCAGGTTTTTCTCCTGCAGCAGCCGGAGCTGTTGACAGCCCCTGCTGCCAATAGCTTATTGAAGGTCTTAGAGGAGCCTCTGCCTGGCACCATTTTCCTCCTAGTGACAGAGGATCAGCGCTCATTGCTGCCGACCATTGTATCCCGCTGCCGTGTGGTATTTTTTAGAGGCAGCGCAAAAAGCCAGGAAACAGTAGCCTTAGGTGAGGAGGATTCCCAGGAAACATGGGAAAAACTTGTCAGAATCATCACCGGTGGAACAGCTGCAGAACTGCTGAGAGAGGTGCGTCTCCTGGGGACAGACCGTTCTGCTGCCCATGATTTATTAGAGGATATTTTAGCTTATTTTGAGCAGGTCTATCAGGGTCAGTCTTCATCTCAATGGCTGAAGGCGGCTGCCTGTCTGGAGCTACTGCTCAAAGGACTTCGTCAGCTGGAGGTCAATGCCTCTGTGTCCCTTGTGCTGTCAATGACACTCATAAATGTCCAGCAAGAAGTGCAGAATTAGTAAAGATTGATTAAACTAAATGAGAACAGTCAGATTGAGCACAAAATATGGTATGCTAACAGTAGATAAACCCGCAAAATATTGCGTTGTTAAACACAATATAGCAGCTTTATTACAGTCTGCCGTTCCTCTGATGGACCCTAGTGAGGAACAAACCAAGAAAGCAGGGATTTTATGGATGATAATCAGAAAAATATTAGTGAAGATACGGATCTGGGTGGTGTTGAACTACCGGAAACCGGCACAGTTACAGTTGTCGGGGTAAGATTTCGTCCGGCAGGAAAGATTTATTATTTTAAAATGGGGGAAGAGGAGCTTAAAGCAGATGACCTGGTGATCTTATCGACAGTGCGCGGTATTGAGGCAGGTACTGTTGTGGTTGAGCCGCGGCAGATGCCTGTAGAAGAGATTGTCCCTCCTCTGCGTGAGGTGATCAGGAAAGCCACCCCAGAGGATATAGGGGTCATCGAAGAAAACAAGCGTCATGCTCAAGAGGCCTTCACCATCTGTGAACAAAAGATTGCTGAACATGGACTTCCCATGAAATTGGTCGATGTGGAATTTACTTTTGATGTGGGAAAGATACTTTTTTATTTCACTGCTGACGGCCGTGTTGACTTTCGTGAACTGGTCAAGGATTTGGCCTCTGTGTTCAGGACCAGGATTGAGCTGCGGCAGATCGGTGTCAGAGATGAGGCCAAGCTGCTGGGCGGCATTGGGCCCTGTGGCAGGGAGCTCTGCTGCTCTACCTGGCTCGGGGATTTTGAACCGGTCTCCATCCGCATGGCTAAGGGACAGAACCTGTCCTTGAATCCCAGTAAGATCAGCGGTTCCTGCGGCCGTTTGATGTGCTGTTTGAAGTATGAAAATGAATGCTACAAGTGCAAGGATGAATGCAATTGTGTAACGGATTCCAAGGAAGAGGAACCGCAGGAGGATGATTTAACAGAGGGTAAGGGGTGAGCAAAAATGGGGGTACTTTATCTCTGCTCTACACCGCTGGGCAATCTGAAAGATATTACGAGGCGTGTGCTCGATGTCCTGGGCGGTGTTGACTTGATCGCTGCAGAGGATACCCGTCAGACAAGGAAACTTTTGAATCACTACGGTATTAAAGCGAAGACTACCAGCTACCATGAACACAATGAACGGGAAAAAGCCCCCTATCTTCTGGCAGAGTTGGCTCAGGGCAAAGAGATAGCACTGGTCAGTGATGCCGGAACTCCTGCAATATCAGATCCAGGATTTTTTCTCATCCAACAGGCCCTGGCCGCAGGCCATCAGATAACTGTTTTGCCAGGCCCTTCCGCAGTTATTTCTGCACTGGTTGTTTCCGGTTTTACACCCCATCCCTTTTATTTTATCGGTTTTTTGCCCCGCAAAAAGGGGGAGCGGCAAGAGTTGTTGCAGGAGCTCGCAGAAAACCCCTGGACAGGAGTTTTCTACGAATCCCCCCGCCGTCTCAGGGAGACCATCAAGGAGTTCAGTGGTCTTTGGGGTGAGCAGCGGCGGGTGGCTGTGGTTAGAGAACTCACCAAACAGTTTGAGGAGGTCTTCCGTGGTAGCTTTGCTGAAGCCCTTGAACATTTTTCTACTGCACCCCCCGGAGAAATAACTCTGGTTGTAGAGGGCAAGCAGGGAGGAGAGGATCATCAATTCACAGGGGATTACCAGGTGATTCGGGAAGGGGTGGATCTACTGATCAGGGCGGGAGCCGGTGTCCATGATGCCTGCAAAGGTGTGGCACGTGCCTTGGGGTTGAGTAAAAGCCAGGTTTACAAGCTTTATCATAAGAAATAAAAAATTAAGGCCTGGGACTTTGCTGGAAGCGGGACAACAATGAAAATGGCGATGGCCCCCTTTTTCATGTCCAAGGCCCGGAATAGACTTGCAAGATATGCTATATAAAACAAAAACCCCCTTTAATAAAAGGGGGTAAGCGGTAAAATAAATAATATAGATGAAGATTTTAGCCTGCCTCAATGGACATAGCTCTGGCGCATTCCTGGCAGATGTTTTTGCCACGAAAATGTGTGATATTGTCGGCGTTACCGCAGAAAATGCAGGCTGGCTCGTACTTTTTCAGGATAATTTTTTCCTTGTCAACGTAGATCTCCAGCGCGTCTTTTTCTGCGATGCCCAAGGTGCGGCGCAGTTCGATAGGGATTACCACCCTGCCGAGCTCGTCCACCTTTCTTACGACACCGGTTGATTTCATTATTTCTCCTCCCTCTCCCTATTGTCTAATTCGACAAGATTCGCTAAGGAAAGCATACCATCTTTACCATTAACAGTCAACCTTTTTTTTTCAAAAAAATATAATTTTTTTAAGATATATCAAAAATGGCTGTATCAGTTCTTTTTTGGTATAATAAATTGTTAAAGACTTATAAAATGACGAAAGGAGTCAAGTCTGGCGGATTGGTGGTTAGTAGTTTGTGGTAAGTCGTTGGATTTCCACTTCACACATCCCATACGCCAGGCGCGCTTATGAGTGACAAAACTTATTATGTGACAACACCTATCTATTATCCAAGTGACAAACTTCATATCGGCCATGCCTACACAACTGTGGCTGCCGATTGTATAGCCCGCTATAAGCGAATGGGCGGTTATGATGTGTTTTTTGTGACCGGTTCAGATGAGCATGGGCAGAAGATTGAGAGAAAAGCAAAAGAAAACGGGACTGATCCCCAGAGTTATGTGGACCATATTGTGGAGTCCTTTCGGGATTTATGGCAGAAGCTGCTGATAACAAATGACGACTTTGTTCGCACCACTGAACCCCGTCACGAAAGGGCTGTTCAGAAGCTCTTTCAAAAGCTTTATGATCAAGGGGATATCTATAAGTCTTATTATGAAGGGCTTTACTGTACCCCCTGTGAAGCATTCTGGTTGGAGCGGCAGCTTGAGGATGGCAACTGTCCTGACTGCGGACGTCCGGTAGAGCCTGTCAAAGAGGAAAGCTACTTTTTTAAGCTTTCCAAATACCAGGACCAGCTCCTCCAGTATATTGAAGAGCATCCTGACTTTATTCAGCCTGCCTCTCGCCGCCATGAAATGGTCAACTTTATCAAGAGCGGGCTTGATGATCTCTGTGTTTCCAGGACCAGCTTCCAATGGGGAATCCCTGTACCTTTTGCACCGGGGCATGTGGTCTATGTTTGGTTTGATGCTTTGATCAATTATTTGACAGCTTTAGGCTGGCAGGATGGAGACCCTCGTTTTGAACATTATTGGCCACATACCTACCATTTGATGGCTAAGGATATCGTCCGCTTTCATTCGGTGATCTGGCCTATCGTTCTGATGGCTGCAGGCATTCCTCTGCCACAGACCATATTTGGCCATGGTTGGATCCTGATGGAAGGAGGAAAGATCTCCAAGTCAAAGGGGAATGTGGTCGATCCCTTTATTCTCATCGACCGCTATGGTGTTGATGCTGTGCGCTACTATCTGCTGAGGGAGCTTCCCTATGGTGGTGACAGCCACTATAGTGAGGACAGCCTGATCGATACGATCAACACTGATTTGGCAAATGATCTGGGGAATCTGATCAGCCGCACACTGGGCATGCTGAAAAAGTATCAGAGCGGTGTAGTGGACAAAGGGGGTGTGCCTCAGGGGCCGGACAGTGATCTGATCAACTGTGCCAGTCAGGCAAAAGAAGAACTAGAGCAGCACTTGGAGAGTTTTGACTTCGGCAATGCTCTGGCTGCTATCTGGAAGTTGGTGCGCAGAGCCAACCGCTATGTTGATGAAACAGCTCCCTGGAATTTGGTGCGTGAAGGCAACAAAGAACGCCTGCAGACGGTTCTCTATAATTTGAGTGAGGCTGTGCGTGTTCTGGCGATTTGGTGTTCACCATTTATGCCTGTCTTTCCTAAGCGTGTCTTTGAGCAGTTCGGAATTGCCGGTCGGCTGGACCTGCAGAGCTGGGAAAGCACCGCTCAGTGGGGTCTGCTACCTCCCGACCTGCAGGTGGAGACAGGACCAGGCGTCTTCCCCCGCATTCAGGTAAAAGATGAGGAAAATGCAGAGGAAAAAAGGTCTAAAAAACAATCAGAAGGGGCGAAAAAATTGCAGCAGACTGAGCAGTTGGAAAAACCGGATAGTCTGGAAAAGCCGTGTAAACCCATCAAGCCTCAGATCAGTATAGATGATTTTGCTAAGGTCGACCTGAGAGTCGCTTTAGTGAAGGAAGCGGAAAAGGTCAAGGGAGCTGACCGCCTCTTGAAGCTTCAGCTGGATTTGGGTTCAGAGACCAGAACAGTTGTGGCAGGTGTTGCCCAATACTACTCCCCAGAATCTCTGGTGGGCAAGCGGGTGATTGTTGTGGCCAATCTAGCGCCGGTTAAGCTGCGGGGTGTCACCTCCTCCGGAATGATTCTGGCAGCAAGTGAAGGGGACAGCCTGGGAGTTTTGACTGTAGAAAAGGAACTTCCGCCAGGTGCCTGTGTCAAATAGTGATGTTTTTTCCATCGGATGAGCATTATCCTAAGCCGGCAGGGAGTCCTGTGGGGTCCGATGGAAAGATAAGCAGCGGCGGCGTACAATTAGCTTCCTTTGAGGGGTTGCTGTCGGGTCCAAGGAGTGGACAAGAGCATCACTGCTCATAGTTAATGCTTAATAATAACGGAACAGGAAGATCTGATTATAATCGAGTTGTCATTTTGAAAATATTATGCCCCTCATTGAAAGCTAGTAATGTCTGAAATGAGGGGCCGTCTAATTTATATCGGGGGTGTGATGATGAACAGGGCTGATATAATCGATACCCATGCCCATTTGGATGACAAAAAATTTGCCAAGGACAGAGAAAATGTCCTCAAGAGAGCTTCTGATGCAGGGGTAACCAGGATTATTACTGTGGGGAATGATTTTACTGCATCCCGATATGCCTGTGCTCTGGCTGAGCAGTATCCTGAGATCTATGCTGCTGTGGGGATACATCCCCATGAGGCAAAGGAAGTGGTGCCACGTACCCTGGAGGGGCTGCGTATCCTTGCTGAAAACAGTAAGGTTTTAGCCTGGGGAGAAATCGGGCTTGACTACCATTATGATTTTTCTCCCCGGGACTGTCAGCAGGATGTTTTCAGGAAACAGCTGGAGATTGCCGGGGAATTAGGCCTGCCGGTGATTATCCACGACCGTGAGGCACATGAGGATGTGCTCTCCATTTTAAAGGATTTTACCGGTCTTAAAGCTGTGGCTGTCCACTGCTTTTCCGGTGATATGGCCATTGCAGAGGAGTGTCTGAACAGGGGATACTACCTGGGCATCGGCGGCACACTTACCTTTCCTAAAAACAATAAATTGCGGGATGTGGTGAAAAAGGCCCCCCTGAATCACCTACTCCTGGAAACAGACTGCCCCTACCTGGCTCCCCAACCCTGGCGGGGAAAACGCAATGAGCCTGCCTTTATGACCGCAGTCTTGGACGAAATAGCCCAAATCAAAGAAATATCCCAAGAGGAGATAGCCAAAGCCACTACCGCTAACGCCATTAAGGCCTTCTGGGGTGGCTGATGCCCGGAGACTCAGGTCTCACCGGGTCTTATTTTACTAAAATATGGCATAAAAAAAGAAGGATTATTTCATCCGATGTATAATATAATAGCTACAGCTTTTTTCCGCCAACTCATTACATAAAAAAAATTGTTAGGCATATAATGGATAAAAGCTCGGGGGAGAGGTGTTACTGATGAAGGAAAAAATAAAGGGATGGACCAATTCACGTCCTTTTCATATCGGTTTGGTTGTGTTGATAATTACTTTTGTCGGAGTTTTCTCCTGGTGCAGTGTGTTGCTTGCGCGCCAGGAGATAATTATTGAGGCTGATGGCAAGGAAATTGCTCACAAAACATTGAAGATCACTGTGGATGAGGCATTAAAAGAGGCTGGTGTAGAGCTGAAGGGCGGGGACAAAGTTACCCCTGCTCTGACAGAGAGGGTAGTTGATGGGATGAAGGTGGTTATAGAGCGAGCCTTTCCTGTGCAGCTAGCTGTTGACGGCAGTGTTCAAACCATCTATACGACTCGTGTCCCGGTCAAAGATGTGCTTACTCTAGTTTCACTAAGTATAGATGATGATGACAAGGTGAGCCCTTCCCTTGATTCTATTGTGAAGCCGGGCTGTAAGATCAAGGTAACCCGGGTTGAGCAGAAGATTATTAAGGAACAGTATTCGATTCCTGCGTCAAGTGAGAAAAAAGCTGATTCATCTCTCCTTAGAGGACAGGAGCGTGTGCTGCAAAAGGGGTCTTCAGGTGAAGGGGAGCGTGTAATCAAGGTTGTTTATGAGGATGGCAAGGAGGTTTCCAGGGAAACAGTGGAGGAGCGGGTGCTGCGTCCCTCTGTAAACAAGGTTATCGCTTATGGGACAGCAAATGTGGTTTCCCGGGGGGGAAATACCCTCCGTTATCGGCGAGTGTTCCAGGCCAGGGCTACCGCCTATGGTCCCAGTGCCGGGAAATACACAGCAACTGGGGCTAAAGCGGGGCGAGGGTCGATTGCTGTTGATCCCAGAGTGATCCCTTTGGGAACTCGTTTATATGTGGATGGTTATGGTCATGGAACAGCAAATGATGTGGGCGGAGAGATCAAAGGGAATGCCGTCGACGTCTATTTCCCTTCAGATGCGGAATGTCGTAGATGGGGTGTTCGCACCGTTAATGTCTACATTCTGGAATGATCAGTGAAATGCTGGGGATCCAGCCTTCAGGCTGTTTGAGAAAATCCCTACAATTTGGACAACCAGCTCCTTTGTTTTGTTTCTACGGTTTGTGAAACACCCTTGTCTGTAATCAAGCATCAACTGAACAATAAGCATGCCTTCTTTCTGCATGGATGCTGATAGTTACCATCGGTGATTCGGCAACGGCAGAAAGTGCATGCTTTTTTCGGCTATCCCCTTTTTTGGATAATAAACAGCCTGGAGCTGACATTTTAAAAAATCGTTTTTTAACTGCCCTGCTAAAACCGGGCAGTTAAATTGCGCCACAATATTTTGGCACAATTATTATTTAGTGCTCTGTTGCTGATCAATGCATCAGTCCTGTAACAGCTATGATCAGTTGTAAGGACTAAAGGGGAAGAATAGCCATTGGCATTCCTCAAAACGCTGGAATCGCTTATCCATGGTAATTTGGAGTGCTGCTGCAATTATAGTATAATAAGATAATGAATGGAGGCAGGGCAATATTGGCAAATGCATCTCCAACAGCTATCAAGGCATTATTGAAACGCTATAATCTAGGTCCAAAAAAAAGGCTAGGACAGCATTTTCTCTGGCAGTCTCATGTTGTCGAGCGTATTGCGGAATCAGCTGAGCTTACCAAAGATGATGTTGTGCTGGAAATCGGCCCCGGTTTGGGGATTTTGACTGAAGCTCTGGCCCGCCAGGCAGGGATGGTTATCGCTGTGGAGATCGACCGCGCCCTTTTCCCCCTGCTGCAGGAAGTTCTCCAGGACTATGACAATATTCGCCTGGTAGAGGGGGATGCCCTTAAAGTTAATTTTGATGAATTGTTGAAGGAGTGTGTTCCTGGCTTTACTGGGGCCTGCAAGGTGGTGGGGAACCTTCCCTATTATATAACCAGTCCTTTGCTCATGGGTTTGCTGTATGGGGAGTTCCGGAAGGAACTCTTTGTTTTTATGGTACAGAAGGAGGTTGCAAAGCGCATTGCTGCTGCCCCCGGGGGAAAGGATTATGGCTCCCTTTCTGTTGCTGTTCAGTATCTGGCTGAACCTGAACTACTCTTTCAAGTATCCCCCCATTCCTTTTATCCACCTCCTGAGGTGGCATCAGCTGTTATCAAGTTAACCAGGCGGCAGCAGCCAGCAGTAAGTGTCAAAGATGAAGGAGTTTTTTTTAAGGTGGTGCGTGCCGCCTTTCGTTACCGGCGCAAAACACTCCGCAATGCCCTCCGGGAGGGGGAACTCTGGCACCCCAAAGAGGAAGATATCTTTGCCTTGTCCGGGATCGTTCCGGAACGCCGGGGGGAAACCCTTGATCTTGTGGAATTTTCCCGTTTAGCAGATGCACTTGTTCATATAAAGGAAGGGAAGGAAGAATGATGAACTTCATTAGTCCTACCAAAGGTTCGATGAGCTGGGATGAGCTTGTCGATGACCTACTGGTTTATATAGCAGATGCCCCAGAATTAACCTATAAAATCATTATTGGAACAGATTCACAGGTGCGAGAGGAGACATGTTTTGTAACTGCTGTTGTTGTGCACAGGGTAGGGAAGGGGGCACGATACTATTATAGGCGTAGGACCTACGATAATATTAATAGTATGAGGCAGCGGATCTTCATGGAGGCTGCTACCAGTCTAGAGACTGCCAGTAAACTGACCCAGTGCCTGGCGGAAAAAGGGCACACCGAATTGGATCTGGAAATCCATTTGGACATCGGCCAGAATGGGCAGACCAAGGAAATGATCAGGGATATCGTAGGCATGATCACAGGCAGCGGCTTTGATGCCAAAATAAAGCCCTATTCCTGTGGCGCATCAACTGTTGCTGATAAATACACCAAGTGAGTGGATGGTAGTTAGTGGTTGCTGGTTAGTTGTTGAAAAAGATAAAAGGCGGTCGTTGGGGTAGAGATAGCAGTTGTTAATTGGTCGTTAGCCCTAGGTAATAAGTGTTGCCATGTCCTAAAAACCTGTACCTGCTAGTTGGGAAAGATAGAAGACACTGTTTAGGTGATACTAGATATTGGTGAGTCGTTGGTAATTAGTAATTAGTAATTAGTTGTAAGTCGTCTGCATTGTCAGACGAAATAATCGATCTTCGCCAGGGGGAAACGCTTGGCAATTTCTTCTTCGAAAAAGGCCTTTACATCTGCCTTCATTTCTTTAGGGTAAAGATACTTTCCATACCCAAATTGTCCCCATTTAAAGGTTCTTTGCTCTTCCTCCAGAGGGAGTTTTGTTTCTGGAAAAAGATCGAGGATCAGCTTTTTTGCTCTGGCAGTGAAACGGTGGGTGATCAGTTCAAATGTAAGGTCAGGATTCTTGGCCAAAGGCTGCAGTTTCTCCAAAAGAGCTGTGTATTCCTTTTTCCAATCACCCTCTAAAAAGATGGGAGCGATCATCACGCCCAATGGATACCCTGCGGCGGAAACCTTTTCAGCTGCGGAAAGGCGTGCATTCAGGCGAGGGGTTGCTCGCTCATATTCTGCGATCACCTGAGGGCTATTGATAGAAAACCGGAAGCGTGTCTTCCCCCGGTGCTCCAACTCCAGCAGGGAGTCAACATCTGTAAACTTGGTAACAAAGCGAAAGCGGGCATGTTCCTGGCCGGCAAAAAAGGCGATCGCCCTGGCCAGTGCGCCTGAGTAGGACTCTACCGAGAGGGGGTCCGCTGTAGCTGCTCCTTCGAAAATGGTGGTTTCAGGCAGGCGTTCATCGATATAGTTCTTGGCCATCTCCAATATCTCTTCCTGGTTGACATAAATCCTGACATAAGGGTTGCGTCCCATGTTGGTGTGCAGATAGCAGTACTCGCAGGAGCCGGGGCAGCCGGTTGCCAGTGGCAGTTGGTAGTGTGCTGAGGGCTTGCAGGTAGCGAAGTTTTTGCTCTTTCTCACCCCCACCACAAGTGTACGCTTGGAGTGGAAAAACTTATCACGTTTGGAACGGCCGGGGATTCCGGTGACACGGTTGTGTGATGTAGTAAATCCCAATTCGATAGCCTGCCCCTGAAAGTAGCTGTATAACTCTTCCCCCAGTGGATAGGAGAGCGCCCTTTTCTCAAAAAATACCCTTTCCGGCTGGAACACAGGATTATCACCCTTTTTCCCTTTTGGCTTAGTATACCCCGCTTCTTCAGCCATAAAAAGCGAATGATTTTCCAGATTATAAAATATCATAATTGACACTAACATTCCTGCACGCCCTGTTGACAGACTCATAATTCTGTTGTAAGATATCACTTGTAAAATAAACAGCCATCTGTTTTCTCTATTGTAATATAAAATATGGGCCATTAGCTCAGTTGGTAGAGCACCTGACTTTTAATCAGGGTGTCGCAGGTTCGATTCCTGCATGGCTCACCAAAAGAATCCCTGGAAAAGATAGATCTTTCGGGGGTTCTTAGTGTTATCTGTTGAAACCGAAAAGGCTAGTCCCTCCCGGTAATCAGCCGATTAACCAGTCCGTTTTCCTCAAATACAGTATAGGCATGCATATCATAGCCCTGATGGATGATCCCTATCCCGGCATCTCTTATACAGCTTAATGTATAGCTCAATTCTTAACGCCGAACTTATCAGTCTTATTATAGTGTTTATAGGACGGGGCATAGGGGCAAAGATATGCTGTTGGCATGATATTTGCTATATATTATATAATTGGTTTATATAATCGGTCTATCTTTACCTCAATAAATAAAATAATATTTGCAACAGAAGAGGGGGCATCTGTAAATGTCTTTTAATTGCGAGCATTGGAAAGAGTATGATTCAATCAGTGGGCCAATCAGTTATTGTGAAATTGCAGCATTTGGACACAAACTATCATTGGAAGAGCTAGAGAAAATGGGTTGTACTGCAGAAAAACGGAAAGTCTGCAAACAAAAAATGGAGTTTACCGTGGGGGATGCAGCAACTCCAAAACCAGAGCCTCAGCCAGCACCGGTGGTTGTTCCTAATATTTGTGACACACCTAAGGCGGTTGCTGCAACTACTGTAGGAAATGCCGAAAAAAAGGCTGTATCACCCTTTTTCAATCTGCTTGTATTAGGGATTTTGGCTGGATGCTATATCGCACTGGCTGGAGCACTATCCACTGTGGTTACAAATGATCTGGCAGCATATGTAGGAGACGGCCTATCTAGGCTTGTGGGTGGCCTTGTTTTCTCACTCGGTTTGATCTTGGTTGTCATCGGTGGGGCAGAACTGTTTACCGGTAACACCCTTATGGTAACAGGATGGTTGGAAGGAAAGATCAGCGGCCGGCAGGTGGCAAGAAACTGGACAATAGTTTACTTCGCAAATTTTTTGGGTGCCATCTTGATCGCATGGTTCTTTTACCTCAGTGGGATTTGGGAGATGAATGGCACACTAATAGGTGCTAAGTCAGTAATGACTGCAAGTGGTAAAGTAAATTTAACATGGACTGAAGCATTAGTTCGGGGCATTCTCTGTAACTGGCTGGTCTGTCTTGCAGTATGGCTGGCAAGTGGAAGTAAAGATGGTGTCAGCAAGATTCTCTGTATTGTGTTCCCTATTACAGCTTTCGTTGCCTGCGGGTTTGAGCACAGCATTGCCAACATGTTTTTCATCCCGACCGGCATTCTTTTAAAAGGCCAAGCATCAGTCCTATCTGCAGTAGCACCGGTTCTAGGAACTGACACAGCAGGAGCGCTTTCCGCTCTGGCAAATCTAAACTGGAGTTCTTTCGTGTTCAAAAACTTAATCCCTGTGACAATTGGAAACATTATTGGCGGTGCTATCTTTGTAGGGACTTTTTATTGGAGTGTATTTTTAAAACCTGCTTCGAAAAAGCCCAAATTTGTGGTGAACCTGGCAGGGACACTGACCAGACTGTTCACACCTTAATAACCAGAGCTTTGTATGCTAATTAAGATGGCCTTAGGTAATTATAACGAATTTTCGGAAGCTGCCTTTTATTAAAAAGATTTAGGCATTTGTCCGATTGCTTTGTATTGATGCGCTTTTGGCGAAATTGAAGTGTGTCACTTGATAAGATGTGCCGTAATTACGACACATCTTATCATTTTTACGGCAGGTTTTTATATAATACACGAAAGGGCTGTTCAGAAGCTCTTTCAAAAGCTTTATGATCAAGGGGATATCTATAAGTCTTATTATGAAGGGCTTTACTGTACCCCCTGTGAAGCATTCTGGTTGGAGCGGCAGCTTGAGGATGGCAACTGTCCTGACTGCGGACGTCCGGTAGAGCCTGTCAAAGAGGAAAGCTACTTTTTTAAGCTTTCCAAATACCAGGACCAGCTCCTCCAGTATATTGAAGAGCATCCTGACTTTATTCAGCCTGCCTCTCGCCGCCATGAAATGGTCAACTTTATCAAGAGCGGGCTTGATGATCTCTGTGTTTCCAGGACCAGCTTCCAATGGGGAATCCCTGTACCTTTTGCACCGGGGCATGTGGTCTATGTTTGGTTTGATGCTCTGATCAATTATTTGACAGCTTTAGGCTGGCAGGATGGAGACCCTCGTTTTGAACATTATTGGCCCCATACCTACCATTTGATGGCTAAGGATATCGTCCGCTTTCATTCGGTGATCTGGCCTATCGTTCTGATGGCTGCAGGCATTCCTCTGCCACAGACCATATTTGGCCATGGTTGGATCCTGATGGAAGGAGGAAAGATCTCCAAGTCAAAGGGGAATGTGGTCGATCCCTTTATTCTCATCGACCGCTATGGTGTTGATGCTGTGCGCTACTATCTGCTGAGGGAGCTTCCCTATGGTGGTGACAGCCACTATAGTGAGGACAGCCTGATCGATACGATCAACACTGATTTGGCAAATGATCTGGGGAATCTGATCAGCCGCACACTGGGCATGCTGAAAAAGTATCAGAGCGGTGTAGTGGACAAAGGGGGTGTGCCTCAGGGGCCGGACAGTGATCTGATCAACTGTGCCAGTCAGGCAAAAGAAGAACTAGAGCAGCACTTGGAGAGTTTTGACTTCGGCAATGCTCTGGCTGCTATCTGGAAGTTGGTGCGCAGAGCCAACCGCTATGTTGATGAAACAGCTCCCTGGAATTTGGTGCGTGAAGGCAACAAAGAACGCCTGCAGACGGTTCTCTATAATTTGAGTGAGGCTGTGCGTGTTCTGGCGATTTGGTGTTCACCATTTATGCCTGTCTTTCCTAAGCGTGTCTTTGAGCAGTTCGGAATTGCCGGTCGGCTGGACCTGCAGAGCTGGGAAAGCACCGCTCAGTGGGGTCTGCTACCTCCCGACCTGCAGGTGGAGACAGGACCAGGCGTCTTCCCCCGCATTCAGGTAAAAGATGAGGAAAATGCAGAGGAAAAAAGGTCTAAAAAACAATCAGAAGGGGCGAAAAAATTGCAGCAGACTGAGCAGTTGGAAAAACCGGATAGTCTGGAAAAGCCGTGTAAACCCATCAAGCCTCAGATCAGTATAGATGATTTTGCTAAGGTCGACCTGAGAGTCGCTTTAGTGAAGGAAGCGGAAAAGGTCAAGGGAGCTGACCGCCTCTTGAAGCTTCAGCTGGATTTGGGTTCAGAGACCAGAACAGTTGTGGCAGGTGTTGCCCAATACTACTCCCCAGAATCTCTGGTGGGCAAGCGGGTGATTGTTGTGGCCAATCTAGCGCCGGTTAAGCTGCGGGGTGTCACCTCCTCCGGAATGATTCTGGCAGCAAGTGAAGGGGACAGCCTGGGAGTTTTGACTGTAGAAAAGGAACTTCCGCCAGGTGCCTGTGTCAAATAGTGATGTTTTTTCCATCGGATGAGCATTATCCTAAGCCGGCAGGGAGTCCTGTGGGGTCCGATGGAAAGATAAGCAGCGGCGGCGTACAATTAGCTTCCTTTGAGGGGTTGCTGTCGGGTCCAAGGAGTGGACAAGAGCATCACTGCTCATAGTTAATGCTTAATAATAACGGAACAGGAAGATCTGATTATAATCGAGTTGTCATTTTGAAAATATTATGCCCCTCATTGAAAGCTAGTAATGTCTGAAATGAGGGGCCGTCTAATTTATATCGGGGGTGTGATGATGAACAGGGCTGATATAATCGATACCCATGCCCATTTGGATGACAAAAAATTTGCCAAGGACAGAGAAAATGTCCTCAAGAGAGCTTCTGATGCAGGGGTAACCAGGATTATTACTGTGGGGAATGATTTTACTGCATCCCGATATGCCTGTGCTCTGGCTGAGCAGTATCCTGAGATCTATGCTGCTGTGGGGATACATCCCCATGAGGCAAAGGAAGTGGTGCCACGTACCCTGGAGGGGCTGCGTATCCTTGCTGAAAACAGTAAGGTTTTAGCCTGGGGAGAAATCGGGCTTGACTACCATTATGATTTTTCTCCCCGGGACTGTCAGCAGGATGTTTTCAGGAAACAGCTGGAGATTGCCGGGGAATTAGGCCTGCCGGTGATTATCCACGACCGTGAGGCACATGAGGATGTGCTCTCCATTTTAAAGGATTTTACCGGTCTTAAAGCTGTGGCTGTCCACTGCTTTTCCGGTGATATGGCCATTGCAGAGGAGTGTCTGAACAGGGGATACTACCTGGGCATCGGCGGCACACTTACCTTTCCTAAAAACAATAAATTGCGGGATGTGGTGAAAAAGGCCCCCCTGAATCACCTACTCCTGGAAACAGACTGCCCCTACCTGGCTCCCCAACCCTGGCGGGGAAAACGCAATGAGCCTGCCTTTATGACCGCAGTCTTGGACGAAATAGCCCAAATCAAAGAAATATCCCAAGAGGAGATAGCCAAAGCCACTACCGCTAACGCCATTAAGGCCTTCTGGGGTGGCTGATGCCCGGAGACTCAGGTCTCACCGGGTCTTATTTTACTAAAATATGGCATAAAAAAAGAAGGATTATTTCATCCGATGTATAATATAATAGCTACAGCTTTTTTCCGCCAACTCATTACATAAAAAAAATTGTTAGGCATATAATGGATAAAAGCTCGGGGGAGAGGTGTTACTGATGAAGGAAAAAATAAAGGGATGGACCAATTCACGTCCTTTTCATATCGGTTTGGTTGTGTTGATAATTACTTTTGTCGGAGTTTTCTCCTGGTGCAGTGTGTTGCTTGCGCGCCAGGAGATAATTATTGAGGCTGATGGCAAGGAAATTGCTCACAAAACATTGAAGATCACTGTGGATGAGGCATTAAAAGAGGCTGGTGTAGAGCTGAAGGGCGGGGACAAAGTTACCCCTGCTCTGACAGAGAGGGTAGTTGATGGGATGAAGGTGGTTATAGAGCGAGCCTTTCCTGTGCAGCTAGCTGTTGACGGCAGTGTTCAAACCATCTATACGACTCGTGTCCCGGTCAAAGATGTGCTTACTCTAGTTTCACTAAGTATAGATGATGATGACAAGGTGAGCCCTTCCCTTGATTCTATTGTGAAGCCGGGCTGTAAGATCAAGGTAACCCGGGTTGAGCAGAAGATTATTAAGGAACAGTATTCGATTCCTGCGTCAAGTGAGAAAAAAGCTGATTCATCTCTCCTTAGAGGACAGGAGCGTGTGCTGCAAAAGGGGTCTTCAGGTGAAGGGGAGCGTGTAATCAAGGTTGTTTATGAGGATGGCAAGGAGGTTTCCAGGGAAACAGTGGAGGAGCGGGTGCTGCGTCCCTCTGTAAACAAGGTTATCGCTTATGGGACAGCAAATGTGGTTTCCCGGGGGGGAAATACCCTCCGTTATCGGCGAGTGTTCCAGGCCAGGGCTACCGCCTATGGTCCCAGTGCCGGGAAATACACAGCAACTGGGGCTAAAGCGGGGCGAGGGTCGATTGCTGTTGATCCCAGAGTGATCCCTTTGGGAACTCGTTTATATGTGGATGGTTATGGTCATGGAACAGCAAATGATGTGGGCGGAGAGATCAAAGGGAATGCCGTCGACGTCTATTTCCCTTCAGATGCGGAATGTCGTAGATGGGGTGTTCGCACCGTTAATGTCTACATTCTGGAATGATCAGTGAAATGCTGGGGATCCAGCCTTCAGGCTGTTTGAGAAAATCCCTACAATTTGGACAACCAGCTCCTTTGTTTTGTTTCTACGGTTTGTGAAACACCCTTGTCTGTAATCAAGCATCAACTGAACAATAAGCATGCCTTCTTTCTGCATGGATGCTGATAGTTACCATCGGTGATTCGGCAACGGCAGAAAGTGCATGCTTTTTTCGGCTATCCCCTTTTTTGGATAATAAACAGCCTGGAGCTGACATTTTAAAAAATCGTTTTTTAACTGCCCTGCTAAAACCGGGCAGTTAAATTGCGCCACAATATTTTGGCACAATTATTATTTAGTGCTCTGTTGCTGATCAATGCATCAGTCCTGTAACAGCTATGATCAGTTGTAAGGACTAAAGGGGAAGAATAGCCATTGGCATTCCTCAAAACGCTGGAATCGCTTATCCATGGTAATTTGGAGTGCTGCTGCAATTATAGTATAATAAGATAATGAATGGAGGCAGGGCAATATTGGCAAATGCATCTCCAACAGCTATCAAGGCATTATTGAAACGCTATAATCTAGGTCCAAAAAAAAGGCTAGGACAGCATTTTCTCTGGCAGTCTCATGTTGTCGAGCGTATTGCGGAATCAGCTGAGCTTACCAAAGATGATGTTGTGCTGGAAATCGGCCCCGGTTTGGGGATTTTGACTGAAGCTCTGGCCCGCCAGGCAGGGATGGTTATCGCTGTGGAGATCGACCGCGCCCTTTTCCCCCTGCTGCAGGAAGTTCTCCAGGACTATGACAATATTCGCCTGGTAGAGGGGGATGCCCTTAAAGTTAATTTTGATGAATTGTTGAAGGAGTGTGTTCCTGGCTTTACTGGGGCCTGCAAGGTGGTGGGGAACCTTCCCTATTATATAACCAGTCCTTTGCTCATGGGTTTGCTGTATGGGGAGTTCCGGAAGGAACTCTTTGTTTTTATGGTACAGAAGGAGGTTGCAAAGCGCATTGCTGCTGCCCCCGGGGGAAAGGATTATGGCTCCCTTTCTGTTGCTGTTCAGTATCTGGCTGAACCTGAACTACTCTTTCAAGTATCCCCCCATTCCTTTTATCCACCTCCTGAGGTGGCATCAGCTGTTATCAAGTTAACCAGGCGGCAGCAGCCAGCAGTAAGTGTCAAAGATGAAGGAGTTTTTTTTAAGGTGGTGCGTGCCGCCTTTCGTTACCGGCGCAAAACACTCCGCAATGCCCTCCGGGAGGGGGAACTCTGGCACCCCAAAGAGGAAGATATCTTTGCCTTGTCCGGGATCGTTCCGGAACGCCGGGGGGAAACCCTTGATCTTGTGGAATTTTCCCGTTTAGCAGATGCACTTGTTCATATAAAGGAAGGGAAGGAAGAATGATGAACTTCATTAGTCCTACCAAAGGTTCGATGAGCTGGGATGAGCTTGTCGATGACCTACTGGTTTATATAGCAGATGCCCCAGAATTAACCTATAAAATCATTATTGGAACAGATTCACAGGTGCGAGAGGAGACATGTTTTGTAACTGCTGTTGTTGTGCACAGGGTAGGGAAGGGGGCACGATACTATTATAGGCGTAGGACCTACGATAATATTAATAGTATGAGGCAGCGGATCTTCATGGAGGCTGCTACCAGTCTAGAGACTGCCAGTAAACTGACCCAGTGCCTGGCGGAAAAAGGGCACACCGAATTGGATCTGGAAATCCATTTGGACATCGGCCAGAATGGGCAGACCAAGGAAATGATCAGGGATATCGTAGGCATGATCACAGGCAGCGGCTTTGATGCCAAAATAAAGCCCTATTCCTGTGGCGCATCAACTGTTGCTGATAAATACACCAAGTGAGTGGATGGTAGTTAGTGGTTGCTGGTTAGTTGTTGAAAAAGATAAAAGGCGGTCGTTGGGGTAGAGATAGCAGTTGTTAATTGGTCGTTAGCCCTAGGTAATAAGTGTTGCCATGTCCTAAAAACCTGTACCTGCTAGTTGGGAAAGATAGAAGACACTGTTTAGGTGATACTAGATATTGGTGAGTCGTTGGTAATTAGTAATTAGTAATTAGTTGTAAGTCGTCTGCATTGTCAGACGAAATAATCGATCTTCGCCAGGGGGAAACGCTTGGCAATTTCTTCTTCGAAAAAGGCCTTTACATCTGCCTTCATTTCTTTAGGGTAAAGATACTTTCCATACCCAAATTGTCCCCATTTAAAGGTTCTTTGCTCTTCCTCCAGAGGGAGTTTTGTTTCTGGAAAAAGATCGAGGATCAGCTTTTTTGCTCTGGCAGTGAAACGGTGGGTGATCAGTTCAAATGTAAGGTCAGGATTCTTGGCCAAAGGCTGCAGTTTCTCCAAAAGAGCTGTGTATTCCTTTTTCCAATCACCCTCTAAAAAGATGGGAGCGATCATCACGCCCAATGGATACCCTGCGGCGGAAACCTTTTCAGCTGCGGAAAGGCGTGCATTCAGGCGAGGGGTTGCTCGCTCATATTCTGCGATCACCTGAGGGCTATTGATAGAAAACCGGAAGCGTGTCTTCCCCCGGTGCTCCAACTCCAGCAGGGAGTCAACATCTGTAAACTTGGTAACAAAGCGAAAGCGGGCATGTTCCTGGCCGGCAAAAAAGGCGATCGCCCTGGCCAGTGCGCCTGAGTAGGACTCTACCGAGAGGGGGTCCGCTGTAGCTGCTCCTTCGAAAATGGTGGTTTCAGGCAGGCGTTCATCGATATAGTTCTTGGCCATCTCCAATATCTCTTCCTGGTTGACATAAATCCTGACATAAGGGTTGCGTCCCATGTTGGTGTGCAGATAGCAGTACTCGCAGGAGCCGGGGCAGCCGGTTGCCAGTGGCAGTTGGTAGTGTGCTGAGGGCTTGCAGGTAGCGAAGTTTTTGCTCTTTCTCACCCCCACCACAAGTGTACGCTTGGAGTGGAAAAACTTATCACGTTTGGAACGGCCGGGGATTCCGGTGACACGGTTGTGTGATGTAGTAAATCCCAATTCGATAGCCTGCCCCTGAAAGTAGCTGTATAACTCTTCCCCCAGTGGATAGGAGAGCGCCCTTTTCTCAAAAAATACCCTTTCCGGCTGGAACACAGGATTATCACCCTTTTTCCCTTTTGGCTTAGTATACCCCGCTTCTTCAGCCATAAAAAGCGAATGATTTTCCAGATTATAAAATATCATAATTGACACTAACATTCCTGCACGCCCTGTTGACAGACTCATAATTCTGTTGTAAGATATCACTTGTAAAATAAACAGCCATCTGTTTTCTCTATTGTAATATAAAATATGGGCCATTAGCTCAGTTGGTAGAGCACCTGACTTTTAATCAGGGTGTCGCAGGTTCGATTCCTGCATGGCTCACCAAAAGAATCCCTGGAAAAGATAGATCTTTCGGGGGTTCTTAGTGTTATCTGTTGAAACCGAAAAGGCTAGTCCCTCCCGGTAATCAGCCGATTAACCAGTCCGTTTTCCTCAAATACAGTATAGGCATGCATATCATAGCCCTGATGGATGATCCCTATCCCGGCATCTCTTATACAGCTTAATGTATAGCTCAATTCTTAACGCCGAACTTATCAGTCTTATTATAGTGTTTATAGGACGGGGCATAGGGGCAAAGATATGCTGTTGGCATGATATTTGCTATATATTATATAATTGGTTTATATAATCGGTCTATCTTTACCTCAATAAATAAAATAATATTTGCAACAGAAGAGGGGGCATCTGTAAATGTCTTTTAATTGCGAGCATTGGAAAGAGTATGATTCAATCAGTGGGCCAATCAGTTATTGTGAAATTGCAGCATTTGGACACAAACTATCATTGGAAGAGCTAGAGAAAATGGGTTGTACTGCAGAAAAACGGAAAGTCTGCAAACAAAAAATGGAGTTTACCGTGGGGGATGCAGCAACTCCAAAACCAGAGCCTCAGCCAGCACCGGTGGTTGTTCCTAATATTTGTGACACACCTAAGGCGGTTGCTGCAACTACTGTAGGAAATGCCGAAAAAAAGGCTGTATCACCCTTTTTCAATCTGCTTGTATTAGGGATTTTGGCTGGATGCTATATCGCACTGGCTGGAGCACTATCCACTGTGGTTACAAATGATCTGGCAGCATATGTAGGAGACGGCCTATCTAGGCTTGTGGGTGGCCTTGTTTTCTCACTCGGTTTGATCTTGGTTGTCATCGGTGGGGCAGAACTGTTTACCGGTAACACCCTTATGGTAACAGGATGGTTGGAAGGAAAGATCAGCGGCCGGCAGGTGGCAAGAAACTGGACAATAGTTTACTTCGCAAATTTTTTGGGTGCCATCTTGATCGCATGGTTCTTTTACCTCAGTGGGATTTGGGAGATGAATGGCACACTAATAGGTGCTAAGTCAGTAATGACTGCAAGTGGTAAAGTAAATTTAACATGGACTGAAGCATTAGTTCGGGGCATTCTCTGTAACTGGCTGGTCTGTCTTGCAGTATGGCTGGCAAGTGGAAGTAAAGATGGTGTCAGCAAGATTCTCTGTATTGTGTTCCCTATTACAGCTTTCGTTGCCTGCGGGTTTGAGCACAGCATTGCCAACATGTTTTTCATCCCGACCGGCATTCTTTTAAAAGGCCAAGCATCAGTCCTATCTGCAGTAGCACCGGTTCTAGGAACTGACACAGCAGGAGCGCTTTCCGCTCTGGCAAATCTAAACTGGAGTTCTTTCGTGTTCAAAAACTTAATCCCTGTGACAATTGGAAACATTATTGGCGGTGCTATCTTTGTAGGGACTTTTTATTGGAGTGTATTTTTAAAACCTGCTTCGAAAAAGCCCAAATTTGTGGTGAACCTGGCAGGGACACTGACCAGACTGTTCACACCTTAATAACCAGAGCTTTGTATGCTAATTAAGATGGCCTTAGGTAATTATAACGAATTTTCGGAAGCTGCCTTTTATTAAAAAGATTTAGGCATTTGTCCGATTGCTTTGTATTGATGCGCTTTTGGCGAAATTGAAGTGTGTCACTTGATAAGATGTGCCGTAATTACGACACATCTTATCATTTTTACGGCAGGTTTTTATATAATACAGCCATATTACTACTGAAATGTGTCATTTTGCAAAGGCATCGGAGTATTATCAGGACAGTGGCCGCGGTTAAGAATGGCACGTTACAACGGCTAAATAAGAGAGGTAAGCCACATTGGGCCTTTTATAGGGGAGCTCATTTGGCTATTGGCATTATATTTGCAACATTAATATAGCAGCGATATACATAAAAATGCTGCTTATCTTCGTAACAATATTTATTAGGCTGTGTGAATAAAGATATAAGTTTATATGAACTCTCCGCTCAATTTTTTATTCACTGTTTATGTAGGTTAGAGAAAAATGATTCTGTAATACTGTTAACAATTTACCCAATTCAAATCTCAAAGGCACCCTATTTACACAGCCTGATAATTTCTAACATACTTAGCATCTATTCCACCATATTTCTTATCAAAGAATCAGACCTTATCAAAAAAGCATCGTTGCATTGACCATCAGAGGGCCATCACAGGGTCATTTCCGGTAGGGACCTGGTACAAGCTCATTCTATCGTTGTCTTCAGGAGGTCAACTGGTTAAGGGACAGCGCAAGACCACCATATTACCAACCTGCAGTTTGTCGGTAAAATTTTAATGGAGGTGGTTAATTAATGAATGATAAGGAGATGCTTTTCCGGGAGCTTCTAAAACGGATTATTAAGGCGATAGATGAAGGAGCAGAGTCTAACGGTCAGGTCACCGGTGCCATCAGAGGGAGGGTTCCGCTGATGGGTCCGAGTACAAGCTCATCTTGTCGCTCCATCAAACTCTGCTAGCTTCCATTAGGGGAACTGCGCTAGTTATCCAGGCCAATCACCACAGGGATCTAGCATACATTCTGGATGGCCCGGCACTGTCCGGGTCATCTGTATTAGTGTGCCTACCATCACGGGGATAGTTTCGGTGACTAGCAGGTAGCAGGAAAGGGTTTCATTCTGGAGGTAGAAGAGGTTATTATAAGGCCTACTTGACCGATAGCGCTGGATATGCTAATGTTTATGTACTGGTATATACCGGGTGAGCGGGACACGGGGACGGTTCTCGCGTCTACTTATGGGGACAGAGGGACATCTATCTGTCACGAAATTGTGTGACAAAGGATTCGTTCCACTGTCACGTTCCGAAATGGATGTGATTTTAATGAAACCTCTGTATGTTCGTATAGCTGACGATATCATTAAGAGTATTAAGGATGGACAGTTAAAACCGGGAGATATGCTTCCCTCTGAGTCAAAACTCTGTGCGGAATACAGCACCAGCAAAATGACTGTGCGGAATGGGTTGGGCTTACTTACACGGGCCGGGTATCTACGTTCAATACCAGGCAAAGGGAATTTTGTAGAACAGCCCCGTTACGACTTGCTGACCTTGCATTTCGATGAGATGGAGGTTATGGGGGATTACCCCAAAAGGGTGAAATTATTGGAGGCAACCATTGTCGATCCTGATGATGCTATCCGCGACCAGCTTGAACTTACGGAAAAAGGTAAAGCAATAATAATCAAGCGTATTCTCTATAAAGAGACAAAAGAAGCCGCCTATGACATCAAATATATGCCTTATATAAAAGGCAAACCTTTAATCGAGAAAGAGATTGAATATATACCTTTTGCAAAGATGGTCGCTAAACATGGCAAACTATTTTCTGTAAAAAATGAAGTGTCAATATACGCTGCTGCCGCTGACCAAGAAGTCGCATCTTTGCTGGCAATCTCGCCTGATAGTCCGTTGCTAGTGATTGAGCAAAAGCTGTTATCAGCTGAACAAAAGGTCATGGGTTGGGGTAAGATCTATGGCCGTTCCGACTGTTTACAGCTGCACGCAGTTTCTGCACAGTTTGTTCAAGATAAAAAGCTTCTCAACTTATAATTAGTTCATTATCCAGTTTTCAGCGCGAAAAGAGGGGGTATTTAGTTGCCAAAAACCCGTATGATGCTGGCTACTGCTGTGGAGACGCTGGATGAGGAGAAGGTAGTGCGGTTAGTGAAAATAGGGCTGGAAAGAGGGGCTAGTTCCCTGGATTTGATCGAGAACATAAGACAGGGTATGGAAAGGGTAGGGTATCTCTATGAACAGGAGAAATACTATATAGCTGACCTTATTATGGCCTCCCTTATCTTTCAAAGGGTACTCACCATCATACCCATCACTCAAAACAGCAATTCCGCCCTGAAACCACAGGTCGTTATCGGGACTGTAGAAGGAGACATCCATGATATCGGCAAGAACCTGACTGTTGGGCTGCTCAGGGCTCGAGGGATCAGTGTTGTCGACATGGGTGTCGATGTTTCTCCAGAGGCATTTATTGATGCCGTACTCAAGAATGAGGCAAAAGTTCTGGGCCTTTCCGGGCTCTTGACCTCTTCTTATGAACTTATGCGCACCACTACACAATCCCTTAAAGATTTAGGTTTGCGCAGAGATGTGCAAGTCATGATCGGCGGCCTGGTTAATGATGATGTCCGGGAGTATGTGGGTGCTGATTACTGTGTCACAGACTGTGCTTCTGGTGTAGAGGTGTGCCAGCGTATCCTCAATATTGATGATAATTCTTTACCGAAATCGATGGTAGGGGCGGTATGACACTAATTATAGCTTGCGAGACAATAAAAAAAGAAGTATTATATGCTGCAGATAAAGTAAAGTGCCAATCTCCTTATCTATGGATGCCATCATCACTTCATAAATTTCCGCACAAACTCCAGCAGCAACTCCAGGAGCAAATAGATAAGTGTGAAAATGCCGAAAACATTCTGCTCATATTTGGCTACTGTGGCAATGCAGTGCTAGGGCTTTCTTCTAGAGATGCCCGTTTAATCATTCCCAAGATGGATGACTGTATCTCTGTGCTTTTGGGAAGCAATGAACGCAGGAATGACTTAAATAAGGAAGGGTGTGCCTACTACCTGACCAAAGGCTGGATGACCAGTGATAGCGGCATAGCCACAGAATACGACCGCTGTCTGATGAAATATGGTTATGAAAAATCGCAGATGGTCTTTAATGTCATGTTGAAGGGATATAAAAGCCTGGATGTGATCAATACAGGTGTTGATCAACTGTATGACGTGGTCGCTGAAGTACAGGAATTTGCAGACCTGTTTGAGTTGGACTGTAATGTGGTTGATGGCACATTGGATGTGCTTTACAAGGCCCTGAGCGGCCAGTGGGATGAGGATTTTGTGATTGTTGAACCGGGAGACAAGGTTAAGTTTGAGTATTTTGGTTATAACATTTCACAACCAAAGATGCAGGATGTGATCTCTATTTGACCCCTGATGAGCGGTTGCAGACAGCTATTTCTCTAGGCAAACCTGACCGGATACCCTGTGCACCACTGATCGAAAGTTATGCGGGGAGAAGGGCAGGTCTGTCCAATTATGAATTTATGTATGATTATAATAAGGCGGAGTGGGCATTTGACCAGCTGCACCAAGAGTTCCCTGATTGGGATCTGATGCGCTCCGTCTATTTTATATTTCATGGCCCAGTCCAAAAGGTGATCGGTTTCATGAAGCCGATGATGCCCGGTGTTGATCTGCCAGTTGACAGCGAGTACCAGATGGTGGAGTATGAAGCCATCACTCGCCAGGACTATCAATTCATCTTGGAAGCCGGATATCATGAATTTCTGCATCAATACTGGAAACGGGTGCATCAGATCGGTGATGAAGAGATCGCCTGTGCCAAATTGCTGAAGACAGATATCTTAAAAGGGCAAATCGAACATGCCAGAGACCGTGGGCAAACCTTTCTCTACGGCGGCTTTACTGTTCTGGCATCACCCTTGCTCTGTATGATGCGTTCCCTTGAACAGTTTATCCGTGATATGTACCAAGTGCCATCCCTTCTGGAGCGTGTGCTCGAAAGGATCACAGAGGATATGATAGCTGACGGGGCCGCTTCTGCCAGGGAAACAGGGATCCCCAGGCTGTTCGTTGGAACAGCACGCCTTACCTGTCAATTGATATCTGTATCCCTTTTTGAACGCTTTGTCTGGCCTTTTATGAAGCAGACTGCCAGTGGTCTGCTCGAGGCAGGCATCACTCCTATCTTCCACCTGGACAGCGATTGGACAAAGAACCTGGAGTATTTTTTGGAGCTTCCGGCAGGAAAAGTTGTGATCGAACTGGATGGAACCACAGATATTTTCCGTGCTCACCAGGTGCTGGGCGGCCATAGCTGTATTATCGGAGATGTGGGCGCACCCCTTTTCACACTTGGAACCCCACAGCAGGTCAGCGATTACTGCCGCAAACTGAAGAGCGAACTGGGGAAGGACGGCGGCTTCATACTCGGCTCCGGCTGCCACATCCCCCTGGAAGCCAAACACGAAAATGTAGACGCTTTCTTCGGGTAGAGGGGCCAATCAGGGGGCCGGTTCTGGTGATGGGTCAAGGTGCAAGCGGATGACCGTTTCGTTGGGCTATCCGCCGCTATCAGGGGCCATCAAGGAGACGGTCCTTCTATCAGGATGAATGACGATCGTCTACTTTGCTAGAGACTGGCCTCGGGATGCGGTAGCATACTTTCCGCTACACCTACCGGCCCCGATGTGGCAAACGAAAGGTCCCCGCGCCACACCCACCCGCGCCACACCCACTGACTAAAATGTGGCAAACGAAAGGTCCCCGCGCCACCCGTGCCACATCCGATTGCTAGCTGTGTTAAAATAGGAGATAATGTTCTTACTTATATTGGATGGTGAATTATTTGAGGATCAATACGCAAAACTATGGTCTGACAGGGGCAGCGAAAAAGCTGACTATGTTGACACGCTTTGTCACTACTGTTTTCCCCAGAGTGGAAAAGGAGCTGCAGGGATGGAAGGAGATAATCGATAAAGCAGCTGATCAGGAGCTGCGGCAGCAGGGTCTGGCCAGCATCGAAAAAAAGAAGTTTCATTGTCTGGGGGGGAGTGTCTACACACTTATGGAGGGTGCCCATCAAGACACTCTTTTTTTTATTGTAGCCCTGCAGACCATCAGCGATTATTTGGACAACCTCTGCGACCGTGCTGACTGTCTGGATATGGCCGCCTTCCGCCAACTGCACCTGGCTTTTACAGATGCACTCGAACCGGAGGATACTGCGGGCAGTAGGGATTATTATAGTCTTTATCCTCATAAAGATGATGGTGGCTATCTGGCAAGCCTTGTGGCTGAGTGCCGCAAAGTTTTGATACAGCTACCTTCCTATCAGCTTGTGAAAGAGGATGTCATGGATCTAGCCTCTCTTTACAGCAGTTTGCAGACTTACAAACATACATATATTCCCTTAAGAGAGGGCTATCTGCAGGAGTTTTTCGCAGAGCATAGAACAGAACTCCCTGGGCTTGATTGGTGGGAGTTTGCGGCTGCTACCGGCTCCACATTAGGTATTTTTGCCCTTATAGCTGCTGCCGCCCGGACGAAGCTGGATGGGGAAACAGCCAAGAGGATCACAAAAGGGTATTTTCCCTGGATCTGCGGGCTGCACATTCTCCTGGACTACTTCATTGATCAGGAAGAGGACCGGCAGGAGGGTGATCTGAACTTCCTTTCATATTATGAAACCAAGGAGCACTGCTGTGAGCGGCTTATCCTTTTCTTGGAACAGTCTCTGGAGCAGGCAGCACAGATGCCCGACCCCTTGTTCCACACAACAGTTGTCCAGGGACTCCCTGCCTTTTACCTCTCCGACCCCAAGGTCGAGGCTCAAGGCCTGGAGAGTGATTCTATGGCCATATTGGAAACAGGGGGGAATGAAACCATGCGCATGTATCGGGTCTGCCGCAGTCTGCGCAAAAAGGGTAAGATTTAATAACGATGTAGTAATGAACTATTGCTGGATGTCTGCCAAATGGCCAACTGCCAAATGGAATAGGCCAGCGGTCAACTGGCTAACTGGCCAACTGTTCAACAAATGCACCGTTCAACAAGCTACCTAATTCTATCTATCACCATCTCAGTGATTCTATGAAAAATAGGCCGTACAGGCTCAGGTGTGGTAGTGAGGGAAGCCAAGCAGGCCCTGGCCCTATCTTGATATTCCAGTGCCTTTTGGTAGGCCAGCTGTAGGCTTGTAGTCTTGTGAATGCCCTCCTTTACAAAGGAGAGTTCATCATTTGTAAAGCTGCGTTTTGCGATCATCCTCCTGACTGGCTGGCTCCAGTTTGAGTCTTGAAGAAGGTAAATGACAGGTAGGGTTAATATACCCTGGGAAAAGTCGGAATTCGCCGGTTTGCCTAGGGTTTTTTCGTCTGCAGTGAAATCCAGAATATCATCGATGATCTGAAAACACATGCCTAAATTACGGCCAAAGGCAGCATGGGCATCCACCTCCTCCGGTGAAGCCTCCCTGATGCGCGCCCCTGCTTCACAGCAGGCAGCCACCAGAGATGCTGTTTTTTTGTCGATTCGGGAAAGGTAATCCTTTTCAGTTGTGGCAGGATTGTAGACTGAGCTGATTTCTTCAATAATGCCTTCACACATCGATTCGATCGATTGGACCAGACAGGGCAGAGCCCTGTTTGTGTTTTGTTTGGAAAGCAGAGTAAGGGCACGGGCAAAAAGGTAGTCCCCTGTTATAACAGCTGCATGCTCTCCTTTAACTGCATTGAGTGTAGGGATCCCTCGCCTATTATCAGCTCTGTCAATAATGTCATCATGGATTAGAGAAGCAGTATGGAGCAGTTCAGCGGCAATAGCTGCATTGAGAAGAGGATTATAGTTCAAATCCTCTTTCCAACCGGACAGGATAACCAGCAGAGGGCGCAGCCGTTTGCCGCCGGCTTTGATGATATGGACAGCCAAATTGCCAATTATCCCCCTTTGATTGACAGCTTCCTCCTGCAGGCGCTGCTCTACTTTCTCCAAAAGGGGTTGAAAATCCATTGTTTTTTCTAAGACTAGAGTCCTCATCAAAGTTCCTTTCTGCTGCATTCTCCGATTGGGTTATTGCCAGCGGGTATTGTTCTCTCGATAATAGGTTATCCTCGATGATTAAAGATATCCATCAGTTATTCGCGGGATGCGGGGACGGTTCTCGCGTCCCACAAATGACACATAAGAGCGATACCGGGCTGCCAGGGCTGCTCCGGCCAATGAGGCGGCTGACAAGGTAACAACACCAGGGGCCGTGCGCCCAGATTGGCCGCCCTATAGAAGATAGTGGGGCATAAATATTTCAGGTCATAAGCCAGGGTTCTTAAGCCAAAAACGCGGCTGCCGAAGAGAAAAACAGGGCTTCTCAGTCTATTGAGCCGGCTGACCAGTAAGCAAACCAGGCTGCCAAAACCAATACCGCCTGAGCGCGCCACAAATTTGGCAGCCTAAAGCAAAATCGGGCTGCCAAAGTTATTCGACAGCCCGATTCAAAAAACCGATGCAAAACCGATACCAATGCAAATATTTGATGACTTACTTCTTTCCGTATTCTGGAATAAATAAACTCGTACCCAGGTAGCGGTCAAAACCTGTCCAGTCGCCCTGTCCCTGGTGCGATTTAACCAACTGGCTTACCTGGTTGATACGGGCTGACATGAGGTCAGCATAGTGGAGCGCCGTGGCTTCCACTGTATGTGGTTCTTCAACTGCTCCCCATTCCTTATGGCCATGATGGGATAAAATCATGTGCAGCAACTGCTTAGCTAACCTATCTGGGAACTCGTCAACTAAAGCTATCTGCTGGCGCAAAAAATCATAGCCTAAAATGACGTGGCCCCCCAGAAGCCGTCCATCCTCAGTGAGGTTAAAGGACAGGCATTCCTGGTCATATTCCCATATCTTGCCGATATCATGCAGGACAGCAGCTGTTAGCAGCAGGTCCCTATTGATGACCTCTCCCTGTATCTCACAGATCTTGCAACAGTAGTTCATCACTTCCAGTGTATGCTCCAAGAGGCCACCCCCGTAGGCGTGATGGATAGTCCGTGCGGCTGTTGCGCAGCTGAAGTCAGCGAGGAAGTCAGCCTTGAAAATTGTCTTTATAAGAGAATCCAGGTGTGGATCTGTAATACTGTCCAAGAGGGCTTGGAATTCTTCAAGCAGCTTGGAGATGCTTTTATCTGTACAGGGACGAAAATCATTTAATTCTACATGTTCTTTATTTACCTTGGTGCAAGTATCCAGATTAAGCTGGAGCCCATTGAATTCAGTGACAATGCCTTGGACGATTACAATATCTCCGGTGGACAGTGTCTGGTAGAGATCCTCAGCTAAAGCAGAGTCCCACACACGTCCTTCTACAGTGCCGGTCTTATCACCCAATCGTACCTTCAAAAATTTAGACCCGCTTTTGGTTTTACCGATATTCAAGTCAAAAACACCAAAATAACTGGCGACCTCCAGTCCAGGCCGCAGGGTTTTCACCCACTGCGATTTCACAAACACCCTCCTAACAAACTAATATACGTTTATTATAACATTAAGAGTCCAATCAGGGGGGATCGATCAGCCCGATCATCAGATGGTTTCGCCGCAGGAAACCGGGCGCATGGCCAGATATTAACTATACATATCCGTATGTGTGGTAATTTTAGAAAAAGGGCTGCCTGTCAGAGGTGATCTCTTCTTAATGACGAAATAAATAGAAAGGTGTCGGACAGCTTGCTCTGCTCGCCAGGGTCATCTAGGGATGAATATGGCTGACCAGATCAAATAGGTTGCATCTCAAATAGTTTGCATTATAGGGAAAATCATGATAACAACATAGGAAAGTTCGCCTGTTGTTTCAAATTTAGTTTCTTTGGCGTAGGATAAGTATGATAACAGCATAGGAAAGGGCAGGTACCATTATGAAAAAAAGAGGTGTGTTTTGTGTATTTATTGTTGTTTTGTTTCTTTTGGGCTGTTTGTTTTTAGTAGGTTGTCAGCTGAACGATGATGCTCAGGATAATGGCAAAGCTGATAAAACACCTGTTGATATGCAGGATAATGTTGATAATGATATAAAAGAGCCTGATGAACTTTATGAAGATGGCGAGCAGCAGGAGCCTGAGCCTGATCCAAAAGATAAAAAACCATCTCCAGAACCACCCTCCAAACCAGCTGATACCAACTACGCTGATTATGATAATAAAAAACACTCATGGTATGTGCTCAGGAGAAGTGACCATCTCCCTGTGAGCACAGGTGCTGGAATGGCCGAATTAGTGAACAAATACAGGGGCTTTTACCTGGGGGATACATCCCAAAGGGTGGTATATCTCACCATTGATGAGGGCTACGAATATGGCTTTACTCCAAAAATACTGGACATTTTAAGGGATAATAATGTAAAGGCAGCCTTTTTCATCACACTGCCTTATCTAAACAAAAATTGGGATCTGGTGGAAAGGATGGTTAATGAAGGCCATATAGTTGGAAACCATACTGTGAGTCATCCTAGCCTGCCGGAAGTGGATGACCGGCAGGTAATTGATGAAATCGAGGAATTAAGCAGGGTTTTTAGAGATAAAACAGGTCAGGATATGAAGTATCTGCGCCCGCCAATGGGTGAATTTAGTGAAAGAACACTGAAGATCTCCAGTGACCTGGGTTATAGAAATGTTTTCTGGAGTTCAGCCTATGATGACTGGGATGTGAACAACCAAAAGGGTGCCGATTATGCCTATAAGATGGTGATGGATAATATCCATAATGGGAATGTGATCCTTCTTCATGCAGTTTCCCAGAGCAACACAGAAGCTCTAGACACCATCATCAAAGACCTGAAGGCTCAAGGCTATAGATTCGGAACTCTAGATGAGATCAATTGAAGCAATATCCTAATATAAAATATACGGTAGCTTTAAACACCTGGCGCACCAAATGGAGGTCACATTTTCCCGGATGTTCTTTTCCCGGACTGATGGTTCATAGTGTAAAGTATTTGTAGGAGAAAATATTGGAGAAAAAGACAAGAGTTCATCACTTTTGGTAGAATTAGAGTATCACCAACAAAACTACCTAGGAGAGGATCTCTTGTGAATACCATTGTACAACAACTATGCGAAGAATTCATTAACGAAGTATCCGGATTTTTTGCTGATGGTTATTTAGATTGACTTTGAAATGGATTGCATGCTATTATTACAATGGATATGCACATAAGAAATGTGTATAGCGGATAGGGAATCCGCATAATTCAGCAATTAAGCGGTAATTTCGTTGACATTTGTATATGTGCAAATATTAGCATGAAGCTATCTATCGAGGCTTGGAAGCTCTCATTGTTGGCTTCATTTTTTTTTCTGGATATCGAATGCTGGTGTGCAGACTGTATGAATTGGATAAAAAGGAGGGGATGCTGGGAGAAGTATGCAGCTGTAGAGAAAGCGAAAACTATAGTGATATAGTGATTCAATATCGTGATAGAGAAAATTAAAGGATGGCAGTCAGCTGAAGCTGGTTGTTGTCATTCATAAAAATAATTGAAATCTCAAACAGAAGAAAGGAGCTAATTATGAAAAAGTCAGTACTCATTTTGATTGCTGTTCTTGCGATCTGTTTGTTAGCTGGTTGCGGAAACGATAATGGGACCGAGCAAGCGGATACCACGGATACAAGAATGATAACAGACACCTTTGGACGTGAAGTAGAGATACCTACAACTGTTGAGAAAATTGTTCCTTTAGGTAACACGCCCCGTATGGTTGTGTATCTTGGGCTAGCGGATAAAGTTGTGGGAATAGGTGGGATGCAGTGGGATAACGTAACCCCTGTTACAGCCTATGCTTACGCTTCCAAGGACGTATGGGCTGATGCGCCTATTGTCGGTACAGATGCAGCCGGTGCGACTGATTACTATCCTGAACAAATCATCTCCGTTGAGCCTGATGTGGTTTTATGCTCATACACTAAAGAACTGGCAGATGAAATCCAGACCAAAACAGGGATTCCGGTGATTGCCGTGCCGATGGGTACTTTATTCGAGAAAGACTATGAGGAAGCCCTGCGTATCATTGGGGATGCCTGCGGTGCAAAAGACAGAGCGGAGGAAGTAATCTCTTACATTAATGATTCTCTGAATGACCTAGCTACAAGAACAGCCGATGTTCCCGACGCGGATAAACCCACTGTTCTAGGTGCTGCCGCAACTTTCAAAGGGTCGCACGGAATAGAGGGTGTTTACACCAAATATGCTGTGTTTGAAGCAATATCTGCAAATGATGTTACCAAAGGCATCTCCGAAAAATCTACCGCAGTGATTTTGGACAAAGAAAAAATTGTTGACTGGGATCCCCAATATATTTTCTTTGACAGCGGCGGAGTAAATCTTGTCCAGACAGACTACAAGGAAAATCCGGACTTTTATGCAAATCTCAGAGCAGTAAATGATGGAAACCTTTATCAGTATCCTAGTTCGACCTCCTATTATTCAAATGTTGAGATTCCTATTGTAAATAGTTATTATGTCGGAACCATACTCTTTCCAGAGCAGTTTAAGGATATTGTTTTTGAAGAAAAGGCCAACGAGGTTTTTAAGTTCTTCCTTGGTAGTGACGATTATCTCAGAGAGCTAGAAGATTTCGGAGCCGGTTATGGCAAAGTGACTTTAGGAGAAAATTGATGGTAACAGATGGCCATTTAACACAACTACAGTTATACGATGCCTTTGTAAGACGAAAAAGGCTTGTATTGGTAATAGCGTTTTTAGCAACTATAGTAGTAGCACTCTATGCAATCAGCGCCGGTTCTCTGAACATTCCAATGTCTGAAGTGATCAAAACATTGGTTGGAAAAGGAGAGGCGCAGGCCAAGATGGTCATTAGCGGTATCAGACTGCCGCGAGTTGTAGCGGCAGTCGTCGTGGGTGCAGCTTTGGCTGTTGCCGGCGCCGTTATGCAGTGTGTGCTGCAAAATCCTCTGGCGTCGGCCTCGACCCTTGGCGTATCTCAGGGAGCCGCATTCGGTGCGGCGTTAGGTATTATTGTGTTTGGTGGCGGAGTCGTGAACTCCGATTCAGCAGCAACAGCAATTACAATAAATAATCCTTATATAGTGACCCTTTGTGCTTTTTTTATGGGCTCAGTGTCCACTGTTGTCATTATTCTTATATCCCAACTTAAGAAGGATCTGGGGCCCGGAGGGCTCATATTGGCTGGTGTTGCCTTAGCCTCATTGTTTTCCGGCGGTAGTACTTTGCTCCAATACTTTGCGGATGAAACAAAAATAAGCTCTGTTGTCTTCTGGACTTTTGGGAATCTGGGATCGGCAGGCTGGACTGAGCTATTAATTCTTACAATTGTATTACTCGTTGCATTGACGTATTTTATGCTGAACCGTTGGAACTACAATGCAATGGAGAGCGGAGCAGACACGGCAAAAAGTCTTGGCGTTAACACGAGAGCGGTCACGCTGATCAGTATGGGTATTGGTTCTCTGACTGCGGCGGTTGCGGTATCTTTTGTAGGCATTATCAATTTTGTAGGACTTGTGGCTCCGCATATTATGCGCAGGTTTGTCGGCAACGACTACCGGTATCTGATACCTAGTTCTGCAGTAGCAGGGGCCTTGCTTCTTATTCTTGCTGACACATTCGGTAGGCTGATCATTGCACCTGTTATACTCCCGATTGGAGCTATTACGTCATTTTTGGGGGCTCCTATGTTCCTATACCTTCTTTTCAAAGGCGGTGGTAAAACCTATGATCGAAGTTAAGGATATCAGTTTCGCATATAGCCGAACATCAAGACAAATATTAAAGGATATAAGTTTTGATATACAAAATAATCAATGTATAGCCATTTTGGGTAATAATGGGGCAGGTAAAAGCACTCTGCTTAAATGTATTGATCGCATTTGCCCGGCACAGAAGGGTGTAGTGCTCGTTGACAGCGAAAACGTTTATGAGATGGATAACAATCAGATAGCACAAACTATTGCATATGTGCCCCAACATAGTAAATCGCTTAACATGACCGTATTCGATGCCATCATGCTTGGCAGAAAACCATATATCAAGTGGGATGCGACAGCAGAGGATAGGCAGATCGTGTGCGACATAATGGAAAAAATGAAGTTGGAAGATTTCGCACTGCGAAATGTATCAGAGCTTTCGGGCGGTGAAGCTCAAAAGGTAATGCTTTCCAGAGCACTGGCACAGGAACCTGACCTCTTGCTGCTTGATGAGCCTACAAGCAATCTTGACCCGCGCAATCAACATGAAGTGCTTAAAATAGTGAAAATGATCGCTAAGGAACATGACATTTGCGTGGCTATCATTCTTCATGACCTCAATCTTGCCATTCGTTACTGTGAGCGTTTCTTATTTCTAAAGGATTCACAAGTCTTTTCCTATGGCGGATTAGAGACAATGACGCCCGAAAACATTGAAGAAGTATATCAGATTCACGTTCATATTATTGAATACCTGGGAATTCCAGTTATTATTCCTTTCCCAGATGAAAATGTGGAGCAAGATTCCGCTGTGAGAGAATTAGAGGTACTAGCTGTCGGAAACTGAGACTATCACCGGACCATCACCAGGAGGGTTCTGGTGATGGGTCCAGTACATAAATGGCGCCAGCTGCCCTAATATGCCCTAATATGAAGGGGGTTCCGGGGCTGTGTTCTTTTCTTTGATAGATGCCATTCGGATCTCCTGCATGTAATTTTTCTGCGGAATGCGGGGGAGATGGGCAATAAATCGCTCAGTTGACATCAATTCAACACCAATATTCTGCATATCAAAAAGGTTGGCCTCGTGCACTTTTTGGCTCTGTGCACCTGTTCCATCTGTTAGCACGTTCACTTCGTAATCCAATGAGTTGGCATCCCATACAGTTGCCCTTATGCAGTTCGGGGTTTGGACTCCCGCCACTACGATCTGAGTGACATTTAGCCTACGCAAAAGACAGTCCAGCTCTGTCTGAAAAAAAGCACTCCAGCGGTGTTTGATTATAATATAGTCACCTTTCATTGGCTTTAATTCATCGATGATCTCTGCTCCTTTTGTTCCCTTTACACAGGCGCCACCCTTTTTCATGAAATCGTGATATCTGGTGATCTCTACATCGCTGCCATCTGCCCGGTAGTGGCGGATGATATGAATTATAGGTAAGCCGCAATTTCTGCTGGTATTGAGAGCCTTTTTGATATTTGGGGCCGCTGAAGCAGCCCCTTTAATCTCAAAGGGTGCCCCCGGCAGACAGAAGTCGTTCTGCATGTCAATAATAAGCAGTGCAGTTTTGCCCATGATGCCTTCCTCCTTTATGGAACGTGACACAGGAACAGCTTTCCTTTTGTCACGCTCGGGTGATGACGGTGCCGGGATAATGGAACTGTCCCTCTATGGGTTTGGTGCCAGGCAGCTAAAGGGAAAACTTGCCGATAATGACCACAAAAAATATAGCGGTGAATATAGCAGGCAGCAGGTTTCCCACTTTGATCTGCAGTTTATCAGTCAGCAAATTGAGCCCAATACCGAAGATGAGCAGCCCACCCACAGCGGTCATCTCAGTGATTATGGGATCCGTCAGAAATGGCTTGACATAAACAGCAGCAAGTGTGATAGCACCCTGGTAGAGAAACACCGGCAGTGCGGAAAAAGCAACCCCAATCCCCATGGTGGAGGCGAAAACAGTTGCAGTTATTCCGTCAATAATCGATTTGATGAACAGTGTGGTATGGTTCCCGGTAAGGCCGCTCTCCAGCGCCCCCATGATAGCCATAGCCCCTACGCAGAAGACTAGGCTTCCGCTGACAAAACCCCTGATAAACAGGCCGCCTTCCCTGTTGCCGACTTTATCGATTGGTTCAATGCCGCCCAAATTCCCGTTTCCAGTAGTGTCTTCATACCCAACGCCAAGAAAATTTTCCCCCTGACTGCGGCTGCTTCTCATCTCATCGCTGGAGCTGCCATCAAGGCTTTTATCCTTGTCACTATTGGCGATGTTTACATGGCTGTCATTCATGCCGCCTTTGGCGAAACGCTGCTCCAGTTTCCTCCCAAAGCTGTTGAGCCGTTCCTCAATTTTTAGGGCCTCTCCCAGGATTCCCCCGGTTACAATACTCAAAGTTAATACCAATATATTCTGGGTTTCCAATGCCATAGAAAGCCCGATCAAAATAACAGTCAGACTGATCCCCTGCATGATTACTGACTTGTACCTCTCCGGAAACCCGCCTTTCAAAAGATTGCCCAGCAAGGCACCTAAAATAATGGCTCCAGCATTTACAATAGTTCCTAACAAAACTTGTTCTCCCCTACTTCTAATTTTCGTTCAATTATATCACCAATTCGTAGGGGAGCGGAAGCATTCCATTAGGTCCATCAGGGGTCAGGAATTTTGCGCGTATTTGTTGCTTGCCCTGTTATAGGCTTCGACATAACTTAATTGGCGTTTGGTGCTATGATTACTGGCTGCAGCTGCTGCAGCAGTGGAATCAACATCAGCAGAGTTCCCATTGAAAGCCAGCCTTACCAATCTAGTCAGTTCTGAAACATAGGCTGTATATTCTTTACTTTGTCTGCGGCGTGGACGCTCCAGGTCGATATATACATCTTTAATTATTTGGCCTTTTATCCCTGACATGGCAAAAACTCTGTCGCTCAAATAAACAGATTCGCTTACATCATGGGTCACCATTATTACAGTGGTTTTTGCCCCTTCCACTAAATGAGCAAGTTCTTCCTGCAAAAGCTCCCGCATCTGAAAATCAACTGCTCCCAAAGGTTCGTCCAGCAGCAATAATTTTGGGCGGCTGGCCAGTGCCCTCACCACAGCGACCCTTTGCTGCATCCCCCCTGAGAGCTGTATGGGATATTTGCTCTCACTGCCGTGTAAATGAGAAATATCCAGTAATTCTTGCAGGCGTTTGGCCTGTTCCTGTTTGCTGTATTTTTTGACCCGCAACGAATAAAGGATGTTTTCTTTCACCGTCATCCAGGGGAAAAGGGCGTAATTTTGAAAAACAAAGCCTCTGTCGGGCCCTGGTTTTTCCACCCTGTTCCCAGCCAAGATTATTTCGCCAGCATCGGGGTGCATAAAGCCGCCCAGCATAGTAAGCAGTGTTGTTTTTCCACAGCCGGATGGACCCAGGAGGGAAACAAACTGCCCTTGCTCCACAGCGAAGGAGACATCATCCAAAACAATATGACAGCAGCAAATAAACAGATTCGCTTACATCATGGGTCACCATTATTACAGTGGTTTTTGCCCCTTCCACTAAATGAGCAAGTTCTTCCTGCAAAAGCTCCCGCATCTGAAAATCAACTGCTCCCAAAGGTTCGTCCAGCAGCAATAATTTTGGGCGGCTGGCCAGTGCCCTCAGCACAGCGACCCTTTGCTGCATCCCCCCTGAGAGCTGTATGGGATATTTGCTCTCACTGCCGTGTAAATGAGAAATATCCAGTAATTCTTGCAGGCGTTTGGCCTGTTCCTGTTTGCTGTATTTTTTGACCCGCAACGAATAAAGGATGTTTTCTTTCACCGTCATCCAGGGGAAAAGGGCGTAATTTTGAAAAACAAAGCCTCTGTCGGGCCCTGGTTTTTCCACCCTGTTCCCAGCCAAGATTATTTCGCCAGCATCGGGGTGCATAAAGCCGCCCAGCATAGTAAGCAGTGTTGTTTTTCCACAGCCGGATGGACCCAGGAGGGAAACAAACTGCCCTTGCTCCACAGCGAAGGAGACATCATCCAAAACAATATGA
>JBMNGF010000011.1:0-13644 GCA_050949745.1 Syntrophaceticus sp. | reverse complement strand
CAGTGACAGTTACTTGACAAATTGAATAAAGTTTCTGGTGGTGATGGCGGAGGGGCAACACCCGTACCCATTCCGAACACGGCAGTTAAGCCCTCCAGCGCTGATGGTACTGGGTTTCCCGGGAGAGTAGGTCGCTGCCAGATTTATATTTAAAAGGAGCACATAATATAAGTGCTCCTTATGATTTTTTCTGATTATACAGTGAGTCAAAGGGACGGTGACTTTGACTCACTGTTGTGACACAACCCCCGTCCCCCTGTCACCCACCCCTGTCACCCAGTCCCCCTGTCACATGCAGTGACAGTCACCGTGTGGTATGAAAGAAGAGTAGGCACTTTAGTTGACGGTGACAGTCACTTGACGTTACCTATGCAACGGGGATTGTTTCTGTTGCATTTTTTTTGCTTTTCGGTTCTCAATCAGGGGAGCCAATCACAGGAACCTTCCTCGTAATTGGACTCCCCGTGATTGTCTCCGTGTTCGCTAAATAAATAAAAAAAGCTATTGACATTAACGTAACGTAAATGTTTATTGTATTGCTGTGAGGTGAGGAACCCATGGAATACACAGTGAAAAAATTAGCACATATTGCAGGCGTAAGCACCAGAACACTTCGTTATTACGATGAGATTGGAATTCTTAAACCGGCGAGAATTAATTCATCTGGATACCGAATGTACGGGCAAGCTGAGGTAGACAGGCTACAGCAAATCCTTTTTTATAAAGAACTTGGCGTGAGTCTAGATAATATTGGGGAAATTATCAATTCACCCTCTTTTGATAGATTAACATCATTGAAAGAACACCGGGAAAAGCTTATGGAAAAGAGAAAACAATTGGACTTGATAATTGCCAATGTGAATAAGACCATCAGTTCAATCGAAAGGGGAATTAATATGGATGATAAAGAAAAATTCGAAGGATTGAAACAAAAAATGATTGATGAAAATGAGAAGGATTTTGGTCAAGAAATTAGAACAAAATATGGTGATGAAAAAGTAAATCAGGCAAATGACATGATCAAAGGTATGACAAAGGAACAATATGCTGAATGGGAAAGGCAAAATTCTGTTGTAATAGAAACACTTATAAATGCAATGGCCACCGGTGATCCGGCAGGCGAACTTGCGCAAAAGACTGCTGATCTGCATCGTCAATGGCTGGAGTTTACCTGGGATAACTATACTAAAGATGCTCATGCAAGACTTGCTCAGATGTATGTGGATGATGAAAGATTTGCCAGTTATTATGATCAGCATCAGTCTGGTGCAGCCGAATTTTTAAGAGATGCTATTCTAATCTATACTGGTAAAAACGAATAAGGTATTTTGAGTCAAGGGGACGGGAGCGACCAAGCTAGGACGTGAGTCAAGGGGACGAGTCAAAAGGGGACGGTGACTTTGACTCACTGTTGTGACACGACCCCCGTCCCCCTGTCACGCTGTCACACCCGCGTCCCCCTGTCACACGTTGTGACACGACCCCCGTCCCCCTGTCACACCCCTGTCACACGTCCCCCTGTCACAGAAGAAAACTTATTTTATAGAGGGAGGTGGTTATATTTTATGTTGGATGTAATTATCTATCTTGCTATTAGTGGCTTTATTTTTCTCATGGGAATAGCAGTCAAATATTTTAAAGCTTACTTTTTGATCGCTGGCTATAATACATCATCAAAAGAGGAACAGGAGTATATGGCCGAAAAGGGTATTGGAGACTATATGGGGCAGCAGTTAATGATTATTGCCGCAGCACCCCTTATTGGGCTAATTCTTGATCGATCAGGATTTATATGGGGGACAGAAGTCGGAGAAGGGCTTCTCCTCATTCTTGTTTTTTATACTGTGATTGCAGCTAGGCGTTTTACCCCACCATCATCATTTTATTCGTCAGGCAAGGTAAAGAGAAAAGTATCAAACAGCAAGACCATCATAATCGCACTTGTTATTAGTACAGTTGTATTTATCGGTGTATTTGGCATTGTATTTTGGACATCTCAGCCAACAGAATTTTCACTGGAGCAAAATGAGTTAAGAATCAGCGGTGCTTATGGAACTGTGATTGACTACTCTGATATAGAAAACCTGGAGTTAAGTGAAACAATTCCCCAGATAGAAATGAGAACCAACGGATTAGGTTTGGGTTCTATACAGAAAGGCCATTTTAAGACTAAAGAAATGGGAGATGCCCTACTGTTTATGCGCTCTAGATCGGGCCCTGTAATTATAATTCAGCGCAAGGAACAAAAAATAGTGATGATCAATTTTGCTAAACCTGAAGAAACCAGAATACTATACCAGCAGTTGAAAGCAAAGGTCGATAAATAGGAGGACGAAAAGATCCAGATATCAAAGGAAAGAAAGAAGGAACTTCAGGAACAATATAGGCTGATGAAACCTGATATGGGTATATTTACAGTAATCAATAAAAATGAGTCTAAGTACTTTTTACAACCCACACAAAACCTGAAAGGCATGATCAATAGCACTCTTTTTAAGCTGAATGGTGGTATACACCCAAACAAAGGATTGCAAGAGGATTGGCTGAAACTTGGATGTGACGGATTTGAAATTAATATACTTGAAAAATTAGAGTACGATGATGATGAATCCAAAACCGATTATACTGAAGAATTAGAGTTATTGAAAATGATCTGGGTTGATAGGCTGACAGAAAAAGGTGTATCCTTTTATTAGAAGAAGCTCTTTTTATGTCGGTAGTAGGAATACTTATACAAAGGATAGAATTGATAATAATAGATCTTGGACATGATGGTTAAAGTTAAATTATTTGGAGGTGAGGGGTAGGGGGTCTAATTATGTGCGGCCGTTTTAGTCTTACAGTTGAGGGAAATGATCTTGTTACATATTTTCATATTAGACACGGACACAGCAACTACCAATCTAACTATAATATCGCACCATCCCAAAGGATTTCTGTAATTACCGGTCCCTATGATCAAAGGCGCTTATCTTTGATGCGCTGGGGATTGATACCTTCATGGGCCAAAGCACCAGCTTTTGGTTATAAAATGTTCAATGCCAGGACAGAGACCATCGATCAGAAGCCTTCTTTTCGCAATGCTTTTTTCAGAAGACGTTGTTTGATCCCTGCTGATAGTTTCTATGAATGGAGACAAAAAGGGGAGCCTCCTTTTCGCATTTATTTGCCGGATAAGCCGCTCTTTGTATTAGCAGGGATTTGGGAATTATGGCAGCCACGGGATGATGAAGCAGTTCTTTCCTGCAGTATGATTACTACTAAACCCAATGCTTTTATGGAGGAGATACACAACCGCATGCCTGTAATCCTCGGGGATGAGGAGAGTATGATTGCCTGGCTGGAGGGAACAAAACTTAATGATCTGAAAGAATTACTGGTCCCCTATAGTGGTCAGATGGCTGCGGAACCATACCCCTTGCACGTTAAAAAGTCCTAATACTACACCTACCGTCAACAATTGTTCAGTTGAACCCGGAGACTGTTCCTTTGAAACTGTCCTGAACAGAGAAATACCCTCATGAGAGGGAAGGGAGTGTCGATAAAATGTTGAGAAAGGTGAATAATTCTGTACTGGAGCTCACCGAAGGCGATATCACCGAAATGGATACAGATGCTATCGTCAATGCTGCTAATTCCTATTTGAAACATGGGGGTGGGGTGGCAGGTGCTATTGTCAGGAAAGGCGGTCGGATCATTCAGGATGAATCAGATAAAATTGGATACTGCCCTGTTGGACAAGCGGTGATCACCGGTGCTGGCAGTCTTAAAGCAAAGCATGTGATCCATACGGTGGGTCCCCGGATGGGTGAGGGGAAGGAAGATGATAAATTGAAGAATGCCACCTTAAATAGCCTCAAACTGGCTGACAGCGAGGGGCTGGAGAGTATAACATTTCCGGCAATCAGTGCTGGCATTTTTGGCTTTCCCATCGACCGCTGTGCTGTAATCATGCTGGGAAATATAATTGAATATTTACATGGAACTACTGGATTAAGGCGAGTTGTTATCTGTTTGTTCGGTGAGGAAAATTTAAACGTTTTTCAAAAAGAACTGCAGAAACAGCTTCCTGATTAAACAGGGGGTCTGAAGTTATGGATGATGAGAAGCTAATACAAAAAATTGCAAATATGCTTAATAAATCAAAAAACACGGTAGTTGTTACAGGGGCAGGTATCAGTACTGAAGCGGGCATTCCGGATTTTAGGGGAGATAAGGGAATTTATCGTGTCCTTGGTGAGGATAATGTTTTAAATCTGCTTAATATTGATACTTTCCGGACAAATCCACGGGGTTTTTATGATTTCTACAGAAATTATTTTATGATGCCCAAGGTTGAACCTAGCCGCGCACACCTTTTACTCGCTGAAATGGAGCTTAAAGGATATGTTAAAGCTGTTGTTACACAAAATATAGATAACCTTCATCAGGCAGCAGGTAGCAAGCGAGTGATTGCAGTGCATGGAAATGCTGAACAGTTTTCTTGTACAAAGATCGGGTGTTACACAAAAGTTGATGCAGAATATGTTCGAAATTATACGGAGATTGTGCCCAGGTGCCCTAAATGTAACAGCATTCTAAAACCTGATGTAGTTCTTTTTGGGGAAGCTATTCAAAATTACCGACAGGCAACCGATACCATTCTCAACAGCCAACTGCTGATAGTTATCGGTTCATCCTTAACTGTCTATCCGTTGGCAGGTTTTGTTAGTGAGTACTGTGTTTCCAGAAAAGATTTTGTCATAATAAATAAAGGGCATACCGCATTGGATCATGCAGCAACAATAAAACTGGACATAAATCATACTGGAGATGCTTTGGAGAAAATTTTTAATTATCTGTATAATTAGGGGTAATAAAGATCAGTCCACTTTATTTATATTTATATCGCTATAAGAATAAAAAGGAGCAGTATATCAGGCTCACAAATCTTATATTTTCCGATATGTTAAGAGGACCTGAGGCGTTAGCCTTGGGTCAAATTTATGGTAAATATAATATCTAGGAATGCCTTTTTTGTCAGATAAAATTACTTGAAAAGGAAAACACAACAGCAGTTTAACTACACCCTTTGTCATGTTGTGACAAGTTCCGTCCCTCAAGTTTGGTTCTTCCGTATGATGACAACCCTCAACAGAAGATGGTAAGATAGCAGTGATAATGAGGGAGGTCCCCTAGGGAGACGAATATATACTAGCTGAGATAAAATAAATACCCAATTTCCCCCCTATAAAATATATAGGAAGATATAGATAAATCGTCTCCCATAGTTTTTTTAGTATACAACTGAGGGAGGGTGAGAAACTGTGGATAACAAAGAATTAACAACACAACTTGAGGAAATATCTGAGGAAATAGGCATGGTTAAGCGGCGAATAATAAGGATACTTTCAAGGCAGAAGGATAGCAGCATACTTGGTGATGAAGGTGAAGGAATACGACCGAATAATTATGAGAGAGGCTTTTTCAGTCTCGATTAATAGTTTACTGTAAGTTTGCACATTCTTTCTCCCTGACCTTTGCAAAATAAAAAACCCAAATTTACCTTGCAATCTGCAAAAATTGCAGAAACGATTTCCGAACAATTTGCACATTAGCAAATTAACTGTCTTTCAAATTAAATGGTTCAAAATAGATAAAAGAAAAAGGCCGGGATGGCTACCGGCCCCGTCAAGAAATTACATACCCAGTTCAACAGCAGCCTGCCTTACAGCATCCTCATCGATGGTCTTTAACCCCTTTTGACATCCGAAAATCAAGCTGGTAGTGGCAAGATTATTGATTAGACGCGGCCACCCACGACTGACTACAGATATCGCTTCAATTGCAGAATCAGAGAAAATCGGGTAGTTAGCACCTGCCAGTCGCATATGGTGTTCCAAATAACCCTTCGTCTCTTCCTTGGATAGGCCATCCATCTTGTAGCGCATGATCAATCTTTGATTTAAAGGCTGGTTATGGGTGAGAGACAGCTTCATTGAAAGTGCCGGCAAGCCACAAAGAACAAGGATAAAAGGGTTTTCCGAATCCATGGAGAAATTAAATAACAGATGGAGGTCACTCAAGAACTGAGTGCTGGCTAGCTGCAGTTCATCCAGCATAATCAGTGGAGTGACCTTTTTCCCTGAATACAGATCTTGAATAGCCTCCTGAATTTGCCTGAACAGATCCACCTTCCGAAACGCAGGAAGCAGCCCTAGATTGTAAGCAAGCCCCCGATAGAAATCAGTAACCGTAACCGTAGAAAGAGGGAAATAAACAGCACGGTACAAAGCAGGATTGAGAGAGGCTGCAAATGCACGCAGAGAAGAAGTCTTACCTGCTCCGGCTTCACCAACCACCATACCGATACCCTTATTGTCTTTGAGATAACTTAAACGCGCTAAAAGCTCTTGATGAGAAGATGACGGAAACATCTTTTCAGACTTGATCTCCTTGGCAAAAGGCTTGGCAGAGAGAGAATAGAAACTAGTAAACATCAGCTGTCCCCCTCCCTTTTAAGCAGAGCTTCATGAAAGGATAAAGCTGGAGCAGGAGAATCTCCCTTACGGTCACGCTTAATCCGGGCGTTATCAGACAGACGAACAGGTACTGCTTTCCCTAGGCATTCACTATCGACAAAAATCAGCACCTCATCTAGGTTTTCCGGTTCAAAGCGCACCTCTATCCTCTGTCCTATTAGGACAGGAGGTACCTCAAAGAACCTGCCGGAAACAGAGATTGTAGCGTCGTTGTTGACCCTGCGGGTCTCCCTTTTCATAAACAGCCGGCGCAGGGATTCCGGATTTTTAATAAGTTTAATTTGGTTGATCTGAGAGAGGTACTTGTCCAGCGGCGACATGTTAAGGGATGAGTGAACACGTCGGTGGTAGTCCTCTTCCAGCCATCTCCAGAAGGACCGGTTAAGTACAGAAAGAGAGCTGACCGGATAATCCAACAGAGGCAGAAATCTGTCTCTTACCGTCCGGAAGAATCTTTCAATCTTCCCCTTACTGGCGGCATCATAAGGCTCAGTATGGGAGACAATGGTTTCCATACTCGCACAGGCAGCATGAAACAATTTGGAGCGGTAAACCTTTCCGTTATCCAGGTAGACTAAATTAGGAATTCCTCGCCTGAGCACCGCCTCCATGTAAACCCTCTTCATAGCCTCAAAATTTTGTTCTGTAGAGAACTGGGCAAAGGTGATTAAGCGGGAACAATCATCAATAAATGCAAATAGATAGCTTGGCTTCTTCTTGCCGTTGACCAGGACCCGGGGGCCAACCATCATATCCCCCTGCCACATGCGGTTCACTTCGTCATAGGCAAAGGGTTTGCGGTCTTTAATAGAAACCTTGTCCTCGACGAGGGGACTAGCAAGATTCCTCTGTTTGAGATACCGATAAACTGAGTAGTAAGACACCTCATAGCGCAGGATAAGCCCTTCTTTAACCATCTTTTCGTAGAGAAGCATTACGCTAAAGGCAGGATTCTCTTGTCTGAACTCAATGATTTTTTTGCCCAACTCTTCAGAGATAACTCGAGAAGACCCCTTATCCTTGCGGCTCTTAGGTTTTAGCCCATCCAGGTTGTCCCTGCGGTAATCCCATAGCCACCGGCGGATGGTTCTCTCAGAGTATTCCCTTCTCCCGTAATAGGGGACATCATGTACCTGGGAACAGATCTTCTCCAGGTATGCCTTAGCATCATCCACTTGGTTATTCAAAAGGGGAGCAATTAAACCAAAGCGAAATAGAGCCACTTCCATCTTCTGTTCTTTAGTCAAAGCCAAGTCTAGCACCTCCAATTAGTTTGGAGGCTAACCGGTTAACCTCATAGCAAGATTATAGACCTAAACCCTGTTATACCGCTACGAAAAAGGTGTGTGTAATTTAGTGCTTGCCAAAAGGGGGCAGAGTCATTTAAAATGAACTCGCCATAAAGTTAGCTAAGATCCGGTTGGACAAATTGACCTCTGGGGAGGTCAAGTCTCGTGGTGGAGTGAGTTCCAGCCTTTCAACTAGCTTTATGGCTCTTTTATTAAAGTCGTCAGGAAGTTTCTCACGCCAACCCAGTTCCCTCAGAACGCTGATAATTGCAGGTAGGTTGTTAAGAAAACGCTTATGATAGTATGCAGTAAGTTGGCGGCAAAGAGAAAAGGATAGCTTTTGAAAGCGAGCACGAAGGCTCTGTAGGATAGTGTCTCGGGTATGTTGGAAATAAGGCAGGAGAAAATGGGGCAAAAGAGAAATTGTTTTTAAGCAGGAAGGACAGCGGTAGCGGCAAATGTCAATCCGAAAGCATTTATTTTTTACCAGGACATTACGCTTATAAAAACCGTGGCGCCTCAGCCTTACAGAAGCATTGCAGCAGGGGCATTTCGATATCACCGGATATACAACTGAATATCTGTCTTTTGCGTAAACCGATAATTTGACAGGTAGTTTCCAAGGAATTTGCAAGTTCTTAGCCTCCCTAATTAATCTGCAAATAGTTTAGCAGATTCAGGAGACATTACCACTGCTTTTTGTGATCACTAATCTGCAATATACCCCCATGAGTTAGAGTCAAAGTGTGTGCAAAAGAACAGTTTACGAAAATAGATCGCGGCGGCTGGAACAGTTCCGGCCGTTTTTGTGATCTTACACCTATGTTGGCCTGCTGAGAAATTCCCGCCTCAATAAAAAGCCTATTGTTGCTTTGCAGTTTCTCTAAAACAGATACAGACCCTTTCGCGTTTAAACGACCTTTCTGTTCCGGTTATGCGGCAGGTTTATTTATACATGATGTTGAATAATATAATGATCATAGGCAGCCTGGTCAAAATCTCCTTCTCTGGGTTATAACATGTTCTATGCTAGGGCAGAGACCATCGATGGAAAGCCATAATTATGCAGTGCTTTTTCAGAAGATGTTGTTTGATCCCTATGGTCACAACCCTATGTCTGTGATCGTCAGTGATGAGGAGAATATTTTAATATCTGTAAAATTGGAGGTTATAAAGATGCAGTCCACTATTGACTGTGTTCCATGTTATATCAAGCAGGTAATCTCTGCGCTGCGCATAGCAGGGGTTAAAGAAAGGGAACAACATGTGGTGATCAATGACCTATTTCCTACAATTGCCCAATTGGACCCAGCGAAAACTCCTGCTGAGAACACTTCGCTGGTTCTTTTTGAAGCATACAGTCTGATAGGACAAGATGATCCCTTTAAAGAGGCAAAAGCCGTTTCCAATAAATTGGCACACACCTTTCTTCCTGCTTTAGAAAGAATTATTGCCTATAGCGAGGACTCTCTCCTGACTGCATTAAAAACATCAGTCGCCGGTAATATAATTGATATGGGGATCAACCCACACTATGATGTAGGTGTCAGTATCAGTAAGGAACTGCAGCGTGGGTTTAAGCGCAATGATTTCGAAGGTTTTCGTGAGATGTTAAGCAAAGGAGGCCCCATGGTTATTATCGGGGATAACAGCGGAGAAATCTATTTCGACTACATGCTTATGGCAAATCTACGTAGTTTCGTTGAAGAGATCTTCTATGTTGTAAAAGGTGGGCCGATACTCAATGATGCTACAATGGAAGATGTGGAAGGCACAGGGATATCCAACCTGGCAAAGATAATTACTACAGGTAGCAACTATCTAGGGGTCATCCCAGAGAAATGCAGTGAAGAGCTGTGTTCAGTGATGGAATCTGCTAGCATAGTTTTGGCTAAAGGCCAGGCCAACTATGAGACTCTGGAAGGAACATCTCTCGCCGGTGATAAAACATTTTTCCTGCTGCAAGCCAAGTGTTCGGTGATTGCAGAGCATCTGGGAGTAGAACCGGGTGATTCTGTGCTGGTGCGCAATATCTAGGTCCCTAACAGCAGATCTTCTATACAGAGTTTGACGGATAAGGCGCAAGAGAATGCTGATTAAGGTTTTCGGAAAAGAATAGTTTGGAGTGAATTAGATACATATGACAGGAGGCCCTCCTGATCCGGAGGGCAACTCTAGTCTTTCTTACTATTGTCATGCCCATCCATTCGTATTGTCTAACCTTAAATTCCCCTTGTTTAGTTTTTTAATGGATTGTTCTATTAAAACCGGTCGCGGAATGCAACGAAAAACAGTGAGGCAACAGTTCTATATAATTATCATGTATATTATTTGTATTTGTGGAATACTATGTATAGCTAATGTAATTAAGAATAGAAAGGAGCAGTCACGCTAGAGTGCAAAATGGCTGTTGGTAAAAAGAAACCGAAAAAAATTTATATGCCGGGCGACTTCGGTGATTCTAAAACGAGAAGAAACTACCGGAAATCAGGGCCTGTAGTTATTTATAAGTATATGGAGGCGTTTAACAAGATGGGTGAGACAATTGCTTTATCAGATTTTTTACAACTGCCCGATACTAGGGCAAAAGATGTGATGATGGAGTTAAGCAGCCTTAGTGATCAAATGTTGGCTGATGAGTGGGAGGTACAAACCAGTTTTGTGAGAAAGATCAGGCGTATCTTGGGGATTCAAAAAGACCACAGCGGTGAAGTGGTAGCTACAACAGATATAATAAGCGAGAAATGGCCACCGACCTATAGGCCGCGCAAAAAGAGAACAGTAGAAGTTCAGGAAACTATGAGAATTACTGAAGAAGAGATGGAGTCTTCCCAACATGAGGACAGCTCTGAGAGCAGAGGCTTTAATTTCAGTTTAGAAGGGGTTTTTTCAGCCGGTGAAATTGAAAAGAGACTGGAATCATTAGCTGTTATGACTGCTTGTGCCCGCAACAGCAAATACTCCATTAAAATAAAGCTGAAGGAACTTATTGAGCCTAACGAGAACAACGAACAAGAACAAGCTTATTAATTAGTTTAGGCAGGCCAATAAAAAAGCCGGTTATTTGACCGGCTTTAATAATTTGCCCAGTATGCTTTGCCAAGCAAATTTAATCTAATGATATAAACATTATATATCTGCTGATACCAGCAAGGGCATTCCTGTATGTTGGCACTTGAACGTTTCTTTGTCTGCCCGTTTTTCTTACTAATATTTATTGGCAACAAAAAGAACTGGTGGAAGATGTGCATGGTTGATGGATTCTAAGCGCAAAACATTGAAATTTATTGGGTTAAGCTTTGATAATAGGATATTTACTTTTGTATATTCTTCTAGGGCACCAGGGTGTCCTCTGTAGCTGGCAACTGTGATTATACCCCCCTGGCTAAGTAAATAGAGAGCTGCTTCTATTGCTTGTATTGTTGATTCTGGTTTGGTAATCAGATTGGTATCGCCACCAGGAAGATAACCTAGATTGAACATCACCGCTTTTACACTATCTTTTGTAAGATACTCACAAAGGTTTGCATGGTTGTCCTGAATCAAATTAACTCGATCCAGTAGATCTGCTGCTGCCAACTTTTTCTTCGTTTTTTCTATGGCAGTTTGCTGAATATCAAAACCGTATACCTTACCTGATACCCCTACACACTCTGCCAGAAAGAGGGTATCATTGCCATTTCCTACAGTAGCATCCACACAAATATCTCCTGGAGATACCTCCTGCTTAATAAACCACTTTGCCCAAGTAACGATCCTATGTGTCAGGACTTGCTTTGACTGCTGGTCATTATTCACGCTATCACCTTCATTATTACCTACTAGCTCATCATTATAACCTGTAATACCTGCATATGGAAGTATAATAGAGATATTGGTGTTCAAATCCTTTTGGGAATAAGGGGTTGACAGTTTAGCTATAATCTGATAAAAAATTAACAGAGTGTTTCATGAGCAGGATATTGTTAAAGTACAGTGAATATAATATAATAACTGTGTAACTGAATAAAATGTAGAAAAGGGTGATAGGACGGTAGAATGGAAGGATGGCAGCTCTTATTTTTGTTTAAGGGGGCTGCTGGAATGAACTTTTATATTTTAATGTAGGACGGAAGGAGTGACCCTTTATGCCCATCACAGAATTGCTTTCCTGCAATGCAAAAAAGTACCCTAACGAAGTGAGTTTGATAGAACGCGAACCTGCTAAAGGAGTTCGTAGAGAAATAACTTGGCTGGAGTTTGAAAAAGAAGCCAACCGGTTTTCCAATGCTTTAATAGAGTGTGGTATCAAGCAGGGAGATCGTGTTGCTCTCCTGATGATGAACTGTCTGGAGTGGCTTCCTGTTTATTTCGGTATCTTGAAGGTCGGCGCATTGGCTGTTCCCTTAAATTTTCGTTATACAGCTGATGAGATCAAGAGATGTGTCGAGACTGCAGGAGCAAAAATGCTTGTCTATGGGCCTGAATTTATAGACAGAATAAATGAAATAAAAGATAAGCTCTCTGGTATGGAATCATTTATCTTTGTAGGGGATGATTGTCCAGATCATGCTGAAAAGTACACTGATTTTTTGGCTGATTTCCCTACCACAGATCCACAGGTTCCAATTTGCGATACTGATGATGCTGCTCTTTACTTTACTTCTGGCACGACCGGTACTCCCAAGCCTATTCTTTTGACACATGCCAATCTTTTATCAGCATCTATCACTGAAAAAAGCCATCACCAACAGTGCCCTGAGGACTGCTTCCTCTGTATCCCGCCCCTTTATCACACAGGTGCTAAAATGCACTGGTTCGGCAGTCTTGCCGTAGGGTCGAAGGCGGTATTACTGCGCGGTGTCAAGCCCGAGTGGATACTTGAGGCAGTCTCTGATGAAAAAGTAAGCATTGTCTGGCTGCTGGTGCCATGGGCACAGGATATCCTTGATGCAATAGAAAGCAAAGAAGTGAATTTAAAGGATTATCATTTAGAGCAGTGGCGTTTGATGCATATCGGGGCGCAGCCTGTTCCCCCGAGCCTGATTATCAGATGGAAAAAGTATTTTCCCAAACATATGTATGATACAAACTATGGACTCAGTGAGTCCACAGGACCAGGCTGCGTACACCTTGGTATAGAAAACATTCACAAGGTTGGAGCCATCGGTAAACCAGGTCACAACTGGGAAATCAAGATTGTTGACGAGCATGATAAACCGGTACCCAGAGGCAAGGTAGGAGAACTACTTGTACGGGGACCAGGAGTGATGAAGGGTTATTTTAATAATCCGGAGGCCACCGCAAAAGTACTGAAGAACGGTTGGCTGTATACAGGAGATATGGCACAGCAGGATGAAGACGGTTTTGTATATCTTGTGGACCGCAAGAAAGATGTGGTGATTATGGGTGGGGAAAATATATACCCTGTGGAAATTGAAGCGTTTCTCAGAGCAAATAACGACATCAAAGATGTGGCTGTGATCGGGCTACCTGATCGCCGCTTGGGAGAAATTCCTGCAGCGGTTGTGGAGGTCAAATCAGGTAGAGAACTTACAGAAGAAATGCTGTTTGAGTTTTGTGAGGAATTGCCCAGGTATAAAAGGCCGCGTCAAATTATCTTTGATAAGGTTCCTCGCAATGCCACCGGAAAGATTGAAAAGCCCAAACTGCGGGAGAAGTACTCAAAGGACAGGATTGCTCAAGTTGTATAGAGATATTAATAATTTATGAGTGAGTAATTAATGAGAAGTCCAACAAGGACTTCTCATTTTTTGCGCATAAAGCAGTTTTTCACCAGTCATTAATATATGTCTATATATAATTCTAAGGATACACCAGCATAATAGAGGATG
>JBMNGF010000010.1:0-229319 GCA_050949745.1 Syntrophaceticus sp. | reverse complement strand
GAAGTATGGCAAGAAATTAATACTGGATAACGTAACATTTGCTTTAGATTGGAAATCATGTACTTGGTTAGCTGGTTCAAATGGTAGCGGAAAAAGTACTATAATAAAGCATATTCTAGGACTAGTGAAGCCGACCACCGGGAGTGTATTATTAAATGGTTTGGACCCATATTATTGTTCATCCGCAAGGCGTTATATAGGATTTATTCTTGATAAAGATGGTGTAGATCCTCTATTATCAACTTTAGATAATTTAGTGTTTTATACAAAGTTATATATTGGTCGAAAACTGCCTGATGGGGATTATGATTTAGTACTAAAACGTGTTCAACTTTTTGAATATAAAAATGCTTTGGTCAAGACATTATCTGCCGGAATGAAGAAACGTCTGGAAATAGCTAAACTCTTGATATGCAGACCCCGAATTATTATTTGTGATGAGCCATTTTCTTTTCTAGATAAGCAAGGTGCCGAGATACTCGTAGATGTTTTGAAGGAGTATGTTGCTGCTGGTGCTTGTGCTTTTGTCAGCACAAGTGAGATAAACTGTCCAAATGATGATGTTTTTGATCAAAAAATTGAGATTGTACATGGCCGCTTGGTTTCTAGTATGAACTAGAGGTGTTAGAGATGAGGGGATATTTATACCGGGATGTTAAACATAGTTTAAGAAGATTTTGGGAAAAAAAATATATTTTTTTGTTCAGCTATAGTCTTCTGCCGATTGTGCTAGGAATATTTAGGTCTCTATCAGCAAGTGTTTCAGATGGACTTAGATTGACAGTCCTTATGACCGCCATTTTAGTTGCCTTTTCCAATTGTGATTTTAAAGAAGAGAAAAAACAGAATTTTGTGGAACCTTTACTTTCCACTCCATATCCAGTATTTCTGATTGTATTTTGCCGTTTCCTGGTAGCTATTATTTATTGGATGTTTTTTTCGGCCATAAATGTGGGTGTAATATACCTGTTAAACGTTAATTTATTCGGGAATGAGGGGTTTTATGTTATCATAGATATTGCTTACAATTTTGTTATCATATTCCTTGGTATTGTTATGTCTTTATCTGTTTGGAACACTAATCTACTACCCAAATTAACATCTTCGTTTGTATCACTAGGAGTGCTTATCTTAGGTATTACCAGCGCATTTAACAACAGTTCCATGACTTTAATAATAAGTGTTATAACGCTGTTGATAGTATTTGGGGGAATAATAACATTTCTTTTTACTTATAACAAAGAAAACTTGATTGGGGATTAAGTGATATGTTGCTTACTTTATTATTGTACGATATGAAACGGCAAAGGTTTCACTGTATTTACTATAGCATGTTTGGTTTAGTAATTCTGGTGGCTTTGAGTGTCTTTACTAAAATAGACTTAACTATTGCTCCTTTTGTAATCGCTATTAGTTTTCAGGCTTATCTAATGTCAGAATCATATATTAGGGACAGAAGAATGATTGAGGCATTTCTATCTGGACCGATTTGTATCTATCACTTGTTGATAGCTAGAACAATTTACTTTATTATAATATTTATGTTAATGTACCTGTTGATTGCATGTGTAGTGTTTTTTTTTGACAAAGTATTTCATTTAAAATACCTTGTCACTGGGATGTTAATTTCTTCCTTAGAAACAACCTTGGATAAAAAAATATTTATAATAATACTGCCTTTTATCGTTCTAACTTGTATGCTTCCTCATCTAATTTTATACATGACAGTAGGAACTGTTCTTTTAATACTTTGTTTTAACTTGTGGACATTCAAAAACATTGAGAAGGAAAAATTCCTTGAAATAACTTTATATAAAAGTTAAAGGGATACTGGTTTATCTGACTGCAGTAGATTTTGTCCATTAAAACAGCTTCGGGATAAAATCCAAAGCGTTCTTTGTAGATTTATACTGTCTACTGTAGGCCAAGTGTCAACAAAAGTTTTTCCTAACCGTTAGATATTTTTATGGTTTCAGGTGAAAACTTTCTCAATGCGCTGGAATTCTCGCACTGGGGAGAACCTTTTCCCGATTCGATGCTAACGTCAGCACAAATTGATCGAGTGGTTTCCCCCTGCTTCCAGCTTTCCAGTGAAAAAAGGCGGCCTTTTCCATAAAAAGCCGCCTGCCGGCAAATGGCTGCTTGATGCCACCTTAAAAAAACTTTGTACTATTCATATACCCCTGCAAATGATCCAGTGTCTCCCCGAAGCGCTGGAAGTGGATGACCTCCCGCTGCCGCAAGAACCTCAAAACGTCAATCAGGTCGGGATCATCGGAGAGATTGATCAGGTTTTCATAGGTTGCCCGGGCTTTTTCTTCAGCTGCCATATCCTCATGGAGGTCAGCTATTGGATCACCCATGGTGTTGATGTAGGCAGCTGTCCAGGGGACACCGTTGGAGTCACTGGGGTGGATCCCCTTATCCCAGATGGCGTAGTAGCTGCCCAGTCCTGCTTTGCGTAATTCCTCCGGTGTTGCCCCTTTCGTCAGTTTGTAAACCATGGTGGCGATGATCTCCCAGTGGGCCAATTCTTCTGTGCCGATGTCGGTCAATACTCCTTTGGCTTTGCCTGTGGGCATAGAGTAGCGCTGGGAGAGATAGCGGATGGCAGCAGAGAGTTCCCCGTTTGGCCCGCCGAATTTCATCTTTTCTGTAGAATTTCCGTCTCTCTGTAACTTCAGATTGCTCCAGATAGCTCCCGATAGCTTTTATTTTTTTTATCATACAAAAAATAGGAAAGAGACCGCAAGATAATATTTTTTATAAAACAGGTGGTGGAAATAGTTGCTCTGATTACTGAAAAAAATAAGTGGACGACCTCCCGCTGCCGCAGGAACTCCAAACTTCTTTTATCATACTGAAAAATGTAAACAGTGTAAAAATGATTATAGGATAAAAAGAGGCAAAATATCTCATTTTTCGATAGAGGAATTAACCATAATATGTCTAAGATGTTATATAGTAGCACTGATGGTAGTTCTAAGCGAAACTTTAATTTCGTCAGAGTTCAAGTCGTTACCAAATTCAAGTGTTAAAGAATCACCCAAACATGAAGACAGTTTCTAGAACTGGATGAAACAGAAGTTTATCAGATGCTGAAGAAAACACATCAAAAAAAGGGGATGTTCGACGCAGGGGAGAGCACAAAATTTATTCCTGGAAATTGATGTGGGTAAATAATGTCTATAACGTGGAAATAATCAGGGGCAGGAAGTAGTGTGTATGGTTTTTTAAACCGTAGTGCTGAGGATCAATAATTGTGTAGGGAGGGGAGTGTAAAACATGTATAGAAAGTATGTATGGTTGACATTTTGTTTAGTGGTCGTGTCATTATTAATGTTGACAACTGGAACGGCTTTTGCTCAGGATTCTACGGTACCGGAAGGAGCAACAGTGTCTCCTGTAAAGATGATTGACATGTCTGACAAATCTGATGAAGGAGAAATTAAACCTCAAGGTACTGCATACGGTAGCGCTGGCTACACATGGATCAATACGTCGCGCATCAGTTCTTTAAGAGCACAGGCTGCTTTTGGTGCACATTCCTATGTTGGTAAGATGCAAGCTGTATATTGGAATGTATCTTGGGGTGATGGGAAATCGAATTCAGGGGTTAATTTCCCGTTTTCTGTAAGTTGGAGCGGCCAAAAACTTCACAGTTATAGTAAAAGTGGTGTATACACTACTGCACTGAGCGGTTATGCGATTGCTGGCGGGACCAGATATCTTTATTTCTTAAACCCGGTTTCAATGGTCTATATTAACTAAATTAAATTATGATAACTAGTTCTGCATATTTGATAATCATAAGTACAGGGTCAGGAGTAAAGGCTTCGAGCCTCTACTCCTATTTCTTGTCATTATTTTTTTTACAAGGAGGTAAAACGGTGTTTGAGTTGGTCGAAGTCACGAAAAAATATAGAAATCACGAGGCATTAAAACAATTGCGATTTGTTATCGAGCCTGGTGTGACAGCAGTGGTAGGTCCAAACGGAGCTGGCAAGACAACGCTGTTTAACATTTTAACAGGACGCATATTCCCAACCTGCGGGACTGTGTTTTATAATGGCCAACCTGTGGAGAAGATTCGTGGAAACTTAGGTTATTTATTCGAGGATCCCCCTTTTTACCCATACTTGACTGCGGAGAACCAGTTAGGATACTTCAACGCCCTTCGTGAATATCCAGTGGAAGCACACGAGGTAGAAAGAGAGCTAGAAAAATGGGATATCCCACCAAAGGGAAAAAAAATTAAAGATTTTTCTCAAGGCATGCGCAAGCGCTTGGGTTTAGCCAATGCCTTTCTAGGGAATCCCCAGATCGTTATCCTAGATGAACCATTTAATGGCCTGGATTTAGAGGGGCAGCAGCTGCTGGAAGACACTTTCGTTACTTACCGCTCCAAGGATAGATTTCTGATCTTCTCCAGCCACCAATTGGAACGCATTACACTGCTGGCAGATCGCATTGTCATTCTTGATCAAGGCAGACTTGTTTACACTGGGGAAACAAAGGAATTGGCAGAACAAGCCACAAAGGTTATCTTTTATCTGCCCGGAGATATTTCGATGGACTTACTTCGTACTCCTCTAGTTTTGGAGATTGGTAAAAGAGGAGTATGGGTAACAGCTGCGGTTCAAAAGGAGAAGGGGCCTCTTTTTTTGCAGCACCTTGCTGAACACGGTATTGTACCTCAAAGTAGTCGGCTGCTGATTTCGGAGCTGGAGTATGTTTTCGAGGAAAAACAGGTTTCGAGGAGGTTACCTTATTGATTGGTGGTGGATTTATCCGAATCATACAGGCGGAGATAAGCCGGGTCCTGCGCAAACCTTTTTTCTGCGTCATTCCGCTGCTTTCACTAATATATGTTCTCTATTTAGAAATTGGTGCTTATAATAATGCCTTAGCCTTTCATAAGGGTACCATTGAACTGCCCACGGGTGTACCAAATCCTTTTGCCGGAGTTGATTTATCACAAATGCTATACTGGTTTCGATGGGAGAATATTACTACCGCCGCAGGCGCGACATACCTTGCGGGTTGGGTGGGTATTATACTTGTTGGGTATGTTGGCGCTGTGTGGTTTGCGGATGATTTACGGACGGGTGTGAATAAGCAAATTGCAGTACTACAAAAACATCTTATGCCGGTGGTTGTAGGCAAGATTCTGACTCTTGCTTTGTATATGGCTGGTATTCTGATTTTCATCGTTCTTGGTTCGGTGCTTACGACCCTATTTTTGAGCGATGTACCTGGCCGCGAACCGGCTGCTTTATTGCGTTGGATACCCCTTCGAAACCTTATGCTCTACAGCATTATAGCGGTCATGTGGGCTTGCTTAGCCGCCATGATTACACTGCTGAGCCGTTCACCTGTTATAGGAGTTGCTGTAGGTGTTATGTGGCCTTTTGCGGAGACTGCGATACTTTTTTCGGGAAATAGCACAATACAACTGTTAATAGCGAAAATAGCCCCCATTAGTACCATTCAATCCATACTCGCCTTTGTTTACGATCGTTTCTCCTGGGTAATCGATTCAGCTCCGGTGATTCTATGGACGACATCTCCTCCCTTAACACGAACCATTGAAAATGGGGTCATACAACCGTATCTATTGCCTATTTCCTTTCTGATGACCGCACTCGTGATATATACATTCGTAGCAGTGGGAGGGATTATTCTTGGGTATTATGTTAGTGTAAGAGACTGAAAGATTGGGGGCTTGAGCAGTGATTCAAGATGTTCTTCGTATTATAACGGCGGAGCATATGCGGGTTCGGCGCAAGATGTTCTATTTCATCGTTCCTGTTGCCGCACTGCTTGTTGTAATTATCCCAACCCTCCGGGCTTATCGACTCGCTATCATCCTGCATACTGGGTCTTGGGTTGGTCACCCGGGATCACTCCCGCCTCCAGGGCTGGGCGAAGAGTTGTCGACATTGCTTCATTGGTTTAAATGGGGAAACCTGCCTACTGCAAGCGGTGCAGGCCTTCTTGCCGGTTTAGGGATTGTGTTGTTCTTGTACGTTGGTGCTGTCTGGTTTGGAGACGATTTAAGCAGCGGAGCCATTAAACAGTCAGCTATCCTTCGTGTGAAGTTCAGACAACTCATATGGGGAAAAGTATTGGCGCTCATGATCTATACGGCTGGAACGATCATCTTTGTAGTTGTTGGTGCTCTACTGGTGACAGTATTTTTGCCGGAGGTGCCCGGCCGCGAACTGCGTGCGTTTTTGCATTTAACTTTATGGCGAAATCTATTAGTATACATCGCAATGGCATTCTTATGGACATTTTTCGCCGCGGCGGTCACCATCATGACACGTTCTGCATCCACAGGCGTGGCAACTAGCATCCTCTGGGTGATGGCCGAAAAGGAACTCCTGGAGAATGGTCAAAGTGGAGGGCAGCTATTTCTGGCGAAAGTGACACCTTGGAGCACCAGCCAATCGCTGCTTGCATCTGTTTATGATAGGTTCAGTTGGCTAGACGATCCTCCCAACTGGGTTGCGTGGGTGACCACCCCTCCCTATACGAAAATTATTGATCATGGGGAAGTGACCCTTTATCTGCAGTCGTTTTCTCTTTTGCTGGTTTTATTATTGGTTTACCTGTTGGCTGCTCTGACGGTTGCGGTTATAGGATACTATTGGCGCGGAAAGGAATAGAGAAAATGACACGTAATAAAAAAAAGTGGTTCCTCTTTTTGGGGATAGGTGTGGCGTTGTTGTTGGTGGTCTCCCTTGCATGGCGCATGGTGGAAAGGGAGAGGGAGATCCGATTATCCCAGGTGGCTGAACAAGCGATGGAAAAAGCGTATGACATTAAAGCTACACCTGAGGGGCAAAAGGTGGTAGCGAGAATTGGTGATTTTGCTATTTCCTATGGTGATGTTAATGTGTTGGCACAGGAGCTGTTGATTTACCAGATCAAGAAACCAGAGGAACTCCGTCCGTTGACCACAGAAGATATGCAGTTTGCTTTTAATGAGTTTACCTTCAAGGCTTTAAATGCCATGGCCGCAAGAGAGCGGGGGGTTGTTTTGGATTGGGATGAGGTGAAGGAGAAAAGAAAAATTGAGTGTGAGGCTTTTGCCAGTAGGCCAGGCCGGTACGGGGGAATGTGTGGTGTGGCGAGATCCCGTCTACGACACCTCGAGGATGATCGAATTTATAACATTGTTTTAATAATATCAAGAGAAATCATGTCTGGTGAGGAAGTGAAACAGGTGCAGCAGATGGATTCGGTTGAAGGTATAAGTTTGCTTGGACAACTAAGCCAGGAGAGGCTAAAGGCAACTGCCAGGAAATACCCGCTTTTGATCTATGACAATCGTTTTCAGCAGCCCCTATGGGTTGAGCAGTTGGAAAATGTTAATCCCGGAATTTAAACAGGCGGCCTTCCTTAATAGCCGCCTGTCGACAAATGGATGTCAGAAGCCACCTTAATAAAACTTTTTCCCATTCATATACCCCTGCAAATGATCCAGTGTCTCCCCGAAGTGCTGGAAGTGGACGACCTCCCGCTGCCGCAGGAACCTCAAGCCGTCTGTCGGGTCTGGGTCACTAGTTAGGTTGATCAGGTTCTCATAGGTTGCCCGGGCCTTCTGTTCTGCTGCCATGTCCTCATGGAGATCCGCTATGGGGTCTCCCATGACATTGATATAGGCGGATGTCCAGGGGACTCCGTTGGAGTCATCGGGGTGGAGCCCCTTATCCCCGATGGCGAAGTAACCACCTCAGCTCTGTCCTCCCTTTCGTATCTTTAGATTACTCCAGATAGCTCCCGATAGCTTTCATTTTCTTTTATCATACTGAAAATAGGAAAAGTCCGCAAGAAGATATTTTTTAGAGCAAGCTCGGGGGGAAAAGCGCCCTCCTCGCAAGGGTACCGTTTACTACCCGCATTTTGTCGAATACTAGCGAACGTGAAAATATGAACTGTGAACTTAAGAGAACCTCTGCCAAGGAAGTCCGCGAGGTTCACGGTGAAAGGTTATTCCATTCCCATTATTCGTCCCATTTTATTATGCAAGGGAAGTCAACACTTTTTCGGACAGTTTGCTAAGCCACTTCTGAAAGGTGTCTGTTCTCCCAACGCCTCAGCCACTGTATGGGGCTAAGATAGTCTAGTCTTTTTTGTATCCTACAGGTGTTGTAAAAACCCTCTATATAGGCAAAGATGGCTTGTCGTGCTTCCATTGGTTATGCTTCCTAACGGGTCGTCCAAGAAAACATCCGCACCCCCGTTTCGTATTTTTAATTTTTCTCTTGCAGATTTTCATTATAGTATTTTTTCACAAACCATTATTAAATTTAGCTTTCCTACAAAAAAGTAAAATGCAGTCATTATCAGGATTTACAGTTGATGAAATAGAATTTGTAATAAATCAATCAAAGTCTCCATAACATATATGTACAGAATGTACATATATATGGTATTATGGAGGTGGAAGGGGGAGTTGACAATGCTTGCTGAGGTTAAATTTACTGAGGCTCGTAATGATTTCTCAAACCTTTATAATAAGGTTTATAATGAGCTCAACCCAGTTATCGTTCGACGTAAACAAACTGAACAGGTTATATTATTGCCAATAGATTTGCAGAAATTACTTTTGGAAGAATATAAATTAACACCTAAAAAACTTTCTGAAGATGATGGTTCGATAACACTTGCCCTTGATGAAATGGAGATATACGCTAATGCAGATACAATAGAAAATGCTGTTGCTGACTTAATTCAAGATATAAAATATTATGCACTAGACTATATCAAGCGTCCGCATTTGTTTTTAAATGCTCCGAATCGTCGTTCACATTTTCCATATATATTACGGGTATTACTTTGTGACAATGATAATGAGATCAGGGCGTTGCTGGAGGTTTAGAATATATGCCTCCAAGATATAAAGATCTAAAGCGTTATTGCGAAAAAAATGGATGGGTGTTAGTACGGAATACTGACCACTGGTATTACGAAAAGGTTTTAAAAGACGGAACAGTTCTACGAACAAAAATTAGCCATGCTGTACAAAAAGAAATACCGGGCAATTTGTGGAATAAAATATTGAAAAGGCAACTAAAAATAAATGAAGAAGAATTTTGGAAGTCAATTAAATAGAAACAATAATCCATTTAGAGATTCTGTGTCCTTGTACACAGAATCTTTTTTTTCATAAGGATTATTGCGATTGCGTAAAGAAGCCAGTTAAATAATATGCGCCAGCGAATATGCTTCGTATAGCGTGCAGTAATAATAAAAAGTGATATTTGATTACGGAATTTAAACAGGCGGCCTTTCCATAAAAAGCCGCCTGTCGACAAATGGATGCTTGATGCCACCTTAATAAAACTTCTTCCCATTCATATACCCCTGCAAGTGATCCAGTGTTTCCCCAAAGCGCTGGAAGTGGACGACCTCCCGTTCCCGCAGGAATTTCAAGCCGTCTGCTAAATCGGGGTCATCGGTAAGGTTGATCAAATTCTCATAAGTTGCCCTGGCCTTCTGTTCTGCTGCCATATCCTCATGGAGATCTGCTATGGGGTCTCCCATGGTGTTGATGTAGGCAGCTGTCCAGGGTACACCATTGGAGTCGCTGGGGAAGATTCCCTTGTCCCAGATGGCATAGTAGCCACCTAGTTCTGCCCTGCGGATCTCCTGGGGTGTTGCTCCCTTCATCAGCTTGTAAACCATGGTGGCGATGATCTCCCAGTGGGCGAGTTCTTCTGTACCAATGTCTGTTAAAATCCCTTTGCCTCTGCCGGTGGGCATGGAGTAGCGCTGGGAGAGGTAGCGGACAGCAGCAGAGAGTTCTCCGTTTGGCCCGCCCAACTTCAGATTTTCTGTAGAATTTCCGTCTCTCTGTAGCCTCAGATTGCTCTAGGTAGCTCCCGATAGCTTTCATTATCTTTTAACATACTAAATGTTGCCAGTGGACCGTTTCTTTTGTTAGATTGGCAAAGAAGCTCTCGCTCCAGGCGTTATCTCCTGGCTTGCCCACTCGGGAGAAACTTTGCCGAATATGATTAACAGAAACAGTCTTGGGTCATCTTCAATTTTAGTGTCTATCACCATTCCATAGTTTGGGCTTGAACACCAGTCGGTACCAAAGGGGCATTGATCTGTTAGGAAAGTAGATAGAATGGGTGCGAAAATTTATTAAAAGTCACTGGTTAAATCAAAATGTTCGATATTATTTTTCCATTTTACAGTTACCTTGATTATATCCTCTTCTTTATACGGAGAATATGCACCACCAACGCCACCTTCTAGAACAATTGTTTTGTCTTTAGGTAAAATGCGTCTTGCCGAAGTTTTAGCATTGTTGCATGTACATGTATACGTAATATCTACATTGCCAACGTTTATTGAGTCTCCTTGGTTTTTATATTTAAGAATAAAGGTTTCATTCATATTTTTCATATTTTTGCCATAATCGACTGTTAGTACAGCCTTCCAGTGTTTACTTTCACCCGAAAAACTAATACCTTGTTCTCTAGTTAGTGCACATGATGATAATATTGTTAGTGCAACAATAAATACAACGATTAATATTGTTTTTTTGGGAAACATATTTATCTTCCTCTCTAATACATAGTCAGTAAAAATGTTTCTCAATAAAAAAGTAGTGTAGCTGTGGTTTGGATTAATATTTATGAATCATAATCATGTTCTGTTAATCCATAATTAAGCTTGACCTCTAATGTCCAAGTTTCTCCTCCAAATGCACGTGTTATATGTTTTAGCATGACATATCTATCTTCTATATATATGCATTGTTCCCTGTTAAAAAAAACAGATAACGTGGTAAATATTGTCGTTTGTTTTAGTCTGTGGCATTATTAATTCGATCTGTTTTATCAAATAATGCGGTAGGTTCAGCTAAATGTGCGGCTAATTAGACTCAAGGAACAATAATAAAATACTATGCTGAGGCCATTTCATCTTATGTGGCTCACGGGCTTATGCCGGAGGAGAGGCACACCTTATATAGTGAGATGCAAAGAGTTGCCAAGCATACAGCTGTTTTGTTCGACCATAACGAACACCGCTCATTGATTACCGATATTGCTGAATGGCTGGAAGGTGGAGACTATTTCTGCTTCATTGAGAACATTAGGGATGAATTAAAGAGTCAATTCGGTAATCTTAAAGTTATCAATACTGGTAAGCATTCTGCGTTGTATATTTGTAAAATTGAATAAGAAAACACAGCGAGATATGTTTGTTGAGCTTGGTGGACGGAATATAAATCTTAAATAAGAGCAAAATAACTCCTAGAAGGAGTTGTATATATGTACTGGAAATATTCCCTTGGTTTTTTAATCGCATCCCTTACCCAAGCTGCAATAATTGCGGTAACAGAAGCCCTTGGGATTTCTACCCTAGGTGCTAAAATAACTTTTGGCCAACTAATTATCCATATTCTTGCCGGTCAGGCAGTCGGGTTTTTGCTAATGGTTATAATGCAAGGTATAACGGGTATAGCTAAAACAAATTTTTGGTTGCTTGGCAGTATTTACGGGGCTATTGTTTGGGTAGCATTAGTTTCAATTAACTCTGCACAGGGCACTATTAACGCCCCCTGGACACAAGGTCCATCTACCATAATAGCAAGTTTGCTTGCATTTGTTGTCTATGGAATAATAGCAACTTACACCATTAAAAGATATAGAGAACAAGGTGTTAAGGCATAATACAGCTATCAAGAAAAAGGTGGTAGCCCTCTGAAATTTTCATAGTGGTGGTACAGGGTAATTTCACCATCAATTGAATCCCAAAGTAAAAACTCCTGCAATATCTGTAACAAGAATATCAAGTCAGAGCAGATTTGATACATCTATAGCAGTTAAGCTGTCGCCCTTTACTTCCTATTGTAAAACAGGCGGCTATTCTTAAACAACCGCCTGTTGTCAAATGGATGTCAGAAGCCAGAAGTCTGATGTCGAAAAGATGCTAAGAAGTTGATTTGCAGTAATTCCGACATTCTATAACTTTGGCCTCTGTTTTCATCATCTAATGGTATTGTCTTAATTGCTGCATGAACTCCTTCCCTAATAAAACTTCTTCCCATTCATATACCCCTGCAAATGGTTCAGTGTCTCCCCGAAGCGCTGGAAGTGGACGACCTCTCGCTCCCGCAGGAACTTCAAGCCATCTGCCAGGTCTGGGTCATCGGTTAAGTTGATCAAATTCTCATAGGTTGCCCGGGCCTTTTGTTCTGCCGCCATGTCTTCATGGAGATCAGCTATTGGATCGCCCATAGTGTTGATGTAGGCGGCTGTCCAGGGGACACCGTTGGAGTCGCTGGGAAAGATCCCTTTGTCCCAGATGGCATAGTAGCCTCCCAGTCCGGCTTTACGAATCTCATCGGGTTTTGCTCCCTTCATCAGTTTGTAAACCATGGTAGCGATGATCTCCCAGTGGGCGAGTTCTTCTGTGCCGATGTCGGTTAAAACACCTTTGGCCCTGCCGGTGGGCATGGAGTAGCGCTGGGAGAGGTAGCGGACGGCAGCAGAGAGTTCTCCGTTTGGCCCGCCGAACTTCTGATTTTACACAAAATATTAATCTCTCTGTAGCTTTAAGTTGCTTCAGGTAGCTTTCGATAGCTTTCGTTTTCTTTTGTAATGCTAAAAACAGGAAAAGACCGCATGAGATATTTTTTATAATAGGTGATGCACAAATTGGCAGATGGTAAAACTCAATTAATTTCTCAGTTAAAACCTCTTTATCCAAGTATATTAATTTTTTGATCTTTAACCAGTTTAAATAATGCGGTGCGTATTAATTCCTTAAAATATGGTTCAAAATTAAATCTTATTACAAAAAGTATAAACGACATAATCTCTCATGTTTCTTGGCTTTATATGGCAGGAAAAATAAGTATGATGAAGAATAAAAAAGAAAATGAGGCATCCGGTGTAAACAGGGAGGTGAGCTGCTTTGATTTACACTAAAAAAGGAGTGCCTTTGGGAACTATACAAGGTATTAGTTTGAAAATAGTAAAGGTGGTTTTGGAGTATATATGTAAATTGCGCTTTTGTGAGACCAGCGGTAAGAAGAATTGATGAGTGAACCATCCACTATCTAAAAAGGTATAGGTTATTTTTGCATAATTACTATAAAATAACGGGAGGTTTAAATAATGTATACAAGTTTAAAAAAAGGTTTAACAGTTTTTCTAATTCTTATTTTTTGCTTTGGGTTTTTTTATGGATTTGAAGAAGAAGCTCAAGCTACTTCTTCAAAGGATAGTTCATCAATGACAACTCCTATTGACAACATGACATTTGGACAAATTGAAGAACTGCTATTAACATTCATGAAAAATAATGGAATTAATTATGTAGTCGGTAGCTCAGAATTTACCGATTATGTCTTTGAACAGGCATTAGGAGAAACAGATCCTAAATTAGAAAAGGATAAAAATTATTTTGCTTTTACCGCATATTTCGCGAGGTATATTTGTGCTTTAGATGAACAACAATCTCTAAAATCAAATTACGAGGATACCTTGTTGAGTCAAATATCTCAAACTAATTTTTCAACTGATTCATTTAAGGATAAAACAGTAAAACAAATTAGGGACAAGAATTTAGCAGAAGAGGCTAAGACAGCTAAAAAATTAGAATTACAACAAGATAATTTTATAGCGCCTTTTTCTTACACTGGATATAGTCCAAGTGCTGCCGTATCTTATGCACATAGATGGGTGAGCAATACTACAAAATTAAGGAATCCAGCATATCCATCTTATTCTGCTGATTGCACCAATTATGTTTCTCAATGTCTTGTAGCTGGAGGTATTGCAGAAAAAAGACCATCACCTGTTCCGTCCGGTATATATGCAACATCAAGTTATTGGTATTGTGATAAAGTAGGTACCTCTACTTGGAAAGTTTCTACTCCTTGGATTAGAGTATCAGGAACCAAAAATTTTCATGATTATTGGGCACCAAAAGTACGAGATGCAAATTACCAAGGAGATACAACTGTAAGTAGAAATGCGGATTTAGGCGATGTGGTTCAAATAAGACATGCAGGAACCTTAGACAGATTTCATACTACAATTGTAACAAAATTTATTGGTGGAACAGCCTGCCTTTCATATCATACTACAGATAGAGAAGATTACCCTATTTCGAACTTAAATGATTATGCTTACGATTGGAGTTTGTTAGATTTCGCAAGCTAATTCAAAAATAGCCTTTAGTGATATATTACAAGGATGGTGGTATGGTGAAAAGCAATAAAAGTTTAATCATTATTTTGTCCTGTTTGGTGATTGCTGCATGTATATTTATTACTTGGAAAGGTATATCCAACAACGATGTTTTTATTGAAAGCAAAGATGGAAAGTGGAAGGTTGGATATGTGAAGGCTGAAGAGACCTTTGATCCAAGGAAACAATACCATTGTATATTGACATACAATGGAAATAATATTCATAATATAGAATATATATCCTATGAATATTATTATAAGGGTGCGAATAGTCCTGCTTCTTATGGCAAATGTACAAAAGAAGAAATGAAATTTCCTTTGACCTTTGGTGAATTTAGTGACAAACTTAAAAGTGGAGAAGAGAGAATTGTTAAGTTAGAATGGAAGGAAAATGGAAAGGTTTATAAGGAAGATCTAGTAATTAAAAAATAATACATATTATTACTAATATTTGACTTTCTTGCGGCCACAGCCCTTCTATTAATAACTCATCCTGATATACAAGAAAAAAATAGTTTTTATTTGCTAGACGTGATCACAATAATATTACTCATAATAATATCTGTAAAAAAAAGAAATCAGTTATATAATCTACGCCAGTAGATATTGTTTAATAAAAATTAAATATCAATTTAATCCTGGCATGAAAACAGGCGGCTATCCTCAAAAAGCCGCCTGTTGCTGTTACAGTATTTTTATGTTGTGCATGCCTAGTAAAACTTCTTCCCATTCATATACCCCTGCAGGTGATCCAGTGTCTCCCCGAAGCGCTGGAAGTGGACGACCTCTCGCTCCCGCAGGAATTTCAAGCCGTCTGCCAGGTCGGGGTCATCGGTAAGGTTGATCAGATTCTCATAGGTTGCCCGGGCCTTCTGTTCTGCTGCCATGTCCTCATGGAGATCAGCTATGGGGTCTCCCATGGTATTGATGTAGGCGGATGTCCAGGGGACACCATTGGAGTCGCTGGGGAAGATTCCCTTGTCCCAGATGGCGTAGTAGCCCCCTAGTCCTGCCCTGCGAATTTCTTCTGGTTTAGCTCCCTTCATCAGTTTGTAAACCATGGTAGCGATCATCTCCCAGTGGGCGAGTTCCTCTGTGCCGATGTCGGTCAAAACCCCCTTTGCCCTGCCGGTGGGCATAGAGTATCGCTGGGAGAGGTAGCGGACGGCAGCGGAGAGTTCGCCGTTGGGCCCGCCGAACTGCGTTAATAAAAATCTAGCCATGGGCAGGTCCTTCTTACAAACGCGTACAGGATATTGAAGTTTTTTCTCATATAACCACATAGATATCCCTCCTAATAATCAATTTCCCATGGCCATGGTTCTTCTATCCATCTCCAGGGAGCCCGCACTTGTCCAGAATGGCCAAAGTTGATAAGCGGGCCAAACTTAGCCTCATATGATTTTTTTGCTTGCTCCAAACAAACCGCCAGATTATTGAAATTATTTATTGCTTCTTCATCGTTAGGATGAGTATCGAGGTAAAGGTTTAGTTCTACCAAGGCGAACTCAATTTCTTGAAGCTCTCTCAGCATTCTTACACGCGTTTTCTCCATTGTTTACACCTCGCAATCCTGAGCCCTCATGGGATGGTGCCGATAAGGGCGATAGAGTTCAGGGAACAGTGTTCCTTTATGCAGAGCCTCTGACAGAGGAAACATATTCCGGGCTGACATCTGTGGAGGCACATAGGCTGTCGCCAGTCGTAAGCGCGGGCAGTCTGGGCTGTGGTAAAGAGCATCTGCGGCATTCTCTGAAATGCCATTTTCTTTTTTAGTCATCATAATTACCTCCTTCTTCTTTGTTGACCATATTAAGCTACAGTTGCCATATAATATGAAAGGGGTAAATAAATTGTGAGCTGTCGCAAGGTTTTGTTTTCTTGAATCTGTTGGTTATATAGCGTATGATACATATGTCTACAACAGTGAGCAAAATTGTTGGTCCCCATTTTATCGTTGGAGATGATGATTAGTTAGTGGTAGTTTACCTGAGAATGCTTATGACAACATAATTATTCTGAATGCAATAGTATATGGAGGAAACATATGATGCAGCGACTCGGTCTCTTGTTTTTATTAAGTTTTGGTCATTTAGTTACTGATATGATGAGCGGAGCATTACCTGTTCTGCTGCCTGTTCTCAAGTCAGAGTTTTCCCTTTCTTATACGAAACTTGGTGTAATAATTTTGATTTCTAATGTGATTTCCTCTGTGATTCAACCTGTTTTTGGCATCTGGAGTGACCGCAAGGTGATTCTCTGGCTGCTCCCCACAGGATGCCTGGTTGCTGCCCTGGGGATGGCTTTTGTGGGATTTGCTCCTTCGTACATATTTGTATTGTTAGCTGTTGCCGTCAGTGGGATCGGGGCTGCCGCTTATCACCCTGAGGGTTCTAAACAGGCCTTTTTAATCAGCGGTGAGCGGAAAGCTACAGCCTTATCTATTTATTCTGTAGGGGGAAATATAGGGCATGCGTTGGGTCCTATGATTGCTATAGCGCTGCTCGGTTTCGGTGGACGTCAGGGGATGGCATGGTTATTAATAATTGGCATTTTTGCTGCATTTCTGTTGAGCCACTATTTGCCTGTTGTCCAGCGCTTTGTAGTTCAGAACAGTAATGTTCAAAGTAAAACAGATACCAGTGTTAGACAAAACGCAGATTCTCATGTTTCAAAAAACGTGATAAAAAAGGGTGTGCTTTATGGCCTTTTTCTGCTGCTGATGATTATTGTATTGCGATCATTGGTCCACATCGGATTGACGAACTTTATCCCCCTTTATGTTGAGGAATATCTCCACGGTAGTAAAGAGTATGGGGGGTTACTCCTGACAGTTTTTTTGCTTTCCGGTGCACTCGGTACAATTGTTGGCGGCCCAGTAGCAGATAGGATAGGAAGGAAAAAGATTATGGTGTTATCCTTTCTGCTGGTAGTGCCATTATTATGGATGTTTTTGTTCAGTTCTGGAATATGGACACTGCTCTTTGCTGCTTTAAGTGGTTTTGTTCTGATCTCTACCTTTTCTGTAACAGTTGTCTACGCTCAGGAATTAATCCCGCATAATGTGGGTTTGGCCTCAGGTTTGACTTTGGGCTTTGCCTTCGGTATTGGTGCAATCGGTGGTTTGGCATTTGGTGCTGCTGCTGATGTTTGGGGAGTACCGGCAGTATTAAAGGCAATTTGTCTGCTTCCTATTCCCGCTATTTTGCTGGCTATAGCTTTACCTAATGAGAGAAAACGAGAGGTTACTGCCTGAGATGCAGAGTCGGGGGACATGGGAGGGTTCTAAGCGTCTCTTTCTAGCTGCCTGTAGTTTTCTATGAGGATGAGCCTGAATGTGAATGGAGATAGGCGGGATTGTTCTAATTTATTGGGAAACGCTGCTATAATAATTTTATTATTCTGAGGACCTTAGTTTTAGTTTTTTGCAGTAATAGCGCAGTGATAGGTGGAGGAACAGAATTCATGTTAAAACGCCAGAGACAAACAAGCACAAACATTCGTTTTTGGATAGCGCTGCTGACAGGGAAGTTAGTTGCCCTTTTATGCCGCCTTTTCCGTCGTTCCGGCACATCCCTGCCTGGGGTAATTGCCTTAAAGATTCATCCGCAGCTTTTATCTGTACTGGCAGCAAACTATGAGCGGATTGTTGCCGTAACCGGTACCAATGGGAAGACCACAACTGCCAATCTGATCACCCACTTATTGCGGTCCTCAGGCTTATCTACAGCCAGCAACTATGAGGGGGCTAATATGCTGTCTGGGGTTGTTACTGCATTGATCAAGGACTGTACTATACTGGGAAAGAGACCTAGTCAGTTCGCTGTCTTAGAGGTGGATGAGGGGAATGTTGGGAAGGTATTCTCATCCGTAAAACCGGATCTTGTTGTTGTCACCAATTATTTTCGTGACCAGTTAGACCGCTACTCAGATCTCGATCACAACATTAATCTACTGCGCCAAGTATTGGTCGATCTCCCACAAACGATGCTTCTGCTCAATGCGGATGATCCCTTGGTGGTCATTGCCGGTCGAGACCATTCTGTGGTCAGTTACTATGGAGCTATACGGGAGCAAAAAGAGCAAACAGGGAGTTATGACATCAAGGAAGTAAACCTCTGCCCAGATTGTGGGACTGGCCTTTCTTATTATTATTATAATTATGGACAACTCGGCGATTATTATTGTTCCAATTGTGCTTTCCGAAGGCCTGTGCCTGACTTCTTAGCATCTGAAATAGAAGATGGGGATTTTCTAGAATTTAATTTACATGTTTGTCAGAGGAAAGGCTTTAATGATAAAAGTTCAACTGCCAGCACTGTGCGGTTCAGAGCTCAAATGCAGGGTTTATATAATATCTATAATATTTTGGCAGCTGCTGCAGCGGCCATTACTTTGGGTGTGTCTCAGCAGACAATTACAGCATCCCTTATGGAGTATGTTGCTGCTTCAGGTAGGATGGAAAAGTTTATTTTTAAAGGCCGTATCTCCACAGTTAATCTCATCAAAAACCCTATTGGCTTAAATGAGGTTATAAAAACACTACTAAGAGGTAAAGGAGAGAAAGCTCTGGTAATTGCCATCAATGACCTGGCAGGTGATGGAAGGGATGTTTCCTGGCTGTGGGATGCGGGTTTCGAAATGCTGGATAATCCCTTGATTAAAATGATTGTTTGTTCAGGGCGGCGTGCTGGGGATGTGGCAGTTCGCTTGAAGTATGCGGGCATTTCTCTTCATAAAATTGTTATAGAACCAGAGTGTGGGGAAAGTATAGAAATACTTGGAGAGCAGGATGCAGAGGAATATCATATTTTGGCTTCATATACATGTGTTTTTAATTACGCCAAACTCCTGCGGAAGATGGGAGAGGCGGTGGAAATAGATGCGGATCAAAGTCTGCCATCTCTATCCTGATCTGTTCAATCTCTATGGTGACCAGGGGAATCTGCTGATCTTCAGCCGGAGGGCTCAATGGAGAGGCATTCAGGTAGAGATTGACAGGGCAGCTTTTGGTGAGACGGTCTGTTTGACCGGGTATGATTTTATATTTTTAGGTGGGGGAGCAGAGAGCAAGCTTTCTTTGATGAGCAAGGAACTTCAAGAAAAGGGTCATTTCATTGTTGAGGCAGTGGAACAGGGAACTGTGCTTTTGGCAATCAGTCAGGGGTTCCAGCTGCTTGGTCGCTTTATCAAGACCCAGGATGGTACTGTTTTACCTGGAGCAGGGGTTTTTGATCTTTACACAGAGACAGGAACAGATAGGCTGGTAGGGGATGTGCTTTTAGAGCTAGCAGCAGATCTCCAAGAGGAAATGAAGGAAAAAAGCATCGTTCAGAGGACACCTCTTACTACCCTTGTCGGTTTCGAAAACCATGCCGGGCGTAGCTTTCTAGGAAAGGAAGCGGTCCCCTTAGGCCGGGTTATAAAGGGGCAGGGGAATAATGGAGATGATTTGAGCGAGGGTGCCTGTTATAAAAATGCTTTTGGTACTTACCTGCACGGGCCCATACTTGCTAAAAACCCTCATTTAGCAGATCTTTTGTTAACAAGAGCGGTACTCCGACAGGGTGGGGAGAAGTTAACACCACTTAATAATGAACTAGAGCTTTTTGCACATAATGGTATAAAAAACCGCTTAATTGGTAGTTAGTTGTTTAGTGGTTGGTCGTTGGAAAAAAGATATTCTGCCGCTGGGATTTGGGCAATCAAGTTGCCTGTGATATCCTACTGGAACTGGACAAGATAGAGCAATAAAGCAACATTGCGGAAATAGAGGCGTAAGCCATAGTTTAGATATTGAAAAAAAGATTTCCTGGTGGATAATGGGGTAGGTATTGATGGACGCCAATAGACGCAAGGATATATATCCTTGCGTCTATTGATTTACTAAAGGCTAACTGCTAACCACTAACCACCCAATTACTATGGTGTTTCATAAGGGATAATCTTGTTTTCCCAAGTTCTTAATAAAATATAATTATCCTTTTTCTCCAGCATGTAGTTAGGTGCAATAGGTGTTTTACCGTTGCCATAAGGTGCATTGACAATATAAGTCGGCACAGCTAATCCTGAAGTGTAACCCCGCAGGTGTTCCATGATTTCCAGTCCATCATCAATTGAAGTGATAAAGTGGCTCGTGCCCTTTACATTTTTGGCTTGAAAAATGTAGTATGGCCTGACACGAAGTCTCAAAAGTTCTTGGTTCAGTTTCTTCATCACATGGGGATCATTATTTACTCCGCGCAGCAGTACTGCCTGGTTCCCCAGTACAACTCCAGCCTTTACCAGCCTGTCGCATGCCTCTTTTGCCTCAGGAGTTATCTCCATCGGGCTGTTAAATTGGGTGTTGATGTAGATCGGTGGATATTTTTCCAAAATAGCACACAGTTCAGGGGTAATCCGCTGTGGCAGTGTCACCGGAGCACGGGTACCGAGCCGTTTGATTTCTATATGTGGGATGCTGTGCAGTTCTCCTAGCAGCCAATCCAGGGTTTCATCGCTTAAGAGTAAAGCATCTCCACCTGTTACCAGTACATCCCGAATCTCTTCATTGTCTCTCACGTACTGCAATGCTTCCTCCAGCACAGTACGGGTTTTGTCTGAATCCTTGGCACCGATATTGCGTCTGCGCTGGCAGTGACGGCAGAACATGGCACATTTGTTGGTGACATTGATAATCATGCGATCTGGATACCGCCTTGTCACTGCCGGTGCGGGAGAAGTCCAGCTTTCAGCCATCGGGTCTTCACTGCCAGCGGTATCAGTGATTTCTGATATGCTGGGGATAGATTGTTTCCAGACACTACCATAAGGCTCATCGCACATCACTAAAGCCATATAGTAGGGTGATAGAGCCCAGCGCAGAGTCTGGCTGACCTCGTTCAGTTCTTCTCTTTTCTCATCTGTTAAATCAACAAAATGTGAAAGCATTTCTACATTATCAATTCTATTGGTCAGCTGCCATTGCCAGTTGCTCCAATCCTCATTACTTGCTCCTAAGACTTCAAGAATCTTAGAGCGGGCTGTCGCATATTCATCGATAAGATCAAAGCCTGTGCAGATCTTGTCCTTTTCTGCAAGGTAATTCTCGATCCTCTCTTTCAGTTCATTAGCTCTCTCCAGGGCACATTCAGTGCGTGTGCCAGTATCACACTGCTTATGCAGGTGCTCAGGGTGCTGAATTGTGAAATCATCTTGTTTGATAGCCATGTTGCTCCACCGTCCTTTCTTATATTCTGTTTTTGCTACTCCTGCAATGACTAGCCAGCAGGGAGCACTTATTGGTAAGGATCTCACGAGGGACCCATCAGTTTCATAACTTAATAAGCATTACATAATATGGATGATTGGAGCGATTACAGCTGGTGTGGAAGAAGCGCAGGAAAACAAAAACTGCCCGGAAAGCAGCTGATAATAGAGATAATAAAGGCAGTGATCAAAACTTATTATACTTCAATTGCTTTCCTTCCCACGCTTGCGAGGTTAGCTGACGGGTTCGGGTTGCAAGGTAACCCTACCTTACACTCACACATATTTTCATACATCAACACAATAATGTTGTTTGACGATAGCCTGAGTGGAAGGATTCACCCCAGTGATCGGTTTCCCCGCTTCTCCCTCGGAGAATTCAGCGTCATTGGGTTACTAGATATACATTAAGCATTATACTAGAAGATTTGCCTCATGTCAAGGGATTAACATTATATGGATATACAGCATGTCAATGGAACAATATGTCACTAGCAGACATAAACTGACATAGAAATATTGTGGAAAGGGGGATTCAAAGATGTCCTATAATAATCTTTATGAAAAGGCGCTGGAGCATGATCTTGAAGAAATACAGCTGTTAGCAAGGGCTGCCCGAACTGCTCCACCTCCGGTCCGCCAGGCCCTGCTCGGAATGATTAAAGAAGAGGCTCAAGGGGCGAAGTTTTGGAACACCCTTTATAGTTGTTGTGGTGATGATACGAGGCCCTGTCCGGAGGAGCCAGATCAAAAGTGGCCATGCGGTGATTACTACTCTTATCAAGAAGATCCGAAAAAAGAGAAAGAAGAGTAAAGGGGGGATACGAAATGACTGGAGCCTGGCAGGATTATTTACGACGTATGATCAAAATGGATCAATCTGAAATAGAATTATGGGAAAAAATAGCCAAAACAGTATCCAACAAAAACTGCAAAAAGATCATCCAGATGATGATCAAGAAAGAAAGAGAAGGGATGGAAACCTTGCGCATGTTAATCAATATGGATGATTCTTGTCCGTCTTATGATCCCGGATGTGGTCCAGATTATAGACCTGGCTATGATCCAGGATATGATCCAGGACATGACCCTGGTTATGGACCTGGGAAAAAACCCTATTATGGTTCACCGAGTGATCCTATGCCATATGTAAAAGATGAAAGGGAAGAGGAATAACTACCATACAGTTGAAATAAGCCGGGAGTATTGACGCTGCCGGCTTTTTGTTGGAATAACTAACTATGTGTAAAAACTTCAGGTGGCAGTGAAAAATATATTGCCACCTGAAGAAAAAGTTTAGAAGGATGAAGTGCTATATAGGCAATCGGTCAAATGCAGTAGCAGCTTCTGCTAATTCTTACTGCGTTACACGAGTCAGAAATAGTCGGGTTCTGGGGTTGCTGGGTTCAGTAAAAATTTGATGGGGAGTTCCTTCTTCTACAATCAACCCCTCATCCATAAAGATCACACGGTCTCCGATCTCCTGGGCAAACTTCATTTCATGGGTAACCACAACCATTGTCATCCCATCCTTAGCTAAATCCTTCATTACCTCTAGTACATCACCAACCATCTCTGGATCAAGGGCAGATGTCGGTTCGTCAAAAAGCATCACCCTGGGCTGCATAGCCAGTGCCCTGGCAATAGCCACCCGCTGCTGCTGCCCCCCTGAAAGTTCTGCAGGATAGCTATCAGCCTTATCACTCAAACCCACCTTATCCAAGAGGCCGAGGGCGATATCCCGTGATCTAGACTGACCATATTTTTTGACGATCAGGGGTGCCATTGTAATATTTTCTGTAACATTTTTATGGGGGAAAAGGTTGAAGCTCTGGAACACCATCCCGATTTCCTCTCTTATCTGGGGAAGGTTAGTTTCGGGGTCAGTGAGCATCACACCGGCAAATTCAATACTCCCGCTTGTAGGCTCTTCCAAAAAATTTAAACAGCGAAGCAGTGTGCTTTTTCCAGAGCCGCTCGGCCCAATGATCACCAGTTTCTCTCCTTCGTCAACACTCAGATCGATTCCACGCAGCACATCGAGTTGGCCGAAACTCTTTTTCAGGTTATTTACTTTGATGATTGCCATTGATGCCGAGCCTCCTTTCTGTGTAGTTTACCAGCTGTGAAATGCTCAAGGTCATAATCAGATAGAGGAGAGCCACGGCAAACCAAATTTCAAAAGGTCTAAAGGTATTGGAAATGATCAACTGCCCCTGACGGGTGAGTTCCGCGTATCCGATACAGATCAAGATAGAAGTATCTTTGAGCATAGCAATGAACTCGTTCCCCAGTGGGGGGATAATTCTCCGAACAGCCTGGGGGAGAATTATATGGCGCATGGCCTGTTTAGGGGTCATCCCTAAGGAGAGAGCCGCCTCTCGCTGCCCCTTTTCGATGGATTGGATCCCTGCCCTAAAGATCTCGGAAACATAAGCACCACTGTTGATGCTACAGGCTGCTACAGCAGCAATAAAGGGGGGGATATGAGAGGTAGCTGAAAAGGGGCCGATGGCAAATGATGCCTCTAGAATGCCCTTTACACCTTGTATCACCTGGGGCATGCCGAAATAAACAATAAACAATTGAACAAGCAATGGTGTGCCCCGTACAAAATCGACATAACAGGTGGCCAGGCCGCGAATAAAGCGATTATTGGAAAGACGTCCCATTCCACCAAAGAGACCAAGAACACAACCCAATGTCACCGCAATGAGAGTGATCTTTAGTGTTTGCAAAACACCTGTTAAAAGGAAAGGCATTGATTTAATGATTAGCTCCAATTGTCAAGCACCTCACTTAGCTAGCTATTAGCTGGTATGATAACTATTTAGCAAAAAAAGATCTGCGCAGCCTGCCGGGCCGCGCAGATCCACTTTTCCGGCATTTATATTAAGCGTTTTCCTCACCAGGTAGATACTCTGGGGGCTCTACATCAAACCATTTTTTATAAAGCTCAGCAAATTTACCATTTTCCTTCAGAGTGTCTAACCCGTTGTTTATTTGCTCTAGAAGCTCGGTATTACCTTTTTTAATAGCAATTCCATAGTATTCGCTCTGTAAAGTATCTCCGACTGTTTTGTAGTCTTCTTCATTGCCTTTGATGTAATTAAGGTTTACCGGGTGGTCGTTAACTATAGCATCTGCACCCCCGTTTTTTAATTCAAGAAAGGCATTACTGACCTGGTCGAAATCTGTGACCTGAGCATCTTCAATTGTTCTTGCATATTTTGCACCTGTTGTTCCGATTTGTACGGCGATCTTTTTGCCCTTTAAATCATCGACACCTTTGATTGTGTCGTTATCTGCTCTGACCACAATGCCCAAAGCTGAATGATAGTAAGGTGTCGAAAAATCAACACTCTCTAATCGATCCTCATCGATGGTCAGTCCGGAAACACCGAGATCTACGTTTCCGGTTTGTACAGCAGCGACGATTCCATCAAAACCCATCTCCATAAGTTCCACATCAAAACCCTCAACTTCACCGATAGCCCTTATCAGGTCAATGTCAAAACCGATGAATTCTCCGGTCTCTTCATCTTTGGATTCAAAGGGTGGGAAGGTTGCTTCAAAGGCTACAATATATGTAGGCTTTTCTTCATTATCCTGATCACTTGTACCCGGTGCTTCTTCATTACTGCATCCCAGGGCGAAGACACTGATCAGGCCGATTAACACCATAATTGACAGACATTTAAGAATCTTTTTCAAAATCATAAACCCCCTAACAAATTTTTTGATACAATCTATGTGTGTTCAAAAGGATACAGAACAGTATAAATATTCGCTTCTTTTAATAAAAATCCTCTATATAATTTAGGTGATCTGATGAAATTGAATAGGCAATACCTAGCTGACTTGGCTTTGCTTGGTACTGCATTTGCCTGGGGTACAACATTTCAGCTTGTCCAGGATGCTTTGGCTGATATTGATACATTTCCATTTTTGTCAATACGTTTTGCAGCTGCTTTTTTGATTTTGCTTCCTTTTCGGAAAGAGGATTTCAAGTGGCATCCGGCTGCACTGAGGGCAGGTTTCTATCTTTTTTGCGGCTATGCCTTACAAACACTGGGTTTGCTATGGACGACTCCCAGTAAAGCCGCCTTTATCACAGGACTGAATGTGATTTTGGTTCCTTTTATGGTCGCCTTCTTAGACAGGAGATTCCCAAGCTGGACAGTCTTGACAGGGGCAGGATTAGCTGCTGCCGGATTAGGCTTTATCTCACTTGAAGGCACATTTCTGCCTGGTAAGGGTGATCTGCTGGTTCTCTGCTGCGCTCTCTTTTTTGCTCTGCAGATCCTTGCGGTGAGAGAGGCGAGTAAAACTATGGAAGCCCAGGATCTTACACTTGTCCAAATGGGGGTTGTCTCTCTGCTTAGCTTGGGAGCCTGGGGTGGTTTTGGAGGAAACAGTATAAACTGGACCCCTGCTGTTATTGTGGCGTTGGTTGTCACTTCAGTTTTTGCCACAGCACTGGCTTTCCTCTGTCAGAGTTGGGCACAGCGCTTCACCAGTGCTGAACGGGTCGCGCTGCTGTTAACAGCTGAACCAGTTTTCGCCGGTTTGTTCAGCTACTTTTACGGAGGAGAGATTTTTAGTACCCAGAAATTCATTGGGTGCAGCCTGATTCTGGCTGGCATATTGGTAAGCGAACTCACCGGCATGAAAAAAGATGTGGGAAGCAAAAAATCAGATATTGGAAAGGTGTCTGAGGAGAGAGATAGTGTATCTTATTTTTCAAATGGTTTCAGATGAGCTCTTCCGTAGTGTAAAGTTTAAGTAGGTAAATCGGGGTCAGAAATAGAAATAAGAGCTCTTCTCTTCCCTTTGTAATATTACTCATAATATGATATTTTATTTGAAGCAGCTTAAATCTTTTATCATATTGTTTGCTACCCGAACGCGCAGGGTTTGTTTATCTTTCATAAATGTGAATACACCATTGTTAAAGTCAGTTCCAATTTCTTTGAAGAAGATACCTTCAAATTTAACATCTCTCGTGTGCTTGAAAATCACACGGTAGTATTCGCCTTCTTTAACCAAGTATGCTCGTACCCCTTTATTGTACTGACCTTTTTCATTTTTGAGATAACGGGGAACCGAGATGATATGGAGATCCACAAATGGGATTTCACGTAACAAGTCATTAATGATAGATCCCTTGGTAATCTGCTCCCAGCGGCTTTGAGCTGTTTGCCCCAGAATAATCTGGGTGACGCTTTTTTCTCGGGCAACTGAGGCGATTACTTTGGAGACGGGAAGATCTTGCTGGCCTTTATAAATAAATGTGGCCTGGTCATGTTTTTCAGCTAGTTCCTTCCATCTTGAAATGTAATCGGACTTTTCTGCATCCAGCTCGTCAAGTGGTTTGGAATCAATTGTAAGGATATAGAGTGGGCAGTCAAACATACTGGCTATATTGCAGCCCCGTTGTATCAGGCGTTCGCCATTGGGACCATAGTATACACAGACTAGTATACTTTCGTCCATTAGGGTTTTTTGTTTCATTTGTAATTTTCACCTCATGTTTCGGATGTTATACTATTACTCAGGAAAACATACAGATTGCAGGTGTATTTTTCATCACTATTTGTGTTCTGCAACCATCAACTGTACTTTGTCTATGATTATAGCTTAAGCTGCCACAAGCATCAATTTAAATTAAGCAGTAAAGATTCGGAGGTAATAAATTGGCCTGGTTGCATATTATAATATCCATTCCTTTTCTGCTAGCCTTAGTTGTGTCATTATTATACAAGCAATTTATCGATCGCATACATACCGGATGGTTTGTTCTGGGTGTGCCCATATCCATATTTTTATATCTGCTAATTGTTTATTTGCCCGCGATTTCTCAGGGGGATACGTTAATATCGACTTTAGCTTGGATTCCTTCTCTAGATATTAATTTGGTGTTTTATGTCGATGGCTTATCTTTAACCTTTGGCTTGATAATTACTGGAATCGGAGCTTTGGTAACCCTTTATTCTATTTTTTACTTATCAAAAGAGCGTGAGGCCTTAAATAACTTTTATGTGTATTTGCTGTTATTCATGGGCTCCATGCTCGGCTTAGTGTTTTCCGATAATATTTTTGTTTTGTATGTATTTTGGGAATTAACTACGATTGCCTCCTTCTTATTAATTGCTTTTTGGTTTGAACGGGAAAAATCCCGCTATGGTGCACTAAAATCGCTGGTTATTACGATTCTGGGCGGTTTGTCCATGCTGGCCGGTTTCATCATGCTGGCTATTGTGGCCGACACTTATAGTATACGCGCAATGATGGCTAGTGTTGATTTGATCAGTGGGCACTCTTTATTTATACCGGCTATGTTTTTAATTCTGCTAGGGGCTTTCACTAAATCAGCTCAGTTTCCATTCAGTATTTGGCTTCCTGATGCTATGGAAGCACCGACTCCGATCAGTGCCTATCTCCATTCTGCAACCATGGTTAAAGCGGGGATTTATTTAGTGGCTCGTTTAACTCCTATTTTCGGCGGCAGCTGGGAATGGTTCTGGAGCGTATCTGTAATTGGGTTGCTTACCTTGCTGTATGGCTCTTATAACGCAGTCAGACAAACGGATCTAAAAGCATTATTGGCTTATTCAACGGTCAGTCAGTTGGGTTTGATTATGAGCCTGCTCGGCATGGGCTCCGCAGCCATCTACTATGGGACTGGAAATGAAGGGGCGCTTTATGCTTTAGCAAGCTTTGCGGCAATTTTTCATACGGTAAATCATGCGGTCTTTAAGTGTTGTCTGTTTATGGTAGTAGGTATCATTGACCATGAAACAGGTACCCGAGATATTCGAAGGCTGGGGGGGCTGATGCATTTAATGCCGGCTTCTTTTACCCTGATGGCCGTCGGTAGCTTCTCTATGGCCGGACTTCCCCCCTTTAATGGTTTTTTAAGTAAAGAGATGTTTTTTGAGGCGTCATTAAACGCGGCGCAAATGCCTATCTTTAGCATGGAATCAATAGGGTTCTTGTTTCCCCTCCTAGCCTGGCTGGCCAGTGTATTTACTTTTATTTATTGTTTGATTTTGGTTTTTAAGACATTCAGTGGCCGCTATGAACCTGAAAGTTTTGATCGTCCTATTCGTGAAGCATCTGTTGGTATGTTAATTGCTCCTCTTGTTCTGGCGGGCTTGGTGGTAGGGATCTTCTTTTTCCCGAATACCCTTTCCCAGTACTTACTGCAGCCGGCTTGGGCGGCGATCTTGCCTGCCTTGGCTCAGCTGGGTGAATTAAATGTGAACATTGCCTTTTGGCATGGCTTTACCCCGGCGCTAGGGATGACTATCGGTGTTATTGCTCTGGGAATCATTTTATTTATTTATTTACCTAAGTGGTCTAAGATTTATAACTATTATCCCCGGGCATATACACTGAATAATATTTATGATCAGCTGCTAAAAGGGATAGAAAATAGCTCCAGATGGCTAACCAATGCTTATATGACCGGTTCAGTGCGCCATTATCTGATCTATATTTTTTCATTTATGATCATAATTATAGGTGCCTCCTTGTGGCTATTTGATGGTGTTGCATTTGATTTCTCCGGGGATGCACCTGTTACTGTTTACGAGTTGGTCCTGGCGATTGCCATACTGATGGCAGCCTTAACCGTTCTTTTTTCAAATTCAAGATTGGTTTCTTTGGTGGCAAACTGCACAGTCGGTTTTTTAGTATCGTTGTTTTTTGTTCTGTTTCGCGCTCCCGATTTAGCTCTTACACAATTGGTAGTGGAAACTATCTCCACGGTACTATTTTTGCTCTGCTTCTACCATTTACCCAAACTGAAAGAAGAATTTACCGGTGTTAAATTTAAGTTAACGAATGCTTTAGTTTCCCTTGGAGTGGGAGCAACTATCACCATCATGGCCTTATCTGCTCAAAGCACTCGACTTTTTCCCTCCATTTCAAGTTATTTCGAAAAATCTTATGAATTGGCCGGGGCAAATAATATCGTCAATGCGATTTTGGTTGATTTCCGTGGATTTGATACGATGCTGGAGATTTTAGTATTGTTTATGGCAGGATTAGGCGTGTATACATTAATCAAGTTGCGCTCATCGGGAGGAAAAGAAAATGAAGAAATCAAATGATGTAATTTTACGCACCGTAGCCAAAGTTGCATCAATAATTATTTTTACTTTTGCGGTCAATTTATTTTTCTCTGGTCATCATAATCCTGGAGGAGGTTTTATCGGGGGATTGGCTTTCGCTGCAGGCTTAACGCTCTTATTCCTCAGCTACGATATAGCTTTAGTGCATAACAATAGACTGCTTGATTTTAAGGTGGTGGGGGCGGTAGGAGTGTTAATTGCGGTTCTGACAGGGGTAGCAGCCATGGCTTTTGGGAAGTCCTTCCTGACTCACGACCTGGCGCAGATCAACGTACCTTTGTTCGGAGCTACAGAAATTGCCACATCCGTCATTTTTGATGTAGGTGTGGCCCTGGCAGTTATCGGAACTTCGATTACAATTATTATGGGTATAGGGAATGATCGTTCATAATGGAAACTTTAATGACTATTTTAATCGGATTGCTGTTTGCAATAGGAACATATTTGATTTTATCTAAAAGATTATTGAGAATAATTTTAGGCACTTCTATTATCGGATATGCCGTTAATTTGCTGCTCCTAACCATGGGAGGACTCAAAACAGGGGCTCCCCCCATATTAGGAGAAAGAGGGCTTAGCTTTACAGATCCATTGCCTCAAGCACTATTGCTGACAGCCATTGTAATCAATTTTGCTACCACCGCTCTTTTTCTGGTGCTGAGTTATCGCGCTTATCAGGAATTGGGCACTGATGATATGGAACAATTGAGAGGTAAGAAACATGAATAATTTAGTAGTAATGCCTTTAATTATACCGCTTATTACAGGCTTAGTATTGGTTATTTTCAGACGTCAAATACGCCTTCATCGCTTGATGAGTTTGCTGGCAACTCTGTCTGTCAGTGTGGTGGCAATTCTCTTAATGAATCAGGTGGTAATTGATGGTCCGCAAACTTTACAATTAGGGAATTGGGAGGCTCCATTCGGCATTAGTTTGGTAGCCGATATGCTATCGGGAATACTGGTATTAGTCACCGGTATTGTCGTTTCCTGTTGCCTTTTATATGCCTTTTTTTCTATTGGTCGGGACAGAGAACTAAACTACTTTTATCCCCTGGTTTTGTTTCTGCTTACCGGAATTAATGGTTCATTTTTAACCGGTGATATTTTTAACCTATTTGTTTGTTTTGAAGTTATGCTGGTTGCTTCATATGTATTGATCTCTTTAGGTGGAACGAAGCTTCAGCTGCGGGAATCATTTAAATATATACTGGTTAATTTAATTTCCTCTTTTCTTTTTCTCGTATCCATTGCATATTTATATGGGATGCTAGGGACCTTAAATATGGCGCATCTTTCTGTTCGGGTGGCAGAGGCGGGACAGGTAGGGCTTTTAATCCCCGTAGCAATACTCTTTTTAATCGTTTTCAGCATAAAAGCGGGGCTGCTGCTCTTTTATTGGCTGCCTGGGTCATATAGCGCACCACCTACAGTAGTTGGAGCAGTATTCGCTTCTCTATTAACTAAAGTAGGAGCTTATGCCATAATCCGTGTCTTCTCACTTATTTTTCATCATGACCCGCAAATCACCTATTTGCTGATTGGAATTTTGGCCGGCCTTACTATGCTGCTAGGAGCCATAGGAGCCGTTGCTTATTGGGATATTAAACGAATCTTAACTTATAATGTTATTATAAGTATAGGATTAATCCTGGCTGGTTTTGCTTCTTTTAACTATGCAGGCCTGACTGGTTCTGTATACTATTTAATCCACGATATGGTTGTAAAAGCTTTAATTTTCTTGGCAGGTGGCACGATTATCTATGTTACCGGCACCAGCAAAATCAGAGAGATCAGTGGACTTATTCAGCTGCATCCGCAATTGGGATGGATGTTTTTCATCGGCGCCTTATCTTTAGCAGGAATTCCTCCTTTAAGCGGTTTTATCGGCAAAGTCTTGATCACCATGGGCACCTTCCAAACTGATTATTTCTGGTTAGGTGGTATAGGACTCCTTACCAGTCTTATGGTTTTGTATTCCCTTATGAAGATATTTATGGAATGTTTCTGGGGGAATACTGAGTTGACCCCAGAAATGGAGAAGGGTAGCACCCGGGGTCTGCTCTTTCCCATCGGTATTTTAGTCGCTTTAACGATCCTGCTTGGGGTTGGCGCCGAAGGGATTCATCAATATGTGGATTTGGCAGCTGAGGGATTGTTAGATTCGAGAATATATATTGAAGCTGTTATGAGCGGCAATCCTACGCCTTAGACAGAATGGGGATGAGTTTAATGCCTGGACAAGTTTTAGTTAATTTATTTATCGCTATTCTGTGGATGTTATTACAGGATAGTTGGAGTTGGTTGACATTTTCCGCCGGTTACTTGGTCGGATTATTTATCCTGTTTCTGGTGCGACGCTATATGATAAGTGAATTCTACCCGATTTCTTTTATTAAAATTGTGAACTTATTGTTGGTATTCCTACAGGAATTATTAACTTCCGGTATCGTAGTTGCGAAACAGATTCTGCAGCCTCGCCTTAATTTAACACCCGGCATATTTACGCTAGAAACGGATTTGGAGCGAGATGTAGAGGTTACATTACTAGCTATGCTGATCACTTTAACTCCAGGTTCGGTGGTGCTGGAAATATCCCCTGATCATAAATGTCTTTATATACATGGGATGGACCTTCCTGAATCGATAGATTCTGTTAATAAATCCAAGCTGCGATTTGAAGATAAGATAAGGCAGGTGACTCGTAAATAATGGGAGCTATCTTAATATTGTCTTTATTATTAATTGTGTTTTCGATTCTAGCCACATTATTTCGTCTAGTCCGAGGCCCTTCTGTACCAGATAGGATTCAGGCCTTAGATATGTTGGGTTTTCTTATAATTTCTACAACTGCAATTTTTTCGGTTTTTATTAAAAGCACTGCTTTTTTTGAAGTAATTTTGTTGATTGGAATTCTATCTTTCATCAGTACGATAGCTTTTGCCAGATTTATCGAAAGGGGTTATGTAATTGATCGGGAATCTGATTGAGGGTAGCATCGCTGTGATTATTCTGATAGGTGCAGTTTTCAGCTTTATAAGTGCCATTGGATTATTACGCCTGCCGGATTTGTATACCCGTGCCCATGCATCCTCAAAAAGTGCTGCCCTGGGGGTTCTGTTTATTTTATTAGGAACTTTTCTTTTCTTTATAATAGAAGAACAATATTTTAGTACTAAATTATTATTGGGAATTTTTTTTGTGTTCCTAACTGCTCCAGTTTCAGCTCATATGATTTGTCGCTGTGCCCATCGTTCCAAGGTTGAATTGACTGAAACAAGTTTGCGCGATGATCTAAAGGATTACATGTGTGCAGAGGGTGGGATGTCTCGAGAGGGTGATGATGCTTGAATCATCCCTCCGCTTCCTCTTGTCAGAAAGCGTATTCTGCTGTTATAATACTGTAGAAAAATAAAATGCTGATGTAGCTCAGTGGCAGAGCAGCTCACTCGTAATGAGCAGGTCGTCGGTTCAAATCCGACCATCAGCTCCAGTGAAAAACCCGCAGTTTCTTGCGGGTTTTTTGCTGTCTGACAGCAGCGTAACGCAAGAAAGGGATGAAAATTCTTCTGATGAGTTATACTATGGCATTATCGCTGATTTACAACATTATTTACGAAAAAAATGGTTGTAAATATTAGTAAAGTGTGCTATACATAGATAACAATCTAATTGACTTGGCTTGAGAACCGGGAAAATAGGGCCAACCTAAAACCTCCGCCTCTCAATGCCACCCAATTAAGAATTCTTGAGAAGGAGGTTTTAGCATGTACCAGGATAAAACCCTAACCTGCAGAGACTGTGGTGCAGAGTTTATTTTCTCTGCTAATGAACAAGAGTTTTACGCTTCTAAGGGCTTTGAGAATGAACCTGCGCGATGTCCATCATGCCGAGCTGCCAGGAAGCAGCAGCGGAGCGGGCGTGGTTCGGATCGACGCCCACGTGAGATGTTCAAGACAACCTGTGCTAAATGCGGCGGGGAAGCGGAAGTACCCTTCCGTCCGTCTTCAGACAGGCCTGTTTACTGCAAAGAATGCTTTCAGGATAGCAAATCACGTTGGTAGTTGCTATAAGATAAAGTATTGTTCAAGTAAGGTAAGTGAAGGAGGCGCTGGCCAAAGCTAGCGCCTCCTTTTAATTGCTTCAATTGTTCAACGCCTATCATTTTCCAAATCTTCGATGATCTTTTCCAGGTACCATTCCTCTGTTTTTCTCGGGTATTTCTTTCGATAATTGCTTAGCTGCAGTTCTAATGATTTTTCAGCATCTTCAGGACTTTGATGTACCAATTCCATATATCGCCTTTGTATTTTAATTATTCTATTATTTTTTCTATAATAGATAAACCCTGTTAATATTGCAGATATGATCGCAATAACTATGACATCAATAGCTTCCATAGGTCACATCTCCTTATTCACCTAGGTTTGATCTTATACATTTATATTCGACTATTTGTTGAGGGATCCCTACCAGAGATAAAAAATTGTATAGATTGATATGCACCGATAAAGGCTAAAGGCAATTAATTAAGAAATGTTACTATGTACTGCTCTGATTATTAATTTAATGTTAGAATCATAATCTGAAATAATGAATGCAGACAAATAATAATGGATGGATAATAAGTGGTGGATGTGACTGTCTTTGGTAGAGATGAACAGCTAGTTATAATCTCTCAGTTGAGTAAGGGGCTCATCACCATGGCTTGTTTTTATTCATACAGACGTGTTAAAATATTTAAAGGGTATATGCTTCATATGGAGTTAGGGATGTGAAAAACTAAGTATTTTATATGAATATAGATCCATTGACTGTTACAGGGGGTGATTATCATTCCGAGAAAAAGGAAAAAGTGCCGGGTGGAGTTTCTACCTCCGGCAACATATTATAAGCCTGCTGGTATTCCTCTACGGGAACTGGATGAGATTGAACTTTCTGTAGAAGAATTTGAAGCCTTACGCCTGAAGGATCTGGAAGGCTTGGAGCAGGCCCAGTGTGGAGAACGGATGGGTGTCGCCAGAACCACCTTTCAGCGCATACTATATTCTGCCAGGTCAAAAATTGCTGAAGTACTTGTCAAAGGAAATGCACTCCGTATCGAGGGTGGAGCATATGTGATGGCTTCAGATAAAATGTTAAAGTGTGGAACTTGTGGCAGTAAGTTTGCCGTGCCCGGATATAGAGAGCAAGAGGGTAAGGAGCTGTGCTGCCCCGGATGTGGTTATAGGGGACATGGTTTTGGAAGGCGGTCACTAAAAGGAGGCTACAGGCAGCAAGGTGATATTTCAGATGATGATATGGAAAAGCCTGAGGATTCAGAACAAAATGGAGAGTAAAAGTGAGGCTTACAATTATTTGCTTAAAGGGAGGAAAAGGAAATGAAAATTGCTATTCCCTATAAAGAAGGTATGGTTAACCCGCATTTCGGCCAGAGCAGGGAGTTTATCATCTTCGAGGCACAAGAGGATCAGGTTGTAGGCAGCAAAATTATCTCTAACAAAGACCTCTGCCATAACCATGAGGGACTTGCTGGCCTTTTGAAGTCTGAGGGTGTCGATGTTGTGATCACCGGAGGTATCGGAAGGCCAATGATCCAAGCTCTGCAGGCTGTGGGGTTTGAAGTAATTACAGGGGCAACAGGGGATGCAGCAAAGGTTGCATCTGATTACCTGAATGGTTCATTGGAAACTGCGAATATAGGGATCTGTGGCTGTGGAAATCATGACCACCATGGACATGGTTGTTGATCTAAAAAGAATATAATTGTAACAGTATTAATGACTTCCAGTATAAATGATGGAAGTCATTTATTTTTTGATCTATGTATCTATATGGCAACTGATAGGTCATTTGCTGTCTGACTTTGGTAATAAGTCCACTGTTTATTTTATTAAGGCAAATACAGATTAATGGCGGATCTTGTAATATATGGTACACTAGAGAAAAGAGATGATAACCTTATTATGTAAGAGGAAAAGCTTGAAATTTGCTATATTTGATCAAAAATCGACTTATTTCAATCGTATTCATCAAAGGTGATTATGAAAACCAGAGAGAATATATGTATTTACTGTATGTAGGAGTAAGGTTTTTAATCGGAGTTATAATATTCAATTGGGAGGTTTTTATGGTTTTATCAACAGGATAAGGGGGCTTATTGAATGGGAAGGAATCTCAGAAGGTCTGGTATTGATATTATCGGCGATGTTCCGTGGGGCATGCACTTCTGCAACTTTTACCAGACAAAACAGGATTTGATCACTATGCTTTTGCCATTTTTTACAGCAGGCTTGGAGAACAATGAGTTTTGTTTGTGGGTTGTTTCAGATCCTCTTGATGAACAGGAGGTAAGAGAAGCAGCGGCTAGTGTTATTCCTAATTCTGATCATTATCTTGCCAATGGCCAGCTAGAGATTGTTCCGTACACCGACTGGTATTGCTGTGACGGGAAAATGCATTTGCAAAATATACTCAATAACTGGATTATGAAAATGGATCATGCCATCTCCCAGGGATATGATGGCTTGCGGGTATCAGGCAATACAGCCTGGTTAGAGCAGAAGGATTGGAGGAGTTTTATGGAATATGAAGCTGTTCTCGACGAGATGAGCGAACAACAGCAGATGATAATCTTATGTTCCTATGCTCTCCCCTGCTGTAGGGCATCTGATGTTATTGATGTGGTCAACAGCCATCAGTTTGCTCTATTAAAAAGAGACGGCCGCTGGGAGATGGTCGAAACTGCCCAACACAAAAAAACGGAACAGGCGCTGCGGGATAGTGAAGAAAAGTTTCGTGTGCTTACTGAAAATGCTGCTTGCGGGATATGTATTATTCAGGGGGACAGAATATGTTATGCTAATTCAGAAGCTGAGAAAATCACTGGATACAGCAAAGACGATTTATTAAAGATGAATCTAAGGGAACTTGTTCACCCCGAGCACCAGGATATTTTACAGAAAGATGAAGCAGGATATCAAGTGGATTTGCTTGGAAAGGAGATAAAAATCCTGTCCAGGGGAGGGCAGGAAAAATGGATTAGTTTCAGCTACGGGGCTGCTATAATTAAGGACAAGCTGGTTATCCTAGGGACTTTCTGCGATATTACTGATCACAAGATGGCTCAAGAGGTTGTTTACAAACAGCTCTATTGTGCACAGAAGATGGAGGCTATTGGGCAGCTTGCCAGTGGCTTAGCACATGAAATAAACAACCAACTAACTGTTATTCAAGCATCAGTAGATCTCTATATCAGGGATGACTCATTGATTTTTATTCGCTCTAAGATAGGTAAGGCTATTGAGAAAGCATCTCGGTTGAACCGCCAGTTGATGTTGTTAACCAGAGAGCAAGAACAGTCAAAAGAGCTTGTCGATATTAATCAGAATCTGTGGGAACTGCAAAAAATGTTTAAGCAGATGCTCGGAGAGGATGTGGCAGTTCATCTTGAGCTTGCTGAAGATCTCTGGATGGTTAATGCAGATGCAGCTAATATTGAGCAGGTGATCATTAACCTGATGCTGAATGCTAGGGATGCCATGTCTCTGGGGGGGACTATTACTGTCAAGACAAAAAATGTCGTAATCGATGATGATTGCTCCCATCAAGCTGTCTGCATAGCTATCAGTGATACCGGCACAGGCATCCCTGATAGTATCATTTCGCAGATATTTAAGCCCTTGTTTACGACCAAGGAGCCAGGAAAGGGCACAGGGCTCGGACTGGCGGTGGCATACAATATTATTGAGGCGCACAGAGGCTGGATCGATGTGCAGAGCAAGCCGGGAGAGGGCAGTACTTTTAATATATATCTTCCAGCGGCAAACAGTATCTCGTACCTATCTCTGCCTAGAAAAAAGAGTGCAGGTATGGAACATTTCTGCGGGAGAGGGGAAAGAATTCTTTTGGTTGAGGATGATCCAGATGTGATGACTTTGACAGGGAGAGTACTGTTGGAAAACGGCTATGCGGTATTTATGTGTAGGAAAGCAGGCGAAGCATTAGATTTATTTGAGAGTAATAGGGGAGATTTTGACCTGGTGATAAGCGATCTGATCCTGCCAGATAAAAGAGGTATTGAGCTTGTCCAGATACTCCAGGAAAAAAAGCCGGGACTAAAGGCGCTCCTAATTAGCGGATATCCTGAAACCAGGACCGATTTAAGCAAAGTGCTGCAGCAAGAGTACCGCTTTTTAGCAAAGCCCTATACTGGGTCAGAATTGCTTCGCGAAGTGCACCTGCTTATCTGTGATGATTCTGAAAAGATCGGTGCAATTTATATTACGGGCAACTATCCTTGGTATCAAGACGCCAACAGAGAGGTAGAACTACAGGAACAAGCCAAAAGTGAGAATTAGTGGCCCTCTAATCATCCCAAAAACTACAATGAAGGGATCAATAACTGCCCCCAAATTAGTATTGGGGGCATTCTATATAGGGAAGGTTTGAAAAAGCAGTTAGGAATTATTGTTGATGGGATTCTACCATTCTTACCATCATATTGGCCAGGCTTTGTCTTTCTTGTTCATTGCCATTTTCCCATAAGGCTTTGATTACCTTGTTTTCCGGGGCATCTGGGACTACATTTGAATAAAGATAATCCCCTAGCATCTTTGCTGAGTTTTGGATCTGCTCCTGGGAGAGTCCCGCTTGTTGGCCGGCATTTAGAGCTGTAGATAAGGTATCGATCCACTGATCAAAAGTTTTTATATCCATAGCAATCCTCCTTAGTAAGTGCATATGTTTCTCTTCATAGTTTTTCAGCTTTATCTGATAATATACGGAATGCGCCAAATAAATATAGCAAATAACAGTTTCATCCTGAAGGGAAAGTAAAAAGTTTGTCGAAAAGAATTAGGGGCTAATATTGGCGAAAACGAAGAGGTGGCTGTAATTGTTTAATATAATAATTGGTATATTTGGCGGTCTGGCTTTATTTCTTTTTGGCATGAAGAGTATGGGAGATGGACTGCAAAAGGTTGCCGGTGACAGGCTCCGTAAAATTCTGGAGCGGGCAACTAGATATCCTGTTATCGCTGTTTTATTGGGAGCTCTTGTAACTGCCACCATTCAAAGTAGCAGCGCTACAGCGGTGCTGGTGGTCAGTTTTGTCAATGCCGGTTTGATGACACTGAAACAGGCGATCGGAGTGATTATGGGAGCAAATATAGGCACAACGATCACTGCTCAAATAATCGCTTTCAAATTGACAGATTATATATTTTTGATAATCGCGATAGGGTTTTGTCTGAATTTTTTCAGCAAAAAACGGGTTTACCACTACATAGGCCAGTTTATTTTAGGGCTCGGCATTCTTTTTCTTGGGCTTGAGATAATGACCAGTTCTGTGGGGCCTTTGAAAGACAATCCTGTCTTTGTGGGGTTCATCGCCAATTTATCCCGTAACCCATTACTTGGTATATTAGTGGGTATTATTACCACATGCATTATCCAAAGCAGTTCAGCTACTATTGGTATATTGATCGCTTTAGCTTCTCAGGGTATTATCACCTTTGATGCAGCTGTCCCTGTGCTTTTTGGTGATAACATTGGGACTTGTATTACCTCTATCTTGGCCAGCATTGGAACAAACCTTAACGCTAGGAGAGCGGCAGCTGCTCATGTGATGTTTAATGTTATTGGGACTATAATCTTTATGCTGCTTCTACCGGTATTTAAGGAATTTGTATACCTTATTTCCCCAGACCAGCCGGCTAGGTTAATTGCAAATGCCCATACCTCGTTTAATGTTCTCAATACCTGTTTGTTTCTGCCCTTTGTAAGTCTCTATGCCAGATTTATTGAAAGAATACTGCCTGGAACAGTCCAAATAGAGCAAAAAGGGCCTATATATCTGGATGAGCGGATGTTTGATAACCCTGCTGTTGCTTTATCTCTGTCAAAAAAAGAAATAATTAGGATGGCTACTATAGCTGACAGAAGCTTAGGTTCAGCTGTAGAGGGATTTTATAAGAAAGATGAAAAATGCCTGGACGCAACCCTAAAGGATGAAGAAATTACAGATGAATTGGAAAGGGAGATCACTGTTTACCTAGCGAAGTTGTCGCAGAAGGGCTTTTCACCAACTCTCTCCGGAAGGCATACCGGCCTTTTGAATGCTGTAATAGATATTGAGAGGGTGGGGGATCATGCAGAGAATATTGCTGATTTAGCTCGTATTAGGATTGAAGACAACCTTCCTTTTAGTGATTCTGCTGTCAAGGAATTGGATGAGATGTACCTTTTAGTGTCTGGGGTCTTTAATAATGCCATAGAATCGCTGCAGGAGGAAAACAAGGAAAAAGCCCGACTAGTTTTACAGACTGAGCCGCTCATCGACCAGATGGAAAAGGATCTGCGACAGAGCCATTTGGTACGCTTGAATAAGGGTGTTTGTTACCCTATATCAGGGGTAATATTCCTAGATATCATCAGTAATCTTGAGCGTATTGCCGATCATTCAAATAATATCGCTGAAGTTGTACTGAAACATTTTTGACGGTATCTTTTAATGTAATAAATTGCGGAAGAATATAGATCTATTTAGCAATATATGACATATAACTACACATCCACAACTTAATCCACATGTGATTTTCCTTGATATACGGGTTATGAACAGGTTTATCCACATTATCCACAGGCAATAAGGCAATAACTGGAAATGTGGGTAGTTTTTTTTAGACACCTCAGGTTTATGGTTTTATGGGCGTGTTTTGAGCTGTTAACGTATTATGGTATAAAATATCACGATATTTTATAGGTAATTTCAGTTGTTTTACTTTTCATTGACAGTTGAAATAATTCTGTGATATTATTTAACTACTTCGTGGTTCCGAATAAAGTCGGGACAGGCACGGGGATATTATTTTAGGAGGAATGTTCCATAATGCAGGGCAGAGTCAAATGGTTTAATCAGGAAAAGGGCTATGGCTTCATCGAATGTGATGAAGGTGGAGATGTTTTTGTCCATTATTCGGCAATTCAAGAGGATGGTTTCAAAACATTAGCAGAGGGTCAACAGGTAGAGTTTGATATTGTTGAAGGTTCTCGCGGTCCTCAGGCATCTAATGTTGTGAAATTATAAATATTTAAAATTGGATATTTTTTTAGAAAATTATAGAGCCTTTGATAAAAAAGGCTCTTTTCTTTTTTAGTTGTGGAGAGCAGGATTATTATCCTTAAAAGGGAATAATATAAAGGAGAGATCATTCTATCTATAGGGGGTGGAGGTAAGGTGAAAATCACCATCCGGGGTAAAAATGCTGTGGTTACTGATGCACTTAAGAGTTATTTAGAAAAGAAGCTGACAAGGTTAACCCGGTATTTTGATTCCATCCAAGAAGCACAGGTTACGGTGTCGACAGTTGGTGATAACTATTCGGTGGAAGTGACTATTCCTCTTAATGGTGGTATGATTCTGCGCGGAGAGGATATGAGCAGAGAGAGCTTTTATGAGGCAGTGGATGCTGTATCAGAAAAATTGGAAAGGCAGGTTCGTAAATACCGCACTAGGCTATACCGTAAGTTTCGCAACCAGGGTCTTAAAGCTCTGATCGCAGAGATGGGCGAAAGTGGCAAGAAAGAAGAAGAAGCTACTATTGTAAAAACAAAGCGTTTCATGATGAAACCGATGCCGGTCGATGAGGCGATTCTGCAGATGAATTTGCTGGGTCACGACTTTTATGTTTTCAGGAACGCCGAAACAGAACAAGTTAATGTCCTTTATAAGAGAAAGGACGGAAATTACGGTCTTATTGAACCAGAGGTGTAAGTCTTTAATGTGTTAGGCACAAAATGTTAGACCTATGATAGAGTTAAGCGGGGACCCTTTGCAGGGTCCCTGTTTGATTGTCTTATTGTATTGTCAGGAGCTGTAGTAGGTGTTAAAATAAAAGCGGTTGGGAGAAAGAGGGTGTTTTTGAGGATGTTGAATGCGATAAAAAACTTATTCGATGATAATGCACGTGACATCAGACGCTTGCAAAAGACTGTTGATATAATTAATGGCATTGAGCCGGAGATCAATGTCTTGTCCGATGAGGCTCTGCGGGCAAAAACTTCAGAGTTTAAGGAGCGCCTTGCTCAGGGTGAAACCCTCGATGACTTGCTTCCTGAAGCCTTTGCGGTTGCTCGGGAGGCCTCCTGGAGAGTGCTGGGCATGCGCCCCTATGATGTACAGCTGATGGGTGGTATAGTCCTGCATCAGGGGAGAATCGCCGAAATGAAAACCGGTGAAGGAAAGACATTGGTGGCTACTATGCCCGCTTACCTCAGCGCCTTATCCGGTCAAGGGGTGCATATCATTACTGTAAACGACTATCTGGCAAAACGGGACAGTGAATGGATGGGTGGAGTTTACCGTTTTCTCGGGCTCAATGTTGGTTTGATTGTCCACGGTTTGGATGCACAAGAGCGTAGAGCTGCTTATAATGCAGATGTTATTTACGGCACCAACAATGAATTTGGTTTTGACTATTTACGGGACAATATGTCTATGCGGAAATCTGAGATGGTGCAGCGTGATCTGAGCTTTGCTATTGTCGATGAGGTGGACAGTATTTTGATCGATGAGGCGCGTACTCCGTTGATCATATCAGGACAGGCGGACAAACCGACTGACCTTTATTATAGGGTTGCGCAGGTGATTCCTAAGCTGCAAAAGGAAACCGATTACCAGGTGGATGAGAAGCTACACACGGTTGCTTTGACCGAAGAGGGAACCCGGAGAGCGGAAAAACTCCTGGGCATTGAGAATCTATCAGATGAGGAAAACTTAGATTTAGCGCATCAAGTTTATCAAGGACTGCGTGCCCATGCTTTGATGAAACGTGACAGAGACTATGTGGTGAAGGATGGGCAGGTTATTATTGTTGACGAGTTTACTGGGCGCCTTATGTTTGGTAGGCGTTTCAGCGAAGGACTCCACCAGGCCATTGAAGCCAAAGAAGGGGTAAAGATCGAGCGAGAGTCTCAGACACTGGCTACGATTACTTTCCAGAATTACTTCCGTATGTACAGTAAATTGGCTGGTATGACTGGTACCGCTGCCACTGAGGAAGAGGAGTTTCGTAAAATATATGGTTTGGATGTGGTAGTGATTCCGACTCATAGGCCCATGATTCGACATGACTTTCCTGATGCTATTTATCGAACAGAGCAAGGAAAATTTGCGGCCAGTGTAGAAGAGATAGTTCAATGTCATGAAACTGGCCAGCCGGTGCTGGTTGGTACAATATCTATTGAGAAATCTGAGTTATTAAGTAAGATATTAAAGAAGCGGGGGATTCCCCATCAGGTGTTAAATGCTAAGTTCCATGAACAGGAAGCAAAAATTGTTTCTCAAGCAGGCAGACTTGGCATGGTGACGATAGCTACCAATATGGCTGGACGTGGAACTGACATTATTTTAGGGGGTAACCCTGAACACCTGGCTAAAGAGGAATTGCTGCTCAGGGGAATTGCTCCAGAGGTGGTAGCGGAAGCCTCTGAATTAGGCAGTCCCTCATCTGAGGATGTGGCGTCTGTTCGTGAGGAATACCGCCGTTTAGTAGATAAATTCAAAAAAGAAACAGATGCAGAGCATGAGAAGGTGGTTGCTTTAGGTGGCCTGCATATCATAGGCACCGAACGCCATGAGAGCAGGCGAATAGACAACCAGCTGCGTGGCCGTGCCGGACGCCAGGGTGATCCTGGTTCTTCACGTTTCTATGTTTCCCTGGAAGATGACCTCATGCGTCTATTTGGTTCAGACAATATCTCTGGGGTAATGGATAAACTGGGGATGGATGACAGCGTCCCTGTAGAGCATCCGTTGGTAACCCGATCTATTGAATCTGCACAGAAAAAGGTAGAAAACCGTAACTTTGAGATGCGTAAAAATGTTTTGCAATATGATGATGTGATGAACCAGCAGAGAGAGGTTATCTATAGTCAGCGACGCCGGGTTTTGATGGGAGAGGATCTGCAGGAGTCTCTGCAGGAAATGATCACCGGTGTTATTGGTTCTGCTGTTGAGCTATATACTGCAGAGGGGAAATACCCTGAGGAATGGGATTTAGAGAGTTTGATAAAGTATGGGGAGCAAAGCTTTCTCAGAGAGGGAATGGTTTCTCTCAGTGAACTGCAGGAACTCGGTTCCCGGGAAGACATTCAAGAACGGTTGATAGATGAAGCGCTGGATCACTGGCAGGTCAGGGAAGATGAATTAGGCTCTGAGACCATGCGGGATCTAGAGCGTTTCATACTGTTGAGGGTTGTCGACAGCAAGTGGATGGATCACCTTGATGCTATGGATCAACTGCGCACAGGGATCGGGTTGAGAGCTTACGGCCAAAAGGACCCATTAGTCGAGTATAAATTCGAAGCTTATAATATGTTCCAAGAGATGATCGATACTATTCAGGAAGAAGTCGTTCGCTATCTTTACAAGGTGCGCCTTGTTCCCCAGGAGCAGGAGCAGAGAGTGAGCCATGTGGTTGAAAATCGTGGTGAGGAAACAGAGCGCACACCGAGAAGGGTAGGCCCTAAAGTGGGGAGAAATGATCCCTGTCCATGCGGAAGCGGCAAAAAATATAAACGCTGCTGTGGCAGGTAGGTGTGACCTAATAATATTTAGGGGGTGGGCCCATGGAACACGGGGCCACGGACGACAAAGGGGAGTTGCATGATTTTGGTCAGGATAAAGAGCATTCTATCAGTAGGGAGCATTTCTATCAAACACTGCTGCAAGTGTTTAATTCAAAGATAGTTCCCTATGTGGAAAGGTTATATCAGGTTAAGGAACTATTGCCTCTCTTAGAAATAACTTCAGCCGGCGAAAACCAGTTTCACCACATTATCCGTATGTTAGAAAAAGCCGCAACTATTTCTGATAGTGTTTTGGATGTTTTCCAGATAACGAGAGAGGAGCTTGTTGATGCTGTCATTTTCCATGATGTTGGCAAAGGAAAAGAGGTGGATGACAGGTTTTTTGAATTCTCTGCGGTTCGTAAGGGGAAGGTGCCTGCTCATTTACGCAACTATCCGGGGATGAATTGGGCGGAGTGGATAGTGCCTTTACATACCCATATCGATGTTAGTTACCAGATTGCGAAAAAGTATCATTGTTCGGAAAAAGTTCTTGAGGCTGTAGCTATGCATCATCATGTCAAGATCCGGTCGCACACTCTGAACCTGGTCTGTGATGCTCTAAATGTCAGCAATATGATCAGGTTAGATATTTTTCACTACAATCCGGCACAGTATGCTGCGCCGGGCGGCAATCTGGCGCAGTTGGTTGCCATTTTTGACCAAATGTGTGCTATCGAAAGAAAGTTTAAAGGCTTTGCCGGTCTCGGCCTGGAACCTCAGCGGCTAGAATATGAGGTAGTACGTGACCTGGTAATCGGGATTACAGACAAAAATGACCCCCGGTTGGATATTTTAGGAACATCACTGACAGGAAAGGAATCGGTAATCCTTTTTGACCTGCAGGCTTTCGGTAGTTATGTAAAAATGCATACTGAGTATGAGGTTCAAAACACAAAGGTATCCATTTTACAGTTGATCCGTACCGTGATTAGGGGCAGATCCAACGGCAAAAATGAGTGTGATCTTGTTGCTCTGATCGGTGGGGATGAATACGCTGTTGTAACTAAAGTTGAACAGCCTGCTATTATTGAAAAAATGATTGAAAGGGTAGCTGTAGCAATTAAATTAAAGACAGGGTTTCGAGTAAGAGTGGGTTATGGTATGGGCGGTATAATAGATGAAAATTACCATCAAGCACGTACTCAGGCTGAAATGCAGAAACATTGCCGTTATTTATTGGAATAGGGGTGGTTTAGTTTTGAATGAATACAAGAGAGAACTGAATGAATTGGAGCAAAAACTGCAAGAATTGAGGGGTTCACTTTGACCTGGAGGCCAAAGGGGATAAATTAGAGGAAATTGAGAAACTGACAGCAAATCCTGATTTTTGGGGAGAGCCTGACAAAGCGAGGAAGTTGCTTCAAGAGGCAAATGTGCTCAAAGATGACATAGCACGCTTTCGGAAAATCAATGAAGATTATGAGGAACTTAAGGTTGTATTGGAATTAAGTGAAGAGTCCGGGGATCCGGAACTGATTGTTGAATTTAAAGATGGCTTATCTAAACTTTCTTCTGCTTTAGAAAAGTGGCAGCAGGAAAATCTACTGAATGACCCTCTTGATAAAAGGAATGCTCTGGTTTCTCTACATGCCGGAGCAGGAGGAACAGAAGCTCAGGATTGGGTAGAACTGCTTTTCCGAATGTATGGACGTTGGGCAGTCCAGCATGGTTTCAAGGTAGAGGTGCTTGACTATCTTGCTGGTGATGAGGCGGGAATTAAGAGCATTACTTTTCTTGTCACAGGTAGGAATGCATATGGCTATCTGAAAGCTGAAAAAGGTGTGCACCGGCTGGTACGCATTTCGCCATTTGATTCATCAGGAAGGCGTCATACTTCCTTTGCTTCAGTGGATGTGATCCCTGAGGTAAAGGAGAATACGGAAGTTGAGATCAACCCAGATGACCTGCAGATGGATACTTACAGGGCTAGTGGCCCTGGAGGGCAGTATGTGAATAAAACGGATTCAGCTGTACGGATCACACATCTTCCTACAGGGTTGGTGGTGCAGTGTCAGAGTGAGCGTTCTCAGTTGTCCAACCGTCTGCGAGCTATGAATATGCTTCGCTCGCAGCTGCTGGATATGAAAAGGCGTGAACAAGAGGAAAAACTGGCTAAACTGCGAGGAGAACAGAGGGAGATAGCCTGGGGTAATCAGATTCGCTCATATGTTTTTGAGCCCTACACCTTAGTCAAGGATCATCGTACCTCTGTTGAAGTAGGAAATATTCAGGCTGTTATGGATGGGAAGATTGACATATTTATAGAGGCCTATCTTCGTTTATAAGGTAAATCCTATTTCACAAAAAAAGGTCCCGGAGTTTTTTACAAATGACCCTGGGGCTTTGTCTTTTGTAAATATGCAGGGATACTACAGTAAAAAGGAGAAAATTTGACAGGCCTGCTCACGGGTTGAAAAAAAATGTTCTGGTAACAATAATTTTAGGTGATAGTGTAGTCCTTGGATGGAGTGGGAACCTTTGCGCAAGCAAAAACTGCTGCAAAATTATTTATGGATAACTATGGGTTCTATTGTTATAGCACTTGCTCTTGATGTTTTTTTGGTTCCCAGTAGGATCGCGGCCGGTGGAGTGAGCGGTCTGGCTACGATTGTATATCATCTGTTGATGATTCCTGTAGGGGTAACAATGCTGGTTATAAACATACCCTTATTCATTCTATCCTTTCGGGAGTTAGGAAAGCATGTTTTCGTCCGTAGCATCTATGGTGCACTGGCCACATCTGCGTTTATAGAATTATTGGCAAATCGTGTTCCGGTAATGACTGGTGATGTTCTTCTGGCTTCCATTTACGGGGGTATTTTTTCCGGAATTGGAATAGGAATCGTTCTCCGAGCCGGTGGTACCTCCGGAGGAACAGATCTAGTTGCACGGCTGCTGCATAAATATTTTCCTGTTACAGTAGGCCAGGGCCTCCTGGGTGCGGATTTTGTTGTGATCAGCCTTGCCGCAATTTTTTTTAATGCCGAGTTAGCCCTCTATGCCCTCTTGTCATTAATAATTACCAGTAAGATGATTGACCTGGTACAGGAAGGGATCAGTTTTGCCAAAGCGGCATTTATAGTCTCTGATCACTCCGAGGAAATCAGTCAGGCTGTTATTAAGATGTTAGGGCGTGGGGTTACTGAATTGCAAGGTAAAGGAATGTTCACAGGGGATGAACGCCCTGTGCTCATTTGTGTGGTCGGAAAGACAGAAGAGAGCCGTCTGAAGGATTTGATCTATGGTATTGATCAAAAGGCTTTTGTTTTTATTACAGATGCACATGAGGTATTAGGGGAAGGTTTTAAAGTTTACGAAGAAAAAGAGTATTAGGTGAGGAGGTAGTATTATGGTAGAAGTTAACGAGCAGGCGATCAGGGATCTGAAAGTAAAGGCTCAGCAAATCAGGAAGGATATTGTCAGGATGCTGGCAGAAGCAGGATCAGGTCATCCGGGTGGCAGTCTTTCCAGTGTGGAAATTGTGACGGCATTATTTTTTCATGTGCTGCGTTTGAAGCCTGAAGATCCTAACTGGCCTGACCGGGACAGATTTATTTTAAGCAAAGGACATGCTGCCCCACTTCTTTATGCAGCACTGGCAGAGCGGGGTTTCTTTCCCAGGGAGGAGTTGTTGACTCTGAGGAAGTTGGGGACGAGACTGCAGGGACATCCGGCCAAAGAGCAATTGCCTGGGGTAGAGGCCTCCACAGGATCCCTAGGGCAGGGATTATCGATGGGGCTGGGAACTGCACTGGCAGCTAAGCTGGACCAACGGGATTACCGTGTTTATGTCCTTTTGGGGGATGGTGAATGTGAGGAGGGCCAGGTCTGGGAGGCAGCTATGGCTGCTGCCCACTATAAGGCAGATAATCTTACTGCAGTTCTTGACTATAATGGCCTGCAGATCGATGGCCCTATCGAAGAGGTAATGTCTCCTCTGCCATTTCCTGACAAGTGGCGAGCTTTTGGCTGGGCGGTGCGCCAGGTGGATGGGCATGACATTCCTGAACTAATTGATGCCTTAAACTGGGCTGCAGGAGTTAAAGGTCAGCCATCAATAATCATTGCTAAAACTGTCAAAGGAAAAGGGGTTTCTTTTATGGAAGACCTAGCTGGCTGGCATGGCAAAGCACCAGATGCAAAACAAGCCGCACAGGCACTGGACGAAATTGGAGTAGAGGTATGATATGGAGCCGAAAGTCAAAAGGAGGAAGGAAATAGTCATGCAGAAGAAGAGCTCCCCACGTGAGGCATATGGAAGGGTTTTGGTGGAGTTAGGAGCAAGCTGCCCAGAACTTGTTGTGCTAGATGCAGATCTGTCTCCATCTACAAAAACCAATGAGTTTGCCAAAAGCTATCCGGAGCGTTTTTTTAATATGGGTATTGCAGAACAGAATATGATGGGTACAGCTGCTGGGTTTGCTCTGGCGGGCAAAATTCCTTGTGCCAGTACTTTTGCGGTTTTTGCTACCGGACGTGCTTACGACCAGCTGCGCAATGCTATCGCGTATCCGGGGTTAAATGTGAAGATTATCGCTACCCACGCTGGGGTTACTGTGGGAGAGGATGGGGCCAGCCATCAAACATTTGAAGATATTTCTTTGATGCGGACACTCCCCAATATGAAGGTTATTGTTCCTGCAGATGCTGTGGAAACAGCCCAGGCAGTGACTGCCGCTATCAAGATGAAGGGTCCTGTCTACATTAGGTTAGGGCGGTCTGAATTTCCGGAAATATTTGATGAGGATTATCAGTTTAAAATTGGTAAGGCGGTGCCCTTGCGCCATGGCAGTGATGCAGTGATTTTTTCTGCCGGGATTATGGTTTCCAGGGCATTGGAAGCGGCATCGTTGCTTGCCAGTGAGGGAATTGAAGTTGCTGTTGTGAATCTCTCTACAATTAAGCCACTGGATGAGGAGACAATTATACAAATGGCACGGAAAACAGGTGCTGTGGTCACTGCAGAAGAGCACTCCATATACGGGGGATTAGGGAGTGCAGTTGCTGAAGTTCTCTGTGAAAACTATCCGGTTCCTTTGGAGAGGGTTGGGATAAAGGATCGCTTCGGAGAGTCAGGCAGTCCAGAGCAGCTCCTGGAAGTCTGCGGGCTAACAGCAAAAAATATTGTCGCTGCTGTGGGTCGAGTAATAGAGCGTTCCCAGACATAAAAACCAGATAAACCAATAATAACCAACAAAAAGCAGAGAAGGAAATAATAATCTGTAATTTCTAAAGAGGAAATTTATAATTAATGTCGAAAACAACTTCCATTAGGGGGAAGTTGTTTTCTTTTTGGGTAATATTACAAATATTTCGGTTTGAGGTGGTATTGTGATCAGCTTTTTCAATGTATCAAAGGTTTACCCTAATGGAGTCACAGCTCTCCAAGGGGTATCTTTACAGATCGAAACAGGGGAATTTGTCTTTATCGTAGGACCAAGTGGAGCAGGAAAATCGACAATGATCAAGCTGGTTTTTCGAGAGGAACTGCCTACCAAAGGACAGATCTATATAAATGGACGCAGTGTGGTCAGGATGAAGAGACGGGATGTGCCTAGTTTACGCCGTCAGATCGGTATGGTTTTTCAGGATTTCCGATTACTGCCTGATCGCACAGTTTTCGATAATGTGGCCTTTGCGATGAAAGTGGTGGGTGCAGGCCGGTCAGAGATCAAAACCCGGGTGCCGGAAGTTGTAAAACTTGTCGGTTTAGAAAAACGGTTGGATGACTACCCACCGCAGCTTTCCGGTGGCGAGCAGCAGCGGACAGCCATCGCCCGAGCACTGGTCAATAAGCCTTCAATTATTATTGCAGATGAACCTACCGGTAACCTGGATATCGATACATCCTGGGAGATAATGGATTGTTTTCAGGAAATAAACGAGAAGGGGACTACAGTGATCATTGCAACACACGCTAAAGAAATAGTCGATGCCATGCGTCAGCGGGTTATTGCTCTGAACTGCGGGCAAATCGTACGGGATGAGCAACGGGGTGTATACGCCAATGCCACTTAGAAAAATATATTACATTTTTCAGGAGGTCTTTCGTTCCCTGAAACGTAACAGTCTGCTGAATTTTGCGGCAGCAGGGACTACCGCTATCTCACTGTTTGTTTTGGGTGTTGGAATGCTCCTGATGATAAATGTCCATCAAATTGCGAATACAGTAGAATCAAATGTCGAAATCATGGTTTATTTAAAGGACGATATATCGGAAAATGAAGCATCTTCTATGGAGCCTATTTTTAATAGAATATCAGGTGTTGAAGAGGTGGTTTTTATCTCTCCAGATGAAGGCCTGGAATTGTTGGAGGGATGGATGGGTGAAGGCTCCGATCTTGGCAGCCTAAGCGAGGAAAACTTTCTTCCTAATGCCTATAAAATCAAAACCGGAGATCCCCATGAAGTGGGAACTGCAGCGGCTGAGATCGAAAAACTTCCCGAAGTAGAAAAGGTGCGCTATGAACAGGGTTTGGTAGAAAAACTTTTTGCACTGACCAACTGGGTGCGCATTATTGGTCTGATTTTAATCGTGTTTTTGGCAGTCAGTGCCATTTTCCTAATCGCTACCACAACTCGATTGACATTCTTTGCCAGGCGCAAGGAGATCAATATAATGAAATATGTAGGAGCCACAGACTGGTTTGTGCGCTGGCCATTTCTTCTGGAGGGAGTTATTCTAGGGGGCATAGGAGCTCTGCTGACTGTGGGAATTCTTTATTTATCATACGGAATGCTGACTGTAAAATTGCAGCAAACAATCACTTTCCTGCCTCTGGTAACAGATAGCAATGATATGTTAACAATATATGGTGTTTTGCTGGGACTGGGGGTTCTTTTAGGTGCGATTGGCAGCAGTATTTCTATGCGTAAATACCTGAGAGTTTAGCGGTTGGTCGTTAGGTGTGACATGGGGACGGGGGTCTTGACATATCTTCTCTTACTTCCGACCTCCCACTTCCCACATCTCACTTAACGAGGGTCTTGACACGTAAATTATCTTTTGCCTGAAAACGAGCTGCTGATGCAGTTTCTGGGACACTTTAGACTTCCGACATCTGGTTTCTGACCTCTGTTTTTTGGTTGGTCGTCGAAAAGAGAGATATTGGGAAGGGTTTGGATGTACTGTGACATTATGTGACGATACCAGCTAAAAGATATAAATACTGGCGAACTCAGGGGGATGTTTCAGATTCTATATAAAGGTAATGCTTATAGTATCTGACAGCTGATCTCTGGTTTATATATTTTGTTTGTGGGTAAAGCATTGCGTAAAATGAGGGAGGAGAGAATGAAAAAAAGAGTTGCCCAAATTGTTGTAAGTACTGTGTTAGGGATCATGCTGCTCTTCAGTCAGATGGCACCTGGTCAGGCATCAATTCTAGGGGAGAAGAAGGATGAACTGTCCAGGGTTAACAGCCAGATTGAACAGCGCAAAGAGCAGTTGCATGAGACTCAAAAACAACAAAAAGATATCGTGGATGAGTTAGACGAGATCGAACAGGATATCTCTAAGACATCTATCGAACTGGAGCGGATCAATGGAGAGTTATCTTCATTACAAGTCTCAATAGACCTGCTCGAACCGAAGCTGCAGGAGAAAGAGAAAGCACTGCAGGAGCGGACAGATGCCTACCATCAGCGGTTAAGAGGCATCTATATGCAGGGGAATATATCATACCTTGAAGTACTGCTGGACAGCACCAGTATGAGTGATTTCCTGATGCGCTTTGATCTATTGAAAAAAATGACCGATCAAGATACAAAGATGGTTAAGGAACTGGCTGAGGAGAGAGATACCGTTTCCCGTCAGAAACGTGAACTGGAGGAAAAAAAGAAAGAGGTTGCTGTTCTACAAAAAACAACAGAGGCTAAGCAGACCTATCTGGCATCACGTAGACAGGACAGGCAAGATACATTGGAGAGGCTGCAGTCTGACCAAGCTGCTTGTCAGCAAGCTATTGAAAAATTGGAAGCGACATCCCGTCAGATAACACAGCTTATCCAGCAGCATCAGTCTACAAATCCACCTGGTTCACCGGGCACACCCAATCCACCCCCATCCCGGGGAACCGGCAGGTTCATTTGGCCGGCATCTGGTGGTGTCACTTCTTATTACGGACCACGGATCCATCCTGTTACCGGAGTGAATAAGCCGCACACTGGAATTGATATCGGTGCTCCTCATGGTGCCCCAATCAAGGCTGCTGATGGAGGCACTGTTATCACTGCAGGTTGGATGGGTGGCTATGGAAACACAGTGATCATTGACCATGGCGGAGGTTATTCCACATTATATGCTCACATGTCAAGTATGGCAGTCAGTGGAGGTAGTGTCAGCAAGGGACAAGTCATCGGCTATGTGGGCAGCACCGGATTGAGTACAGGCCCACACCTTCATTTTGAGGTTCGCATTAATGGTGCCCCCACTAATCCATTGAGTTACCTCTAGAAATGAGAAACAGCGGGTGCAACGGGATGGTTCCTGTTGCATCCTTTTATTTTGTGCCATGGAGACGACCGATTGTGTTAAAATTCGCTGCCCTTTTTTACTAATGCTAAATTAGGAGTTGAAAGATAAATCTTAGGAATAATATCTGCTTTTCAGAAAAGAACAGCAGCTCCCGCATAAGTGGGAGCTGTTTCTATTGCATTGTTTCTATATTTGCATAATACCCTCATCCACAATTTCTACAGCAAGCCTGTCCCAAAAAGCAGAAGTCTGAAACCAGATGTCGGAAGTCTGAAGTGTCCTAGAAACTGCCTTCAATCGGCAGCTCGTTTTCAGGCACAGACAATTTGTGTGTCAAGACCCCCGTCCCCGTGTCACAGGCTTGTCCTTAAAAAGATGGATCGCTGTGGGGAGAATGCTTGCCCCCACAGCGAATATATGGTACTGATGCCGATCTGCAAAGATAAAAAAACCGGTCGCAGAAAAGAATACGCGACCGATTATTGTCGTACGCTTCTCCTTTCCGCAATGGGAGGCACATCCGTTTCCAAATGTACCCTAACGGTCCGACAGCCATAGTTATTAACAACAGGCTCGTGGACTCGGAGAAAAACTATTTAATTGATTGTATTATCTCATAAGTATAAAGATACATCAAGGGGGGTTTAAGTTTAAATTTATAATAGTGTATAATCTATTGTGTTGGCATAAACTAATTACTTCTGTTGTATATTAATGTAAGAATAAAAAGAAGGGTCAGAGGCTTTAAAAATTGGTAAAAATGTAATATTATACATTAAGTGGTTATATGAGGAAGATGGTTAGGTGTATATTCAGGAGGTGGACAGGCTGAAGACCCGCAGTTTGCGTTCTACTGCTGTTGTATTAATTGTTCTATTAATTGCCGGTGTATTTGGTGGGTTTTTTTATTGGGCCCGCAAAAATAATTTAAGTAAACTTGTTAGTACTTTTTTTCTTATTAAAAGTCAATACATCGAAGATGTTGGCACAGCTGATTTGGTGAATGGTGCGGTTAAGGGGATGGTGGAAGCCCTGGATGATCCATATTCAATTTATTTGGACAAGGAAGCCTATAAGGAGTTAAATCTTCAGATAGAAGGGGCTTTTGGAGGAATAGGTGTAGAAATAGATATGAACCAGGATAATCAGCTTGTTGTTGTATCTCCTTTGCCGGGGACACCTGCTGCATATGAGGGAATCCAGAGTGGGGATCTGATCACTAAGATCGACGCTCAGGAAACGACAAATATGACTACTGTTGAAGCTGCGGCTGTTCTTCGAGGAGAGCCGGGTACTACTGTTTCCCTGGAGATCATGCGTCCTGAGGAGAATCGCAGTTTCACTGTGCAGCTTACCAGAGAACAAATTATTGTTCCTTCTGTGAGCGGAAAAATGCTTGAGGACTATCCGGATGTTGGGTATCTGCGTGTGCTGCATTTCAACCGTGCCAGTACAAATGCTCAACTGCATGAGGAACTGATAAAATTGGAAGAGGCTCAATACCAAGGGTTGATACTCGACCTGCGGGGGAATCCCGGGGGTGATCTGCAGGCAGCTGTAGAAGTGGCGGGATATTTTATAAAGGATGGTCCTGTTGTTCGAATTGTCCAGCGTGAAGGGGCAGAGGATGTTCTGTATGCTGTTCAAAGCAGCAGAGAGGTAATGGGCCCCCTTGTGGTGCTGATAGATGGTGGAAGTGCCAGTGCTTCGGAAATTGTTGCCGGTGCTATCAAAGACTCTGAAAGCGGGGTGCTGGTAGGTGCACGTACATTTGGCAAGGGTCTGGTACAGACTGTTTTTAACCTGGGTGATAAAGAGGGAGTTAAGCTGACCACTAACAAGTATTTGACACCTGATGGGCATGATATTCATGCAAAGGGGATCGAGCCTGATGTTGTTGTTGAACAGCCGAAGGATGTTGAGGAAGATCTTCAGTTGAAAAAGGCTGCAGAAGTACTAGAGAAGCAACTGCATGGCGAAAAGGCGGCATAGGGGGTTAGAAGATGGGTTTTTCTTGGACTAATGTTCTATCCCATTCTGCCTTTAGTATCCTGCAGGTGCTGATATCCCCTTTTTTCTGGCTTGTAGTAGCTCTGGTATGGCTGCAGTATCGCCGTATGTTGAAAACCAAGGAGGCCTTGTATGGTCTCAAGGATTCTCCTCTGCGGGCTTCATTTATAGCTTTGATTTACGGGATTATCGGAGGCTTCCTGGGAAGTTTTCTAATGATCATTTTCGGGGTGACGATCAATGGGATGGGGGTGGCCTGGCTATGGATTATCGCTCTGGTGCTGATGCTATTCAGCCCTAGACTGTTATGTTTTTCATATGCCGGTGGTGTTCTGGCTTTAATTTATCTCATATTTGGCTACCCTCAGGTAAATATCCCCGGTCTAATGGGCCTGGTTGCTGTTCTGCACCTGGTAGAAAGTGTCTTGATATTATTGAGCGGGCACCAGGATCCCCTTCCGGTTTATGTTCGCAACCCTGGAGGGCGTGTAGTAGGTGCCTTTAATCTACAGAAGTTTTGGCCGATACCTCTGGCTGTGATGATGATCCTTTTAGGTGCCGACCAGGTGCCTGGTGAATTGATGAAAATGCCGGAGTGGTGGCCGCTGATTCGCCCTTGGGATACAGCATCCACTCAGGAAGTCATGTATCAGATTTTGCCTGTTGTGGCTGCTCTAGGGTATGGTGAGCTTGCGGTTACCTGCTTGCCCAGGGAATGCACAAAGCGTTCCGCTGTTCACCTGGCTGGGTACAGCATTATTCTACTAGGGCTTGCTGTTGTTGCTTCTCACTATCCTCAGTTCTCCATTATTCCCGCCCTGTTTTCCCCTCTTGGCCATGAGTTGGTGATATTTCTGGGACGTCGTAGGGAACTGCAAGGGATGCCCCGTTTTGTTCCTCCCTCATCTGGAGGAGTGATGATCCTGGATGTTATCAAAGGATCACCTGCTCATCTTGCCGGTATAAAATCTGGTGATATTATCCGGAGTGTGAACGGGCAGTCTGTAAATTCTCGCTATGAGCTCGCTCAAGCTCTGGAATTGATAGGGCCTTCTTTTATATTGCAATTTTCTGAAGAAACAGGAGAAAGCAGTCAGGTCAGGGTGTGTAAAACACCAGAGGAAGCCCTAGGGGAGATCACAGTTCCTGAACCCGGAGATTACCCCAATGTGGATTTTGCCATGGGAAGCCCCCTTAAAAATATAATCAAGCGCGTAAGGAGAAAGTTTCATTTACACAGATAAACTTCTTTGGTAACCACTAAAACCACTAACCAAAAAAACAGAAATCGGAAGCCAGAGGTCAGAAGTCTGAGTGTCCCAGAAACCTCCTTCAATCAGCAGTTCGTTTTTCAGGAAACAGACAATTATATTTATCCATGTCTTGATCGAACATCCTTTTTCTAACGACCAACGACTAACCACCAACAACCAACTCTGTCACACCTTTTCCCCTTGTTTAATAATATGTAAAAAATGCTGCAGGGGGTGAGTGCTACCTGGCTCAATTCAGCAGGTAGGAGCAATGGGATGAGACAGAAAAACAGACATTACTTGGCAAGTGCTCTGACAGGCAGAGGGTTTTTATCATACTGGCCAGAACGCTTTAAGGAACTTAAGAGGTTATACCTTTTTCAAGGGAATACAGTTTATGGACAGAGTTTGATCATTCGACTGCTGGGATTGGCATTAGAAGATCGGGGTATGCATATAAATTATTTTCATCGTGCAGAGGATCCGATGGTTTTAGAGGGAATGATCATCCCCTCAAAGGGATTCGGTGTACTCAGCCGAGACCATCCCTGCGCCCACCTGAATTCCTTTCCCTCCCTTGAGGTAAAAACTGTAGAACTGCCCGGGGAGAGTGTTCTATCGGAAGCTTCCATGGCTTTAGGGAATCAAAAGGTTGGGCAATTATTACATTCGGCCAGGAAAATCTATAACTCACGTTGTTCTGGTCATGGTGTCCAGTTAGATGCAGGGGTTATAAACAAAGCTTCTGCATGGATCAAGGAGTTACAGGAGAGGGGAGTTGCACTAAAACACTTCTTTGCCGGGAGTGTGACTGTACAGGGGGAGGTGGAATTTCTTCATCATCTATTGAAGCATTGCAGAAAGCGCTATCTGCTCAAGGGTGCAACAGGAAGTGGAGCCATAGTGATGCAGGAGATTCTGATTGAGGCATTAAGCTGCAGTTATGCAGTGGAAGTTTTTCTCTCTTGGATTGATCCCATTCAGCGTGTTGCGCTGTTTATTCCGGAGATTCAAGTGGCGGTTGTTGATATGACCTGTTATTATAAAGATCTTTCTCCTTTACCAGAGGATGTGGTATGGGATTTAGGTGGTACACAAACAGCGGCTTATTGTCAGCAAGCGGGCAGGAAAGTTCAAAAGCTTAAGTCTTTCCTGGCGGAAATTGGGGGAGCATTGGACGCTTCTTTTGAAGAGGGAAAAAAGGGTCTCTATTTCACAGAAGACGATATTAATGACATTATATCTCAGCTTCTTCAAGATATTATGAGGTAGGATAAGGATTTATCAAAATAATTATTCACCTAAACTATTCCAGTGGTAGTCTGCCTCTTCCAGTTCCATTAATGCTCCTGCCTTATCTTTTGCTGTTATCGCTGCTCGTGCTCTGGTTAGGCTTACACTAAGATGTTTTATTTCATTCCTTTCCATGCTGAATTGAACTCTGGGCACTATCTTCTCCCAGGCTTCTTCCAGGTTGTCGATCTCCTTTTGGGCACTTTCCCAATCGGCTTTTTTCACAGCTTTCTTCACCAACACTAGTTTGCCTGAGACATCGTCATCCTCTCCATGTGACTGTTTAAGATAGGAACCGGATAACATTATTACAACAAAAAGAGCCAATACAGCAACAGGAAGCAGGTAGTAAATGAGTTTTTTCAGAGCTATTCACCTCAATGTGGTCCGGGATAATCCCCGATATCTGTGATCTTCTGGAGATGATCCTTGTATTTATCGATATATAGCTTCCCTTGGGTATCCAGGTTGGCCAGGAATACCTCAGAGGGGTCGTTAATTCCCTGGATTCTCAGCTGATCATCCAACCAGGTGCGGTCTAGATTAACCTGTCTAAGGTTTTGTTCCACAACAACTCCGTCATAAATCAATTCAGTGCCTATTCCTTGATAGTTGGTAGAAATACCAAGATCCTGTGTGGTAACTGTTTGATATTGTGATTTTTTAAGAACTGATAGTTGACCGTTAACCTCTAGAACTGCGAATTCTACCTGTGATATGTCAAAAACATTTTGCAGGCGCAGCTGCTCCAGGAGTTCGCTGGTACGGTAGCGTAGCTTTTTCATGGTATTTTCCATGATTTTGCCGTTCATGATCACAACAGTTGGCTCTCCATCAATATATTTACCAGCATACCTCCACTTCAAGGTGAGCCACTGTAAAGCCACTACAAGAATGGACCAGACTGCCAGGCCCACCCAGTGCGGCCAGGCTCGGGATGTGAGATCTGTAGTCAGGTTGGCTGCTATAGAGCCGATGGTAATACCCAGAATATAATCAAAAAAGCTGAGTTGTCCGATCTGTTGTTTGCCTAAAAGCCGTGTAAAGATCAGCAGTGTAAAAAAACCGATAACACCTCGAACAACTACTATAAGAGCTTCATTCAAAGCATTCACTCCGAAGTTCTTTTTTTTTATTATTACCGGGTGATCGCCCTTCTATTAACGGTGACGGGCTTATATTCTTACACGTGACAAGACCTCCGTCTCCGTGTCACCTCCCGTGTCACACCCACGTGACAAGACCCCCGTCAGACTGTGTGAAAACTCCCCACAGAAAAAGGAATTAAAGGGATAAAGATCGAAATATAGGGTGATAGAGAGGTGGAGAAAATGCCGTACATAAAAGGAGAAAACCGCAACCAAATCACCCTGTTTCCAGAGGCAGTAGATGACTATATCACCCCGGACAATCCGGTTCGGGTAATAGAGGCTTTTGTAGATTCCCTTGACATGAAAGAACTGGGCTTCAAAAGAACAACTCCCAATGATGTGGGGAGACCAGCATATGATCCCCGGGACCTCTTAAAACTTTATCTTTACGGGTACTTGAACCGCATCCGCTCATCGAGAAAATTAGAAGCTGAAGCAGGAAGAAACGTTGAGCTGATGTGGCTCCTTAAAAAACTGAAACCGGACTTCAAAACAATTGCCGATTTCCGCAAAGACAACAAAAAAGCCATCAAAAACGTTTTCAAACAATTCAACCTGCTGTGCAAAGAATGGGATCTGTTCGGATGTGAAGTAATAGCAGTAGACGGCTCCAAGTTCAGAGCATGCAACTCCAAACGCAACAACTACAATGATAAAAAAATAAAACGCCACCTGAAATACCTGAACGAGAAAATATCAAACTATCTAAAAGAGCTGGACAGCAACGATCAGGAAGAAGCGGACATCCATATCCCCAATGCAGAAGAAATCAAAAAGCGTATTGAAGAACTAAAAAAACGCAAAGCCAAATACCAGGCCATGCAAAAAGAAATGAAAGAAAAAAAGATCGATGAAATCTCCACCACAGACCCCGATGCCCGCTTGATGAAGGTTAATAACAACGGGGCAGATGTCTGCTACAATGTACAAACAGCAATAGACCAAAAAAACAAACTGCTCGTAGACTACGACGTAATTAACAACGCAGCAGACCAAGGGAATCTTTACGAGATGGCTAAAAAAGCCAAAGAAACATTGGGTGTTGAAGAAATAAAAGCCTTGGCCGATAAAGGCTATTACTCCACCTTAGACCTCAAAAAATGCGAAAAAAACAAAATTGAAACCTATGTAGCCAAGCCAAAAAATACTGGTGGTGTGGCGAATCCTGATTTTCATCAAGATCGTTTCCAATATGACCAAGAACAAAACATTTACATATGCCCTGCCGGGCAGACACTTTACCCCGGTCGTATTAGAAAAGTAAAAGGTGTTGAATATCAAGACTACAAGAACTTCAGAGCCTGCAAGCAATGTAAGTTTAAAGACCAGTGTACCAGTTCCAAAAAGGGCAGAACCATTTCACGAAATCTTTGTCAGGAACTTCTTGATGAAATAGACAAACGAACACAGGAAAACAAAGAACTATACGCCCAGAGGCAGAGGCTAGCAGAACACCCCTTTGGCACCATCAAAAGGATATGGGGTTACAGCCATTTTCTGACCAAGGGGTTAGAGTCGGTAAAAACAGAATCGGCCTTGAGTTTTCTGGCCTACAACCTGCGAAGGGTGATAAATATTCTGGGAGTTGAAAAAATGATAAAATTATTGACCCCCGCATAAGCGTGAGTCTTCTTTTCGTCTCTTAAAAACAGGTAGTAATCTCTTAAATTTTAGCTATCAACACCTGATTTAGCGTTGGTGGATACTAATATTTAGAAAAACCTGCATGTTTGTCACACAGTCTGACGTCCCCGTGTTACACCCGTTTCACAAGAAGCCGTAAAAGATGTCTGAAGTCTGAAGTGTCCCAAAAACTTGCTTTGAATCAGTATCCCGTTTTTCAGGAGATGGACAATTTATATTACCCATGTCCTGACCGAAGATTCTTTTTTCCAACCACCAACAAATAATGGCTAAAGGCTATTGACCAACGACTAACCATCATTTATGGTATAATGCGTTGTATAGGTAGATAATATGAATATTTTACGCTTGACAGTATGAAAAGTCTGGTTATCTTCTAATTTATCAGCTATTTTTGCTAAAAGCGGGTGTTATAGATGAAATTTACCTTAAAGTCTCTATTTTCCCCTACTGGAGATCAGCCAAAGGCCATATCTTCTTTGAGCACAGGTATTACTTCTGGTATGCCTTTTCAGACTCTGCTAGGGGTAACTGGTTCAGGAAAAACCTTTACAATTGCTGGAGTTATCCAGGAGGTACAGAAGCCTACACTGGTTATTGCTCCTAATAAGACCTTGGCTGCACAGCTCTGCGGGGAGTTTCGGGAGTTTTTTCCTGATCATGCAGTGGAATATTTCGTCAGCTACTATGACTACTACCAGCCTGAGGCTTATGTGCCCCAGACCGATACCTATATTGAAAAGGACTCTTCATTAAATGAGGAATTAGATAAGCTGCGGCATTCAGCTACTGCCAGCATTTTTGAGCGGGATGATGTGATCATTGTAGCTAGTGTGTCCTGTATCTACGGTTTAGGGTCTCCGGTCTATTACCGTGAGATGATGGTTTCTCTGCGCCAGGGGATGAACATCGACCGTGATCAGGTAATCGCACGCCTGGTGGACATCCATTACCAGCGCAATGATTATGAGTTTACGCGGGGATGCTTTCCGGGTGCGGGGGGATGTGCTGGAGATCTTTCCCGCTTCTTTCACTGAAAAAGCCCTGAGGGTGGAGTTTTTCGGTGATGAAATCGATCGCATTTTAGAGATAGATACCCTTACAGGTGAGGTTCTGGCCCGGCGCCTACATGCGGTGGTTTTTCCTGCTTCTCACTATGTAACCGCTCCTGAGCAAATGGAAAGAGCGATCCAGGGGATCGAAAAGGAGTTGGATGAACGCTTAGCTGAACTGCGCAGAGAGGATAAACTCTTGGAGGCCCAGCGTCTGGAGCAGCGCACTCGTTATGATCTTGAGATGATGCGGGAGGTGGGTATCTGTAAGGGGATTGAGAATTATTCCCGTCATTTAACCGGGCGTAAGCCAGGAGATCCTCCTTACTGTTTGCTCGACTTCTTCCCGGAAGATTTTATGGTAGTGATCGATGAGTCACATATCACAGTGCCTCAGGTCAATGGGATGTATGCCGGTGACTTCAGCAGAAAGAGTACCCTGGTGGACTACGGGTTCAGACTTCCCTCAGCCCTGGATAACAGGCCGCTGCGCTTTGATGAGTTCCTGGCCAGGGTGCCACAGGCTATATTTGTATCGGCTACTCCAGGGAGCATTTGAGATAGATCACAGTCACCAGGTAGTAGAGCAGATCGTGCGGCCTACCGGGTTGATAGATCCAGAGGTAGAGGTGCGTCCTGCCAAAGGACAGGTAGATGATCTGGTGGAACAGATCAGAGTCAGGGTAGACAAACAGCAGCGGGTGTTGGTGACTACTCTGACGAAAAAGATGGCTGAGGATCTGACCGATTACCTGCGTGAATTAGGAATCCGTGTGCGTTACATGCATTCAGAAATAAAAACTCTTGAGCGGATGGAAATCCTGCGGGATCTGCGCCTGGGGGCTATTTGATGTGCTGGTGGGTATCAACCTCCTACGGGAGGGGCTTGATCTCCCTGAGGTAGCACTTGTGGCTATATTGGATGCGGATAAAGAAGGGTTTCTGCGCTCTGAACGCTCTTTGATTCAGACTACAGGGCGAGCTGCCAGAAATGCAGAGGGCAAAGTGATCATGTATGCGGATAGAATCACTGACTCTATGAAGCGGTCTATCGGTGAGACAAATAGAAGGCGCCAGATTCAAATGGATTACAATGAACAGCATGGCATTGTGCCGCGCACTGTTCAGAAGGCTGTCAGGGATGTGATCGAAATAACTCTCCCAGCTGAGGTTGCCGAGGAGAGGGGAGCCTACAGGGCTGGGAAACCCCTGGACAGCATGAGCAATAAGGAATTGGAAAAGCTTATTTCCCGGTTGGATCAGGAGATGCGTCAGTCTGCCAGAGAACTAGCCTTTGAGAAAGCGGCGGGGGTGCGTGATTTGATCATTGAACTGCGCAAAGAACTGTCTGCACGGTCACGCCGCAAAAGCTAAATCCATAAAACAGCTAGAAGATGAGTTTGAGATAGATGCAGAAATGGATGTGACAGGGAGGCATCAAAAGAAATCATGTGTGCAAGAGAAAAAGAAATCGACCTCCCGGAGAGGGATAAAATTGTCATCCGGGGGGCGCGGGTCCACAACCTGAAAAATATCGATGTGGAGATACCCCGCAATAAATTAGTGGTGATTACCGGACTTTCCGGGTCAGGAAAGTCTTCATTAGCTTTTGATACAATTTATGCAGAGGGGCAGCGCCGCTATGTGGAGTCCCTTTCCGCTTATGCCCGGCAGTTCTTTGGGGATTGCTGACAAGCCAGATGTGGACTATATTGAAGGGCTTTCTCCCGCTATTTCTATCGATCAGAAGGCAGGAAGCCGCAATCCCAGATCTACTGTGGGGACGGTAACAGAGATCTTTGACTATCTGCGGCTTTTGTTCGCTCGCATCGGTAAGCCCCACTGTCCTCAGTGTGGCAGGTCGGTTCAGCAGCAGACGGTTTCCCAGATGGTTGACCAGATCATGGATCACCCTGAGGGGACTAAGATTCAGCTAATGGCGCCGATTGTGCGCGGGAAAAAGGGTGAACATCAGCGGATCCTTAAGGACCTGCAGAAAAAGGGCTTTGTACGGGTACGTGTCAATGGCGAGATCCGGGAGCTTGATGAAGACATCACCTTGGAGAGATATAAAAAGCATGATATAGATGTAGTGGTCGATCGCCTGGTTGTACGGCCGGGATTGGAGAACCGCCTGGCCGATTCTCTGGAGACTGCTCTGGGACTCGGTGAGGGGATCGCTGTAGCTGTTCCTGTTGATGGTGAGGATGTAGTGTTCAGCCAGAACTTCGCCTGCCCGGAGTGTGGGATCAGTTTGGCGGAGATTACTCCTCGTCTCTTTTCCTTCAACAACCCTTACGGGGCCTGCAGTGAATGTTCAGGACTCGGCTACAGGATGGAGGTAGATCCTGAACTGGTGGTCGACAGGGATAGAGCTGTCCGGGCGGGTGCCTTATTGCCCTGGACCCAATCTACCCAGAACTATTATCCGCAGGTAGTGAAATCGCTCTTGGATCATTATAAGTGCAGTTGGGACAGACCTTACAAGGATCTGCCACCACAAGTGCAGGATGTACTTCTCTACGGAACAGATGAGGAAATTCGTTTTCATTATGAAGACCATTTTGGACAGACAAGGAACTGGCACGGTAAATTTGAGGGACTAGTCAACCATTTGATGCGCCGTTATAGGGAAACGGATTCTGAAGATGTGCGGGAATATATTGAGCGGCGTTTTATGGCTTCCCGTCCCTGCCCCGGCTGTGAAGGAGCAAGACTGCGGCCGGAGAGCCTGGCGGTAACAGTCGGCGGCAAGAACATCGCTGAGGTAACAGGCTATACGATTTCGGAGGCGCAGTCGTTTATACAAAATCTTTCCCTGACCACCAGGGAGGAGCAGATCGCTCATCAGGTGGTGAAAGAAATCAGCTCTCGCCTTAACTTTTTAGTGAATGTGGGGCTTGACTATCTCTCATTGGATCGTTCAGCAGGGACACTGGCCGGGGGTGAGGCACAGAGGATCAGGTTGGCTACCCAGATCGGCTCTGGCCTGGTAGGTGTTCTCTATATCTTGGATGAGCCGAGCATCGGGCTGCATCCAAGGGACAACACCAGGCTGATTGGGACACTGAAGCATCTGCGCGATCTAGGGAAACACCCTGATCGTTGTGGAGCATGATGAAGAGATGATGCTCAATGCGGATCAGATCATCGACATCGGTCCTGGTGCAGGGGTCCACGGCGGGGAGCTGATTGCTCAGGGAACACTGGAAGAGATCGTCAAGGTGAAAGAATCGATCACCGGGCAATACTTGAGTGGGCGCAGGGATATACCTGTGCCAGAAGGGCGCCGTAAGCCAAATGAGCGCTGGCTGGAGGTGAAGGGTGCCCAGGAGTTCAATTTAAAAGACATTGATGTGAAGATTCCTTTAGGGCTTTTTGTTTGTATTACCGGAGTCTCTGGATCAGGGAAGAGCACCCTGCTGGATGAGATTATTTATAAGGGGCTTGCTCAGAAGCTTCAAGGTTCTCGTGCTCATCCTGGAGCTTTTCGCCAGATGCTCGGTGTCGAACATCTTGACAAAGTCATAAAGATCGACCAGTCCCCTATTGGGAGAACCCCAAGGTCAAATCCGGCCACCTATACAGGGGCATTTGACGGGATCAGGGAACTTTTTTCCTTAACCCCGGCGTCACGAATGAAAGGCTACCGCCCAGGCCGTTTCAGCTTTAATGTGCGGGGTGGACGCTGTGAAGCCTGCCGTGGGGATGGGATTATCAAAATTGAGATGCACTTTTTGCCTGATGTCTATGTTCCCTGTGATGAGTGCAGGGGGAGCCGCTATAACCGCGAAACACTGGAGGTCAAGTACAAGGGTAAGAACATAGCTGAGGTTCTGGATATGACCGTCAGTGAGGCAAATGAGTTTTTTCAGAACATTCCTAAAGTGCACCGTAAACTGCAGACACTGGTTGATGTGGGATTGGGCTATATTAAGCTGGGACAGCCTGCCACCACCCTGTCAGGCGGGGAGGCCCAGCGTGTCAAACTGGCCACAGAGCTTTCACGGCGCAGCAAAGGCCGCACACTCTATATTTTGGATGAGCCAACAACAGGTCTGCATAAAGAGGATATCAGGAGGCTGTTGCTGGTCTTAGAGAGGCTTGTGGAAAAGGGCAATACAGTTGTGGTCATCGAGCATAACCTGGATGTGATTAAAACAGCGGATTACATCATCGATCTGGGTCCTGAAGGAGGAGCGGGGGGAGGCCAGGTGATAGCCACCGGAACGCCAGAAGAGGTTGCCGGCAATCATAACTCTTATACTGGCCGCTACTTAAAAGAAGTGTTCCAGGTTGCCAACCCCACCCAGCGTCAGGCCGATAAAACCGCCCTAGTTAGCGGTTAATATCTAGTGGGGAAATGCAACAGGAACTGTCCCCATTGGATTCCATTGCATTAGCAAGGAGATGGAGATGTGGCGATACAGGTACAGAATGTCAAGAAAGAGCTGGATCTTATCCCTGACAGGCCGGGGGTCTATATTTTCCGGAACCGGTCGGGAAGGGTTATTTATGTAGGGAAGGCGGTCTCTCTGCCTAACCGCCTGCGGTCTTACTTTCAGCCCAGGGGGCTTAGCGAACGGATCAGGAAAATGACAGAGGAGGCCGCACGCCTGGAGTACATAGTAACTGATACCGAAGCGGAAGCCCTAGTCTTGGAATGCAACCTGATCAAAGAGTATCGTCCAAAGTACAATATTCAGCTTAAGGATGATAAATCCTATCCATATATCAGGGTGACTGCAGAGGAACTGCCCAGGGTGATGATGACACGCAACCTGGTGAGGGATGGTTCTAGCTATTTCGGGCCATATCCCAATGTGGGTGCTGTTAAAGAAACCTTGGAACTTTTGCGCAAACTTTTTCCCTTTCGCACTTGCTCTGAACGCAAATTGGCACCTCGCAGCAGGACTTGCCTCAATGGACAGATCAAACAGTGTCTGGGCCCCTGTGTAGGGAATGTGTCTCCTGAAAAATACCAGGAGATGATCGAACAATTGGTTCTGTTTCTGGAGGGAAAGACCCATGAGGTGGAAAAACGCCTGAGCCATCAGATGAAGGATGCTGCAGAAAAGCTGGACTTTGAGGAAGCTGCCCGGCTGCGCAATCAGCTGGATGCGATCAATAAACTGGGCGAACATCAGAGGGTAGCCAGGGCAACAGGTCCTGATCAGGATATTCTGGCAGTAGGGAGTTACCTGGGTGAGGTGTGTGTGGTAGTATTGCGTTCCCGGGGTGGTAATGTTGTTGCACAGGAACATTATTTTCTCACAGGCGCAGAGGGGCTGCCTGAGGGGGAAGTTCTCTCCTCATTTATCAAAAGATACTACCAGAGGGGAAGGGAGATTCCTTCCGCAATTCTCACCAGTGCTCAGGTAGATGAAGCTGACCTACTGGCCTCCTGGCTGACTGGTCAAAAAGGGAGACAGGTGAAAATTCGGTTCCCCAAGCGTGGCCGAGGTAAGGAGCTGGTGGGAATGGCTCTGGAAAATGCAAGTATTATCGCTGAGCAGCACTATCGCAGTTCGCTGAAAAATCGTGAAAAAGGGATAGCTATGGTTTTGGATTTGCAAAAGGCCTTGGGCTTGGATAAACCTCCTGTAAGGTTGGAGTGCATCGATATTTCACACCTGGGTGGGCAGGAAACTGTAGGCTCCCTGGTCTGTTTTATCGATGGGCGGCCTGATAAAAAGGGATACCGCCATTATAGGATCAAGGCAGAGCTTTATGGTGATGATTACGCAGCTGTACAGGAGTCAGTGAAGCGCCGTGTGGGCAGCAGTGCCAAAAACAACCTCCCTGATCTGCTTTTGATCGATGGAGGAAAGGGCCAGCTGAATTCAGCTTTAGAGGCCTTACAGCAAATCGACTCCCCACACTTTGATATAGCTTCGCTAGCTGAGGAGAAAGAAGAGATTTATCTACCAGGACGCAGTGATCCCCTTGTTCTTCCCCCCAGTCATCCGGGGCTGCACCTGCTGCAGCAGGCTCGTGATGAGGCTCATCGCTTTGCTCTCACCTACCAAAAAAAATTGCGCCAGCGCAGGATGAAGGCATCTGTTTTGAGGCAAGTGCCGGGAATCGGTAAAAAGAGGCAGGAGGCACTGCTCAGGCATTTCGGTTCATTAAAGCGTATACGCAAGGCTTCCATCGATGAACTGGCTGCAGTGCCAGGAATGAACAGGAGAGTTGCGGAGGACTTAAATAAATTTTTAACATGAAGCAAAGATGAAGCAAAGGGACATTCTTCTTATTTCCTTCATCAAATATTGTTTATCTTCTCTTGCTACATGAACTCTCAAGGGGAATATAACAGAGACTTTTACACCTACAAAGGATTTCTGTGTATTTAGTCTGTCAACTCACTATACATTACAGAAGCAAGTTGGTAACCAGTTCGCTGACCGAAGAACTGGCAGCAAGAATATCTCATTATTGGTGCCAGTGCTGCCGGTCTTGCCTGTGCTGCTCACATTTTAGCCTGGTGGTGATGAAGAAGGTCTGCCACTAATATGTTAAACTAGTAGATAAAGACTGGGGCACAAACAACTTATATCTGTGCAACTCTTTTCAATGATACTGAAATGGAGTGAATGACTTTAGGATGCAGGAAATTAAACTGGTAGCCATTGATCTTGATGATACACTGCTGCGGGATGATTTGACAATTTCGCAGTTTTCCAAAGATATTCTGCAGGAGGTACGGGAGGCGGGGGTTACTGTCACTCTAGCCACAGGGCGGATGCTGCCTTCGGCGCGTCCCTATGCTGAGCAGTTGGAATTTGATGTTCCTTTGATTACATATCAGGGTGCTTTGGTCAAGAATGTTTTTTCAGGGGAGGTGCTTTACAACTGTCCCCTTTCCCAGGAGATATCTAGAATTGCGATTCAGTATGGACGCAGTAAAAAAATACAAGCCAATTATTATCTTGAAGATAAGATTTATGTTGAGCGTGTGACAGAGGCTGGGGAGCACTACGAGCATTTGGCTGGTATTCCTTTTACAAGGGTGGATGATCTTGAGGACCTGCTGGAAAAAGGCCTTCCTTATAAAATGCTGTTGATCGATAATGAGAACTTAATCGATCAGGAACTGGCAGAATTGCGTGAGATCCTTTACAGGAAAGGTTTTGATGCACACCTTACAAAGTCCAAACCTAGCTATCTTGAGGTAAACCATCGATTGGCGACAAAAGGAGTGGCTCTGAGTAAACTGGCAGAACAGCTGAACATCAGCAGGGAACAGGTGATGGCCTTTGGGGACAGTTTCAATGATCTGGAGATGCTAGAGTATGCCGGTTATGGTTTTGCTGTTGCCAATGCTCACCCGGAAGTGCGCTCTCATGTACAATATATTACGGCATCTAATAATGAGGATGGGGTAGCCTTGGCTCTTCGTGAAATGGTACTTCTGGGGAAGGAATATCCTAAAGCTGCATTGACCACTAATATAATAAGCTGATCAATGGGAGAATAAACTAATAAATATCTGTGTCACCAGAAAGGATGTGTGGGGTATGGATGGGTTATTGAGAATCGATACAGGTCATCTGGTACAATCAGGAAAAGAAGCTGGGCTGGAGCTGAACCCGTCAGATACCTTGATTTTTAGAAAATTTCAGGATGATCTGCGAGAGAATCGAATACCGATCACCGCTTCTTTTTTGGATGAGGAAACTATTGCTGATATAAAGTCCACTGCCAGGAAACTGCGGGAAAAATATGAGAACATTCTGATTCTGGGTATCGGTGGCTCAGCCTTGGGGACAAAGGCCATTTTGGATTTTGCCAAAGGCCCTTATCATTACTTGGAAGCGCAATCGCCCCGTATTTTTGTGCTTGACAACATTGATCCGGCTCCGGCTGCTCAGCTGGAACGGATTTTGGATTTTAGTAAGACAGCCCTTATTTATACCAGTAAATCGGGATCAACACCGGAGACTGCGGCTAATTTTATTTATTTTTATAAGCAATACAAGGAAGCCGGTGGAGATGAACGGGATATCGTGATTATTTGCGATAAGAAGGAGAATGGGATCAATCGCATCGCCGCTGAACTTGGGTGCTATTTATTTCACTTTCCACCCCGTCTGGGGGGCAGATATTCTGCCTTATCCCCTGTAGGTTTTCTCCCGGCAGAACTGGCAGGTGTCGACTGCAGGGATCTGCTTGAAGGTGCTGCTGCAGTGCAGCGGGTGGTTACCACTGCAGTTGATGAAGAAAACCCACTCCTGGTTTTAGGCAGTTCTCTATATCAATATGCCCAACAGGGGAGAACCACCCATGTGCTGTTTAACTACAGCAATCTCTTGGTGGAGTTCGGGTTATGGTTTATGCAGCTGTGGGCGGAAAGTCTGGGAAAGAAGGAGACACTTACTGGGGAGCAGGTGGGGAGGATAGGAGCCACACCCTTATCCTGTCTCGGGGCGACAGATCAGCATTCCTTGCTCCAGTTATTTAAGGAGGGGCCTGCCGATAAAGTCTATGGTTTTGTAGTCATTGATCAGGTACCAAATGACTTGAAAATTACAGGTGCTTTTTCTAAAGAGGTGGAGTATGCTTATTTTGAGGGTCATACAATGCAGGAGCAGCTCCAGATCGAACAGCTGGCTACAGAGGTGAGCCTGGTCAACGCGGGCCATCCTTGTTATCGGATCACCCTCAGCGAACATGGCACTCCAGCTCTTGGCGCATTGTTCTACTTTTATGAAGCCTTGACCATCTTTATGGGTAATCTGTATAATGTAAATCCATATGATCAGCCAGGTGTGGAGGAAGGCAAACATCAGACCTATGCTTTGCTGGGAAGGGAAGATTTTCTTTCTAAAAAGGAAGATTATCAGAGAAAGATGGAAAGATACAGGAGAGAAAGCCGTCCTTTTATTATTTGACACAGGAGTGAAACAAGGGAACCGTTCTCCTGTGTCACTATCTAGATAAACGGCTAACTACCAACCAAAACAGAAGTCGGAAACCAGATGTCGGAGAGCCGAGTATCCCAGGAACTGCCCTCAATCAGCAGTTCGTTATTCAGGCAAAAGACATGTATATTATCCATGTCTCGAATGAACATTCTTCTTTTCAACGACTAACGACCAACCACCAACCACTAACACAAAAGGGAGGGCTTCTATGAGCGGTGTTCTGGCTGTAGATCTGGGTGGTACTAAAATCTGTTCAGCGCTGGTGAGCCTGAAGGGAGAGGTCATTAATCAAGACAAGTGCCTTACAATGCCAGATGGAGGTTTTGAGTTTGTTGCGGACAGGATTTTAACCAGCCTGAAAAGTGTGATAGCTGAAGGTGAACAGCCGGCAGGAATCGGAATAGCAGTACCCGCCTATATTGACCATTGCACTGATAGAATTATTTTCTCTCCTAATTTAAAATGGCAGGATGTTGATTTAAAAAAGAGAATAGAAGACCGCCTAGGAATCCCAGTATGGTTGGATAATGATGCCAATCTTGCTGCCCTTGGTGAGCACCGCTATGGAGCAGGGAAGGGCTATAATGATCTGCTGTATATCACTGTCAGTACGGGGGTCGGTGGGGGCCTCATACTGGGAGGAAAGATTTATAGGGGTACTTTTCGAGGGGCTGGGGAGTTCGGTCATATGATCATTGATAGAAATGGCCCTCTATGCTCCTGTAATAACAGGGGTTGTTTAGAAGCATTGGCTTCAGGTACTGCCATCAAAAGGGATGCTCAGAAGTTAGTTAATTCTGGGCAGGGAAGCAGAATGCTTTCACTGGCCGGCAGTATGGAAAAAGTCGATGCATGGGTTGTTGGCCAGGCAGCACTGGATGGAGACCCTGAGGCACAGGCGATTCTGGACAGGGCCGGCCGCAATTTAGGAGTTGCTATTGCTAATGTGGTGAATCTGCTTAACCCAGAGGTATTTATCATCGGGGGTGGAGTTATTCATGGTGTAGGGGATTTAATTCTGAATCCGGTTCGAGATGAGGCTTATAAGAATACCTATCCACCCTACCGTAAATACTTGAAGATAATTCCGGCGAGATTAATGTCGCAGTCCGGAATCCTCGGGGCGGCTGCCCTTGCCTGGGACCATCTATCTGTCTAGAGGTTTTTATCATGAATAGGCAAGCCGAAATGCAAAAAGTTTATAGTGTAAATGATAGGAAGAGAGGGGGAGGAAGATGGATGAGAAACAACCGATTCGCCTGGTAATTGTAACAGGGCTTTCTGGGGCTGGCAAAACTCAGGCTATCAGGTGTCTGGAGGATATGGGCTTTTTCTGTGTTGATAATTTGCCTCCACTCGCTGATTCCCAAGATCACTGAGCTCTGCCAGCAGTCAAATGGCAGGGTAAAACGAGTCGCTCTGGTGATGGATGTGCGCGGCACCCTTTTCTTTGATTCTTTGGGTGAACTGGGTGAAGAGCTGGGCAAATTGCGCCAACAGGGGATCCAGTATGAGATTCTCTTTTTGGAGGCCTCTGATGCTGTCCTGGTCAGGCGCTACAAAGAGTCTCGCCGGCAGCATCCTCTAGAAGAGGACGGTTCTGTGCTGGAGGCCATCCGCACAGAGCGGAAGCGTCTTCAGGAACTGCGAGGAGCAGCAAACGTTATCCTGGATACGACAGACATGAACGTCCATGACCTGAAGAAAAACCTCAAAGATATCTTTCAAAATAAAGAAAATGGAACTCATTTTAGCATTACCATCCTTTCTTTTGGCTACAAATATGGTATACCGTTGGACGCTGACTTGGTGATGGATGTACGCTTTCTTCCCAATCCTCATTATGTCGATGATTTAAAAAATTTAACCGGCCTTGATTCTCAGATTCATGAGTACCTGTTCTCATATGAGGAAACTGGTAATATTCTGGGGCGCTACTGTGATCTTTTGATTTATTTGCTGCCCTACTACATCAAGGAGGGGAAAACACACCTGGTTGTAGCTATCGGCTGTACCGGAGGACAGCACAGATCTGTGGCTTTAACAGAGAGACTGGCGGCTGAACTGTCTGGAAACTATAAGGTACAGGTACATCACAGGGATCTTCATCGTGAAAAGGTAGAGGGGATACTATGAGTCTCCAAGATCTAGCATTCTCTATTGGCAGATTTTTTCGTCGACAATCATTGAAGGCGCGGGCAGCGCATTGTTGCCGTGGGTGGTGGCACAGGTCTTCCTGTTCTTCTGCGGGGTCTGAAAAAATATACATCTAATATTACGGCTATTGTAACAGCGGCTGATGATGGGGGGAGTTCAGGAAGACTGCGCGGAGAATTTGGCATTTTGCCTCCTGGTGATATCCGCAACTGTTTGGCGGCTTTGGCAGAAACTGAAATGCTTATGGAGAAATTGTTTCAATATCGCTTCGGACAGGGGGATGGTTTAGCGGGGCACTGTCTGGGCAATCTGTTGATCACTGCTCTTGTGGATATAACCGGCGATTTTCAAACAGCGATCAAGGAAACAAGTCATGTTTTAAAGGTACGCGGACAGGTACTTCCTTCGACACTGGATCAGGTGACACTGAATGCGGAACTTGCTGATGGCTCACATGTCTTCGGACAGAGCAGGATTTCCAAGGTAGATGCTCCTATAAAAAGCGTCTTTTTAACACCGGCAATTTGTAAAGCGGTTCCTGAAGCTGTCAGCTGCAATCGAACAGGCGGACATGATTCTATTAGGGCCAGGCAGTCTCTTCACCAGTGTCATGCCTAATTTATTGGTTCCGGATATATCTGCAGCAGTCAATCAGTCTCATGCTGTAAAATGTTATATATGCAATATCATGACTCAGCCAGGAGAGACCACCAATTTTAAGGCTTCGGATCACCTGAATGCTATATACACTTATACAGGTGTGAAACGTGTAGATTATATTCTAGTCAATAACAAAAGTGTTGATAAGGTTAAAAGCGAAAAATATGCCCTAGAAGGGGCGAGATCGGTAATTGTTGACCAGCATACTCTGCAGAAAATGGGTGTGCGGGTACTGGGAGGGGATTTTTTAAATGAGCAGGAATTGGTGCGACATGACTCCCGGAAACTGGCTCGCTTTATTTTCTCACAGCTGATTTAACTGACTAACTTGGCGTAAGTCTCCCTCTCTTGTAAGCGGGGGCGTTCGTAAGGTTTAGATATCGACACAGGAGAACCGTCCCCCTGTGTCTTTGAAAAGGGGAACATGACAAGATGTCATTTTCAATGCGGGTTAAAGACGATGTAGCACGGCTGACTTTCGGTCTCACTTGCTGCCAGCGGGCGGAGTTGGCTGCTTTTGCTAGGTCATTAGGAAGTGTACGCCTGGGAAAGCGGAGAACACTGGTTATGACAACAGAGCTTCCAGTGGTGGCACGTCGCATTTTTTTGCTGTTAAAAAACCTGGGGTGGAGTAGATTGGTGGCCATGCGCCGTTCTTCCCGGCCGCGTCGTCGGCGTTTGTTTGCCGTACAGGTTGGCCTAGAACAGCAGAATCACAATTTGCTCAGGGAACTTGGTTTTATTGACAGCGATATGAGGTTTCGAGATTTCCTTGAACCATCTGTTCTTGCAAAGGATTGCTGTAAGAAGGCATTTCTGAGAGGATGTTTTTTGGGGTGTGGATTCATCGTAGCGCCTTCACATTCCTACCACCTGGAGCTCTTCTTCAAAACCCATGAAGGTTCCAGGGAGGCGATGGAAGTACTTACTTATTTTGGTTTGTTGCCAATATGCAGGGAGCGTCGTGGCGGCTATGATGTTTACCTCAAGGAGGCTGAGCAGGTATCAGAGTTTCTGCGGATTATTGAGGCTCACCAGGGGGTTCTTCAGTTTGAAAACTGCCGTATAATCAAAGATATGCGCAACCAGGTCAATAGGCTGGTCAATTGTGAAACAGCCAATCTGAATAAATCTGTGGAGGCTGGCTTGAAACAGGTTGCAGTAATCCAAGAGATCGACTCACTGGCAGGTCTGGATATTCTGCGCCCTCCGCTGCGGGAATTGGCACTGCTTCGCCTACAGTATCCGGAGGCGAGCCTAACGGATCTTGGAAAACTCCTTTCGCCACCGCTCAGTAAATCCGGTGTCAACCACCGCTTCCGCGAAATATCCAAAGTTGCCAAGCGACTGCGCAATGAACAGTAAATTAAGAATAACATACCTGTTTGTCGACATCAGCGTCAATAGTCTGACCGGACCAGTAGGTCCCCGCATATCTTATTATTAATGAAAGCAGGAGTTTTCCCTGGAAACCGAGAATTCTTTCTGTGAATAGGGGGGGTGATGACTGATGCGCTTAGGTTATGGAATGAAACTGGAACAGACACAAAAATTGGTTATGACTCCAGAACTGCGCCAGGCGATTAAGGTGCTGCAGCTGTCAGCGATAGATTTGGCGCAGTATGTAGAAAATGCCATGCTAGAGAATCCTCTTCTTGAGGTGACAGAAGAAGAACATGAGGAAGCGCCCTCAAAAGATGAAGATGATTTTAATGAGGAGTGGTGTGATTATCTTGCTGAATGCGGTCAGATTGAGCGTTCTTTTGAGCAGGCCGCGGGGCATGAAGAGAAAGAACATTATAGCTTAGAGCATTTTGTTGCCCAGACACCCAGCTTGCAGGATCACCTGTACCTCCAACTGCGCCTTACTCTCTCCGATCCCAAAGATATGGAAATCGGAGAATTTCTCATCGGGAACATAAATGATCGGGGTTACTTTAACATTGGTCTGGAAGAAGTACAGAAGATATCAGGTTTCCATATACAGGAGATCGAAAGAATTTTAAAGGTTATTCAATCCTTTGATCCTCCGGGGGTGGGGGCACGGGATCTGCAGGAGTGCCTACTGATTCAGCTGGACCAGCATGGTCAGCGTACCCCTGTATTAGAGAAGATTATAAGATTTTACCTGGATGACCTGGCCAATGGCAACTTGTTCAAAATTGCTTCATCCACAGGGCTTACAGTACAAGAGGTGCAGCAGGAGGTAGATCTAATCAAGCTGCTGGATCCAATACCTGGCCGCAATTTTTATCATCCCTGGGGAAAACCGCTATATCGTCCCTGACGTAGTGGTTGAAAAAGTCAATGGCGAGTATGTAATTGTTGTTGACGATGTTGCCGTGCCACGCTTGATGATCAACCGTAATTATCAACGTATGGTTAAACAAAAAGCCGACTGTGATCAAGGAACTGTTGAATTTATCCAAAACAAAATGAAAGCAGCTCTCTGGCTGATCCGCAGCATTGAACAGAGAAGGCTTACCCTTTACAAGGTTGTACAGTGTATCATAGACTACCAGTGGGACTTTTTGGAAAAGGGAATCAAATATCTGAAAGCCTCTTAATCTCAAGCAGATTGCCGATATGGCTGAGCTGCATGAGTCCACTGTTAGTCGTGCTACTGCCAACAAATATGTTCAAACTCCGCAGGGCCTTTTTGAAATCAAATTCTTTTTTACCAGCGGTGTGGAAAATGCTGCTGCAGGAAAGATGGTGGCGGCAGAGAGTATTAAGCATGCTTTGAAAGAGATGGTCACAACTGAGGATCCCTATAAGCCCTATAGTGACCAGCAGCTTTGTGAACAGCTGCAGAAAAAGGGCATCAACATTGCCAGGAGGACAGTAGCGAAGTACAGGAAGGAGATGGGGGTTCCCAGCATGCGGCAGCGGAAGCGTTATCGCTGAACTGATAAATTATTATTATAGATGATGTTTATAAATCCAGGCGCGGTTATGCGCCTTTATTTATTGGTCTGGGTTGCATTGCCAATCCAATAGTATATAATTTTAAGAGATATGTTATGTATTATATGGGCTATTTTGATTATATTTGTTACAGGATCCAGGGAACGTGATCCCTCTAAAATATGACCTATATAATACAGAGATAATTTACATACTATAAGTACGGGGTCAGTAAAGGTTTACTATCTAGTTGTAATCTTGAAAGGAGGAGTTTTTTGGTGGCTGTTAAGGTGGCAATAAATGGGTTTGGGAGGATTGGCAGGTTAGTTTTACGTGCAGCTCTAAATAATCCAGAGATTGATGTTGTAGCTGTCAATGATCTAACCGATGCTGAAACAAACGCTCACCTCTTTAAATATGACTCTGTTCATGGGACATTTCAGGATACAGTGGAAGCTAAAGGGGATGAAATTGTTGTCAGTAACCATCTGATCAAGGTTTTTTCCGAAAAGGATCCTAAGAAATTACCCTGGGGCGATTTAGGTGTAAGCATTGTTATCGAAGGGACAGGTGTGTTTCGGGATAAAGAAAAAGCTATGGCACATTTGGAAGCCGGGGCAAAGAAAGTCATTATTACTGCACCTGCCAAAAATGAAGATCTGACAATTGTCATGGGGGTCAATGAGGACAAATATGACCCTGTCAATCACCATATTATTTCTAATGCATCCTGTACCACCAACTGTCTTGCGCCGGTGGTTAAGGTGCTCAATGATAATTACGGCATCAAGCGGGGTTTGATGACAACAATACATTCCTACACAAATGACCAGCAGGTTCTAGACCTTGCCCATAAGGATTTGCGCCGTGCCCGGGCGGCTGCTGAATCGATGATCCCCACAACAACTGGGGCTGCCAAAGCGGTTGCTCTGGTTCTTCCTGAACTGAAAGGTAAACTGACAGGGCTCGCTGTCCGTGTGCCAACCCCCAATGTCTCACTGGTGGATCTGGTGACAGAGCTGGAAAAGTCAGCAGAAGCAGAGGAGATCAACCAGGCTTTTAAGGATGCGGCAGCTGGGCCACTACAGGGAATTTTAGCATACTCTGATCTGCCCCTGGTCTCCAGGGATTACAATGGTGATCCCCACTCAGCTATTGTTGACGGACCCTGTACAATGGTCAGCGATGGAAATCTGGTGAAGGTTTTTGCTTGGTATGACAATGAGTGGGCTTACTCGGTGCGGTGTGTTGATTGTGCAGAATTCATTGCCGGCAAGGGACTCTAGAGGAAAGGTGGAGTGGTCAATTGGAGCTGAAGACCATCGGTTCCCTGGATATTAAGGGCAAAAAGGCGCTGATGCGGGTTGACTTTAATGTTCCATTAAATGACGAAGGAAAAGTGGCAGATGACAGCAGGATCAAAGCTACACTTCCTACAATCAATTACCTTCTTGAGGGAGATGCCAGAGTGATTCTGATGAGCCACCTGGGTAGGCCAAAGGGTAAGGTTGTAGAGAAAATGCGCCTCAATGATGTGGCCAGGCGTCTGGGAGAACTGCTGGGCAAAAAAGTAAATAAGGTGGATGATTGTATTGGCCCTGAAGTTTCGATAGCCGCAGAGGATTTAAAAGAAGGAGAGGTTCTTCTCCTGGAAAATCTGCGCTTTCACCCAGAGGAAGAAAAAAATGATCCCGGTTTTGCCAAAAATTTAGCTGCTCTTGCTGAGGTCTATATCAACGATGCCTTTGGAACAGCTCACCGCGCCCATGCTTCTACCGTAGGTGTGGCAGATTATCTTCCTGCATATGCCGGGTTATTGATGGAAAAAGAGATCAAGGCTTTGGGGAGTGTTTTGTTTGACCCTGATCGCCCTTTCGCGGCAGTGCTGGGGGGTGCCAAGGTCGCTGACAAAATTGGGGTTCTCAATAACCTATTAAATAAGGTTGATGCCATTCTTCTCGGTGGGGGTATGGCCAATACTTTTCTAAAAGCTAAAGGGGCAAAATTAGGGGATTCACTGGTTGACGAAGGCCATCAGAAATTTGCCAAAGAGTTTTTGGTTATGGCTGAGGAGCGGGGTGTGCGGGTTGAACTTCCACAGGATCTGGTAATCGCCTTGACCGGAAATAATGAACAGGTAAAGGTTGCGGAATCGGCAAATGTCCCTGCAGGTTGGTCTGCCCTGGATATTGGACCCCGCACTGCTGAACTCTATGCTCGATTAATAAAAGGGGCCAAAACAGCTTTCTGGAATGGTCCGATGGGTGTTTTTGAGAAGGAGCAGTTTGCCCATGGAAGTGAGATGGTGGCCAGAGCTTTGTGTGAACCGGAATTGGTATCTGTTGTAGGGGGCGGCGATTCTTTGGCAGTACTAAAGAAATACGGTCTAGCGGAGCAGGTTACCCATGCCTCCACTGGGGGAGGCGCCTCTTTGGAGTTTTTAGAGGGCAAGGAGCTTCCTGGGGTGGCTGTGTTGATGAGGTAATAAATAATTTCAGAGAGGAGAACCTGTGTAGTGAAAAATAATAGAACTCCTTTGGTGGCTGGTAACTGGAAGATGCATAAGACACCTGCTGAGGCTGGTAATTTTACAAAATTACTGCTGGAAAATGTTAATCAACAGAACTTAGATGGCATTGTTGATGTACTTGTCTGCCCGCCTTTTCCGGCCTTAGCTGCAGTAGCCAACAGATTAGCGGGAAGCCAGATCGGCTGGGGTGCCCAGAATATGCATTGGGAGGTAGAAGGAGCATTCACAGGAGAGGTTTCTGGCCCTATGCTCCAAGCAATGGGCTGTCACTATGTCATCATTGGTCACTCGGAGCGTCGCAGCCACTTCGGTGAAACTGACGATATAGTCAGAAGAAAGCTGGCTGCTTCCTTTACCTGCGGCTTGCGTCCTATCTTTTGCTTGGGGGAGAGTCTAGCCACTAGGGAAACAGGTCGGGCTGTGGAATACTGTTTGAAGCAGTTGAAGGCAGGCCTGGATGGCATGAAAATTGTGAGGCCTGATGCCCTAGTAGTGGCTTATGAACCGATCTGGGCGATCGGTACTGGAAAAACTGCAACACCGAAGGATGCTGTGGAGGTTATCAGTGCTCTGCGTCAAGAAATTGCACAGATGTACGGTGAAGAGTTGGCTGGTGGCCTGCGCTTTCTCTACGGTGGCAGTGTGTCCCCGGAAAGTATAACTTCATTTATGAATGAAGAGGAAATCGACGGGGTACTGGTAGGCGGTGCAAGCCTGGATCTTGATAAATTCACAGCTATTATCCAGTCTACAGCGGATCTAAGGAGGAAAGATGATTGAAAAGCCCTTTAATGCTGCTTATTCTCGATGGGTGGGGGCTTTGTCCTGTTCAGCGAGGAAATGCAATTTGTCTCGCTGATACACCTAACTATAATCAACTGCAGCAAAAATATCCATCTACAGTTCTTCATGCATCAGGAGAAAGAGTGGGACTTCCAGAAGGGCAGATGGGCAACTCCGAAGTCGGCCACCTGAACATAGGAGCCGGCAGGGTGGTTTATCAGGATATCACCAGGATTATTAAGTCGATCTATAGTGGTGATTTCTGGGAAAACCAGGTTTTTATTGATGCGATGGAGGCTGCAAAAGAGGATGGGACCTCTCTGCATCTGATGGGCCTGCTCTCTGACGGAGGAGTGCATAGCCACCTGACACATCTCTATGCCCTTTTAGAGATGGCTCGCCAGTATAATCTATCCCAGGTTTACATTCACGCCTTTTTGGATGGAAGAGATGTAGCCCCTACTAGTGGTGTGGGGTATATAAAAGAATTAGAGCAGAAATGCAAGGAAATAGGTATTGGGGAGATCGCTACAATAAGCGGAAGATACTACGCCATGGATAGGGATAAGAGATGGGAACGGGTAGAAAAGGCTTTTCAAGCTATCTGTTACGGAGAGGGCGAAAAGGTTTTGTTGCCGGCAGAGGCACTGAAAAGGTCCTATGCTGAACATATTTCTGATGAATTTGTATTGCCCAAAGTTGTTGTCGATGAGCGGGGTAAGCCAAAAGGAATGGTTCGGCCGGGAGATGCAGTGATCTTTTATAACTTTAGAGCAGACAGGGCCAGGGAGCTCACTCGTGCTTTTGTCGATCGGGATTTTGAGGGGTTTACCAGGAGGGAATACCCTGGTGTCCATTTTACCTGCATGACTCAGTATGATGCTACAATACCTGCTTATGTCGCTTTTCCCCCGCAGAAGCTCCGGAACACCCTAGGTGAGGTCCTGGCAGAGCATGGCTTGAAACAGCTGCGTATTGCCGAGACGGAAAAGTATGCTCATGTGACCTTCTTTTTCAATGGTGGTGTAGAGGAGCCAAATCCCTATGAGGATAGGGTTTTGATTCCATCACCTAAGATTGCAACCTATGACTTAAAACCAAAGATGAGTGCTCCGGAGGTTACAGAGCGTGTAATCTTTGAGATAAGCAGAGATGTTTATGATGTCATTATTTTGAATTATGCCAACCCGGACATGGTGGGACATACAGGTATGCTTGAAGCAACAAAGGTGGCAGTTTCAGCTGTTGATGGGTACTTACAACAGGTAGTGGATGCTGTCTTAGAGCGAAATGGCACCATTATTGTCACTGCTGATCATGGGAACGCTGAGATGATGCTGGAAGATAGTGAAGATCCCCATACCGCTCATACAATAAATCCGGTGCCATTCATTTTGGTTGGAGAAAAATACAGGGAGAGGATTCTTAAAGAAGGTGGCGCATTGGAGGATATCGCACCGACGATCTTGAAGATCCTCGGAATACCGCAGCCACCGGAGATGACAGGAAGTTCATTGATTGAAAGTGATTAAATAAATATTATTTGGAAGGGGGGTACATCTGTGTTTCTTCCTGCTTGCCTATTTGGTACGGGAGGAACCAGGTGCCTGTATGCCGGAAATAATTGATGTAACAGCACGGGAGATCTTGGATTCCCGTGGCAATCCAACTGTTGAAGTCGATGTTTATTTAGAGGATGGAAGTTTTGGTAGGGCAGCGGTGCCCTCGGGAGCATCAACAGGGGCCCATGAAGCCCTGGAATTGCGTGACAAGGATCAAGATCGCTATCTGGGAAAAGGTGTATTAAAGGCAGTTGATAATGTGAACAACATCATCGCTCCTGAGGTGTTTGGGTTGGATGCCTTTGATCAGATCCTGGTAGATCGTGCCATGATCGAATTGGATGGAACCCCCCATAAAGAAAAATTGGGGGCGAATGCCATTCTGGGTGTTTCTTTAGCAGTTGCTAAAGCAGCTGCTGACAGCATAGGACTTCCTCTCTATCGCTATTTGGGAGGGGTAGGTGGGTATCTGCTTCCTACGCCTATGATGAATATATTGAATGGTGGGGAGCATGCCGATAATAATGTGGACATCCAGGAGTTCATGGTGATTCCTAAAAGTGCCGACAGTATGCGGACTGCTGTCAGGATGGGAGCAGAAGTGTTTCATAATCTGCGCATCGTGCTCAAAAACCGAGGCTATAACACCGCAGTAGGCGATGAAGGTGGTTTCGCCCCAAATCTAAAGTCCAATGAAGAGGCATTGGATGTGATTGTAGAGGCGATCAAAAAGGCTGGATATGAGCCTGGAGAGGACGTTTCACTTGCTTTGGATGTTGCCGCAACAGAACTATATAAAGATGGCAAGTATCATTTCAGCAGTACTGGCCAATCCCTGAACACAGAGGAGATCATCGCTTTTTATGAGAAACTGACCACCAATTATCCTGTGATCTCCATTGAGGATGGGCTTGCTGAGGATGACTGGGAAGGTTGGGCGCAGATGACAAGTCGTCTGGGTGAGACAACCCAATTGGTCGGGGATGATGTTTTTGTCACTAATAAGGAACGCTTAGAGCGGGGAATCAAGGAAGGTGTGGGCAACTCGATTTTAGTCAAGGTCAATCAGATAGGAACACTGTCTGAGACGCTGGAGACTGTTGAAATGGCCATGAAAGCAGGCTATACTGCAGTAATATCCCATAGGTCAGGTGAAACCGAGGATACCACAATTGCTGATCTGGCTGTAGCCCTCAATGCAGGACAGATCAAAACGGGAGCACCCTCAAGAACAGACCGCGTAGCCAAATACAATCAACTGATGCGCATTGAAGAGGACCTGGGAGAAGCAGCAGTATTTGGTGGTTAGTATTTAGTGGTTAGTGGTTGACCAACCACTAATATTGCATCTTGTTCCTGCTAGTGCTAAAATAGAGATATCTTTGTTCAATGGAAGACTCAATAAAGGGGAGAAAGCGGTTTGTTGAAAACCATTTTAATTGTTTTAGAAGTGTTGATATGCCTTGGGCTTATTGTAACTATTCTCATGCAGTCAGGAAAAGCGGCTGGGTTGTCAGGAGCCATCGCCGGCGGTGCCCAGACACTGCTGGGCAAAAAGAAGGGCGTTGATGAATTTCTCAGCAAAATAACTGCTGGCCTTGCTGGAGCATTTTTTATTATTACTTTTCTCATTGCTATTGTTGAGTAATAATATCTAAAAACAAACAGGTTGTTTTAGATGCACTGGGGACGGTTCCTGGTGCATTTTTATTTGTCGGAAGATGGGTTTATTGATAAAAGTGGTGCCAGCACTCAGGATAATGGTGTGGGCGATGAGCTATAGCTGTATAATATTTTGTAATAAGCATAAAAATGTAGTTAAAACAATACCGATTAGAGTGCAGGCAGCTGTAGTAGGTGCGAATATGACACCATTCGAATCTTTTTAAGAATGAATGGGTAGTTGTCTTTGCTATCGGGGAATATTAGAATTGATACTATAAAAGAGTGAGGTAATATAATGAAAACTGAAAAGAAACAGAAAACGCCTGTAATGGCAGCGGCTGTCGACAACGCAGTTGAAGAGAACCAGCTTCTGTCCTGTTTGAATTCCGCCAGCAAACCCTTGAGCCTTGCAGAATTAGCAGCCCAGATAAAAGGTAATTCTGGCAATTTAGAATCACTTCTTCAGCAGATGGAAACACGGGGACAGGTGATCAGGACACGCAAGAACAGATATGGCATTCCAGAGAAAATGAATCTTTATGTAGGAACCATTCAGGGACACCCTAAAGGTTATGCCTTTTTTATCCCTGATATAAAAAAAGACGACTTTTTTATCAGCAAGGAAAACATGGGTGGGGCGATGCATAATGATCGAGTTGTGGTTAGGCCTCTGGGGTTTAGTTTGCGTGGTAAACGCATGGAAGGAGAAGTAATCAGGGTTTTAGAACGTTCTAATCCTACAGTTGTAGGCGTTTATGAGAAAATAAATCGTCAGTTTGGTTTCGTTATACCTGATGAGAAGAGGCTGGGAATGGATATTTTCATACCTAGTGCACAGGCAAAGGGCACCCATACCGGCGATAAGGTGGTGGTTGAGATCACCTCTTGGCCCGGGGCACGAAGGAATCCTGAAGGAAAGATAATCGAGTGTTTTGGAGAGGCAGGGGCTCCAGGTGTTGATATCCTTACCATTATCAAGAAACATGGACTTCCAGAAGAATTTCCTCGTCAGGTAATTAAAGAAGCCTCAAAGATTTCTCTTATAGTATCGCCAGATGACAAGGAAGGGCGTTGGGATCTTAGAGATCTACCGATGGTAACCATTGATGGCGAGGAAGCTAAGGATCTGGATGATGCTGTTTCTTTGGAGATGCTTACTGATGGAACATACCGGTTGGGAGTGCATATCGCAGATGTTTCATTTTATGTAAAAGAGAACAGTGCATTGGATAAAGAGGCCTTTGAGAGAGGAACCAGTGTCTATCTGGTTGATCGCGTTATCCCTATGTTGCCGCCTAGGATTTCTAATGGTATCTGTAGCCTTAATGCAGGGGAAGATCGACTGGCAGTTACAGTCTTTATGGAGATCAATAATGAAGGAAATGTTATCCGCTACCAGATAGGCCCCTCAGTAATTCGGGTTGATGAGAGAATGACTTATACAGATGTACGCCGTATTTTAGAGGACAAGGATCCGGAACTCTGCCAGCGTTATGCTGACTTCATATTGATGCTGCAGAAGATGCAGGATCTCTGCATGGTACTGCGCAAGAGGCGGAAAGTAAAAGGGGCTTTAGATTTCGATTTTCCTGAAAGCAAGGTAACATTAGATAAAGAAGGGCATCCGGTTGATGTTCTGCTATTAGAAAGGTCGATCGCTGAACAGATAATCGAGGAATTTATGCTGATAGCCAATGAAACAGTTGCTCGCCATCTTTCACAGATGGAAGCGCCTTTTCTTTACAGGGTTCATGAGGAGCCGAAATCTGAGAAATTAGAGGCACTTAATGAATTCTTGCATGGCTTTGGTTTTCATATACCAACAGCAAAGGGTGTACATCCGCGGTTTTTTCAGGAGATCCTGCATAAAGTGGAGGGGCGCCCGGAGAAGTTAGTGGTTCATACTGTGATGCTGCGTTCTCTTCAGCACGCACGCTATGCCCCCAACCCATTGGGCCATTTCGGACTGGCTGAACAGTATTATACTCACTTTACAGCGCCGATTCGCCGCTATGCAGATTTGATCACACACCGTGTTCTCTGGAGTGTTATGGCACACGGCCGGATACATCCAAAACGGCAAAAAAAGCTGGAAGGATTAATGCCCATTTATGCTCAGCAGGTCTCAGAGAGAGAGTTGATCGCAGAGGAGGCTGAGCGTGAGACAGTTGAGTTAAAACAGGTTGAGTATATGAGAGGCTTTGTGGGGGATGTCTTTGAGGCCATTGTAGTGAGCATTACCAATTTTGGAATGTTTGCGGCAATTTCTAATGGCATTGAGGGCTTGGTGCATGTTTCTACTATGGCTGACGACTACTATATATTTGATGAAAAAAATTATACACTGACAGGTGAGCATACCGGAAAAGTTTACAGGGTAGGGGATAAAGTGAATGTTCAGTTGGTGCGGGCCAGCATCGAGGATAAAGAGATTGATTTTGAATTGGTAACATAGTAGTGGTTGGTGGTTAGTCGTTGGTTGTTGGAAAAAGGATGTTCGATCGAGACATGGATAATATAAATTGTCTTTTGCTTGAAAACGAATTGCTGATTGACGGCAGTTCCTGGAGCACTCGGACTTCCGGCCTCTGGCTTCCGACTTCTGTTTTAAGGAGGGGATGAATGATGAAAGAGCCAATCAAGGTGGCAGCTAATAATCGAAAGGCAAGCCACGATTATTTTATAGATGAAACATATGAGGCTGGTATAGCACTGGTAGGGACAGAGGTGAAATCAATTCGCGCCGGCAAGGTCAGTTTGCGGGATAGCTATGCTGATATTCAGAATGGAGAATTATTTCTTCAGAATATGCATATATCCCCCTATGATAAGGGAAGTCGCTTCAATCACGACCCCAAGCGTCCGCGCAAACTCCTGATGCATAAGCGGGAAATCACCAGGCTTTTAGGACAGACTACACAGAAGGGTTATACCCTGATCCCTTTACGCCTTTATTTTAAGAAGGGAATGGTTAAGGTGGAACTGGCACTTGCCCGAGGCAAAAAACTTTACGATAAGCGCCGGGACATTGCTAAGCGTGACGCCCAGCGAGAGATCGATAGAGCTTTGAGCAACAGGCGGAGGGAGTGATAGGGAAAAGAACCCGTGGGCAGGGACTTGTCTGAGAGGATTATTATACCATGGCAATTAGCCGGACAGCCTGGAAAATAGAAATGAGTCAAATCCCCCGTCCCCATGACTCACTCAGAAACGAACTGCCTTAATGGCAGTTTTTGTTTTCAGGTTAGTTTGGAGGAAGTGGCTAGGGATAGGTCGAATATATAAAATAAAAAACTTGCAATATGCTGTGCATAAGCTCAAAATATAAATAAATAAGGAAAGATATAAAACAGAAAGAAGGGGTTTATCCGATGTACGGTCCTAATGTCTTAGAGCATTTCCAAAATCCGCGATGTACTGGGAAAATACATGATGCGGACGGGGTGGCCACTGTTGCTGAGGGCTGTGGAGATGTCTTTAGATTTTATGTTAAGATACGTGATAATCGTTTGGTTGAAGTACGTTATGAGGTCAAGGGATGTCCGGTGGCTATTGCCTGCTGCAGTATGACTGCTACCCTTGCTGAAGGGAAAACCCTTCTTGAGGCAACTAAAATAACTAATGAGGATGTGGCAAAGGCATTGGGTGGGCTTCCTCCTGAGAAGATGCACTGCTCCAATCTGGCAGCTGATGCCCTTTATGAAGCGATACAGGATTATTTGATCAGGCGGTCTCTTGAGGATAAGATCGCACCTGCCAGATACTCTGGGGATTCCTGGAAAAGTCTATATCTTCCACAGGAAGTTCCCGGTAGTAAGGGGAATCGGTGATGATTTATCTTGATCATGCAGCCACAACACCTGTCCATCCAGATGTGGCAAAGGCAGTCTATGATGTGCTGAATAATTATTATGGAAACCCTTCAAGCATGTATAGTGTCGGAAGGGAGGCTAAAGACCTGCTGGAAAAGGCCAGAGAGCAGGTGGCAGGTCTTATCTGTGCTGATCCCGAAGAGATGTTTTTTACAAGTGGAGGAACAGAGTCTGATAATCTCGCCTTATGGGGGGTAGTTTGCTCCCGAAAAGGACAAAGTTCTCACATTATCACCTCATCAATAGAGCATCATGCCGTTCTTAATACCTGTGCCTATCTTGCCGAACATCTTGATTGCAGTGTTACCTATCTGCCGGTAGATAGTGACGGGTTGATCGATCCAGATGATGTGAAGCAGGCATTTAATAAGAATGTTCAAAGAAGGTCCTGCGGTATCTTTACATGGGTCTCCAACAGTATCTCCTTCAACTGCAGCTGAATGTGCAGGAGAATTTTTACCGCCAAAGTTGCCGTCTTCGATATGTTTCTTAGCATTATCCCAGGCACCGCCGGAGTTTGCCAGCATAATAGCCAAACAGACACCAGATGCGATGGCACCAATCAGCATACCACCCAGCGCTTCTGCGCCCAGGAGGAATCCAATCAGAACCGGTGCGATGACTGCCAGTAAACCGGGGGCAACCATTTCTTTAATGGCCGCATTTGTGCTGATTTCAACACATCTTACATAGTCAGCAGTTGCTGTGCCCTCCAGCAAACCTTTGATTTCCCGGAATTGTCTTCTTACTTCTTCTACCATTTCGCCGGCAGCTCTACCAACAGCACCCATGGTCATTGCGCAGAAGAAGAAGGGCAGCATACCACCGACTAATAGTCCGACGATAACCATCGGATCCAAAATGTTGATGGTTTCTATTCCAGCGACTCGTGCATATGCAGCCATCAGAGCCAGTGCGGTTAAGGCAGCAGATCCAATGGCAAATCCTTTACCGATGGCAGCAGTGGTATTTCCAACTGCATCAAGCTTATCAGTGGTTTCACGAACCGAGTCAGGTAATCCAGTCATCTCAGCAATACCGCCGGCATTATCGGCAATTGGTCCATAAGCATCAACTGCGACTACCATACCGGTTGTTGCCAGCATGCCGACAGCAGCCAGAGCGATTCCATATAAGCCGCCTGTAACGTAAGCCAGAATAATTGCAGCGCAGATCAAAATAATTGGAATAATTGTAGAGAACATGCCTACACCCAAGCCTTCAATGATCACAGTTGCAGGGCCGGTTGTTGCTGCTTTGGCAATGCCTTGTGTAGGTTTGTATTCTGCAGAAGTATAGTATTGGGTTATAAAGCCGATCAAGGTTCCAACTACCATACCACCCAAAATAGCCCAGAATAAGCCAAATCCGTCCCCATGACTCCCCCATGACTCACATGACTCACATGACCCCATGACTCCAATCCCCCGTCCCCATGACTCCCCCATGACTCACATGACTCACATGACTCACTTCGGGAAAATACTAGATGCGGACGGGGTGGCCACTGTTGCTGAGGGCTGCGGAGATGTCTTTCGATTTTATGTTAAGATACGTGATAATCGTTTGGTTGAAGTGCGTTATGAGGTCAAGGGATGTCCGGTGGCTATTGCCTGCTGCAGTATGACTGCCACCCTTGCTGAAGGGAAAACCCTTCTTGAGGCAACTAAAATAACTAATGAGGATGTAGCAAAGGCGCTGGGTGGGCTTCCTCCTGAGAAGATGCACTGCTCCAATCTGGCAGCTGATGCCCTTTATGAAGCGATACAGGATTATTTGATCAGGCGGTCCCTTGAGGAAAAGATTGCACCTGCCAGATACTCCGGGGATTCCTGGAAAAGTCTCTATCTTCCACAGGAAGTTCCCGGTAGTAAGGGGAATCGGCGATGATTTATCTTGATCATGCAGCCACAACACCTGTCCATCCAGATGTGGCAAAGGCAGTTTATGATGTGATGAATAATCATCATGGAAACCCTTCAAGTATGTATAGTGTGGGAAGGGAGGCTAAAGACCTGCTGGAAAAGGCCAGAGAACAAGTGGCAGGTCTTATCTGTGCTGATCCCGAAGAGATGTTTTTTACAAGTGGAGGAACAGAGTCTGATAATCTCGCCTTATGGGGGGTAGTTTGCTCCCGAAAAGGACAGGGTTCTCACATTATCACCTCATCAATAGAACATCATGCGGTGCTTAACAGCTGTGCCTATCTTGCCGAACATCTTGACTGCAGTGTTAGCTATCTGCCGGTGGATAGTGACGGGCTGATCGATCCAGATGATGTGAAGCAGGCAATACGAAAGGATACAGCACTAATATCTATTATGCATGCCAATAATGAGGTTGGAACTATAGAGCCTGTTAGTGAAATTGCAGCTATCGCTCGTGATAATGGAGTGCCCTTTCATGTGGATGCTGTGCAGTCTGTTGGGCATATACCGATAGATGTGGATCAGTTAGGTGTGGATATCCTATCCCTTTCTGGCCATAAATTTTATGGGCCAAAAGGGGTGGGAGCACTTTATGTGCGCAAAGGAACCCCTTTTGCGCCTCCGCTGCGGGGTGGGGGACAAGAAAGGGATTATCGCTCCGGTACTGAGAATATCCCTGGGATTGTAGGGTTAGGACAGGCAGCAGTTATTGCACAGCGTGATATGGGAGCTGAAATGGGGCGCCTGGAAGGGATGCGGGATGCTTTGATACGGGGAATTGAAGAACAAATACCAGGGGCACGCTTGAATGGGCATCGCAAAAACCGTTTGCCACATAATGTTAATATTGCATTTGCAGGTATTGAAGGGGAGTCACTGGTGGTGGGGTTAGATCTTTTTGGAATAGCGATTTCATCCGGTTCGGCCTGTAGTACAGGAGATGAAGAGCCTTCCCATGTGCTGCGTTCACTGGGGTTGCCTGATCAATATCTCAATGGAGCGATACGCCTGTCACTGGGCAGGACAAATGCTGAAGAAGATATCTCCTTTGTGATCGAAAAATTATCCGGTCTTGTCCATAAATTAACTCAATTCTCGCCTGCATAGTTGGTTGTTGGTCGATAGTCGTTAGTCGTTGGAAAAGGATGTTCGGGCTAAAAATATCATGTGTTGGCGAGATGATAAGTAAAATAATAAAAGAATCGGTGGCGGCGGCAATGTTTGACTGCATGTAAAAAAGAGGCCATTCTCTTTGGAACAGCCTCTTTATGGTTCATTATGAATTATTCCAGGAATGCACCAGGAACCGTCCCCAGTGCATACCCGTGCATTTTTTAGAAGAATGGTGCAATAAATACGAGGGATACGATGGACATCAGTTTAATAAGAATGTTCAAAGAAGGTCCTGCGGTATCTTTACATGGGTCTCCAACAGTATCTCCTTCAACTGCAGCTGAATGAGCGGGAGAATTTTTGCCGCCAAAGTTGCCGTCTTCGATATGTTTCTTAGCATTATCCCAGGCACCGCCGGAGTTTGCCAGCATAATAGCCAAACAGACACCAGATGCGATGGCACCAACCAGCATACCACCCAGCGCTTCTGCGCCCAGGAGGAATCCAATCAGAACCGGTGCGATGACTGCCAGTAAACCGGGGGCAACCATTTCTTTAATGGCCGCATTTGTGCTGATTTCAACACATCTTACATAGTCAGCAGTTGCTGTGCCCTCCAGCAAACCTTTGATTTCCCGGAATTGTCTTCTTACTTCTTCTACCATTTCGCCGGCAGCTCTACCAACAGCACCCATGGTCATTGCGCAGAAGAAGAAGGGCAGCATACCACCGACTAATAGTCCGACGATAACCATCGGATCCAAAATGTTGATGGTTTCTATTCCAGCGACTCGTGCATATGCAGCCATCAGAGCCAGTGCGGTTAAGGCAGCAGATCCAATGGCAAATCCTTTACCGATGGCAGCAGTGGTATTTCCAACTGCATCAAGCTTATCAGTGGTTTCACGAACCGAGTCAGGTAATCCAGTCATCTCAGCAATACCGCCGGCATTATCGGCAATTGGTCCATAAGCATCAACTGCGACTACCATACCGGTTGTTGCCAGCATGCCGACAGCAGCCAGAGCGATTCCATATAAGCCGCCTGTAACGTAAGCCAGAATAATTGCAGCGCAGATCAAAATAATTGGAATAATTGTAGAGAACATGCCTACACCCAAGCCTTCAATAATCACAGTTGCAGGGCCGGTTGTTGCTGCTTTGGCAATGCCTTGTGTAGGTTTGTATTCTGCAGAAGTATAGTATTGGGTTATAAAGCCGATCAAGGTTCCAACTACCATACCACCCAAAATAGCCCAGAATAAGCCAAATTGGTCCGGGGTAATTACTCGCACAGCGAAGTAAGCAGCGATCAAAAGGATGATAGATGCAACAGTTGTTCCCATGTTCAGGGCTGTGAGTGGATTTGATTTCTCATCGGTTTTAACAAAGAATGTTCCGATAATGGAAGCAATAATACCAGCAGCGGCAAGGATCATCGGTAACAGGACTCCATTGAATCCTAATGCCAGAACACCCAGGGTCATAGCACTAATTATGGAACCCACATAAGATTCAAAGAGGTCAGAACCCATACCAGCCACATCGCCAACATTGTCGCCTACGTTATCAGCAATAGTAGCAGGGTTTCTGGGGTCATCTTCTGGGAGCCCAGATTCTACTTTACCAACCAGGTCAGCTCCTACATCAGCAGCTTTAGTATAGATACCACCGCCGACACGGCCAAAGAGAGCGATAGAAGAACCACCCATGGCAAAACCGTTTACAATAGTAGGATCTCTAAAGATAAGATAAAGAATACCTAACCCCAAAAGGCCTAGGCCAGTTACAGACATGCCCATAACAGCTCCGCCGGAAAATGCAATTCCCAGGGCAGAATTCTGTGAAGTGCGGGCAGCTTGTGTTGTTCTAACATTAGCTTTAGTAGCCACCTTCATACCTATAAACCCTGCACCTGCAGAACAAAGTGCCCCGACCAAAAAACAAATAGCGGTCTGCCAAGCATTATTAGGAAGCAATAGTCCAAGTATCAAGAACACAACCACTACAAAAGCAGCAATTGCGCTATACTGCTTTCTGAGAAAGGTCATCGCACCATCAGAGATGTAACCAGAAATCTTCACCATTTCCTTAGTTCCGGGATCTGCTTTATTTACTCTACCTGCCAGGTAAACCGCAAAAAGCAGAGAAATTGCTCCAAGTGCTGGAGCGTATGGAACTAGGCTTTGTAGATTACCCATTGTGTTAAACAACTCCTATTCCTATTCATTAGTGTAAAAATCATTGGTTTGAAAGATCAATGCTTTTCCGCTGAGGCTTAAGGATATTTCCAATTTCTTTGACATATCTTCAAGGTTAACTCCCTGGGATCGCAATCTCTAAAATTCATATTCTGCGCTTTCATGAGTACACCTCCTTCCCTCATGTTTGTTACGCCCTTGCATAAGCATGGTACCAGAAAGTCACCGCCAATGAATGGCATGGTTTCGATTGAAAGTATAGTTGTGCTATATATACAGTTTTAATCCAACATTGTTATTTAAGCAAATTTTATTGAGTTTTACAAGCCCTTCCGCCCATACCGGTTGTTAACCCGTTATAAGAGCTCTCTTTAGCTTGTCCTGTTCTCGAATAAATCTTCCTTATTAAAGGTAGATCTTCTATTAAAAATAACCTCGAATATACACCCGAGGCCTCAGGAGCTATTTGTGTACGATCTCTAACTATAAATTATAAAATATTTCCATGCTGATTGCAATGTAAATCAATGAAGATAATGAGAAGGTGACTGCTTAAAGTCTGTAAGGCGTTCGGTATTTGACATTGTGAGTCAGGGGGACGGGGGCTTTGACTCACGTGCTAAGATCCCCGTCCCGTTGACACACGAGTCAGAGGGACATAGACTTTGGCTGGTAAAGCAACCTGCCTGAAATAGTAAGACGGGCAATTTGACAGACAGTAACCTCATCTTCTTCCGCCGATGTGCGTTTTATAAATAAATCTTATCATATTAGATACATTCGCCCCCCGTCTCCTTGATACATTGACGCATCATAATCTCATTTCATCCTCTTCCCGCTGCTTTTTTTGTTTGAGCCAATTGCTTACAAAATAACAGATCAGAGCAAATAGAAGGGTGCCGGCAGCGGCCCAAATGATCCATCCAGGAAACTTAGATGCAGTTTTTGCTGTATCGGTTTCCTTGGGAACTGAAACTTCTTTTTTTTCTTCGATGATTGTAGAAAGAGGGATTTTCTCTTCATAGTGTTCTCCATATTCATCCTCATAGGATAAAAGAAGTGTTCCTGTGACCGGACCCAAGGGTTCGGATTCTACCCGTAAGTTTGTTGTTCCTGTTTGGGTTTCACCGGGGGGAATGGTGCCAATAAGGAGGCTGCCGCCGCTGAGTCCGGGTATTTCAAATTTCAAGAGGGCATTATAGATGGTGCTTTTACCGAGATTCATCAGAGTCATCGAAAAAGATGGCCTGTCTCCCTGGGTCACCCGCGCCGGTAGAGAGGGTTCTTCATAGCTGAGGCGTACAGCTTGGCGCACTTGCAGAATAATGCGGTCAGATGCGCTGATAGCATTGCCGCTGCTGTCCTCATATTCCATGGTAATGGTGGCGGGGTGTGGTTTGGACTGGGCAGTTGTAGTTGCGGTTACCTTAAAGCTCCAGCTACAGGAGCTGTTTTTGGCAATCTGCTTGTAGTAAATCGCTCCTGTGCCTGCAGGTAAAATCTCAGCGCTCTCTTCCCAATAGGAAATCTTTATATTATTTACATCTTGTGAACTGCTGGTGTTTCGTATGGTGACTTTAACAGTTGCACTCTCACCTGCCTCAATATAATCCCGGTCCAACACATATTTTTCTACCATTAGCTTGGGTTGAGAGCTGACCGCCTGTGCTGGTCCAGGCTCAGCAGCAGGGGGGCCGCCGGTTTGCTGTGTATTTTCGGCTGACCCAGCATTTGCTTCTTTTGGGCAGACCACTATCACAGCTGCGCATAGGGTTAATATTATGATGAAGAAACAAGCGATTCTTTTCATCTGATATCCTCCTTACAATTCGCGGATGTTTTCCACGATACTGCCCCTAAATATGGCTCCCACCTTGGAGCGGACATTGAGAAAACATATAACAAAGAGCAAGGCTACGAACAGGAGCGGCTGCCAGATGGGAAGGGCGGTGATACCGGCAGGTATCTGTTCTTTTGCCAGCAGCCAGCTGCAAACCGCCAGTTCTGCCGCTAAGCCGATGATCGTTCCCCAGCTGAACATGTACACCAACTGCCACAGATATGAATGGAGTATCTCCCGCTCAGAGGCACCCACAGCTCGGATTGTACCGATCTCACGCTTGCTCGCTAAGATGCGGGCTGATAGAGTGTTGTTCACCATGCTGGCACAGATGGCGAAAAAGAGTATGATCAAGGCACCTGAGGCGATCAAGAGGCCGTATACTAGTTTTCTGTTCTCTTTGGTAAGGGCTACATAGGAAATAAGATCAACACCTGCGGTGCGGGCCGCTATCTGAGCGAGCTTTGTATCCAGATATTCCTCCATGGCTGGGTCCGGACTCTCTGTGAGGGTGATGGAAAGAGTATCATAAGGACGGTCGAAGCCGAGCGCATCCAGGCCTGTTGTTGTGGTGATGATAGCGCCCACCTCGGGATAAAAGGAAGAGGAAAAGTATTCATACAGGTTCTTTTCTCCGGCAGTGATTTCAAGGATCGCGCCAATGGTGACTGTCTTGTCTATCCTTACCACCTCATCAGGCAGTTTCGGATTTCCCTCCTCATCATACTGCTCAAGTTCATCGCTGTAGAGCAGGCTTATGGTGAGGAGATCCCCTGCATGGAAGGTGTTGTTTTGAAATACAGCTGCGTATGTTTTATTCTCATCGAGCACATAATCGGTGTCCGTTAATATGTATTCATCGTTTTCCTGATGAATATAGATGCCGTACTCCGCCGGGGCGATGAGCAGTATTTCCTCACCGGAGGAGAGTTTGTCGGTATCGATTCTTCCCTCAGATACAAAAGGGGAGAGCTTTTCCACAAGCTCCGCATCAGTACCGCAACAGTCCACAGTTAGATAATCCTGAGTATAGCCATATTTTGTCTTGCTTTGTTCATAGATGCTGTCCTCCTGCCGCTGATAGTCTTGCCGCAGCGACTCCGGAATGTCTGTCAGCAGTTCCGGAGCGGTCTCTTCTATGATTTCCAGGGGTAGGTTGCCATAATTTTTAAAGCTGATTCCCGCCATGTAGGGTGTGATCTGGTTTGTGAGTATCTTCACAGTGAGAACTTTCGCTCCTATAGCTGTTTTTACAGTGGGCAAGGCGGCAACATCAGCCTTGTCCTGCTCAGTAATGCCGGGTTTGTGAAACTCATGTTCCACAAACCAACCTCTGGGGCTACCCCTCCTCTGAAAGATCCGGTAGTCACTGCCATAGTCCGCATCAGCTTCCTTTAAAAGTGGGGTTACCGCGAACACAAGCAGTGACAGCAGCATGATGGACACCACCAACACGGCGGTGAACATCAGCTGTTTGTTCTTGTAAAGTGTCAGGTTGCGGTGGGCGATGTGGCGGGAGACCTTAAAAAACCTCTCGCTCTTTACTGTGCTTTTCTTCATTCTGCGGGATAGTTCTACATCCTGTATGGCCTGCATAGGCGGTATTTTGGCCGCTCTTCTCAGCGGAATGGATGCCGCCAGCAGAACGCAGAGCACACCTGCCGCTGCCACTCCCACCATGATCAGTGCGTTCAGGTGAAATATGTAGTCCGGCCCCAATAGCTTGGTGATAGCCCACACTGTGAGGCAGGCCAGCAGCAAACCAGGGGGGATAGAGAAGACAGCTAAAAGCAATGTCTCTCTGCCGAAGATCTGGCGTATCTGCTTTTTCGTGGCGCCCACTGCCCGCAGCAAGCCAATCTGCCTTTTGCGTGATTCCAGGCTTGCTGTAAATGAGTTGACAATGCCCAGGCAGGCGGCACACATCAGGATCAGGGCGATGATCATAAAGAAGGCAGATGTAAATATTATATTGTCCTTATCGATATTGCTGCTGTCAAAGAACGGGTAGCGGGTTATTTCCGTGTTTACCCAACCGTAATCATTGATAATCCCGTTTTTTTCACAGAATGATTTCAACTGCTCATATGAAGTAAGGGCACTTTGGGCAAAGTATCCATAGCAGTTCACGATCTCCTTTCCGCCAGGAGCTATGGGCTCATCCGCTGAGAGCACACCAGCTGGATAGTCGTGATATGCTGGGGTGCTGAAACCATATTGATTTAAATAAGCAAGCTTGTCACTGAGTATTCCCACTAAAGTAAATGTTTTTTGGATAGGCGAATCTAAAAAATCAGTGCCATCAGGGATCAAGAGGGTGAGGGTGATGGTGTCACCTACCCCCGCCTCGCTGCGCAGCCGCGCCAGGGTGCTCCGCTCAAGAGCGATCTCCCCAGCCTTGTTGGGCAGTCTGCCCTCGACCGCTTCTTTACCGGCAAGCTTGACGGCGGTTTCATCAAATCTGGCTATGGAAAAGCCGCTGGCTTTGTCCTGTCCATCCGGCAGGACATAACCCACGATTTCAGCTGTCCCGTATTCAGAAAAAACCCCATTTTCCAGCAATTCCTCCAGAGGTGCATCCTGGCAATTAAAAATGATGGCATCCTGCTTGCCCACGAGCTGGTAGTGCTGCTCTTTCAGTGAGGCGAACATGGTGGCAGCGAAAAGGAGGGTTGTAGCAACAAAATAGATGGCCAGCACAATACCTGTTATCAGTAACCTATACTGCTTTCGTCTGCTTCGGAGATTGGCAATGGCGATGGAGTCTACGGAGAAGGGAGAACTCATCATTTACACCTCTTGCGCACAGCTGTCATAGCTGATCCTTCCATCTTCCAGTGTGAGGATGCGCTCAGCTTGTTCGGCGATGTTCAGGTCATGTGTGACGAGAAGGAGGGTCACACCTATCTCTTTGCTGACATATTTGAGCAGAGAGAGAACCTCTTTGCCCGTCTTTCCATCGAGATTGCCTGTAGGTTCGTCTGCGAAGAGGATGGAGGGCCTGTTGGCCAGTGCCCGGGCGATGGCGACCCGCTGCTGCTGGCCGCCGGAAAGGGTATTTGGCAGGTGATGCAGCCGGTCTTCGATCCCCAGCAGTTCAATGAGCATGCTGATGTATTTTTCATCCGGTTTTCTCTTGTCCAGTATCACAGGCAGCAAAATGTTCTCATAGGCGGTCAATTCCTGTACAAGATTATATGCCTGAAACACAAAACCAAACCTGCGCCGGCGCAGAATAGACAGCTGATTATCGTTATAGGCGAAGAGATCTTCACCCTGGTAATACACCTTTCCCGATGTGGGGTATTCCAGCCCGCCGAGAATATGCAAAAGGGTCGATTTGCCCGAGCCGCTGGGGCCTCTCACTGCGCAGAATTCTCCTTGCTCAAAGCTAACAGTGATCCCACGCAAGGCATGAACAGCGGTCTCACCGCTGGCATAGGTTTTTGATAAGTCAGAGCAGTGTAAAATCGGCATGGTTTTACCCCCTTTTTTACCCCTTTGCTGTCTATCTTATCAGCTGAATCTTTCGTTTCCCTGACCCTTGTCTTACGTTTTCGTAAGCTTAGCCTATGGCCAGGATTCCCTCCAAGCTGGGAAAGTAGAGGGTGATTTTTAAGCCCTCTGCCGTATTTTCCGCATAGGTCATCCCATGGTGCTTTTCCACAATGGTCCTGCTAATGGCGAGCCCGATGCCGGCTCCTTCTTTTTGCGTATGGGGAGAGCGGTAAAAACGGTGAAATATTTTGGGCAGTTCCTCTTCAGGTATCCCCTTGCCATTGTCCTCAACAGTAATAGTGATTGAGTTATCAGTAGCCGCAAGGAAAACCTCTATTCTGCCGTTTGGGGGTGTGTGTCTACAGGAATTGATCAGAATGTTCTTCAGCCCTTCACCCATCCAGTAGGGGTCACAGCGCATGGTTGCGTTGCCTGTGATGGAAAACACCTTTTCGGGATACAGTGGTTGGATTTCTTCCCATACTTGCTTAACCAACTGGGAAAGGTTTTGTTCGGTAAAATTCATTTCATAGATGTTGGCCCGGAGTTTTTCCAGCCGCAGCAGTGAGGAGATCAGATGCTCCATGCGCTCGATCAGCAAAAGCTGTTGGGGGGTGTGGGAGCGGGGATCGTACCCCTTATCCATTTCGCAGTAAAGCCTCAGCGCTGCAAGTGGTGTTTTGAGCTGATGTGAAATGTCAGCGACAAATTCGGCGTTTTTTTGCTTCTCTTTTTGTCTGTTATTGTGCTCCAATAGCAGCCTGTTTTCCAGTTCGACTATATCATTTTCCAGCAGGGCAAAGGTATTGTCCTCTGTGCTGAATTTGGGGATTTTGTCCCTTCCTTCGAGAAAATTGATTAATTGTTCATCCAATTCATAGATGGTTTTCTCTTGCTTCCTCGACACGCAGAAACAAAGCACAAGTGCAGCAACAGCTGTGAGAAACACTGCAAGTCCGACCCATTTTGTTGTTCCTACACAGGAGAGATGCAAATATGCCCCCAGGGCCGCTGTGATCCCGGAAAGTAAAGCGATCAGTTTCATGGTTTGTCCTCGATCCACTGATAGCCGATGCCACGTACAGTCCGGATATGGGAACTGCCGATCTTATCACGCAGGCGGCTCATATGCACGGAAAGGGTGTTGTTGTCTATATACAGTCCTTGATCATCCCAAATGGTTTGAAGCAAAAAAGTCCGTGTCACTACTCTTCCGGCATTGCGAATCAAAATGGATAACAGCTGAAATTCCGTTGGCGTCAAAAACAATTGTTCATTTTTGTAGAAAACGCTCATCTTTTGCAAGTTAATGTGCAGCCCGTCCTTTTCGTAGACAACAGGCTGGTTTCTCCTGAGCAGGGCACGGATGCGGGAGAGCAATTCCAACAGGCGGAAGGGTTTTGTCACATAGTCATCCCCTCCGGTGTCCAGCGCCTGTACAATTTGAATCTCCTCATCCTTTACAGTTAAAAACAAGATGGGAGTGTCTTTACCGCTGCTGCGCCATTGGGCGCAGAGATCCAGTCCGCTGCCGTCCGGGAGCATGATATCCAGAATAATTAAGCTATAATCGTTCTCTGCAATAAGAGTTTTTGCCGCACTGCATGTACCTGCACAATCGACAGAATATCCTTCCCGCTGCAATAATTCGCACAGACCTTCCTGCAAAAAAATGCCATCCTCGATGATGAGTATTTTCGTATTCATTATAAAAACCCCTTAAATATGGTTGCGAGTGAGTCAGTGAGTCAGGGGGACGGGAGCGACCAAGCTAGGTCGTGACACATAGTGGGTGAGAATCCCACCGGGCAAGGTCTAGCCAACCACCCGTAGCTAGCCTTGGAGCATAGCTGATAACAGATATGTTTAAGCGTAGGCAAGCGAGGCAGCGGGCCGAAAGCCGCAAGGTTGAAGGGATTGAGCTTCGAAATGTGAGATAAGGGAAGGCCGATTCTTTCCGTCCTGAAGAAGGCAACATTTTCGGCAGGCAATAGAGGCGAGCAGGCCGGAACTTCCCCGGAGTCAAAGACCTTGGCACGCTGTACACAACTGGGTTACGGCAACTTGGGAGACCCTGCGGGCTCTTCCGAAAAGGGAGTATGGCCTACAAGCGATACAAAGCAAGGAAGCCAAAAGGCGTGCAGGGAGTCGGACTACTGCATAGTACCGAGGATGCAGGGTAACTCCTGTGAAGGAAAGGCAGTAGCGGAGTCATTACCCTTGGAAGGGGAATACTAACTCACCGGAGGAGAGGAAATAGTGGAAACGAAACTGACAAGGATAGCGGAGAAAGCAAGAGAAAACCCAAAACTAAGATTTACAACACTAGTCCACCTAATCAACGAAGAGACGCTCATGACAGCCCATATGGGCATGCCAGATCGAAAAGCGTCCGGGGTGGACAGAGTAAGCAAGGCAGAGTACGAAGAGAATCTTGAAGCCAATGTGAAAGACCTGGTAGCAAGGATGAAAAGACAGGCCTACAAGCCGCAGGCAGTCAGGCGAGTCTACATACCTAAGCCAGGAAGTAACAAGAAGAGGCCATTAGGGATACCGGCATACGAAGATAAGCTGGTGCAGACAGTGATGGCACGCATACTAAATGCCATCTATGAGCAAGACTTTCTAGGCTGTTCATACGGATTCAGGCCAGGTCGAAGTTGCCATGATGCACTAAAAGCACTAAACGCCATTATTGAGAATCGGCCAATAAACTACATAGTTGATGCAGACATTAAGGGGTTCTTCGACAACGTAGACCATAAATGGATGATGGAATGCCTAAAACAGCGCATAGCAGACCCGAACATGCTAAGACTCATTGCGCGCTTCCTCAAAGCGGGAATTATCGAAGCTGGAGTAAGCTACGACACACCACAAGGAACACCGCAAGGAGGAGTAGTGTCACCGATACTTGCAAATGTCTACCTACATTATGTGCTGGACTTATGGTTCTACAGTATAGTGCGAAGGCACTGCAAAGGAGAAGCCCACATGGTCAGATACGCAGATGACTTCGTGTGCTGTTTCCAGTACGAAGAAGATGCTCTAAGTTTCTATGATGCCTTGCAAGATAGGTTGAAGAAATTCAACCTGGAGATTTCCGAGGAAAAGAGCCAAATAATAGCCTTTGGACGACAGGCAGAAGCCAAGAATCGAGCAGGGGGAAAGAAGCCCAAGACATTTGATTTCCTTGGGTTCACCCACTACTGTAGCCGGAGCAGAAGAGGCAAGTTCAGAGTGAAGCGGAAGACTAGCGGCAAGAAATACAGGGCTAGCATCCTGAGATGCAAAGAGTGGCTTAAAAAGCACAGAAACATACCTGCCCCATTAATTTGGTGGCTAATCAGGCCCAAGTTGCAGGGGAACTATCGCTACTACGGCATAACCGACAATGCTCCGATGCTATATAAATTTCTCTATGAAGTAGAAAAGCTGCTCTTCAAATGGCTGAACCGTCGCAGTCAGAGGAAAAGCTTTGACTGGAGAAAATTCAGGCTATTTCTCAGGAAGTTTCCTTTACCTACGCCCCGGATATATGTGAATATCTATGATGTCAGGGGTAGAATCTTTGCGTGAACTCCGTGAACAATGACTGCGGAGAGCCGTATGCGTTAATAGCGCACGTACGGTTCGTCGAGGGGTAGGGGCACAATTGCTCGACCAGTACCGCATGGCCGGGATATTAAGGCACTGCTAGACGAAAGGGGCAGATAACGGATATGCCCGACCTAAACGCTACCAGGCAGCAAGAGACCCTGCCTACTCTACTGAGTGAGTCAGGGGGACGGGGACTTTGACTCACTAAATGGCTTAAGCCCGTTGAATCATGTTCCTGTTTATACCCGTTACCCGCTCAATTTGCCGGTGACTAACCCCAGGCAAGGCCTTTAATTTCCGCAAAAGCATATTTCTCTCGGGAATTGGCATTTCTAACAGGTCAACTGTTGTTCTGCCTTCTAAAACCTGTTGTATCAATTGTTCCGCAAGTGCGTCTGAAGCCGGGGTAATATCATCAATATCTAGCAAATCACTGCTACACGACTTTTGATGAAACTCTGCAAATTGCCGCAGCCCGCCTGCGGTCTCTAAACCTAACTCTGTGTCAGTCAGGCTTTTAGCCTTCCTTCCTGGGTTGATGTAATCATGATAACTACTCCAGGGGTAGCTTTCACAACCATGTGCAATCCCGGCCTTGACGGGGTTCTGATGGATGTAGCGCAGTGCTGTCAGCAGATATGCTTCGACATTGATTGGCTCGCTGTGAAAACGATCCTGAAACAAATGCCCTACTCGTCCGTACTTTTTGTTATACCAATATACGTAAGCACTGCCTAACCGCCTCATTATTTGGCTGATTGTCTCATCATTTTCGGCAATAAGCAAATGCACATGATTGCTCATCAGGCAATAGGCATAAATGCTGCACTTGCTGCGCTCCTTGACAGTGCTAAGCTTCTCTAGAAACATTTTTCTGTCTTCGCTATCCTGAAAGATGTCTTGGCGATTAATGCCTCTGACCATCGCATGGTAGACGCCTGTCTCGCTCTTTATGCGAGCAGTTCTTGGCATATCATCTCCCCCCGGCAACTTTCCTATTGGATTATTATACCATAGCAATTGCCCGGAGGGCACGGAAAAGAAAAAATGAGTCAAAGGAACCGTCCCCTTGACTCGCTTGACTCGGCGTTCGGTATTTGACATTGTATAAATTAGGTATACAGGGGAATAATTAAGTAAATGACATATTCAAGGAGGTGAATACTTTGGAAGCAGGAGTACGTAATAATATTATCGGTGAGATTGAAAGCATCAAAGCAGACGAAATTATGGCCCAAGTGACTATGTGAGTAGGCAGTTGAACAGATGATACATCTAGACTCACGTCCGTGATGACGCGAGACAGTTTTGAAGATGCTGGTTTCTCTAAAGGTGAGAAAGTACATGCCTTGGTAAAAGCTATTAACGTGGTTTTTGTAAAACAATAGGGAGTCAGCTTTTTTACTTATACGCTGCAGATTTTCTCTATATCGGAGCTTGCCTAGCTAGCTTCATGTTTTTGCTGAACTGGAATTATTGTTTCCCATGTTTAGTAAACTGTCATCCTTAATCTAGTACTAAACACATAGCTGTTGATTAAACAAAAACTGAGACCTATATTGGTCTCAGTTTTTTTATGGTGGAGGCGAGGGGAGTCGAACCCCTGTCCGAAAGAACGGTTGCAAAAGCTTCTCCGAGCGCAGCCGATATTTTTATTTCGCTTACAAGACGCCTATCGGCAGGCTTCCTGTCAGCTATCCCCGATTGTGTTCCCCGGCAGTCTCTCCAGAGATTAAGAGAAAGCGGGTGAGCCTGCTATATGACGCCCGTTACTGGTTCGCAGACAAGACCAGGCGGACGGGTTGCTTAATTAAGCAGCCAGTGCGTATTCGTTATTGTTGGCAGTTATTAGCCTTCCACCGTATTGCGGGCAGATGGAACCCCGGCTCGCTACTTTTGTTCCTTATTCCCCCGTCGAAGCCAGTACGCCCCCATATCTATTCAATAATTATTTGCTGTTCATATTATAACATATCACCTGGTTTTTATAAAATCAGGTGCCTAACTCGAGTGTGTCAATCCTGCCAAGGGGAATCGTGCTCTTGCTGATATGACGAAGTGGTACGCCTCGAATGTTCTATTCATTAACCTTATGCGTTGCTCTGACCGAGGTAAATTGCTTTTCCTATTATACATATAGAGAAGGAGTTTGCAAGAATCCGCATCGAATCTCATCCGGATATTCATTTATTAGATAGTATGGTAAACTGTAGTTTAGCCTATAAATTAGACAAAAATACAGGATGACTGAACAGATCGTTTCCTGGGTCAACAATTAGTATCCATTATTCCGGACAAGGATTCAATGCTCGGGCTTTTATTTAGTCCAGGAGAGGTTTGAGGTAATGAATATTCGCCTGGTGGTCAATTTGATGGGGAAGGCCCTGGTTTTTTTGGGGTCGGCTATGGTTTTTCCGCTGCTCTGGGCTGTTTATGACCAGGGGCCAGATAAGATGGCTTTTCTTTATTCGATGATCATTACGTTGGTCAGCGGTATTATTGTGATTCTGGCAGTTCCTCAGCAGGGTGAGATCCGCTACAGGGAAGGCTTTGCTATAGTTACTGTAGGTTGGCTCATTGTCTCTCTCTACGGCTGTTTGCCCTATCTGTTCTCCGGTGTCTGTACCAATTTCATAGATGCTTTCTTTGAATCGATTTCAGGGTTTACCACAACAGGGGCGAGTATTTTTGCAGATGTAGAAGCTCTCCCCAGAGGAATACTGTTCTGGCGCAGTCTGACTCAATGGCTCGGCGGGATGGGTATCATAGTTTTTATGGTTGCCCTGCTTTCCCACCTGGGGGTAGGCGCTAACCGGATCTTTCGAGCGGAGATCCCTGGGTTGAATGTTAAGTTCATGCCCAGGATCAGTGAAACTGCCCAAATTCTTTGGTTTACCTATTTGGGGATGACAGTTTTAGAAGCGGGAATCCTGTGTTTCCTGGGGATGCCTATATTTGACTCACTGTGTCATACTTTTGGTACTATGGCAACCGGTGGTTTCAATATTAAAAACGCAAGTATCGGTTACTATGACCAGGCCTCAATTCATTGGGTAATTACCGTTTTCATGTTTTTAGCAGGTGCTACTTTTGCTCTCTATTTCCAAGCTCTTGGTCGACGCAGTTTGAAAGTTTTTTGGAAGAATGAGGAGTTTCGCTTTTATCTGGTAGTAGTTGTCTCAGCTATTGTGTTGGTGGTTCTGAATAATATTTCACATTTCAGCAGCATAGAAGAGATGAGCAGGGTATCAGTGTTTCAGGTGGTATCCATTATTACTACTACAGGTTATACTAACACCGATATCAATCTGTGGCCCTATATGGCTCAGGCTGTGTTACTTATATTAATGTTTATCGGAGGCTGCTCGGGTTCTACAAGTGGTTCGATCAAAGCGGGGAGGATCATGATTTTATTGAAGCAGACCGTATTGGAGATCAAAAAGCTAGTTCATCCGAGGGCTGTTTTTTCCCTGAAGATAGGTGGGAAACAAGTATCTGAAGATATTGTAAGCAATGTGACACAATTTTTCTTTTTATATATTGCTATTATGGCGGTGTCCAGTGTTGTGATGACCGCTATGGGTTTTGACCTAATGGCGGCCTTTAATTATGCAGCTGCTTCAATTACCAACCTGGGCCTTGCCGGGGATTTTTCTGTTATCCCCGGTGCAGGGAAATTATACCTCAGTTTTCTGATGCTGCTAGGCCGGCTGGAGATATACACAGTGTTTGTTATGCTTTCGCCGAGTTTTTGGAAATAAATACCCCTATGTGAAGTTAAACTTGAGTTGTAGAAAAGAAGCCTATTATATAGAGGTAATAAGGAGTTGCATAATAAATGAGGGTTGTCATTGTTGGGGCAGGGAAGGTGGGTTTTAATATAGCCCAAATGCTTTCTAAGGAGGATCACGATGTAGTGATCATTGAAAAGAATGAAGAGCGCTTGCAGATCGTAGAGGATCACCTGGATATACAAACCATCTATGGCAGTGGGTCTGACTGTGGTGTTTTAGAAGAGGCAGGTATTCAGCAGTCGAGGCTTTTTATTTCTGTCACAGAGACAGATGAGGTAAACATGGTGGCCTGTGCTCTAGCTAAACAATATGGGGTGCCCACAACAGTTGCTAGAATCAGAAAACCCGAATATGTGCAACAAAGGGAACAGCGCATCTCTCTTTCCAAAATGGGGATCGACCTTGATTATTAATCCGGAAAGGATGACTGCACTAGAAATCATCAAATTGCTGGAACATCCGGAAGCCAGGGAGATTGAATATTTCGCTGACGGTCGAGTTCAGATGGCTGAGTTGAAAATTGAAGAGGATTTTCCCATGCGGGGACAAAAGCTTTACCAGTATGATTCGCCAGGGCAGTTTCTCATAGTAGCTATCCTCCGCATGGGGCGCTTGATTGTACCAAGTGGTGAGGATATTATTCAGCCGGGGGATCGTGTGTTTATTTTAGCTCGTACTAAGGATATGCTGCAGACTGAAAAGTTATTTCTAACAAAACGACTTCCCTGCGATCGAATATGTGGTTATTCTTGGGGGCGGTCTGATCGGGTATTATCTTGCCCAGGAATTGGAAAGTAAAAAATATAAAGTAAAAGTGATCGAGAAAGACAGGAGATACTGTAAGGAATGCACCAGGCGCCTTGATCAGACTTTGGTTATCAATGGGGATGGGACAGATATTGACCTGTTGATCGAAGAGAATGTATGTCAGGCCGATGCATTTGTGGCGGTTACAGATGATGACAAACTGAATCTGTTGGTTTGTCTAATTGCCAAGGAATTAGGTGCCAAAAAGACTTTTGTCCAGATTCGCCGTTCTGACCTGATTCCTTTGATTGAGCATACCAATGCGGATAAAGTGATCAGCCCCAGGATGTTTACTGCGGGTTCGATCCTGCGTTTCATCAGGCGAGGTGAGGTTTCTTCAGTAACATTACTTGGGGATAGCAATGCAGAGATGATCGAACTGGTTATTCCCGTAGGTGCACCTGTAGTGAATAAGACATTGAAAGATATACCCCTGCCCAAGGGTACTTTGGTCGGGGCAATAATGCGTGGAGAGCAGGTAATAATTCCCAGCGGAGATGATGTCATCAAGGTTGATGACCGGCTGACTCTTATTTACAATTCCGGAAAATGTCCCTCGAATCGGTCATTTTTTTGAATCCAGGAGGGTATTGAAGAAGTAAACCAGGATTTTAGTTGTTTTCCTCAAGATTCTGGGAGTAGATGTCATACTATCTTGGTGAAACTATTAAAAGTTGCCGGTGGTTAGTCGTCAGGTTTGGAAATAAAGCGGAACGGAGGGTATTGCTTGCTTTATAGATCGCATTTATACTATAATAGTATAAAATAATATAATAATTGCTTGACAGGCTATCTTCCATCAAAATAACTATAATACCGAACGGTTGGTTATAAAGATGGCCGCGCTACGCGTATTTTTAGTAGATCTGAGATCTTTCGGCACATAAATTGCATAATATAAAATTAATAAGGAATTTAACAGGAATCACAAAAAATAAATTAGCGGCCCCCGAAGCTGTCGGTTTACCTCCCAATTGAAATAAAAAAATCTAGCCGGCAGCTTCTTTTTATTTTCTGAGGTGACCACTTGGGAAATTCACCACAACAAGCGGTTCCAAATATTATTTTACGGGAGACTCTTAAACGGCAAAAATTCATAAATATCATTTATTATCATTGAATGACCGTCTGCCTTCTGTGGCTGCAGACGGTCATTCCTTCAAACTATCAGCAATCATATTATTTCATGTCTTTCATGATATGATCATAAAGGAGATACAGGTCATTATAGGGAAACTCATAATCACTTTTTTCTGCCTTATTGGGTTTTGGCGCCAGTTGCAGGTTTTTCTCCTGCCTTTTTTCCTGCCTTTTCTTATTCATATCTTTCAGAGCAACCGCCATTTAATTCAACCTCCTTTCGGCTTTCCGCCGAATGTTACTTTTTTCACTAATATAATAATGCAAAAAACGTGCCACCAACCCAATGTTTTTAGAGAGATTGTTTTTTAAAAACTTTGTTACAAATAGTACAAAGTATGGCTTCTCAAATAGATATGAGGCAGGAAATGCCATTGCATATGTTCCGATATGTCGGTAGATCTTCCGCATATTCGGCATTTGCTTCCGCAATAAGGGAAAGACCGATGTGTCTGGTATATAATTGCTCCCTTTCCAATACTATTTTTATAGGTTATATTTTTGAGATGTGTGTCAGGGGGACGGGGGTCTTGACACACCATCCTGGGTGGACGGGGCTTAAAAGATGGGTTTAAATAAGCTAGAGAAATTGGGGATGCATCCACTATGTCAAAACTGCGAGTTGGAACCTGGAATATCAAAGGAGGTAGGGGAAGGAAAGGCTGTCCGATCATGTTCAGTAAACGAAACCTGAACAGGATGGCGAAAGAAATTTATGAAGCGGGACTGCATATTGTCCTGCTTCAAGAAGTGGATATGAAAAATTTACGCTGCTTATGGCTTGAACAACCACGTTATCTTGCCGAAAAATTGGAGGCATATACATCGGCGAAGTGGTACTATCTGTTTGCACAGGCTTTTCCTCTTCTCGGTGGTTCTTATGGGAATGCAGTTTTGTCTGCCTATCCTCTGGAAGAAGTGTTGAATCTACCTCTCAAATTACCTGGCCAGAAAGTAGAAGAGAGAGTCTTTCTTTTTGCACACTTTTTTCCGTCTGGATTAGATCCGCTGGGGATTGGCACCTTTCACCTTTCAGTAATCGGTGAAAGTCAGAGAGTGCCAGAGGCAAAAAAGATCAAAGCTGCACTTGGCAAGCTGTTTCCTCTTCCCCCCTTGATTTTAGGGGGAGATCTGAATGGGAAACGGGGCAGTGCAGCTTTTCAAAAATTAACCACAGCTAATTTTCCGTTAGAAGAGTTAGGGCCCGCAGATGGTGATTCTTTTACAGCTCCTGCTTACAGTGCCAGGATCGATTTTCTGTTCGGGAAGGGAGTTAACCCTTGCGCTTCAGGTATTATTGATGCCGGCGAAGCTTCAGATCATCACTTGGTCTGGGTAGAATGTGATATTTAAGTTGCTCTAATAGGGACGCAGATTTCCTGTCCGATGGCCAATTGATCGGGATCGATGCCTGGGTTAACCCTGACAATCGCCCGTACTGTTGTATTATTGCGGCGGGCAATAGAACTCAAAGTATCTCCTCTTCTCACAACGTAGACAAATGTTCCCTCTGGACAGCGCCGTGCTGGGATACAGATTCTTTGTCCGATGGCCAGCTGTCTGGGATCTATACCTGGGTTAACATCCTGGATTGCCGCAACTGTTACTCCGAACTGTTCCGCAAGGCTGAACAAGGTATCACCTGCTTGGATTGTATAGATAAAGCCCGGGCATTCAGGTTCGGGTTCTCCTGTTGGGATGCAGATCTCTTGACCGATCTGGAGTCTCTGGGGGTCAACCCCTGGATTAGCTGCCAGAATTGCATCCACGGGGACATTAAAGCGTTGGGAAAGCTGAAATAAGGTATCACCTGCTTGGATTGTATAGATAAAGCCTGGGCATACAGGTTCTCCTGTTGGGATGCAGACTGTCTGGCCGATCTGGAGACTCTGGGGGTCAACTCCTGGATTAGCTGCCAGAATCGCATCAAGGGGAACATTAAAGCGCTGGGAAAGCTGAAAAAAAGTATCCCCAGCTTGAATAACATAGAAGAATCCCGGACAGGGTCCTGGGGGTGGAGATGGTGGAGCACCTGGTATGCAGACTGTCTGGCCGATCTGGAGATTTTGAGGGTCAACCCCTGGATTAGCTGCCAGAATCGCATCAAGGGGAACATTAAAGCGCTGGGAAAGCGCAAAAAATGTATCCCCAGCCTGTATGGTGTATAAAGTTCCGCCGGGGCAGGATGGAAAAGACATATTGATCACTCCTTTTCAAAAGACTATTCAATCTATGTTATGATAGGGGCAAAATTTTGCTCCTTGTTTTTTATAAAGATGTCTGCATGTTAAGAAAAGAGGGGATTTCATGAAAATTATTATTGATGCAGATGCTGTTCCGAGAAAAGTTTTGGCCATATGTAAAAAAGCGGCAGTCGCTTTCTCTATAAAACTGTTAACTGTGGCCAGTTTCAATCACCTGATCGAATCAGAGCACCACCTTATGGTAAGTGACGAGTCACAGGCGACAGATATCAGGGTGGCTAACCTTACTGAGGCCAGGGATCTGGTGGTAACACAGGATTGGGGGTTGGCGGCCCTTGTTTTGTCCAAAGGAGCCATTGTTTTAACGCCAAAGGGGCGGGTCTTCAAAAACAATGAGATCGCATTTTTGTTGGAAGAAAGAGATACTATGTCTAGGATTCGCCGCAGTGGTAAACGGACCAGGGAGCCGAAAAAACGAAAGAATATTGATGACAAGAGATTTGAGAAGAACTTATATAAATGGCTGCGCAAACTGGTTGGCCAGAAGCAGGCAGATCAACTGCCGCCAAGTGGTCCTCGGTAGTATGGATGTCTTTTAGACTGCTCATACTAATCGCGGAGGTGTTGTCGATGGATACTAGTTATGTGCGGCGGGTAATCATACTGGGTTTCCTTATTATCTTTATGGCAGCAATTGCCGGCTGTTCACAGCCTGAGAGCAAACCGGCACCTGGTCAAGGGAATGATGAGCAAAACAAGCCTATTCCAGGAGAGCTTAAAAAACTCCAGAGCAGTCTGGATCAATTATATGAAGAATTAAAGCCTCAATCATCTGAGGCAGGAGGGAATCAACAGCAGCAGGGGCAGGGAGGCCAGGAAGGTCAAGATACACAGGGAGATCAGGGAGAGGAAGATGAACAGCAGGGTCAAGGTGAGCAAGCTGAACAGGACATGCAAGAGATTGATTGGAATGAACTTCAAACACAAGCAGAGCGCATTCATGATCAATGGAACAGGTTCGAAACCAGGGCAGTGGAAGCTGGAGCAAACACGGAAGAGATTAACGGTATCGAGATGGAGTTGGATACTTTGCCCACACAGATTGCCGCCCAGGATCGTTCTGGGGCACGCCTGGCTGTAAACACTGCTGCCAGTTATCTGCCGGATTTTATGGAGCTGTATTCAACAAAGGTACCGCCGGATCTCTATCGGATGCAGGTGATGACCAGGGGTGTGATGATCAGGGTTGATGATGGTGATTGGGCAGGAGCAGAGCAGGAGATGCTGAAAATGAAAACAATCTGGTCCAAGCTGCTGGTGCAGATGGAAGATAGAGCAAAGGAGGAAACAGACAAGACGCACCTTGCCCAACTGGATCTAGAAAGTGCTTTGCAGAAGCGGGACCAGAGGTTGGTATTAATAAAAGGAAACATATTAGAGAAGAATCTGGACGATCTGATTGAAAGGCAGGAAGCGACAATGTAATAAAAAGATCAGCCCTTTTTCAGGCAGTAGTTAAAATGTATTGGATGGAGTGATAATGAAATGGGAGATAAGCCGCATAGCGGGGTTAGTTATTATGAATATAAATTGGATGGGGTGATGAAAAGGTTCAATGTTGATTCATATAACTTCAATTGGGATCGCTGGGGGTGTTATGTGGACTTCCGTTATAGAGGGGAACTATATAGGATTGAGCATAGTGTCGAAAAAGCAAGATCCCGGGAAGTGGAATTACGCAGTGGTTCAGAATCATTTATTGAAGTTGTCAGGACATTAGAGGATCTGGCAGAGATTATTGGTCGTGGAATTTATGGGTTAGAGACATGGTTCCGAGGGATAAGAAGTCTGCCAGGTTCTTTTGAAGTACCTCAATATTTCAAGGTTCTTGGATTTACTGAAATCCCTGAAGGGCCTGAAGATGTCCGCCAGCGTTATCAAACATTGACCAGCCAACTTCCGCCTGATGGCAGTGATAAGGATGTTAAACTTGAGCAACTGAACAACGCGGCAGAAGACGCATTGCATTACTTTAGAGAAAACAGGAGCAATCTGAAGTAAATTGATGCTCCTGTTTTCTCTCTATGTTTCTATAATTCAGTTTTTTTTTATTAATGTATAGGTTTAGTGGCATTGGTGGTTTATACAGCGCTAGGTTCAGGTGTTGGCTCAGCAGTCGGTTCTGGTGTTTCTTTCTTCACCGGCGGATCCTCAACATCATCCTCAACTGGTTCTTCATTAACCGGCGGATCTTCCACTGGTGGCTCTTTTTCCTCTGGAGGTTCTTCCTCAAGCGGTGGCGGTGATTCCACTTCCTCCTCCACTGGTGGGGCAGTAACCTCTCGCTCCACCGGGTTTTGGGCGACCTGAGTAGACTGTGAGTTCGAATTAAGACCAAGTGGTGCTGCCATGACCACTTTCGATGTAGTGACACCGTTAAAAAAGAGGTCATAGGTTACTTGGCGCGCTTGCGAGGAGTCAAAGCCCCAATAACTAACACCATCAATATTCAAAAAATAACCAGGAAGTGTCTGTGTAAGTATTGTGCTGTCTTTAAAGTTCATTCCTGCTTTGGCAAGTACCAGCATTTCTTTAAGATCCACATTGGTTTCTATATTCCTGTAGATTTCCGGAATCACCTTAGGCAGTTTTAGCAGTGTGCTGGGCTGTTTGCATTTAGTACCAAGTGCTTTCAAAAATTCCAATTGGTTGCCTACACGGTAAATGTCTCCCTGGGCTTCTTTTCGGTAGCGCACAAAAGCAAGTGCTTCCTTGCCATCGAGATGCTGAATGCCTTTTTGTAAATCCACCCTGTTTTCGGAGCCATCCGTAGAATAGGATGTTATATCTTTGGGAATTTCCACATCTACTCCACCGAGGGCATCAACAATATTCATAAAGCCTTCCCAACGTACCAAGATATATTTATTAACTGGTTGTCCAATAATATCAGAAACAATATCTGCTGTAGCTTCAGGGTCTTCAAAAAAAGCAGCAGCATTGAGCTTCTGTTTGCCATGTCCAGGTATATCTACCCTTGTATCCCTGGGAATAGACAGCATAGAAATTCTATCTTTGGATACTTGGGCGACAATAATGGTATCTGTTCTTCCCGTTTTCTCATCTGGACGTGCATCGCTTCCCAGCAGCAAAACATTGAATGCCTTAATTGTTTTTCCAGTATCGGGGTCAGTTTGCGTTACTAACGGTCGGTCAATTAAATATGTATTAATCCACCAGGCGCCTGCACCTAGGGCTAATCCTAATATCATTAGGATCGAAATAATAACCTTTCCTCTGGTTTTCAAATTTCTCCCCTCCGAAGATTGAGTATAGCAGATAACATTATTATAAATAGTATAGCAGAACTATGTAATATAAGTATAGTGGATTTAGGTGGTGAAATAGATGGGGAAAATTACAAAGTTCTTGGCCCTGCTTGCAGGACCAAGAACCATATTTGATACATTTATCTGTTTTTTATGGCATCTACAGGACAGCTTTCCAGTGCATCCTGGGCACATTCTTCTAATTCATCAGGTACTTCATCAACAGCCTCTGCCTTTCCTTCATCATCCCAATCGTAGATTTCAGGGCACATGTCGATGCAAGTGCCACAACTGATACAGATATCTGGGTCTACATAAACTTCTGTCATTTCTTTTTACCTCCATTTAATAAATAATTGGTTCGCTGTATTATTATGGTGTTATTTTTAAAAATTATTGCACTGCAACGCCACTTTTGAAAAAACTTAACTGGATAGTCTCTATTCTAGATGCGGATAATAAAATGAAGACTTTTTCGAAAGGAGGTGAACCTGTCGTGGCTAGAGTGCGATGTGGTTGTAGTAAATGTGCTCTTAATAACAACAATGAGTGTCAGGCGGATGATTTAGAATTCAAAAGCGAGAAAGAGGATAGAGGCAGCGGAATTACCTGCAGTAATTTCAGAAGAAGGTAACAGAGATTTTATAGGACTTCCTTTTCAGGGAAGTCCTATGTTTATAAAAAGGACCAAAAAAGCGAGAAAAAAGTCGAAAGGGTATTTGACTGTTGTGATTTTATCTGGTACACTACTAAGAGTCAGGAGTGATTTATTTCACAAGCATGCAATCAAATAAACAAATATAAAAAAAGTATAAAAAAAATAAAAAAAAGACGGGACTAAATATCCCGAAAGAATCAATATTCATTTTGAGGCCCCCGAAGCCGTCAGGTACCCCCCTCTTAGCATTTTTTAAGAGACTAGACCCAATATTCCTGACGGCTTCTTTATATCTATATATTACTTAATTCTGCACTTACAATAAAATCCCTGCTTTCCTTGGAAAGAAAAAACACCTTTTTTGAAAAAAATCCGCGCATTGATGGTATGAATGGTAATATTACAGGCAGACTGCATTGGTTATATTGGGAGTCGGTCTTTAGTTCTTGGAGCAGAACATCCGTAATCCATGTCGCTCGTGAGAATCTTTGCTGTGATTGCGTGATCGGCCTGCAACCTGGTATGATTTTTGCATTTAACATTTTATATAAGATTTTATTTTATATAAAAATTTTTATATGATAAACGTAATCAGAATTATGAGGTAGTGGAGTTGAGAATAATGATCACTGCTCAGGAAAAGGAACGTTACTCGAGACAAATAATGATCGAGGAAATCGGAGAGAATGGACAGATTCGACTAGCCAGTAGTAAGGTTCTGGTTGTAGGTGCCGGTGGGCTTGGATCCGCGATTTTGTATTATCTCGCTGCCGCAGGTATAGGTACGATTGGAATAATCGATGATGAGGAAGTTGAATTGTCTAATCTCCAGCGACAAATTCTGCATACTACATCAAGGATCGGGATGCCGAAAGTTGAGTCTGCCAGAATTGCCCTACAGGCTTTAAACCCAGAAATAACAGTTGTTCCGTATCACTTTCGTCTGGAAAAACCTAATGCAAAAAAACTAATTGAACAATATGATATTATTGTGACAGCCCTTGATAATGAAGAAACCCGACATCTGGTGAATGATAATTGTGTAGATATGAGAAAGCCTTTGGTAGAAGGCGGTGTGCAGGGTTTTTTAGGGCGTTTATCTACTATTATTCCAGGGGAAGGTCCCTGTTATGCCTGTATGTCACCTATTCCTGATGTCAGGGCAAAGAAAAATAATGAGGCCCCTTTTCCTATGTTCTCCACCACTCCTGGAGTGATTGGTGTTCTCCAGGCAAATGAAGCCCTCAAGTTGCTTTTGAAAATCGGTACACCTCTGGTGGGAAGGATTCTTTTTTATGATGGTTTAGCAAGTCGCTTTGAAGAATTAAATGTACAGCAGATACGGGAGTGTCCATGCTGTGGCAAAAGCTAAGAAACCAGAAGTAATAGGGGGTGCTGTGTCATGCCTGAGCACAAGACTCAGTTAATTGAAAAATTGACGGGTGTCTATACTTCCAAGCATAGTTACTATGCTGAATTAAAAGAAAAAATAACAGAGCTTTCTAAGAGAAATTTTCAATTAGAGATTCTAAATGAGCTTGCACAGGAATTTAATATCAGCCTACCTAAAGATTATCTAGATAAGACAGTCAAAAAAATATATGAGCGAGTGCAGGGCATTTTTTATGTAAAAAAGTTAGCAATTATAACTCTACGAGACGAGAAACTTCGAGTAAGTTACTGCTATCCTGCGGACGAAACTTGTTATAAGGGGATCGAGATCACTTCAGAAGATGGAGAGGAACTCTGGAATGCGGTTGCCAATAGACAGCAGATCGTCTGGAACAGTGGTGCGGAAGATGATTTCCTTTCCCGGCAGGGCTTGGAAGTAGCGGTGCTTAGTCCTTTGGCTACACAAAATAAAATTTATGGACTCTTTATGGTGGGAAGTGACCGAGACACATCATACGACCCTATGGATATGGCCTTTTTCCAGCAGTTGGCCAATCAGATCGCAATATACTTCCAGGATGGTGCGCTGTTTGCGGAGGTCAACAGGGCGAAATCTGAATGGGAGGCTACAGTCAAGGCAGTACGTGATGTTATTGTTGTGATCGACAGGAATCTTCATGTTTTGCGATTTAACCAGGCAGCATTGGAATTCTGTGGTCTATCTGAGACAGAGGTCATTGGGCGGAAATACTGTGATAGTTTTTGTACAGTAAGTGATTCAGATTGTGATGAAAAATGTGTTTTTTATGAAGCTCTAGAGACTGGCAACAGTATAAACATTCAGCGGCAGTTGGATGATGGGCGAGTATTGGAGATGTACGGGTATCCCGCTACTCAAGAGAATAAGGAGATGGGTGTTGTTGTCTATTTAATAGATATTACTGAGAGGTTGAAAATGCAGGTTCAGCTGCTTCAGGCGGCACGCCTGGCAGCTCTAGGAGAGATGGCTGCAGGAGTTGCCCATGAGTTAAATACCCCTCTAGCTGTTATTATCGGTGATGCGCAGCTACTGATCCGTAATACTCCGAAGGATGACTATCGATATAAAATTCTTGATGACATCAAAACCTGCGGTCTGCGGTGTAAGCGCATTGTGCGTGGGCTGCTTACTTTTTCCCGACAGGAACAGTATGTATTTCAGCCTGTCTGCTTGAATGAGGTGGTCAGGGAGGCACTGAAGCTGGTCTCTTATTCTATTGAAACTGAAAACATTAAACTTCAGCAGGAACTGGATGATCAAATTCCGGTTGTTGGGGGCAATTCTCAGCAGTTGGAACAGGTTGTGATCAACCTGCTACTGAATGCCAGGCAGTCCTTTGATAAGGAAAGTTACAGTGAGCATATGATTACAGTAAAAACAGGGTTTGATCAGGAAAGGAAGCAAGTTTTTATCAAGGTATCAGACAATGGCCAGGGAATTCCTCAAGAAATATTAACAAAAATATTTGATCCATTTTATACAAGCAAAGGGAGCAGCAAAGGAACAGGTCTAGGCCTTTCGGTAAGTTTGGGAATTGTTCAAAAACATGGCGGCACCATTGTTGTAGAAAGCGAACCAGGTAAGGGGGCAGTCTTTACAGTTTACCTTCCTCCATCTCATGAGCCAGAGATAGAAGGGGATACAGATAGTTAATTCTGGTGAAAGGGGGTATTCGTTTGGCACGCATTCTTGTTGTTGATGATGAAGTGGAAATGTGTAACTTCTTTAAGTTCTTCCTGGAGGGGAAAGAACATGAGATTAAGGTTGCTGAAAATGGTGTGCAGGCTAGAGACGCCCTACAGGAGTATTTTCATCTTATCCTGTTGGATCTGAAACTCCCCGATACCAATGGAATCACACTCTTGAAGGAAATAAAAAATCGGTATCCAACTACTGAGGTTGTGATGATGACCGGCTATTCTACAGTAAAATCTGCAGTAGAGGCCATTCAGCTGGGGGCATATGATTATATGGAAAAACCCTTCGAGAACCTGGATGCTCTGGAAGCGGTATTGGGACGAGCTCTGAGCCGCGCTCTTGCCCGGCGTGAAGTGCGGGATGATGAGGAACAGACACGCAGAAAACAGATGCTAAAAAGTGTAGGGTTTGTGGCTGGGAAAAGTGAAAAAATGCAGCGTTTATTGACCATCGCTGAAAAACTTGCTGCAAAAAATATTACAATGCTAATCCGAGGAGAAACTGGCACCGGTAAGGAGGTGCTGGCCCGCTATATTCATGCGGTAAGTTCCCGCTCTGAACAGGATTTTCTGGCCATCAACTGCGGTGCTTTCACAGAAGCCTTATTGGAGAGCGAGTTGTTTGGGCATGACAAGGGGGCTTTTACGGGGGCGGTGACGCAGCATAAAGGCATCTTTGAAATGGCTAACCATGGGACATTGTTTCTTGATGAAGTAGGAGAAGCCACCCAGGCGATCCAGGTGAAGCTGTTGCGTGTTTTAGAAACAGGGGAGATCTTTCGGGTGGGTGGTGAAAGACCCATTAGAGTGGATACCCGGGTGATCACTGCAACAAATGCACCTTTGGAAGAACTCGTTGCTGAGAAGAAGTTTCGTGAAGACCTCTTTTATCGGCTAGATGTTGTAACTTTAGTTCTGCCTCCGCTGAGGGAGCGGCGTGAGGACATTCCCCTCTTGGCAGAACATTTTTTAAAACGCCATTATAATAAGGAACGGCCACTGCGTTTAAGTGAAAAAACTGTTCTAGCCCTCACTGGATACAATTGGCCGGGCAATATACGAGAACTCGCCAATGTTATTGCCCAAGCAGCTACCATCTGTGATGGTTCTATAATAATGATGGAACACTTACCAGATAAAGTTACTGATAATAATATGGAACAGGAAACAATACAGATCACACCACCACCGACACTTCCAAATTCAACAACACTGCCACCTTCAGAGCAAAATTGGCTTGATGAGGTGACAGCCAGCCTGAATGATTATATCGATCAGATAGATGTAAAAGACGGATTTGACCTTCCAGCTTTTTTGGATTCACTTAAGGATGTTTCCAATGAAGCAGCTAAAAAAATTATTGAAAAGAGTTTGAATGCTTCTGGTGGGCGTTATCCTCAAGCAGCGAAGTGGTTGGGGACGACACCGAGGGTTTTACGCTATCTGTACAAGGAAAAGAAATAATAGAGTACAAAATTTCGTTATTGTTCCGTAAATTTGATGGGAAACTGCCGCGAAAGTGGCAGCTTTTTATTTAAAACAGTGGGTAACAGGTGAGTTCATGATGGCTGGTACTCAGCAATGCGGTTCTAAAGTGGTTAATTGAATACAAAATGATTAATAATGCCATGATTCTTTGTTATTTTGCAGTAATTGGCATGATATTTGCGTTATTTTTTAATGAAATAGTATGGACAGCTGTAAAAAAATAATGAAAACAGGAAGGAGGTTTTTAGGAAGGTTAGTTATCTATTTTATTTTTATAAAATGGATGCTGAAAAATGTAGGAGGTAGTTGTACAGTCAGATCAATAATATGTTCTATTTCGTGTACATCAATACACCAAAGTTACGAGAGGGAGGTGGAGTGTCTGGCTTTAATAATGGGCCAGACCAAGGATGGCTAAGGTACTGATGCTGAATCCAGAGAAATGTATTTCGTGCCGTACCTGCGAACTGGCGTGTTCTTTTAAACATGACAGAGAGTTTCGTCCCAGTGCGGCGCGGGTCAATGTGGTGCAGTTTGAGAGAGAGGGAATTTCTGTACCACTGATGTGTCTGCAATGTGAGACTGCAGCATGTGAGAAGGTCTGTCCGACTGGAGCACTAAAACGCAATGAGTCTACAGGCGTGCTGGTAGTGGATGATGCAAAATGCATCCGCTGTAAGATGTGTGTTCAAGCATGTCCCTTTGGTAATATTGCTTATGACCCTGCAAAGAATCGCATCCTGAGATGCGATCTTTGTGATGGTGACCCCCAGTGTGCTAAGTTCTGTCCTAGTGGAGCTATCGCCTATGTAGAAGCCAGTACTGGCATACTGGCCAAAAAACGAGCATATGCCTCAAAATTTAAAGAGGTACTGCAGGAGGTGACTGAATAATGTACGGCTGGGTAGGACAGATTTTACGGGTTAATTTGAGCGATGGAACAGTGAAAAAAGAAGCCCTGGATCCAGTGGAAATAAAAAACTACATTGGGGCCCGCGGGTTGGGAACACGTCTTTGGACCAAAGAGTGTGACCCCAAGATGGATCCCCTTAGTGAAGCAAATAATTTAATCTTTATGACCGGTCCCTTGACTGGTACAATGGCAACTAATGCCGGCCGCTACAATGTGATCTGTAAGGCACCCCTTACTGGCACTATGGCAGCATCAAATGCAGGTGGTTATTGGGGGCCAGAATTGAAATATGCTGGTTATGACGGGATCATTTTGGAAGGCCAGTCAGAAAAGCCAGTTTACCTATGGATCAATGATGGTGAAGTTGAACTGCGCTGTGCAGAACATCTCTGGGGGAAGGATGTTAATGAAACAACCGATACCCTGAGAGAAGAGACCAATATTGATGCCAGGGTGGCTTGTATTGGACCTGCCGGAGAGAACCTGGTCAAGTTTGCCTGTGTTTTGAATGACTATACAAGAGCTGCCGGGCGCTCTGGAGTCGGTGCTGTGATGGGTAGCAAGAATCTAAAAGCTGTTGTAGTGAGGGGCACTGGTGGAGTCAAAGTGGCTGATCCCGATGCCTTCATGAATGCATTGATAAGGGCTCGCAAAATGGTAGCTGATCACCCGGTGACGGGTCAGGGGCTCCCTGCTTATGGTACCCAGATCCTGATCAACATTCTCGATCAATCTGGTGGGCTGCCGGTCCATAACTTTCGGGATTCCGGCACATTTCCCAATGCTGATGCCACCAGCGGTGAAACACTAGCCAAGACATATCTTGTCCGCAATAAAGGCTGCATGGGCTGTAATATCGGGTGCGGCAGGATTGTTAACGTACCTGACGGCCCCTACAAGAGCTTTGGCGAAGGGCCTGAATATGAAGCAGGTTGGTCCTTTGGTGCTGACTGCGGTATCGATGATCTGGCAGCTATTATTAAAGCCAACAACTACTGCAATGAACTGGGGATGGATCCTATTACACTGGGAAGCACTATTGCCTGTGCTTTTGAGCTCTATGAGATCGGAGCTATTACTGAGAAGGATGCAGACTGTCCCATGCGTTTCGGGGATGCGGCAACAATGGTAGAGCTTGCCAGAAAGACTGCTTTTAGAGAAGGTATCGGGGATGATCTGGCTGAAGGTTCTTACCGTATGGCTAGCAAATATGGTCATCCAGAGCTGTCCATGACCTGCAAAAAACAAGAAATGGCTGCTTACGACCCCAGAGCATTGCAGGGTATGGGTCTTAGCTATGCCACCAACAACCGGGGTGGCTGTCATGTGCGCGGTTATATGACCTCACCAGAGATCTTGGGTCTCCCTGAAAAATTGGATAACCTGGCCACTGAGGGCAAAGCAGGGTGGACAAAGACCTTCCAGGACTTAACAGCAGCTGTAGATTCCGCTGGGATCTGCTTGTTCCTAACCTTTGCTATCGGTGCACCTGAGATTTCCGAACAGATGATCGCTGCAACAGGAATTGATTATACTGTTGAAGAATTAATGAAAGCAGGAGAAAGAATCTGGAATATGGAGCGGCTGTTCAACATCACAAATGGTTTTACCAAAAAGGATGATTCGTTACCTCCGCGTCTGTTAAAAGACCCGATTAAAATTGGGCCTTGCAAGGGATCTGTCAATAAATTGGATGTTATGCTTCCCGAATACTATGAATTGCGTGGTTGGGATTCTGAGGGAAGACCTACTTCTGAAAAACTGCAGGAGTTAGACATCCAATAATAATATGAAGGGGGGTGATCCCCTTTGAAAGTGAAGTTTTTTGCTCTTCTCCGAGACATTACTGGGGTGAAGGAAACTACCGATTTTACAGGAACGATACTGGTCGAACTGCTCGAGGAACTTTCCGCTCATTATGGCAAAGAAATGACCAGGTGGCTTTTCACACCAACTGCACCCAATCAGGAGAAACAAATCGGTAAAGATGTAATCATTCTGGTTAACGGGAGAGCAATAGAGCATTTGGCAGGTCTGAAAACACCTTTGAATGAAGAAGATGAGGTGGCAATCTTCCCTAGACTTGCAGGTGGGTGAAGATAAAAGGGGGTGGAAAAGTTGTTCCGCCCCCTTCTAGTTCAATAAAGGAATTACACCTTGAAAATTGAAGTAAAAAAATACCTACTGCATTATAAAACTGATAGGTGAGGAGGAAGGTATAATCATGGCGGTAAACAGCCAGCAGCCAGATGACAGGCAGGTCATTGAGAAAATAGTTAGCAGTTACCCCCCTGAACAAAGATTTACCCTGGCGATTATGCAAGATTTGCAAAAGCATTTCAATTATTTGCCGAAAGAGGCCCTGCAAATGACAGCTCAACATGTCAATGCCCCGGTGTCAGTTATCTTCAGTATGGCCACATTTTACAAAGCGTTTAGTCTTGTTCCCAAGGGTCGCGTAATACTCAAGGCTTGTGATGGGACTGCCTGTCATATAAAAGGTTCTAATGTTATTATTGACGAAATTTATAAAGCTCTAGGGATTAAACCTGGTGAAACCACACCCGATGGGCAGTTTTCCTTGGAAACGGTAAACTGCCTAGGAGCATGTGCTTTAGCGCCTGTTCTCGTAGCAAATGATCAGGTATATCCTAAGGTTACACCTGCTTTATTAAGAGATATCATAAAGGAGTATAGGGGGCAGAGCGATGAGTCAGATGGAAGAGAATCATAACCCTGACAAAAGAATGATTTTGGTATGTTGTGGTACTGGGTGTCTGGCCAATGGCAGCGGTGCTGTTTATGAGGCACTCTGTGATGCCCTTAAAGGGAACGCGAATTTTGGGGTTGAAACATTTGCTAAAGCTACAGGATGCAATGGTTTATGCGAAAAAGGTCCCCTTGTCAAAATCCTTCCTGACGACATTACCTACTGCAGGGTAAAAGCAGAGGATGTATCGGAAATAGTGGAAAAGACACTGCAGCAGGGGGAACTTGTTCAGCGGTTGCTGTATCGCGATCCTGCCACCAAAAAGCGCTATAAGTCACACCATGAAACCAATTTCTATAAGGGGCAGAAAAAGGTGGCTCTGCGCAATATCGGGGAGATTGACCCTGCGGAGGTCCAGGATTACCTAGTGCGAGGCGGTTATCAGGCTCTGGAAAAAGCCATCAAAACTATGACTCCAGAAGAAGTTATTGAAGATGTCCTTAAATCCGATTTGCGTGGGAGAGGGGGCGGTGGCTTTCCGACGGGTCTCAAATGGAAATCCTGTGCTGCTGTAGATAATCCACCAAGGTATGTGATCTGCAATGGGGATGAGGGTGATCCTGGGGCTTTTATGGATCGCAGTATTCTGGAGGGTGACCCCCATACGGTTATCGAAGGAATGATTATCTGCGCCTATGCTATTGGCGCTTCAGCTGGGTTTATTTATGTGCGAGATGAATATGACCTGGCTGTTAAAAACCTTACCAATGCCATCAAAACTGCCCGCGAATGCGGTTATCTTGGAAAAAATATTTTGGGCAGCAACCTTTGCTTTGACATAGAAATTGTCCGTGGTGGAGGAGCTTTTGTCTGTGGTGAGGAAACTGCATTGATCAATTCTATACAGGGTAATGTTGGAGAACCCTGGGACAAGTATGTTTATCCTACAGAGAAAGGGTTATGGGAGCATCCTACTGTAATCAATAATGTAGAAACCTGGGCTAATATTCCAGTGATTATCAACCTTGGAGCTGAAAAGTTTGCAGCCATTGGGACAGAAAACAGCAAGGGCACCAAGGTGTTTTCTCTGGTAGGAAAAGTTGTCAATACTGGCTTGGTTGAAGTGCCTATGGGCACCACACTGCGTGAGATAATTTTTGATATTGGCGGCGGTATCCAGAATAAGAGGCAGTTCAAGGCTGTGCAAACAGGAGGTCCTTCAGGTGGCTGTATCCCTGAAAGCCTGCTTGACCTGCCGGTAGATTTTGATTCTCTTACCCAAGCCGGTTCTATGATGGGATCAGGTGGCCTGATCGTTATGGATGACCGCACCTGTATGGTAGACGTTGCACGCTATTATGTTAACTTTTTAGCAGAAGAATCCTGCGGTAAGTGTGTCCCTTGTAGAGAGGGAATTGGTTTCCTCCTGGAAACCCTGACCCGTATCTGTGAAGGGAAAGGTAAACTTGAGGATCTGGATCTTCTAGAGAGTATGAGTTCAACTATTCAGCAGGCCGCTTTATGCGCCCTGGGCAGAACAGCTCCCAACCCTGTACTCTCTACATTGAAGTATTTCCGTGATGAATATCTGGAGCACATCAATAATCACAGGTGTCCGGCGGGGATTTGTAAGGAACTGACTGAATTTTATGTTGATGAAGAGCTCTGTACAGGCTGCGGCCGCTGCCGCAGAAATTGTCCTGCTGATGCCATTACTGGGGAGAAGAAAAAAGCTCATACAATTGATTCTGAGAAATGCATCAAGTGTGGGGAATGCATCAATAACTGCAAATTCCAGGCTATTAAAGTGAGATAGGGGGGTGGGAAAAATGAAGGTAACAATTGACGGAAACGAAATAGAAGCCAATTTTGGAGAAACCATACTGGATGCAGCTAACAGGTCAGGGGTAGAGATTCCTACTCTGTGTTACAGTGAAGCCTTCGGCGGCCAGGGCGTTTGCCGGATGTGTATGGTGGAAGTCAAAGAGGGTGACCGTAAGCGTTTGGTTGCCTCTTGCACCTACCCCATTACGAGTGAGATTGAGGTGCAGACCAGCACTCCTGAGCTCCTGGAGATCAGGAGTAACATTATAACACTGCTCTACAGGCGGGCACCGAACAGCGATTATATGAAGGAATTACATCAGGAATATGAGTGCACTGGTGTTGAGCCTGTTGATCCAGAGGAAAAATGTATTATGTGCAGGCTCTGTATTAAAGCCTGTGAAAAAGTGGGGGCTTATGCCATTTCCACCATTATGCGTGGTACAGAGAAAAGGGTGGCTACACCTTTTGATGAAGAATCCCCTGTTTGTATTGGCTGTAATGCTTGTGCTGATGTCTGCCCTACAGGGGTGATTAGTGTCAAAAAAGAAGGTGGTCGTCAGGAGATCTGGCATAAATCTTTTGAAATGTCCCGCTGTGAAGTGTGTGGGAACTATTTCAGTACACTGCCTGTTAAAGAACATGTAAAAGAACAACTGGAATTGACTGTATCAGGTGATAATCTCTGCCCTAATTGTAGAAGAAATAAACTTGCCAGAGACGTTGCGAATGTCAGTAAATAATAATAACAAGATATAGTCATAAGCATAACGTGAAATTGGTATATTTTACGTTATTTCGTTAAGGACTTGCCGCATTGACGGCGAGTCCTATTGTTTTTCTGTACAAACAAGAGATAAATGCCTGTGTTATCCAAGTAATTCTCCTAGACAAGCTGCTGGCACGATATTTGCTATTATTTAACTTATGTAAGCAATAAACATAATATTTTTCGGAGGTGGTCGGTGTAAGATAATTGGTTGGTGAGAAAAGAAGTGAATAAGTAAACAAATAATTTGAAGGAGGCAAACAATTTTATGAATTGGGAATCGAAAATTAATATTAATCAGGTTATGGAGATTCGTAGTCGTACCCTCTGCTATTTGGGTGTTGGGGCTCTCCAAAAGGTTAACGACATCTGTGACTGGCTGAAAAACCAGGGAATTGACAAGGTTTTGATCTGCACTGATAAAACCGTCTATAAAGTTACCGGTGTTTGGGATGTTTTAGAGCCTGCCATGAAGAAACGCGGGATAGCCTGGACAATGTATGATGAGGTTGTTCCTAATCCGACCGTTGACGGAATCGATAAAGCGGTCAAAATGGGGAAAGAAATCGGTGCCGGAGCAGTTTTCGGAATCGGCGGCGGCAGCCCTATCGATACCTGCAAGAGTGCTGCAGTGCTTCTTCATCCTGATAACGCCCAGTATAATGCCAGAGATCTTTATACCTTCAAATTCACTGCAGAGAATGCAGTTCCTATTATAGCTATCAATACCACTCATGGAACAGGTACTGAAGTCGACAGATTTGCTGTGGCCAGCATCCCGGAAATGGAATACAAACCATGCTTAGTTGGTGACTGCATCTATCCGACATTTGCTATCGATGACCCAGCTGTATTGATTGGACTTCCGGCCAACCAGACACGCTACACTGGTATTGATGCTTTGAACCATGTCAATGAAGCTTGTACTTCTTTAGTTACTAACCCATATGTTGTGTTACTGGCTGAGGAAACAGCGCGTTTGGTCGCCCGCTATCTGCCTCAGGCAGTTGCACATCCGGATGATCTGACAGCAAGGTATTACCTGCTTTATGCCTCCATGATCGCAGGTATTGACTTTGACAACGGATTGCTGCACTTTACCCATGCTATGGAACATCCATTGAGTGCTGTAAAACCGGATCTGGCTCATGGCCTTGGTTTAGCAATACTTCTTCCTGCAGTAATTAAATACACTTATCCTGCAGTTCCGGAAATTCTATCTGCAGTCTATGCACCTATTGTTCCTGGCCTGAAAGGTGTTCCGGGTGAGGCAGAAGAGTGTGCAGTCGGTGTTGAGCAGTGGCTGTTCAGTGTAGGTGTCACAGAAAAGCTAGAAGATATGGGGTATAAGGAAAGTGATGTTGACAAACTGGTGAACCTGGCTTTCAACACACCATCTTTAGATGTTCTGTTAGGTGTGGCTCCAATTAAGGCTGACGAAAAAGTTGTAAGGGCCATATATGAAGAAAGTATGAAACCCATGGCATAAGTTATGATTCAATGATACAGAAAACTGACGACCAGGGAGAGTTTCCTGGTCGTCTTTATTAATAAAAAATGTCGAATAAAAAAGGAAAATTGTACATTAATCAAGAATAATTGTATTAAAAGGGTTTCTCAATATCGAGGGGGTGTAGCGATGGAGATATTTAAGTTTATGGTTCCTGAGATTATTTTTGGCAGGGGCACTTTAAATTTGGTTGGGGAGAGTGCCAGCCGTTTAGGGGCGACAAGAATTTTTTTGGTTACTGATGAAGGTGTGAAAAAGTCCGGTTGGGTCGATGAGGCGGTTAAACATTTGAATGATATTGGCTTGGAGTATCAGGTCTGGGCAGAACCAACTGAAAACCCTAAGGACTTTGAGATTGACCATGGCAAGGAACTATACCTGGAAACAGGGTGTGATGCTGTGGTGGGCTTGGGGGGTGGGAGTGCCAATGATGCAGCCAAAGCAGTCGCTGTTCTAGCTACCAATGGGGGTAAGATCCACGATTACGAAGGTGTGGACAAGATTGAAAAGCCTCTTCCTCCTCTGCTGTGTGTAGCCACTACAGCAGGAGCTGCAGCAGAGGTAACACAGTTTGTTATTGCAGTTGATACTCACAGAAAGGTTAAGATGACCATCGGTTCAAAATCCCTGGTGCCTGATATTGCCATTATTGACCCTATTCTTTTGAGCACGAAGGATGCCCGGCTTACAGCAAACACAGGGATCGATGCCCTAACCCATGCAATTGAGGCCTATGTCTCAGTTGCGGCTACACCGATGACTGATATCTGCGCTTTGAAGGCTATCACCATGATTACTACATCTCTAAGGGCTTCTGTAGCTTCTCGCACTAACATTGAGGCCAAGACAAGCATGGCAATGGCCAGTTTACTGGCAGGAGTTGCTATGTCTAATGCTATTTTGGGTGCAGTTCATGCTATGGCACACCCGCTGGGAGGCCTTCTTAACCTCCCCCACGGCGAGGTAAATTCTATTTTGCTTCCTTATGTGATGCGCTTCAATATGATTGCCTGTACGGATCGCTATGCTGATATTGCCAGAGCTATGGGAGAGAACATAGAAGGGCTCAGTTTCAGGGAAGCAGCGGAGAAGGCAGTTGAAGCTGTAGAACGGTTATGCATTGATATTGGTGCCAAAAGGAGCCTTTCGGAAATCGGTCTAAAGGAAGAGCATATTCCGGAACTCAGTAAGGCAGCAGCAAACGATGTCTGTCTAATTACCAATCCTAGAGATGCGACTGTAGAAGAAATCGCTGAAATTTACAGATCTGCACTTTAATGCTGCAGTGGGGACGGTTCTTATTGCATAAAAATTCGATCAAAAACCATATTTATTTACGCAATTTCGGCAGAGATGCAAAAAAGCGTAATGTATACTGAAATTTTGGTACTTTGCGCATAATTGTTTTTCTATATTTCAAAGAGCTGAGCAAAAAATTGCGCCGGTTCAAGGCTGGCACTTGTTTCGCATGTCAAGACAGGTGCCGTTTTATTTCTGTTTTACCAAAGGATTATCACAGTGTTCTATAGAATAATTGTTCTGTGGAATGTTTTAAGTAAGATTTTAAGTAAGGTAGGTAAAAATGACTGATCAAAAGCTAGAGGCATTAAGAAAAAGGATGAAAAACTACGAAAGTGCTATTGTGGCTTTTTCCGGTGGTGTGGATAGCAGCTTTCTTTTAATGGTTGCTGTTCAGGAACTGGGGGAAAGGGTTTTGGCTGTAACTTTAGATACCGACTTGATTCCACGTCAGGAGGTACAGGATGCTCAGGAGATTGCTCAACTTCTTGGGGCTAACCACATGATTATAACTGCGGATCCATTAAAGATTCCTGAGGTTAGGGGCAATTCATCTGAACGCTGCTATCACTGTAAGCGCTATCTTTTCGGGACACTCTATGAACTAGCTTGCAATAAAGGTTATCATGCTGTTTTGGATGGCGCAAATCAGGATGATAAAGGCGATTATCGACCTGGAATGAAGGCAGCTCAAGAGATAGGGGTGCACAGCCCCCTTTTAGATGAAGGGATTACGAAAGAAGAGATTCGTCAATATTCATATGAAGCAGGGCTTTCTACATGGAACAAGTCAGAGGCAGCCTGTCTGGCGAGTAGAATTCCTTATGGTGAAGAAATAACTGTAAAGAAACTAAAAATGATCGAAGATGCAGAATGCTATTTAAATTCTTTAATTGATGATCAGGTGAGAGTGCGTTATCACAGAGATATTGCCAGAATTGAGACAGCAGTCGATGCTTTTGAAACTATTCTTGAGCACCGCCATGAGATAATTAAAAATGTTAAAAAAATTGGTTTTTCTTATGTAACCCTTGATCTTTTAGGGTACCGAAAGGGAAGCTTGAATGAAGTTTTATGATTTGTCAAGGCATGAAGAAAAAAAGAGGATTTTCATGTATAATTAAAAATATAAGGCTGATAACTAAAGGACTCCGATTTAGCTTTATTTAGGCACTTTGGCTGCGGGAGCTGACCGAAGCCAGTACAATGCTGTAGGGTAGAGGGGTAACCCAGACACCTTCCAACCTCGGAAAGGAGTTAATGTCTAGGAATAGCGCGGATTATCCAGGTTGGCGCTATTTTTTTATTAATTGTAGAAACTAAGGGGGAAGAGAGCGATGGGAAAAAATGATAAAACTAGTGTGGATCCTAAGTTAAAAAAGGCTATTTTAGAAGCTGCTTCTGATGGGAGGATTTCTTGCCCGGAAGCCAGGGACATTGCCCTCTCTTTGGGGGTTGAACTCAAGGTTATAGGGGATGCCTGCGATGAATTAGATATTAAACTTTATGGCTGTGCTCTAGGATGTTTTTAATAAGGAGTTTTCACATTGAAAGAAGGGCTATTAAAGGTTCTAACAGTTGTTGAAGCAAGGGAAAAATTGGCGGCTAATCTGCCGGCGGAATTGCGACTGAGTGAAAAGAAACCGCTCCTTGAATGCTTAGGGAGACGCTTGGCCAAATCGATCACAGCAAGGGAAAATGTACCAGGGTTTGCTCGCTCCATTGTTGACGGTTATGCTGTCAGGGCACAGGATACTTTCGGTGCCAGTGAGGGGCTGCCGGCATTTTTCACCGTAACCGATGATATCCGCATGGGGGCAATTCCTGAGCGGGAGCTTGCTTCTGGTGAAGCGATGCAGATCGCTACAGGGGCGATGCTGCCCCCTGGGGCTGATGCTGCTGTCATGGTGGAGTATACTGAAGCTGCCGGTGAGGGCTTTATAGAGGTTTTGAAACCGGCAGGTCCAGGGGAAAATGTCCTAAGGGCTGATGAGGATATCAGGGCAGGGGACCAGGTTTTCCCGGCAAATCATCTGCTTCGTTCTCAGGATATTGGGTATCTGGCAGCCTTGGGAGAGATGGAACTGGATGTTTTTGTGCCATTGAGTGTGGGAATTGTTTCTACTGGGGATGAAATAGTTGACCCTACAATAAAACCGAATCCTGGACAGGTTCGTGATATTAATTCCTATACTCTTTTTGCTAAAACACTGGAACTGGGAGGAAAGCCAAATATCTATGGTGTTGTACAGGATGATCCTCAATTGCTGCAGGAGAAACTGCAGCAGGCCTATGAGGAGAATGACCTGGTTGTGATATCAGGTGGGAGTTCTGTGGGAACAAAAGATTATACAGCAGAGATAATTTCTTCGTTGGGAGAGCCTGGTGTTGTTTTTCACGGAATGGCTGTCAGGCCGGGGAAACCGACACTCGGTGGTGTAGTGGAGAAAAAACCGGTCTTCGGACTGCCGGGGCACCCGGCAGCAGCACTGATCACTTTTGAGCTGCTCGCTTCACCTTTATTGAGGTTCGGGAGTTATCATGAACTTCCTGTAGGAACACCCCCGATAAAATCTTTGCTCTCCCGCAGTATTGGCTCTGCTCCTGGCAGGGAAGAGTTTATTTTCGTTAAACTACAGCGAAATGATGGAGAGATTATAGCTGAGCCTGTTCTTGGAAAATCCGGTCTGCTCACTCCTTTAGTAGAAGCGGACGGGCTGATGAGAGTTCCACTGGAGAGTGAAGGTATAGCAGCTGGTAGCATTGTGGATATTTATTTATTTGGCACAGATTATGTTCTTTAACTTAATTTATTAGGGTGGTGGCTTTTGTGGCAATTATCAGCCAACCATATTTGGAGAATATACCGCGGGAAGATGCCCTCCGGTGTTATTTAGACAGGTTGGAGGGGCTGGGTGCGTTAAATACGGGGGAAGCTGAGCGAATCCCTGTAGAACAATGCCGCGGCAGGATAACAGCGCAGCCTGTTTTTGCTGCTGTTTCCTCCCCCCATTATCACGCTGCTGCCATGGACGGGATCGCCGTCAATTCGGCAGATACCTTCGGGGCTTCAGAGACGACACCTCTGCGCCTTAAAATGGGAGAACAGGCAATTATAGTGGATACAGGGGATACCCTTCCTGCGGGGTTTAATGCAGTGATCATGATCGAGGATGTTCACTTTCCTGAGGAAGGGTTTGTAGAGATTATCTCCTCAGCAGCTCCCTGGCAGCATGTGCGTGTAGTTGGTGAGGATTTCATTGAAACTGAGATGGTCATGCCCTCTCATCAAAGGATCCGTCCCTATGATTTAGGGGGGCTGCTCACAGCGGGGTTGACAGAGGTGGATGTTTTTCCGAAAGTTCGTGTTGCTCTGCTGCCTACAGGGACGGAGATCGTTGCTCCGGGAACTGATCTAAAACCCGGGGATGTGATCGATTCCAACAGTCGTGTGTTGGGAGGACTTGTGGAAGAATGGGGAGGAATACCTGTTTATGCGCCCCCTACTGTTGATGATTATGATCTCTTAAAAGAAAGAATCTTGGAATACCTGGATAAGGCTGATCTGTTGGCTGTTATTGCCGGCTCTTCCCATGGGAGGGAGGACTATACAGTGCCTCTCTTTCGTGAACTGGGGGAGGTGTTTGTCCATGGGGTGGCTATCCGTCCGGGGAAACCGGTGAGTTTGGGAGCAGTCAGGAGAAAACCTGTGATCGGTGTTCCCGGTTACCCTGTTTCGGCTGCACTGGCCTTTGAACTTTTTGCACGGCCTGTGATCTACCAGAAGAATGGGGTATCTCTCCCTGATGATATATATAAAAAGGCTTATGTAAGCAGGAAAACTGTTTCTAGTTTGGGGGCAGAGGAGTATATCAGGGTGCGTCTGGGGAAGGTCAGGGACAAGCTGATCGTTCAGTCATTACCCCGCGGTGCAGGGACTGTTACATCTTTGGTTCAGGCTGATGGAGTTGTGTGTGTGCCGCGGCTATCAGAAGGGTATCCGGCAGGTACAGAGGTAGATGTACGCCTCCTGCGGCCGGAAGGGATTCCTCGTACAACTGTTGTGGTGGGGAGCCATGATTTAGTTCTGGACCATATAGCTGATCTGATCCAGCAAAAATACCCTGGCTTTCGCCTTATTTCATCACATGTGGGAAGTATGGGGGGATTGACAGCTTTGCGTCGTGGTGAGGCACACTTGGCAGGTGTCCACCTCTTGGATGAAGAGACAGGGGAATATAATATTTCCTCTGTGAAGAGGGTTTTGGCTGGGCGTAAGATGATTTTGGTCAACCTATCCTATCGCATCCAGGGGATGTTGGTGCCACCCGGTAATCCCAAAGGGGTCAAAGGTCTTAAAGACCTGGCTGAATCTGGCTTGCGTTTTATTAACAGGCAGCGGGGTTCAGGAACCCGCCTGCTGTTTGATCACCTCCTCAAGGAGGAGGGAATCGCCTCTTCAGCTGTAGAGGGTTATGAGCGTGAGGAATATACCCATATGGCTGTGGCCGTTGCTGTGGCTTCGGGAAGTGCTGATGTGGGTCTAGGGATCCAGGCTGCTGCCTCTGCCTTGGGGCTTGATTTCATACCTGTTGGAGAGGAGCGTTATGACCTGTGCATCCCTGCTGAATTATGGGATGAAAAGGAGGTCAGCTTGGTTCGGGAGCTCCTTGATGACCCCGATTTCCAACAGGCAGCCAGACATTTGCAGGGGTACGATTTTCGTGACTGTGGAAAGATCATGGGGGAGACCTAAAAGGCAGAGGAAAAGCAAGGGATTATCACAGGAGGGGGGTAATTATGGAGGATCGCTTCGGGCGTCTGATCAAATACCTGAGAATATCCATTACTGATCGCTGCAACCTTCGTTGTATTTACTGCATGCCTCCGGAGGGGATTACATCCAAGCCGCGGGAGGAGATCCTGCGTATAGAGGAGATTCTGCGGGTAGCAGAGGTAGCTCTCCAGTTGGGGATCAATAAGTTCAGGCTGACCGGTGGGGAACCCCTGTTGCGCAAAGGTGTTATACCATTCATCAAGGCTTTGGCTTTAAGGCCTGAGGTGGATGATATTGCCATAACTACCAATGGTATCTTGCTACCGCAGTTGGCAGAGCGGCTCAGGGATGCTGGGGCAAAAAGGCTCAACATCAGTCTGGATACCCTTGATGAAGAAAAGTACCGCCAGATCACCAGAGGTGGCAACTTGAAGCAGGTGTGGGCGGGAATAAAGAAGGTATTATCGTTGGGGTTTGAACCGGTTAAGATCAATACTGTTGCTCTCAGGGGTTTTAATGAGGGAGAAGTAGTGGATTTTGCCCGTTTGACCCGAGAATACCCCCTTCATGTGCGTTTTATTGAATTAATGCCTATCGGTAGCAGCTGGGGGATGGCTGATAATTCCTTTATTTCCTGTGGAGAGGTTAGAAGTAAAATTGAAAGGGTCTTGGGAGAGATGCAACCTGTGTCCGGGGTAAAGGGCAGCGGTCCTGCAGAGTATTTTACTATCCCCGGGGCCAGGGGGAGCATCGGTTTCATCCATGCCATGAGCAACCACTTCTGCGCAGGCTGTAACCGCTTGCGTTTGACAGCTGACGGGAAACTTCGCCCCTGTTTACATGATCAGCATGAGGTCAGCCTGGTGAATGCCCTGAGAGCCGGTGCAGGGGATAAAGAACTCCAGCAGCTATTTCAGAAAGCCGTAGACTTAAAACCGGCAAATCATCATCTGGCAACCGGTGCTTCTGCAAAAGGGCGGGGAATGTGCCAGATAGGGGGATGAACCAATGGATGATTTTACGCATTTTGATGACCAAGGCAGGGCTCGGATGGTCGATGTGGGCACCAAGGATATCACAAAGAGAGTGGCTCGTGCCCGAGGCAAGGTTTATATGAATCCGGAGACACTGGAACTGATCAAAACAGGGGGTATAAAAAAGGGGAATGTACTGGCTGTTGCCCAGGTGGCAGGAATTATGGGTGCAAAAAGAACCTTTGAACTGATTCCCATGTGCCATCCCCTTTTGTTGACCGGAATCGATCTCGATTTTCGCTATGATGACCAGCACTCCGCTGTTGAGATTGAGGCTCAGGTTAGCTGTCAGGGGAAAACAGGAGTAGAGATGGAGGCATTGACCGCAGTGAGTACAGCGGCTTTAACGATCTATGATATGTGCAAGGCTGTCGACCGCGGTATGGTGATCGGGGAGATTCGCCTTGTGGAAAAGTTCGGCGGCAAAAGCGGAAGATTTATTAGAGAAGGTGAACAGAATTGGGAAAGATCTTAGTAGCCATATTGACAGCAAGTGATAAAGGCTCACGAGGGGAGCGAGAAGACCGCAGTGCTCAGGTGATCAGAGAACTGGTTGCCGGGATCGATGGCGAAGTTGTTGCCTATGATGTGGTGCCTGATGAAAGAAAAGTATTGGCGGAAAAGCTTGTGCAGTATGCTGACCTGGAGCAGGTTGACCTGGTTCTGACTACCGGTGGTACAGGCCTTGGTCCAAGGGATGTGACCCCTGAGGCGACCATGGATGTGGTGGAGCGTGTTATACCGGGTATTGCCGAAGCAATGCGTATAAAAGGATTGGAAAAAACGCCTCATGCCATGATCTCCAGAGCTGTGGCTGGGAGCCGTGGCAGGACATTGATTATAAATCTACCTGGCAGTCCCCGGGCTGTCCGTGAAAATCTGGAGGTTATTATGCCAGCTCTTCCCCATTCCTTAGAAATTCTACAGGGTCGGGGAGGGGAATGCGCCCGACCGGAAAAAGAAAAGAAATAATTATTTTCTAAAGCAGGATACCAGCCAATATTCACGAATATATAATAATGAAACAAAGATTATTCTGTTAACCTCATCTTAACTCGTTAAGGTTACCAGTTCTTAAAGTTTGAAAGCTATTGGGTAGCATTTAGGATTAGGTAATCTGATGTGTAAACTTTGTGTTTTCAACTTAAAACGGAAACACCTAGGGTGGAGATGGCAGATAGGGGTTCGCGGAGGTATAGTTGTTAGCAACTATACCTTTTTATATAAAACTTTCAGTGCTCGGCTTTCTTTGTTTTTATGTGGTAGTAAAGATCTATTATAATATATAGTATACAGCTAAGTTGATGCAGCTTTCCGAACAGTTATTTTACACAAAGAATTTTCTGCAGGAGGTGAGCTGTAGTTTCTGTTGTCCGTACAGTTGGGAGGTTATGTATGACTACCAATAATCAGAAGGTGGTGAGATGAAAGTATGGAAAACATTGAATTATCTGTTTTGCATCCTGTAGCTAAAGAATGGACGGAGAAATTAATGACCGAGGGCATTGATATCAGTGCCTGCTATCAGTGTGGCAAGTGTACTGCCGGGTGCCCTATGGCCGAGTCCATGGATTACACAACAAGGCAGGTCGTAAGGCTGCTGCAGATGGGGTTAGCTGATAAGGCTTTGCGATCAAAGGCTATCTGGTTCTGTTTATCCTGTGAGACATGCAGTACACGTTGCCCCCGTGATGTGAATCCTGCCAAAATGATGGAATTGCTGCGCATAGAGTCTCAAAAACAAGGTGTTGCTGCTATGCCTAATATCCTTATCTTCCACAAGGCTTTTTTGGAGTCTGTGAAGAACAATGGTCGGCTCTATGAGATGGAGATGACGATGAAAAATAACCTTCGCTCTCGGAAGCTATTCAACAATATGGATTTGGGGCCTAAGATGATGTCCAAGGGTAAGCTGGCGATGCTGCCTCCAAGGATCGGAGATGGTGGGGAGGTCAAAAAGATCTTTGAGAGAGTACGGGAAAGGAGGGGAGGTTAAGCATGAAGGTCGCTTATTATCCTGGTTGTTCATTAGAAACAACCGGTATCGAATTCAATCTTTCCACAGAATATTGTGCCAAGAAAGTTGATCTTGATTTATGGGAAATACCCAGTTGGAATTGTTGTGGTGCTAGTTCCGCTCATACAGTGGATCATTTGCTGGCATTGGCTTTGCCTGCCCGCAATTTGGCAATAGCGGAAAAAGAGGGCTTAGATGTGGCAGTGCCTTGTGCAGCCTGTTACACTCACTTTAAAAATGTGGAAACAGCTGTACGCCAGGACGAAGAAGTGCAGCAGGAAGTAGCCCAGGTGATCGATATGGATTATCATGCTACCAATAATACCCGGTCTATCCTGGAAGTTTTTGTTGATAAAGTTGGTTTGAACGCCATTGGGGCAGAAATAACAAAACCCTTGACAGGTTTAAAGGTTGCTTGCTATTACGGGTGCTTTTTGGTGCGCCCACCGAAATTGGGACATTTTGACGACCGGACAGAGGATCCCCAGAGCATGGATGATCTTATTACAGCTTTGGGTGGTACTCCGGTAGAGTGGCCGCATAAAACTGAGTGCTGTGGTGCAGGGATGGTCACGCTATCTCCCGAAAACGGCCTACCATTATCTTATGAATTACTTCGCGCCGCCCAGCTATGTGGGGCGGATTGTATTGCGGCCGCTTGCCCAATGTGTCAGATGAATTTAGATCTTCGCCAGGAAGAAATCAAGAAAAAATACAAAGCAGATTTTAATTTGCCGATATATTATTTTACAGAATTAATGGCTCTCTCTTTCGGAGCTAGCACCAAAGAGATCGGATTGGAAAAGCACTTTGTCGACTCAGTTTCCCTTGCAATGGAAATTGGTAGGAAAGAAACTGCGTAAAGGAGGTAAGGAGCCTGGTGAAACGAATAGGAGTTTTTATCTGCCACTGTGGTTCAAATATAGCTGCTGCAGTGGACTGCCATCGGGTAGCGGAAGAAGCTAAGAAGTTTCCTTATGTAGCTTATTCCACAGATTATCAATATATGTGTTCTGAGCCTGGCCAGGAAGTGATCAAAGAGGCTGTAAAGGAGCATAACCTGGATAGGATTGTAGTGGCTTCCTGTTCTCCTCGGATGCATGAGGATACTTTCCGCAAGTGTCTTGGAGATGCAGGAAAAAACCCTTATCTGATGGTGATGACTAACCTCAGAGAGCAGGTTTCCTGGGTGCATAGTAAGGAAAAAGATGCAGCCACATTGAAGGCCATTGATTTGGTCAGAGCGGCTGTGTACAAGGTGGCTCATGTTGTTCCTCTGCAAGAGGATTATATACCCATTGAAAAGAAAGCCCTGGTCATCGGCGGTGGTATTGCGGGGATGCAGTCAGCTCTGGATATTGCTGATGCGGGTTACCAGGTGACACTTGTTGAAAAGGAGCCGACGATTGGTGGTAGGATGGCCCAGCTAGATAAGACTTTCCCCACCCTTGATTGTTCGGCTTGAATTAGCACCCCCAAGATGAGTGCTGTGGCACAGCACCCTAATATTACTTTGATGACTTCTTGTGAAGTTGAGGAAGTCTCCGGTTATATCGGTAATTTTGATGTTAAAATAAGACAAAAAGCGAAATATGTGAATCATGACCTCTGTACGGGATGTGGTCTCTGTATAGAAAAATGCCCCAACAAAAAGATTTCCAGTGAATTTGATGAGGGGATGGGGCAGAGAACAGCTATCTACAAACCATTTGCCCAGGCGGTACCTGGTAAGCCAGTCATAGACCCAGAGCGCTGCCGAAAAATATTAAAGGATAGGTGCGGTATTTGCGCCAAGAATTGCCCACGGGATGCAATTAATTTTGATGATAAAGATAAAATTGTTGAGGATCGCTTCGGTGCAGTTGTAGTCGGTACCGGATTTGATCTCTGGGACTGGGAGGAATCATATGGGGAATATGGATATGGCAAATATCCAGATATAATTACAGGCCTCCAGTTCGAAAGGTTAGTTAACGCATCAGGTCCCACCGCAGGTAAGATCCTGAGACCCTCTGATGGGAAAGAGCCCAAAACCGTGGTGTTCATCAAGTGTGTGGGTTCTAGGGACGATGCTAAAGGGAAGTCATACTGTTCACGGGCCTGCTGTATGTATACGGCAAAGCATGCGCATCAGGTGATAGAAAAGATCGAAGATGGACAAGCCGTTGTCTTTTATATGGATGTAAGGACACCTGGTAAGGCATATGATGAGTTTTACCAGAGGACTGTCCATGAAGGTGCTCAATATGTAAGGGGACGGGTGTCCCGTATCTACCAGTTGGGCGATAAACTGGTGGTCTGTGGTGAGGATTCCTTATTAGGGGATCCGGTGAAGGTAGAAGCCGATATGGTGGTTTTGGCAACCGCCATGGTACCCAGTAGTGCTTCAAGCAGTGTTGGCCAGTTGTTCGGCTTGTCGACCGATCCTGATGGATGGTTCACAGAGGCACACCCTAAACTGAAACCTGTGGAAACCTTTACAGGTGGTGTTTATTTGGCGGGCTGCTGTCAGGGTCCTAAAGATATTCCTGATACTGTGGCTCAGGCCAGTGCCGCCGCAGCTAAAGTGGCTGTGCTCTTTTCCAGGGATGAAATGGCTACCAGCCCCCTGATCACAGGTGTGAATGAGCAGGTTTGTTCAGGCTGCGGCCTTTGTGTTGATATCTGTCCCTATAAGGCCATTGAACTTAAAACCATCGAAGATAGGCACCGGGGTGAGCGCCAGGTGGCTTCCGTTAACAGCGGTCTCTGCCAGGGATGTGGAGCATGTACTGTGGCTTGCCGTGCCGGTGCAATTGACCTTAAAGGGTTTACAAATGAGCAAGTATTAGCGGAGGTGGATGCCCTGTGTCTGTAGACACCAAGATAGTTGCTTTTTGCTGCAACTGGTGCGCATATGCGGGTGCAGACCTGGCTGGTTTGAACCGCATGCAGTACCCGCCGGATGTACGCATCATCCGGGTTCCCTGTTCTGGGCGAATCAATCCCCAGTTTGTCTTTAAGGCATTTCAAAAGGGAGCAGATGGTGTACTGGTGGCCGGGTGACACCCCGGCGACTGCTACTATGTTAGTGGCAATTACTTTTCAAGACGGCGTTTTTCTTTGGTGACAAGGATGATGGAATATATTGGACTGGAGCCAGATCGCTTATTAGTCAAGTGGGTCTCCGGTTCTGAAGCCCAGAAGTTTGTGGATACAGTAGAGGAACTGACAAGCAAAGTCCGGGCGCTGGGCCCCAACAGAAAGTTGAGGGAGCAATATGAATGAGATTACCGGGTTGATGCAGAAGAGAGCGAAGGAATTGCTGGAAAAAGGTGAAGTTGAAAGAGTTCTCGGTTGGGAGAAGGGGATGTTTTTTTATTCAACACCCCCTGTGATCATCGATAAACCCGAAGATGCCGAGAAATTGGTATGGGATGACTTTGCTATTAACAACCTGGCCATCTATCTGTTGGATAAGCCGAACAAGGATAAAAAGGTTGCCCTTTTTGTCAAAGGCTGCGATTCCCGGGGCATAGTAAGGATGCTTCAGGATAAACAGATCAAGAGGGAGAATATCTATCTGATCGGTATACCCTGTCCAGGTCTGAAAGATCCTAAAACAGCTGTCAGAGGATACTACAAGGATGCAACGTCAGTGCCTAAAGCGAAGAAGTGCGAGGAATGCCGGCATCCCAATCCAGTCCTCTACGATGAAATGCTTGGCTCACCAGTGGAAGAACCACAAGAGAAGGAAAGGTTTGCTGAAGTAAATGAGCTAGAGAAAAAATCTGTGGATGAGAAGTATGCTTATTGGACAGCCCAGGCTGATAAATGTCTGCGCTGCTATGCCTGCAGAAATGTTTGTCCGGCATGCAGCTGTCCGGAATGCTTGTTTGACTGTACCAAACCGAGCTGGTTGGATAAAGAAGTGAGTACTGAACAGAATCAAGTTTTCCATATGATCCGGGTATGGCATGTTGCTGACCGCTGTATTGAATGTGGAGAGTGCGAACGGGTCTGTCCGGCTGGTCTGCCCCTGATGCAGCTTAACCGAAAATTAATCAAAGACATAAATGAACTGTTCGGACCCTTTGAAGCAGGATTGGATCTCGAACAGAGGCCACCGCTTACTCAGTATGAGACCGGTGACCCCGAAGAGTTTATGTAGGATATGGTGCAAGGAGGTGGTTTTTAGATGAAAGCTGTTTCTAAAGATAAGCTTCCCGCGCTGCTGGAGGAGTTGGCCAAAGAGGGGACTGTATTTGTACCGTGCAGTTCAGGAGATATGAGCAGGTTTGTTCCCTGGACAAAGGATATTGAGGTTGACCTGGAACATAACACAACATTGTCTCCTAAAGAGGTTCTCTTTCCACAGACGGAAGTGATATATAACTATAAGTTCGGGGAGGAAAATACCGTAGAAATTCCACCCCCTGGCAGCGAAAAGCTCATTGTCTTCGGGGTGCGCCCCTGTGATGTCCAGGCCATCAGGTGTTTTGATGAGGTTTTCCTGACCAGAACTTATGTGGACAATTATTATAAGGAAAAAAGAGATCGCTTAGTGATCATCTCACTGGGATGCACTAGGGCTGAGGATACCTGTTTCTGTAAGCAGATGGGTGTCAACCCTGCGGAAGCCGAAGGTGCTGATATAGCTCTCTTTGACCTTGATGGAGAGTACGGTTTTGAGGCAAAAACAGATAAAGGCAAAGAGATAATGAACAAGATAGCGGGGCAGTTAAGTGATAGCAGCGAAAAGAAGCCAGGGGAACCTACTTTCTCGATGCAGGTAAAGATCGATGGTGTTGTAGAAAAACTACAGCAAATGTTTGATCACCCCATCTGGGAAAAGGTTTCTGAACAGTGCATTGGCTGTAACACCTGTGCTTTTCTCTGTCCTTCCTGTCATTGTTTCGATATCAACTGCAAAAATCCGAAAGCCTCGGAAGGATTTAGATATCGCACCTGGGATTCCTGCTGTGGTAAGGATTATGCGCTGATGGCAGGGGGTCATGATGTCAGGCCTTCTAAAGTGGAGAGAATCCGTAACAGATATCTCCATAAGCTGCAGTTCTTCCATGAGCGCTATGGGATGTTCCTCTGTACCGGATGTGGGCGCTGTCTGCGTGAGTGTCCGGTAGGGCTGAATATAGCCGACTTTATCAACCAGTTGGAGGAGGTGACCGTAGATGCCTAGTGAACAGCCACTTTTGCCTGAAATGGGTACGATCACAAAAATCATAGACGAAACTCCTGATGTAAAAACATTTCATGTCACAACTCCAAATGGCAAACCCTTTACTCCCAAGCCGGGGCAGTTGGCGATGCTTTCTGTGGTCCCTGTAGGAGAGGCTATGTTCTCTATCACCTGGCAGGGGGATGACTATTTGGAGTTCAGCATTAAAAGGGTCGGTGTGATGACCGATGCCCTTCACGAACTAGAGGTAGGAGCAGCTGTCGGTGTGCGCGGCCCTTACGGTAACAACTTCCCTGTGGAAATAATGAAGGGTAAGGATATATTATTTATCGGCGGTGGTATCGGTCTGGCACCCCTCAGGTCCTTAATCAATCACTGTGTCGTCAATAGAGATGATTTCGGCCATTTGGATGTGCTGTATGGTTCAAGGTCTCCGGCAGACCTGGTATTCAAATATGATCTATTTGATAACTGGCCGAAGGTAAAGGATATGGATGTCTATGTGACTGTAGACCGTGGGGATGATGATTGGGATGGCAAGGTAGGGTTTGTGCCTGCCTATCTGGAGGAATTGAAACCCTCACCAAAAGGAAAAATCGCAGTGACCTGTGGCCCACCGATCATGATTAAATTCGTACTGCAGGCTTTAGAAAAGCTGGGCTTTAGTGAGGATCAGGTGATCACCACACTGGAAATGCGTATGAAGTGCGGTATCGGCAAATGCGGACGCTGCAATATCGGCAGTAAGTTTATCTGTCTGGATGGTCCAGTCTTCAGCTTGGCAGAATTAAAAACATTGCCGCCGGAGTGGTAAGCTAAATAGTTGCCGCATGTTGTTAGGTCATTTGAGAAGTATGCGGGCGTGGAGTGGCTCCTCTGCCCGCATGCTTAATTTTATAACAGTCTGCTATAATTACTATTCTTTTATTTTCTTCTCAAAATTTTCTTTATTTGAAGGATATAGCTGGAGTGTGTCGAAATAAATATTAACGAAATATTAAAATATAAGAAGAAAATGTTAGAAGCTTTTTTGGATAATATTAGAAAATACTGTTCTCGGCTATTGGCTTTTATTTAAGCTAACAGTACCTTTTTTGATGAGAGACATATTTTTTATATTATCGTTATTCTCAGCGGAGCATAACGTCAAATAACAACACTCCGAGCCTTTATGCCTAAACCTTTTAAGGCATGGTGTTTCGGCCGAGAGGGTAGGCGAGAAATCGCTGCGCCTCCCTGTATTTGGAAAGGAGTGAGGCATGATGATCTTTATTTTTGATGACTGGTAACCACTGAATGAAAACTTCAATTTGTTTTTGTTATCGTTATTCTCGACGTAGCATAACGCTAATTAACAACACTTGAGCCTTTATGCCTAAGGATACTTTCGCGGCAAAGCAACCGCTCCGGTTATCAGAAAACGCGGTAATACCCCCTTGCTTTAGCTATGGGGATATAAGGCGTAACAGAGTTGGGGCATCAACTCTTGACGGAGTTGGAGTAAGACCGGCTTGCTGGCATCCTTCGATGAAGCAGGATCTCCTGCCTTCAGGCATGGGAAGTATGTAATTGACATTGTTATTAATAGGTGGGAATGAATTGGAAAGAACTAATAGGAATGCAATTATCGTTATAGGTTTAGGAATTCTGTTGGCAGTTATGATTATTATTTCCTTTCAGCTGGGACGTTACCCTATCACTCCCAAAGAAGTGCTGGGGATTTCCCTCTCGAAGCTCTTTCCTATCGAGCGGTTTTGGACTGATCGGGTGGAAATAGTCCTGATCAACATCCGTTTGCCCCGTATCATCTTGGCCTGTCTGGTAGGCTGTTGTCTGTCTGCTGCGGGGGCGGCGTACCAGGGTGTATTTCAGAACCCCATGGCGGCCCCTGATATTCTGGGAGCTTCCGCAGGTGCGGCCTTCGGTGCCGCCCTTGCTATCCATAATTATGGAAGCAGCCTTATGATCATGGTCAGCGCTTTTTTCTTCAGCCTGTTGACGGTAACAATAGTCTATCTGATCAGCAAGAAGGTAAAGGGCAACAGCATCTTAGGATTGATTTTGTCGGGAATCATAGTCGGCTCTCTTTTTTCTGCCGGCACATCATATATTAAATTGGTTGCTGACCCTAATGATCAGCTTCCCGCCATCACCTATTGGCTGATGGGCAGCTTGGCCGGAGCAAAGCTGAGCGATGTGAAATTTGTCGTCATACCCATGGCCATAGGGCTTATTCCTTTGCTTCTCTTGAGATGGCGCATGAATATTTTGACCATGGGGGATGACGAGGCGAGGACAATGGGGGTAAATGCTCATCTAATCAGGTTTGTCGTTATCATATCCTCTACGCTGACTACGGCGGCTAGCGTATCGGTCAGCGGTATGATTGGCTGGGTGGGGTTGGTGATTCCTCATCTGGCAAGAAAAATTGTAGGTAACAATTATAGCTATCTGATTCCCGCCTCCGTGCTATGCGGTGCCATCTTTCTGCTGCTGGTGGATAACGTTTCCAGGAACTTTTTCACCACAGAAATCCCTTTGGGTATACTCACTGCTGTTATCGGGGCTCCATTTTTCATCTATTTAATCACAAGGAAGGGGGATGACTTTTGAGTATTGAAGTATCAAATCTTCGCTTCAGCTATGGAGAGAACCGGGTACTCGATGATGTTGCTTTTACAGCGCGCGACAATCAAATATTGTCTGTTTTAGGCCCTAACGGGGTAGGGAAAACCACCCTTTTCCGTTGTATACTCGGCCTGCTCAGCGGCTATGAGGGGCAAATACTGTTGGACGGCACTGATATCAAGGGCATGGGGATTGAGAAAATAGCAAAGTTGATCGCCTATATACCGCAATTTAACTATCCTACGTTTAATTACAGTGTGTTTGATATGGTGCTTATGGGCACCTCCGTTCAGGTATCCGCTTTTTCCAGTCCCGGTAAAAGGCAGAAGAAACTAGCGGAGGGATCCCTGGAAAGGCTGGGGATCTATCATCTGAAAAACCGTGGATTCACTAAAATAAGTGGCGGTGAACGCCAGCTTGTCTTATTGGCGCGTGCTCTGGCGCAGGGGGCCAAAATCCTCGTCATGGATGAACCCACCTCGAATCTGGATTTTGGCAATCAGGTGCGGGTTCTCACAGAGATCAAGTCACTTGCAAAAGAGGGTTATACCATTATTCAATCCACACATAACCCTGATCAGACATTTCTCTTTTCAGATACGATAATGGCTATGAAGGATGGGAAGGTTTTAGCCTGGGGCACTCCGGCTCAGGTTTTTACGGAGGATTTGATTTACAGTCTTTACGGGGTAGAGGTGGAGATGGAGAGCCTTTATCATGATCAAGCGAGGATATGCATTCCTAAAAATATAGTGGAGAGGGAGCATCTCTGTCGGGTTTGCTCCTAACTTATTAACATGGGAGGAAAAACAATGAACAAGAAAAAAATTTCGGCGATAGTTTTTGTGGTCTGCTTGAGTTTAATAGTAGCGCTGGCAGCAGGGTGTCAGGGGGATTCAGGTGAAACCTCTGCAGACAATAATGCGGAAACCGTTAATTTTACAGACTCTGCAGGACGGCAGGTGGAGGTTCCTGCTGAGATTACGAAATTTGTTCCTTCAGGACCTATGGCTCAAATTGTCTTATTTGCTTTGGCGCCTGATATGATGGTGGGCGTTTCCACCGAATGGAGTTCTGAAGCGGAGCAGTACCTGGATTCTAAATATTATAATCTGCCTGTGCTAGGGCAGTTCTACGGTGAGAGCAACCTTAACCTCGAGGAAATAGCCAGGGTTTCCCCTGAGGTCATTATTGATGTCGGTGAATCAAAGTCCTCTATCGTCGAGGATATGGATGGGATTACCGAGCAGGTGGGGATACCGGCGGTCCATGTTGAAGCGACGACAGAGACAATGGGAGAAGCGTATAGAACGCTGGGCAAACTTCTCGGCAGAGAAAAGGAAGCCGAGGTCCTGGCTAAGTACTGTGATGATGTTTGCAGCAAAACCAAGGATATCGTGAATAAAGTCGGTGAAGAAGGAAAGGTAAAGCTGATCTACTGCACCGGCGGGGATGGGCTCAATGTAATCGCCAAGGATTCTTTTCACGCAGAGATTATTGACCAGGTGGCGGACAATGTGGCTGTAGTGAAGGATGTTTCCAGCAAGGGTACGGGGAACCCGGTGGATATGGAGCAGATTGCGTTGTGGGATCCCGATGTGATCATCTTTGCCCCGGAAAGCGCTTACAGCAGCGTTGCCGATGATAAAGTCTGGCAGGATCTCAAGGCGATCAAAAGTGGCAAATACTACGAAGTACCCTACGGTCTCTATAACTGGATGGGATCACCCCCCTCTGTTAATCGTTACATGGGCATGATTTGGATCATTCAGCTGCTATATCCGGATACAGCTCAATACGATGTTTATCAAGAGGCGTCAAAATACTATGAACTGTTCTATCACAGTGAGCTGACAGAAGACCAGTATAAGGAATTGGTTGCCAATTCACTCTTAAAAGCTGAGCAATAGGTTGCCAGTGCCTGACAGTGGGGGCGAGGATTTCCAAAATGCCAACTAAGTCATTCTATTTACAGATCTTAGTTCAGAGGGTGTCGTATCATTCTCTGAACTAAGATCTTGCTTCAATGCCTGGATGCAGTAACGAATTGATTGTGAGGGATCAAAGATGTGGGAAATTTATGACCGCTTAATTGCACAAATTCCGGAAGACCTTATTGTTGAGGACTGCCTGGTGGGTCTGCACTGGACCCTGGTGCGTTCTCTGACCAGCGGTTTGGCTATGACTACGGCGGGGGAGGAATGCTGCTCCGGTTGTGGTGCCGAAACCGAATTAGGGAGTATTGCCGGTATGCCGGTGCGCAAGCTGGCGGAACAGATAAAATCATGGGATTTTTTTAAGGCCTCTTTAGGAATGGCTGCCATCAACTCTATATTAAATACCCAGGAGCGGGCAGAACTGGTGGACGGGAGAAAGCTCAATGAGCAGCAAGAAGGGGATGCCTTCGAATTTTTTGCCGAATTAATGCGAGGCAAAAAGGTGGCAGTAGTCGGGCACTTCCCCATGTTGTCCAAATATTCTGATATCTGTCAGCTTTCTATTCTGGAGCGCAGGCCGCAACCCGGCGACTATCCGGATTCGGCTTGCGAGGTTCTTTTGCCGCAGCAGGACATTGTTTTTATTACAGGAGTAACGATGACCAACAAAACCCTTCCACGGCTTTTGCAGTTGAGCAAAGATGCCTATGTGGTTATGGTGGGTCCCAGTGTTCCCCTGGCACCATTTCTTTTTGAATACGGTGTAAATGTGCTCTCCGGCACAGTGATTGTGGATGAAGCCGCTGTCTGGCAGACGACAGCCGAGGGGGGTAGCCGTCGTATTTTTGATTGTGGCGCCTTTAGGTTTAATATCAAGCGGTAGTGGATTCCTATTGCAGCAGAGGTGTCGTCTAATTGCGGTGCCTTTAGGTTCAGCATCAAGAGGAGTTAGACGATTGTAATTGTTAAAGTTATTTTTGAATTAGATGGGAAAAATAGTACCACAGAGCACTGATAAAATCAATGAGTTTGGGTTATGTGAATTACTTAATTAAAGCGTTAAAAAAGAGCGGACTATAATATGCAGTAAAAGGGAGATGTTGTATGGAAGCATTGGAAAATGAAATTTTAGAAAAAACGATTTTCCGTGTAATAGAATTGTATGGAGGGCAGTTTGATCAGATCAAGGTGACGCGAGCTGTGTTAGGATTGTTTTTTTCCGGCGTAAAGCTCAGCACAGGTCATGGAGGACTCTGCTTTACACCGATCAAGGAAATCCCTGAAGCTGTATGCTGCCCAAGTTCAGCCAAAGCGATGCCTTTGTCCGGTAAACTCGCCGGCAGAGGGGTACAGGAATATCTGAACGATATATTTGGAAGAAGCATACTGAAAAGGACACTGGGAATTGCGGTTTTAAACGCCCTCAGCACAGCATACCTGGATCTTCCTGAGGGTGAAAATTATGAGTCTGCAGATGGTCAAAAATATGAAATTCTGAAAGGCCAGGATGCCTTTGATTTATTGGAATTTAAACCGGGGCAGCAAACTGTAGTGGTGGGTGCTTTGGTGCCGATTTTAAAACGCCTGCTCAAAGAGAATCAGGATTTTACCGTTTTGGAAATGGACTCACGGACGCTTAAAGGTGCCGAACTGGACCATTATGCACCTGCCGCCGAAGCGCCTCAGTACATCCCCGGTGCAGATTTATTAGTCATTACAGGTGCTACCATTTTGAATAACTCTCTGGAAGGCCTGCTGGCAATGATCAAGAAAGATGCAAGGGTTTTGATCACCGGCCCTACTGTCAGTATGCTGCCAGATGCTTTTTTTGAAAAAGGGGTGACTATGCTGGGAGGAGTTATAGTTACAAAGCCGGATGAAGTGCTGAATGTCATAAGCGAAGCTGGTTCGGGCTATCACTTTTTTGGCAAGTCCGCAGAACGTATGGTGATCAGCAAAATAATGGAGTAGGGAGGACTTTCCTGTGTATCTAGACAGCAAATCATTTGTTTCAAAAGAACAGGCATTGCAGATGCTTTTACAACGATGGCAGTTCCCGAAAAAGACCGATTTTGTTACGCTGCAAAATGCCAGGGGGCGAATCTGCATTTTAGATATTTATTCAAAAAATACGCTCCCCGTTTATAGAAACTCTCAGCTTGATGGCATTGCTGTCCGCTTTTCCGATTTTGAAAAAGGAATGCCTGACACCTCCTCATGGCGCAAAGGAATAGACTATGCTGCTGCTGATACCGGAGATGATTTTGATGATACCTTTGATACTGTCATTCCCATAGAGGATGTGACTTATCTTGAGAATCAACAGCTTGTAATTCATCCCGAAGAGTCAGTCAAAAAAGGACAATACGTAAGCCAAAGCGGGGAAAATATAAAAACCGGAGAGCTTCTGGTGAGGAAGGGCTAACCTGGGATCATCGTATGCCTGTGCTGGTTTCTGACTGCAATGCCATAGTCATTGTTCCCATAGGAGTCAGTGGGTATCAAAAGGGCCAAGTTATCGAAGCAGAACTGCTATATGGATTAAATGGGGTACCAGATAAAAAGAATAATTTTTAGAAGAAAAATAAAGGATTCACAGCGACCTTACCGTCCAGACTGATTCCAATTCTACAGAATTAAGCCTGTAGAAAAAGGAACATGTCTTTTCGCATCGGATCTCACAGGGTTTCCTCAGGGAATGCCTTTAGAAAATCTGCGAGAAACTTAACGGTTGCTGTGAATCTATCTTTATTATTCCCGGAATCATATTATATATTCATCATTCATTGGTATGCAGCGGGGACGGTTCCTATTGCATTTTTGGGAACGCAGTATATGGCGTGCTATTTTGACTAGGCATCATTGTAGAGAGCAGTCTACATTACTGCTGACAGAAGTTTGTGTTAATAGTTGCTAATAGTTGTTATTAATATTGTAATAATGGTCTTTTATTGTATAAATTTTTGTTGTGAGGGAAAAATTTATTGTTAATTCCAGAGTTTTATATTATTATTGTAGATAGTTTCCTGGCACTCAATACTGAGGAGTGCTAATAAGTGAAAATTAAAAGGAGGTGCCAGTCATGAGTCTTAAACCGCTGGGCGAAAGAATTCTCTTAAAGGTCGTCGAAGCGGAGGAAAAAACAGAAGGCGGCATTGTCCTCCCTGATAGTGCCAAAAAGAAACCGCAGCAAGGGGAAGTAGTGGCGGTAGGGAGCGGGAAGGTTACAGATAAAGGAGAGAAGCTCCCTCTGGAAGTTAAAAAAGGGGACAAGGTTGTCTTTTCCCAATATTCCGGTACGGAAGTTAAGGATGGGGAAGAAGAGTTTCTAATTCTATATGAGCGAGATATCCTTGCTATCGTTGATTAAAATTAAGGAGGTTCTACGATGTCCAAGGAAATGAGTTTTCGTCAAGATGCACGTCAGTCACTGGAAAAGGGTGTTAATATTCTGGCTGACACTGTCAAGGTAACTCTGGGACCTAAGGGGCGCAATGTTGTGCTCGCCAAATCTTTTGGCCCACCTCAAATTACTAATGATGGAGTAACCATTGCCAAGGAGGTGGAACTGCCAGATCCATGGGAAAACATGGGTGCGCAGCTGGTCAAAGAGGTAGCCACCAAGACGAATGATGTGGCTGGAGACGGTACAACTACTGCGACTGTACTTGCCCAGGCTATGATCCGGGAGGGTCTCAAGAATGTGACCGCTGGAGCCAATCCAATATTTCTCAAGCAGGGTATAGATAAGGCTGTTCAGGTTGTATCAGACAAGATAAGGGAAATGGCCCAAGATGTTGACAGCAGGGATGCGATAGAGCAGGTTGCCTCAGTCTCCGCAGACGATCTGCAGATCGGTAAGTGGGTTGCCGATGCTATGGAAAAGGTCGGCAATGACGGTGTGATCACAGTTGAGGAATCCAAGACTTTTGGTACCTTTCTTGATGTTGTCGAAGGGATGCAGTATGACCGGGGTTACATTTCCCCTTATATGGTGACCGATGGGGAAAAGATGGAGGCCGACCTTGAGGAACCGTACATTCTGCTAGTTGATAAAAAGATATCAGCGGTTGCTGAGATTGTGCCGATATTAGAGAAGGTTGCGCAAACGGGTAAACCTCTGCTCTTAATCGCTGAGGATATTGAAGGAGAAGCTTTATCCACAATTGTAGTCAATAAACTGCGGGGCACATTTACCTGCGTTGCCACCAAGGGGCCAGGCTATGGTGATCGCAGAAAAGCCATGTTGGAGGATATTGCTGCTTTAACCGGGGGTACTGTCATCTCCGAGGAAAAAGGCATCAAATTCGAAAATGCCACCCTGGATATGTTGGGCAGGGCAGGACGTGCAGTTGTGAGCAAAGAGGAAACAACCATTGTGGAAGGTAAAGGATCTGCTGAAGAGATAGAACAGCGGATCATGCAGATTAGAAATCAGTTTGACGCCTCAACATCTGAGTATGATCGGGAAAAGCTTCAGGAGCGCATGGCTAAATTGTCAGGTGGTGTTGCTGTAATAAAGGTGGGAGCAGCAACAGAAGTAGAACTACGTGAGAATAAGTCCCGTATCGAAGATGCTCTGGCAGCTACCAGAGCGGCAGTTGAGGAAGGAATCATTGCCGGTGGTGGAGTTGCACTGATAAGAGCGCTTTCTGCTTTGGATGAATTAGAAGTGCACGGGGATCAGGCAACAGGAGTTAGAATTGTCCAGAGAGCATTGGAAGAACCCTTGAGACGGATCGCCGAGAATGCTGGCTTCGAAGGCTCTGTAGTTGTAGAAAAAGTTAAATCATTGGATGGCAATATGGGCTTTAATGCTATGACTGAGGAGTATGAGGACCTTTATGCCGCTGGAGTCGTTGACCCTGCCAAGGTCACACTCTCTGCTTTACAGAATGCAGGCAGTATTTCCGGTATGTTCCTCTCTACAGAGTGTTTGATTGCTGATAAGGTTGAGAAGGAAGAAGAATAAAATAAACAATCCTAAATACCTATGTAATTCATATAAGCTAAATAAGTCCGACTATTAATGAGATAATGAGGCCTGTTTTTTGTAAGCAGGTCTCTTTTTTTTTAGCTAAATAACCTTTCATAATAATCTAGCTCCTGCATAAAATGTTTATGATCTCTTTTCACATCTGACATCTGACTTCCGGCATCCGGTTTCTGGCTTCAGACGTCTATTATTAAGGATGCAATAGAAAGTTAAGTCAGGGAATGCTACGGAACCAGGCATGAGAAAGTTATCATAAGCATCCGACATCTGACTTCCGGCTTCCGACATCCATAACAGCTAGGAGGAATATCTTATGGAAAGGAATGAAATAATAAGGCGGGCAAAGTGGCCTTTCATATTTCTTCTTGTTGTTGCAGGAGCAGCAGGAGTGATATTATATTATTTTCTCTTTATCAAGGTTGAGCCTGGCCCTCTCCTGGAAAGTGCATTAAATAAAGCCCATCAAGCTAAAAGCTACAGGTATACTCTTAATTCAGAGCTGGATATGGGGGGTAAGAAGCAAAACTGGATTCAAGTACAAGGAGAGCAAGCAGAGGAATCTTACCATTTCCAAGGGGAAACCCTAGGGACCCCTGTGGAGATCTATCAGATCGGGATGAGGAGTTACACAAAGGATCCAGTCAGTGGCAAGTGGACGATTTTAGATGGTGTTGATCTAAGCACACAGCAACTCTATATGGCTGAGATCGATCCTTTGAGCAGTTTCCAGCTTAGAAATGTCGGAGAGCCCAGCTATTTGGGCAGGGAAGATGTCGGCAATAGCAAGTGTGTATTGTTGGAAATAGAGCAGCCAAAGGTAGAGAGCAAGTATTTGGAGATCTGGTGGAAGGATTTTACCTATCGCTTTTGGATCGATAGAAGAAAAGAGCAGTTGATAAAGGCGGAGATAAGAGCTGTGAGCACACAGAGTAGTGATACATCCTTGACTATGGCTGTGGAGTTTAAGGATTTCAATAAGAAAATCAAGATCAACCCGCCGATCTAACGGGTTTGATCAGTAAAGGATATATGTTATGAGCACCTACCAGAGCCAGGAGTGATTGTTGGTGAGGGCAAGATATCATACATCATGTATTGTTAACTGTGAGATTGTTCTGCGTCATGGACAGCCAATATCGGTTTTTTGTTGTATGTCATACATCATGTATTGTTAACTGTGAGATTGTTCTGCGTCATGGACAGCCAATATCGGTTTTTTAGCTGGCGGTATTTTGTGTGTGTACGCCTGGCATGTCTGTAGACACCAACCCAGCGCCGAAGGCAACCTATCCGCAGACAGTTTACTTCATAATCATTACTGAGCTTGCCTTAACCACAGCGTAAGCCTCATCCCCTACTTTAATCCCCAAATTATTTACAGAATTTGTGGTTATGTTGGAGCATACCTCTTGCCCACCGATATCAAGTATAATTTCCGAGGAAATACCATCAGTTTTAATTTGTGTAATACGGCCTTTTAATTGGTTGCGTGCACTTAATTGCATATCATAAAAACCTCCTTTGTAAATTATTGTTTAGTATTTTGCAGTATTTATACATATAGTACTTATAATCCCTTTATTTCAGTCTCATGCTTTACTATTGCTCAACCTTTTGTTTGTTTTCAGCGGCTGGATAGTGGGCACGCTGGGAAAAGGATAATTAGCAGGTTTTGAAGAAGATAAAAATAGACTATGTAAAGGAGAGAAAAAATGACAAAAGAATGCCTACGACTAACAGATGATGAATTAAGCAGTGTCGGGAAACAGCGCATTGAATGGGCCTGGCGGAAGATGCCCGTCCTGCAAAGGATTTGGAAGGAATGGGAGCAGTCTCAGCCGCTAAAAGGGGTCAAAATTGCTGCCTGTCTTCATATATCTGCAAAAACAGCCAATCTTGCTCGGGTGCTCCAGGTCGGTGGTGCTGATCTGGTGCTCTGCGCATCAAATCCCTTAAGCACTCAGGATGATATAGCTGCTGCACTCAATGTGGCCTATGGTATTCCAACATATGCACGCCGGGGTGTGGACAATGACTCCTATTACAGTCAGATCAATGCTGCTCTTGATATAAGACCTGATCTGACCATTGATGATGGAGCAGACCTGGTTACAATCCTTCACCAAGAACGTCCAGAGCAGACGAAAAGGGTGATTGGGGGCACAGAAGAGACCACTACAGGTGTTGTCAGATTAAAAGCCATGAAGCGGGCAGGGGAACTGAAATATCCCACGGTAGCTGTTAATGATGCCCTGACAAAACATCTTTTTGACAACAGGTACGGCACCGGGCAGTCCACCATCGATGGCCTGCTGAGAGCGACTAACTATCTTATTGCAGGTACTGATTTTGTGGTCGTCGGCTACGGTTGGTGCGGAAGGGGTCTGGCCTCACGGGCTAAGGGCCTCGGAGCGCGCGTAACAGTTGTGGAGATTGACCCTTTTAAAGCCCTGGAAGCTATTATGGAAGGTTATGAGGTAGCCACCATGAAAGAAGCAGCAAAAAGAGCTGATTTCATTGTGACAGTTACCGGTAATATTCACGTTTTAGGAGAACAGCATATTCCCTTTTTAAAGGATGGGGTGATCCTGGCCAATGCCGGACATTTTAATGTGGAAATAGACCTGCCTTTTCTGGCTGAATATGCTACTCAGCGCCGCATAGTGAAGAAAGATGTAGAAGAATTTACTCTCCCAGATGGCCGTCTTGTTTATGTGCTGGCAGATGGCAGGTTGGTCAACCTCTCCTGTGGGGAGGGACATCCGGTAGAAGTGATGGACCTGAGTTTCGCCAATCAGGCACTATCTGCTGCCTGGTTAGTATCCCAACAGGGAAAACTGGAGGTAGATGTCTACCAGGTACCCCAGGAGATCGATGAACGAGTAGCCAGACTTAAATTAGCCGCATATGGGGTAGAGATCGAGGAATTAACCGAAGAACAGAAGAAATATCTCGCCTCCTGGGATAGTGGCACTATTTAAAGATTTTAAATTACAGCATTGGCCTCAAAAGATGAGGAACCTGAATAAGTTGGGCTGATCGGAAAACGGATGGGCTGGGCGGTAAGGGCCTATGGTTTTAGTATTCTATTTGAAACCTTATCAAGCCAAATTGTGATATAATAGGACGTGATTTTTTAATCATATATTCCAAAATTTATTATTAGAAATGCTATTTTTCATTAAAACAAAGATAGGTGGGAACGGGCTTGGATAGACTTGAAGTCCTGCTGACTGAGCATGAACTGCGGACAAAGGTGGATGAACTGGCTGGGCAGATCAACAGAGATTATGAAGGGCAAGAACTCCTGGTAGTTGGCATCCTGCGGGGTGCCTTTGTGTTTATGGCAGACCTGGTGCGCAAGCTGGAGATGCCTGTGGTTATCGATTTTGTCGCTGTCTCAAGCTACGGGGATGAGACTGCCAGTTCAGGGGTTGTCAGGTTTCTTAAAGACCTTGATGAGACGATAACCGGACGGCATGTTCTTCTGGTAGAGGATATTATCGATACCGGATTGACCTTGAAATATCTTTATAAGCATTTAAGGGCTAGGAAACCTGCAAGCCTCAAGGTTTGTACTCTTTTGGATAAGCCGGAAAGGCGTAAAGTGGAGTTGACTCCTGACTACAACGGCTTTCAAATACCTGATCATTTTGTTGTAGGCTATGGCCTGGACTGTGGACAGCGTTATCGTAATCTTCGGGACATAAATATTATCCACCAGGAATGCGATGCTGGGAGTCAAACAGAGGAGGAGTGCATTCGTGGGTGAACGCATATCAAAGGATTGGAAGTCAGCTGAATTTATCAAGGAACAGATCGCATCTATAAAAGAAACAGTAGGTGAAAACAGAGTTGTAGGAGCATTCAGCGGCGGTGTTGATTCCACAGTTGCGGTGGCTCTGGTACATAAGGCGATCGGCGAACAACTGACCTGTATATTTGTTGACCACGGTCTTTTAAGAAAAGGTGAATGTGAGCAGGTGACAGGACTGCTCCATGGTTTGGGTATCAATACGATCATTGTTGATGCCAAAGAGCGGTTTCTGTCAAAACTGGCTGGTGTGACAGATCCTGAACGAAAGAGGATAATTATTGGTCATGAGTTTATCAGAGTTTTCGAGGATGAAGCCGCTAAGTTGGGTGATTTTCAATACCTTTTGCAGGGTACAATTTATCCGGATGTAGCTGAATCCGGGACGTCCACCACCGGTAAAGTCAAGAGTCATCATAATGTAGGTGGGCTTCCTGAAGATATGAAGCTGTGCCTCCTGGAACCCCTCCGTTCATTGTACAAGGATGAGGTGCGCCTGATCGGGCTGGAATTGGGTTTGCCAGAGGAGTCTGTTTGGCGCCAACCCTTCCCGGGCCCCGGTTTAGCTGTGCGGGTGTTGGGTGAAATAACTGAGGAGAAACTCTTCATGGTGAGGGAAGCGGATTATATTCTGAGAGAAGAGATCAGGCAGTCAGGATTGGAGCGGGAGATCTGGCAGTACTATGCGGCCTTGTTGCCATTCAAGAGTGTCGGTATGTCAGCTGGCGAACGCACCTATGCTCATCCGATTGTGATCCGTGCAGTTACCAGTAAGGATGCCATGACCGCAGATTGGGCTCGCCTTCCAGCAGACCTTCTAGAGGTAATCGCTAATAGAATTTTGCATGAGGTTCCTGGTGTTAATCGGGTGCTCTATGATCTCACCCCCAAACCACCTGGCACCATAGAGTTTGAGTAGACAACAAGAACCTCGGAAACCCTGAAAAATGGGATTTCGAGGTTTTCTTCACTGTGATATTGAAAGGGGCAATAGGATATTGGTAAAATATGCCAAGCAAAGGTTTGACATCACTGGAATGACCTGTTCTGCCTGCCAGGCTGCGGTAAGTAAGGAAGTCTCCAAGGTCGAGGGCGTCAGCGAAGTGGATGTGAATTTGCTCTCCAACTCGATGGATGTCCATTACGACTCGGAGATGGTAGACGCAGATCAGATCATCAAAGCTGTGCAGGACGCAGGTTACGATGCCAGGATACATGAGAAAAAAAGTCAGGCAAAAGCGAAAGACTCGGCTGCCATTACTGAGGGCACCGGATTGAGCATCTTTGAGCAGCAAGCAACTGAGATGAAAAGGAGATTGCAAGTCTCGATACCTCTGGTCATCGTTCTAATGTACTTCTCGATGGGCACCATGATTGGCGCCCCGATACCGGGCTGGATGTCCGGATTGGAAGGAAGTGCGAACTTTGCTTTAGTGCAGTTTCTCCTGACGATCCCGATCATATACGAAAATCAGGTCTACTTCACGAGAGGATTTAAGGCACTGTTCAAAAGACATCCTAACATGGACTCCCTCATAGCAGTCGGTGCGGGTGCCGCCTTTATCTACGGAATATTCGCAATGATACGCATCAACTATGGTCTTGGCTTCGGTGATATGGACGTAGTAATGACCTACAGACACGACCTCTACTTCGAGTCTGCCGCGGTCATTCTGGTGCTGATCACAGTCGGCAAGTACCTTGAAGTGAGATCGAAGAGCAGAACAGGGGACGCCATCCGCAAACTCATGGATCTACAGCCGAAGACCGCCCGGGTGTTGAGAAATGGTGTCGAGGTAGAAATCGATGTGGAGGAAGTGCTGACCGGCGATATGGTCCTCATCAAACCGGGCGAATCGATACCGGTGGACGGCATCATACGAGAAGGCTCAACATCCCTCGATGAATCAGCCCTAACCGGTGAGAGTATGCCGGTTGCCAAAGCTGTCGGGGATAAGGTCATTTCAGCAACGATCAACAAGACAGGTGCGATACGCTTTGAGGCGACTTCGGTCGGAGAAGACACGACAATCGCGCAAATCATCGCTTTGGTCGAAGATGCCAACGCCACAAAGGCTCCGATACAAAGCATGGCAGATAAGATCTCCGGCATATTCGTGCCGGTTGTTATACTGATCGCTGTCTTGACCTTCATCCTTTGGTCACTGATAGGTCAGCCCTTCGAATTTACTCTGAGACTGGCCATCTCCGTCCTGATCATCTCTTGCCCGTGTGCGTTAGGCCTTGCCACTCCTGTCGCCATCATGGTCGGTACTGGAAAGGGTGCGGAGAACGGTGTCCTCATAAAAAGCGCGGAAGCGCTGGAAGTGCTGGGCGAAGTGAAGACCTTTGTCTTCGATAAGACAGGAACGATCACAGAAGGAAGGCCCATGGTTACGGACATCCTTGCTGCAGATGGAATTGATGCCAGCGAACTCCTGCGCCTGGCAGGATCGATCGAGAAGAATTCCGAACAGCCCCTGGCTGAAGCTATCTTGGCCCAGGTGAAGGCGGACAATCTGCAGTTATATAAAGTTGAAAATTTTGAAGCTGTACCTGGTATGGGTGTCGAAGCAGATGTTCTGACCGAAAGCAAAAAGCTTAGCGTTGCCGCAGGAAACAGGAAGATGATGGAGCGGATCGGTGTGAATGTGGAAACCGCTGTAGAGAATGCAGACAGCCTGGCAGCCCAGGGCAAAACCCCAATGTATTTCGCCAAAGATGGCATGCTCATCGGCATCATTGCTGTGGCGGATGTGGTCAAGAATACAAGCGCAGTGGCTTTAAAGAGACTGGGTGAAAAGGGAATCGAGACAGTCATGCTGACCGGCGACAATAGCCGTACCGCCAAGGCGATTGCTGACTCGATCGGCATTGAACGCTTCTACGCAGATGTGCTCCCCCATGATAAGGACCGGGTCATTTCCCAGCTTCGGGAGGATGGAAGCAAGGTTGCCATGGTCGGGGACGGTGTGAACGATGCTCCTGCACTGGCCAGAGCAGATGTTGGCATCGCCATCGGCGCAGGGACAGATGTGGCCATCGAATCAGCGGACATCGTTCTCATCCGCTCAGGTTTACAAGATGTCGTCACAGCGAGTCGCCTCTCTAAGGCGACAGTTCAAAATATCAAGCAGAATCTCTTCTGGGCGTTCTTCTACAACATCATCAGTATCCCGATTGCAGCGGGCGTCCTTTACCCGGCATTCGGTATCACCTTAAACCCGATAATCGCTGCCCTGGCCATGAGCTTCAGCTCGGTGTTTGTCGTCACAAATGCCCTTCGCTTGAGAAAGTTCAAAGCTGAAGAAAGTGTCGAATATGTTAAAGCGGAGCAAGGAGCTCAGGAGATCCGACAGAAGAGCTTGGGAAATAACGTAAACCATAAGGAGGAAATAAATATGGAAAAGATCGTTAAAGTAGAAGGAATGAGCTGCGCCCATTGCCAGATGAGAGTTGAAAAGGTGCTTAACAGCTTGGATGGCGTGGAAGAAGCAAAGGTTAATTTGGAAGAGAAAAGAGCGATAATCAAGGGAAATGCGGACAATGACGCCGTAAGAAAGGCTATCGAAGACGCCGGTTACGAAGTCACCGGAATCGAGGGATAGTACACAAGCGAAGGCCAATGTGGCAATGGTGTGGCATTGAGCAGATTACATACCTCATGTTTATCCTGACCTTGACCAAACTGACAACACCCGTCAGAAAGAAAGCGTGATGCTGGGCATACTTTATGCCAGCATTTTCACAGATAAAGAGCATCTGAAATGGTCTGTCCTGCGGGACAAGCCTGCCGAAGTCATGTATCAATGATGCAGGGCGAGGTGTTTCCCTTTATCACTGGGCACCAAAGAGCAGTATGACGCCCAGTATGGCAAAACCTCCCTTGGCGAGTTAGTGCGTTCCATTGTGGGGCTTAGTCAGAAAGCAGCCAACGAGGCTTTTCACGTTTCCTCAATGACGCCGGACTGGATAATAGACAAATGCACTTCGTCCGGCAGATTGTCAATTACATTGTCAGGAACGGCATGATGAAGGATTTATCGGTGCTGCAAGAAAGTCCATTCACCGATATGGGCAGCATTAGCGAACTGTTTGATGATGTGGCGATGTTTATGGATTTGCGGACGGTGATTGAGGGGATTAACAGAAATGCTATGATGGCGTAAAGAGCATATCGATAAAATCTCTTGCCCTGAGACCAGCTACAGGGACGTCTTGGCTGATCCTGTTCCCCAGATGAATTATCGCTGGGTTAAGAACCTCTGATGAATGAATAACACGTGAGACGCGAGAACCGTCCCCGCGTCTCATAGACGGAGTTGACACCGAATGCTGAGGCACTGGAAGAAGAGCGAAATAATTCTGTTGGTTTTATTGTCCGCTGTATTAATATATAGTGGTGTTAGCATTGGCCGATACTTTTATGACGGTTATTCCAGCAGAGCTCTCAATGAAGAATTTAGGAAAGAATATTATCAACTGCGGCATGCTGATTCAGGTGATCCGGTGGATCCATTTGAGAGTCTGTTGGAGAGGAATAAAGATGTAGTTGGCTGGATCAAGATACCGGGTACTGAAATTGATTATCCTGTTGTGCAAGCTGAAGATAATGAGTTCTATTTGAAGCGCAACCTAAAAAAAGAAAGTTCCTCACGGGGCTCTATATTCATGGATTACAGAAACTCCAACGATGAGATGGACTATAATACGATCCTCTATGGCCATAATATGAAAGATGGTGGTATGTTTGCTGGCCTTTCCGCTTACAAAGACCGCTCTTTTTATGTAGATCACGCTTTTATAGAATATGATTCACCCCAAAAGCCTATGAAGTGGCAGATTTTTTCGGTATATATTACTGAGCCAAAGGATGATTTATTAAAGATATTCTATGATAATGATGTGGAATATGCACAATATTTGGATATGATTATCAGCAAGTCAATATATGAGACTGGTGTCAAAGTAACTAAAGATGATAGGATATTGACCCTTGTAACCTGTTCCTATGAGTATGAAAATGCCAGACTGGTGATTCATGCTAAAAGGGCAGCTTTTTTCAGTATGGAGGACCAGAAATAGTAAAACGGGCGAGCGGCAAGCCGCAATCGCCCGTTCATAATTATGTTTATATCATATGTTTGTTTACCTTAACAAGACTTTTTACACTTCAGCCTTATTACGCTTCTTCAGTAAGATTAGGTAGCCAATACCGACTACTGATATCCCGCATAGCAGGAACCATACCCACGGGTTATTGGAATCTCCTGTCTTGGGAATTTCATTGGTGCTTTCGCTGAAAATTGCTTTTAAGGTAACATTGGCAGCAGGCATGATAAATCGATTATCGGTAATTGTTACGTCGCCGCTGACAACCTGCCACTCCTTGAATTTATAACCGTTGTTAGCTGTGGTTGTAAGTGTGATCTCTGTACCTTTTGCTGCTGAATTCAGATTGGCAGCAGCTGTTCCATTGCCGTCGTCTTGGATGGTAATCGTGTATATGGGAGCAGGAATGGCTTCAAATATTGCTTTTAAGGTAACATTGGCAGCAGGCATGGTAAATCGATTATCGGTAATTGTTACGCCGCCGCTGATAACCTGCCACTCCTTGAATTTATAACCGCCGTTAGCTGTGGTTGTAAGTGTGATCTCTGTACCTTTTGCCGCTGAATTCAGATTGGCAGAAGCTGTTCCATTGCCGTCAGTTTGGATGGTAATCGTATATTCGGGTGCCGGTATGGCTTCATAAATCGCTGTTGCCACAACAGGCTGTGCGGGCATGATAAATATAGCCGTCTGGCTGAACTTACTTGTATTTTCTACAAAACTGACAGATGGAGTAATGCTCCATTCCTTGAACCTCTGCCCATCTGGAGCATCATTTGCTGTGATGGTAACATCCGCTTCTACTTCATAATCGCCGCTGCCTGTGCCGTTTTCCACAAGCAGTGTATATTTTGTCACAGCATCTTCAGATCTGACCCATATGATACCTGTTTCATTTGGAGGTGTGCTGTATTTCAGATATCCTGGTTTGTCAGGATCCTCTACACCGGAGGATTTGTCCTTATAATTGGAGCCAATATTAATATAGACTGATGCATTTATGACGCCGTCAACTGTTATCTTTCCTCGTCCCGATGTTTTTCCGCCGCAGCCACCTTCTCCGAGCACACGGATATTACCCAGAACATGGATGTCAGCACCGTTGCCATAGGCATAAGCTCCAAAGGCTGAACCTTTTTCAACTGTAACACCAATATTTGTGACTACAGCTGAGGAACCGGCTTCTACCCTGACGCCGGTGGATGTATTATCGCCGACCAGGGAGATATTGAACTGTCCTGTGCCATTAAGCAATAGATGGCCGCCGTTTTTCACCAAGAGTCCGTTATTGCTTTCATCAGGAGCATCAATATGAACATTCAGGTTATTAGTTCCTACATCGAAGGTGACAGTCTTGCCATCGATGACAATTCCTTTGTTATAATCAATATCAGCTGTCAGTTTGATTGTATCTCCGTCCTCAAAGTTCTCCAAGGCGTTTTCCAGTTCCGATGCATTTGACACTTCCCAGATCGAAGCTGCCATGGGATCTTTGACCCAAACAGTACTGGTGCCAGAGCTGCTGTATTTCAGGTAGCCAGGCATTGCGGGGTCAGCTACACCATCCTCTTTTGCCAGTATTGTTGAACCAAAGGAAATATAGCTGACTGCAGGACTGGGTCTTGAGTCAGATCCTTTTATTTCCCCTTCTACGATGATAACTCCATTAGAGGAGCTTCTTATCACTGCTCCGTTATTCCCAGAGCCAAGATCTCCCTTAATGTGGATTTCAGGTTCGACACCCTCAGCCATGGCACCTACATGGCTGCCGTATACATCCTTTTCCACGGTAATCTTACCGCTGTAAGAGTATACGCCATAGCCCAATTTGTTTGTAACATTTCCTTTTACCAAAACCACTGCTTGGCCTGCGCTATGCACAGCAGCTTTTCCTTGAGCGTTGTTTGTGACATCTCCCTCCACTGTAACCTCTGTATAGATGTTTTCAGCTCTTATGCCGTGGTCGGTTCCCGTTGCATTTCCTCGTACTGTTACCTCGGAGCCTTTTTGTGCCAATACCCCTACACTGGTGGCTGAATCGGAAACATCCGTATTGCTAGCGGCAGCATTTGTTACTGTTACACTGCTTTGAAGATCGGCTGACACACCATATAACCTGCCGGTGACATTTAGCTCACCTTCTCCTTCCAAAGCCACGGTTCCTTCCGTTACCTTGAGCCCTTCATCTGCGGCGGTATGAATATTGAGAACATGTCCGTTCAGGTCAAAGGTGATATGCTTCTTGTTAATTATTACACTTTCAACGGTAGTAAGGCTTTTAAGCAACTTGATGGTTGCCGTAGAATCGACCTCATTCAGCGCTTCTGCCAGTGTCCCATATTGTGTGCCGTTCATCTCACAGACTTTTTCATCTGGAATATCCGGTGGAGTGGTGACTGACAGTTGCTGTACTTCGGTACACCTGGACAGTGGGTAGTAATTTTCGGTATTACCCACTACCAAATAGAGATTATAAGTCGTATCCCCAGCAGCACCGGTTGCGATAAATTGTCCACTTCCCTCTGACGGATCGAATTCAGGGCTGCCCATGGAGACAGCTGGATTGCCTGCGCCGTCGGTACCGGCGGCTATCTGGTCTATGATGGGTTCTTCAGCACCCATGGGCAGCAGCACCCAGTAAACCTTGCCTTTGTAATCGGGGTTTATATTTTGCAGACGGACGTCAACCAGAATCTGTCTGCTGCCATCTTCTTCTTTAAACCAGCTTATGCCGTCGGGCATAATATACTGTGCACCTTGTGGAGAAACGACATCCAGCATTGCGGGCTCCGACAGATTGCCGGCATCATCTCGCAGCACTACATAGATGTCATAGTCGGTTGAATGTTTTTCAGCATATACTCTCACGTTGGTACCTGTGGTTTTAAACTTGATGTTTATGGAATCCAGTGCCGGATTACCATCGCCGTCTGTACCGGCTACCACTTGCTCTTTGCTGGGAGGGGTAGCACCATCGGGCAATAGAACCACATCATAGTAAGCTTCATTAACGGGATCAATGTATATGTCTATCCAGCGTGTACCTAGTTCTTGTGACATTTGATAAGGGGTGCTTTGAAAAGCCGGCGGCTCGCTGCCCTCCGGTGAATCAGCTTTTACTATTCCCGCCTGTGTAACCATAAATACAGTTAACAGCAGGAACACGGCTAGAAAAATCCATAAACTTACATACCGATGTTTGACCATAATGATTCTCCTCCTCATAATTATTGGGTTGGCTCGTGTTCTTCACACAGATCTCGATAACTGATAATCAGCTCTGCCCTTGAGTTTACGTGCAGCTTTTTGTAAATGGCTGTTTGATGGGTGTTGGCGGTAGAATAGCTAATGCCGAGTTGTTTCGCTGTTTCCTTCAGACTATAGCCCCCCAGTAAAATAAAAAATGTCTCTTTTTCACGGGGGGTGAGTTTTGCTACCAATTCCAATTTTTCGGAGGTGGTTAGATTTAACTTTTTTCCATAGCGTGTTTGAATACGGGGAATGATTGTTTCATTTTCTAGCCTCTCCGGTTTATTGGATTTTGGCCTTGATAGTGTTTTCCTGATCTTGTCTATTAATCCCAAGTCCCTCACCTACCAATCAGCGTTTTGTGATATCCAATATAATCTTAATAAAGGATGGTGTCACTTCAGTAATTCAACTGATATGCAAAAAAGAAGCCCTCTCATTAGTTCTAATGAGAGGGCTTCTTTACAGCTATTTTACTGTTCTTTGTAATCGGAAAGCATTACCAGCAGCTGTGTCCGGCTGTTGATATTTAATTTTCGATAGATGGAGGTACAATGGGTATTGATGGTTGCATACGCCTTCGTCTGTATTCCGGAAATCTGCCGGAGTGTGTATCCTTCCAAAAGAAGTTTGCAAACATCCATCTCGGCAGGAGTCAGCTTATAATCTTTTAGCTTAGCTTCCAGCCGCGAACACTGGCTTACATCCTCCCGGTAGGTATCATCTATCCATTCACCTGAGTACAGCATTTTAATAAAGAATGGTGAAAGAATAAAAAACAGGATGACAATGCAAATCGAAATAAATGCCATCAATATGGAGGACATCTGCAGCTTGATTTGCCCGAAAATTAGCACGAAAACAGAAGCTGAGAGATAGCATACAGATGAAAGGAGAAAGCCTGCCAGGTAAAAATAGATGCTTTGAAATTTCTTAATCATAAATCCAGCGAGATAATAGGTGTTGACAATGCCTATGGAATAGGCAACACCAAAGCAAAGGGCAGACACAAGCCCCGCACTCGGATACTGTGTTTGAACGATATCTGTCACAAACCCAACCGCCAAAAAAGCAAGGGAAAGATTCAGCATGTAGCAGAGATTCATCGAAAAATGGGTTTGTAGAAGAAGAATTACTGCAATGCCTGCAATAATGCCAAAGAAATACCAGTTTTGCAGCTGACTTATCGCTAAGCCGACCATCTGCTGAAGGGCGGCTGGAGCGATTACATCGTTTAGGGCAAACATGACAAAGACCACAGGCATCAAGGAGTATGACTTTATGGGTGACTTTACTTTTTTTAAGGAGGGCACCGAATCAGCATTGGATTTGATAAAGTAGGTACTGAAAGCTAGGCTTATCATAATGAAATAGATGAGAATGGCGGATGGGTGCAACTTAAGCTGTGTATTGTCTAACAACGGTTTTACATACATCAGTATCTTGGGGAGTAAGACAAACAAAATCATGGAGTATAGTTTTTCCGAATTGTTGAGAATCATAAAAAATGAATACACATGAGATATGAAAACATGCCCTATACAGGGTACGGCAATTAACATAATGACCTTGGAAAGGGTACCCGGCTCAAGAATAAGCACCAGTGTATAGCAGATCAATGAAAGGATTACACTGTAAAATGAGGCAGGAACAAATTTTTTGCCATCCAATAACAATGGGATCAGGCTGCCGGAAATCAGCATGACAATAAAGTAGAAGGTTGTGTCACCCACGATAGTTTCAAACAATTCCGTTTCTAATGCAAAGTCTCCCATTGGCAGAAAGTATGCATAAAGCCATATGGAGACGGCAACAAACCCCCAAAAGTACGGCAAATTTTCCTTTGTAACAGCCCTTATGCTAAGTTTGTTACTAGGCCGAAATACAAGCTGAAAAAAACCTTCTGGAGCAACCCTGTGAAATTTGATTGGTTCTGCACCACCTATATGACCTTGTGTCTGTTGTCATTCTGTCTCCGCTCTTCATGACTCAGACTTGCCAAACAGGACGTCACTTGGGATGATCTCCATTTTTCCTACCATAAACTCTACTAGCCCTATTGCTAATTATGCTAAACAAATGTCCTGTTAATAGTTTAATATGTTTTGTAGTACAAGACAAGATAAATCCGAGGGAAAATGACAGGGGACACGTGGGACACAGGGACAGGTCTCTTGTCCCATAATAGTACAGCAACTGGGCATCAGGGCGAGGCTGTAGTATAATACATACGTGGCATATGGTACCAAAAGGGCACTGAGATTTTCTCATAGATTAGGGAGTTAGATTTAGGGAGTGTTTTTTGATGGAAAAACCGATAGTGGGAATTGTTTTGGGAAGTGATTCAGATCTACCGATTATGGAGGAAACGGCTCGTATTTTACAGGAATTCGGGGTATCGTATGAAATGACGATAGCTTCTGCCCACCGCAGCCCGGAACTGGCTGCTGAGTATGCTCGAACCGCAGAGGAGCGTGGGCTTGCTGTGATCATTTCCGGGGCGGGAATGGCTGCTCATCTGCCTGGTGTTCTGGCAGCTTACAGCTGTCTCCCGGTGATAGGCGTTCCCCTCAAGGGGGGAGCCTTAAGCGGACTGGATGCTTTGTATTCTGTTGTGCAAATGCCTCCAGGTGTTCCGGTGGCGGCGGTGGCTGTTGATGGGGCGCGCAATGCTGCTCTCCTAGCCATTCAGATGCTGAGCATTAAGGATATGGAGTTGCGGGAGAGGTTCCGGGACTATAAGCAAGAATTAGCGAAAAAAACAGCAGAAAAGGCAGAGAAACTGAAAACGAACTATGATCTGTTGTGAGGTTAACGATGAGGACAATAAAGGTGGTTTGTCCAGAACCGCTGAAAAATGATATTTGGTCTGTCTTGAGCTAGATTCTGAACAACAGACGATTTGTGACTAAGAAAATATTAATTAAATGGATGTCCCTTCCGGTATTGGTGGCAATGGGCGAATCCTGTCCCAGTGGGCTGACAGTTCGGAAGAGGCTCCAAGGAGGGGTATTAGTTGTTTGAGGCATCCATCTATGTAACTTTGAAGAAAGGGATTCTCGATCCTGATGGCAAAGCGATAACACAAAGAATTTCGTCACTGGGTTTTGATCAAGTGCAGGAGATCAACACAGGCAAGTATTTTCTTCTTAAACTTAACTCCCAGGACCGCCCATCTGCGGAACAAGAGGTGCGCCAGATCTGTGAAAAAATCTTAGTGAACCTTGTGCTGGAGGATTATACTTTTGAACTGCGGGAGGTTGAAAAATGAAATTTGGAGTAGTCAACTATCCCGGTTCTAATGCGGCTGACTGCTATTATGTTATTGATCGGGTTCTCGGCCATCCGGTATCCATGATCATGTCCGAAGAGAGGGAACTGGATGGATTAGACTGTGTGGTCCTCCCCGGTGGTTTTTCTTATGGGGACTACCTGAGAGCTGGGGCTCTGGCCGGTATTGCACCGGTGACAGAACAGCTAGCGGAATATGCTGAACAAGGCGGACTTGTGCTGGGCATCGGCAATGGATTTCAGGTTCTTTTAGAAGCAGGGCTGCTTCCCGGGGCTGTGCGCCGCAATGAAAATCTTCTCTTTCGCTGTCATGATGTGTTCCTGAGAGTGGATAACAATGCTCTTCCCTTTACAGGTAACTTCAGCAAGGGGGAGATCATCAGCTTCCCCATAGCTCATGGTCAGGGGAATTATTATATTGATGATCAGGGTCTGGCACAGTTAGAGCAAAAAGGGCAGATTGTCCTCCGCTATTGCACAGCAGAGGGACAGGTCATAGCTGTGTCTAATCCCAATGGATCTGTTGGCAACATCGCCGGCGTATGCAGTGAACAGGGGAATGTTTTTGGACTCATGCCTCACCCCGAACGCTGTACTGAAGAGATCCTGGGCAATACTGCAGGGCTGCGTCTTTTCTTGTCTATTTTGGATTGGTGGGGAATTCGCCAGCAGGAGGGAGTTGTAGCACATGGCTGAACAAAAACCTGTTTGGATGGAGATGGGCCTCAATGCTGATGAATATAAAAAGGTCATTGAAATTCTCGGGCGGGAGCCTAATTATCTTGAAACAGCGCTTTTTGGGGTTCTCTGGTCTGAGCACTGCAGTTATAAGAATTCCCGTCCTTTGTTAAAGAAGTTTCCTACAGAGGGGAAATATGTTCTGCAAGGCCCTGGAGAGAATGCCGGGGTTGTGGATATTGGGGATGGGCAGGCCCTGGTTTTCAAAGTTGAAAGCCACAACCACCCTTCGGCAATAGAGCCCTATGAGGGGGCTGCCACAGGTGTGGGAGGTGTTACTAGAGATATCTTTACTATGGGGGCGAGGCCTATCGCTTCCTTGAATTCATTGCGCTTCGGTACACTGGATGATCCTCATGTGCGCCATCTTCTCTCCGGTGTGGTTGCGGGAATTGCCGGTTACGGCAACCGGCTTGGTACTCCCACAGTGGGTGGAGAGATTTTCTTCCATCCCAGTTACCAGGAGAATCCCCTGGTCAATGCCATGTGTGTTGGTTTGGTTGACCATGATCGGATAGTGCGGGGACAGGCTGCAGGGCCTGGTAATTTGGTGCTTACAGCAGGAGCTAAAACAGGGAAAGATGGCATTCAGGGATGCACCTTCGCCTCAGAAGAGTTGAGTGAAGAAACTGAAGCCCCGGACATACAGAGGGGTGACCCGTTTTTAGAAAACCTACTCATCGAAGCCTGCCTGGAACTGATGGAAAAGGGTTATGTGGTTGGCATACAGGATATGGGAGCTGCCGGCCTTACCAGTTCCAGTGCTGAGATGGCAGGCAGGGCTGGCACAGGAATGGAGATCGATGTATCCTTGGTTCCCCAGCGGGAGGAGGGGATGACCCCCTATGATATCATGCTCTCTGAGTCACAAGAGAGGATGCTGCTGGTTATTGAACCACAAGATGAAAAAACAGCCAGAGAAATTTTCGATAAGTATAATGTGGAAGATGGCTGTTGTGGGCAGGGTGACCGCTGACGGGATCTACCGGGTGCGTGAAGGTGAAGAAATAGTGGCCGAGATACCTGTAAAGGCCTTAACCGAGTCTCCGGTTTGGTATCCAGAGCAGCGAGAACCAGAGTATTACCAAAGGCTGCGTGCTTGGACACCAGATGAGCTTCCAGTTCCGGAGAGCTGTGATGATATTTTGGAGAGGCTCCTGGCATCTCCAAACATTGCCAGCAAAGAGTGGATCTACAACCAGTATGACCATATGGCTATGCTTAATACTGTTGTCGGCCCTGGTGCAGATGCAGCTGTCCTGCGCATCAAGGGAACCGATAAGGGAATTGCTCTGACTATAGATGGGAATTCTCGCTACTGTTATCTTGATCCCCGCCGGGGAGGCGCCATTGCAGTTGCTGAGGCGGCCAGAAACCTTTCCTGTGTAGGAGCCGAACCCCTTGCTCTTACCGATGGTCTGAACTTCGGCAATCCTGAGAAACCAGAGATATTCTGGCAGTTCCATCAGGTTGTAGAGGGGATGAGTGAGGCCTGTCGCTTGATGGAAATCCCGGTGATCAGTGGGAATGTGAGTCTTAATAATGAATCTAAAGGGGAAGCAATTAACCCCACTCCAATTGTAGGAATGGCAGGAATCCTGCCTGATATAGAGAAATATGTCACAAGTGCCTTCCAGGCTCCGGGAGACGAAATTATACTGCTTGGCAAGTTTACTCCCCAGCTAGGGGCCAGTGAATATCTGGCTGTTGTATATGGTATGGAGCAAGGAACTGTACCTGACCTGAATCTGGATGATGAAATCAAAGTGCAGTTGTGCTGCCGGAAACTGATCAGGGATGGGAAAATAAAAAGTGCTCATGACTGTGCTGAGGGCGGCCTTGCTGTAGCTGTAGCAGAGTGCTGCATTTCCGGCAAAATGGGAGCAACTCTCCAACTACCCTTTAACGGTAGGAAAGATGCATTGCTTTTCGGTGAGGTACAATCATGCATTGTGGTTGCCTGCGCTCCTCGAAAAGTAGATGGAGTGCTCCAAACTGCGAAAGAAATGGGAGTTTCCTCAACTGTTCTGGGACGAACAGGTGGATTGTCTCTAATGATCAAGGATCAAGAGGCAGATATTTTAATTAATAAGCATATTGAGGAGTTGGAAAAGGTATGGCGGAGGACCATAGCGGACCATTTCTAGGTGAAGATAAACCAAAAGAGGCTTGTGGTGTTTTCGGAATATATGCCCCAGGCCAGGATGTGGCAAGGATCACTTACTATGGCCTTTATGCTCTCCAACACCGAGGACAGGAGAGTGCCGGTATTGCTGTCAGTGACGGCGGGAGAATCACCTGCCACAAGGGAATGGGGTTAGTCAGCGAGGTTTTTACAGAGGATACTCTGGAGAAGCTGAAGGGCAGGATGGCTCTTGGGCATGTTCTCTATACTACTGTCAAAGATGGTATTGCGGAGAATATAGAACCCCAGAATTTCTATTATCAGCAGGGTATGATCGCCATCGGGCATAATGGGAATTTGACAAACAGCGCTGCTCTGAGAAGGGAGATGGAGCGGGCTGGGGCAGTTTTTCAGAGCACATCTGACAGTGAATTGATTGTCAGTCTGATTGTGCGTGCCGGTGCCAATGACCTGATATCTGGGATTATCAATACCATGGATAAGATTGAGGGAGCATATTCTTTGCTTCTGATGAGCGAGAAGAGGATGATCGGGATACGGGACCCATACGGGATGCGCCCTTTATGCCTGGGACGCCTAGCAGATGGGTATGTGCTGGCTTCGGAGTCCTGTGCCCTAGATATTGTGGGAGCTCAGTTTATCAGAGATATAGAGCCTGGAGAAGTTGTGATCATAGATGAAAAAGGTGTCACATCACTGCATCCTCATCAACCTCATCAAAAGGCTTTATGTATTTTTGAGTTTGTTTATTTTGCCAGGCCGGACAGTGTCATCGATGGGCTGACTGTGCAAAAGGCGCGCTATGCTCTGGGCCGGGAGTTGGCCCGGGAGAATCCTTTGGATGCAGATCTGGTCATACCGGTGCCTGATTCGGGAACCAGTTCAGCTCTGGCCTATGCTGCTGAACGGGGACTTCCTTTCAGTGAAGGATTGATGAAGAACCGGTATGTAGGGCGTACCTTTATACGTCCGGCGCAGGCCACTAGGGATCTGGGGGTGCGGCTCAAGCTCAATCCCGTTCGAGAGATCATTGCCGGAAAAAAAGTGATCATGATCGATGATTCTATTGTCAGGGGGACTACCTCAGGCAAGATCGTGCATATGATCAGGGATGCCGGTGCCAGGGAGGTGCACCTGTTAGTCAGTTCTCCATCTATTACTCACAGCTGCTATTATGGGATCGACACCTCTGGCAGAGGGGAACTGATTGCAGCTACACACTGTGTGGAGGAGATCAGGCAGCATATAGGTGCAGATAGTCTCAACTATTTGAGCATCTCCGGCCTGCATGCTGCTGTGGCACCGATTTGCCCAAAGGATGTCTGTAATGCATGTTTTTGCGGAGATTATCCTATCCAAGTTTCAGCTGATAAAGCGTGACACGGGTGACACGGGGACGGGGGTCGTGACACAGTTTCAGCCATAAAATAGAAGAGGCGGTTTTGAATGGACCAAAAAAAATCACTGTATAAAGAAGCGGGTGTGGATATTGATGCCGGCGAGCGGGCGGTAGAGCTGATCAAGAAGCATGTTGCTTCTACCCTGCGTTCGGAGGTTATAGGAGGTTTGGGAGGGTTTTCCGGGCTATTTGCCCTGGATCTAGAGCGTTACCAAAATCCTGTGCTTGTATCGGGAACTGATGGTGTGGGGACCAAGCTGAAGGTTGCCCAAATGACGGGAAAACATGACACAGTAGGGATCGATTTGGTGGCTATGTGTGTCAATGACATTCTTGTCACAGGTGCCGAGCCCCTATTTTTTCTTGATTATCTGGCCTGTGGTAAACTGCAGCCGGCACAGGTGGAGGAAGTTGTTGCAGGTGTTGCTGCAGGGTGCCGGGCGGCAGGATGCGCTCTGCTGGGTGGTGAAACTGCAGAGATGCCCGACTTTTACCCGGTAGGGGAGTACGATTTAGCTGGCTTTGCCGTGGGAGCAGTAAATAAGTCAGAGATTTGGGATGGCAGAGAGATTGATGAGGGGGATCTTTTGATCGGCCTTTCCTCATCTGGTGTTCACAGCAACGGCTATTCTTTAGTACGCCATATTCTGTTTAAGAATAGTGGGTGTTCTGTTACTGATACTTTTCCTGAAACTGGCCGCACCATCGGAGAAGAACTCCTAACTCCCACCAGGATCTATGTTAAGTCGGTCCTCGCTGCCAGAGAAAGAGTGGGCAAGCGGATCAAGGGCGCTGCTCATATCACCGGAGGCGGGATGACTGAAAACATTCCCCGGGTGCTTCCCCAAGGTCTGGGTGTGGAGATAAACTGTGGTGAGTGGCCTGTTTTGCCTATTTTTCATTTTCTGCAGCAAAAGGGTGCATGTTCCTATAGAGGAGATGTACCGGGTATTCAATATGGGCATCGGATTTGTGCTGATTGCAGACGCTGATGCTGGAAAAGAGCTATTAGATGTTTTTAGTGAGTTAGGTGAAGAGGCTTTCATTATAGGAAGAGTTGTTAAAGGATCAGGTGTTAGCTATTTAGGATTGGATTAAGGGGTCAGAATGGTGGACAGCTGTTCTGAAAGGGACAGCTGTCTGTTGGTGCGTAATTAGGGAAAGAAGCTGATGGAGTTGGAAGGTGAAAGAAGTGAAACGACTTGTTGTATTGGTATCTGGACGAGGCTCAAACCTACAGGCAATCCTTGACGCTGTGGCAAGGGGATCACTGCAGCTACAGGTAGTGGGAGTTTTCAGTGATCAAGAGGAGCCTTATGCCTTTCAGAGGGCAAAGGAAAAAGGAATACCTACAGTTTTTGTAGACCCTGCTGATTATCAGGAGCGGGAAGATTATGATGCTGCTCTGGCGCGTAAAGTTGCTGCTTTCCATCCCGATATCATTGCTCTGGCTGGTTTCATGAGGGTTCTGACACCTGTTTTCCTGGATAACTTTCCTGGGCGGGTTGTCAATATACATCCAGCCCTTTTGCCTGCATTTCCAGGTTTAGAAGGGCAGCGTCAGGCTATAGATTATGGGGTGCAGTACAGTGGCTGTACTGTGCATTTTGTTGATGACGGGATGGATACAGGCCCCATTATTTTGCAGTCAGTTGTCCCTGTCTATCAGAATGATACAGCTGATACCCTGGCTGAGCGTATTCTAGCCAAGGAACACCTGACCTATCCGGCAGCACTTCAGCTCCTGGCTGAGGATAGAGTGAAGCTGCAAGGACGGCGGGTCGTTATAAATTGGGAAAAGAGAATTCCACGGCAGCCGCGGGACTGTGTGCTGGAGTGGTTGAAAGTTAAGGATCAAATAAAGGAGGTTCCCTGTAGTGACTGAAGCAGTTGACGGACAAGGAAAGAAAAGGGCATTGCTCAGTGTCTCTAATAAAGAGGGGCTCGTAGAATTCGCATTATCTCTTACTGAACTAGGCTACCAATTGATATCCAGCGGTGGAACGGCACGTGAACTGGAGCAAGCAGGTGTTGAAGTAGAGAGTGTGGAGCAGGTGACCGGATTTCCGGAGATCTTAGGTGGACGGGTGAAAACCCTGCATCCCAGGATACATGCAGGGATTTTAGCTCGCCACATTCCAGAGGATAAAGCTCAGCTTGAAAAATTGGATATCGAACCGATCAGCCTTGTTGTTGTCAATCTATACCCTTTTCAGGAGGCTATTACCAAGCCCGGTTTGCCTGTGCCTGAAGCACTGGAATATATCGATATCGGCGGTCCGGCGATGGTGAGGGCTGCAGCTAAGAACTTTCCTCGGGTAGCTGTTGTGGTGAACCCAGGGCACTACGATCAAATCATACAGGAACTCCGGGAAAAGGGAGAGACTCACACTGCCTACCAGGCTGAAGCTGGCTCAGGTGGCCTTTTGGCATACAGCCCAGTATGATGCTGCCATCTCTAATTATTTGAGCGGAGTTAAGATTGAGGAAGGGGAAATAATATCCCCTGAAGATGTGAAGTTTCCTTCGCGGCTGACCATACCCCTGGAAAAAATAAGTGACCTTCGCTATGGAGAGAACCCGCACCAGGAGGCTGCCTTTTACCGTGAGGTATCACCACAACCCTATGGTGTGGCCGGAGCCCGGCAGCTTCATGGCAAAGAGCTTTCCTTCAATAATATTATCGACCTGAATGCGGCTCTTTCTATAGCTGCAGAGTTTGAGGCTCCAGCGGCTGTGGTGATTAAACACACGACACCTGCCGGGGTATCTATGGCTGAAAATCTTGTGGATGCATACAGACAGGCCTATGAGTGTGACGCAGTGGCTGCTTATGGAGGGGTTGTAGGCTTAAATCGCACTGTTGATCAGGAAACAGCGGCTGCCATGACTGAAACATTTCTGGAAGCTGTCATCGCTCCGGCATACAGTGAAGAGGCCCTCAACATTCTCAGAGGCAAGAAAAATCTGCGGCTGCTCAGTACAGGAGAGTTTACTGCAAATCTGCAGGATGAAGTGAATGTCAAGCGGGTGAGTGGCGGATTATTGCTGCAGGATTCTGACAGAATACAGGATATCAGCAAGTGGCGGGAATCGACCCGTGTCGTTACCAAGAAGGCACCTACTGATCAAGAATGGGATGACCTGCTCTTTTCTTGGGTTGTTGTCAAGCATATTATTTCCAATGCTATTGTGGTGGCCAAGGAGAGGAAGACCCTGGGAATCGGTTCCGGACAGGTGAGTCGTGTGGCTGCTGCCAGGATTGCGTTGAGCAAGGCTGGGGAGCAGGCTAAGGGTGCAGTTATGGCCTCTGACGGTTTTCTGCCATTTCCGGATACTCATCGAATATGCGGCTGAGAACGGTGATGACAGCTTTGGTTCAGCCAGGTGGTTCCATCCGTGATGAGGAGGTTATTGCTGCTGCTGATGCGGCAGGGATGGCTGTGGTTTTCACAGGAAGGCGCCACTTCAAACACTAAAGAGAACAGTGGGGTGAGAGGTCGGGACGGTGAGACGGAGGGACGGTTCCTTTGACTCATTTGGTCTTCTCTGAGATGTTTTTTCAAGTGCAGGCACATAGACTTGCTGACTGTGATATGAGGAGGTACAAGATGAAAGTTCTGGTTGTGGGTGGGGGAGGACGAGAGCATACTCTTGTTTGGAAGCTTAACCAAAGCTCCCGTGTGGACAAGATATACTGTGCTCCTGGCAATGGGGGTATCGCTGGGGAAGCGGAGTGTGTTCCCCTGGCAGCTGAAGATATAACAGGGCTGGCAGATTTTGCCCAGGAGCATAAGATTGATTTGACTGTGGTAGGTCCTGAAGCTCCACTGGTAGCAGGGATTGTGGATCACTTTACTTCCTGCGGCCTCAGGGTGTTCGGACCTGACGCAAGTGGGGCGCGTTTAGAAGGAAGCAAGGTTTTTTCCAAAGATGTAATGGCAAAGTACGGTGTTCCCACTGCGGCCTATAAGGTGTTCCAGGAACCGACTGACGCATTGGATTTCATTAGAGAATTGAATGGCCCCTGTGTAGTTAAAGCAGATGGGCTGGCTGCAGGAAAAGGTGTGATCATCGCTCAAGATACTGCAGAAGCTGAGGATGCTGTCAAGCTGATCATGGAGGAACGGGTTTTTGGCGAAGCAGGCACTTCTATAGTGGTTGAGGAAGTGCTCCAAGGAGAAGAGGTAAGTGTTCTGGCCTTTACTGATGGAAAGACCATCAAAACCCTTGTAGCATCCCAGGACCATAAACGCGTCGGTGATGGTGATCAAGGTCTCAATACAGGTGGGATGGGAGCCTATTCACCTCCGCCTGTTTATACAGAGGATATTCATGCCTCTGTCTGCCGAGAGGTTCTAGAGCCAGTTATCTATGGCTTGGCAAAAGACGGGATAAAATACAAGGGAGTTATCTATGCCGGCTTGATGCTTACCCAAAAGGGAACCTATGTGCTGGAGTTTAACTGCCGGTTCGGCGATCCGGAGGCACAGGTGGTGATACCTCGCTTGAAGACCGATCTTGTAGATGTCATCGATGCTATCATAGATGAGCGCTTAGATGAAGTTGAACTGGAGTGGGATCCCCGTCCTGCTGTTTGTGTGGTTATGGCATCTGGCGGCTATCCCGGTGCCTATGAAAAAGGTAAGTTGATTACCGGACTTGATCAACTCCCTGCGGATGTCCTGGCTTTTCATGCAGGGACTGCCCTGGAGGATGGGAAGGCTGGTAACAAACGGGGGAAGGGTGCTTGGTATTACTGCCTTTGGTGCGAACAATTGAGGAAGCGGTACAGAATGTCTATGCTGGTGTGGAAAAGGTAAATTTTTCGGGGATGCATTATCGACGTGATATCGCACATCGCGCTCTTAATAAAGGGGTTGAAAATTTGTGATTCACGTGGAAGATGTCCAGCAAAATCCACAAGTAGAGGTACTCATGAAAAAAGTTCACGAGTACCTGGCAACGATGCTGGCTATAACCCATGATGAGGAGCATGCTAACCATGTGGCCAATCTCAGCTACCGCATTCTAAAGATGCTTGATCATTCTGAACGGGATGCAGAACTGGCGGCTGTCGCCGGGTATATGCATGACATCGGCAATGTGGTCAACAGATATGAACACGGCAGGAGCGGGGCTTTGATCGCTTTTCATCTCTTGATGCGCATGGGTATGCCCGCAGAGGAGATCGCTACTGTGATAGCGGCCATCGGTAATCATGAGGAAAGATCGGGAACTGCTGTCAGCAATGTGGCCGCAGCGGTGATTCTGGCAGATAAATCCAGTGTTCATTATACAAGGGTACATAAACAGGATGAGTCAGCTTTTACTACACGTGACCGGGTGAACTATGCTGCCCGTGAATCGTACCTGACGATAGATCCGGACAAGAGAGAGATCGTTATGCATTTGGAGATCGATACATCTATTTGCTCGGTTATGGAATATTTTGAGATATTTATGACTAAAATGCTCCTCTGCCGGAGAGCGGCCAATTTCCTAGACTGTCGTTTCGGGTTGGTGATCAATGGCAACCATATGCTGTGATGTGGCACGGGTGTGGCACGGGGACGTTTCCCTTGCCACATAAGTACTGTGTCATGAATGTGGTCTCCTTCCCCTGATTGCCCCTGGCCGAGCTAAGGCGACCTGGACAGGTGACATCGGGTGGCAAGGCGTGTGGCACAAGGAACCTTATAATGACCAATAGTAAGGCCCACGGAATTTCCGTGGGCCCCAGGCTTACAACCTAACAGCGGTCTTTATCATCATGGCGTTTTTTAGACGCTCTTTGCACACTGCATATTCGGTGCCCAGGTATAATAATTGCCTTGACCTTTTGCTTAAACGGCTCCTTTACACCTGGTACAAAAGTCAATACATCGATAAAGTCATCATCAGCTGTCAGCTCAACGAAGTCTTTTCCGATCAGACTTAAAATACCTCCTTCAGCCTTTTTACAACAATCCACACAGCAGTATTCGACATTTACAACCTTGCATTGAAATTCCTTATCGAGCCTGCCAGTAAAGTTTTCAAAAGGATTAAATGCTCTTGCCTCTACTTTAGTCTGATTCTCAGACATAAACAATTCCTCCCCTCACAGGTTTTTCTTATTATATGCTGACCTTCTGCCATATGCTGCTATACATGGAAAGACTAAGGGCTGTGAGTTCTTCTTGAACTTAACTAGTGATTTGGTACAAGTAATAAATTGTCTTTTTGATCATAACCCATATCCCAGGGGCAGTGATAACGGTCCACAGTATGGGAGTTGACAAGGGGATATCCTTTGCTGTCCCAACCTACTACAATGGCAACATGTTCTATTTCCCCATCAGTTCCGTAACCGATCACATCACCTTTTTTCAGTTCTCCGATAACTCCCGCCGGTTGCTTTTGCGCTGGTTTGATCAATTCTGGAAAGGTGCCCTGAGCAAGCAGTCTGCCATGGCCGCTGTACTGCAGCCAGTTACAGAAACTATCTGCCCTTACCCAAGCTTGGCTGCCATTGAACCCCTTTTCGTCAAAATTATAAAACCAGCTGCCATCTAATGGTAGCTTACCACCCTTTTCATCAGACAGACACTGGGATACATAATTGGCACAGTCTCCGCCTATGGGGTTCAAGTCTCCATATTGCTGGAGATTGTACTGGTTGTCATTTCCTGCCCCCCATGCCAACCCGGCATATTGATCAGCATAACTTACAGCACCTATACGGTCATAAAGCCCTGGAGCATCTTTTGGAGAAGTTTGCTTTGGCGGCTGTTCTTGTGGACTGCCATCTGCTGGCTTGGGGTGGGGTGCCAGTGAGTCATCACCAAGGCCATCTGTATAAAAGTCCTGGCAAATAAGCCATTTTCCTTTATGTTTTTTCATTTTCATCCAATGACGTGTGCCGATACCGAAGTGGTTAACAGTTGTGCTGCCAGGGTAGATATAGCCCACCTGCAGGGTTTGGTAAACGGTAAGTTCAGCATGGTTTCCTTTTATTTCAGACCAGGGTATCTGGATCTCAGACCTGGCTTCCGTAAACTTTATTCCTCTTTTTTTCTCCCACAACCTGACATAATCCATTTTGGCTTTTTCATGGGAAAGAGCCCATTTCCCGAGTTTTTCACTAGTGTCATACCCGGACAAAACCTTTTTTCCGGCAGATTCTTTAACAATGGCATTCGCCCGGGCATCAAACACATCCTTTACTGTTTCAGACAATTCGAACTGTTTTGATTTACTTGTATTGCTGATTGCGGGACTGAGAATCAGGGGATAGATAATAAAGGATGCAGCAAGTATCATTGACAGCAGCAAAAATTTTGTATTTTTCACAAAGACAACTCCCCTTTTTGATGCCGATACAAAAGACTACACTAATTATGGTTTCCTTTTCACCTAAACTGTTACAAGTTTATTAATGCCAGTGCAGAGAATAATAGTAAGTCTGTCAATAACATTTTTTCCGGACACATAATTGGGGCCGCCAGTTGAGAAAATAGATAAATAATCTGCTCTAGCCGGTGTAGAGCAGCATAATGGATAAAAGTGCATTAATAAACTATGAAGTTGGTTTTTTCCTCCATGGGAGTATTTTGTTAACCGTTAAACCAAATAACATAAAACAAGTGACATAAAAACAGGCGACATAGATCATGCTAAAAATAAAGAAAAGGAGGGTGTTTTTCTGTATCGTCCATTGCGGAAGCCCTTTAAACCGTCAGAAGTTAAAAAACGCAGGATAGAGTCTCGATTGCAAAAAGTGCAGCCGGATCAGGATGTTTTAGAGCAATCTGTCAACCATGTCCTAGAATACAATATAGAGCTAATGAAAAAACTGTTTGCTGAAACCAGTGATTTTGCGGTGCGCCAGTTTTCTTTTGGCTCAAATAAGGAGATCCGGGTTGGTTTAGTATTTATTGACGGACTTGTTGACAGCACATCAATCAGTGAGTCAATCTTCAAGCCCTTTATGATGCAGAGCTTGGAGGATGTGGATTCAGAACTGCTGCCTGAAAACTCTTATGATTTAATTCTCAATTGGCTGGTTACGTTCAACAGTATCAAAGAGGAAAATGAAATAGGAAAGATATTAGACCTCTTACTCGCTGGTTTCGCGATTCTGTTTATCGATGGTGCTGAGAAAGCCTTGGCTATCGAAGTCAAGGGATGGGAGGCGCGCTCCCTCGAAGAACCTAAATCAGAATCCTTTGTGCATGGCCCCCGTGATGGTTTCACAGAGACATTGCGAACCAACACCGCTTTGATCAGGCGCCGCATCAAAACACCTAAGCTTCGCTTTGATATGCTGCAAATTGGCACTGTTACAAAAACTGATATTTGTATTGCATATATTGATGGGTTAGTAAATCCATCAATTGTAACTGAAGTGAATGAGCGCCTACAGCATATTGATACCGATTCTATTTTAGAGAGCGGATATCTCGAGGACTTTATCACAGATAGCTACCGGACGCCCTTTTCACTGATCGATCGCACAGAGAGGCCTGACAAGGTGGCAGGCTGCCTGGTTGAGGGCAGAGTAGCTATTATAGTGGACAACACACCTTTTGTTCTGATCGTTCCCGCAGTTTTTAGTCAGTTTATGCAATCTGCTGAGGATTACTATTTATCCCATGATTATATCCGCCCGTTACGATGGGTGGCTTTAATATTGACATTAACACTGCCATCATTTTATGTTGCCCTAACCTCTTACCATCAAGAGATGATTCCTACTAGTCTGGCGTTAAGTATGGCAGTTGGGCGTGCAGGGGTTCCTTTTCCTGCGGTTGTGGAGGCACTGTTGATGGAAGTAACCTTTGACATGCTCAGGGAGGCAGGTACACGTATGCCTCAGTCAGTAGGTCAGGCTGTGGGAGTGGTAGGGGCACTGGTTTTAGGGCAGGCTGCAGTGGCTGCCGGTATTGTTAGCCCTTTCATGGTGATTATCGTTGCCCTGACCGCTATCGCTTCTTTTTTGATTCCAAACTATTCGGCATCAACAGCTATCAGGTTTTTGCGCTATCCCATACTTCTCCTTGCTGGTTCATTTGGACTGGTAGGTATTTTTTGGGGTTTAATGTTTTTACTGCTGCATCTTTCTTCTTTGCGGTCCTTTGGAGTTCCTTATCTTTATCCGATTTCACCTGCTGTTCCTGGGGAGTGGCATGATGTGTTCTATCGGGCACCCTGGTGGGCGATGGACAGGCGCCCTCTACTTTTCCGCTCACCGAACAGAATAAGGCAGGCTCCTGGCCAGCGTCCAGAGCCCCCTGAAGTTCGATCAACAGATGAAGGGGACGGGGAAAACTAGGGAAGAGATAAGCAGCACAGTCAAACAGAACAAGAATAAGGGTGATCACAGTGTTTTTGCAGGCATTATTGGTATTGCTGCTCGGTGCCGGGATAGCCTATTATGAAGCACCTAAATTAAAGCAGCAGCACCTAAACAGGGAACTCATTGTTTTCAGTTGTTTTCTGCTGTTTGGTGTTATCTTGGCATTGGCAATGGTCTTTAATCTCCCGATTCCCAACCCTACCAGAGCTATAGAATATGTTTTTGACCCTCTGGTAAGATTGCTCTATCCAAAATAGGGATAACTAATTCACAATGGAGGTAAAAATGGGCATTGAGCAAGGCAAAATATCCGGATGGCAGACAATCTTATTGGTTTCCAATTCTATTCTGGCCAGCATGATACTGGTTGTTCCCGCACTGCTGTCCGCAGAGGCAGGTCAGGATGCTTGGATTTCAGTATTGATTGCAGGGGTTATGGGAGTATTAATAGGTGTTCTTGTTGTTTCTCTAGGCCTGCGCTTCCCTAAAAAGAATTTGGTGGAGTACAGTATTGACTTGCTTGGCCCCTGGTTTGGACGGATAGTGTGCATTGTTTTTGCCCTGTTTTTTTTGCTTATCAGTGCCTATCAGGTTCGTTCTTTCAGCATATTATTGATCATTGAAACCATACCTGAAACTCCATTGATTGTATTGAATGCATTGCTTGTCGTGCTTGTTGCCTATGGAGTGTACCTGGGGCTGGAGGTATTTTCCCGAGTCAATGAAATTGTTTTTCCTCTGTTTATAGCAGTTTTTTTCTTTCTTTTTGCCCTGGCAGCTCCTGAAATGGATCTTGTGCAGTTGAAACCTTATTTAACCAATACTTTTCCCGATATAGTGTGGGGGGGAGTCATTCTTACTGCCTTTTATGCCGAAGGGGCGTTTTTATTGATGATCATTCCATCTCTGCGGTCTCCGGAGGATGCCAAGAAGTTAGTGCTGACTGTTGCCGCCATACTTTTGGTGGTTATGTTTATTGATGTAGTGGGCTTGATTGCCCTGTTCGGGGCTCCGGAAACCTCCCGGATGATGTTCCCTACCTTTGAATTGGCAAAAACAGTGAGTCTGGGTACTACTTTTCTGGAGCGTATCGAGTCTTTGGTGGTTGGGATCTGGGTAGGATCTGTTAGCCTTAAAATAATGTCCTTTTACTATGTGTCTGTCATGATCTTTGCAGAGGTCTGTAATCTTAGAGAATACAGACCTCTGGTGATGCCCTATGGAATTACCTTAGTAGTGCTGTCTCTGATTGGCTGGCATGATACCAACCACCTCAGGTTAGATTTATCACGCTATTTTCCATTTGTTGCATTTACGGTTGTGGTGGGAACAGTGCTCCTACTTTACATTGCAGTTGCAGTCAGAAGAAAAGGCAGGCAAGGAGGCAAAACATGATGAAGTTTATAGTTACCAGGTTGAAAACTCAGATACTGATTGCCATCATCTTAGTATTTACAGTAAATCTATCAGGTTGTTGGAGTAAGGTGGAAATAGATAGAATGGCATTTATCTCTATGGTGGGGGTGGACTCTTTAGAGCATGATGAACTGCTGGTTTCCTTTCAATTTGTCAACCCCGGGGGATTGGCCTCAGGAGGGGGGGGAGGGGGCGGTGGTGAAGGAGGTGAAGGTGGCGGGGGCGAAAAACCGTTTTTTGTGATAAGTGTTAAAGCTAGAAGTGTACCTCATGCACTGGCGCAAATATCAGAAGAAAGTCCACATGTGGTTCGCTTCAAACAATTGAATGCCATCGTTTTAGGAGAGGGTTTAGGAAGGGAGGGTGTGTCCCATGTGATGGACTTTTTTGTCAGACACTGGGAGATGCGGCGTTCCATCTGGATGGTGATGGCTTATGGCAGCGCCCAGGATCTTTTATTAAGAGGATCATCGATTCAGGAAAAGGTACCCGGAGCGTCGATCAAAATGCAGATGGAAATGCCTCATAAACTTGCGCCTACTTACTATCCTGTTGTGCTGGGTGATTTTTTAACGGATCTCAGTGAAGAGGGAAAAGATGCTATTGTGGCTGCTGTAAGTGTTAAGCCGATGCAGGAAAATAAATCAGGTGAAGGTTCAACAGCAGAAAACAACCAGCTGGTGTTCCAAGGGGCAGGTGTTTTCCGGGGTGATAAATTGGTAGATTATCTGGGACCCAGTGAGACCAGGGGGGCGCGTTGGGTCAGGGGGAAGATCGAAGGTGGTATTTATACAGTGCCTACTCCCTCTGAAGGTGAATATGGGCATCACTTGGTTACAACAAGCTGGGAGCTCACGAGATTGAGCCGGTCATTACTGAAGATAATATATCTTTTCAGGTTGAAATCAGGGATGAAGGGTATGTCTGATGTGTGGAAAAAACAGGGCTCGCGGTCGGCGAGCCGTAGGAACTTTAGAGATGCTGGAGAAGGAAAAGGAAAAAGCCATCAGAAGAGAAGTTGAGGCAGCATTAAGAGCGGTCTACGGGAACTGCAAAGCGATTTTCTCGGTTTAGGTGATAGGCTTTACCGGGAACACCCTGATGTCTGGGAACAAGGTGAAAGGATGACTGGAGAGATGACTGGCTTCCCAATGTTGCGGTTGAGGTGAAAATTACTTCTGAATTGACGCAGACTGGATTGGTATTGGATCCCCTTTCTATCAAAGAATAATGAGGGCCCAATCATACGGTTCTCCCGATCGGGCCCTATTTTATTTCACACCATCTTCATTTTCCATTCCATATCTGTCTTTTAATATAATGTTTTCTATTATATTCATTTATGATATGATTATATGCAAAATAAGTAAAAATAGCCAGCTTATCGGCTGATATCATTTGAAAGCAGGGAGTATAATGGATAACTCAGGCACTGTTTTGATGCCAGGTGGAGTGAGAGATCTCCTCTCTGGAGAAGCGCGCCAAAAACGTGAATTGGAAAACAATTTGTTAGAGCTGTTTCAATTATGGGGATACCAGGAGGTTGTAACCCCAACCTTCGAATACTATGATGTCCTGGCACCTGCTCTGGGCGATCTTTTGCCTGATCAACTCTATCGTTTTATTGATGATCAGGGCCGGATTACAGTTTTAAGGCCGGATATGACCACTCCAATTGCACGGCTTGTCAGCGCACGTTTGATTGACAAGGAGTTTCCCCAACGTTTATGTTATGCTGCCAATGTCTTTCGCAGAGAGAGCCACAGCGGACGGCAGCGAGAATACTATCAGGCTGGTGTAGAACTCTTGGGGGCTGCCGGGCCTGATGCTGATGCTGAAGTGATCAGCCTAGCTGCGGAGTCCATGAAGCTGGCAGGGGTCAAGGAATTCCAAATCACAGTAGGCCATGTTGATGTTCTGGCTGGTGTGCTGCAGGGGGCTGGGTTTTCTACCAAAGAGCGTAAACAAGCAGAGATTGCTCTCAGCAAAAAGGATTTAGTGACCTGGGAAGGGCTGGTAGCTGATTCTCATCTTTCCCCTGAGCGAAAAGATGCATTTGCATCTCTACCCTACATGCATGGTGGGGTTGAAGTGCTTAATCAGCTTGCAGGATTGATTCAGGATGAACCTGCTCAGAAAGGATTGGCCAGTTTATGCAGAGTGTGGGAGATCCTTTCCGATTATGGTTTCCGTGAGCAAGTAAAGATCGATCTGACTTTGCTGCGGGGGCTTGGTTATTATACAGGACTTGTTTTTGAGTGCTATGTTAACGGGGTTGGCTATCCTGTCTGTGGTGGGGGAAGATATGATCAGCTGTTAGCAAATTTCGGTTATCCCTGCCCAGCTACAGGGTTTGCTTTGACCATAGACCGGGTAATGGAGGTTTTAGATAAACAGTTCCCTTCTTTTATGGAGCAGATACCTGATTATTTTATCACTGGTGATGATATGGGTGAGGTTGCTGGAAAGGCAAAGGAATTAAGGGAGAAGGGGTTTATTGTGGAAGTTGATATTACGGAACAACCCAGGGAGAAGTCCATTTCCTATGCCTCCAGAAAGGGGATTCCTCACATCCTGGTGATGGAGAAATGAGGGGGAGAGCATTATGAAAGATTATATGATAACTTTTGCTTTGCCTAAAGGTCGCCTCCTTCCACTCGTAACTGGCCTTTTACGGGATGCCGGGCTTTTTCGTGTGGACATGGAGAAGGATGGGCGCAAATTGATCTATCAGGATGAAGAGAACAATGTGCGTTATTTGATCTGCCGTGCTGCCGATGTGCCTACTTTTGTGGAGTATGGGGCGGCAGATCTGGGGGTAGCTGGCAAGGATGTTATTTTAGAGCAGGGTAAGGATATCTGTGAGTTAACAGACCTGGGTTTTGGGGAGTGTAAGTTTGTGGTTGCCGTACCCTCGGCAAAGCTGGAATTGTACCAAGGGGGTCTATCTGGATATCTTGCACAACATGGGCAGCTGCGAGTGGCTACCAAGTTTCCCCGTGTGGCAGAATCATACTTACGCAAGCGGGGCTTGCCTGGAGAGGTTATCAAATTATCAGGAAATATCGAATTGGCGCCGTTAGTCGGATTGGCTGAGGTAATCATCGATCTGGTTTCTACCGGCAGGACCCTGCGGGAAAACAACCTGGTGTCAATCGATGAGATAACCGAAGCAACTGCCAGGCTGGTGGCCAACAGGGTTTCCTATCGTGTTAAGCATGATCGCCTGCTTTCATTTATAGAGGCCATCAAGAGTAGTCGTTAGTGGTTAGTAATTAGTTTTTGGAAAAAGATCTTCGATCGAGCTTGTTTGGTTGAGAAGCAAACAAAGTCATTTTCCAATGGCCAACCACTAATGGCCAATGACGAACTAGCCTGCCACGGGGATTGCTCCCTGGGCAGGTCTTTAGGGGGGGATGTATTAATGGGGCGGGAAGCACAGATAAAAAGGACAACTGGGGAGACAAGGGTACAGGTCAAGCTCAAGCTGGACGGGAAGGGGGGCTTTGATGGAACTACAGGGATCGGTTTTTTCGATCATATGCTGCATCTGCTGGCAAGGCACTCCCTTTTTGATATTACTGTAGAAGCTAGTGGCGATCTGCATGTAGATGCCCATCATACAGTTGAGGATACCGGTATCTGTCTGGGGATGGCCCTGGAAAAGGCTCTTGGTGATAAAGTGGGTATTACCAGGTATGGATCAGCTATCATACCTATGGATGAAGCTCTCGCTCTGGCAGCGGTTGATCTCAGCGGAAGGCCCTATCTGGCTTATGAGGTCGATGTGAATTGTGAAAGAGTTGGGGAGTTGCCTGTAGAGCTGGTGCCAGAGTTCTTTCGTGCTCTGGTCAATAATGCGGGAATCACTCTGCACCTGCGTCTCATAAGTGGGGAAAACGCTCACCATATTATTGAGGCCATCTTCAAGGCTTTTGCCCGGGCAGTGAGAGAAGCTGTGATGTTGAATATTAGGGAAAGTGGTGTACCCTCTACCAAGGGGAAATTATAGTAGTGGCTGGTTAGTTGTCAGTTGTTGGAAAAAGATGTTCGGTCAAGAGATGGACAATATAGATTGTTTATTGCCTGGTAATCGAACTGCTGATTCGAAGCAGTTCCTGGTTGCCTTCGACATTAGACTTCCGGCTTCCAGTCATCTGGTTTCCGGCTTCTGTTTTTTTATGTTAGTCTTTGGTGTTCGTTCGAGGCTGTTTGGTTCCAACTACCAACTACCAACGACTAACGACCAACGACTAAATGAGGAGGTTGGTAGATTTATGCTGATTTTTCCGGCAATTGATCTCAGGAAAGGTAAGTGTGTGCGTCTGCTGCAGGGACAAGCTAGTAAGGAAACTGTTTACGATGAAGACCCTGTGGCTGTGGCTCTCCGTTGGGAGCAGGAAAGAGCACAGTGGCTGCATCTGGTGGACCTGGATGGCGCCTTTGTGGGAGAATCCCAGCAGCTGCCTGTGGTCAGGGAAATTGTGAAAAGTGTTGGCATTCCTGTTCAATTGGGAGGAGGGATCAGGACACTTCAACAGATCCGGGAAGCATTAAACGCCGGTGTGGAACGTGTCATTCTGGGGACGGTTGCAGTCAGCAATCCGGAACTGGTGCAGCAGGCCTGTGCTGCTTTTGGCTGGGAGCGGGTTGTGGTAGGGATCGATGCCCGGGACGGATATGTGGCAGTCAAGGGGTGGCAGGATCTGTCTTCCAAACACTTCTTAGAAGTGGCTGGCCAGATGCAGGATCTGGGCTGCAGACGGATTGTGTTCACAGATACCAGTAAGGATGGGATGCTTACCGGCCCTAATATACAATCTACAGCTGAACTGGCCGAAGAAACAGGCATGCAGGTGATCGCCTCCGGTGGGGTGGCATCTCTCGATGATCTGAGAGAGTTGAGGATATTGGAGTCACTGGGTGTGGAGGGTGTCATCATCGGGAAAGCACTCTATGAAGGAAGATTCACTTTCCAAGAGGCGATTCAAGCTGTACTATAATAATCAATAAATACCTATTATTAATCCAATAATATCGCAGACTCTTATTGTATCATTCACTCAATTACACGGTTACGAAGCGGGTGGATGGGGCATCATGCAAACAAAATCAGGGGGTTTTATAGGGGGATTAAAATGTGTAATAAGCGCCTTATTCCCTGCCTTGATGTTAAGGGGGGGCGGGTTGTCAAAGGTGTGAAATTCGGAGATTTGAGGGATGCCGGTGATCCGGTGGCCATGGCTGCAGAGTATGAAGCAGCAGGTGCAGATGAACTGGTTTTCCTTGATATCAGCGCAACTGTTGAGGGGCGCAAAACCATGGTCAATTTGGTAAAACAGCTTGCAGAACATGTTTCCATTCCCTTTACAGTTGGCGGAGGGGTCAAGAGTATTAAAGATATCGGCGAACTTTTGCATTCTGGGGCTGATAAAGTATCTTTGGGGACTGCCGCAGTGGAAAGGCCCGAATTGGTGACCGCAGCGGTTCAAGAGTTTGGGAAAGGCTGTCTTGTAGTTGCTATCGATGCCCGTCAGATTGCACCAGGCCGTTGGGAAATCCTTTCTCATGGAGGGAGTAAGGGGACAGGTGTTGATGCTGTTGCCTGGGCCCAGGAGATTGAAAAAAGAGGTGCAGGGGAAATTTTTTTGACGAGTTTTGACCGGGATGGCACCAAAGAGGGCTATGATTTGGAACTGACCAGAGCTATCAGTGAGGCGGTACAGATACCGGTTATTGCCTCTGGCGGAGCGGGGAATCTGGAGCATCTTTACCAGGGTGTTATAATTGGAAAGGCTGATGCTGTACTGGCTGCTTCCATCTTCCATTATCAGAAATACACCATCAGGGAGGCAAAAGAATACCTGGCAGAGAGAGGGGTGCCTGTGAGGCTGTGAAAGCAAAGCCGGTGATTACAGAAAGCAAGGGAATAGAGGAATTCGTTAATAGTGTTAAATTTGATGCTGCTGGTTTGATTCCTGCTGTGGTACAGGATGTGGAAAACAATGAGGTGCTCATGGTCGCCTGGATGAATCGAGAGTCTCTGAGCAAATCATTGGAAAGCGGGAGAACCTGGTTTTACAGTAGGAGCAGGGAGGCTCTTTGGCTGAAAGGAGAGACCAGCGGCAATTATCAGTACATCAAGGAAGTGCGGTTAGATTGTGACGGAGATACGCTACTGTTCAAGGTGGAACAACTGGGTGTGGCCTGCCATCAGGGAACCAGGTCCTGTTTTTCCCGTGCTGTAGGCAGAGTTGCTGATGAAGCAAAGGCTGACAATATTATTGCGTATCTTTATACCCTCATTCAGGAGCGCCAAAAGAGTATGCCTGAAGGGTCCTATACAGCAAAACTCTTCCAGAGGGGAAGGGGCAGAATCGCACAAAAGGTAGGGGAAGAAGCGGTAGAGGTGGTTGTTGCTGCTATGCAAGATAACCATGGTGAGCTTGTGGAGGAAACTGCAGACCTGCTCTACCACCTGCTGGTGCTTTTGGTGGAATGCGGTACTAGCCCTGAGGAGATTCGTGAAAAATTAGCGGAACGACGACAGTAGGTGATGAAGATGGATTTGGAGAGGGAATTGGAGAGAGAATTGAATCCGCAGCAGTTAGAAGCTGTGAAACATACTGAGGGGCCCCTGATAGTATTTGCCGGGGCAGGGAGCGGGAAAACAAAGGTCTTAACTTATCGCATCGCTCACCTGTTAAAACTGGGCGTATCTCCCTTTCAGATCATGGCGGTCACTTTTACCAACCGGGCTGCAACAGAAATGCGTGAAAGGGTGCAGCAGTTGGTGGGGGATGGCCAGGCTAATGATGTTTGGGTCAGGACCTTTCACTCGATGGCTGTACGCATTCTTAGACGAGAGGAACGCTACCTTCCTTATGACCGCAATTTTATAATATATGATAGCGCTGACCAGATAACTGTTATGAAACAGTGTATCGCAGAATTAAGGGTTGATGACCGTAAATTCCGCCCCCGGGGGGTGCTGGCAGAGATCAGCAGTTGCAAAAATGAGCTTGTTACACCTAAGGATTATTATGAAATGGCGCGCAATGTGCGTGAGGAAACCATAGCAGACCTGTATTCTCTTTATCAGAAGAAGCTGCTTCAGCAGAATGCCATGGATTTTGATGACCTTTTAGTGCAGACTGTTGAACTCTTCCGTTCAGAGCCACTGGTTCTAGAGCACTATCAGCGCCGCTTTCAATATGTCATGGTTGATGAGTATCAGGATACCAACCATGTCCAGTATGTGCTGGTGCACCAATTGGCTGGTGACAAGCAGAACCTGTGTGTAGTGGGGGATGATGACCAATCCATTTACGGCTGGCGGGGAGCGGATATCAGAAATATACTCAATTTTGAGAGGGATTTTCCTGATGTGTATGTGATCAAGTTGGAGCAGAACTATCGTTCCACACAATGCATCTTGGCAGTGGCGAATGCCATCATTTCTCATAATAGAGGAAGAAAGCCCAAAGAACTATGGACATCAAATGATGTGGGAGATCCTGTTTCCTGCTATCAGGCTTTGGATGAAAAGGATGAGGCTAGGTTTGTGACTGCTGAAATCAGTGACCTGGTGGAGAGGAAAGAGGCCTTTTATCGGGATTGTGCGGTCTTTTATCGAACCCATGCCCAATCACGGGTAATTGAGGAGGAGTTTATACGCTCTGGGATCCCCTATCGAATTTATGGGGGAGTGCGATTTTATGAGCGCAAGGAAATAAAAGATATTTTGGCATATTTGCGGCTGGTGGCTAACCCTGCAGATGAGGTGTCTCTGCGCCGTGTGATCAATGAGCCCCGGCGAGGAATCGGTGATACAACCATCGCCCGTGCCGAAGAGTTCGCCTCTAGTGCAGGGAAGAGTTTGGCTTATGTATTGGAGCACTCAGCGGAAATACCGAATTTGGGGAAACGTGCAGTTAATGCACTAGATGGCTTTTTTAAGATGGTAAATAGCTGGAGAGAGTTGGATGATGCTGTACCGGTGGTTAGTCTGGTGGAGAGAATACTGGAAGAAACAGGATATCTTTCTACTCTGGAGGCGGAAAGGACAGTGGAGGCTGAAACACGCATCGAGAACTTAAATGAGTTTCTGGGAGTGGTTCAGCAGTATGACAGCGAGGGTATAGGTGGAACTCTCCTCGATTTTTTAGAGGAATTAGCATTGGTGACAGATATCGATAACTACGAACCGGGAGAGGATGCCGTAGTCCTGATGACCATCCATGGTGCCAAGGGGATGGAGTTTCCGGTGGTTTTTCTGACTGGTTTGGAGGAAGGCCTTTTCCCTCATGTCCATTCTCTAGACGAAGAAGACAAAGTAGAGGAAGAGCGCCGTCTCTGCTATGTGGCCATAACAAGGGCTAAACAAAAACTATATCTTTCCTGGGCAATCCGTCGCTTTATTTACGGGAATAGTGAATATAAACAGCCCTCTCGCTTTCTTAATGAGATTCCACAGGAATACCTTTGTCCGGTGGTGCCCGGTAGTTTCAGGCTGGGCCAGGGGGGAGGCGGGAATGGTACTGCTGTTTCCGGTGTCTCAACGAGAAACGGGGGTGGTTCCGGTGCCTTATCCGCTGCTTCAACTGTGGGCAGTAAGGTTTTGCATAATGCGGAGAATGCCATCAAAGAGAGAGTCGCCGGCGAAAAAGAAGCAGCAGCGGTGACAGCGGCTCCGTCTCCAACTAGTTTCCAAGTGGGAGAAACGATAGAACACAAAAAGTTTGGAAAAGGGGTTGTCATGGAAATCAAGACAGGCCCCGGAGGAGACCTGGAGATCTATGTGTCATTTGAAACAGCGGGTTTCAAACATCTGTTGGCCAAGTACGCCCCTATAAAAAAGGTCTGAATGGTGAATGGTGGTCAGTGGTTGGTCGCCAAAAACATCCGCAAATGGCAAAAAGGATATCAGGGAACAGTTTGGTCGATACCCTAATTACCTGTTAATGGATATAGGAAGAGCGGAAGAGCCGTTCGGTTAGCTCTTCCGCCATCTTGCCTGTGAGCTGACAAAGGGAGTGATAGTTTGGGAAGAAAAGTCTGGGTGATTGGGCATCGAAGCCCTGACACGGATTCTATTTGTGCGGCGATAGTTTATGCTGCTTTGAAGAAGGCATTGGGGGAAAATGCTGCCCCAGGGCGTCTGGGAGAGCTTAACCGTGAAACCGCATATGTGCTGGACTATTTTGATGTCGAGACACCGCCCCTTGTCGCTGATGTTTATCCGCGGGTGACCGATATGTTGCGGAGAGAGAGCTTTAACTGCAGTCCGGAGACAACACTGCAGGAAGCAGGTCAGATGATGCGGGAAAAAGGGATCAAAACCCTCCCTGTGGTGGATGGGAATGGACACTTAAAAGGGCTACTGACTACTGGTGACCTGGCGAACTATCTGCTTATGGAACTTGGATTAGAGTTGGTTACAGAGGGTTCTCGTACCAAGGAAATATTGAATACAGCCATTTCTGTACTAATGAAAACAGAGGGAATTGTTACTTTTCTGGATGATGACCTGGTTGCACAGGTAAAAAGAGTGATGCTGGAGACCAGGTATCGTAATTACCCGGTTATCGATGAGCATAATCGCCTGCTAGGAATGGTGGCCCGATATGATCTGCTCGCTTTAAAAAGAAAACCGGTGATCCTTGTTGACCACAATGAAAGGTCTCAATCTGTACCTGGTATAGAGCAGGCAGAGATATTGGAGATCATTGATCATCATCGCCTGGGGGATGTCCAGACCGGAGAGCCCCTTTACTTTCGCTGTGAACCGGTGGGGAGTACCTGCACCATTATCGGTTCCATTTATCAGCAGAAGAATATCGAACCTTCTCCCAAGATGGCCGGCTTGCTCTGTGCCGGGATCCTTTCAGATACTGTGCTTTTCAAGTCCCCAACCTGTACCGCCAAAGATTTTCAGATAGCGCATATGCTGGGAGCAAAGGCGGATATCGAACTGGAGCCTTTTGGCCGGGCGATGTTTCGTGCCGGGTCTGTACTGGCTGACCGGCCGGCCAGGGAGATACTACAGGAGGATTTCAAGGAATTCCAGTTAGGGGATTTAAAGATTGGAGTGGGTCAGGTGGAGGCTCTGGGGATCGATGGTCTTGCAGAGGTTAAGCGATCACTTCTGTGTGAAATGAATGATTTCGCCCAGGAGCAAGAGTATGATGTGGTTTTAATGATGTTGACTGACATCACCCAAGAAGGGACAGAGATTCTTGTAGCCGGAAATGATAGATTTGTGGGTGAGGCGTTTGGTAAAAAGGTAAAGGACGGTCATCTCTTCCTCCCCGGGGTTATGTCACGCAAAAAACAGATCATTCCACAGTTAGCCCGACTGGCAGCATTGAAATAGTCGTTAGTCGTAAGTCGTTGGAAAAGGATCCGGAAGAACCGTCTTAGTGATGTCCGGTAGCTGCTGTTGGTTATAAATGGTATAATAGTATATGGATTTTAATATGGTGACAAGCGGAGGGAATATAGATGTCTTCATTGGGTGAAATACGCCAAAGGGTGGAAGCTTTGCGTAACGAAATCAAAAAACATGATCACCATTATTATGTTCTGGATGATCCTCTGATCACTGACCAGGAGTATGACTCGTTGATCAGGGAACTGGAGCGGTTAGAGGGTGAGTTTCCAGAACTGATCACTCTTGATTCACCGACACAAAGAGTCGGGGGCGCTTCTCTGGAGCAGTTTAGCACTGTCAAGCACTCCACCCCTCTGTTCAGCCTATCTAACGCCTTTGAAGATGGGGAACTGCGTGATTTTGATCGTCGGGTGCGGCAACTCTCCGCTGTTGAGGTTGATTATGTTGTGGAACCCAAGATCGATGGACTCTCTGTTGTGCTCACCTATGAAAACGGAGATTTTGTCCTGGGTGCCACCAGAGGTGATGGCATCACAGGGGAGGATATTACGGAAAACTTGCGGGCTGTACGACTGTTGCCCATGAGGCTTTCCAGGGAACTGCCAAGGCTTGTGGTGAGGGGAGAGGCCTTTATGCCCAAAAAAGCATTTGAGCGGCTCAATGAACAGCGAGACCTGAAGGGTGAGCCGCCCTTTGCCAATCCTAGAAATGCTGCTGCGGGGTCACTGCGCCAGCTGGATCCACGGGTTACTGCCAGCCGTACCCTGGGTGTGTTCTGCTACCAGGTCCTGGAGTGTGAGGGGGATGAAATCAGGACTCAGCAGGATGCCCTACAGCTGTTAAAGGAATTGGGGTTTTCAGTGCAGGAAGAAAGCAAGCACTGCCCAAGTATCGAAGAAGTGATCCTTTACTGTAGGGAGTGGATCGAAAAAAGGCACACACTAAACTATGAGATCGATGGTATAGTGGTCAAGGTCAACTCCCTGCATCTCCATGATATATTGGGGAGAACGGCCAAGAGCCCACGCTGGGCCATCGCTTTTAAATTTCCTGCGGAACAGGTGGTTACCCGGGTAAAGGAGATCCTAATTCGGGTAGGGAGAACAGGGGTGCTTACCCCCACAGCTATCCTGGAGCCTGTACAGGTTGCCGGAGTCACAGTATCGCGAGCGACCCTGCATAATGAGGATATGATCAGGCAAAAGGATGTGCGTGTCGGTGATTACGTGGTTATCCAGCGGGCTGGAGATGTGATCCCGGAGGTGGTGCGGGTACTCCAGGAGCGGCGCACAGGTGAAGAGGATGTTTTTCAGATGCCGGAGCACTGTCCGGTTTGTGGCAGCCAGGTGCTGCGCCAAGAGGGGGAGGTGGCTGCACGTTGTACAGGGATCGCCTGCCCTGCTCAACTAAAAGAACTTGTCATTCACTTTGTTTCCAGGGAAGCCATGGATGTAGAGGGTATGGGCCCTGCTTTGGTGGAACAGCTTGTGGATAGAGAACTGATTAAAGATCCAGCAGACATTTATTTTCTCAGTAAGGATGATTTGATTTCACTGGAGAGGATGGGAGAAAAGTCTGCCCATAATATCCTGGGAGCATTGGACAGAAGCAAGCAGAGAGGGCTGGCACCACTTCTGTTTGCTTTAGGTATCCGCCATGTAGGCATCAGGGCAGCGGAGATTTTGGCTGAAAGGTTTGGTTCCCTGACAGCACTTGCTCAGGCTGATGAGGATGAGTTGACATCCATCCCAGAGATCGGTCCCAAAATAGCTGAAAGTGTTGCTGCCTTTTTCCAACAGGAGCAGACTGGCCATGTTTTAGCTAAACTGAAAACAGCCGGGGTGAAGATGGAACAGGAAACAATCGTGAAAAATGATGAACTTGTTTTTGCAGGCAAGGTTTTTGTTCTTACCGGAACCCTTCCCCATCTCACCCGCAAAGAGGCTGAGGAGCTAATTAAGAAACATGGGGGTAAGATTTCATCTGGAGTGAGTAAAAAAACAGATTATGTTCTGGCAGGTTCTGATCCTGGCCAGAAATATGATAAAGCAAAGCAGTTAGGTGTTCCTATTATCAGTGAAGAGGAACTGGAGCAGATGCTATAGGGATAAGGCAAAACCGGCGGTGGCTGTTTCCTTGATTATGCTTCTCTCTTCCTTCATTCCATAAGAGTATGAGACGCGAACCGCTTCCCTGTCTCTGTGTCTCACGCTGAACCGTTGTTATCGTTGCATGGGTTTTAATGTTTCTGCTATAATTTAGTGGATAGTGTAAAATTAACATAATAAATAAGAAGAAGACGGAGGTGCGGTCAGATGGTATTGACCAGAGAAGATTTGAAACAGTTAGCGTTGCTGGCACAAATAGCACTTGATGAAGCTGAAAATGATAAACTGCACAGTCAGTTAAACGATCTGATTGATTTTGTGGATAGCATCGATAACATTGATACTGAGGATGTGGAACCCACTTTTTATTTGTTACCTCTTCAAAATGTTTGGAGGCTTGATGAAGACAGCCACCGACCCCTAGCACCTGACGATGTCTTCCAAAATGCGCCGGAACATGAGAGAGGGTTCTTTAAGGTACCCCGGATCTTATAGAATGCAACAATCATATTAAATGTGTTGCAGGACAGCGGGGGAGGATGCTCTCGCTGAGTTTTATTTAATAAATTAGATAAAAAGGAGTTTGGATCAATGGAACTATTTGATCTTTCAGCTCATGAACTGGCTGATTTGTTGAAAAAAAGAGAGTTAACTGCCATAGATATTACAGGTGCAATCATCAAGCGGATTCACCAGGTCGATGAAGATGTGCGGTCCTATGTAACTTTGAGTGAGGAAGATGCTTTGGAAGCGGCTAGGGAGATCGATGAGAACTGGAGTAGGAGAGATGCTGTCTCTCCTCTGGCTGGTATTCCAATGGGGCTCAAGGACAACATCTGCACTAAAGGGGTGCGCACTACTTGCTCATCCCGCATGTTGGAAAGATTTATCCCCCCTTACAGTGCTACAGTTGCAGACAGGCTGACAGAAGCTGGTGCTGTCCTTATGGGGAAACTGAATATGGACGAATTTGCCATGGGGTCAACGACAGAATCTTCATATTTCTTCCCTAGCCATAACCCCTGGGATCTAGCCCGAGTACCAGGAGGTTCCAGCGGCGGTTCTGCTGCTGCTGTGGCGGCAGGTGAGGCTGTCTATGCCCTCGGTTCAGATACTGGGGGATCCGTCAGACAGCCAGCGGCATTTTGTGGCATCGTGGGTCTAAAGCCTACCAATGGCCTGGTATCACGGAATGGTGTGGTAGCCTTTGCCTCATCACTGGACACAGTCGGCCCTTTAACCAAAGATGTCCGAGACTGTGCTTTGGTGTTGAATGCCATTGCTGGACATGACCCTCTGGATTCCACCTCTTATCCTATGGAAACACCAGATTATACCACTTATTTAACAGGGGAGATCAAAGGGAAGAAGATAGGAATTATCAGAGAAATGATCGATAAAGGATTGGATGCCGGAATCGCCCGGGTGTTCAAAAATGCGGTTAACAAATTTGAGGAGTTGGGTGCAGTTGTAGAGGAGTGTTCCCTTCCTACGGCGGAATCATCTGTACCGATTTATCACATCATTTCCAGTGCAGAGGCTAGCTCCAACCTGGCACGCTTCGACGGTGTTCGCTATGGCTACCGGGCTGTACCGGAAAAAGGGAAAGATTATAGTCTGGAAGAGATGTATATGAAAACCCGTGGTGAAGGGTTCGGCTCGGAGGTGAAGAGGCGCATTTTGATGGGAACCTATGTCCTCAGTTCTGGTTGTTATGAAAAGTATTATCTCAAAGCAGCCAAAGTGAGAACACTGATCAGACAGGATTTCCAGCGCCTGTTTCAGCATTTTGATGCTCTGATTACCCCGACAACACCGATTTTACCCTTCCGGTTGGGGGAAGAGCTAGATGATCCTCTTACAGTTTATAATTATGATAAATATACATTGCCGGTCAACATCGCGGGGCTGCCGGCCATCTCCTTGCCTTGTGGTTTTGTCGAAGACCTGCCGGTAGGGATGCAGATTATTGGCCCTGCTTTTGCCGAAGGAGCACTTTTTCAGCTTGCATATGCCTTTGAACAGAATACACTCTATCATAAAGAGCGGCCTCAGTTCCAAGGAGAATCAGCGGCGAAATCTGTTAAGGGAAGTGATATTAGTGGCTAAGTACGAAGTTGTCATCGGGTTGGAGGTGCATGTGGAACTGCGCACCAAGACCAAGGCCTTTTGTTCATGTCCCAATGACTTTGGAAGTGAGCCAAACTCAAATGTCTGTCCGGTCTGCCTGGCTATGCCCGGTGCATTACCAGTATTGAACAAAGCAATGTTGGATTACGGAATCAAGACAGGTCTAGCGTTGAATTGTGAGATCGCTCACTATTGCAAGTTTGATAGAAAAAACTACTTTTATCCGGATCTCCCCAAAGCCTATCAGATCTCTCAGGACGATTTCCCTCTGTGCCGCAATGGGTATCTGGAGATAGAAACAGATGGCGGTGTCCGGCGGATCGGTATCAACAGGGTTCACATGGAGGAAGATGCGGGCAAATTGCTGCATGGTGAGGGGAAGGCAAACTACTCCCTGGTTGATCTAAACCGCGGTACGGTGCCCCTTTTGGAGATTGTCTCAGAACCAGATATCAGAACACCGGAGGAGGCTAGACTATACCTGGAAAAATTAAAAACTATTCTCCAGTACCTGGCTGTTTCTGATTGCAAGATGGAAGAAGGCTCTCTGCGCTGTGATGCTAATATTTCTCTGCGCCCGGTTGGCAGCAACATCTTAAATACTAAAGTGGAGATTAAGAATCTCAATTCTTTTCGGGCAGTGCAGCGTGCTCTGGAGAGTGAAGTGGACAGACAGACTGATCTGTACGATTCAGGGGGAAGTGCGGAGCAGGAAACCCGTTCCTGGGATGAGAGTACAGGCAGAACATCAGTGATGAGGGCTAAGGAAACAGCCTCTGATTATAGGTATTTCCCTGATCCGGATCTGCTGCCCTTTGTTGTGGATGATGCCATGGTAGAGGAGATCAATAAAGAGATGCCAGAATTGCCTACAGCACGCAAGGAGCGTTTGATGGATGAGTTTGGGCTTTCTGCTTATGATGCGGGTGTTCTTACCAGTACACGGGAACTGGCCGATTATTTTGAAGAGTGTGTTAATAGTTATGACGATGCCAAACAAGTAAGCAACTGGGTGATGGTGGAATTGCTGCGTTTGCTGAACACCAACAATATGGATGTGCAGGAATCAAAGTTAACTCCATCTCACCTGGTAGAGATGCTTAAACTGATAGATAAGGGTACAATCAGCGGCAAAATAGCCAAAACAGTATTTGAAGAAATGTTTGAAAGCGGGAAAAGGGCAGAGCAGATCGTTGAGGAAAAAGGGCTGCTCCAGATCAGTGACGAGGATGAGCTTGCCGCAATGATCGATGAATTGGTTGCTGCTCATCCAGAAGTTGTCGAAGATTACCGCAAGGGCAAGAAAAAAGCTCTTGGATTTTTCGTAGGACAGGTAATGAAACAAACTCGGGGCAAAGCCAACCCGCAAATAGTTAATAAGTTGCTTCTAGCCAGATTATAACTTAACCTTTTGAAATAACGTTGGAATACTTAGTTTTGCTGAGCTGTTTTGAGCTAACGCTATTACCCTTGATCAGGTAAAATATAATAGAATATGTTTATGCTTTTCCTAAGATAACAGAAGAATTATATAGTTCTTATCTGTTAAAGACGCAACTTAAATTGGTTGTGGGAGGATTTCCATAAAGGAGGGTGAAACATGGGAAAGATTAAAATTGTGGATACTACACTGCGTGACGGGGAACAGACTGCAGGTGTTGTTTTTGCAAACAAAGAGAAGCTTCGCATTGCCAAAATGCTCGATGCAATTGGTGTCGATCAGATCGAAGCGGGTATTCCGGTAATGGGTGGGCATGAAAAGGAAACCATCAAACAAATATGCAAACTTGGCCTGCGCTCCAGTATTATGGGATGGAATCGCGCTGTTATCAATGATATTGAGCATTCCCTGGAATGTGGTGTAGATGCGGTAGCCATTTCTATCTCTACTTCTGATATTCATATTGAACATAAACTCCGCAGCACCAGAGAAAAAGTACTGCAGAGTATGGTTAAAGCAACAGAATTTGCTAAAAGGCATGGGGTTTACATTTCAGTAAATGCCGAAGATGCCTCCCGTACAGATCCTGAATTTCTCTACGAGTTTGCTCAGGCTGCCAAGGAGGCCGGAGCTGACCGCCTGCGCTACTGTGATACTGTAGGAATTTTGGAGCCCTTTACCACATATGAGCGGATCAAAGAGCTCGTTTCCCGGGTGGGAATTGATGTGGAGATGCATACCCATAATGATTTTGGAATGGCTACCGCCAATGCCCTAGCAGGTGTCCGTGCCGGTGCCAAATGGGTAGGGGTTACTGTTATTGGTTTGGGTGAACGGGCCGGTAATGCCGCTATGGAAGAAGTGGTTATGGCGCTTAAACACCTGGAAGGGGTTGATCTGAATTTCAAAACCAAAATGTTCAGGGAGATCGCTGAATATGTTTCTGGTGCTGCCAAGAGGGAGCTGCCAGCTTGGAAACCGATTGTTGGTTCCAATATGTTTGCCCATGAATCAGGGATTCATGCTGACGGGGCTTTAAAGGACCCGCGCACCTATGAGGTTTTCTGTCCGGAAGAGGTAGGGTTGGAGCGCCAGATAGTGATTGGTAAACATTCAGGTACCAGTGCAATAATAGCGAAATTTGAAGAGTATGGCATAGTTTTAAGTAAGGATGAGGCCAATGACCTTTTAACACGGGTCAGAACCGCAGCTGTTGAGCTGAAAAGAACGCTCTTTGACAAGGAATTGGTTTATATCTATGAGGATTATGTTCAGGAATGCACCACAAAAGCGGCAAATTAAATAAATGGGGGAGGAGTCCCTTTTGGGAAAAACAATAGCTGAAAAGATATTAAGTAAGAAAAGTGGTCAAAATGCGTATGCCAATGATATTGTTGTGGCAGATATAGATTTTCGGATGGGTCAGGATGGAACATCACCTCTGGCAATACGAGCCTATGAGGCTATGAATGGGAAGGGTGTATTTGCCCCGGAGCGTGCTGCTCTGGTCATCGACCACAGTGCTCCCAGTCCACTGGAGGGAGTATCTGCTCTGCATACCCTAATGCGTCAGTTTTCCAAGGATAATAACATGATCATGTACGATATAGGTGAGGGTGTCTGCCATCAGCTCGTTCCGGAGAAGGGGCATGTAGGGCCAGGTTCACTGGTGATCGGTGCTGATTCTCATACCTGTACCTATGGAGCATTGAATGCATTTTCTACAGGGGTTGGTTCTACAGATCTGGCTGCTGCCTTGATTTCAGGGAAGATGTGGTTCAAGGTGCCGGAGACAATCAAGTTTGTGTGTCAGGGGTTACTTCCTGCCGGTGTATATTCCAAGGATCTAATTCTGTTCTTGATCAGCCAGCTGACTGCAGATGGTGCGACTTACAAGGCCGCTGAGTATACTGGGGAGGCAATAGAGGCGCTCTCAGTGGAGGCTCGTTTTACCATCTCCAATATGGCAGTTGAGATGGGTGCTAAAGTGGGATTGATGGAAGCTGATGATAAAGTTATGGAGTGGGTGCATAACCACAGCGATAAAAAGTTTGAGGCTGTCAGTGCAGATGCAGATGCTGAATACTCTGAGATTAAAGAGTACGATGTCAGTCAGCTATCTCCATATGTAGCAAAGCCTCATCAGGTGGATAATGGGGTCCCGATAGATGATGTGGCGGGAACACCTGTCCAGCAGGCAGTGCTTGGAACCTGCACCAATGGAAGGTTGGAGGACCTGACTATAGCTGCACAAGTTTTGAAAGGGCGCAAGATCCATCCGGATGTCCGCTTTATTGTCGCTCCTGCATCTCGTCAAGTTTATCTGGATGCCATGGAGACAGGTGTCTTAAAGACACTGATTGAGGCAGGTGCAGCTGTTGTAACACCAGGATGTGGTCCCTGTGTAGGGACCCATAATGGAGTTCCCTCCGATGGGGAGAATGTCATCTCTACAGCGAACCGGAACTTCAAAGGACGGATGGGCAACAGCAATGCATTTATCTATCTGGCTTCTCCGGCAACAGTTGCTGCATCAGCAGTAAAAGGGGAGATCACCGACCCCAGAGAGTTTGTTTGAGTCAAGGGGACGTTGAGTCAAGGGGACGGGGACTTTGACTCACTAGACCATGATAGTGGAAGTTATGAAGATAGGTTACTAAACTGTCTTAGATGTAAGTTAACAGAGATCCCGTTACCAGGGTATCTCTGACATCCGGCTTTCGACATCCATATATCAATATAGGAAGTACAGAGACAGGTTGCTGATGTCTTAGAAGGAAGTAATAGAGACCCCGTTACCAGGGTATCTCTGACATCTGACATCAGGTTTCCGACATCTATTTTAGGTAGGAGGAGAAGAGATGGAACTGCGTGGTAGAGCCCACACCTTTGGAAATGACGTGAACACAGATTATATTATATCTGGCAAGTATAAATTCAAGACTTTAGATATGAAGGAACTGGCCAAACATGTGATGGAAGACCTTGACCCTGATTTTGCAAAGAGAGTGCAGGAAGGGGATTTTGTAGTAGCAGGCAGCAATTTTGGCTGTGGTTCATCCAGGGAGCAGGCACCTCTTGCCTTGCTTAACGCTGGGGTGGGGGCAGTATTGGCAAAGTCCTTTGCCAGAATTTTTTATCGTAATGCTATCAACACAGGCCTGCCGGTAGTTATCTGTGATACCAGTTTGATTAAAGCAGAGGATGAACTGGTAATGGATTTGGAAAATGGCTTATTGAAAAACTTAACACAGGAGAAAGAGATTCCTGTTCAACCCCTGCCTCCCATCATGCTAAAAATTTTATCAGATGGAGGACTGGCAGAGCATTTCCGGAAATATGGCACTTTTAATCTCTAGAGAATGAGCAATAGCAAATGAAGGAGTATTTCTGCAGCAGATGTATTGGAACAAAGAGTTGTGAATTTTATAGAGATTATATAGTTGCACAAATCGGAGTAGATTCTAGATGTGAGCGAAATTTCTAAAGAATTGCAATGGATTATTTTATTGAAACGGAGTGTATGTTATTGAAAAAGTATACAATTACTTTGATCCCCGGTGATGGGACTGGCCCAGATGTGACCAGAGCTGCCCGCATCGTTCTGGATGCGGCAAATGTCGGTATTGAATGGGATGTTGTTGATGCAGGGGAGGGTGTTATTGATGAGTATGGCACACCCCTGCCTGAGCATGTTCTGGAATCCATCAGAAAGAACAAGATTGCTCTTAAGGGACCCCTTACAACACCTATCGGAACAGGGTTCCGCAGTGTAAATGTTGCTTTGCGTAAGTCACTGGACCTGTTTGCTAATGTCAGACCTGCCACGAGTCTTCCGGCGGTTAAGACCCGCTATGAGAATGTGGACATTGTCACAGTGCGGGAAAACACCGAGGATCTCTATGCAGGGATCGAGCATATGGTTGGTGAGGACGCTGCAGAGAGCATTAAGATTATCACCAGGGCTGGGTCAGAGCGTATAGTGCGTTACGCCTTTGAATACGCCCGGCGAGAAGGCCGTAAAAAGGTTACTGCTGTGCATAAAGCAAACATCATGAAGTGTACAGATGGCTTGTTCCTGGAGGTTGCCCGGCAAGTAGCCGCCGAATATACGGATATAGAATTTGAGGACCGCATTGTTGATGCCTGCTCGATGAAGATTGTGCAAAAACCTGAGGATCTAGATGTACTGGTCATGCCCAATCTCTACGGAGATATTCTGTCAGACATCTGTGCAGGGCTTGTGGGCGGTCTGGGTGTTGCCCCCGGAGCCAATATTGGGAAGGAATATGCGGTTTTTGAGCCGGTACATGGAAGTGCTCCCAAATACACTGGTATGGACAAGGTGAACCCCTTAGCTACGATTCTCTCCGGTGTGATGATGCTCAAGCACCTGGGAGAAATGGAAGCAGCTGACAGGGTGATGAAAGCCGTCAATGAGGTGCTTGCAGAGGGGAAATACCTGACCTATGATCTGGGCGGAAGCGCCAAAGCATCAGAGATGGGAAAGGCAATTGCCGATAAGCTCTAAAATACAAACAGCAGTTTAGACAAAAAAAACATCTGTTCACTGATTACCTAGTGTGAACTGAACAGATGTTTTTTTTGCGGTACAGTGAATCCAACCACCAACCACCAACCACTATCTTATTTCCAGCGATTTACCGATCAGACCCGAGTGCTCTACGGAAAAGTCTGCTGTGATATCGACTTCAACATAGGGGAAGATCTCTTCCCAGCGATTCTCGATCTCCCTCCAAACCTCGGGCTGGGTGCGGTGGATCTTATCCCCAAAACCAAAGACATCTGACCGCAGTTCCTGTGCCTTGATAACCGCGCTCCGGCAGCGGTGTTCCACCTCCTGGTTGATCATATTCTCCATTTTTTTGATATCACTCTCTTTTGTAATATCAATGGTTTCCGGTGCTGCTCCAATCAGTTCTCCTGTTCCCTTGATTTCCACCTGAAAGATGATTTCATCTTTTTTGACCAATGGTTTTACTTTTGTATTCACATCACGGAAAAGAAATGATGTGTTTTTCTCAGTGGAGTCAAAGGCCACCGGAATAATACCCCCCAGTGCTTCTCCAATGATAAACAACATCCCCTGGGTTTCCAGCTCATTTAACCGCCCTGCCAGTTTCTCACCTCGAAAGACAGCTGCTCCGTCCAAATTCGGAACTTTCTGCTGGGGCTGTTCACCTTCACTGTTGTCTTTTCCCTCAGTTGCTGGGGGTGTCTGTCGGATAGCTGATCCCTTTTCCGGTGGAGTAATGGTTCTCAGAAATGGCAGTGAAGGGTCACTGCCGGGTGTCAAAAGATCGTACATTACTTGAATAATATTAATTGCTTGGCTTTTAGAAGTATAATTTTTATCTTGATTCAGTATATTAAAGACCTCTGTGGAGAGCAACGGTTCAAATTCAGATTGAGCCTGGAGAAAATCCCGTGCCATACCTTCACAGACCACAACCATAGCCCTTTCAGGTATATCCCGGTTGCGGGTGCCAAAATCGATCACCCAGCCGATCCCCTTTTTAGCAGCAGACTCTCCGATCACAAAGAGCACAGTATGACCCATGAAAAGCTGTCTTGATGACCTTTGTCCCCAGTTGCGCACCGCATCCTGGATAGTGTCTCCAGTGATCGAGATTACCTGCCCGGGTGCTGTTTGCTGTTGGCCTGTATCTCCTTCCATACTCCCTCCGCCGCTGCTGGCTCCTGGGGATGGTTTAAGTGTCAGTACAGAGAGCAGGATCTTGGACTTTCCATCTGATGTAATCAGATCAAAACCGAGGGCAGAATTGACGGTTAGTGTATCCATTTCCCTTCTGTTCCAGCACCCGGAGGTGAAAAGGAGTATAAAGACCAGCAAAATAACCATGAGTTTACGAAGCAAATTAATCATCTCTAAGAAATTTTCCTCCTTTTTTTAAAATTACAGCGATCACGAGCAGCAGTGCAGGGATCAGTAGCTCTACTGCCCAACCATAGTACGGGAAAATATTAAAAAGAAAATCTGTCAAACGCAAATAATCACCATAGAACACCCTGCTAATTACAATGGTACCTGCAAAAATAGGTAAAAGGGTTACTCGATAGTTTTTTAGACCCAGGGTGGTGGCCGCGGCTATAGCAGAGGTGTGAAAGAATACTGCCATTTTAACGATTATCCCGGCCATCCACATAACAACGATCAGGATTTGAATGCGTTCCAAAAACTGGGCAACCGAGATGTAGCGGGCGAGATCGTAAGTGGGGAAAACCATATAGACAGGAATCACATCGCCGAAGACCCCGATTAGTACTGCTGTAATTAGTCCCCCGACAAAAGCTGTTGTCAGCAGATAGTACACTGCGGTTTTATATACCTCCTGTTTTTTGTTGAGGTAGGGGAACAGCATGAGCAGTAGAAATATTTCTCCCCGGAAGGGGCTGACAAGTGCACTACCTTTGATGATAGGCATGATCCCGTTTTCCACAATTGGCCTGAAGTTGTCAGGATTGATCTCCTTTGCCACCAAAAGAATGATGATCAAAATGGACAGCGTCCATACCGGCCATACCAGTTCATTCTGCCGAGCGATGACCTCAATACCCAGGTAGACACCGTAGATGGATGCCAGTGCAATGAGAATATCAATAACCAAAAGAGGGGTTTCCCTTAAAAAAGCCACATGAATAAAGGTAGAGCCTTGATTGATGATGACACTGGTGAGATGGACGAAAACTGCTGTGTAGATCCCAGCCAGTATTTTCCCGGGGATTTTCCCTAATATCTGGGGCAGGTATTCGGTAAAAACCTGCTGTGGAAACCTTTTGGCAAGAGCAATACAAACAAGTGCTACCGCCAAACCGAAAATTGAAGCAAGGATGGGGGTCAGCCAGCTGTCCCGCCCGGCCATCTGTATGACTACAGATGGGGCATAGAGAAATGCGGTGGCTGCTTCGACTAGGACCAACAGCAGAAACAGCTGCACACTGCTGATACGCCCCTGGTCAAGCATTATTTATCCCTCCTCCTGATGATTTTTTTCCCCTTTAGTGTCGGTGGATGGGGTTTTAAATTATCGTTTTGACGTTGGGGTTCAGTGTAGCCCATAGGACGGGGGCGAAAGCGCATGTTCCAGATAGGCGCCCTAATGAAGGTATCTTTTAAATCACTGAAAGATGTAGGTGCCAGAGGGCTCAGGTAGGGAATACCAAAGGAACGTAATGAACATAAATGATAGGTCAGGACGGAAAGCCCAATGATGATACCGATCAACCCAAAGGAAGCAGCGAGGATCATAAAAGGGAAACGCAGGATGCGGATGGTGTTTGATAAAGGCTGTGTGGGAATGACAAATGATGCGATAGCTGTAATGGCCACCACAATCACCATACCAGGTGATGCCAACCCTGCGCTGACTGCTGCCTGTCCAATGACCACCGCACCTACTATACTGATGGTTTGTCCGAAAGTTTGGGGAAGGCGCAGACCCGCCTCCCGCAGTATTTCAAATGTCACTTCCATAATCAGAGCTTCAACAAGGCCCGGAAAGGGTACACCCTCTCTGGAAACCAATATGGTCATTAGCAGTTCTGTGGGCAGCAGTTCCTGATGAAAAGTAATAATAGCTATATAAAGCGAAGGCCCCAATAGGGCGGCCAGGAGCGCGAACCAGCGCAAAATTCTAATCCAGGAGCTGAACCAGTAGCGTTTGCTGTAGTCTTCCGGGCTTTGTAATTGGGCGGTCAAAGTTCCAGGCATGATCAAGGCAAAGGGGGTGTTATCGAACATCAATCCGGCCTTTCCGTCCATCAGGTTGGCAGCCAATTTGTCGGGCCGTTCTGTGCTGTCAAGGAGGCTGAACAGGGAAAAAGGGCTGTCCTGGATAAACTCCTCTACCTGGCCGCTGTCGACAATTCCATCTATTCTGATGCGCCTGACACGGGTCTTTATTTCGTCGACCAAACCTTCGATGACATAGCCCTTGAGGTAGACCAATTTAGCCTCTGTTTTGGTCAGTTCGCCTATTTCCAGGTTTTCCACAGCCAGGCGTGAGGTATGCAGGCGTTTGCGCAAAAGGGCGATATTTGTACGCACATCCTCATTAAAGGCATCATGAGGGCCTTTGGATACTGTTTCTGTGACCGGCAGTCCTATCTGACGGCTTGTTTTTCCTGCCAATCTGATGAGTAGTGCTTGATTGAGCCCTTCAATTAATAAACATACAGAACCCCGATTGATCTCATCTGTAATCTCTACGAATTTGTTTTTTTCAATTACCCTGCCATCGGAAAGGGCATTGTTGATCAGCCACTCTGTTGTAATTCCCATAGGAGGCAGCTGTTCTATGGCCTGCAGACAGTGCATCAGGCCCTGCCGCAAACGGGTATGATCTATCAAGGGGTCCAGGTAGATTACCGCTGCTCTGGCATGTTTTTTATTCCTCCCGATATTTACCCCACGCACCATGAGGTCATCACAGAGTCCAAATATTTCGGTAATTATTTTTACATTCTTATTCAGGCTTGAGGTAAGTGTGCGTTCCTCTTGATAACCGGGGTCACCAGGTTTTAAAAAACTTGTTGACTCACCTGTTGAGCGCTTGAGCAATTTACCGAGCCAACGCAAAAACGAAATCATTTTTTCCCAACTTCCCAGTTTATGTGTTTGATGCTTATTATCTCTAAATTAAATCCATTTCATGTATTCCCCGTATATTTCAATAGTTAAGTTTACATACTAAATAAAAGAACTGAACGTGATGTGACGTCCGGTTCGTGCAGCAGAATGATGTCAACGCAGCTGAAAGAAAGGACAGCTTTTTGTCAGCCTTCTTTATTCAGGAGGGATGACTTGTTTTATTGTAAGGGATTTTATTTTTGGAAGGGAGTGAACCATATGTCGCGATGCTGTAGTGAAAACAGAACCAAGGGTAGAGCAGGCCGCACTGCTGAGTCTCATAAGAGGCGCACGGTGGAGGTTGAGGGAGGGGTTGCCATTTCTCCGCTGCCCCTGACACACGGGGAGAGGGTGACAGTTAAGTATGATGGTCTGCTCGCTAAGTCTGGAGCAGAACAAATTTACCTGCGCAGAGGGTATGGCTCTGCTCAGAGCTGGAACTCTGTACAAGACCTGCCCATGCAGAGGAATGATGGGGTATGGGAGGTCGGCTTTGAAGCAGATGATGAAAGCAGGCTCAATTTCTGTTTTAGAGACCATGTTGAAAACTGGGACAACAATAACGGTAGAAATTGGAGTTTGGAAATACACACCGGTGAAATTCCGTAATATTCAGCCGGTATGCGTTTGATTGCTATTGTGACCTATTCGAAACACGAAAGTTATAACAAAATATGGCAAGGAGATACAGTTCAATGCGGATCTTGATGTTTTCCTGGGAGTATCCTCCACGCAGTGTGGGGGGATTGGCGCAGCATGTTTATGACCTGACAACTGCACTGGCCAAAGCGGGGGATGAGGTGCACCTGATCACTGTCGGGGATGCACAGTCTAAGGAGCACGAAAATGTAAATGGTGTAAATGTTTATAGGCTGCAACCCTACAATCTCTCTGCACCTGATTTTCTTACTTGGATCCTGCAGCTTAACCTTCGTATGGTGGAGTATGCCGTACCCCTGGTCAACTCTTTGGCAGAGATAGACCTGATCCATGCTCATGATTGGCTTGTGGCCTATGCGGGAAGGGCACTCAAACAGGCCTACAGGCTGCCTTTGATCGCAACAATTCACGCTACCGAGTACGGGCGCAACCAGGGCCTGCACAATGACCTCCAGCGTTATATCAGTGATGTGGAGTGGTGGTTGACCTATGAAGCCTGGCGGGTGATTGTCTGCAGCCGCTATATGGAGCAGGAGTTGACTCGTGTTTTTCAACTTCCTACAGATAAGATACGAATTGTTCCCAATGGGGTTGATCTGGATCGTTACCAGCGGAAGGGTGTAGAACACCTTTCTCGGGAACAGTATGCTGCTCCAGGTGAAAAAATTGTGTTTTTTGTGGGGAGGCTAGTGCGGGAGAAGGGAGCTGAAATTATCTTAGACGCTGTTCCCAAAGTTTTTCAATATTATTCAAATGCCAAGTTTGTTATTGCTGGGAAGGGCCCAGCATTAGATTATCTGAAAAACAAGGCATCGGATATGGGACTCTATGATAGGGTGTATTTTACCGGCTATATTGACGATGATACCCGTGATTTTCTCTACAGGGAGGCAGATGTAGCTATCTTTCCCAGCCTCTATGAGCCTTTCGGGATGGTAACATTGGAGGCTATGGCTGCCCATACTCCGGTAGTGGTCTCAGATGTAGGAGGCCTTGGTGAGATTGTCCAGCATGAAACAAATGGACTGAAGTGCTATCCCGGAAACCCCAACTCGTTAGCTGACAACATCTTACGGCTACTCCATGAACCAGAACTGGCGAACAGATTGGCAGAACGTGCTTACAACGACCTGCGCAAACAGTACACCTGGGATGAGATCGCTTATCAAACTAGAGATGTTTACGCAGATGTCCATGATAACTATGAGTCCAGTATCCCGAAGACCGATTCTGGGCTTGCAGAAGTTGATCTTCAGGAAAATATGTCTCAGGGAATAGCTGATATGGGCAGGTATGCTGTTCCTGGCTATCTCATGGGAGAACAACAAAATAAGGAATTGGCGGAAACTGCAAAAAGGGGGAGATATCATTGAAAGCGGTGATCATGGCCGGAGGTGAGGGTTCACGTCTCCGTCCCCTTACCTGTGCTCTGCCCAAACCGATGGTGCCAGTGCTGAATCGCCCCTGTATGGAGCATATCATTTATCTTTTGCGCCAGCACAATATTAGCGATACCGCTGTTACTCTCCAATACCTGCCTGAGGAGATTAAATCATATTTCGGTGATGGCAGGGAATATGGTGTAAACCTGACCTATTTCACTGAGAATACCCCACTGGGCACAGCAGGAAGTGTAAAAAATGCCGCTGCATTTTTGGATGAAACCTTTGTAGTGATCAGCGGTGATGCCCTGACGGACAGCAATCTGCAAAAGGCTTTCGAATTTCATCGGGAAAAGCAGGCTCTGGCCACACTTGTTCTGACAACAGTTACCTGTCCTTTGGAATATGGAGTGGTCATTACTGATGGAGAGGGAAAAATAAAACGTTTTCTGGAAAAGCCTGGCTGGGGGGAAGTTTTCAGCGATACAGTCAATACAGGGATCTATATATTAGAACCGGAAATCCTGAATTATATCGATGAAAATAAAATGGTCGACTTTTCGAAAGATCTCTTTCCTAACCTGCTTGCTGCAGATAAACCCCTATACGCCTTTGTCACAGAGGGGTATTGGTGTGATATTGGTAATGTAGAGCAGTATAGGCAGGCACAGTTCGACATTTTGAATAATAAAGGAACACTCCTTTTCTTGCCTGGCCGGGAGGTTAGTGCAGGAATATGGATGGGTGAGAATGTACGGGTAGACCCATCAGCTGAATTAATTCCTCCCCTTGTTATCGGGAATGACTGTGCCATTGGCCCTCACGTCAGTCTTGGGCCTATGGCTGTGATCGGTGACGGGGTGCATATAGGGGAAGGATCTTCTCTAAAACAATGTGTCCTCTGGGATGGTGTCATGATAGGGGATAGGGTTGAACTCCGTGGAGCGGTTTTAGGAAGGGGCGCTCGCCTGCTTTCTGCTGCCAGAGTTTTTGAGGGTTCTGTGATCGGAGACAGGACTGTGGTCGGTGAAGAGAGCATCATCAAGCCCGGTGTGAAAATTTGGCCGGAGAAGTGGGTAGAAAAAGGAACACGGTTATCCAAAAGCCTTGTCTGGGGGAACTGCGGGCGGTCACGGTTTTTTGGCAATAGAGGGATTACCGGTGATCTGTTTACAGAGATCGCCCCCGAGTTTGCCTGTTCTCTTGGTTTAGCATTGGGTTCAAGTGTTGAGCAAGAGGGTAGGCTTTCATTGGCCTCTGACGGACATCCGCAAACCCAGGTCATCAAAAACGCTCTACTCTCAGGCTTGATGAGCACAGGACTGCAGGTTGTTGACTTGGGGAAGATAACCCTGCCAGTACATCGCTATGGGATCAATGCCTTCAATCTAGTAGGGGGAATTCACATTCACCGCGTCAGCCAAAGTAAAATTAACATCTGTTTGATGAACAGTAGGGGTGTGGACTATTCTCGCGGCGAACAGCGCAAGGTGGAGGGGTTGCTGAGTCGGGAGGAATACCGTTTTGCATCTGTTCCAGAAATTCGTTCTGTGGAGTATCTCCCTGGTGTCAACCGCTCTTATCTTGATCATCTCCTAGAATTCTTTAATCGTGATCTGATCAGGACTGGACGGTATAGGATTGTCGTTGACTATGATCCTGGTCAACTTGGTGCTCTGCTGCCAGGTCTTTTTGATGATCTGGGCTGTCAGTTGATAACCTTTGCTGCCTCCCGCACTTACTCTCAGAATTTCTCGGAACTGTTGAAATCAGCTGAGCAGTTTAGTGAGGTTGTGCCGGAACAGGGAGCGAACTTCGGCGCTGTGCTGGATTCGAGCGGTGAAGAAGTTGTGCTTGTTGATGAGCAGGGGCGGATTGTTAGTGAGGATAGACTTTTTGCACTTCTTTCTATGATCACTATGGAGTCTAACCAAAACTCTATTTTGGCTCTACCTGTAACTGCTCCGGAGTCGGTGGTGGAGATGGCGCAAAAGCAGGGAAGGGATATCAGGCGCACAAAAGCTGCTCCCTGGGCTATCATGGAGACATTATTAGAGGATGATGTGCGTGCCTCTCAGCAGAGGTGTCCTCAGTTTCTCCTCTATAATGATGCTCTTGCTGTATTGACTGCATTGACTGAATTTTTGGCACGCAGGAGAAGGCCTCTTTCAGAGGTTTTGGCAGAGATTCCGAGCTTTGTCACTGTCAGAAAGGATGTGGAGGTCGACTGGGATGATAAGGGCAAGGTTCTGCGCCATTTGGCAGAGGAATATGAAAAACAAAACATAGATACCGCAGAAGGGATCAAAATTCAACATCCACAAGGTTGGGCGATGGTGCTCCCTGATGCTGAAGAACCGGTGTGCAGGGTTTACAGCGAAGCCTTTAACCAGGAGGCAGCCGAATCCTTGACCGATATGTATGTAACAAAAATTCAAGAAATCTGTCAAAAATGAGTCACAGTGAGTCAGTGAGTCACAGGGACGGGAGCGACCAAGCTAGGTCGTGACACATAGTGGGTGGGAATCCCACCGGGCAAGGTCTAGCCAACCACCCGTAGCTAGCCTTGGAGCATAGCTGGTAACAGCTATGCTTAAGCGTAGGCAGGCGAGACAGCGGGCCGAAAGCCGCAAGGTTGAAGGGATTGAGCTTCGAAATGTGATATAAGGGAAGGCCGATTCTTTCCGTCCTGAAGAAGGCAACATTTCGGCAGGCGATAGAGGCGAGCGTGTCCGGAACTTCCCCGGAGTCAGAGACCTTGGCACGCTGTACACAACTGGGTCACGGCAACTTGGGAGACCCTGCGGGCTCTTCCGAAAAGGGAGTATGGCCTACAAGCGATACAAAGTAAGGAAGCCAAAAGGTGCGCAGGGAGTCGGACTACTGCATAGTACCGAGGATGCAGGGTAACTCCTGTGAGAGGAAAGGCAGTGGCGGAGTCATTACCCTTGGAAGGGGAACACTAACTCACCGGAGGAGAGGAAATAGTGGAAACGAAACTGACAAGGATAGCGGAGAAAGCAAGAGAAAACCCAAAACTAAGATTTACAACACTAGTCCATCTAATCAACGAAGAGACGCTCATGACAGCCCATATGGGCATGCCAGATCGAAAAGCGTCCGGGGTGGACAGAGTAAGCAAGGCAGAGTACGAAGAGAATCTTGAAGCCAATGTGAAAGACCTGGTAGCAAGGATGAAAAGACAGGCCTACAAGCCGCAGGCAGTCAGGCGAGTCTACATACCTAAGCCAGGAAGTAACAAGAAGAGGCCATTAGGGATACCGGCATACGAAGATAAGCTGGTGCAGACAGTGATGGCACGCATACTAAATGCCATCTATGAGCAAGACTTTCTAGGCTGTTCATACGGATTCAGGCCAGGTCGAAGTTGCCATGATGCACTAAAAGCACTAAACGCCATTATTGAGAATCGGCCAATAAACTACATAGTTGATGCAGACATTAAGGGGTTCTTCGACAACGTAGACCATAAATGGATGATGGAATGCCTAAAACAGCGCATAGCAGACCCGAACATGCTAAGACTCATTGCGCGCTTCCTCAAAGCGGGAATTATCGAAGCTGGAGTAAGCTACGACACACCACAAGGAACACCGCAAGGAGGAGTAGTGTCACCGATACTTGCAAATGTCTACCTACATTATGTGCTGGACTTATGGTTCTACAGTATAGTGCGAAGGCACTGCAAAGGAGAAGCCCACATGGTCAGATACGCAGATGACTTCGTGTGCTGTTTCCAGTACGAAGAAGATGCTCTAAGTTTCTATGATGCCTTGCAAGATAGGTTGAAGAAATTCAACCTGGAGATTTCCGAGGAAAAGAGCCAAATAATAGCCTTTGGACGACAGGCAGAAGCCAAGAATCGAGCAGGGGGAAAGAAGCCCAAGACATTTGATTTCCTTGGGTTCACCCACTACTGTAGCCGGAGCAGAAGAGGCAAGTTCAGAGTGAAGCGGAAGACTAGCGGCAAGAAATACAGGGCTAGCATCCTGAGATGCAAAGAGTGGCTTAAAAAGCACAGAAACATACCTGCCCCATTAATTTGGTGGCTAATCAGGCCCAAGTTGCAGGGGAACTATCGCTACTACGGCATAACCGACAATGCTCCGATGCTATATAAATTTCTCTATGAAGTAGAAAAGCTGCTCTTCAAATGGCTGAACCGTCGCAGTCAGAGGAAAAGCTTTGACTGGAGAAAATTCAGGCTATTTCTCAGGAAGTTTCCTTTACCTACGCCCCGGATATATGTGAATATCTATGATGTCAGGGGTAGAATCTTTGCGTGAACTCCGTGAACAATGACTGCGGAGAGCCGTATGCGTTAATAGCGCACGTACGGTTCGTCGAGGGGTAGGGGCACAATTGCTCGACCAGTACCGCATGGCCGGGATATTAAGGCACTGCTAGACGAAAGGGGCAGATAACGGATATGCCCGACCTAAACGCTACCAGGCAGCAAGAGACCCTGCCTACTCTACTGAAACTGATTCATTTCTATTACTGAGGACTGTCTCTTTTGCTCTCATCGTCCCGTGGCGTCTTCGTGGCCTCCCCATCCCCGTGTAAAGTGAAAGAAGGAGGGGTTCCCTGAAATTAAATCAGGAGAAACGTTCCTCTGTGTTCTTTTGTAGCACCCTCGCTTGGAAAAATGACCGTTCTTCCCTTTTAGTCAAAACCAAAAGGAAGCAAAAAGAACGTTCCCTTACTTCACTTTGCTTCCCTACAACGTTTCTTTGCTTCCAAAATGACCGTCTGCTTTGAGTCAAAGGTCATCGTTCCCCCGACTCATGAGTCAAAGTCATCGTCAGACTGTGTGACAAACATGCAGGTTTTTCTAAATATTAGTATCCACCAACGCTAAATCAGGTGTTGATAGCTAAAATTTAAGAGATTACTACCTGTTTTTAAGAGACGAAAAGAAGACTCACGCTTATGCGGGGGTCAATAATTTTATCATTTTTTCAACTCCCAGAATATTTATCACCCTTCGCAGGTTGTAGGCCAGAAAACTCAAGGCCGATTCTGTTTTTACCGACTCTAACCCCTTGGTCAGAAAATGGCTGTAACCCCATATCCTTTTGATGGTGCCAAAGGGGTGTTCTGCTAGCCTCTGCCTCTGGGCGTATAGTTCTTTGTTTTCCTGTGTTCGTTTGTCTATTTCATCAAGAAGTTCCTGACAAAGATTTCGTGAAATGGTTCTGCCCTTTTTGGAACTGGTACACTGGTCTTTAAACTTACATTGCTTGCAGGCTCTGAAGTTCTTGTAGTCTTGATATTCAACACCTTTTACTTTTCTAATACGGCCGGGGTAAAGTGTCTGCCCGGCAGGGCATATGTAAATGTTTTGTTCTTGGTCATATTGGAAACGATCTTGATGAAAATCAGGATTCGCCACACCACCAGTATTTTTTGGCTTGGCTACATAGGTTTCAATTTTGTTTTTTTCGCATTTTTTGAGGTCTAAGGTGGAGTAATAGCCTTTATCGGCCAAGGCTTTTATTTCTTCAACACCCAATGTTTCTTTGGCTTTTTTAGCCATCTCGTAAAGATTCCCTTGGTCTGCTGCGTTGTTAATTACGTCGTAGTCTACGAGCAGTTTGTTTTTTTGGTCTATTGCTGTTTGTACATTGTAGCAGACATCTGCCCCGTTGTTATTAACCTTCATCAAGCGGGCATCGGGGTCTGTGGTGGAGATTTCATCGATCTTTTTTTCTTTCATTTCTTTTTGCATGGCCTGGTATTTGGCTTTGCGTTTTTTTAGTTCTTCAATACGCTTTTTGATTTCTTCTGCATTGGGGATATGGATGTCCGCTTCTTCCTGATCGTTGCTGTCCAGCTCTTTTAGATAGTTTGATATTTTCTCGTTCAGGTATTTCAGGTGGCGTTTTATTTTTTTATCATTGTAGTTGTTGCGTTTGGAGTTGCATGCTCTGAACTTGGAGCCGTCTACTGCTATTACTTCACATCCGAACAGATCCCATTCTTTGCACAGCAGGTTGAATTGTTTGAAAACGTTTTTGATGGCTTTTTTGTTGTCTTTGCGGAAATCGGCAATTGTTTTGAAGTCCGGTTTCAGTTTTTTAAGGAGCCACATCAGCTCAACGTTTCTTCCTGCTTCAGCTTCTAATTTTCTCGATGAGCGGATGCGGTTCAAGTACCCGTAAAGATAAAGTTTTAAGAGGTCCCGGGGATCATATGCTGGTCTCCCCACATCATTGGGAGTTGTTCTTTTGAAGCCCAGTTCTTTCATGTCAAGGGAATCTACAAAAGCCTCTATTACCCGAACCGGATTGTCCGGGGTGATATAGTCATCTACTGCCTCTGGAAACAGGGTGATTTGGTTGCGGTTTTCTCCTTTTATGTACGGCATTTTCTCCACCTCTCTATCACCCTATATTTCGATCTTTATCCCTTTAATTCCTTTTTCTGTGGGGAGTTTTCACACAGTCTGTCGTCCCCTTGACTCATCCACCTGTGACTCTTAGCTGCCGACTGCTGTCACTTGGGACAGCGGTCCTGGTAGATCTGTTATATGATGAGTCTGGTAGACTCGGTAGTCGATATCAGGGAAGAGGTTATTGGAGTTCTCTATCCAGTATAGCCACCCTTCATCGATGGCGTTGCTTTTGATTCCTTCATACAGTCTGGTGAAATTTGCAATATGTGACTGAAAGCGTAACTTGGCGTATTCTACCATGGTTCCGGACTTCATGATAAAAGGCCAGTCACTGCTTTGTGCCAAAAGGAGCTCTCTGGCTGCCTGATTAAGAGTACGTCTTTGTATGCCTTCTGCTTCTGGGTAGCTATTGGCCAGCTCAATCATGCGTTCTCCTGACTTATGCAGGTGCTGCCAGATCCAATCATTGGCGCCATTCAACCATACCTCATGATATCCCTTGTAACCCCAACTGGATTCACAGGGAGTTGATACCTGATTACAGGGGTAGATCTGTAGGTAATCACCTGGGGTGATCATTTCAATATTTTCTTGGTCGTAATTGATCTTCCGTATTAAGAAATCGAGCCACTGTGGACCCTCAAACCACCAGTGCCCGAAAAGCTCGGCATCGTAGGGAGCTATGAGCACTGGTTTACGGTCGAAGATTTCTGTGAGCCACTCTATCTGTTTTTCCCTGTTAAACATAAAGTTTCCTGCATGGGTAGCTGCCTTTTCCATTGCCCAGGATCTGACGTAAGGCTCTTTATAATCAGTTGTGCTAGTGATGCGGTAATATTTGAGCCCGGTATGGGTATGGATCTTTCCGTCAGGTCCGTCTGGCAGGTAAGGCCCAATATAGGAAAGATCCAGGTCATAACCGATGTCTCTATAAAAATCTCGGTAATCAAAATCTCCCGGATACCCTTCTTTAGCGCTCCAAACCTGTTTGGAAGACTCGGTATCTCTGGCAAATGCCGCCACACCGGAGGGGCAGTATATTGGAGCATAGTTACCATACTTAGGGCGTGGGGAAGCATAGATGAGCCCGTGATTATCCACAAGGAAGTATTTTATCCCATACTTCTTTAAAATGCGGTCATCACCAGGTTTAAAACCGTTCTCCGGCAGCCAGAAGCCTGTCGGCCGTCGACCGAAACAGCGCTCATAGAGATCGACAGCAATTGCTACCTGGGCATTTATTACCTCTCTCTGCATACCTAATAAGGGAAAGTATCCATGGGTGGCCCCTGATGTGATGATTTCTAGTTTCCCGGCATCCTGTAGCTTTTTGAAGGCCCCTACAAGATTCCATTGGTATTTATCTGTAAAGAGGTAGTGTGTCCGAGAGAAGAGATCTCGGTACATCAGGGCTGTACCATGAAACTGAGGCTCATTTTTTGTCCTGTTCACTTCTTTATTTGCCAGTTCCAGAAGATGTTCCAGATGGCGGACATAGCGCTGACGTAAAAGATTATCGTTAAACATGGAGAGCAATGTCGGCGAAAGGTTGATAGTAACTCGAAAGTCTACTCCATCCTCTGCTAATTTATCAAAAGTCCAGAGGAGAGGAATGTAGGTTTCGGTAATTGCCTCATAAAACCATTTTTCCTCTAAAAAGTATTCATGTTCTGGGTGACGCACATATGGCAGATGTGCATGCAAAACCAGTGCAAAGTAACCTTTAGTCATAATCTCTTCCCTTCCAGTGGTATTACCAGTTCATGGGTGAACTGATATGTTTTTCATCTTTTGTTACATTAGCTTTTTGTGCCATTTCTTCGATAAAATCAGGAGAACCGTTTGCTTTTGTATGCATTCCATAAACCCTTTTTTCGTATTCAGTAGGAACCATCCACTCTAGGTCGACAATATCAGAAACACCTATGCGGGGTGTAGTTACCATATTGGAGCGGGCAATAAAAATATACGTTCCATCTGGCAGAATACGGCCTAGTTCAATAAAATAGCTATGTTCAGGTTGGATGCTGTCAATATACCAACTGCTGGTAAAGTCATTGATATATATTTCCGAGGCCTGCCGGGAGTCTAAGAAGTAAAGGTTTGTGGCATCATAAACTTTCAATACAGGCCTGGAAGACTCCCAAGCATTGAAACCGTAGCGCTTTCGAATATCCTCTTTTGTGTTATCGCTGACTTCCCAATAGGAAAATATCCAAAAAGGATCTTTGGCCATTGCATTTATATAGGTATCCCCATAGGCATAAGGAATTTCTGGTAAGGGATGGTGCTCTTCCTTCGGAGATACCTGCTGTGTGAGAGGTGGTGTCACCTCCTCCGCAATTTCCATATCCTCGTTTTTTTGGATGTGTGGGCTACCGGAAGGACTTTTTGACACCATGCCTAATTTATTCCGGTTGAGGAGCCCTCTAGAATTATTAATAGTGGACATCCAAACTAGACCTCCTACAACTAAAATTGCAATTAATAAAAGAGAAAGTTCCCATAGGGTCATTGGTGACTCCCTCCTTCTTTTGGGTGTCTCGACCCATTTGAAATAGAAATTAATTGATTGCTGAACAATTGGGAAAAATATTGTATTGAATAGGGAGTTCTGTTGTATTATGTCCAATGTCAAATAGTTTATTGCATTCGTGAAATTTATTTTAGGTAGGAGATTAGAAAGAAAGGCAAAGACAGGTGCCGGGTACCATGCGAAACAGAATAATTAAATGATAACAAACCAAATGGTGTCAGGCATCTTGGGCCCTTTTTCATGGCAGACAACGGCTTTTTCCAATTGATGATCCTTGATTTTAGTCACTTTTATTGTCAACCCATAGGCATCCAATTCCGGTTTGCTTCCATCTTCAGGGATGAATCCGAGCAGGCCAAACACAAAGCCGGCAAATGTATCATAGTCTTCCGGTAGCTGTACTCCAAGCTGCTTGGACACCATTCTTAAAGGAGTTGCTCCATGTATCTTCCAGGTATGTGAGTCAATGGGTTCGATCATTGGTGGTTCCACAGGGATAGAAGCGTCATCCTCCAGATCTCCAACTAGTTCTTCCAGCAGGTCATTCATTGTTATAATGCCGCTCATTCCTCCATACTCGTCCAATACTACGGCAAAATGGTTGCGGCTTTGTTGCATATTGCTGAACAACACATCGGTGCGTACTGTTTCAGGAACAAAGTATGCTGGGCTTACAGCGTCCTTCATGATATTGTCACGTGTTTTCGCTTTGAGCCGGAAGAAATCTTTGGTTTTCAAAACACCGATAATATTGTCGGTGGTTTCGTCACAGATCGGGTAATATGAATGGGCTCTTACAGCAATAGTTTCTACCCACTGTTCAATGGATTCTGCGAGCCATAAGACAGCAACTTCAGTCCTATGTGTCATCACTTCTTCAGCTGTTTTGTCATCAAATTCAAATATATTTTGAATCATCTCGTTTTCGTCGTGGTCTATTGCTCCTTTTTTACTTCCTTCATAGACCATCATCCGGATCTCTTCCTCAGTGATCACATCATCGTCAGCATGTGGGTCAATTCCGATCAGCTGCAGAATTCCGTTCGTGGATACTGTCAGCAACCAAACGAGGGGTGCAAATATCTGAGAGACAAAATAGACAAGTCCTGACATGGCCAATGCCAGCTGTTCAGCCTTTCTCATAGCAACACGTTTGGGAACCAGCTCTCCTAATACAAGTGTAAAATATGAGAGAATTAGTGTTATGGTAACAACAGATATAGTGTTAAGACTAGAAGCCGGAATGTTTACACCGATGCTTATTAGCCAATTTACCAACATGTCGGAAAAATTTTCAGCTGCAAATGCGCTGGCCAGAAAACCGGCCAGGGTGATGCCAACCTGTATTGTGGATAGAAAGCGTGCTGGCTGTTCTGTTAGTTTAGAAAGTTTTACAGCACGTCGATCACCTGCTGCACTAAGGCTGGCGATTTTTGTGTCATTCATAGAAATAACTGCGATTTCAGCACAGGCAAAAACTGCATTAATAATAATTAATGTTATCTGTAGGAGCAGCGGCATTAAAATAGAGTTTCCGTCAATCAAGAATATCACCACTTCTATTATTGGTTTTTTTCAATAGCTTTAGAAGCAAAAAACGACACGCACCTCACAGCAGGAATAAGATCTGCTTATGGAACGTGTCGATATAAGCTCATTAAGTTGAGATTCAATTGTTGCGGTGAGGGTGAGTCTTCCACTAGAGCGATTACTCTCCTTTGTATTGTGTTAAATAGTACCATACAACTTGCATATGGTCAATATATCGATAACGCTGCCAACAAGGGCAACAAGGGTGCCGGCAACAAGGGTGCCTGGCACCATGAGAAACAGAATAAATAAATGATAACGAATCAAATGGTGCCAGGCACCCTGGCGACAACGCTGCCAAAAAACGGTGCTAGGTACCTTGGCGACACTTTCGCATAGTGTTAAAATGAACTTAGTCGGGCAAGGATAGATAGGGGGATTTTTGTGATTGTTGCGCGGGAGATTCGGATGGAAGGGGTAGTCCAGGGGGTGGGATTTCGCCCCTTTGTTTTTCGTTTGGCTCAGGAGTACGGGATTAAAGGGTGGATCCTGAACTCATCTGAGGGTGTTACCATCTGGGCTGAAGCTAGGGATGAGATGATCGATGCCTTTTATCAGGCGATCCTAGCTCATCCTCCCAAATTGGCCATGATTGTCAAACACAGCATAAAACCTCAAGAACTGCAGGGCTTCGATCATTTCTTTATCAAGCACAGTGAGAAGAGTGCCAAAAGGGATGTGATTATCTCCCCGGATGTGAGCACTTGTGAAGACTGCTATCAGGAAATCATGGATCCTTCTGCACACCGCTACCATTATCCTTTTACCAACTGCACTAATTGCGGACCCCGTTTTACCATAATTATGGATGTGCCTTATGACCGGGACAAGACAACGATGAGGGACTTTCCCATGTGCCCGGAGTGTGCCCATGAGTTCGAGGACCCTATGTTTAGGCGGTTTCATGCCCAGCCTAACTGCTGCCCTGAGTGTGGGCCGCATACGACACTCCGTGACCTGGAGGGGAATGTCTATGAAGGGCTTGGGCATCAGTTTTTGCAAGAGGGGAAGATCCTGGCGGTAAAAGGGCTTGGGGGGTTTCACCTGGTCTGTGATGCAACTAATAGTGAATCAGTGGCAGCTTTAAGAAAACGCAAGATCAGGGAGTTCAAACCCTTTGCTGTGATGTGTAAGGATTTGGATGTTGCCAGGAGATACTGCCATCTATCTGCACAGGAGGCAGAATTGCTGGAGAGTCCGGCCCATCCCATAGTTATTTTAAAAAGGTTGGCTCTTGACGATCTGCCGTCAGAGATCGCCCCGGGGATCAGCACTCTGGGTGTTATGCTTCCTTATACACCACTGCATCACCTGTTGTTTACTGAGGGTTTGGAGATTCTGGTGATGACCAGCGCCAACATCAGTGATGATCCGCTGATCATCGATAATGATGAAGCTCTTGAGAAATTAAAGGGGATTGCTGACTATTTTCTATCGCATAACCGAAAAATATTTAACCGCTGTGATGACTCGGTGGCAGCTGTTGTGGGTGGAGAGGTACAGATTTATCGCCGCGCCCGGGGCTATGTGCCCCTACCGGTGGACCTGCCTGTTGAACCTCCTGCAGTGATACTGGGGTGTGGTGGGGATTTGAAAAGCACCTTCTGCATGACTAAAGGAAGGAGCGGCTTTCTAAGCCAGCATCTGGGGGATATCAACCATTATGGCAACTACCGGCAGTTTTTATATACAATACCTCGCTTTGAAAGGATGCTGGATGTTAAGCCTGAGGTTGTTGTTTATGATCTGCATCCGCAATATATGGCAACACGCTGGGCTAAGGGGCTTAAGGGCTTGCGAAAGGTCGGTGTCCAGCACCATCAGGCACATATGGCCAGCTGTCTGGCGGAGAATAAGGTGACAGAGCCTGCCCTGGGAGTGGTTTGCGATGGTACAGGCTACGGTTTGGATGGTGCTATCTGGGGTTTCGAGTTTTTTGCTGGAACACCGGCTGATCTGGAGAGGGTGGCACATCTTTCCTATATACCCTTGCCTGGGGAGATTACGATTAAAAGGCCGGCGAGAATGTCTTTCAGTTATCTTTACGAACTATTTGGGGATCAGGGCTTAGAATATGCAGAAAACTATCTTCCGGTACTATCTGTAGAAGAGCGGCAGGTACTGGTAAGGCAGTTGGAGAATAGACTGAATACTGTATTGACATCCAGCTGCGGCCGCCTTTTTGATGCAGTTTCCGCTCTCCTGGGGATCTGCACTAAAGTGCAGTATGAGGGGCAGGCGGCCATTGAGTTGGAAGAACGGGCAGATATGAATGCTCTTGATACATATAGCTTTGAGTTTAATACCGCTTCCAGGCCATACACCCTTGGGGTAAGAGAGGTATTCCAGGGGATTTTGGCGGATATGGAGCGAGGCACCTCGGTTTCAGAAATTGCCGGAAGGTTTCACAGGACAGTTGCCGAAATGATTATTATAGTCTTAAAGAGGTTGTATGATGATACTGGATTGAATAAAGTGGCATTAAGTGGTGGGGTGTTTCAGAATAAATTGCTCTTTCTGCTGCTGCGCCAAAGACTGGTGGAGCAGGGGTTTGAGGTTCTCTATCACCGGAGGGTCCCGACCAATGATGGTGGGATTTCACTGGGACAAGTCTATATTGCGAGTGAGGTGATCAGGAAAGATGTGTCTTGCCATTCCATCCAAGATCATAAAAATTGATGGGAATATTGCTGAAGTAGATATTGGGGGAAACATCAAGGAAATAAATATTCTCCTCACTCCTGAGGCAAAAGTGGGGGATTATGTGCTTTTACATGCAGGTTATGCCATTCAGGTGATCGATGAGGACGAAGCCAATAAAATATTTGAAGCCTGGGATGATGCTTATGAAGCACTCTGATAAGAAAGGGTATGCACGCTATCTATTAGACCGGCTGCATCAGGAAATGGACCGTCCCCTTACTGTGATGGAGGTCTGTGGCACACATACTGTAGCTATTGCTAAGAGCGGTCTCAGGGATCTGCTGCCTGAAAAAATGCGGCTTCTTTCAGGTCCCGGGTGTCCGGTTTGTGTTACAGATGATTGTGACTTAGACTATGTGATCACACTAGCACGCCAAGAGGGGATTATTTTGGCTACCTTTGGTGATATGATGAGAGTTCCTGGAACCGCAAGCAGTTTGCTACAGGAAAAGAGTAGAGGAGCGGATGTGCGGGTTGTCTACTCACCGTCTGATGCTCTCAAACTGGCTGCGGAAAACAAGGACTATCAGGTGGTCTTCCTGGGTGTGGGTTTTGAGACGACTACACCGGTTGTGGCTGCAGCAATAGATCAGGCGGTTCAAATGGAGCTAAAAAACTTTTCTGTTTTTTCACTGCACAAATTAGTTCCACCGATCATGAGGGTTCTGTTGGATGACCCGGATGTGAAGATTGATGCCTTTCTCAATCCAGGGCATGTGTGTACTATTTTGGGAACAGAACCTTTCCAATTTATTGCTGAAGACTACGGGAAACCCTGTGTAGTGACAGGATTTGAAGCAGCGGATATCCTGGAAGCTCTACTGCTCATTGTGCGACAGTACAGTGAACAATGTCCGGCTGTGGATATTCAGTACAAACGGGCGGTGCGCCCGGAGGGGAATCCTGTAGCTGTGAGCTTTATTGAGAAATATTTTTCACCAATAACTGCTCGCTGGCGTGGTATCGGTGAAGTGCCGGGAAGCGGCTTGGAGCTGCGAGAGGAGTTTGCTCAGTATGACGCCAGAAAGCGGTTTCCGATCACTGTAGAACCGGGTAAGAGACGTAAGGGATGTGCCTGTGGTGAGGTGCTCAAGGGTATTAAACTCCCTTATGATTGCCCCTTGTTCGGTAAGGCCTGCACACCGGCGAAACCGGTAGGGCCCTGCATGGTTTCTACAGAGGGGTCCTGTGCGGCGTATTTCCGTTATGGGAGACAGAAAGCGGGTGTAAACAGTTGAAATCTGCAGAAGAGGATCTGATTCTATTAGGGCATGGCAGTGGTGGTACACTTACCAATCAGCTGATCGAGGATGTCTTTCAGAAAGCCTATGGGAATCCTGTTTTGGATGAACTGCTGGATGCAGCGGTACTAGATGTGGGTGGAGGAAGGATTGCTTTTTCCACTGACTCCTTTGTAGTGGATCCTATTTTCTTTCCTGGAGGGGATATAGGTACACTGGCTGTCAGTGGGACCGTCAACGATCTGGCGGTGAGTGGTGCAGAACCTTTATATTTGAGTACAGGGTTTATTATCGAAGAGGGCCTGCCGATTGCAGATCTGCGGCGCATCGTGCATTCGATGCATGATACTGCACAGGCTGCTGGTGTCCATGTGGTTACAGGGGATACCAAGGTGGTAGGCAGGGGAAGTGCAGACAAGGTATTTATCAATACAGCTGGTATTGGAGTGATCCCTGCTGGAAGACACCTCTCCCCTCAGTTGATGGAGCCTGGTGATGTGGTTTTGGTCAGCGGCACGATGGGGGATCACGGCTTGACGATTCTGGCGCAGAGGGAAGGCCTTTCCTTCTCCACACCTGTAGAGAGTGACTGTGCTCCTGTAAACCGTATCACTAAAGCGGTTATGGAAGCCGGAGACGATGGTGTTAAGTGTATGCGTGATCCTACTCGGGGAGGGCTGGCTACCACTTTAAATGAACTTGCTGTACAGAGCGCAAGGGGTATACTGATCCAGGAAGAGGAGATCCCATTCCTGCGTGAGGTAGTAGGTGCCTGTGAGATGTTAGGGCTTGATCCTCTTTACCTGGCAAATGAGGGAAAGGTGATCGTAGTAGTGGCTCCAGAGGTGGCAGGTGAGGTTCTAGAGGCGATGAGAGCTCTGCCTGAAGGGCGGGGAGCAGTGGAGATCGGAAAGGTCATCGCCGAAGAGGAAGGGCTGGTGCTTTTGGAAACCGAACTCGGTGCAGCCAGGATTTTAGGAATGCTGGAAGGGGAGCCTTTACCCAGGATCTGCTAGATCCAAAGACCTATTAGGGGAGGATTAATGTGAATAACTAGAACAAATGGATATTTTCAACCATTCTTCTGTGTCAGGTGTTGTCATGATTGTTCCGGTGATGGGGCCGATCTATTGTAGCGGTTACGGCAGTTACCTAAAAAACAAGTTTTTAAAAGGTTGCTGCAGGGCGAGTATAATTTGGCGAATATTGGCATTGGTTGATGTGTATTGTGTGGAGAGGAGTATTATAAATTTATCTTCATGAATTAAGAAGAAGGAACACTTATCCGCGGTTACGGCCATCCTGGGGTATTCCGGATATTGTAATCATTTTTGCTTTGATTTTTCTTTTTAGTATATTTTTCGGTTTTTTCGGCCTTAGATTGGCGAACTGGGTGTTGTCTCTTATTCCAGGTATCGGCAGCATCGAACTGACTGTTATGCTGACAGCAGGTTTTCTGCAGGGTATTTTGATGGTGGCTTTTGTTTTGTTCGCTGTGCGAATTAGAAAGGCTACTCTGGCAGCCCTAGGAGTTGGCAGTATTAACTTGCGGAACATTTTGTTGTATGGGGTGCTCGGGGGGACAGGTGTTTTTCTGCTGGTGACCATACTCATGGCTATAATTATTTCCTTCTTACCCCAAACTCCGGAACCCCAAGCTGTTGCTGATCTACTTCTGAATGCCAGAGGTCGGGAGCAGATTGTCTCACTGTTGCTGTTAGTGGGGGTCATTGCTCCTGTGAGTGAGGAACTATTTTTCCGAGGATTTATCTATCCGGTTATGCGCAACCGCCTTGGTGTTAACGGGGGGATAACAGCTACTGCTTGTCTGTTCGGCTTAATGCATTTTGATCTGGTCAGATTTATACCGCTGGCTATCGGCGGTGCTTGCTTAAACATTTTTTGTGAAAATTCAAATTCAATTTATCCGGCTATCGTTGCTCACAGTATGTGGAATACTGTAATGGCTTTGATCGTAATTGTCTTTAACATGACACTATAGAGTGTAAAGATCATATTGTTTCTTTAAGTCGGTCTGAGGGGAGCCTGTACGGACTCCCTATGCTACCTTGATAATTTTCTTGCCCAGTGCAGGTTTTTTTTTGTGAGAAGAGAATTTTAGCAGTGTTAGAAATATAAGGGGTGACGTGTGTGCTCCCGCAAGAACAATTAATTTCTGAACTCAAAGAACTGAATGAATATTTAGAAAAGCGCCATAGAATGGAAGGGACCACCGAGGAAAGACGGCAGAGGGCAAAGCAAAAGGGGGTTTTTGCTGATCTGTCCAAGCTTTCCGCAGAGGAGATAGCTTCTTTTTTTCAGGGAATGCCATTGGTGGGGGTGGATGGCTCTTTGGTTAATTACGGGGCTAGCTATCCTTATGTGTTAACTTTTTTTCGGGCTTTGGCGCACACAACCAGCAGCAGTGGCAACTGCGAACGGATTTGGGAACAAGAGGTTTTTTCACCCCTTCTGCCCAGATACCAGGGAAAGATGGATGATTATATAGGCACAGGACAGGATGCCGAAGAAGCCTTAGCGCACCTGCGTTGGGGGATATTGGCGACGCTGGAGGCTAAGGTGGCTGTTCAGGCACTTAAAGCCGAACCGCGGCTGCTAGTCTTGGATGGCGGCTTCGCTCGTTTGAAAAATCATGCACCTGAAATCTGGAACAGCCTGAAGGATGAGGTGCTTGAACGAGAGGTCTTGATGGTGGGAGTAACCGAGGAGATCGCTACTTGTGCCTTGGCTCAAACATTTTCTCCGGCCGGTGAATCAGATTCCCCCAGGGTAGTGGGTGACCGGGAGATCCTGTTCGGACTGCTGGAACCAGGGGAAATTTATCAGCTGTGCGAGGGGGAGGGCGGAGAAAAGGGGCGTTTTTATGTCCGCTTCGCCAGACACCCCCAGGTTGTGGCTGTTGACTATCTGAAGGCACAGGAAAATGAAGTGAAGACAGCGCTCAATTTCTTATACAGCATTACTCCATCATATGGGAGGGGTATTCCCCTGTGGCTTGATGTGGTTGATGCTGAGGTGCGGCTGACCAGGGAAGAGGTAGAAGCCATGATCGCTACCTATCTTGATCCTGCTGTAGCGGAGGTTTTCCTGCGACCCCTTAGAGCAAGCAGAGAACTTTAAGTATGTGGTTGGTCTTAAATCTTTCCTGTTATTATATTTGAAGTGGCAGGTGGAAACTGTTTGATGCAATAGGAACCGTTCCCATTGCACAGATAGGAGGTTTTTATGCAAGTAGTTGGTGTGACAACACAACAGTTTATTTATGTGGCCTCCCGTGAGCGGAAGTTTCGGATCGGGGAGATTCTGGTTATAGATGACCCGGAGCTGGAGCTTCGGGGTGAAGTTGTAGAAACAAAGTCTTTTAATAGATTTCTTCCTCTTACTATGGAGCGCAGCCCTTTGGTCGATCCCGCTGTTTGGGAAGGGTTGGAACAGGTGGGGTTTCGCCTAGGTGAGGAGACAATTCACCTGGCCAAGCTGCGGATTCTAAGTGATATCCCTTATCCGGTGGCCGTAGGTTCCAGTGTCCATCTGCCATCTTTTGCTGAGGTCTATGACCTCCTGCTACCCTGTCCGGTGGAGGCTGGACTTGTTTTAGGGGTTACTCTGGGAACTGAGGATATGCAGGGGACTCTTCCGGAGGAACTAAAAAGCCGTGCTCCTTTGTATAAAAAGGGTGAAGGGATACTTCCCCAACGCGGTGTTCCCTTTGTTTTCGATCACCGTGCTATGCAGGAATACCCCCATATAGGTATTTTCGGGGGATCGGGTTCTGGTAAGTCCTTCGGGATGAGGGTGATTCTGGAGGAACTTTTGGAAAAGCAGATACCAACTCTAGTTTTCGATCCTCATTATGAGATGAGCTTTGACACTCCCTTTGAGGGGATGGATGGGGGTAAGGCCAAAAAATTTAAAGGCAGGACAGAAATCCTCACAGTAGGAAAGGATACAGGGGTGAATTTCGAAGACCTGACCAGCCAGGATCTGGCCTATTTGCTGACAGCTGCAGGGGGAAATTTCACTGAGGGGATGGATAATGCACTAAAGGCCATTCACCAGGGTAAGGATTCCTTTGTGAGCTTTTCCGGGAAACTTGATCAATGTATCGGGCTGGCAGAGAAGGAGGAGGAAACCTTATCAGAAATTCGTAAGCATTATGGGGAGAATTCCGCATACGAAAAAAAGATCATAAATTTAGCCCGGCAGGCCGGACATCCCAGCAGTCTAAGGGGTATTCGGTGGCGTCTTTATCGCCTGCACAGGGAAGGTATTTTTCAAAAGGATATTTCTCCGATAACCAGTGCCCTTTATCGCAGGCGCCTGACTGTGATCAGGGGCCCCATCTGGTTGTTGACTGTTTTCAGCGCTTATCTGGTGCGAAAACTCTATGGGATGCGCCGCAGCTATCAGGATGCAATTCAGCGGGCTGAAGTCCCTAGTGAGAAGTTTCCACCTTTTATTATAGTAACAGATGAGGCACATAACTTTGCCCGTCGTGGGATCGAGTTTTCTTCACCTGCTCGCAGTGTCTTCCGAGAGGTAGCCCAGGAGGGAAGGAAATACGGGGTTTTTCTAATACTGGCTACCCAGCGTCCTGCTCTGCTGGATGATACGATCACTGCACAGCTCAACACCAAGATCATCTTTCGCACAGTCAGGGCAAGCGATATTAAGGTGATCCAGGAGGAAACAGATATCTCCGGGGATGAGGGGGGTAGGCTCCCTTATCTACCATCAGGTACTGCCTTTATCTCCTCAGCTGTTGTGGGAAGGACGGTATCTGTCCGCATTCGCTGTGCCTGGACTCAGGCTCCCCGCACACTGAATCCCTTTACCGAATTAGAAAAGGATTATGGTGGGGTGGATGAGGAATTTATTAAAGCAATTGCTGATTTCCTTCCACTGCACATCGGACAGATCGCTCTTAATCTCCCGGAGTTGGAGAATGCCCTCAACCGCTCGGTCACAGTTGATGAGGTGCAGGAGTCATTAGAGGAATTGGTTGTAGCGGGAAGGTTGGAAAAGATCGAGGGACCTTTTGGGCCTACCTATAAGTAATAGAGGTCGGAAGCCGGAGGTCAGGGGTCGGATGTGACACGCCCCCCGTCCCCGTGTCACACGTGACACACATGGAGGTATCATAATGCGTTTTCTTTTTTTTACAGATGATCATAAAAGGGGCACTAGTCCTGAAAATAGAACAGATAATTTTCCTGCGACTCTGGTGCGAAAGCTGAAGGAGTTGGTGGAAATTGCCCAGGAATATGAGGTGGATTATATTTTGCATGGAGGGGATTTTTTTGATGTTCCTTCTCCTGCTATCAGTGTCTGTGCAGATTTCCTGGAAGTCTATCAGCAGTTTTCCGTCCCTGTTTTTGCAATCCCGGGCAACCATGACCTTTTTGGGCATAACACTGCAACCCTCCCCCGAACTATGCTTGGTTTCATTGCTAGGCTGGGCATTGTGCGATTGGTGGGGAGAGAGCCTATCTATCTTGAGAAAAATGATCTGCGCATACAGCTGAGCGGGCAGGGTTACCATTTTGAAATGGACCGACGGGAACCGAAGTTGGATTATGTTGTTCAGAAAAAGGACTGTGACTATGCCATTCATATGGTGCATGGGATGCTCTTGCAGCGCAGTATATATCCAGGGGCTTTTTATACTTTGATCGAGCAGATCTGGGATACTGAAGCGGACTTTACTTTGGTAGGACATAACCATTTGGGGTTTCCCGATACGGAAAAGGATGGAAAACACTTCCTTAATCCCGGGGCATTGGTGCGCCTTTCTAACTTCCAGCATGAGATGAAAAGGCCTATACAGGTGTTGATCATCGACTTTTCCGGAAGCAGTCCGACTTATGAAAAGGTCAGATTGAAAAGCGCCGCACCTGGTGAAGATGTCCTGGACAGGTCCCGGTTAGAGGAAGCATCCTTTCGGGAGCAAAAATTGGCAGGTTATCTGGCAGAGGTGAAGGCTGCCGGTTCCTATGAACGTACTGATGTGCGGATGCTGTTGCAGGAAATTGCCGCAATGGAAAAAATGTCTCCGGAGGTAATTGATGAAGCACTGCGTAGGATTTCTTTGGCAGAGGAAGCTATCAGCCTAGGAGAGGATAAAGTATGAGCAGCATTAAGCGGCTTATTGTCGATAATTTTCAGTCTCATCAACACACAGAAGTGGAGTTCGGATCGGGACTTAATGTTGTTGTGGGGCCTTCAGATTTTGGCAAGTCAGCTCTTGTACGGGCATTGCGCTGGGTTCTCTATAATGAACCACGGGGAGCTAACTTCATTCGGGTAGGTGCAAAGGCTTGCCAGGTAAAGGTAGAATTGGATGATGGTACTATCGTCGCCCGCCTGCGGAGCACAACTGGGAAAAACCAGTACCTGTTAAAGAGACCTGATCAGGATGAACTGGTTTTCGAGGGTTTTGGGAGCGATGTCCCGGCGGAGATCATTCAAGTAACAGGTGTCAGGAAGGTAATTATCGATGAGCACCGCAAAGTAGAGTTGAATCTTGCGTCCCAGTTGGAAGGTCCCTTTCTGATGGCTGAGAATGGAGCCATCAGGGCGAAAGTGATCGGTCAATTGGGTGGTGTGCACATTCTGGACTGGGCGCAAAGATCTGTGAACACAGAGCTGCGGCGTTTGGGGGAGCAGGAGAAGCGATCCCAAGAGGAACTGGAGCAGCTGGCAGAGTCACTTAAGTCTTATGAGCATCTTCCAGAACTCCAGGAGAAGATTGAGCAGATTACTTGCCTGATCAAGCAGATAGAAAAAAATGTCCAAAAAGTTGAAAAACTTGCTACTCTGCAGAGGGACTGGGAAGAGAATGAAAAAGCTATAGATCAGGTTGAGCAGCTGTTGTCAGTAATGACCCGCTTGGATCAGGCTGAGGAGAGCTGTCAGCAGTTGGTAGAGTACAGTCAGCAGTATAGTAGCCTCCTCAATCTGCAGTTGGAGATCAGCCAGGTGAATAAGCAGTTTGCATGGGTTGATAGGGTTATTACAGATACAGGCCTAGTATCCTTTATTGATGAGCAACTGCAAAAGAGTGACCCGCTTTTTCATGAATGGAAGGACCTCAGCCAGATTGCCAGTGAGCTGGAACAGATAGCAAGCCATTTAAAGAAAATATCATTTATTGCAGATCGGACAAAAGAGTTGGCGGCAGTAGAAAAACAGCTGAAAGATGTTGAGGAGAAGAGACAAAGGTGGAAAATCTACCATGATTTAGGGCAGGATTGGAAGGAACATGAGATGGCATATCGAGGTTCCTGCCTGGCAGCGGAACGCTACCAAAAGGAAATCGACCAGCATCTTCAAGAATTTCGGAAATTCTTGCTGAAAATCGGCAAGTGTCCAGTCTGTTTTGGAGAACTGGATCAGGAAGCAATAGAGAGAGTTCTGAATGAATATAGCTAAGGGGGGTGCCTCATTTTGGCGGGAGTGAAGGAACAGGCCCAATATGAAAAACAAATCAATTATTTAAAGGATGCGCTGCGCAGATCCCGTGACTTGCGGGAGCGTGCTTTAAGCCAGAAGGAACTGCTGGAGCAGCAGCGGCAGAAGTTGTATCAGAAGGCCGAGGAGTACGGTGTCAAGCCAGAGGAACTTAATGAGCAGATAGCTTCTTTGAAAGAGGAGATGGATCGGCTGTTGCAGGAGACGAAAGAGCTGGTCCCGTGGGACCTCTTGGAAAGGGAGCGCTCTCGGTGAATCAGAACTTAAAGGATTTAAATTTCCTCAAAAAGAATTTTGAACAGCTAAAAGCTATTTATCATAGGCAGCAGGGTGAACAGGCAACAATTCAGGAACAGGAGGCCTCTCTTCAGGAGAGTGTAAAGGAAATCCATGAGCAAGTGGATTGTCTGGAACAGGTGCGTCTTCTGCTGATGGAGGCTGCTAAGCATGCTCGTGAGCAGGGGAGACGTCAGGTGGAACTCCTGGTTACTCAGGGCCTGCAGTTTGTATTTGGAGATGATATAGAGTTTAAGGTTGTAGTGGAGGAGAAGCGAGACCGTCCGGAAGCTGAGTTTTACGTTTGCTCTAATTACGGAGAGGATTATCGGGTTGAAACCACTCCTCAGGATGCCAGAGGAGGAGGGGTTGTGGATGTTATCTCTCTAGCCTTGCGGCTTGCTCTTCTGTATGCTTCCCGGCCTCCTGTGGGTGGGCCTGCAATCCTGGATGAACCCGGGAAACATGTCTCTGATGAATACGCCCCGCAGCTGGCACAATTTCTGAAAGGTTATAGCCAATCCCTGGGGCGTCAGGTGATTATGGTCTCCCATAACCAGCACCTGGCTGACTCTGCAGATATCGCTTACCTGGTGGAACTGCATCAGGGAATAAGTAAGGTACGCCGGATTCGCTGAAGTGTTATTGAAATATGATGAGCAGTTCCGGGGTCTGGCGCAGCTAAATGCCTGACCCTTTTCCTTACCTGATCCTAAGCCTCCCATTTCAATCAGTGGGGTTCCATTTTCTGCTTCGGTGGGTGGGGGAGTCCCCCCCACCAGAATTCTGATGTCCAGCTTTAGCTAGACGAGTTCACCTATTCTATTTTATGCGCCATATATATTCAGGGCGCGGTGGTTGACAGGGATTGCGAAGAGCATGGTCTGAAGGAAGGTTTCTTTCGATTTCATTATGGATGTGTTTTGTATAACCTGCTACAGCGAAATCTGCTCCTTTTCCAGGATAAAGTTCTATACCATAGGGGTGGAAATAGTTTGTCCAGATTTCCAGTGGGAGGTCGCTGCATTCTGTTCTGCTCAGCTGCACAGTGACAGTTTCACAATCAAAAGCACATCCCAAGATAGCAATAGGAAGGCAGACAACTGCTATTCTTGGGTAGCACCAATGGGGATTGGTAGGCAGATGATTTGTGCCGAGCAAATCACTCATATTTAGATAGAGGGGAGAAGTATTTTCCCAAGAGGTTACCAGGGATTTTTCAACCTGTTTGCTGATCTGGTCAATAGCATCAGGATATACAAG
>JBMNGF010000009.1:0-7331 GCA_050949745.1 Syntrophaceticus sp. | reverse complement strand
TCCGCCTTCCGAATCCCCCTACGACCTTGCCCAGTGGGGAAAGGCCAAGGTCCAGCCGAATTGCCACATCGTCTTCCAACGTAAATTCTACTCAGTTCCCTTCGAACACCTGGGGGAAGATGTAGATATCCGGGCAACTCAATCCTCTGTAGAGATATTCTATCACCACCAGCGGATTGCGTCACATAAAAGGCTGTGGGGGAAAGCTAATTACGCTACTATCATGGAACACATGCCGCCGGATAAGCTGTTCTTTGCAGACTGGGACCGTGACCGTTTTCTATCATGGGCTGAAAAGACGGGCAGCGCCACCCGCGGGGTTATTGAAGCGATTCTAAATCGTGCCATTGTTGAACAGCAGGCCTACCGTTCCTGTTTTGGGGTGCTGAATCTCCAAGAGAAGTACGGTGCCGAGAGGCTCGAAAGGGCTAGTATCTTGATTCTATCACGGACATCTTCACCTACTTATCAACAACTTAAGAATATCCTTGAAAAAGACATGGATGTCACTAGGCAGCCAAAGAAAAAGAAAACTGAACAGAAACCATCCCCACGCGGGTTTCAGCGGGGGGCGAGCTATTTCGGAGGTGACGACCATGCTTAGTCAGGAAACTTTGAACAAGCTAAAGCACATGAAACTTACTGGTATGGTGGAAGCCCTCAGACAACAAGAAACAGATCCCTCTTACAGGGAAATGGACTTTCAGGATCGATTGGGCCTGCTGGTGGATTGGGAATTTAGCAAACGCCAGCATAGCCGGCTGCAAAGGCTCATAAGTTCAGCCAAGTTCCAGAACAGGACAGCCTGTGTAGAGAACATCAGCTATGAGGATGACCGGCACCTTGATCGCAATCTTATTTTGGAACTGGCGTCCTGTAATTACATTCCCCACGCACGTAATATCATCATTGTAGGGCCTACAGGAGCAGGAAAATCATACTTGGCCCAAGCACTGGGGCAGGCTGCCTGCAGACGTTTTTTATCCACCCGTTATATTCAGCTATCAGATCTACTAGATGATTTGAAACTGGCTAAGACAAAAGGAGTCGAGGCCTTTCACCGTTTGCGCAAGCAGTTTGTCAAGTATAATCTCCTTATCATCGACGAATGGCTTTTGTTTCCCATTACTGAGGAAGATGCACAGTTGTTGCTATGGATTATTGACCGTCGGCATAATAACCAAGCCACTATCATTGCCTCACAATATGAACCTGCGGAATGGCTTGAACAGATCCCTGTCCCGGTAGCAGCGGAAGCAATTACGGACCGGTTATCGGCTCAGGCCTACAAAATTATTATCAAGGGAAGCAGGTCTATGCGTTTATCTAGTTAACATTTAGGACGCCCCCTCCTGCCCGGGGGGGGGTGGCTCCCTTCCAGCGCGTCAGTGGCTCCCATCCCACTGCGCGGGTGGCTCTGTTAACACCAACTAGGTGGCTCTTATAAAACGTGTTATGCATGGGTATAAGGTTCACTTGATTGTCTGCAAGAATGACCTGCTGCATCCTGTATAGCCTGGTCATCTCCTCCAGCTCAGCAGATATGCTAGGCAAACTATAACGGAGTGACCATATTGGGCCACTCCGTTAAGTTAAGTAAATTATTCCTACTGTTGGCCAGTTATGGAAGCAAATCCACAATGTTTTTGTTTATGAGATGTATTTTTTGCAACTCTTTAATACACCTATCAGAAAGATCTGCTTGAGTTATATCATGACTTACATCTCGATATAATTCATTGAGCTCATTTAGATTCTTATAAAAATCCTGAACTAATTCTTTCTGCTTTTCAGGTAATGGAGTTTCACGATATTTGTTACTTAAATCCAATATTTTCTCGTTAACTTCATTTAATGTGTCAACTGTTTCAAACATGTAGGTAAGGTGAGGAACCACTTCAGGACTAATCAACTTATTTCGTAAGTCCTCTGGTATATTTTCATCGTGCATTAAACCTCTTAGGACGAAAAGGTTATTTGTGTTAGTGAACATTTCCATCGTATAATACAAATTGCTCAAATTGTCGCTGTTTATTTCTTTTTCGGTATAGGCAGTGATTAACTCCAACCCCTTATTAAAATTTCCAAGTTCATAATTCAGGTTGTTATGCCATGTTCCATATAAGTGGTTTTCAGACTCATTATTGTTAAATTCGCAACCGGGACCCAAGAACAACATTACGAAAATGGCTATCAGTACTGCGATTCTTTTTACCAATGACTATCCCTCCAATTACATAACCATGCTGCAGCATTTCAGATTATCTATATTAATTAGAAGCGTACGGCGTTAGTATCAGCTTTCTGCCAAGAACTTTCCTTAGAAGAGATATTAAGTTTATAATCTAATGAACCAGCAACAATACCAGGCGTTTTATAGGTTATGCTCGGATTTAATATGACAGAAGTGTTACTTGTGAGGTAAGTGTGAGTATATTTTGCCCCGAAATCCATCCATGCACCGCTAACCTTAGGAGTAACGTACACAGCATCGTAATAGAGTCCACCAACACTTAGCTTACTGTCATAAACATTAAACACTACTATACCTTTACTTTTTTGCGAATAGTCTTTTAGGCTTGAATATGTTTGACTCGACACATTATATCCGTAATAACTTGCCTTACTAGGATCCCATGTTATACCAAGTGCATCATAACTTGCGGGATATGTTTCTTTATCATTAGGTACATAAGATGCAACTATACGATAAAAACTTTCTCCACCTCTTTTAGTAACATAAACCGAAAAATCTAATTCCCAAGCATCTAATTTTAATGGTTCGATTTCCTTAGTAGACGGTAGTACAAGCTGTACGCCTAGTTTTTCAAGCTTTTCTTTTGCGACTTGTTTATTGTCTTCGGTTCTAAGATACTCAACTATAAATCTATCAAACTCACTGTCTGATAATCTGTTTATTTGGTTCTTTAGTTTTTGCACTTCTTGGTCACTTAAAGTTGAAAGTGACAAATTCTCTAAGTTATCAATGTCAACATTGCTCGAAGCATACGCAGGAATACATGCTATGAGCAAGGTTATAATCAATATAATCGGTAACAAAACTTTTTTCATTTGTCTCATCCTATCTAATTTTTAACACATAAGTTTCGCTTTTCCGCTTCCACCTCTTCAAGTTCACAACCTTTAGAAAACTACCGATTCAAATGATATGTTATCACCCCCCTTTTTTTCTTACCCAATAGGTATCAACTTGTTAACTTATAGTCGACCTACAGGGTAAAACAAAAAAAGTATTTTCTATTTCTATTTGCATTTTCTGCGCCATATCCTTACATTCCTTCAATGAATAACCAGTAATAATGTCGAATAATGACTTAACCAGCTAAATAATCAAAATATCTCACTGTTTCCCTTACATCTTCGTCCCATTTCTAAGGATTTAGTTTGATGAGGTTAGTCACATTTCGCATATCAACCTTGGTATGTAGTATCCTACTCAGACATTGAGTAGCTGATTGTCTCTGTGTGGTTGAACAATACTGCATTTAAAAGCATAAAGAATTGAAAGAAAAAATATGGATCAATACAAATCAGATTTCAGCTTTCCCTGTTAATTGGCGATCCAACCTTCCCAGCCTTTACTTGTTTCTTCGTGATCGCCTGTGATGATGATGTCGTAGTCATCCAGCACCCTATCTTTAACAGGCACATATCTCTTAATGGGTTCAAGCTCTTTTGCCAAAGGATGTTCTGTATAAGGCATTTTCTTAAACCTTAATGGGTTTGACTCCTAAGACTAATGCAATCCCTTCATCGAAGGGGATGCGGCCCACTTCTGATGGGTCAAGCAAAAGTCGTTCACTGATTGTAGCTATCCTGGATGAATACCTTATCCGGGCATAACGAGATGTGAATCAAATAGTCATTAGGTGTGATGAGTCCATAGACAACGCCTGGTTTGGTAGTTTGAACAGTTCAAGAAAAAGTCCGCATTCTTTTAGGTGCGGACTTTTTCTATAACAATCGATACCTTTGCTAAGATTCTCGAGAACATCAACAGTGAACAAGTTCGACCAATCCAGATTGCATCAAGCTGTTGGAAGACAATGGAGTAAGAATTTCCCGGCGAGCGCCGGCTAGCATGGGGCTTATTGTATCTTTGTTCAATAACGGTGGACGACTTGTTTTCGGTACTATTTTTGATAAATTCGGTCGAAACGTAGCTTTCATTCTGAACTCGTTTACTCTGCTATCTTCCGGCCTATGCCTTTTTGCTGCACTCCAAACCGGACAGGCCACTCTTATGTTCGTTGGACTCTCCCTTGTAGGACTCAGTTATGGCGGTTCACCCGCAATTTCTTCCGCTGCCACCAGTACATTTTGGGGTACCAAATATTACTCAGCTAACTTCAGCTACATTAACTGTACTCTTATACCTGCAGCCATCCTTGGGCCAATGATCTCCAGCGCTTTACAAGAACAGGCCGGTGGTGCATATGATAGCACTTTTGTAATGCTTACTGCATTTGGTGTCACAGCGCTGTTAGCGGGAATATTTTTACTGAAAGAAATTGCGAAAACTACATCCCAGAAAACATTCAGTGAAGTCAATCAATAGATAAAGAATTATGATGGTGGGGCATATCAAAAGAATTGATGCTAGGTTGACGCTATAATACCAAGCGTGACTCTATACATTCCCTAGTCTATCTGAAAATCGGGTAGGAGGCTACCCATTAATTGAGTAGCCGGCCTCCCGCACCACCGTACGTACCGTTCGGTATACGGCGGTTCCAAAGTTTACACATTACTTTGCAGTTCTTTGGGTATTTCTACCCTGCGTACGGGCTTGGGACGATATTTGCCGTCCCGGAGGGATTGAACGAGCTCATTCTTGTTTTCTCTCAGGTAGGGTAGAAGTTCATCTACCTGCATGCCGTCAATTCCACTCGCGCCTCTGTTTCTCTTTACCTGCTTGTAGGCCCGGTTCAGATTATCTCTGTCTAGAATTTGCTCTAGCAATCCTTCCCCCTGCTGGTTTATGTCGGTGTTCGGCCCGGTTGCTTAGTATTAAAGGCTGTAAGCCTTGTCCCCCAATAACTTCCCAGAAAATAAATGGTGGGCGCGATAGGGATTGAACCTATGGCCCCCTCCGCGTCAAGGAGGTGCTCTCCCACTGAGCTACGCGCCCGTAACATTTTATATTATACCCACATCTTTGCTTTCGGTCAAGTAAAGCACCGATATTTTATAGTGTAATGCCGACATTTTTTTACCAAAGGGGAATTACGGATGCGCTTCCTGTCAAGCATGTAGCAAAACCGCCCTGATTTGCGCCATCAAAAGACATCTAGGAGCTAGATAGGCCTTACAGAAAGAATGTTCTCTTTTTACGATCATCAATAGAATAAAAACCATGCAGGAAAGCAAAACTAACTTCGGGTGAAATAAATGCGAATGAACAAAATTGTACTCATATCCGTATTTATGCTTTTTTTCTGTCTGGCTTCACCAGAATTACTGTTTGCTTCTGCAAAGAACTGCAGCTGTACTTTATGTAGAGAATTATATGAAACAAAGCCTCAGATGCAAGGAGAAGATGTTCAGGAACTCCAATACAGACTCCAACAGCTCAGTATCTTTCAAGGCACATGTGACGGAATTTATGACAAGGAAACCGCTAATGCTGTCCGCTCCTTTCAGAAAACAAAAAAACAGCGTGCCACCGGAAGGGTTGATCAAGCTACCTGGACTGCTTTAGGAGAAGGATGTGAAAGCCCTGCAACTGCCCTGCCAAAGTCACCGCCGGAAAATGTGAACATCATAGTCGATCTTGAAACACTCACCCTGACGGTCCGGGAGGGTGAACAGGATTATTATGAATTTCCTATAGCTGCAGGAAAGCCGGAAACCCCATCACCGATAGGAGAATGGAAAATCGTTGATAAAGACTATGATGAAGGCGGTGCCTTCGGGACACGCTGGATGGGGCTCAATGTCCCCTGGGGAAATTATGGAGTCCATGGAACAAACAGGCCCTGGTCGATCGGCAACTCTGTTTCTGCAGGCTGTATCAGGATGTTTAATGATGACGTGAACCAAGTTTTTGAATGGGTATCTGTAGGGACACCGGTGAAGATACAAGCCCCTTTTTCCTGGATGGCAGGCTGCTGTACCCGAACATTGAAAAAGGACGCCTCTGGCCCTGATGTAGTCTATGCTCAACTTCTTTTGAAAGATAGCGGTTTTTTTCCTTATGACTGTGATAGTTGGTATGGTTTTCTTACAGAATTGGCGGTGAAGTCATATCAACTGCATCACGGACTGCCTATAACAGGAGAAGTTGATGAAAAGACCCTAATGCATCTGGAAAAGAAGGTTGGTGTCTTTGAACAATCATAACCTGCTGCAGTTCAACGACCTTTGCCTGTTTATCATCTCCCGCAGCCTTTGTAAACCCTCAAATTGAACCACAAACCCCTCCCACATTTCCGCGATCAGATGGACTAGCGATAAATCTGCTAACTCCTCTGTAATACGATGGAAATCAATATTCCCTTTTCCCGGAACCAGGTGCCCGTCCCTTGTTCCATCATTATCATTTATATGAAAGTAATGTCCCCTAACTCTCTTAATCCATTCATCCGGTTTGCTATTAGCCATACAGTTGCAGTGCCCGATGTCAATACAGCTGGATATTTGAGAAGAATCAAGATATTCCATCAGCTTAGCAAAAGTAACCGGTGTCTTGTCATAGACATTCTCCAAGAGAATAGTTACTCCGCTACCCTTAATCTTCTGCAAAAAAGCATTCCAAAAAAGTATATTACCATCCAACCACAAATCATCATATTGAGCATAACCTGTATTCGTATCATAGAATGAATGTATTACTAATTTGTTTGCCCCTAACTTCATCGCCGCATCAACAGCCTGCAGGTACCTGTACTCAGCTACATCTTTCACCTTCTTATCAATACTGGTGGGTACAAGATTCAAATAAGGGCCATGTAGGGTAACTTCACCAGAAAAATCAGACAACATTCCTTGATACTGATCAATGATCTCCTTGCTTTCCAGATTATCTGGCATAATAAAATCCTGCAGTTCTAAAACATCAAAACTCCTGAGGCAAAAATCCCAATCTTCGAGAAATCTTTCTTTATAAGTTCCAATTCCTAGTTTTACCTGTGTCATTTAGTACCTGCCTTTCTGGTGGCATCTCTGTTTCAGCTTTGTTATAAGCTGCTCATGATTTAAAATACGGAAATAGAAAAAGGCTGCTACACTTCGAACACTCGATTCATTGTGCAACAGCCCCTCATGCTTAAAAATATGTGGCAGACGAAACGTCCCCTTGCCACTTGGTG
>JBMNGF010000008.1:0-49256 GCA_050949745.1 Syntrophaceticus sp. | reverse complement strand
CCGCTGCGTCTGCCAGTTCCGCCACTTCGGCATTGCTATTAATTATTACGAAATCAATTATACTGGATGATTGTTCGTTTTTCAAGTAAAACTCTACTCACATTTTGTTAAACCGGTTCAGATGCAGACAGGAGTTACATTATTCTCCCTTTTCTGCTACATAACAGCAAAAAAGCTTTTAAGTCAAATAGCCCATTACCCTGTTTAGTGTAGAATTTAAGTAGGTAAAGGGTTTCAAAAATAGAAGAGAGACCTCAACAAGTATTCTTTGTAAGTTACTAAGCCCTGATAAAGGAAGAAAGAGGTCAACTGTACACTACTACTCCAACGACCACTAATTCATCCTTTCCGACCTAAGCCCATTGTGCTATACTTTTTTCAGTAATATATTGTGGAAGGAATGAATTCTGTGTCAGAAGCATCATCCCGTAGGAGAACAGCAAAGTATATTACAATTGCCGTAGATATTGCCACATGCATCGCCCGTGGACAGTATAGAGTAGGGCAAAAGATTTTAGGAAGGTCCTCTTTAGCAGGAAGATACGGTGTATCTCCAGAAACAATAAGACGTGCACTGGCAATTTTGGCGGAAAGAAATATTGTAAAACTCCAACCAGGTGTAGGTGTCATTGTATGTTCTCAATTTGCCGCTGAAAACTATCTGGCTGAATATGGCGAACATCAGATCCTGGAAGACATTCAAAAAAAACTGCACTCATATTTAGAAGAACGCCGTAAACTCGATCAAAAAATCTCTCAGCTAACTGAAGACCTCTTGGATTATACCTTCAAGATGGCAACACGTTTTCAGCGCATCCATGAGTTTCGAGTTGAGGCTGAATCTCCTTTAATAGGGAAAAGCCTGAAAGAAGCAGATTTTCGCACCCGTGTAGGAGGAACTATTCTATCCATCCTTCGTCATGGCAGCGAAATCGTCTCTCCAAATGCAGATACTATTATTGAAAAAGATGATGTACTTACAGTTATAGCACCGGAGGAAGCTATAGAATACTTCCGCGAGTTAGACCTTACTTTTCTTTCAGGCTTTACTAGCAAACAAATTGAAATTCCTGAGTAAATCATTAGGTAGGTGATCAATTATGCCGGACAAAAATGCATCGACCAGGCGGACTGCTAAAAAAAAGAATAAAAAGAAGCTTAGCTTTTCACGTGTATCTCTTCTTGCTGTTCTTCTAATAGGAATAGTTCTTTTATTTGTTGGATGTGGCTATGTAGCAGGTGCAGTCTATTCTATGCCTGAGTGGGACCCTCAAAAACTTGAGGGAAGTGAGACTACTATTATCTATGACCAAGAAGGCCAACCCGCATCCAGATTATATGCGGAGGAAAACAGAACCGCTATTTCTCTAAATGACCTGCCCCAGTATATACCTGATGCCATCGTATCGATAGAGGACAACCGTTTCTTCAGTCACTATGGAGTAGACATAGAGGCAATTGGCAGAGCCATGGTTGCCAATATCAAAGGCGGTCTCGGTGCGGAAGGAGGCAGCACCATTACCCAACAGCTTGTCAAAAACTCGTTCCTTACACCAGAAAAAACCTTTAAACGCAAGATCCAAGAGGCTGTTCTTGCCCTCCAGGTAGAACATCATTATTCTAAGACTGAAATCCTTGAGTTTTATCTAAATCGAATCTATTTTGGGAATGGAGCATATGGAATCCAAACCGCATCTCAATACTATTTCGGCAAAAATGCTAAGGATCTCACCCTTGCTGAAAGTGCCCTTTTAGCCGGAATTGTACGCAGTCCTAACAATTATAATCCAAAACAAAGTGAAGAAGTAGCCAAAAAACGTCAGGAACTTGTTTTAAATACAATGGTCAACTACGGCAAAATAACACAAGAAGAAGCAGACCAAGCCAAACAAGAAGAACTGCAATTCAGGGAAGGCTCCATAGCCACTTATAACTTCCCGCACTTTACTGATCATGTAATTAACGAAGCTGAAGAGATCCTTCAAGAGCAAGGTCTTTCCAAAGAGGATTGCCAAGCACTTCTTTACCGTGGAGGGTTAAGAATTTATACGACTTTGAACCCGCAAGTTCAGCAGAAAATGGAGGAAGTCTTCGCCAACAGCGCCAATTTTCCCAGTGATCAGAATGGCAAACAGGTAGAGGGTGCTATGGTGCTTTTGGAGAATAAAACAGGAGAGATTCAAGCACTTGTAGGCGGACGGGAACACACACAGCAGCGTTCTTTTAACAGAGCAACACAGGCTGTACGCCAACCGGGTAGTGCCATCAAACCGCTGGTTGTTTACGCCCCAGCTCTGGAAAAGGGGTACACCACTGCACTATCTTTATTAGATTCGCCTGTTACAATAGGTAATAACACCTTTAACAACTATGACCATAAATATGCCGGTTGGATCACTATGCGCACAGCAGTCCAGTGGTCAAAGAACACTTATGCTGTACGACTGCTACACAATATGGGTGCAGACTACGGATTAGAATTTGGTAAAAAGCTAGGGATTACCAGTTTCGACGATTCCCGTGACAGTAATCTATCCCTAGCTTTGGGTGGTATCACTTATGGTATTTCCCCTTTGGAAATGGCTGGCGCCTATGGAGCTATTGCCAACCAGGGTGTGTATATCGAACCCCACTCCATACTCAGGATAATCGACAGTGATGGGAAGGTTTTGTATGAGGCTAATCCCCAGAAGCGAGTAGCCATGTCAGAACAAACAGCCTATATCATGACCGACCTGCTGCAGACTGTTGTTAAGAGCGGTACAGGGACAAGAGCCAGGATGAATCGGCCGGTTGCCGGTAAAACGGGAACAACCGAGGAGACAAAAGACATCTGGTTTATGGGTTATACCCCTGAATTTACAGGAGCAGTTTGGATGGGATTTGACCAAGAAGAGAACATCAAAGATGGGCAAGCTGCAGGTGGTTATCACCCTGCTTTGATCTGGAGAGCTGTCATGCAAAAAGCCTCAGAAGGCCTTCCTGTACAGCAGTTTACAAGGCCATCCGGTATTGTGAATAAAGCTATATGTACCAAATCAGGAAAACTGCCCAACGCTTTTTGCCCTAAAGAGGACCTTATCAACGAAGTATTTGTTCAGGGTTCACTGCCCAATGAAACCTGTGATCTTCACGTACAGGTAGAGATCTGTGAGGAAACCAAGATGTTGGCCAACGAATATTGCCCTCATAAAATCAAGGCTGTTTTCCTTAAAGGAGCAAAATCAGGTGAACAGTTGCCTGAAAAGGTTTGCGAAAAGCATGGGCCAGAAGACCAAAAGAAAGTCACTGTCAGGGTATGTACAGACCCACGTCATAATGGTGTCCTATACCTGGCAAATGAAAGCGGCCTATTAGAAACAGGTGGTTGCCCACATGAATTTATCGAGGAGCGTAAATTTTTACCTGAAGAGGCACCAAAAATGCACTGCCCACTGAAGGAACACCAAGTAACAAAGAAATCTCTGATCAACAACCCTGACAATGGGCAGGGCTCTGAATAAGAATCCAATCAACACTAATGGACCTTCAGTAAATCCAAAAAGTCAGCAGCCTTTATCAAACAGGTTGCTGACTATATTTTTTCTTATTCGCTAATTATTATTTAAATTCTACAATAGTAACTCCAGTTCCCCCTTCATTATAACCCCCACTGCGGTAAGACGCCACAAATGGGTGTTTGGCAAGGTACTCACGTACTGCAGCCCGCAGGGCACCTGTCCCTTTGCCATGGATCAATGAAACTTTGTTAATTCCGGCCAGGTAAGCTGTATCCAAATACTTATCAACTTTTCTCAAGCCTTCATCAACCCTGAATCCACGGAAGTCGAACTCAGGAAGTATTGTCGCATTCCTAGCAATAGCCTGATCCTTTGAACCGACAGCCTTTACCTCTGTCTGTTTTTTCTTCTTGCTGCGGCGCAGTTCTTTAAGGGGCAGGTTTAACTTTAGTACCCCTACCTGAACTAAAACATCCCCATCTGCATTAGGATGTGTCAAGACATTACCCTCCTGATTGAAACGTGGAATGACCACCGCCTCTCCCGGTTCCACATCTTCAGGAATTTCGCCTTCTGGTACTGCTTCATGAGAGGAGAGCTCTTTATCGATCTCATCGACCAAATCACCTAATTGGTGTCTGATCTGTTGAGCCTTTTCCAAACTGGCAGCTGTATTATCTTGCCGTATCTCCTTCCGCAGGGTGCGAATCAAATGCTCCGCTTCTCTCCTGGCAGTCCGCACCAGTTCTCTGGCCTCCTCGTGGGCCTTCTTATAGATATCATTCTGTTTATCCCTAATTTTCTGTTCTTTCTTCTCTACTTTTCTCTTGAGTTCTTCCATTTCATAGCGCAGCTTCTCTGCCTCTTCACGGGCAGAGGATGCTGCATATTGGTCATCCTTGAGATGGCGAATGAGATCTGATAGCTGCCGCTGTTCAGGGTTTAAAAATCCACGGGCCTGTTCGATCACATCGCCGGGAAGTCCAAGGCGCTCAGCAATTTCGAAAGCATTGCTCTCCCCAGGGACACCTATGGATAACCTGTATGTGGGTTTTAGTGTTTTGCTATCAAACTCCACAGAGGCATTTTCCACACGCTCCCTTTGATGGGCAAAAACCTTGAGTTCGCTGTAATGGGAGGTAATTATGCTCATTGCACCCTTTTGCAACAGACTTTCCAGAATTGCCATTCCCAATGCGGCACCCTGCTGCGGATCAGTCCCTGCTCCCAATTCATCAAGAATAACCAGGGAACCCTTTTCAACACTCTGCAAAATACGTACAATATTCGTCATATGACCTGAAAAGGTGCTGAGTGACTGTTCAATACTCTGCTCATCCCCGATATCGGCAAAAACATTCTTCAATATGGGCATAATGGTGTCTTCAGCAGCGGGTATATGCAGTCCTGCCTGAGCCATAACGACTAGTAGCCCCACAGTCTTCAGGGCAACCGTTTTTCCACCGGTATTTGGCCCTGTAATCACCAGAGAATCAAAATCCTGACCAATTCTGATCTCCAGAGGGATAACTTCTCCCTTTAACAGCGGATGACGCCCTCCTTTGATTTCCAGAGAGCCATCCTGACTGAATTGGGGAGGATTTGCCCGCAGTTCTCTGCTGAAATGTCCCTTGGCTAAAATAAAATCGATTTCTCCCAGCAACTCTAGATTCTGCTTAATTTCATCACGATAGGCTGCAACAAGCCTTGACAATTCTTCTATGATTCGCAGCTCTTCCTGATGAACAGCAGCGCGTCCAACAGTCAGTTCATTGCCCATCTTAACCAAGGGCATCGGTTCCATATAAACTGTTGCTCCGCTTGATGACTGGTCATGCACCAGCCCGGGAAAGTGGCTGCGATATTCCTGTTTAACAGGCAATACATAGCGATCCCCTCTGACGGTGAAGAGTGGCTCCTGCAGATATTTATTCCATTCATCCTTGGACAGCATCTCATCTACCTGTTCTCGAATCTTTACCTCAAGGCTTCTCACCCTTTGACGCAGTTTTGCCAGTTGTGGGGAGGCGTGATCAGCAATATCCCCATCCTCTTGAATACAGGAAGCGATTTTCTCCTGCAGAATAGGACACTCCTGCAGACTATAGACACGCCCACCAAGTAAGGGCAGTTCTATCTCTTCACGTGAAAAAATATTTTTTAACCGCTCTGCCGCCTGCAGTAATTCGTATGTGCTCAACAGTTCAAGGGGCTCTAAGATACCTCCGATTACAACACGCCTTAACAGAGGTGTCAGATCATGGACACCAGCCAGTGTTATCTCCGGATACATTCTCAAAGCATGACACGCCTCTGAGGTCTCTTCCTGTAATCTTAATATCTGATCGGTTTCTGTAGATGGTTCCAAAACCTGTACATGTGCTTCCCCCAATGATGTAGCGCAATGCCTCCCGAGCATCTCTTTGACCCGGTGAAATTCCAGCTTTTTCAGGGAATACTTGTCCATTTAATCTTCCTCTCCTTCTTCATCAGCCTACAAGACACCCCTCAGATAGTGTCCCCTGGTTAAACCAGCCAGAGACTGTTCTGAAAGCTCCTCCCATATATCTCTCATCATCCCTGAACCCCAGTGCCCCTCCTGTACAGCATCACATGCTTTGCGGTAAATACCGGTAATTCGATGCACATGATCTGCAGAATAAGGACGGAGTTCCAGTCTAAGAATATCATATCCAGTGCCGATTATCTGATCAAGATATTCAATCAGGCAGAGTTCACGTGAATTGTAGAGCGTCATCCGGCAGCTCTCATCGCTGACAAGCGGAAAGAGATAACCACGGCGGTCTTTCAAAAAGTGTGTCCTGCTGCAACCTGCACCACACTTCCCCTTTCCTCCACCTGCGACCCCCAGAACACAATGCTCACTGATCATCAAAGGGAGAGCTCCATGAACGATTAACTCTAAAACACCCTTGTTTTTAAAGTAGAGCTTTTCCAGCTGTTGGCGGTTTAACTCAGGTGATACTGTCAGGCGGCTGACACCGACCTCCAGCAGGGTATTAACCGCTGAATCATTGAATACAGGCACAGAAAAATCGGTAACAACATCTAGGTCATCCTGCAGAGAAAGGTAACAACCTCCCAAATCACCTGCCAGGACTCCATCTACAGCAAAGCCCCGAGCCTGTTCCAGTACTTTCATCACTGTAGCTTCCTGAGACTCCTGCCAGATAGGCGGAATGATCAGATAGGGCTCCACTCCATGTTTCAGACAGCTATCAACACCTGCCCTGATACGCTCTTCATTCCAGGCTGTCCGCCCCCTTATTGAATAGCCGCCGAAATAAATGATGTCAGCTCCCCCGGCTATAGCTGCCCTTAAACCTTCATTATCGCCCACCGCTACAGCAAGGCTTACCTGAGACCTTTTAATGACTTTTTTTTCCTTCGGCCTCTCTTTACACCTCTTTACTCCCTCTCTTAACTTTGTCCAGTACGCTTTTTCTCTCCCCTCGAGATCATTTGACAGGCTGCGCTGGAAGGGGTACAGGCGGGCTTTTTCCAATGCTACAGTCAACTGACGCCGCACAGCATTGATTTCACTTATCGGAAAGATTACCCCAGCTTCTATGTCACACTCCAGATCATGAAGAGTAAAGGGGGTATTCCCCAACCGGCCAATTTGTTCATCCAGAAGATCCGCTGTAAGCTCATGTTTTCGTGCCCTTTCACCGAGAAATTCCCCTTGAGCAATTGCATGAAAACCATCCTCATCCCTGCCCTCCAGCAGTAATGGCTCTCCTAGATGAGCGACTACACGGACATTAAGAGGAACCCTTCGCCTGGATACGCCTGAGATCGATTCTCTGGCAAGTTCAACTAGCTGCTGGTCATGAGTTTTAAAAACACGGTCTCCCTTCTTGACATGAAAGGGTACAGATATTTCCAGCTCACTGCCAGAGGGTACCTGTTCAGTGCTCCTTCCCCTGACATATATCTTCTCTAGTGTTAAACTGCTGTGGCCATCACCTGTCCAGAACTCGATTTCATCCCCTACCTTCAGGGGGAGGCGAGTCATGATTGATATTCTATTTTTCACTACTTTCTCCACACGCCCTAAAAATAAACCACGGTTGTTTGGCTTTGTGTATCCGATCAACTCTCGCCCAGGATCACCATGAAAATAGCCGGTTGTAAAACCACGATTAAAGACCAGGGCTAAATCCTGTACATCCTGGGAACTGACCATATAGTTTTGCGGGTCATCCCAGGCACTGTCTAAGGCCTCTCTGTAAATTCGCACAACAGTAGCGACATACTCCGCACTTTTCATCCGTCCCTCTATTTTCAGGGAGGTGACACCGGCTTTAATAAGATCGGGTATCTCTCGCAAGAGCATTAAGTCTTTAGGGCTTAATGGATATTTACCCGGAATACCCCTCACTTCCTGCTCTTTTTCATCAACAAGATGATAGGGCAGTCTACAGGGCTGAGCACAGCGCCCCCGGTTTCCGCTTCTTCCCCCGATCATACTGCTTAATAAACATTGGCCTGAGTAACAGAAGCATATAGCTCCATGCACAAAAACCTCCAGATCCAAAGGAGAGTTCTGGCAAATGGACATTAATTCCGCAAGGCCTACCTCTCGAGCGAGAATGGCGCGCTCTACCCCTAGATTCTCCAGAAAGCTGCACCCTGCCGCATTATGCACAGTCATCTGAGTGCTACCATGCAGGGGGAAGTCAGGAAGCAGTTCTTTGATCAGCCCCGCCACCCCTATATCCTGGATAATCAAAGCATCTACACCTTCCCTGTACAAAAAAAACAGGTAATCGGTTAACTCTCCGAATTCCCTGTTATCCACCAGGGTGTTTACTGTAATATAAACCCTCACATCCCGGGTATGAGCATATTCAAGGGCAGCCTTGATCTCTTGGCGATCAAAATTACCGGCATAGGCTCTAGCTCCAAACATTTTTCCTCCAAAGTAAACCGCATCTGCGCCATTTTCCACTGCAGCCCTTAAAGCCTGAGCATCCCCTGCAGGTGCCAATAATTCCGGTTTTCTTTTTATCATCCCTTTACTAAACAACCCCCATCATTCCATCATATCGTTACAAATATTAGATCACACATCCCATATACTGCATCGAAATCCTATTAAATAGTTATCCCCACCAGATACCCTAGCCATCCTGTTAATAAACCAGAAAAAATAGTGCAACAGAAATAGCTCAGAGCTGTTACCCACCTTCCCTTTTCAAAAAGCTGTACACTCTCCAGAGAATAGGTTGAAAATGTTGTGAATGCCCCTAAAAAGCCTGTTGCAATTACCGCATTTAAAACAGGTGACAAAACCTGGCCCTGATGGCTCAAACCTAAGAGGAAACAAAGAATAAAGGCACCTGTAATATTGATCAGATAGGTTCCTAAAGGAAATTTATTATTCCATCTGGCCGTAACTTGAGCTCCCAGATAGTAACGTGCCACAGCTCCGCAAAAACCGCCTATCCCTATGCCAATTAAAAGCACAGGCCATCACTCCTTTTTCGCTCCAAGCTGCCCATTTTCTCTTTTTTGCAGTTGGGTAGATAGAAGGTTGCCTAAAGCCATCCCGGCAATAACAGAAAACAGACAGCAGGCAGCAGTTCCAAATATATAGCAGGCTGCTTTCACCAGCTGAGAATTATACAATAACTCGAGGCCTTCCATCGTAAAGGTAGAGAACGTGGTATAGGCCCCACAGAAGCCAACACCAGCCACTAACCGGAAACGGGGTCCAAGGCCGATCCCCTTCATAGCTAATACCTGAACAAAACCGAGCAAAAGGCTTCCTGTAACATTAGCCAAGAAAGTACCCCAAGGGAGATAACCTGCTTCTAAAGCGGTATTTACTCCATAGCGGGCCAGAGCGCCCCAGAAGCCACCCAGACCCACCAGAGTAAAATCTTTGTCCATATATTTCAACACTGCTTTAGCGGCTAACCCGCAATAATCCGGAACAAGGAGTAATTTCAACACCACGCCGTGCCAGTTCATCCAAAAAGAGATTCAACCCTAGTGAATCACTGGCTATATGCCCGGCAATCACCACATTAATATGGTGTTTCTCAGCCTCCTTGCGGTAGGGCTCACTCATATGCATACCCACGATGGTCCCCACACCTGCTGCAGCCATCTTTTCAAAGGACTCCTTGGCTCCGCTAGTTCCTCCGGTCATATCCACAAAGATCTTACCGGCACGGCCTTTCTCTCGTCCTGCCACAACCTTTGGCCCAGCATTGCCCTTTACAGCCTCCCGATATTCTGGAATTTCTTTCAACAATTGAACTATATCACCCACTGTCTCAGGTGCTTTTTTATCAAAATAACGGTTTAGATAATCCTGTACCAGGTTGTCTGCCGGTGTGTGCACACACATCATCGGTATATCTAAAAGGGCTGCTGCATCCACCGCTCTATTGTGGTTGATCGGCATAAACCGTCGCTCTACTTCAGCGATTCTTCCCGCCATCAAACCCTCTGCCACATTGATCGGCACACCCAATTGGTGTAGTTCATCCTCCTGAACATGCATAACATCATGCAGGGCTGCCATAGCCTTTCCTTCAGGATGGTGGGAAATGATCAGGTCGATTCTCTTTCCCTTCCCCCGCAGACGATCAGCCAGGAGAACCTCTCCTACTTCCATATCGATGCCAGCTAAAACTCCATTCACATCAGCATTAGGATCACCATACAAAATCCGGCTGTCACTATAAGGATTTCTCAATGTTTCCTGATCAAAGTCCTTTTTCTCACTCTCTTTCAGATCAAGATATTCCTTTTCCCGCTTATTTAATACCCTTCTGATACCCTCTTTACCCCGAGGATCAGTTGCAATTCCTTTACGGATGGCAAGGTCATAGATCTCACCTATTCTCATCCAATCTTCCTCCCCAAGTTCATAAATTATTTCCTATGAGCCACTCCAATGCTCATCCTTTCTTCTGTCAGACCTCCTGCTATATGAAAATTGAAATGATCTGTGAAAGCCAAGTACCCAAAACCCACTCCTGGAATGTTTCGCCAGTTCTTCCAGACTATACACTCCATAGGGTTATTCATTATCAGCGCTTAGTTTTTTTACCTCATCTAATTGTTTGGAAAGCAGCTCATAGTCCTCATGCAATTTGACCAGATCTTCAGAGATATTCAGTGCTGCCAATACAGCTACCTTGCTCAAAGGAAGCTGCGGATTTTTCTGCCCAACCAGTCTCATCTTGCGGTCCACATAATAGGCGATCTTTTCAATCACCGATGGATCGGCTTGGCCTTTTATAACATACTCTTCATCATAGATTTTCACCGTAATTTTATTTTTCCCCTGATCTTTATTTTCCCTCCCACTTCCCGAGGATTTCATGTTCAGATCGTTCATTACTCACTCCCCTCCCTTGTAGATAGGGTTTCTCCGAAAATAGGGAGGAATCCTGCCATTATCTCACCTTAAATGCGCCCCAATCTCCTCTGTCAGTGCATCTATTATTGCATTGTGAACCCTGGCAACCTCTTTATCTGTCAGGGTATACTCAGGTGACTGATAGAGCAGGGAATAAGCCAAACTCCTGTATCCTTCAGGCACCTGGTCACCATGATAAACGTCAAAAAGTCGGCATTCCTTAAGTAGATCACCACCTGCTTTATAGATGATCTTTTGCACCTGAGCAGCTGGTACAGAAGCCGGCACCACCAGGGCCAGATCCCTATAGATACCAGGATAACGGGGGATCGGTTTGAACAAAAGCTGCTGATCGCTGAAGAGGGCTACTTTTTCCAGGTCTAGCTCACAGACAACTACCCTGAGAGGGAGATCATAATTTGCCAGGACCTGGGGATGAAGCTCCCCTAGATAACCCAACTCTTCTTTCCCATAAAGGATAGCTGCTGATCTACCAGGATGTAAAACAGGAAAATCAGTGTATTTCTCAAAACTAAGCTCTTCCATCCCCAGCATCCCCAAGATACCCTCTAAAATACCTTTGACATAGTAATAGTCCCGTTCTTCACCTGTTCCCAGCCAACCCGCATCGGTCTTCCCACAAGCAGCAATTCCAAGATGCAGGCGCTCTTCTGGGATCTGATCAGATTGCTGAGGGAGGAACACTGACCCTACCTCAAACATCCCTAGATCGACCAGTTTACGATTATAATTGTAATTTATCGCCTCCATCAATCCAGGCAAAAGTGTTGTACGCATTACCCCCTGCTCCAAGCGCAACGGGTTTTGAATCTTGAGCACATGGCGCAGTGGGCTCTCCTGAGGAATCCTCAACTTATCAAAAGAGCTCTCCCCTGTGAAACTATAAGTAAGCACCTCATCAAGGCCAAAACCGCTTGCCGCATTGATCACCTGATCCCTGATTCCGGGCTTGCTGATATTGTCTTGAATCAATACTCCGACTGGATAGGTTGCATTTATCCGGTCATAGCCATAAAGTCGAGCTACCTCTTCAATCAGATCTACTTCCTCCAAAATATCTACCCTGTAAGCAGGAATAGTAACCAAAATGGCATCCCCACTGATGAGTTCGCAAGGAAAATCCAATCTCTTGAGCAGTTCCTTGATCTCCTCTCTGGCTAATTTTGTTCCCAACACCTTATTTACCCTTGCTGTACGCAGCCTTATGGTACGTGCGGCTTCAGGTCTTATATTAACATCTACAATCCCAGCTATAACCTGTCCAGCACCTAACTGTTGAATAAGTTGAGCCGCTCTATTTAAAGCTGGGATAATGCCATCTCCATTGATACCCTTTTCAAAACGCCTGGAAGCCTCAGAATGTAATCCCAGACGAGAGGCTGTCCTCCTGACACTCAGAGGCTCAAACCAGGCCGATTCCAGGAGGATCGTATGGGTCTTTTCCGTTACTTCACTGGCCAAGCCACCCATCACTCCAGCCAAACCAACAGCTTCCTCCTCATCGGCAATTACCAGCATCTCTGGATCCAGTTCTCTGGTCATCCCGTCCAATGAAACCATTTTCTCGCCACTGCGCCCACGACGCACATTAATATGAGCCCCTTGTATTTTATCTAAGTCATAAGCATGGAGCGGTTGACCAAACTCCAGCATCACATAATTTGTCACATCAACAATATTATTGATCGGCCTCATTCCTGCTGACAACAATCTCTGCTGCATCCAAGACGGGGATGGTTCTAACTTAATATTGCGCACAACGCGGCAAGCAAAACGGCGGCAGAGGTCCGGAGCCTCGATCCTTACCTTAATATAATCTTCTACCAAACCATCCTCTTCGATAACAACAGGCTCAGAAAGCTGCAACTCTGCCCCGGTAATGGCTTTCACTTCCCGAGCAATATTTATTACAGCTTGACAGTCCCCCCGGTTAGGGGTTAACTCTATTTCTATTATCTTATCATCTAGCTTAATGGCCTGTTCCAACTTTGTGCCCGGAGGTATCTCTCCATCTAATAGTAAAACACCCTTGTCATCTCCATATCCCCATTGATCAGTTCCTAACTCCGCACCTGAACAGAGCATCCCCTCTGATCTTTCCCCACGGAACTCTCGAACCTCTACCATTCCTCCAGGCAAAATTACCCCCGGAAGGGCCAAGGCAGCACAAACACCGGTTTTTAAATTGGGTGCTCCACTGACTAGCTGGATGATATCGGAACCAGTATCCACACGACACAGCATCAGATTCTCTGCATTGGGATGAGGTTTGATTTCCAGGATCTTTCCCACAATAATCCTGTCAAGCCCTTCTACAGGAGGGAACACCCCTTCAACTTCCAGGCCAACCATAGTCAATTCTTCAGCTAATTCTTCTGCTGGCAGCTCACATTTCACATAATCTTGTAACCAACGATATGATACACGCAATCTATACCCCTCCTAAAACTGACGCAGAAATCTTATATCATTATCAAAAAAGAGACGCAGGTCATTGATCCCATATTTGAGCATAGCGATTCGCTCTACACCCATACCAAAAGCAAACCCAATGACCTCTTCCGGATCATAACCAGTATTGGCAAGAACCTTAGGATGAACCATCCCACAACCAAGGACCTCCAACCAACCTGTTCCGGAACAGACGCGACATCCCTCTCCCTTACAGTTGATACAGGAAACATCCACCTCAGCGCTAGGCTCGGTAAACGGAAAAAAGCTCGGCCTCAGCCTGATCTCTCTATCCTGCCCGAACATCCGCCTGACAAAAGCCAGCAATACTCCTTTCAGATCACCCAATGTACAGTGGTCATCCACCAGAAGACCTTCCACCTGATGAAACATCGGAGAATGTGTGGCATCATCATCCCTGCGGTAGACTTTGCCTGGTGCTATAATCCGCACCGGTAGATCTGGCACCCGTTTCTCTAAGACACGTATTTGTACTGGAGATGTATGAGTGCGCAGCAAAACCTCATCAGTGATATAAAAAGAATCCTGCATATCCCGGGCAGGATGCCCCTTGGGAATGTTTAAGGCCTCAAAATTATAATAATCATATTCCACTTCAGGCCCCTCTGCCACCTCAAAACCTATAGCAGTGAAAATATCTTTAATCTCCTGCAGAACTTTAGTCAGGGGATGCTTATGTCCGCCAGCTGCCATCCTCCCGGGAAGAGTGATGTCAATCGCCTCTTCGGCCATTTTTCTCTCCCTTTCCTTCTCCTGCAGCATTGTCAGCCATTTATCCAATTCCCCTTCCAATAGCTGGCGCACTTCATTGGCCAGCTGCCCCAGCTGGGGCCGCAATTCTGCGGGTACTTTTCCCATACCCCTCAAAACCTTGGTCAATAGGCCTTTTTTACCCAAATACTTCACTCTAAGCTCTTGAAGCTCTTCTTTGTTTTCCACATCCTTGAGATCCTTTAACGCGCTATCTTTGATCCTTTGGATTTCCTGTTCCAATTAATACACCCCTTCTTGAAACATACATAAAAATATAAAAACCCCCGTTCACTAAGGGACGGGGGGTCTATACCCACGCGGTACCACCCTTTTTGGCCATCAGGCCCACTCTAGGGTAAACTTGCCTTAACGGGGCAAACCGACACAACCTATTAACCTTTCAAATAAAAAGGCATTCAGAAGTGCAGCTAACGGGCGAACTTCAGTAAGACAGCCCTTGGCCATACTCTCAGTCTTTAGATACAGCCTCCCTGATAGGACTTTGTCTTCTTACTCTCCCGATCATAACTGTTGCTATTATTGCATTGAAATATATCATCCAGCTAGTGAAGTAGACACTTTCTATAAAGAAGAAAAGCTCGCAATGAACCGGTATGTTTAAAAATCATCCAATAAAAACGAGCGTTGATCGACATCCCCTCACATCCTTTTATGGAAATAGACTGGATGTATCCTGACCGCATTATATCACAGAGTATCTCCCGGAACAATAGCAACAAAAGTGTGAAATAAAAGGTTTGAACTGCTTTTCTATGATACTGCCCCCTGTTGCCCTCCGGCATTTACCTGCCAAAGAATCATCCCCAAACGAATGCGATAAATCTCCTGATAGACCCCTGAAACTGCATGTTCTTGGACATAATTACTGATTGTCTTTTTGATTTCAGGGGTCAAATCGGTATAGGAAAGAAAGTACTCTTCGAAACTTGCTGTAGCCTCTTCCACTGACATTTCTCGATCACGCACATCGATCCAAACTTTAAGAGTTGGCATATAACCGGACCAATAGAGGTAATTGAAGGGATAGATGATATCGTGCCCAGGTAAAGGCATTTTCTCCTGAAAAATAAGGCGCCACAATTCCTCATGCCCTGGGAACCAACGGTACCCTGCAAAGTCACAAAGGAAGCACCAATCTCGGGAGCAGTGGCACATTTTTTCTAGTGTCTCCACATCTCTGATGCCAGGGGTGAGTGAAGCGAAGACAAGATCAAAACTAGCAGTGAGACCCATCTGCTGTGGATCAACAATCTCCCATTCCTGGTCCAGATACTGTACATTACTAAGCCCTTCATCACGAACGTTTTTTTGCAAAACTGACAGCATAGCAGGTGCTGGCTCTAATGCAGTGATATGTGCAGCTTTTTTTGCCATGGGGATTGTAAAGTTTCCTGCCCCAGCACCGATATCCAGCACATTGCTCCCTGGCTTCCAGGCTCCTTCCTGTTCCAGCCAGGATAAGACCTTTTGCGGACGCTTCTTCCCAGCCTTCTTTTTAGCTGTATTGGCAAAGAATTTAGCCATGGAATTCCAGTAATCCAACTGGTCTAGCTCTCGACGTTTCCTGGCATGCAGGGAGTATTTATGCGCTTCCTGCCATGCCTGCTCCCAAAATTCCGGCGTTTTTTCCCGAAGAATCTTCATTGGCTTCCTCCCATCTACCATTAGACTCTATTTTTCTGTTTGTGTATCTCGCTGACGAAAAACTTCGTAAAGGATCAGGGCAGCAGCTACAGCTGCATTTAGAGATTCAACCCCCTCTGCCAGGGGAATGGATACTCTTAGATCCACTGCTTTCAGTAATTCTGTTCTGATCCCGCGTCCCTCATTGCCGACAATAACTAACAAAGGGTCCTTCTGGAAATCTGCGCGATAATGCTTTGTTTTTGCTCTGGGGTCTGCAGCAACAGTCTTAAATCCCAATAATTTCAATCTTTTGACTAGGGAGACAAGCTGTACCTGATGAAAAACAGGCACCTGAAAAATCGTTCCCATTGTTGAGCGCAGGACCTTGGAGTTGTAAAGATCAACTGTCCCCTCTCCTAAGAAAAAACCGCTGACACCTACACCTGCCCCAGTCCTGATCATTGTCCCTAGGTTTCCCGGATCCTGCACCCCGTCAAGAGCAACCAGCAGGGCATCTTTCATATAGATAACCTGCTCATCATTCCAAACAGGCATCTTGCTTACAGCCAGAACCCCTTGAGGTGTTTCTGTATCAGACAAGTTGGCCAGAATATTCTCCTTAATACAGAAAAGAGGCACCCCCCGAGCCTGTGCTAATTCCATAACACCCTTTCCCTTTTTCCTCTCGTGAAACTTATCTGATACCAGCAGATAACTGATTTCAGCCCTGTTTAAGAGGGCATCTTCGACAAAGTTGATTCCCTCAATGAGAAACTGTTTTTTGTCATGTCTATGCTTTCTTTTCTTTAAATCTCGGGCAAAACGGACTGCTTGTTTAGCAGTTTGTATCTCGCAAAACACTCACTAGTACACCCCTACAAAAAAAGTATGGCTCCTCAACCATACTTTTTTTATACTATTATTTGTATATTTACAAGTTTTGTTTCGCCAGTTCCACAAGCTCTCCGAATGCAGCATCATTATTGACCGCCAATTCAGCAAGCATCTTTCTATTTACACCGACACCCGCTTTTTTTAAGCCATTCATGAATTTACTATAAGAGAGTCCATGATTCCTAGCAGCAGCATTTATTCTTGTTATCCACAGCTTCCGGAAATCACGCTTCCGCAGCCGACGGTGAATATAGGCATAGTTCAGAGATTTCATAACCTGCTGATTAGCTATCCGATAAACCTTGCTTTTTGCTCCCCGATAACCCCGCGCAAGTTTTAGGACTTTTTTGTGCCGGCGCCGTGTGACTGGTCCACTCTTTACCCTTGCCATAATTATAACCTCCTTTTACTAAGGCAGTAACTGTTCTAATCTTTTCTGGTCAGAGGGACTGACAACCTCCATCTTACGAAGGCGGCGCTTGCGTTTACTCGATTTCTTGCCTAGCTTATGGCTTCTGTAGGCTTTAGCGCGCTTCCATTTACCACTGGCAGTAAGCTTAAATCTCTTGGCAGCCCCCCGGTGTGTCTTCATTTTCGGCATCGTCTAGTCTCCTTTCACCTGTTCCTGAGTTCTGGGCGCCAGGACCATAATCATATTTCGCCCTTCAACCTTAGGCACTTTCTCCATAACGGCCAGTTCTTCCAGTTCCTTATAGAACTTCATACACAGGTCACGTCCGAGAGAAGCATGTGATATTTCACGCCCCCTGAACATTAAAGTAACCTTTACCTTATCCCCACCTGTTAGGAAGCGCTTCGCATTTCTTACTTTGACCTGAAAATCATGCTCCTCAATTCTGGGCCTAATTTTTACTTCTTTAACATTGATGACCCGCTGTTTTTTCCGAGCATCCCGCTGCTTTTTACTTTGTTCATACTTATATTTACCATAGTCCATGATTTTGCAGACAGGTGGTTTTGCTTGAGGTGCAACCTCAACGAGATCCAGTCTCTGCTCCGCTGCCAAACGTATACCTTCCCTGACCGGTAATATCCCAAGTTGTTGGCCATCATTGTCAATCACCCGGGCTTCCCGAACACGGATCTCCTCATTGACCCGCAAATCTTTAATAATTATTCGCCACCTCCTTCAATTATAAAGGCAAAAAATAAGGCGGGTTGATCATTAGATCCACCCGCCTTAATAGACTTTGTATCACCAAGGATAACCCTAGTAGCAATCCTATAGCTCTAAGGTGAGAAGCGAGTGGCTTCTTCTTGTAAAACAGTATAACACAGCATTTTTAGCTATGTCAACGCGTATTTTCCTCAATCATTTTTTACTGAGTAAAAAAAGGACTTTTGCCGCGTTTGATAAAAGGATGATCATCTTTTGCAGGATATTTTACCCTATTACAAGAAGTTAAGAAAATAATGTCCCTATCTACCTGCAGGGGGTAAAAGGGAGGTGAAATATTGTTCCTGCGTAAATTACTGATAGCTGTCTTTTTTTTCTTCTTATTTTCTATCAACTTCCCTATCAATGCCTCGGCAAACAGCTCAATTTCCTACCACTCTTTAGAAACAGAAATTAAAGACATCATAACACAAGAGCAAGGAACATATGGGGTTTATATAATTGACTTAACCACCCGTCAGGTCTGCGGGGTGAATGAAGATACTGTTTTTCATGCAGCCAGCACCTTTAAAGTCCCTGTAAATCTTTATCTATTTCAGCAAATTGCCGAGGGAAAGATCGACCCCCAAGAAAAACTAACATATAGAGCAAAGCATTACGAAGGTGGAACAGGTATTCTTCAGAAAGAAAGTTTTGGCAGCAGTTATACAGTTCAGAACCTAGCTAAATACTCCATAATTTACAGTGATAATGTAGCCACCAACATCCTTCTGGATCAGCTCGGAAGGCAAAATGTCAAATTAATGATGTCCAACATGGGGGGCAGTGTTGTAGATAAATCAAAAAACACCACCTGCCCCAAAGACATGGCAATCTATATGGATGCCCTACTAGAATTTAATAAGCAGCATCCTGATCAGGGAACAGTTTTATTGGACTATCTCCAAAACACTGTTTTCAATGATCGCATACCTGCACTGCTGCCACCAAATACTAAAGTGGCACATAAGATCGGCAGCTGGCCGGCGACAGGCAGTTATCATGATGTGGGAATTGTTGATCACCCCAGTCATCCTTATATTATCTCACTATTCAGCAAAGATGTACCCAGCAGCGCTCATGCCTATCAAGTCCTACAGCAGCTGTCACGCCTGGTGTATGATGCTCAATACAGTCTGACTGCAATGAAACTCATGGTCAATGGACAAGCACTGACTTCAGATATCCCACCGATCCTTGCTAATGGCACAGTTTATCTTCCCTTGAACACTTTGGCTGATGCTCTGGACATAAAGGTACAGAAAAACATAGAGGAGAACAATATACACCTACAAGGTACACATAATGTAGTCATCTATCCAGAACAAACTAAAATACTGTTGGACAATGAATTAGATCACAGCCACATACCCACAGAGATTATAGCAGATAATTTGATGGTGCCCTCAGAGACAATTACCGACATTTTTGATCTATCCTGCAGATGGGAATCCACAAGAAACACCGTTTATGTCAGCAGCGAACCTGTCGTAGAAGAAATCGAAGAACCCAATGAACCTCAGGAGCAACCATCCGCTCCCCCTTCTTACAGCAAACAACTGTTGGCAAATTTGTTCCTGGTATTTATTCTAGGCTGCCTGGTATTAGTAGTCAAAAAATCATGAGACGCGGGGATGATACTCGCGTCTCATTTGCATCTCAGGCCTTTTGGTCGATTTCTTCTTTTACATTGGTCATGAATTCCTGCAAAGTGAGGGCACCTTGATCACCGACACCACGCTTCCTGACGCTGACCATTCCCGATTCAACCTCTTGATCCCCAAGGACTAATAAATAGGGCACCTTTTGTACTTCACCCTCCCTTATTTTATAACCAACCCTTTCATTGCGGTCATCGACCTCTACACGAATACCCTCTTTCTCCAACTGGTGCGCTATCTCAGCCGCATGCTCTGTATGACGGGAGGCCACAGTGAGTATCTTGACTTGAACCGGCGCCAGCCAGATAGGAAATGCTCCCCCATAATGCTCGGTCAATATACCCAAAAAGCGCTCAATACTGCCAAAGACAACGCGATGGATCATTACAGGACGCTTTTTACTTCCATCATCACTGATATAGGTCAAATCAAAACTTTCCGGGTTAACAAAATCCAGCTGAATTGTCCCACACTGCCAACTGCGCCCTAAAGAATCCTGTAGGTGAAAATCGATCTTCGGGCCGTAGAAAGCTCCGTCCCCCTCATTCAACTTATAGGGAATCTCCTTCACTTCTAAAGCCTTTTTCAAAGCATTTATAGCAGTGTCCCAGATCTCATCTGAACCCATGGCCTTTTCCGGCTTGGTAGACAATTCAACCCGATAGGTGAAACCAAAGGTGCTATAAAAGTAGTCGATCATGTCTATTACACCGATGATCTCATCGGTGATCTGCTCAGGAAGCATGAAGATATGGGCATCATCCTGAGTGAAACAGCGCACACGCATCAAACCATGTAGGACACCTGAGCGTTCATGGCGATGCACCAACCCTAGCTCTGCGATGCGCAGAGGAAATTCACGGTAGGAATGAACCCTGCTGTTATAATAGATCATCGCTCCCGGACAGTTCATCGGCTTGACAGCAAAATCATCATCATCGATCTTCAAGAAATACATATTTTCCTTATAGTGATCCCAATGACCTGAACGCTCCCACAGAGTACGGCTTAATACCACAGGGCTTTTTATTTCCAGGTAACCTGCCTTTTGGTGTTCAGAGCGCCAAATGTTTTCCAACTCCAACCTAATGGTCATGCCCTTGGGGTAAAAGAAGGGGAAACCAGGCCCCTCTTCTGCCACCCCAAAAAGATCCAGTTCCTTGCCTAATTTCCTGTGATCCCGGCGCTTTGCCTCTTCCATGCGCTTCAAATATGCATCTATATCCTTTTTTTTCGGGAAGGAGGTGCCATAAATCCGCTGCAGCATTTTGTTCTCCTCGCTCCCCTTCCAGTAAGCACCGGCAACACTAAGCATTTTAAAAACACCGATCTTCCCTGTACTCGGCAGATGGGGTCCCAAGCAAAGGTCTGCAAACTCCCCCTGCTTGTAGATACTCACCTGTTCATCAGCTGGCAGTTCCTTGATCAACTCTACCTTATAAGGCTCACCCTTTTCCTCAAAAAGAGCGATTGCCTCTTCATGGGAAATCTCCTGGCGAACTATAGGGTAATCAGCCTTTTTAATCTTTTTCATTTCCTCTTCGATCAATGCCAGATCCTCGGTTGTAAAGGAGTGTTCCATATCGAAATCGTAATAAAACCCATCAGCAATCGCCGGACCGATAGCCAACTTAGCCTCCGGATAAAGTCGTTTGACAGCCTGAGCCAGCAGATGAGCGGAAGTATGCCTGTAAACAGCCTGCCCCTCTTCATCAGCAAAAGTAAGGAATTCCACTTTTTCTTCGGGACGCGCATTTTTATCAAGATCCTCTAATTTTCCATCCACCCTAGCAACAACTGCCTCTTTGCCCAATCTTCTGCTGAGCCCTGCTGCCACATCTCCCCAGCTTGCTCCCTCAGGAACCTCATATACACTGCCATCTTTCAAAATAATAGCTATCATATCCCCTGATACTTTTTGACCTTCCACTCTACTTCCCCCGTTTCTATTAATAATAAAAAAAAAACCGTCCTTTTAGGGGACGAGGTCTTCCCGCGGTTCCACCCCGATTAGTGAAAATATTTCACTCTCTCGTGTTGCACAGATAACGGTGTGCGGCCAAACAAATAAGCACAGGTTGGTTTTCTTCTGACCTATTACCAGATGCGCTTCCAGCCTAGGCGCTTTTCCTCTCTGATGGTAAGTATCAGAATACTCGTCCTGTTTTCGTTTCAGCATCTTCTATTGGCTGCAATTATACGCAACTGATCAGTTTTTGTCAACAAATTGACACCCATACTCTTATTTCTTCTTACTGCTATAGAGATGTTGACATCTGTCACATCCGGGGCAGCGAATAACTCGGTCCTCAAATACCTGTTGGATAGTGCGTATTGGATCACATTCCCAGATGTAGTCAGACACATGGAAAATTATTGTTTCAGGCACCAGAGTAATCAGCATACTCAGCAAATATTCCTTATAATTAAATTCCCCATCAATAACTGAAAATGATGGGGTGCGAATATGCTCCCTTCTGATCACATGCCCCTTCTTGTCACAGATAAAGAAAGTTCCTTCCGGAGTAATAAAGATATGTGCTTCATCAATTTTTGTCTCCTGCAGTTCAATAAAACAGCGCAGTAAACGCACGAACTCTAAATAGTCCTTTGCCTCTAAGAATTCCTCTCCGGTTCTTCTGACAATGCGTTCTAACTGCGCCCAGTAACCCTGCATGCGGAATCTAGCAAACCCCTCAATGTTGATCTCCTTGTGCTCAACCAAGTAGTCATAAACACTCTGTATTACTTTATTTCTCCTGATTATTTTCAGTTTATCGAGATTTTCCAATGTATAGCTTACAATTTCAAAACGGTCTTGAGGAGAATAGTAGTGGTAGGTTTTTTCTATATAATCTTTGGCAAAATTTGCTTCCAGATGGTTAACAAAAAGATCAGAGATAGCCTTAGCAACAGCAAACCGGCAGGCAAACCTACGCTCCCCATGTTTGTTATGACGGAGTAGTCCAATAAAAAAAAACAACCACGGTTTATTTTCATATTCTTCAAAATTGATAATATCTTGATCATTGGAGATGAATTTCAGTTCATTTTGCAGCCTTTCCCTGATTTCATCAGCAAAGGAATTAGTACCTACGATGATTTGGGAGTTCAAAGATCTCACTCCTTCCTGCTACCCTTTATCATATCCATTCCATGATTATGATATGTTTTTATGCACAAGGAGTTTTCATTATTCTATGCTATCTTTATCCTCGCCCCCCTCTTTTTAACATTTCACTCAACAGACAACACAGGGGGACGGTTCTCCTGTGTCAACCTAGCCCACCGACATTCCGCACTATGTTTAAGCAAATAATAAACCTTTCAAGTGTCATGGAAATAGAATATGAAAAACTGAGGAATGTTACATGAAAATCATAAACACCTTTTACCAGCAGCTACATGATCCCCTTTTTAAGAATTCTTTCTTTTTAGCGTTAAGTAGGATCATCAATAAAATATCGGTGTCGGTTTTTTCTTTTGGATGGCGGCTGCAAGAATTTACTCTATAGAGGACGTAGGCATTACAACAGCTTTGATCTCCTCGCTGAACTTGATCACTCTTTTCTCTCTTTTTGGTTTTGACTACTCACTGATCCGGTTCCTGCCCATCAGCAATAACCGTAAGGTTTATAACACTTGCCTTGTTATTACCTCTTTTTTTTCCATGATTATTTGCGTGATCTATCTCGCTTGTATTGGAAGATTTTCTCCAAGCCTTCAATTTCTGCAAAGGCCTGGATTTGCTATGGTTTTTCTCCTTTCCGTAGTTTTGAATACGATCACCCTGATCAATGGAAACGCACTCCTATCTTTAAGAAAGGGGCGTGAATACCTGATCCAAAATATTCTGCTAGCTTTGAGAGTCCCCCTACTCTTCCTCTTCTCCTCATTTCAAAGCTTTGGAATTTTTGTCTCTATGGGGTTGGCTTTTTGCTGCTCCACTCTTTTTGGGTTATTAACATTAAATAGGTTAGTCGGGATGCGCATCCACACTAGTAAGCCCTTTATCAAAGAGTCCTTTAGGTTTTCCTTTTGGAACTACCTTTCCAATATATTGGCCAATGTCCCCCCCTTAATCATGCCGGTCATGATCCTGAACCTTTTGGGAGACGCAGAGGCTGCTCAGTATTACATTGCTGCAGCAGTTGCCAATTTTGTCTTGATCATTCCAGATGCCATCGGAATATCCATGTTTGTGGAAGGAAGTCATGGAGAAAACCTCAGAAAAATCCTTATCAAGTCTGTTTCAGCAATAGCGTTATTCTTGGTGCCTTTTGTTATTGTGATCTATTTTATGGGAAACGTTCTACTCGGTTTTTTCGGAAACGACTATCTAGAAGCTTATGGTCTATTAAAACTGCTGGTTTTATCAAGCTTTTTCGTAACAATTTATATGCTTTTTTTACCTATTCAAAACATCAGGATGAAACCATGGAGAATAACACTCCTGAACATGCTCATGGCCGGACTCCTCATATCACTCAGCTATACCATGATTATCAAGTTCGGCATAACCGGTTACGGATATGCTTGGATGATCACTTACGGAATACTGGGACTGGGAGTGGCAGGTGTAACAGTGGGCATATTTCTGACACGACCCGCAAAAACAGAGAACAAAGGTAAGGGTGATGATAGGAATAGTCACGTTTCCTAATTTGTTCAATATACTATTGGTGCCTCTTGAGATCAAAACCAACGCTAGAAAAAGTAAAAGGGATGTAGTGCCATGAATAAGCCAAATATAAAATTCCAGAGAACTGAAACCTTATTACTCCATCTGCTTCCCTTGACCGCATTTTTGGGATTGGCAGTGCCACTTATCTTAGGCTATCGCAATCTCGTTATTCTCGGCAGTTACCTGGCACTGCCCATGATTATTGCGCCTGTCATCTATCTCAGAGTGAGGAAGGACAGCCAAACTATATCAGAATATGGGAACAGAAATATACAGTGTCTATTAATTTGCTGCTTTCTCTTCTTTTTTACAATCTCCATTTTTGCACTTTGTGCTTACGAAACCAGAACAATTTTATATTATTTAGCGGTAACTCTGATGAGTGTGTCAGTGTTGCTGCAAATTTTGCTATTCCGTATATCAAAAAAGACTGCCCTTATTATCTTGGTACAGATAATGATGCTCATCTTAGACATTATTGGGGGGGTAAATCTAAACTACCATTACTTTATCGGAAGAACAGATATATTCGGGCATTCCTGGAGGATCGATAATTTACTCAGTGATGGGTTTGTTAGTGATGAATTTGAAATCTATCAATCCTTTCCTTTATGGCATATCTTATGTGCCATTTTTTATAAAGTCTCACACATCCAGTTTCCTGCCTATAAAACTGCGTTTTTTTTAAACGGGATCACCTATTCCCTACTAATGGTAGCCATTTATCTTCTCCTAAATACGATTTTTCATAATGAAAAGCTCTCCTTATTAGGAGCACTTGTTGCCAGTATTAATCCCGATGTTATCTTTTATGGCATGTATTCAATCCCTAGAAGTTTTGTTTCATTTTTGGAAGTTATCTTACTTCTATTGTTAGTGGCTCGAGCAACACCGGGAAAAATAATTCTAGCTGTAATCCTGACCCAGGCTATGGTTATTTATCATCCGGCATCGATGCCATTTATCCTCTTGCTGTTGCTGCTTTTACTGCTCACACATATAGCGTATTCTTTAGAGAACAGAAGCTACCTCTTATCCTCAAATTATTTCATCTTTGCCATCTGTATAACATTCATGTATTGGGCTTTTTACGCAGAAAGACTGTTTCAGACACTCATTGCCAGCTTTGTTAGGCCAGCTCCTGCAGGGGCTATTACAGAGTCTATTATACAAACCCCTCTCAATGAACTTTTCAATTATTTGCAGTTTATCCCCCTCCTGATTTTTATTATTATAGGAGCTCTTTGGGTACTTCGTGCGAAAAAAATACCCGGTCTAGCTAAAATTATCTGCCTATTAGGCTTATTATCACCCATCTTCACCTTCCCGGGGCCGGGTCTATTATTAAATAAATTGGCCGCTATGAATTTTGAAAGATTCGGTGAGTATTCCTTTATATTTATTTGCATCGCAGCAGCTGCGGGTCTGTACTGCCTATTTATGGCCCCTCATACCAAAACAAAAACGCTCACTATCATCTTGTTTTCCGTAATGGCCTTCCTCTCTATTTCCAATGACTTTACTGCATCTGATAATCCACTTATTAAAAGACCTTTTTATACATATTATCTGACAGAGGAAGAATGCCTTGCCTTTGACCACATAGCATCCCGCGCATCAGGATTTGTCATGTCTGATTACATTACAAGTAGATATCTACTGGCTTCTAAGCATAAGACAAAAGCCCATATCTTGGAGGTCGACCAACAGCAAATGACATTTCTGAGAGAATCGGAAAGAGACATTCTCTTAATTAGAAATGGAGAATTAAATAAGAGGCCATTGATGCTTTATTCCTGCACCGACCCTTTTCAATTAAACCCCAGCTGGCGAAGTTTAGATTATTACTACTCGGATTTAAATTTGTGGGGTAACTTGCCAAGTTATAATAAAATCTATGAATCAAATGGAGTTACCGGGTACATTTAAGGACAGTCCACCTGCCCTTAAATATGTGCAAAAAGTAAAAAGCCAATCTTTCGATATTTTAAAGTCCCCAGCTTCTAAGCCCGCCATTTTAATTGTTTTATGGGAATTCACCTTCTCTTTATTAAGTTTAAGTAAGCCCATTCTGCAAGCCGGCCTAACTTACTTTTTCGGTTTATTTCAAAAGTCAATTGCAGAGAAGGATTAAACTTGGTTTTAAATCGGCAGAGGTTTTTACTGTTGGCACCTTGCAGCTCAAAAGATTTAAAGCCTTTTTCTTTCGCTCCTTTGATCAGCTGCCATGTTAAATATTCATTACTGCAAATGGTATTCGAAAATCTCACAGCCCCTAACCAACCAATGCAGCACTTATATTCATGGACCATATTCACCCCAATTATCTCGCCATTTTCATCATAGAGGTAATAAACAGCTATCTGCTCCGGATAGAGTCTGAGTAGATCTTCAAGATAGGACTCGCTGATGATCGGAAGATTCAAATTCTGCTCTTTGTATCTCTCCTTAAGATAGTGATATAGAGGAGAAATATCTTCAGAATTAACCAACTGCAAATTCAATTTTCTTGCCTGTCTGATCTCCCTTCTCAGCTCACTTTGAAAACCGCTCCAAACTGTGTCCAGGGATTCACTTAAATCAAGCAGATAGGTGTAACCGGCCTTGACATTGTATTTATTCCATGCAAAGGCTCTTATATCCAAAAAGTTCGGCACTAAAGAAATATGGGTATAATGCGGGTCTATTCTAGAGATTTCCAGGTCAATTTCATCAGCAACAATATTTAAAAAGCTTTCCTTTTTGTTCTGTTTTAATCTGTCATACTCGCCAAACATGGCAAATCCCAGATAGGGAACACCTGTCTGAGGAGGCGGCGAAAACAACAACTTCAATCCCATGATTTTCTTATAAAATAAGGGAATGACACAAATCAGCGACTCACCCTTATTAATTCCGTAGGGCAGCAGTTCGTAACCCGAATGGAGCTCAATAGTTTTTAGGAAATTCCACTTATGAAATAACAAACCATGAGGACTATTATCAATAAATTGGTCCCAGCTTGTTTGATCCTGAATTAAAACAAGACTCACTTTTCCACCACCTCCATATTTCCTCTCCAGAGGTCATCCATGCATTCTTTTGGGCTCCGTATTCAAGGATCTTTTCAAAAATTTTATGATAGCTGCGGCGGGGCGGATAACCAAAAGAATTGTTATGCCAGAGCAGGGTTAAAACACCGTGGTGCTCTGCTGCTGTATTGATCAGTTCTGATGTGATTTCCCAGGCTTCTTCTTCAGATGCTGCCAGTTCCATCAAGGCACAGTCCATAATATTCAAGGGAATCTCTAGAATATTGATTTCCTCTTCCCTTGCCGGATTAAAAGGCCTAAAAGGGTGATAGAGGCCATTTCTAAACCCCACCTGATCATTAAACCCAAAGGTGGTATCATATTTAAACCCCGTCTCTGCCAGCAGTTCCCAGCTATCGGGAACTTGAAAGCGCAAATAGTGATTCCTGTATCCAACAACCTGCATCCCCAGAACCTCTTCAAATTTATTTTTTTCCTGCTGAATCTTTTGCAGATTATTGTAGGTATAGTAACCCCCGTGCAGCCCAACTTCCCAACCGCTATCAGCAATATTCCTGATCATCTTCTTAATATCTTCGATATTGTACCTGAATCTTTTATGATCCCTGCCACAGGTCAGGAAATAGAAGCTGGATTTTGCCCCGTACTTTGCCTCCAACTCCATGATCTCTTGGAAATTAAGGAATGGTGAGCTGTTTTTCCCTCTCAATCTCCAACAGAGATATTTATTTATAGCCTGGAAATCAAATCTGCCTAAACTGTGAGCCGCAGCTAAAAGATTATGTATCCAGGTAGGGTAAATATCATCCACATCATGAGTCAAACAGATAGCAAAGTTTTTTCCCCCAGGGTACGAGACGCCCTTCAGAATTACCGATCCATTCCCGAGTCACGTTTCTGACCTGCAGCAACATTTTTCCTATATTGTAACCCAGGTCGATCAGGTAATAGATCAGGTAATCAAACAGGTCTTTGCTCCATCTTTCAGGATGTGTCAGAATGCAGATTTTCTCATATGTGCCATCATTGATCAACTGGATCAGCTCTTCTGTATGCTTCACCTGAACAGACTGAGCATTCGTTGAGCTGACCCTATCCTTGACCTTATTTTTATTCCCCAGCCATGTCCTCCCACTGTCTGAGAAATATAAAAATTTGTTGTAATCCAAAGATAAGTAGGGCTCACCAAGCAGGTTAAAGTCTTTCAGCTCACAATGCTCCCAAATTTTTTTATTGTCGTATTTGGTAAGGGGATTGCCGTGCATACAGACGGTTTTGATGTCATATCTCTGGCGCAGCATTGCCAGTTCCTCAGAAAAAAGGGTGATTGCTTTTTCTAAGTTTCCGCAGGTTTTATCCAGGGTTTCGTAATGATAGCCGATCTCATGCCGGTACGAAGCAATCTCATCAATAATATCAGTAACATATACCTTCTTCTTGACCCGAAAATAGTAAGTCGCTGTGATGTCCAATTCATGCTCCACTCTCGCCATGTCTAGAGCATTTCGAACATCTTCATCAACATCATGACGCATAATAAGTAAGTGTCCCTCCTGGGGATCCCTTTCTAATAATTCTCCCACTGTGAGGACCCGGTACTTGGAATCCCCAACAGCTCTACATAACCTTGCGTACTGCTCCAAAGTAAAATCAAGATAACTTAACAAACCCGACAACTGACATCCACCCCATTCCCCTGATTAACCAATTGAAAGGCTAATATCAACCTTTCAAACGCTTTCGATATAAGTTCTGTTAATGACTTTTCTTACATTCGGGAATTTTCGCAGAATAGACACGGGCCTTTTCTCTACCACATAGCCTTCAGACAGCCTCATTCTAGCTATTAACCCATACGGAGATTCATTTTTTGTATTTATACGGGTTAATCCGTCATACGAGAAACCCCATCAGGGCGAGGGTGGCAAACGAAACGTCCCCTTGCCACGTCCCTTAGGGTAAGGGTGGCAAACGAAACGTCCCCTTGCCGCAAAACAGACCTGATCCTTTTCTCTACAATCCTTCCCTTGACTGCCCAATAGAGTGGCCTTCCCCTCCCGACTTTAGGGAAGTTCTCCTGAGAAATATCCAATGGGTGAAAATAGAACACAGTATGCCCTCTCCTCATGCTCTGTTCCAGTCCCCTGGTAACAATAAAAGAACCAAGAAACCGCAGCATAGGGCCTCCTGATGTGGGAATTTTGAAACCACAAATATCCAGGTATGACCAGGGAAATTCGATGAATTTCCTTCTCTCACCAGGCTCTAACAATCCCTGTTGGGGGTAATAGGGGTAGGATGAAACACCTTTTAGATCTGAATCGGTCTTGTTATACAAAGAATTAACACAAACTGATGAATCATATTTCAAACCCAATTTTTCCAATGAATCCAGCATCCACCCAGCAACCAGAACATTGGGAGCACGGTAACCAATAACCTCCTCTCCACAAGCCGCTTCCAGCATCTCTTTGGCCTGTGCTGTCCGTTCCTCAAATTCCCTGTGACTGATTAAAGGCTCCCTGGTCTCTGGATGTATCTTACAGGAATGCTCCAGACCATGACAGGCGATCTCATGCCCCCTCCGGGCCACTGACTCTACCAAACCAGGGTAGTGGTTCACCAAATCTGCAACGATAAAAAAGGTGGCTTTAATACGGAATTCATCCAACAGATCAAGCACCATTGATGTCGGTTCACTCAAATAATCATAACGATGGGACCATTTCTTATAGAAATCACCCACACTGGGATATACGGAAAAGGGAGATCCACAGACCGACGGAATATGGTACCAGTCCTCCAGATCAACTGTTATAGATAAACTCTGTTTCTGCACACCTATATCCCCCATTCACGCTGGTAAATGCGACTGCCATCCAAGCATTATATGCACGAACAGGGCTAATGGTGAGCTGGCAAACGAAACATCTTACCACCCTTGCCACCTGTAACACTCCCTTAATCCATGCCATATCATATTGAGAAACTGTTTAAGGGGGATGAGGATGATAGAAGTTTTTCAGGATGCACAGGAGATAGAATGGAGGGATTTCCTTATTGAGCAAAGGGCAAGCATTTTTCATACACCTGAGTGGAAAAATTTCATCTATGAGACCTTTCACTACAAGCCATATTATCTATTTGCCAGAGACTCTTCAGGAAGGATAACCGGCTTTTTGCCACTTTTTCAGATTAATAGCCGGCTCACTGGAAACAGGTTATCTTCTCTCCCTTTCGCCTATCAGTGCGGCATCCTTGGGGAGCCCGCCTCTCAAAATGCCTTACTCTCCAAAGCAGTGGAACTAGCAGAGGAATTGAAAGCTGCTTATCTGGAAGTAAGAGATTCTATAGATAACAGTTCCTTTCAGATATCCAACCACTATGCCACCTATATCCTTGAATTATCAAAAAACCCTGATCATATATCGAATAAACTGAAAAGCAATGTAAGGAGGAACATCCGGAAATCCCGGAAGTACGGGATCATTGTGGAAGAAACAAAAGACACTGAAGCATTAAAAGCCTTTTACCAGCTAAACTGTATCGCCAAAAAGAGGTTGGAGTCACCCTGCCACCCCTGGAACTTTTTTAAAAACCTCTTTCATTACCTGAATGATCATGTATCACTGTATATCGCCCGTTGTGGTAACAAAATCATCGCAGGCGGGGTAATGATCTCCTATGGTGATTATTTCATATATGGATATGGTGCAGCAGATCCGGCCTTTCTGCAGCACCGTCCTTACAATGCCTTACTCTGGAAGAGTATTGAAGATGCTTGTTTAAAGGGCTACCGGTATTTCGATTTTGGGAGGGTATCTGTCACAGACTCAGGTCTGATACATTTCAAAAGCCGCTGGGGAACTAGAGAACAAAAACTCCCCTACAGCTACTACCCCCAAAAACCCTGCTCCCAGATCATGAACCGCAAAGGCACCATTTATCAATTGCAGGCAAAACTGCTGCAGACACTGCCGCTCCCCATCTACAAAGGAGTAAGCAACTTCGTCTTTGCGCATATCGGATAAAATAATCAATATGAGGATACAAAAATGAAAATAGTAGTAGATGTCAATCACCCGGCACATGTACACTTCTTTAAGAATCTGATCAGACAGCTGATCAATAAAGGCCATGAGATTTTGATCACAGCTAGCAGCAAGGATATTTCTATCAAACTGCTGGAAAGCTACGGTTTTCCCTTTGTTAATTTAGGCAGCTATGGGATCTCACTCTTCAGCAAAGCGATTAACCTGCCGCTGCTTGATTGGAGGATGTATAAGAAAGTCAAGGGATTTAATCCTGATCTTTTCCTTGGAGCGGGTTCTATACGAGCTGCTCATATTTCCTGGTTGTTGAAAACACCCTGCATCAACTTTGAAGATACTGAACACTCCCGGGAGCAGCACCTTTTATGCGCCCCTTTTACTGATTACATTTTTACCCCTACTTCTTTTCAGCGCAGTATGGGAAAAAAACAGTTAACCTACGATGGTTTTCATGAACTAGCCTACCTGCACCCCAACTATTTTATACCGGACCCAGAGATATTAAAAGAAATAGGCCTCAGTGAACAGGAGGTTTTTTCCATTGTCAGGTTTATCTCCTGGTCTGCTACCCATGACCTCGGCCAACATGGCATCAGAAATAAGATTGAGCTGGTGAAAACCCTGGACAAATATGGGCCGGTTTTTGTCATATCTGAAACCCTGGAACCGGTTTGGGAGAAATACAAATTGCGGGTTGCCCCGGAAAAACTCCATCACCTCCTCTACTATGCTAGTCTCTACCTGGGTGAAGGAGGCACAACCGCAGCAGAAGCGGCAGTACTAGGAACCTATGCAATCCATGTTTCTACTACTGCCAAACACTGTGGCATCTTTACAGAACTGCACCGATACGGGCTGCTAGATATTTTCGATGGTGAAGAGGAGGCCCTGCCCAAGGCGATAGCGATTCTCAGCAGCAAAAACATGAAAATGAAGTGCCGGCAAAAGAGAATGAAATTGCTCAAAGATAAGCTGGACATGACCAGTTTTATGGTTTGGCTTGTGGATAGCTTTCCTGAAAGTATACAAAAAGTCTCCACAAACCCGAACTATCTGGAGATATTTAAAAGGCGGGAGGCTTGAAATGAGAACACTGATCCTTTCACCACATACAGATGATGCTGAATTAGGGTGTGGAGGGCTGATCACCAGGATCATCGAAAAGCAGAGTCCTCTCCTGTGGGTGGTTTTTTCAACTGCAGAGGAATCCCTTCCCGCGGGTTTACCCAAAGATACTTTAAAAAAAGAGTTTTTGAGTGTAGTATCTGGCCTCGGATTGAACGAAGCCAGCTACCAAATTTATACCTACCAGGTACGTCAGCTGCATCATTATAGGCAAAATATTCTGGAGAACCTGGTCAAGATCCGTGATACCTTTCACCCTCAACTGGTCGTCGGCCCCTCCCTCAATGACCTTCACCCACCAGATAGTAGCCAGTGAAATGGTGAGAGCTTATAAAACGTCGTCCAGCATCATCTCCTATGAACTGCCCTGGAACCACACCAGGTTTAACACCCAGTTGTTTGTTCCTTTAACAAGGGAAAATATTCTCAAAAAGTATCAGATGCTGGCAAATTATCGTTCCCAAATAATTCTAAATAAATCCTATTTTTCTGAGGAGTTTATCTTCGGACTGGCGAAAACCCGGGGTGTGCAGTGCAGTGCGGAATATGCCGAAGCCTTTGAGGTGATCAGGTGGCTGTTGTAACAGGCTCTATACTATAGCATTATAGTATTCATTAAGATCTTCCAACGAATGGGCGTCACATCCCTTAATCAACAGCTGTACGGGGATAGATGTCATCAAGGCATCGGACAGTAGGTTATCTCTTGAAGTAACCTCAACTAGGACCCCAGTCCTCAGCGCTGTGGCTATCAAATTGTCCAGAATAGAAAAACTCCCAGGGAGAAGTCCCGCTCTTTTTAAGAAGCGCCCAGGGTGCACCCAAACCCTGATCTTGTCCCTCCAGTCCGGTGAAGAAAAAAGGTTTTCTAGGGATTTTTGATATAACTTTCTCTCTTGTGGGAAGGAGTGACAGGCAAAACAGATCACCGGAACCTGGGATGCTATATCAGGGGAAAGATCCAGCCCCCCTCCAGGAAGGACCTTTGCCTCCACACCTGCCCAAATATCCAGGCCAGGATAAGATACCCTGGCCTGCTCAATATCTGCTAGAAACATATTAAAATCGTAAGATGGGGTTTTTCTTATATGTTCGGTGAAAATGAGTGCCTCAAAGGCATGTTCAACAGCCCACTTACAGTAACCATCTACCGTACACTTTCCATCGGTATAGTCGGTGTGCAGGTGAAAAATGTATTTCTTGTGCAAGATGATGTCTCTAAATTTTTCCGATAACCCTGCCCTCACTTACCCCCACCCCACCCCAGTAACGCACAAACCTCGTGCCATTCTTAATTTCTATGCCATCCACTGCTGCTGGCGTACCCAGGGCTTCCATCACCGCATAATAAATGGGGTTAAAGCCTGCCATCATACTGGCCCCCATCGTTCCCTGAACCCTGGGGTTACACTCCAACAGCTTTGGTATCCCATCCCCGGCCATTTTAAACTGAAACCCGAAACAGTACTTTAAATCTAGAGCTACAGCAAGCCTGGTAGAGTATTCGATCAGATCCTCCCGCAAATCAACTTCTGCATCAAAGGAGATGCCGCTCCTAATCTTCAGCCTTTTTCTCGGTATCACCACACATCTGCTTCCCCTGAAAACATCAATTGTGTATTCCTCCCCAGGAAGGTACTCTGAGACTATCAACTGTGGCCATTTACCCCTGCTCAAGATCTGTACCAGGTAATCCAGGCCTATTTCCAACCCATCGGGTTTGCTACTCAATAGTCGATCAACATCCCAGCTTTCTTCAGATAGTATCCTTAAACCCCGCATCCCGTGGGAGATCCTCGGTTTGACAACTGCTTTTTTCCGAGGATAGCCGAGCAGATCCGCCGCCTCCCTTAAAGTTGTTTCAGAATCTGTGAGGTAATATTTCGGGCAGGGAATGTTTATTTCTTTCGCCCTTTCCAGCAGCAGATACTTATCATTGGCGGTTTTAATACTGACAGCTGGAGAAACAACAACCTCCGCCCCTAAATACCTAAAGTGGTCCACATTTTCCGCGAGCACGAGAATTTCTCGGGTCGTCTGGGGAATGATGATATCTATGTTTTCACTTTTTACTATCTCTTCTAGGCTCGGCAGGTAGTCTTCATTTTCAGGAGAAGGAACTTGATAAAAGACATCAGTTAAATATTTCCCCACCGCATTCTCATCAATATCTGTAGAAATAATGCGAAACGTTTTCCTCTCCGGATTTTCTTTCAAGGCATAGATGGTTCCAGCAATACCCGGAGCCCCAGCACCGGTAATCAGTACAACAGCATCTGCCATCCACCTTCCCCCCTCTACTGTTATGCTGGCATAAATGTTTCCTGTACCTGTGACAGCGCCAGACCGTCCGCTTTCAAGAAACAGGATTATTTTTTCTGAGACTTACGACTAACGACCAACCCGAAAAACAGATGCCAGAGACCAGAAGTCAGAAATCTAATCGTTCAGTTCTCCCGGTCTTCGGCGCAGGAGAAGCCATAAAATCAAAAACCATACCAAATATTAAAAACTGCGTGCCTGCCGCCAGCAGCAATAGGGAAAGAACACCCCTAGTAAACAGAGGCCCCCCAAGTATAAGATAATGATAAAGTGCGTTCACACAACCCAGAAGCCCTAGGGGTATCAGCAAAATTCCCATCAGGTAGAAGAGAACAAGCGGGTGGAATTGAAGAAAAAGATACTTCACCCGCAGCCTCCAAAAAAACTTTCGCAGCAGCAGCCAGGATATCCTGGGAATATAGGTACTGTAGCGTATCTTTGACTTCTCCCTGCCGTATCTGGCAGGCATGGGAATGTCCATTACCCTAAAACCGTATGCATTCAGCTTCACTAACAGATCATTACAGTAGCCATACCAGGGGAAGATGGCATCAGGCGGAAAGCGCTTAAAGACCTTAGCAGATATGGCTGTATACCCGTTTTGGGGATCTGCCAGGTGCCAGTAACCTGAGCCGATTCTCGTCAAAAAGGTGAGCAGTGTATTGCCAAAATACCGCCATCTACTCATCCCTACCCGGTGCCCCTGATAAAGCAGCCTGTTTCCCTTTGTGTAATCAGCCATCCCTTCAACAATTGGATCCAGCAGCCTGGGCAGCTCATCTGGATCCATCTGATTATCACCTGCCATCACCGCTATAATATCCATCCCTTGAGCGATGGCCTCCTGGTAACCGGTGATGATCGCCGCACCCACACCCTTGTTCCTCTCATGCCTGAGACAAACAATCCTTTGGTCTATACCCTGCCGCCTTTCTATCACTGCACAGGTTCCATCTGTTGAACCATCATCAACAGCATAAATCTGATCAACATAGATGGGAATTGATGTCAATGTTTCGCCAATCAACTCCCTTTCATTATAGGCAGGTACCACTACTCCGACCGAATGACCTTGATACATTATTCCACTCCCGTATTAACAATTGTATTCCATCAGACGATACTCTCGATGTTTTAACCCTTTAGACAGGAATACCCGTTCACAAAAGACATCAAGCCGTTAATACAGCACATGGTATATTTTAATTGAGATAATAATCACAAAGACAAGAAACTGCGGCACCATCAATAAATACAGGTTTTGATTAACAAGCTGTAGTATTCCAGATAACACCTTGCTAGCTGGATTATGGGTAACAGCTCTAGCCATTTCTTTGGTAATCAGCAGCACAATCAAAAACAAACCAGCAGCTACTTCCAGATTAGCAGGATTGCTGACAGCCGCTGCTGGAAACGGAAGAATAGATATCATATTTTTGCATCCCTTTACTTGAACGGCATAATTGTTTTTCCTTTTCACACTATGCTATATCTTGAAGAAAAGTACATTCCAGATTACTACAAGAATATTCTGAATAAGATCAGCTAGGGAGATACAAGAGCATATTCATCAAACCATGAGCAATTGTTACCCCCCAGATCGACCCTGTGCGCCGTACTATCCAACAAAAAAATAAACTTACCAGGAAAGCATAAATTACCCCTAGAAATAATAGCTGTGAAATTTGCAGTGCCGCAAATAAACAGCTGACATAAAGTGAGCCTCCAATTACGCCCATGTAATCCCCGGCAGCGCGCAGCAGTACTCCCCGAAAGATCAACTCCTCCAGAAAGCCACTAAAGCAGAATAAGATAAAGACAGCTTCCCCATACTGAACTTGTGGAGGGAACAGAGCTGTTGTCACAGGTAATAGTTTTTTTTCGATCAGGCCGAGGGGAATACCGGATACCCCAATGATTAACTGGAGAGTTAAAAAATAGAGGATAGGAGAAGAGAAAGTTAAATAGATGTCTTGAGCCCTGTAACCGGCAGACCTGATTATGAAAAAGGCAGCTGTAAAAAGGAGCACTCCTGCTAGAAGCAGCAGGTAAGATATAGAAAGGTCAGCGAGAAATAAAGGCAGACCCACAACCCGAATCAGAAAAAACAACATCAAAGCCAAATTTAAACGATATCTCACCTTTAGGACATTTCTACCTGCAGGCGATGCATCGACTGTCTGCTGAATATCCTCATCATCTACAATCATGCAGATACGCATTGCCTGAATAAAGATAACAATCAGCAGGATATAGTATAAAATTAAGCCAATACTGCCATAACCAATGGCGGTCAACAGCTCAGCTAGAATAACTGCCAATAGATAAGTCCAGGGAACTGTTTCATTATTAGCAGCATTGTTACCCGTCATAAACTCGTCACCACCCTGCTGAAATGTGATCAATCACAGTTATTTGACTGTCACCCACAGATGTAATACCCGGTAAGGTTCGCTCTCCCCATTGCGATATAGAAGAAACTCCACTTTTAATTTCTCATGGGGGTAATTTGCGGAAATCTCAACCGTTTCTTCCCATTTCTCCCCATCTCTCAGTAAGAGCGGTCCCTTTGTTGATTTAATAATATTCTGCATCTCGATGTTCAATGAGTAAGTTACCTCTTTTTGTTGATGGTTAACGATACCTACAATCAGTTTTTCCGCTTTTCCTGCTTCCAGCTCCTGTGGAAAGTTACCGGCCAGGCCATTTTCATTTAGAATATAAAATTCAGTATACCTCTCACCCCCTTGTGAAGAGGCAATAAAGTAAGAACAGGATGCTGCTGTGACAACAATTGCCAGCACCACCATCAAGGCCATCATCTTATCCTGTGCAGGTAATTGCTTAAAAGAGGATAATTCCAGTTCTAAGAAAGGCATATATTGAACTTGTGGCGAAAGTTGATGTCTGCGATACATGGCTACAATTGCCATAAGGATAATAAAGAAACTTATTGAGATCAGACAAGAGAGCAGTTGGACACCCCAGGGGGTGAAATTCAACACAAATCCGATAAGAGGAACTATGATAATGCTGAAGGCAAAACTTAAAACTATCCGCTCCAGCTGTCCCAGATCGTCTTTCCCTGGGAAAAGAGCACAGATAACAGCATAGCCAGGAAAAAACAAGAGGCAGATTACTGTCAGAGACACCCGGATATACTGAAGCCAATCCCATCCCCCTTCCCCCAGGGCAGCAATCCCTGCCAGGGAGAGAGTCAAAATAATCACCAGATGCAATTCCCGGTCTAACCGGATCACATTAAAATCCTCTCCTTCGCTAAAACCCAGGACAATTAAATATTGTGGCATGAAATTGAAGGGCAGTTGATTCAAACAACAGCCGACATAACAATACAATAATATGATTTATAAAAAAAAATGTGCCTGCCGGAAAATAGAAGTCGGAAGCCGGAGGTTGGAGGTCGGAAAAAGATGGGTGTAAAATTTTTTCTACTGCACAACTTTGGCCAGCGAAATGGGCACAAAAATATCACGATTTCCGCAACACACAACAATATACAAGAAACTCCTTATCTGCGGTAACAGATAAGGACTTAATTCGAACCCCCGATAGACGAGGGACATGGACATAGCATTCTTTGTTTCAGTGTTTCCAATAATATCATAACCAAACAGTAACAACTCCCAAGAATGAAAAAAGCACCACCAGATCATAATCCGATGGTGCTTTTCTATTGCTTTATTAGAGAAATCCTTATATGAACTCTCAACTAAAATAATATCTGTTCATTAATCAGCCCGGTTTTTATAGAATTCATACCTTTCTATAGCATCCTTTCGGGTCTTCTCAAACATCTCGTCGGCTGTATCTGGATACAGCTTAGCCAAGGCTGAGTAGCGCACTTCACCCATCAGGAAATCTTTAAAGATATTAAAATCCGGCTCCTTGGAATCGAGTATGAAGGGATTTTTACCCTGCTTTTTAAGATCCGGGTTATAACGGTAGAGCTGCCAGTAGCCGGACTTAACAGCCTTGACTATCTCTGCTTGACCCTTAGACATCCCTCCCCTGATGCCATGGTTGATACAGGGAGAGTAGGCAATGATCAGTGACGGCCCCTTGTAGGCTTCGGCCTCAGCAATCGCCTTAATGGTCTGATTCATGTCAGCACCCATCCCGATCTGGGCAACATAGACATAACCATAGTTCATGGCCATCGCTCCCAGATCTTTCTTCTTTGTCTTCTTACCGGAGGCTGCAAACTTGGCGATGGCAGCAGCCGGGGTAGCCTTGCTGGCCTGGCCGCCGGTATTGGAATAAACCTCGGTATCAAAGACGAGAACATTGACATCCTCATTGGCCGCTAACACATGATCCAGTCCACCATAGCCTATATCATATGCCCAACCGTCTCCACCAAAGATCCACACTGATTTCTTCACCAATTGATCCTTCAATGCATAAATCTCCTGCAATAAGGGATCATCACTTCCAGTGATCAGAGAGATGATGCTGGATGCAGCCGCCTTTGAGGCTTGTGCATCATCCCTCCCATCGAGCCATTTCTGGAAGGCTTCTTTCAACTCAGAGGAAATATCCTGCTTCACAGCACGTTCTATCAATTCAACAAGCCTGTTTCGCTGCTGCTTAATACCTATATGGATACCATAACCATACTCGGCATTATCTTCGAACAATCCGTTCGCCCAGGCTGGTCCCTTGCCTTGGTCATTGGCACAGTAAGGCATCGAAGGCGCGCTGGCACCCCAGATAGAAGAGCAGCCGGTGGCATTGGCTATAATCATCCGCTCGCCGAATAATTGGGTGACCAGTTTGGCGTACGCTGTTTCCACACAGCCACCACAAGCCCCGGAGAACTCCAGCAATGGCTGGGCAAACTGACTCCCCTTAATGCTGTTTCTCTTCAAGAGATCATCCTTTACCTGTAAGGTCATGGCGTAATCCCAGTTCTCCACCTGTTCTGTCTCTTCTTCTAGAGGCCTCATTACCAAAGCCTTTTCTTTAGCTGGGCAAATTTCAACACAGCTACCACAGCCCATGCAGTCGAGGGAACTGACCTGGATCCTGTATTCATAACCAGCTAAACTCTTTCCTACAGCCGGTTTTGTTTCAAAGGTCGCCGGAGCCTCTTTGGCTTCATCTTCGCTCACCAAAAATGGCCTGATAGCAGCATGAGAGCATACCATCGAGCAGCGGTTGCATTGGATGCAGTTCTCTTTGATCCAATGGGGGACAAAAGCAGCCACACCACGCTTCTCATAGCGAGATGTTCCTAATGGGAAGGAGCCATCCTCTCTCCCTTGGAAAGTGCTGACAGGAAGCTTGTCACCCTCTAACCTACCCATCGGCTCGAGAACATCGGCGATAAACTCCGGCAGCTCTTTGGTGGGTTCCTCAGGATCAACGGCTTCTGCCCAGGCATCAGGGATATCTATTTTAACCAGAGCAGAGGCACCCTTATCTACAGCGGCATAGTTCATCTTGACCACGGCATCTCCCTTCTTGCCGTAGGCCTTTTTGATAGCAAGTTTCATTTCAGCTTCTGCCTGCTCCATGGGAATCACATTGGCCAATTTAAAGAAGGCTGCCTGCATGATCATATTGGTACGGTTGCCCAGTCCCAGGTTACGAGCAATATCGACAGCGTCGATAATATAGAAGTTGATCTTGTTCTTGGCCAGATAACACTTAACAGAAGCCGGCAATCTCTCTTCCAGTTCCTCGGGCTTCCAGGTACAATTGAGCAAAAAGGTACCACCCTGCTTCAAGCCGGAAAGCATGTCCAGAGAATAGATATAGGACTGATTGCTGCAGGAGACCAGGTCGGCAGAAGTGATCTGATAGGGAGATCTAATTCTCTCCTTGCCGAAGCGCAAGTGCGAAACAGTAAAGCCACCTGATTTCTTGGAATCATAGGAGAAATAAGCCTGGGCATAAAGTTCAGTATTGTCGCCAATAATAGCCACCGCCTGCTTGTTGGCACCAACGGTACCATCAGAGCCGAGACCGTAGAATTTACACTGGATCGTTCCCTCTGGGGTAACATCGATGATCTCCTGGCGGGTTAGAGATAGCCCTGTGACATCATCAACAATCCCTAGAGTGAAACCATCCTTCGGTTGTTCGGCCTTAAGATTTTCATAAGTAGCAATGATATCAGCTGGGATCAGCTCTTTGGAGCCGAGGCCATACCTGCCACCGATGATCAGCGGTTTAATATCAGCATCGTAGAAAAGGCTCTTCACATCCTCCAGTAATGGTTCGCCAAGTGCCCCTGGCTCTTTGGTGCGGTCGAGAACAGCAATGCGCTGAACGCTCTTCGGCAATACGTCGAAGAAATAATTGGCAGAAAACGGCCGATAGAGGTGAACCTGGATCAGGCCAACCTTCTCCCCCTTTTTAACCAGATAGTCGATGGTTTCCTCAATAGTGTCACAGGAAGAACCCATGGCTACAATGATCCGCTCTGCGTCAGGCGCTCCATAATAGTTAAAGGGACGGTAGTCCCTACCGGTCAGCTTGTTGATTTCCTGCATATAGTTGTTGACTACATCAGGAATAGCATTATAGAAGGGATTGCTCGCTTCCCGTGCCTGGAAAAAGATATCCGGATTCTGGGCAGTTCCCCTGATCTCCGGATGCTCCGGGTTAAGCCCACGGCGGCGATGCGCCTGGACTGCATCCCAATCGACTAGTTTGGCCAGGTTTTGGGCAGTACCCCTGATCTCCGGATGCTCTGGGTTAAGCCCACGGCGGCGGAAGGCCTGGACTGCTTCCCAATCGACTAATTTAGCCAGATCCTGATGGTCGATCACTTCTATCTTTTGCTGCTCATGTGATGTTCGAAAACCGTCAAAATAGTGCATGAAAGGAACCCTGGACTTAATGGCTGCCAGGTGGGCGACACCAGCCAGGTCCATCACTTCCTGCACACTGCTGGTAGCTAGCATGGCCACACCAGTCATACGGCAACTCATCACATCAGAATGATCGCCAAAAATGCTTAGAGCATGTGTAGCTAAAGCTCTAGCAGTAACATGAAACACACCAGGCAGCAGTTCACCAGCGATCTTATAGAGGTTAGGAATCATTAACATGAGTCCTTGGGATGCCGTATAGGTTGTGCCCAGAGCACCAGATGCCAGTGTACCATGCAGAGCTGCCGAAGCTCCCGCTTCAGATTGCATTTCCACTACCTTCACCGGCTGCCCGAATATGTTTTTCATCCCTTGGGCTGACCATTCATCAACATATTCAGCCATTGGTGATGATGGGGTGATGGGAAAGATACAGGCACAGTCTGTGAATGCATAGGAAACATAGGCTGCAGCGTAGTTCCCATCCATCGTCTTCATAGTCTTTGACATTTCAGCTACCTCCAGTATTGTTTATTATAGATTTTATTAAACTTAACTTTATTGGTTTAATGTCGCTCTTCATACCACATAAAACTGCAGTAGATTGTAGTATCGCTGATATTGTAAGATTCGCTAATTATGCTACTGTTTCCTTTATGTGATAGAAGAAGTACGGAAACCGTTCATCAACCATCCTTTGATACACAACCTGGAACATCAGGTCTGGAATTACAAAACTAATCACTGCCTTCGCCATCGTCTTAAGTCATGTGTGATATCTTCTGTAAAAGGGCCTGATAATTTAACAGGTCATCGTTCCTCTGGTAAATTAGATAGTAATCAAACCATTAATTACCGGAGGGAGAAACGATGACCCAATATAAGATTACCGTAAATAAGAACATTTTGCATCATCTACTTTCAAGTAATGATGAAGGGATGAAAGAACTCTTGAAACAAATCCTAGACCAGATTCTAGAACAACAGCGTACAGAACAGATCAATGCAGAGAGATATGAACGTACTGAAGAACGTCGTGGCCGCCGTAATGGCTACAAAACACGCAACTTAATTACCAGGGTGGGTACTATTACATTAAGAATTCCCCAGATTCGGGACGGGGTCTTCTCCACAGACCTTTTCAAACGCTACCAGCGCAGCGAACAAGCTCTTGTACTGGCTTTGATGGAGATGGTCATCAATGGCGTTTCCACCCGTAAGGTAGCTGCAATTACTGAAGAACTCTGTGGTACTTCATTCTCTGCATCGACTGTTTCTGCCCTCTGCAAGAGGTTGGACCCTATCGTCAATGGCTGGAATGAGCGGCCACTTTCAGGATCACTATTCCCTTTCATAATCGTGGATGCAATAGTCATCAAGATCCGTGAAAACAACAGGGTGTGCCCTCACAGCGCTCTTATTGCCATAGGTGTTAACGAGGATGGTTACCGGGAAATCCTCGGTATGAAAATCGGAAACAGTGAAACAGAAGAAAGCTGGTCTGAGTTCTTTACCTGGTTAAAGGGTCGTGGCCTAAGAGGCGTTGATTTTGTGGCTTCCGACAACCATGGTGGTCTTGTTAATGCGGTAGCCAGATGTTTTCAAGGAGCCACATGGCAGCGGTGCCAGACCCATTTTACACGCAACATTCTAGACAACTGTCCCAAACGCATGAAGAACAATCTTCATGGTCACTTACGGTCTATTTTTGAGGCCCCTAACTTGGAGAGTGCCAGATCATTATTACACACAACGATTGATACATTTGCAGCACAGGCTCCTAAAGCGGTTGATATCCTGGAACAGGGCTTTGATGACGCCACAGCAGTACTCATACTACCTGAACGCTACCGCAAGCGTCTACGCACTACTAACAGCATTGAGCGCTTGAACGAAGAGATTCGCCGCAGAGAGCGGGTTATTCGAATCTTTCCTAACCATGCTTCTGCTGCACGGTTAATCGGTGCGCTGCTTATGGAACAGGATGAAACCTGGAGCACTGGCCGCAAGTACTTTGATATGGATGAATACTGGCAGTGGAAAAGACAGCAAAAACATGTAAATAAAGTGACACATCTAAATACTGCTAGACAATTCTAATATTTTTTACCAGAGGGCGATTTTACAGAACATTTCGTACTTGATCAAAATATATCAGCACCTCCTCTAAATTATTATTCTCAAATTTATCTTTTACTTCAAAATATAGTTAAGATCTGTAAATGCTTGAATGCAAATTTCTCAGCACACTGCATTATTATCTATGCAAATTTTATGCCATTCCTCTCCAAACCTATTAAACCAAGGCAATCAGAACTTCAACTATAAAACTGAACATATATGAGACAAACAGTTGTTTCATTATAACCGATTTGTCGCATTGTAGTTTTATTTGAAACATTTTATGAGACATTATTAACATTATTAAATGATATAAATAATACTTAATAATATATTGATTGTATACGGTAATATCCACATGAATTGATAACAAATGAGTAAGGTTCCTTACTCAGTAAAAGTTCAAATCGGTAGCTGGGCAGAAAAAACCACCCTTCTGTTTATCGAAGCGGTGGTTGGAAAAAGTAAGGCGCCGGAACTAAACAAAAACAGTGTTTTTCCAGCGCTTACTTTTCTTATCTTTTAACCAAATCAGATTGATGGTTATATTTTTATCTTATACAGCCGTTCACTCTATAAATATGCCACTTATTTTGGTGCCTTTGGTATATGCCCTTCTCTCATCAATAACTGGGTCATTTCTTGAGCTTCTTGAATCATTTTTAACGCCATGTCGTATAGCTCTTGATAACTTCGTTCAATCCTAGCCACTCCCTGTTCAACTGCTTTTACTCCAACAGCAGCCGCCTCTGAAGGGAAGGCTTCCCAATCATTCATTGTAGGCAAAAGGTAGTCATCTTTAAGTAGTCCCTTATCTTCTGCGAAATCTGCTAATGCATAAGCAGCTGCAATACACATTTCATCGGTAATAGTTTTAGCTCTGACATCCAGTGCGCCACGGAAGATAGCAGGAAATCCAAGTGAATTGTTTACTTGATTGGGAAAGTCGGAACGTCCTGTGACTACAATCCTGGCACCTGCCTCTTTGGCTTCCCACGGCCAAATTTCCGGAGTGGGATTAGCGCAGGCGAAAATAATTCCTTCATCAGCCATAGTACTGATCCATTCTTTTTTAATGGTACCCGGGCCTGGTGCAGATAACGCAATAACTACATCTGCTCCTTTTATCGCTTCGGCATTTCCACCTGCACGACCTTCAGCATTAGTTATTGTGCATAGTTCCCAAATCTCTTTATTATCTTTTAATTCAGTGCGATCCGGGTTCAGTATTCCGTTAACGTCAGCCATGTATATATTACCTGCAGTAACCCCGGCAGAGATCAATACATTAGCAATACGGATATTAGCAGCTCCTGCCCCGATCATTGCTATTTTAACTTCATCCATCTTTTTACCCACTAGCTTAAGGGCATTGATCAAACCAGCTAGTGTAACTGCTGCTGTGCCTTGTTGATCGTCATGCCATACAGGTATCTCCATAAGGTTCCTTACTCAGTAAAAGTTCAAATCGGTAGCTGGGCAGAAAAAACCACCCTTCTGTTTATCGAAGCGGTGGTTGGAAAAAGTAAGGCGCCGGAACTAAACAAAAACAGTGTTTTTCCAGCGCTTACTTTTCTTATCTTTTAACCAAATCAGATTGATGGTTATATTTTTATCTTATACAGCCGTTCACTCTATAAATATGCTACTTATTTTGGTGCCTTTGGTATATGCCCTTCTCTCATCAATAACTGGGTCATTTCTTGAGCTTCTTGAATCATTTTTAACGCCATGTCGTATAGCTCTTGATAACTTCGTTCAATCCTAGCCACTCCCTGTTCAACTGCTTTTACTCCAACAGCAGCCGCCTCTGAAGGGAAGGCTTCCCAATCATTCATTGTAGGCAAAAGGTAGTCATCTTTAAGTAGTCCCTTATCTTCTGCGAAATCTGCTAATGCATAAGCAGCTGCAATACACATTTCATCGGTAATAGTTTTAGCTCTGACATCCAGTGCGCCACGGAAGATAGCAGGAAATCCAAGTGAATTGTTTACTTGATTGGGAAAGTCGGAGCGTCCTGTGACTACAATCCTAGCTCCAGCCTCTTTGGCTTCCCACGGCCAGATTTCCGGAGTGGGATTTGCACAGGCGAAAATAATCCCTTCATCAGCCATAGTACTGATCCATTCTTTTTTAATGGTACCCGGGCCTGGTGCGGATAACGCAATAACTACATCTGCTCCTTTTATCGCTTCGGCGTTTCCACCTGCACGACCTTCGGCATTAGTTATTGTGCATAGTTCCCAAATTTCCTTATTATCTTTTAATTCAGTACGATCAGGATTCAGTATTCCGTCAACGTCAGTCATGCATATATTACCTGCAGTAACCCCGGCAGAAATCAATACCTTAGCAATACGGATATTAGCAGCTCCTGCCCCGATCATTGCTATTTTAACTTCATCGATCTTTTTACCCACTAGCTTAAGGGCATTGATCAAACCAGCTAGTGTAACTGCTGCTGTGCCTTGCTGATCGTCATGCCATACAGGTATCTCCATCTCGTTACGCAAACGTTCAAGAATATAGAAACACTTGGGTGAAGAAATGTCCTCCAGATTAATTCCACCAAAAGAAGGCTGAAGGTACTTTACCGTCTGTATAATTTCATCCGGATCTTTGGTATCTAGACAAATTGGTACAGAATCCACACCACCCAAATATTTGAACAACAGAGCCTTGCCTTCCATAACCGGCATAGCAGCTTCCGGGCCTATATCACCTAGACCCAAAACCCTAGTGCCGTCAGAAACAACAGCCACCGTATTCCACTTATAGGTGTAGTCATAAACAAGATCCTTGTTTTCATTGATCGCCTTACAAGGAGCAGCCACTCCGGGTGTATACCAGATAGCAAAGTCATCCATACTTCTGATCGCACAACGCGGTAATGTTTGCATTTTACCACGGTAAAATGGATGGAGCTTCATAGCATCCTCTGCCGGTTTATTTGCCTTGGATAAAAGATCATCTTTAGAAGCCACTTATTTTTCCTCCTTATAAAATAAATTGCCTACCTCAATATCAAAAATTATATTTTATATTTTACAGGTCCTGTTTCATAGAGATTGTTGCCTTCGGAGTCTATTACCACTGTCACCGGAAAATCTTCCACTGTCATTTTCTGTACTGCTTCAGTTCCGAGATCCTCATAAGCGATCATTTCAACTTTTTTGATACTCTTCGCAATTAAAGCAGCAGCTCCACCTGTAGCGGCAAAATAGACAGCTTTATTCTTTTTCATGGATTCTATTACTGCCGGAGAACGCAAGCCCTTGCCGATCATACCCTTTAAGCCTCTATCTAATATAGGTGGTGTGAGGCTGTCCATACGCCCACTTGTTGTGGGGCCTGCAGAACCGCATGCATAACCTGGTTTTGCAGGAGCAGGACCGACATAATAGATAACCTGCCCCTTAACATCAAAAGGCAACTCTTTTCCTTCGTTAATACTGCTGATAAACCTCTTGTGTGCGGCATCACGTGATGTGTAAATGTCACCGGTAATAAGAACATTATCTCCTGCCTTTAGACTGCTTACCACTTCATCAGTTAAAGGTGTAGTTATTCTCTTATAATCTTTACTCATCTCGTTTCCCTCCCCCCTTATATCACTGCTTCGCCATGCCGGGCAGCGTGGCAGCATGTATTTACTACAACTGGCAATGAAGCAATATGAGCTGGAAAGTATTCTATATTAACTGCCAGTGCGGTAACTCGACCGCCAAATCCACCGGGGCCAATCCCAAGTTTATTGATCTCTTCCAATAAATCCTTTTCTAACTGGGAATAACGCGGATCCGGATTATGCTCACCCAACTTACGCAATGTAGCTTTTTTGGAGAGAAGGGCACATTTCTCAATAGTTCCGCCAATTCCAACACCTACCACAAGCGGAGGGCAGGGATTGGGTCCTGCTTTTTCTATTGCGCTTACCACAAAATCACGAACACCCTGTTCACCTTGTGAGGGTGTAAGCACCTTCATAGCGCTCATATTTTCGCTACCGCCGCCCTTAGCAGTAACCTCTATATGAATTTTGTCACCCGGAACCATTTGTAGATATACGATAGCAGGTGTGTTATCCTTGGTATTCGTACGATCGAAAAGCGGATCGTCTACTACCGATTTCCTTAAATATCCCTCTTCATATGCTTCTCTAACACCTTGATTAATTGCTTCATTGAAATCTCCACCGTCTAAACGCACATCCTGGCCTAATCTTAACGAATATTATGGAAAACCCCGTGTCTTGACAAATTGCGATACGCTCATCAGTAGCTATTTTGTTATTCTTTAATATTTGTTCCAGAACAGCACGGCCTGTTTCGGACTCTTCTGTTTCCAGCCCCTTTTTCAGTGCTGCAATAACATCTTCACCGATATCATAGTTTATGTTAAGAAATAAGTCTTTTACTGTTTTTCTAATCTCTTCTGTGTTGACTTCCCGCATGGATATTCGCCTCCTAAATTACAATACATCCAGCATTTACTCTAAAAACATACCGGTTATTTTGAGCATTACAGGCCTTATACTGTTCTCAGTTAACGCATTCCTCCAATGGTTACATCAGGAATATATCTTTGCGCTATATCCAATAGTTTATTTAGGTACTCATCATCCTGCCGTTCAACATCCTCATGTTTCCAATCGACACCTAGAGCATCATATTTAGAGATTGCCAAGAAATTAAAGGGCAGCAAATCTAAATGAGCAATACCGATTGATGCCAAGAATTTGGATGTTTGCCGTATATTCTCTTCATCATCATTAAATCCGGGAATCAACGGAATCCTGATAAATATCTTTAAATCAGGCCGCTCTTCCCTTATCTTGGTAAGGTTGTCGAGTATTACCTTGTTAGAGACTCCGGTTCCCTGCTTATGCTTTTCCTCATCCATATGCTTGATGTCGTACATTAACAGATCTAGATGTTTAATTACTTCTGATACAACAGAATAATTTGCATAACCACAGGTCTCCATAGCTGTATGAATGCCCTTTTCCTGGCATTTCTTCAGCACGTCAATTGTAAACTCAGGTTGGAAAAGAGGATCTCCGCCAGATAAGGTAATTCCACCATCTTCCGAGTTGTCGTAAAAAGGCTTTGTAATCCATGAATATTTTTACAACTTCGTCAGATGTTATCCATCTGCCCTTGCGAGCCAACGCTCCTGTCGGGCAAACATCGGCACATTTCATGCAGTTTGTACACTTGCTTCTATCAACCTTTTCCGGTCCCTCTTTGATAATGGCATCGTCTTCACAAACCTCGAAGCATTTATTGCAGCCTTTGCATAATCTTTCATGAAACATAAGCTCGTAATCACTAGTAACTGCTTCGGGATTCTGGCACCAAGTACACCTTAAAGGACATCCCTTTAAAAACAATATAACCCTTAGTCCTGTACCATCGTGAACTGCAAGGTCCTGAAAATTTGTAATAAAGCCTTTTTTGCTCATCATAACCTCCTCACTAGTGCAGAGCAGCTCTATCCAATTACAGCCTTTATGAATCTTGGGAAGGTATCCCCTCCCAAGATTCTACAA
>JBMNGF010000007.1:0-102594 GCA_050949745.1 Syntrophaceticus sp. | reverse complement strand
TGGGTATAAGGTTCACTTGATTGTCTGCAAGAATGACCTGCTGCATCCTGTATAGCCTGGTCATCTCCTCCAGCTCAGCAGATATGCTAGGCAAACTATAACGGAGTGACCATATTGGGCCACTCCGTTAAGTTAAGTAAATTATTCCTACTGTTGGCCAGTTATGGAAGCAAATCCACAATGTTTTTGTTTATGAGATGTATTTTTTGCAACTCTTTAATACACCTATCAGAAAGATCTGCTTGAGTTATATCATGACTTACATCTCGATATAATTCATTGAGCTCATTTAGATTCTTATAAAAATCCTGAACTAATTCTTTCTGCTTTTCAGGTAATGGAGTTTCACGATATTTGTTACTTAAATCCAATATTTTCTCGTTAACTTCATTTAATGTGTCAACTGTTTCAAACATGTAGGTAAGGTGAGGAACCACTTCAGGACTAATCAACTTATTTCGTAAGTCCTCTGGTATATTTTCATCGTGCATTAAACCTCTTAGGACGAAAAGGTTATTTGTGTTAGTGAACATTTCCATCGTATAATACAAATTGCTCAAATTGTCGCTGTTTATTTCTTTTTCGGTATAGGCAGTGATTAACTCCAACCCCTTATTAAAATTTCCAAGTTCATAATTCAGGTTGTTATGCCATGTTCCATATAAGTGGTTTTCAGACTCATTATTGTTAAATTCGCAACCGGGACCCAAGAACAACATTACGAAAATGGCTATCAGTACTGCGATTCTTTTTACCAATGACTATCCCTCCAATTACATAACCATGCTGCAGCATTTCAGATTATCTATATTAATTAGAAGCGTACGGCGTTAGTATCAGCTTTCTGCCAAGAACTTTCCTTAGAAGAGATATTAAGTTTATAATCTAATGAACCAGCAACAATACCAGGCGTTTTATAGGTTATGCTCGGATTTAATATGACAGAAGTGTTACTTGTGAGGTAAGTGTGAGTATATTTTGCCCCGAAATCCATCCATGCACCGCTAACCTTAGGAGTAACGTACACAGCATCGTAATAGAGTCCACCAACACTTAGCTTACTGTCATAAACATTAAACACTACTATACCTTTACTTTTTTGCGAATAGTCTTTTAGGCTTGAATATGTTTGACTCGACACATTATATCCGTAATAACTTGCCTTACTAGGATCCCATGTTATACCAAGTGCATCATAACTTGCGGGATATGTTTCTTTATCATTAGGTACATAAGATGCAACTATACGATAAAAACTTTCTCCACCTCTTTTAGTAACATAAACCGAAAAATCTAATTCCCAAGCATCTAATTTTAATGGTTCGATTTCCTTAGTAGACGGTAGTACAAGCTGTACGCCTAGTTTTTCAAGCTTTTCTTTTGCGACTTGTTTATTGTCTTCGGTTCTAAGATACTCAACTATAAATCTATCAAACTCACTGTCTGATAATCTGTTTATTTGGTTCTTTAGTTTTTGCACTTCTTGGTCACTTAAAGTTGAAAGTGACAAATTCTCTAAGTTATCAATGTCAACATTGCTCGAAGCATACGCAGGAATACATGCTATGAGCAAGGTTATAATCAATATAATCGGTAACAAAACTTTTTTCATTTGTCTCATCCTATCTAATTTTTAACACATAAGTTTCGCTTTTCCGCTTCCACCTCTTCAAGTTCACAACCTTTAGAAAACTACCGATTCAAATGATATGTTATCACCCCCCTTTTTTTCTTACCCAATAGGTATCAACTTGTTAACTTATAGTCGACCTACAGGGTAAAACAAAAAAAGTATTTTCTATTTCTATTTGCATTTTCTGCGCCATATCCTTACATTCCTTCAATGAATAACCAGTAATAATGTCGAATAATGACTTAACCAGCTAAATAATCAAAATATCTCACTGTTTCCCTTACATCTTCGTCCCATTTCTAAGGATTTAGTTTGATGAGGTTAGTCACATTTCGCATATCAACCTTGGTATGTAGTATCCTACTCAGACATTGAGTAGCTGATTGTCTCTGTGTGGTTGAACAATACTGCATTTAAAAGCATAAAGAATTGAAAGAAAAAATATGGATCAATACAAATCAGATTTCAGCTTTCCCTGTTAATTGGCGATCCAACCTTCCCAGCCTTTACTTGTTTCTTCGTGATCGCCTGTGATGATGATGTCGTAGTCATCCAGCACCCTATCTTTAACAGGCACATATCTCTTAATGGGTTCAAGCTCTTTTGCCAAAGGATGTTCTGTATAAGGCATTTTCTTAAACCTTAATGGGTTTGACTCCTAAGACTAATGCAATCCCTTCATCGAAGGGGATGCGGCCCACTTCTGATGGGTCAAGCAAAAGTCGTTCACTGATTGTAGCTATCCTGGATGAATACCTTATCCGGGCATAACGAGATGTGAATCAAATAGTCATTAGGTGTGATGAGTCCATAGACAACGCCTGGTTTGGTAGTTTGAACAGTTCAAGAAAAAGTCCGCATTCTTTTAGGTGCGGACTTTTTCTATAACAATCGATACCTTTGCTAAGATTCTCGAGAACATCAACAGTGAACAAGTTCGACCAATCCAGATTGCATCAAGCTGTTGGAAGACAATGGAGTAAGAATTTCCCGGCGAGCGCCGGCTAGCATGGGGCTTATTGTATCTTTGTTCAATAACGGTGGACGACTTGTTTTCGGTACTATTTTTGATAAATTCGGTCGAAACGTAGCTTTCATTCTGAACTCGTTTACTCTGCTATCTTCCGGCCTATGCCTTTTTGCTGCACTCCAAACCGGACAGGCCACTCTTATGTTCGTTGGACTCTCCCTTGTAGGACTCAGTTATGGCGGTTCACCCGCAATTTCTTCCGCTGCCACCAGTACATTTTGGGGTACCAAATATTACTCAGCTAACTTCAGCTACATTAACTGTACTCTTATACCTGCAGCCATCCTTGGGCCAATGATCTCCAGCGCTTTACAAGAACAGGCCGGTGGTGCATATGATAGCACTTTTGTAATGCTTACTGCATTTGGTGTCACAGCGCTGTTAGCGGGAATATTTTTACTGAAAGAAATTGCGAAAACTACATCCCAGAAAACATTCAGTGAAGTCAATCAATAGATAAAGAATTATGATGGTGGGGCATATCAAAAGAATTGATGCTAGGTTGACGCTATAATACCAAGCGTGACTCTATACATTCCCTAGTCTATCTGAAAATCGGGTAGGAGGCTACCCATTAATTGAGTAGCCGGCCTCCCGCACCACCGTACGTACCGTTCGGTATACGGCGGTTCCAAAGTTTACACATTACTTTGCAGTTCTTTGGGTATTTCTACCCTGCGTACGGGCTTGGGACGATATTTGCCGTCCCGGAGGGATTGAACGAGCTCATTCTTGTTTTCTCTCAGGTAGGGTAGAAGTTCATCTACCTGCATGCCGTCAATTCCACTCGCGCCTCTGTTTCTCTTTACCTGCTTGTAGGCCCGGTTCAGATTATCTCTGTCTAGAATTTGCTCTAGCAATCCTTCCCCCTGCTGGTTTATGTCGGTGTTCGGCCCGGTTGCTTAGTATTAAAGGCTGTAAGCCTTGTCCCCCAATAACTTCCCAGAAAATAAATGGTGGGCGCGATAGGGATTGAACCTATTTTCCCGCTCCAGAAACCCTTTACTATCAAGGGTTTCGGCAATCATGTCTGTCAATCTGTCAATCTCCAACTACTTGACGTTATTTTCCATAACAGAAATAACACTATCTCCACCCTGGAGCAGATGAACATAAATATCAGCTGTGGTTGCAGGCGATGAGTGCCCCAACAATGCAGCCACGGTTGACAGAGATACGCCTTCCTCAATCAGGATGGAAGCTACGGTATGGCGAAGACCGTGGATGGTGATGCGCTTAACCCCTGCTTTTTTAAGTGCCAGTTTTAGTGTTTTGCTTAGAGATCCGTACCTTAAAACTCTGCCTTCATTGGTGCAGAAAACTAGGGCGTCTCTCTTGTTCAGCGGCGAAACTGTGTTTTTCTTCTGGGCTTCTTTATGTGTTTTCAATACAGCGATGGTTTCATCATCCAGCACTATTGTCCGCTGTGAGGCCGTTGTCTTGGTGGTATCCTTTACCTCACGCTTTATGATGTCCACTGCCCGCCTGATTGTTACCGTGCCTTTTTTAAAGTTTATATCCTTCCACTGCAACCCCAGGATTTCACTAATTCTTGCTCCTGTTACGGCTGTTAACCGGAGCGGTACATGGTGTTTGTATCCCTTGAGAGCCCCCAGTAATTTTTCAAGCTCTTCTTTATTTAAGACTTCTTGCTCCACCCTTGGCTTTCGCGGAGTGCGAAGACCAGCGGTGAGATCAGTAGCAAGAATACCCCAGGCTAGGGCTTGTCTAAATGCAGTGCGTAAAGTAGTGTAAATGCCTTTCACGCTTTTATGTGCTAGCAAATCGCTGAGTATCTGTAAGTCATTTTGTAAATCTGTTACTTGCACTGCATATAAGGGATACTCCCCAATCAAAGGTATTAGCTTATCTACATGCCATGAGTAAGTATTCAAAGTATTTCTTTCGACATTATTCTTAATATTGCTTAGCCAATACCTTAAATACTCCTCAACCGTCATCGTAGCTGAACGCGGGCCTTTACGGCTCTTTAACTCTTTTTTCAGTTCAGCTTCCCGTGCTTTGGCATCCGTTTTATTCCCATAAAATGTCTCATAATAATAATCCTTCTTGCCGTTTTTGCCACGCCCTAAATAAATTGATATATTATAAACCTTATTCCCTCTTCTCCTAACTCCCAATTTTTTTACCTCCTCATTTGAGGCCAACGGGGTATTAATTCCCCAGCACCATCTCTTTTTCCTTTCTTTCTATAAACTCAACAATAGCCTGCTCTCTAACCCGGAAACGTCTTTCCGACAACCGGATAGCCTTCAACTGGCCTGTATAAATAAGCTCATAAACGTATGATTTTTTCACTCTCAGCAACTTAGCTGTTTCAGGAACCGTGTAAAGCTGAACCAAGCTAATCACCTCCTCAATAAACAAAAAAAGCGCGGCTTTTAGCCGCGCTGAGAGGAGAATAGTTTATTAAAAAACTCTGCTACCTCTGGGGTTGGAATGGGGCCTGCTCTGTGGTCGCCTTCATCGTAAAACAAATACTCAAAGTCGTTAGCAAACCATTCGTCTATACGGTGTTCCCACGGCAATATCTCTTGAGTTTCTTGGTCTAGCCCTATTTCAACAGGGTAGCCTTTAATCTTTAGGTACTCCACCCCTGCAGCATTAACATCTGGCCAACCGTACCCTGATGTGTTTAAGTATTTCCAGGAAAAAACGTGCCCCACTTCATGGATAAAATTACCTGAAAGATTGTCGTCCCTTCCTGCAAGCCAAATGGCACAGAACATGCTATCGTCAGTAGCAACATCAAACGTTATTCCTACGGAGTTGGCGGTTTCTATAGGGGCAGGAATGCCTTTTGCTGCAAAATACACAGCCGTTTCATTAAAACTCTCCAAAGGAAAGATAACAACGGAGATATCCTGAAAAACATCTATAGGCACGCCACGCCTAACAGCCCTTCTTGCTGCATCTTCTACAATTTTTTTGGTATCCTTATCATCACCCCAAACCCATTTGCCAATATCTAAAAAATATGCCTCTACTTCTCTACCTAGCTCTGACTCGACGGTTTCTTGCTCTGAAAAAACATCGCAGGGCAAATCAAAATTTACGTTCTTATCTGTAATAACCAGAGATGCAGCGACAAGATTTATAAAGACTACAACACAAAGAAACGCCAACATATTTCTTCTTTTAGCATCCAACCTACTCACCTCCTTTATATCTTGCTTTTGACTTTTTGGCTGCCCGTTCAAATCGCTCCAATTCCCTGTCTTTGCCCATCCCGTTTAGCACCCGCACGTGAAACTCCCTACTGGATATACCGCAGTCCATACATCGGGTAGCGTCAACTTTTTTATCCCAGCCGAAAGTGGTCTCTTTTCCACAATAGGGACACCAGGCACGACTTTTCCTCCATCGGTAATCCTTTGGTGGTTGTATAACAGTAACTGCCATCTTGCATTTCACCCCCTAAAAAAGAAAAAAGCGCAAATTTATGCGCTTTTGGAGTTTAAAACGCTCACAGGCCAAATATAAAAGCCGGTTGAAAAACCTATAAGCGATGAAAACCCTTGATATATAAGAGGAACACGTGTTTTTACAAAAGGATAATGAGTATTGGAATTAAAACAGGGGTATATCCTACCTACCTATTGCTTTATATCTCGTCACCACAGCCATTGTGTGCGCTCCTGGGACTATTTCTGCTTGCCCTTGACGACAGCTTGTACGATCCCCCGGGGGCCGATAAACTGAGCTGCAAATTCTTTGTTTTTGGGAGGTCTGATAACAGTCCCGAATTTCTTAAGACCTGCCTGCTCTGCAATGGCAGCTATATTTTCATCTTCGGTATAAAGCAGATAGCCGTTGCCCGTAGCTATGCACTCTGTTATTTTTCGTTGTGCTCTTAGCAATATTGTCACCTCCCTTTTGTAAAACTCTTCAGAAAATTTAAAAAAGGCCGGCGAACCGGCCCCTATTATCAGCAACGAAACTCATATGGCACGGGCTTTACACTATTAACAAGCCCGTAAATATCATTCCATGTTGTTTTTCTAGTGTTTTTCCATATATAGAAATCTGCCCTATATTGTATGTTGTCGCCCCAATTAAGAAGATATGGCTCTCCCACGTCAACAAACACGCCATCAATGTCTAATAACTGTTTTATTTTGCCTATTCTGTCTATTAATACAGGTAAACATTTTTTTTTCTCCATAAAGCGACTATCTGTTATTTGCTGGAAGACCAAGGTTCTTCTTTTTCGCATTACTCTCACCCCTTCCCAGGCATATCAGTTCCATTTTTTGGTTATAGAATATCTCTCTAACCATCTATCTCAAACGCCTCCTATAGCCCCGGAAAAGTTCCCGTAGTCAATCTCCAAACGTCGAAGATAACAAGAGAGACGCCTACAAGAATTAGCAAAAAAAACCCGGTATATACAGCCCTTTTCCTAGTTTCTGGCTTAAGCAGCTTGCCTAAAACAGCTAAAACAATCTGGCCTCCATCCAGCGGTGGTATCGGAAGCAGGTTAAAAAGTCCTATCCCAACGCTTAAAGCGGCCGCGACAATCAAACCGGTTAAAGCCGAAACGTCCTGTGCTGCACCTGCGCTGGCTACATAGCCTACAGGGCCGGACAATGCGTTTACTCCCTCTCCTGCAAGTGCAGTTCCGGTGAGCTTGATAATTTCACCCACCAGGACAAACCCCTGCTGGATGCCAATAAGAAGTAGCTGCGGCAGATTTGCCAGCGGCACCTGGCTTGCATAAATGCAAAATATGCCGATAGCCAACACTGCTACTGCAGCGGCTAAGTTCATCACCGGCCCTGCAAGCAGGATTAAAATGCGTTTCCAGGTAGGAGCAGCGGCAAGAGCCTCTTCGTCCGGCCTTACGAAACCGCCGAGAGGTAGTATTCGCAGGTTAATTTCTGTATCCTTTATTTTTATTCCTGCTAACTTCTTCCAAAATCCTACCGAGAATTCCAGAACAGGAATTCCCAGCTTTTTAGCAGCCACAAGATGGCCGAACTCGTGAATAATTATTGTGCCAGCCAACAGCAAAATTGCTATCACTATCATAAAAATCGGGCGGGATTCAGCCGCCCTTTCACCTCCTAAAATTTAGTGATAGTGCGGCCAAATACCGCTATTTAGGCAGTTTTACTCTTTTCGGTTACCTCTGTTTCAGAAAGTGCCATATTGAGACATTTATCGACATCTGATAGAACCCTAAATATTGCCTGAAGCGCCCTCTGGGGGTCATTTTCAGCATAGTGCTTTACGTATTCCCAGCTGTGAAAATGATACCCCTGGATTCCATGAAGTTCGCACATCACAGCAGCAAAAACTTCAGCTACAATTTCTTGGTCCGGCTGCTGGCCGTTTTTCAGCTCTTTAAAAGAATTATGGATAGCGTGCCCCAACTCGTGGAACCAGGTTTTTACATCATGGGTGTGCAGAACAATCTGTTTCTTACCCTGCCTCCGTGCATAAAAACCGTAACCGGCTCCGCATCCTGGAGCATAAATGACTTCGTCTACTCCAAATTCCCGTGCCATATCCTGTAAAGGCGGCAGTTCCGGGGGAGAATAGTCAAACTCCGGCAAGGGGTCGCCTTCCGTGTCCTCATACCTGAACACAGGAATGAACCTAAAGCCAGTGATTGCGGTATATGTTTCTTCTTTTTCCTCGCCGGTTTCTTTGTCAACAACTGTCCTTTTTGTCTTTCTGGTGTTAGGAGCAAGGATATAGAAGGCTTTTGCGCCTTTTTTAACCTGGCGTCCAACCTTCTGCCACTGCTTATAACCTCTGGCATCAGTTGTGCCTGAAAGAATCATAAAAATCTTGTTACCTAAACTCCACTTGTCGCAGGGCCGTTCGTACCCCGGCGGTGGAGTTATCATTGTTCTTGAAATTGCAGCCGGCAGGTTTCCGGACTCAAACATTTCTAAAACACTATTAAGCGCTTCTTTTGCTTTTTCTTTGTTTTTATCCTTCATAACAACAGGGCGGGATTCAACCGCCCTTTCACCTCCTAAAAAATAGTAGTGTTGGGCAGCTGCTCACTCGAAGTCAAAAACTAAGGTAGTTTATTCCCATAAACTACCTTAGTTTTAATTCTGATTATGTGTCTTCCTCTTCTTCTTCTTCTTCCAGTGTCTCCGGGCATCGGGGGTACAACACGCACCCTTCGCAAATACCGTTACAATAACGATAACGATGTCGCGGGGCAGGCATTAAGCTGTCCATTTTGCCGGCCCCCTTACCTCACCGGATGTGATAAGCTCACGGTAGAGAGCATCGGAACCCGGGAAGGCTTCTGTGATTACAACACGGAGACACTCCGTATAAGCAGTTAACTGCCCTAGCTTCCGCGATCTGTCATAGGAAACATTGGGCCGCGCAGCTACATAATTTCCGGCTTCTTCTATCTGCTTATCCAAAAACACAAGCAAGCGTTTGACAGCCTGCTGCACTTCATCACTACTAAACCCATTGAAATTTTTCATAAATCAAAGGGCGGGCATTAGCCCGCCCCATTCACCTCCCAAAGTGATATGGTGCGGGCATATGCCCATTTTATGCAGGCTTGGATTCTGCCCTAGCCTGATTAAGCAGGGCAATTAAATCACTTGCCTGCTTACAATTCAAATTGCTTACCCCCTCAACGCTAAATCTCTTTTTCACAAAAGACTTGATGTCGTCTTCACTCATATCAATACTCTTTGCGATAGCAAAAATGGCTCTCCGCTGAGCATCAGTGAGAGGCTTTTGCTCTGATGGAACAGAAGCAGCGGCCTGCTGTTGCTGTCTTGCAGCGTGTCGCGGCTGCCCATTTCCCCCTTGGGGGTTACTGGCAATATTTGCATCATCATCGTCGTCGCTAGCAATGCCTAATACTGCAGATAAGGCGTATCTGCGCGCGTAGGTAATCGCACTCCCCGCCCCCTGTGGGTCGGGTTTTGCCAAGGGTAGGACAAGCGGGTCTGCCTCCAGCCACTCTCCGCTGGTATGTAATATCAGCGTGGTTACCGACACTGTTTTCCCATCCCCACCGGGAATTTGCATTACCGCCAAGCCGTGTTTAACGAGCAGCGGCTTAACATGATCTAGCAAACAAGACAGCGGTACGTACTTTGAGCTGTAATAAGGGTTTACCGCTGTCACCTTCGGATTATTAATTTCCTTTTGGAAGGAGATCAATGCGTTGATAATATTTTTATTTTCACTCGATGTTTTCATTCTTTCGGTACTCACGGGCCAGCGGCCCGCTTTCCCATCACCTCCTAAAGTGGTTTGTAATGGTTTTGCGGGCCGATGGCCCTAATTTATTCCTGAATTGCTAAAATGCCGTCAATCTCTTCTAATATCACAGCTGTGTCTTTTTCAGCAGCCGTGACTAAAGAAGTTACCTCTTTGACATCCTCCATGATGTTGCCAACGACGCTTAATCCGTACGACGATATAATCGCCGTGATAGCGGCTACAATTAGGAGTTCTAGCAATCTGCTCATGCTCATGCTGTTCCCTCCTGTGTTGCTGCTACCAGCGGGTTGGCTATCATGACGATAGCCTCACCGCTGCTGACGTCCGGCAGGAATAGGGTCGTTTTGTACCCTTTTTCTGTTTCAATCACGACGAAGCGTTCAAACACCGACGTAACCTTGCCCCTGAATTTCCGCGGAGCCAGCTTTACGTCTTTGTACAAAACAGAAATATTCATGCCGATCTCTGGTTTAAACGTGTATCTCATAATACCCGGGGGCAAAACCGCATGGCACGGCCGCCCCTATCACCTCCTATCCTCTGAAAGTGATATTTGTGGGGCGGCCGCCCCGGTATATATATAAAGCAAAAAAGCGACTCGCCTAATGAGTGCCATGTTCCCGTGGCCGACGGGAATACTCATGAGGTTTGTCGCTTTTTTGCATTATAAAAATTAAATCCGTGTAAAAATTCACACGGATAAACTCAAAAATCTATGCTAAAAACTTGCCCCAGTCCAAAACCGGGGGAAACAACTCTGCATTTCTGCAGAGACTTGCCCTACGCTATTGTAGGGGAAACAAACAGGATATACCTGTGACATGCCCGCTTCCAGGCGGGGAAACTGGGTTATACAAACCCTGTTTAAATTATATCAAATCTGCATGGTAATGCAAGTTTAAAAAAAAGAGAGGCGAAGAATCGCCCCTTAGTTTATTCAAATACCCTTCGTTTCGGCCGGCAACTCTTCGCCCTTTTCAAGCATTTCTATTTTTTTGTCAATAACTGTTATTTGCTCTGCCAACCTATTCTCCTCTTCGGCTTCCGGCGAAAAAAGCTCACAATCGGAGCTGTCTATAATATCAAGATGGCGCTCAGATAATGCCATCCTTTTTTCTTTAAGCCTAGCAATCTCCTCCTGGTTGTTTAAAATCCTTTCCCATGTCTTGATTTTTTCGCGTGCCTCTCTTATGGTTAAGCCACCGTAATAGTGTTTCTCATTTTTAAGTACATCCTAGGTTTTTGTAGTATTTGCCAACTATATATAAACAAAAAAAAGCAGCTTACTTTATGCTCGTTCCTACTATTCACACGGTGGAAACGCTCATAAAGCTTGCTGCTTTTTCGTGTTGTGTAATATAAAAACAGAAGGATTATAACCCCTTCAGTCTCTCTCTATTTTCTAAGCTGCTCAACTAGCTGTTTGCATATGCCAGGATACCCTAGATGCGCTTTCGCTTAACCACATAAAAAACTCTTTGAATTTTTGCTCTTGTAATTTTAAGGGCTGCCTTGCAGGAGAAAGCTGCTTAAGAATATCCATACCAGCTTTTTTGCCTATTCCAACAGGAAATACGGTTAGTTTTTTGTTGTTAACCATGCTTGCCATTCTTGAAATGGCACGAAGCTCACTAAGATTTTCACATGGCGTATTATCGGCTAACAGAACCAGCCATGGCCGATGGTAGTCAATCCCAACATTTTTGTATTCCTCTATCCTTTTGTTAACCAAATCAAGAGCTAGATTTACTTCATCCCCAAGTGAAGTTGTTCTGCCTGCTTGCAGGGCTGGGTTGCCTTGCCTGTCAACAATGTCGAAGTCTGCAACACAATAAGCATTTTTACCGTTAGGCGCAACGATGCTCGTCTCAACCGAGTATGACACAAACTCATCTTTACGAATTGTCTCATAAAACAGCTTTATGCCTCTACTAATTTTATTAACATATACAGGGTTATTTACGGACAAACATAAACAAATAGGCAACCGCACAGCTGAATTTTCGGTATCAATTATATAATTTTTTACTTTTCTCATTTAAGTACCTCCTAATTTTTATTAAATTATATTGCTCTATGTAAACAAAAAAGCAGCTCACCCTATGTTTAATCCCTGCTCGTGGCAGGAATGCTCATAAAGCTTGCTGCTTTTTCGCTTTAAATATTAAATCCGTGCATATAGCACGGAACCCTCACAATAGTTATGAACATCTTTTCTGCTTTTTTAAGATACAACTTGCCCGCTTCTGCAGCAGGGAAACAACTCCGCAAAAACGGAGACTTGCCCTGTTCAAAAACAGGGGAAACAAGCAGGATGTTCCTGCGCTTGCCCGTTTCTAATCTAAACGGGGAGATGAGGCTAACACAGCCTATATGTAATTAGTATACCCAAAATAGAAGGTGATTACAAGCTCTCTTTTTTAGCTTTGTATTCCCTGGGAATACATTTGGAAGAATAAACAGCAGCTAATAATTCTAAGATAATTCTATATTATCTTGGATTTGGGGATAAAGAAAACCAGGAGCACCGCGGGTTTGCGGCTCCCCTGGTTTTCGCTTTTCCCTGCCGTTATCTTGGAATCACCTTGTTTTGTTCAAAATCTGCGGCATTTCCAAGCTCTTTCTTTCAAAAATAACAAACCTTTATTCAATTGCAAGTCTTTTCTTATCAAACCTTTCCCTTTCCCCGCGCCCCTCAATTAAAGCCTTTACAACCTCCACCGGAGCATACTTAGCCACCTCACGAATTGCATCCTGCTGTGTCAGAGGATGTTTGCGATACGGCCTATCTTCCGTGCAAGCACAGAAAACATCACAAGCAGCCAACAATAGAGCAGGATAAGACGGCTCCTCCCGCAGAGGATATCCGGTTCCACCAGGCCTCTCGTGGTGCTGCAGGGCTATATCAGCAACTTTCTCCGGTAGTCCAGCTTCTTTTATTAGGTTTGCGCCCTGGAGAGAGTGCATCCGCATCATAGTTATTGCCTCTTTCCCGAGCAAATAACCCGGTTGAACAAACCAATACTCCGGCCAGGACGATTTTCCTATATCATGCAGCAGCGCAGCTACCAGCAAATCTCTTTCCTCCTGCCGTGAAAGCCTTATGTTTGTTGCGCTGCTTAGTACCTGGTAAACAACCAAAAACACATTTATTGAGTGAGGCAACACCTGTTTGTTTTTAAGATTTTCGGCAATATCCGGATAATTCACCATTACTCACTCCCCTTTCTAATTTCTCTGAAACACTCTGAAAGTGGTTTTTTCTGTAAATCATCCAGTACAAAACAAAATTTCCCCATTTCAAGTTGCCCCTCCCGTGAAATTATCGGCAGTGTTTGCCCTCCCGGAAACGAAGCCTGCCCCGCATCATATTTCCCTCCTGCTTCCTCTAGCCTGGCAGCAAACCAAGCGAGCGTTTCTTGTGTAGACAAGTCAAAAGAAGCCCCGTCAGCCGTCCAAAATTCTATTCCTTGCAGCCACACCGGTTCTGCATAGCCCGCACCCTGTAAAGCCCGTAAAGATTTTGCCAACCTGTCTTGTTTTTGCCCGGTAGCTACCTTCAAGGCAGAAAAGGGGGCAGGGCCGACACGAGAGAGAAAATCATATACCCGGGCCACCCGGGGGGATACAATAAATCCCTTCAATTCCCACTCCCTCCTTTATTAATTACAAATAAACGATAAAAAGCCCGCATTGCAACAGAAATGCTCCAGGAACGCACTGCTTGCCTCGTGCCAAGCGAATACTAATTTAAGATAAAAACCTATTCCCTACTTATCTTTAACGCCTTAAAAGCGATTTTAGGAAGTCGTTTTTAAGTCACAGAACAGAAAACTATATTATTTATTTTAAAAAAAGAAAAAACCTGACAAAGGGCCAGGTTTTCATTTATATTTTACAGATTATGTTAGCCTGCCACGCAACCTCAATCTTAATTTTTTCTGCCCCCTATCGAATGAGGCAACGGCGCAGGACACTTTGTCTCCTTTTGTAATATCGCCGATTAGGGGAACAGAAGTAATTCCCAAAATCCCTGGGCAGGCATCAGGCTCTATGAAAACGATAGAGTTTCGGACAAACGCTACAGTACCAGAAACAAACTGTCCTCTTTTAAAATCAGCACTCTCCCATGGGTCAGGCAGTGCCTTTTTGATACTAGCTGTTACGGTACCATCGGGCTCAACTTTTGTGATTTTAACCTTTGTTTTTGACCCCGGAGGGTGCTGTACCCCCAAAGGCCGGGTATGCCAAACGGAAGCCTCTTTGCGGGGCACTTCAGCCAGCACCCCACCGCCTACATCAACCAAAAGCCTCAGGGGCTTCCCTAGCTCGATATCAGGAGGCAGTACAGCACGTACAATGCCATCCCATACTGCCTCGGGGTCTTCAGCCAACTTCGGCAGCAGCTTTTCGGCTGCATCAGCAACTGCCTCTTGCCGGGAGCAGGCAACCAGGCTGTTCTCTTTATCTAGCCCTTTTACCTTTACTCTTATTTCTTGCCCCACAAACCGGCTCATAATGTCAGCAGGCAAGCCAGATTCGGATGCAGGCACTAAGCCCCGGATACCGTTGAGGCTTGTGAATGATATTTCCCAGGTAGGGGTGTTGTCGGGAAAGCTCAGAGTTGTTATTTTTGCATCAACAATACTACCTTTTTCTTTTATTTGAAAAAGAATATCCCAGGGATCGGGTGCGGCTGAGAACCCCTCTGGTTTTATATTTACACTCATTTCTAAATCCTCTCCTTTTTTAATAGTGTTATAAAAAAACAGTCCCCGGAAAGCTACCGGGGCTGCTCTTTACTCCTTAACCTTTCTCTTTACTTCCTTGACCGCCGCAGATGTAGTCCTGCAACTGCTACTGCGATACCAGCTAGGATTGACGGAAATGTAAAACCTCCAGTTCTGGGGAGTTTCTTGCTGTTAATTTCTGTGTCCTCTTTCTCTTTTGGCTCATCTGCATCTTCCGGTTTATCTGTATCTTCTGGCTCTTTTGTCTCTGCTGGCTCTTCTGGTTCTTCAGACTCTACAGGTTCTTCTGGCTCTATTGGCTCTTCCGGCTCTATAGGTTCTTCGGGCTCTATAGGTTCTTCGGGCTCTATTGGCTCTTCGGGTTCTATAGGCTCTTCCGGCTCTATAGGCTCTTCCGGCTCTATTGGCTCTCCGGGCTCTATTGGCTCTTCCGGCTCTATTGGCTCTTCGGGTTCTATAGGCTCTTCCGGCTCTATAGGCTCTTCCGGCTCTATTGGCTCTCCGGGCTCTATTGGCTCTTCCGGTTCTTCCGAAGGCTCTGGTATTGATCCAGGCATTACAACTTCCTCGTATTTTACCAATATGTTATCGCCGCTCAAAGCATATACGCTGTCATCATCAACATAAAAACCCTTCGCAGACCACCCAAAAATCCAAGCTTTTTCTTCATCATCCCAGTACGTATCTTCTAGCGGATGAGAAAAGCTAGGGGGTTCATTACTTCCTATTGTTTGCCCGTATTGTTCCCACCACACATCGGGAATATCTTCTGGTTTTCCCATGTTTTTGCCAGCTATACATGCGGCACAGCAGCAGTTTTCTTCGCACATGCGAGGGGATATTATCCCGCATGCACGCTTTTTAAGTAGATGCAAAGATGCAGAAAATTTTTCTGTGAAGCAGTCACCATAAAGAAAGTTCCCGCTGTCAGATACGCACACACAACCGCAAAAATCATCACTAGAATCATGCGGACAAGGACGGAGGATAGTTGTTGTTTCGTAACCTTTTGAGTCTAGTGGAACATTTTCGCCTATTTTTTCGTCTACGTCCATAACACTCAACAAGCTACCTTCAGGGGAATAAACCGCTTTAATAAGACGCTCATAGTTTGGAATCCCCCAGCGGTACGGCATGCAATACATACAAACATTTCCTTCGGGAGTCTTATGAAGTAAATTGTTAAAACTATTAAACTTTGCCACAGGGGGGAGGCCCAGCCGCACCTCTGCCCCAACCCACCCGGGGATATATGATTGAAATCGAAGCGTGCCGTCTGCGTTATATCCTCGTAGGTAGAATTTTTTATCTGCAGGAGATGTATTTTCCTCCTCGGGCGCATAATAAATAACGCACAACACTCCGTTATCACAAACTACGGGATTTGAAAAACACCCTGCCTGCGTCCACAGCAGCTCGCCATCAAAAGAGTAGCAGTATAGGCCATCACCAGCTACATAAAGCTGTCCATCGCCAGCAACAGGCCCCCATAGATATTCACTATCTGGATGTTCTCTCTGCCATGCAACTTTCCCGGCAATATCAGGGCCATCTTTATCCCCCAGTGGAGCAGGATTATCTTTAATTTCTCCATAGGTGATTGGATTGACATAGAAGGTAATTGCTATTGGTTCTGATAGCATGCCCTCGCCCTCCTCGCCGCCACAGGTTTTTATACTGCCCGGTTCAATGGTTATTGTAGCTACAGCATCTACCATTGCCGGGCCAAAAAAACCGGGGGCAAATACGGGCTCAAGCTCTAGTTTGTATCTACCAAACATATCAGGGCTAACTAGCCCCTCAAATGTACCTCTGTTTATACCGGCGGTAGATTCTGTTTCGACAATAATTTTTGCAGGGTCTACCAGCAGAACCGGCTGCTGAAAATAAAATTCTAAGGGCATATCTATGTCCTGCGTTTCTCCATAGTAAACTGATCCCTTATGGCCTACAATCCCGTTAGCGCTAACATGTGCAGTGCTGCCGTTTACCGGTATAGACGAACACAATACAGGTTCCTGGCTCATGCTATGGAAGTTTAGCCGAAAATAAAACAGCACTAACTCGTCGGGGTCTTCCCAGCCGCCACTTAAAGGGGCAAAAAAATCCTTCGGGTTGACGGTAAAAATTACTTCCCCTGCAGGCCACACAAGCCTGTCTAAGCCGCTGTTTGCTGCGTCATAGTCATGTGTAAATTCCGGGACTAAATGCACTAATGAAGGATCATTCTCATCAGAATATATGCGTATCGTCATGTCAATCGCCGTTTCAAACGCCCCGGCAAAATCCTTGTCTTTTACTTCGACCGGACAGGGAAATTTCAATACAACATCAGAAACCGGGCATAATTGATCTAATGGCTCAAAGTTTGTATAAATGCCTACCGAAGGGTAGTATTCCTCGCCATCAACCACCAAAAAAGTATTGTTTATATCGTATTCATCTGTTCCCACTTCTCCAATGTCAATAGGTTCTTCTTCTTCAATACCAATAGATTCTTCATTTTCTATCCCGGGCAGTGTTATTTCCTCTGCATACCCACAAACTGGAAATAACATCATCATGCAGAAAGCCAACAATACCAGCCAAACAACACTCTTCTTTGTTTTCCTCATAAGCCTCACTTTCCTTAAATAGTCTAGGGCTGTGATATTTCCGTATGCCCCCTCCTTTCTTAAAAATTACCCTCAAAAAAAGAAAACCCCGGGCAATCCGGGGTTTATGTTAATGCTCAATAGTTTTATTTGCTGCCCTGTTGCGCTTACCTGCAACTCTAACAGTAGCGGTTTTCCAGTCGCCTGTTAAAAGGGCAATTTCTTGTCTGTCGTTAGGGGTTAAATTGACTTCCTTTGCTGTGTCTTCGGTATCTCCCGTTAACAATACCGTTGCTCTTACCGGCTTAGAAATCCCCCCGGGGTACCTAACCGCATAAAGTATCCCGTCTTCTTCCTCCAGCCCTATTTTCACAAACCTACGCCGCAGCAGCAGCAGCAGCAGTGAAATTAACAGCAGCAGCAGCGGCCACAGAGGGAGCCTTTTTTGATTATCCGTTTTTGCCATTGGCACTGCCGTCTTTTCCCCTTCCGGTTCTCCAGTTTCCGGTTCGGGTTCTAGTTCAGGTTCTGGCCTGGGTTCGAGTTCGGGCTCAGGTGTCGGCCCCGGGTCAACTGGTATTGGTGCTGGCCCCGGGTTAGTTGGTGTCGGAGTTACAATAGGGTTTGGGTTTATGGGTTCTGTTTTTTGTACAGGCAGCTTCAATTCTTCATATTTTGCTAAAACGTGGTTCGCAGACAGCACATAAATACCATCCCCTACAGCAACACCTACAATGTCAGTATTTGTCAAAGGGTGTATGCCACTCAAAACTCCGAATTGCCGTAAAACATCTTCGGTCAAACTGATGTTTTCGTTACCCTTACAAAGCACATGCAAATATTTACCTGTTTTTTTGTCATACCACGACACCGGTTTGTACCCCGCCAAACTCGTTTCCAAAAATTCGTTTGGACGCTCCGATACAGCTGCAATGTTTTCTAGCTTACCATCCAACGAATAAACAGCAATTGTTTCTAAATACAAAGGCTGCAGAAAACTTGCTAGAAAGGGCATACAGAATACCCGCAGTTTACCATTGTCAGTTTTTTGCAGCAAATAATTGTATTTGGTAAAATATTCAATAGGTATTCCTAGTAGAGTATCAGGGTATGCTCCTACATAACCGGGTATATACGATTGAAACCGGAGTGTTCCGTCTGCGTTATATCCTCGTAGGTAAAAGTCACGGTCAAATTCCGCTACCTTAGGTGCACGATAAATAACGCACAACACTCCATTATCGCAAATCACAGGGTTTGAAAATTCACCCTTTTGCGACCACAACAGGCTGCCGTCAAAAGAGTAGCAGTATAAGCCGTCACCAGCTACATAAACCTGTCTGTCACCTACAACAGGCCCCCACAGATACGATACGTTGTGCTCACACACCCATTTCTGCCCTGCTATTCCAGGCATTTCTTTCTGTACCGGAGGCGTAGGATTGATCTTAAGTTCCCCTGTCACGGTAGGGTTAATATTAAACGACACGGAAATAGGTTTTGACAGCTGCGGCCCATCGTATGTTTCAATGCTACCCGGCTCAAAAGTAATTGTAACTACCGCGTCTACCATAGCAGGACCAAAAAACCCGGGGGCAAATACATGACTAAAGCCCACCCGGTAGGAACCGTAATAATCCACTGCCATCAGCCCAATATCCTCCATGCTGCCTGAAAAAGTGCCCCCTGGGGATATCGTCTCAACCGTTATTTTCGATCCGTCAAGCACCCTTACCGGCTGGCGGAAAAAGAAAGCCATTACCGTGTCAAAATCTTGAATAGGGCCCCGGTAAATTGTGCTGAAGTTGTACCCTACCACACCGTTTGCGCTTGCATGGATAGTACTGCCGTTTTGGGGTGTAGAGGCAATTAGCTCCGGCTCCTTATCGGTTCCTTGAAAAGAAAGATTAAACCGGAAACACACAAGGCTTTCTTCCCACCGGCCTTCAATCGGGGAAACATTATCCGCAGGAAAAGCCGTAAAGGTTATTTCCCCTGCAGGCCAGGCTAGGCGTTCTATACCGCTGTATTCCCTGTCTTGCTCAAGGACAAAAGCAGGAAAAAAATGGACTAGCGATGGATCGTTTTCGTCAAGCTGTAAAGCAATTCCTGCGTCTTGCGCCTTTTCGGTAGGCGTACAAAAACCGCCATTGTCGATTTTCACAGGGCAAGGAAATTTCAAAGCGACATCTGCGTCAGGACTAAATTCGCCAGGAATATCAAACTCGGTAAATATTCCCACGACAGGATGAAACTCGCTTCCGTCAATAACTAAAACGGTCTCATTGATGTCATATGCCGGCCCCTCTTCCGCTTCTGCGGCAACTTCCTGTTCCTCTACAGCAGGTTCAGCAGGTTGTTCCTGCTCTTCCACCACAGCAGGTTCCTCGCCGCCAACTGCTGGCTCATTTTCAACTTCTTCGACATCAGGCTCCGATTCTAGCTGTTCTGTTTCTAGTGCCTCAAACTCGCTAGATTCCTCTACTGCCAGTTCCGTTTCAGGTTCTTGTGTTATGGACATATCCCCTGCGTATGCAGGAGAGCCTATCATCAGGCAGAAAGCTAGCAGTACCAGCCAAATAGTGCTTTTCTTTATACTCTTTCCTGTATTTCCCATAAACCTCACTTCCTTTGATAGTTAGGGCTAACGATATACCCATGCCCCTCCTTTCTTAAAAATTGCCCTCAAAAATAAAAAACCCCCGAAAACCGGGGGTTTTTTCAATCAGGGCAGCATTCTATATTACTCAATATTTGCAGCGGAAAAGTTAAATATTAATTCAGAGTCAAATGCTTTTGATAGAATACGTTTTTTGCTAACATTCAGTTCGGCCTCAATAGTTATAGACTTGCTTGCTACTCCATCGGTATCAGTGATAACCCCTAGGCCTACCGGGTAGGCAGCAGGGGAGTAGCTACCTGCAGTATAAGCCGATACCGTTTCTCCTGTACCCGTAGGGCAAACCTTGTTATATGCAGGAGGTATCATATATGCTGGGTTGTCAGGGTCAAGATTCAAGGAAAGCCGCGCCTTTTTCTGTGCGTCGGCTATTTCTAGACTTGTAGGATCGCCTGTGATTAAAGTAGGCTCCCAGGAACCGCTTATGTGTTCAACGCCTTCCAGCGTCACCTCTACCGGGATGTAGCTAGTAGATGACACTGCTATTGTATCGGTAGCAGTTGTCTCTCCTGTAGGAATGTCTAAATTTAAAGCTGCGGTGTCAAGAGCAATATCAATACTTGCTGGCTCAATCTGCCCTTGTAAAAAAATAGTGACTCCCGCATCTGCTACAGTTACAGGCAAAAATAATGCTGCCCCCAAAAAAGACATTAAGACAATCTGCGCTATTAACGTCTTGCTGCTGTTTTTAAAAAGCATATCAAAAATCATCTCCTTTTTTTATTTACTCTGAATAGTAACATTAACTTTACCCTGCTGCCCTGAATGAAGCTCCCTTTTTTGCGGTTCAGGAATAGAAATATTCACTCTTCCTAGCTGCCCCGGGTTAAATGTTCGGTTTTTCGGGTCAGGAATACTAATGTTTTTATTTCCCGGTTCTCCTGCTCGGAGCAGTTTTTGAAATTTTCTGTTGTACTTATCTGCATACACCTTAGCAGTCGACGGAACATACCCTCGGATTGTAGCTGTAGGGCTTATCGTGCTGCTGGAATCGTATATTGCCGTGTTGGGGTTTAAAAATGTAATTTCAGTTAAACCTGTGCAGCCTTGAAAGGCCCTGTGGCTCATGCTAGTAATATTTTCGGGGACAGTAATACTAGTCAGTCTTGTGCATCCCTCAAGAAGTCCGCTGCTTATATGGGTTATGCTGTCCGGAATAGTAAATTCTGTTAACGCTGTGCATCCACAAAATGCCCAGTTGCCTATACTGGTAACACTTCCTGGAATAGCAACGCCAGTTAAACCAGTACAAAACTCAAACGCATTGTCACCTATTTTGATAACACTTTCTGGGATAGTAACGCTAGTTAATCCGGCGCAATATCTGAATGCCATGTTACCTATACTGGTTACGCTATCTGGAATAGTTACTGATTTAAGTGATGTGCAACCTGCAAATATGTAGCCTGGTATTGCAGTTACCCCATCTTCAAAAGCAAAGCTTGTTATGTTGGTTCCCTCGAAAGTATATGGGCTTCCGGCAAAAAAAGTTGGTAGGGTTTTTGACTCAAAAGCCAAATTTGTTAAGTTGCTGCAGTTCTTAAAAGCCTGGCTACCTATACTGGTAACGCTCCCTGGAATAGTAATACCTGTCAAGCCGGTGCAACCATTAAAAGCATGGCTGCCGATACTGGTAACGCTCCCTGGAATAGTAATACCTGTCAAGCCGGTGCAGCCTCCGAAAGCACCGCTGCCTATACTGGTTACGCTATCTGGAATAGTTACTGATTTAAGTGATGTGCAACCTGCAAATATGTAGCCTGGTATTGCAGTTACCCCATCTTCAAAAGCAAAGCTTGTTATGTTGGTTCCCTCGAAAGTATATGGGCTTCCGGCAAAAAAAGTTGGTAGGGTTTTTGACTCAAAAGCCAAATTTGTTAAGTTGCTGCAGTTCTTAAAAGCCTGGCTACCTATACTGGTAACGCTCCCTGGAATAGTAATACCTGTCAAGCCGGTGCAACCATTAAAAGCATGGCTGCCGATACTGGTAACGCTCCCTGGAATAGTAATACCTGTCAAGCCGGTGCAGCCTCCGAAAGCACCGCTGCCTATACTGGTTACGCTATCTGGAATAGTTACTGATTTAAGTGATGTGCAACCTGCAAATATGTAGCCTGGTATTGCAGTTACCCCATCTTCAAAAGCAAAGCTTGTTATGTTGGTTCCCTCGAAAGTATATGGGCTTCCGGCAAAAAAAGTTGGTAGGGTTTTTGACTCAAAAGCCAAATTTGTTAAGTTGCTGCAGTTCTTAAAAGCCTGGCTACCTATACTGGTAACGCTCCCTGGAATAGTAATACCTGTTAACCCGGTACAGCCAGTAAAAGCCTGGCTACCTATACTGGTAACGCTAACCCCACCTATCTCTGCAGGGATTACCACGTCACCCCCGGGGCCTCTATATTTTGTTATAGCCCCCGTCGCTGAATCAAAATCAAACTCTGCCTCGTTTGCACCCGCAATTCCTATGCCGTCACCCTGCAGGCAAAGCGGCATTATTACAGCTAACAAAACCACGCATACAACAGTAACAACTTTTTTAAACATAAAAAACCTCCTCACTCAATGTACTAACTTAGTCGTCACGGAAAACCTCTCTCCCGATGGGACTTGAATATAAGTAACGCATTTTTCAGCATTACCTACCGAAAGCACCGCCGTTACCCTCTCACCCGGCCGCAGCGCCCTAGAAGCCCGGTAAACCTCTTTCCCGCCTGCAACTGTATAAGGGATGTACGCATAGCTGCCAGTATTTATTATACCGATAACAGCTTTTCCGTCCTGGACAGCAACACTGGCAGGGATAGACGTTCCTACATGTCCCTGTTTTTGTTCCTGCCGCTCCTGGCTGAAGTACTCCCCCTCTGGTGGTACTAGGGGTACTACCGCCTCTTTTTGGCAGGTAAATCTACAGATAGCCAGAATAAACAGGAGCGCAACAATTAACCACCAAGCTATGCTTTTTCGCCTCTCTTTTTCATCTTTTTTCTCCTCTGTCAATATCGCCACACCTCCTCTCTTTGTAGCTACCATGCCTTTTAGTTTTGACCTTCTTAATCACCCCCCCCTACAAAAAAGAAAATACCCCGGTTTTTTCGGAGCATATGTCTTAGCTCTTATAAAAAGAGACGCCCCTAGTCCTCCTCACTAGGGGCGTCTCCTAAAATAGCGAAACTTGTCCATATATGGATTTCTTTTTATCCTTAATAATATCCTTCTCGGCAAAGCTAGAAAACCAGCACCGCTGTTCCGTGGTCTTGATGCTTTCTGCGTCCTGGTCAATACCTATATAGTTAAAACCCTCTATTTTCGCCGCCACTAAAGTTGACACGCTACCGCAGAAAGGGTTAAGTATTACGCCGCCAGGTGAGGTTACAAATCTGCATAAATACCACCATTAAAGTTATAGAGTTTTACTGTTTCGGGTATTATCTTTAAGCTATTTTTTAACAACGTTGCTCCACACCCCTCCTATAAACTCTGCCATCTGCGTCAAAACAGGGTGCTCCCATCCTACCTGCGCCCCGTAGCTGTACGCACCCCAGATAGCAGCTGAAACTACAATAATCACTGCTGCTAACCAAAATAAATCCAACGCCAAGCCCCAAAACCAACCAAGGATGCTCATCCCTGTTCTCCGTACCCTCTTGACAGCCTTTTCTGTCGGCTGTTGGTTATCACTAACAGTGTCCACGTCCACCTACAACACACCTCCCGCTTTTAAACTCAAAACGATAAACATAAAAATTAATGGCAATTCGATTAATTCAGTACCCGTCTTTATCGGCCCCCTAGGATGCTGCAGCCATGCCAGACAGCCCGGTAGTCGTACAGGATAGAAAGGTTCTACCCCCGAAATAGTCATGCCGTCTAATAGTAAATGCGATAACGTTCCCAGGAAAAATATAAACCCCACCGCTAGGGGTGAAGGCCAGGGGATAACTGCTTCCAAAATCGGCTCCACTGCTGCTGAAATGAGTGCCATCCCAACAGCTGCTGCACCACAGAACCAGATCGTGTGGGTAATACCTCTATGTCCTGCCATTACGTTTACAGCAATAGAAACCGGCTTTACCTTTCTGCCCAAGATGCTCCCCGGATGATCAATATCCGGTAAAAGCCCTGCTAGTGCACCTAACAGCAGGCCAACAATTGGAGCACCTACCACCTGACCTGCAGCTGCCCCTACAAACGCACCTGCAGCAGCATGAGTTTTGCCGGTCATGATACCATTCTTCCTTTCTTTTTAACCCTGATTTCCGTGCCCGTGGTGATGTGATACCGTGACACACAGAAAACATAGCCCGCAGGAGAGCGAACAGCTATCATGTCCGGTTTAGCCTGCAGTACCTTACCTCCGGGGGGATAAAGGATAGGTCTCATTCCCGGGGGTATGGCTGCCCAGGTAATGGAAATATCGTCGCCTGGTTGTAGCATCTTAAAAACATCTTGCTTATCTTGTTTATCGCTCATTGAAATCACCTCATAAATAGAAAAACCCGGCTAACAGCCGGGTCTTCTTTTGGTCGCACGCGCGACATTTTATTCATCTATTCCTAACAACCCTTTTACTTCTTCATCATCCGGAAAAAGAGCTTTAGTTTCACCTGCAGGCTCCGACTTCTTTTTTACCTTGCTTTTCCCACCCCTGCCCCGCCCCTGGTCTTTTTCAACCGGTTTTTTTGCCTCTGGGAAATCTGGCAGCTCTGCAGGAGTAGTGTCGGGCAGCATTTCTTCGGCCCGCAGTTTTGGACTGGACTGAATTTCCTTCGCTTGTGGAAGCTCCACCCAGGGGATTTTCTGCATGTAGCTGGGTCTTTTTCCGCGTAACAACACGATACAGTCGTCTTCCGGCAGCTGCAGCAGTTCCCAGGGGGCCATAACGTGCTTATCCTTAGTCGATTCCCGCTTCTTTACTTCCAGTCCAGCCCAGGGAGTAGAGATATCCCGAGATTCGCTAATATCATACACCCGGGCATCGCCCATCATGTTTGTAAAATACCTTGCTGTATCTAAATCGTCAGTAGATAAACATATCTTTACCGGCATGTTTCCCAGTACCGCCTCCCAGGCCTTTTCACGTGCATATAACCCCTTCATCTGCCCCAGGTTCTGAATTGCTATCTGTATCATAATCCCTCGGGAACGCCCAAGGGCGCAAACCTTGTCGATTTCTGGAATACGGCCTATGTTAGCAAATTCATCCAAAATAAACCTTGTCGGAACAGGCAGCCGTCCTCCGGAAGACAGCTCTGCAACTTCTCTCAGCCGTCTGAACATGAACGCATAAAACGGCACGTAAAGAGAACGCATGTCGCCCTCATCCGGCAAAATCAAGAACAATGCCGTTTTCTTTCTGCCAATATCCGCTAAGTCAAAATCACAATCCGCCGTAAGCGCAGATAGGCTGCCTTTTGTGATAGAGCGCACCTTATTGCGGACACCTTCAATGTAGTTGTTGTAATGCCCTTGCGCAGCACACCAGGTTTCAAATGCCCCTTTGGGTACCTTTTTCTGTTTAAACGCTGCACTATATTTTTCGTGCATTACATCCTGCTGCCACGTAAGGACAGATAAAGCCGAAGCTAGATGCCGCTGAGCTTCCGGTAATACCCATCGGGTATATGCTAGAGCTGCTGCTAATATGTTTTTCTCGCCACCGGAAAAGAAAGCGTGGTCGTCACCAGCTGCATTAATAAGCCATTCAGCTAAATCCATAATATCCTCATAGCCTTGACATTCTAACAGCGGATTCCACCTATGCGATTTTTGAGGGTTAGAAACATTAAACCCTAGCAGTTCATATCCCTTGTCTTTCAGCCAGCCGCCCATGTCCTCAAATAGTTCGCCCTTCGGGTCTGTTATCACTATCGAATGTTCGTCGCATACCGCAGAAATAATTAAGTTTCTGATACATGTATAAGACTTCCCTGTCCCTGTAGCACCTGCGATTAATGCATGTCCGGCTATTTTTATCTTCCCCTTTTGCGGATTCAACCTCACTATTTGCCCCTGAAGCTTTCCAAGCGGTAACCCCCCTTCCTTTTCCCGGGGTGGCCCAAAATCGCACGCAGAAGTCAAATCATTTAGGGTTGACCAACCACCCTCTAAAACACGTCTACCGCCCACAACCCCCGGCCCATGCCTGGCGCTAGGCCGCACTTTTACAGCTATCAGAAACCCAGCGCCTGCACCTATCAGCAGTGCCCACCTACCTACCACATCGGCTTTACCGGCTGGGGCTTCGGCCCCAATCCATGCCTTATAAGACACCACAGGCGGCACTGGCTGGTCTTTAAATTTTGCAGCTGACGCTAAAACGTTTTGAGTGACACCGGCAGTACACCAGGCTAATGCAAGCCCTGTAAACACCGGCAACAAGGCTATTCCTAATCTTTGAGGCTTGTTTCCGTTTTTGCAGAACAGATACGCTCCTACCGATAAAAGCAGTGCCAGGAATAATACTTTAGCCTGAATAAACAGGATTATCCCTGCAGCAGCAACAACTACCCCTGCAAACAGCTTCTGTTTCTTTTTATCGCTCATCGTCTTTAATGCCTGTAACAGCTTAGTTTTGCCCATGTCGCAACCTCCCTACAAACAAGAAAAGGGCGATATTATCGCCCTTTTACGCCTTTCGCTATACCTGCAATTTTATGAGATAGGGTAATGACTACTTTACACAGCCCTTCTGTCCAGCCTGCCTCTTGACATACCCAGCCTGCCGTATAGACAAGCCCTAATCCCAAGGCAACAAAGAATACTCCCCAAAGTGCCAATTCTGCCATCTGTAAGGATAGGGCTGTATAGACATATACTGCCTTCCCAGCACGTCTTGTGCCTTTCTGTGCTTTTTCTAAGGTACTTCGCAAGCAATCTATATCAATATCGATTGCCGGTTTACGGCCAACTGCCTCTCCCGCTCCTGTTGTTTCATGTTTATCTGCTACTTGCAGTTGTTTATTCGCTTTCCGTTTCTTGTATTGTTCAATAAGTTTCGCAAAACTAAACCATCCTTTTTCCTTTTCTGGACTTTCGTCCTGCTCCTTCTCCAGTCTTTTCGCCTGTTTTTTCTCCGGTAATTTACCATCTTCCGGTAGTTTCACTCCTCCCAAAATATTTGCAGCTTCCTCGGGCAGGGCAGGATGCTCTACCCGGTGAAGTATCTTTGCCGGTTCTGCCGGTAGGAAGACGAAGTCCCTGACACCCAATCCTGCAGCATATGTCACCAACGGGCTGGTCTTAGCGGCCAACAGGACAACCCTAGTTTTTGCAGTTAATACCCGTAACGCTCCCCTCCGGTCTACCGGGGGGAGTTCTGCTACGTCATCAAAAAACAGCACTACATCAGGGCTTTGCTGGTCAAACATACGTTCTGCATTATCGGTCGAAAAACACTCTTTTACGTCGTGTTCGTTTTGAATTAAATAATCTGCTATGTAGCCAGCATTACCTGCCAATATCAATACCTGCATATTATTTCATCCCCCCCCTTTTTTTTATCTTAAGCCGCCAATAATTGGTAGCGGGTCAATCCATGTTGAAGTGCCGGCCGGCCTGATTCCAAAGTGCAAGTGCGGACCCGTTGAAGAACCTGTGCTGCCAACTAACCCGATCAGCGTCCCGGGCTCTACTACATCGCCAGCTTTTACGTTGATTTTGCTTAAATGAGCATACTGGTATTCATATTGATTGTCCCTAACATAAACCACATTACCCCAACCACCATTCCATCCCGCAGATGCCGAATAAACCACACCACCTGAAACCGATACAACCTTCGCACTCATCGGAGCACTAATGTCGATACCGGTATGCTGTTTCCATACTCCAGATATCGGATGTTTTCTCATGCCAAACTGACTTGTGATGGTCGTATAGCCCGGGGTCGGCCACGTACCGGTACACGCGTAGCCCTGTGCCAGTTTCCATAGAGAGTTTATGTACTCCTGGGCTTTTGATACATCTTTCCCGTAGCCGCCATAAAACGCCAGAGCAGGCTGCAGTTCAGGAGGCGGCTCACCCGCTGGATCAAGACTTTCCCAATTAACAGACCCGCCATTTTCTTTAAGCAGATAGGCTCCTGCTAAAATCTGTACTCGGGGGTCCCACTTATCCCTTTCGGGGTCAAAACCCCATCGTGCAGCCCTATCCGGCCACCACCTGGGGTGTTGTTGCGTCAGTCCAAAACAGTTATAAGGCGGTGTTACCAGATTAGGGTTCCAGGTACTTTCGCGATGAATTAAACCTGCCAAAAACCAAACGGGGATACCCGTAAGCTGTTCTGCTTCTTCGAGATAAGCCCTGTATTCTTCAGGGATGCCTACCGCAGAAACAAACGTCGCTAAAGCTCCGTGACCCTCAAGCCATGCCAGGTGCTCCTTTTCAAGTGTAAAGGCCTTTGCAAGCTCAATTGTACTCAAGATGGTTAACTCAACATCTTCATCATCTACCTCGTCAAGCCCCTCATAGACTTCCAGCAAGTATTCTTTCAGATATTCCTTACCGTCAGCTACCCGTTCTGTCCTAATACATTTCTCTTCTCGCCGGACATTGCCGTCAGGTTCCGTCCATTCGGTTTGTTTGTAACTGTACTGCCAATGACCGCGGATAGTGTACGCTTCTACCAACAGGTACACCGGGTAGCTGTCTATAACGGTTTCTTCTTCACCGTCCTCGTTTACGGCCGTATATTCCACCTCAACCGTAGATTCCTTATAATAAAAATACGGCTTTAAACCTTCAGCCGCATGCCTCAATCTTTCTTTTACCCATCCTGGGTTATCTAGCATTTCGTCTTCGTCTTTATCTGACATCATTGCTTGCATTATAACCGGAGCATAAATGTCCCCCCACTGATTTATTAATCTTGAGTCTCTACCATACCTGTCCGCAAGTTGACCCAGGTGTTGGTCGCCCCGCCCTGGATACCAAGAACCGTCTCCGGCTACTACCCACGTGTTTTCGGTATTTTTTTTATCTACCTGTTCTATTGCATATTTTTTAAGCTTTTCTTCCCGTGCATCCATATCAGTAGGCATCGCTCCAAAAATCACCAGCAGGAGGAGCACTAATAAGAGGGCTACCCCTCCTATAGCTATTAAAGGCGCTCCAACCGTGCTTATGATATACACACCAGCTTTTATACCCCCTTTTATTAGAGCTTTTCCCGCACTTTTTGCACCCTTTTTAGCAATCTGCCCCATGGCCTTACCGCCGGTTCGCAGTGCCTGTTTGCCGCTTTCTGCTACATCATCAGCCGGGTTGTATTGGTCATCATAGCTGCCCATTAAATCACCCCCATAAAACAAAATAGCCCTCTGGGTTTTCCAGAGGGCTATCAAAACTCAACAAAACTTAACTAGCTTAGCACATGGCGAGTATTTGCCCAGGTTTTTTTTGCAGTCTGCTTAACCTGCTGGCTCGTATCTACCAGCCATTTTGCAGTTCCGGAGCCGCCTTGGGCGGCATTATTGAGGGCCTTACCGCCCTTATCTGCAATATAACCGCCAGCTAGGTGCGCTCCGGTTGCAGCTACCTGCGTACCCCTACCAACGACGGCAGCCGTAGTATTTGCAACTTTATCACCACCGGGTACAGCACCAGCAACCAACCCCAGCAATGCACCAGTCCCAGCTGCTGCAGCAGCACCAGATGAACGTCCAAAGCCAGCCGCTTTTTTCATGGCAGGCGAAACCCCCGCAGGCTTTTGCGGCATTGCCGTTGCCCCCGAGCCTCCGTCAACAGCAGCTGAAGAAAATCGCTGCATCGAAGCAGGTATACCGCTGTCGGCACCACCAGCACCAAGAGTAGGGCTAATCTGCCTACCCTCTGCACCCATACCAGCATCGCCATCACCAGAAGCATGCACTGAAAACGGCATCCCACCACCGCCAGCACCAGCAATACCGGTCATGCTGTCACCAATACCAAAGCCGCCGTCACCTGCAGGAGATGGCCCAAGAGACGACGCTCCACCACCGCTAGCACCAAGCGCGGAAGGCGATGCTCCTCCACCACCAATCGCGGCAGTGCCGCCGGATGGCAACGCTTGACTCCCGCCACCAAAAGTAGCTTTTCCGACTCGCCCCATCGACATCAGGCCGCCCATGCCCATGATGGCACCAACAGCTTTGCCCGCGGTAGCTTCTTCGTTCATGCCTGCCCAACGGGCAAATACTGACTGCATTGAGTTCCGCAGTGCTTCCGCAAGGGGAATTATGGCATATAGGGATATCACAATTGTCATAAAACCACCCGACTCAATATTCTTGACATCACACAACAGCATGACGGTGCACAACGCCAGGCCGTGAGCTACCGGCATAAATGCATTTGAGGCTAGCTCACCTATCCAAATAGTTGCAGCTGTAGAGTTTTTATTAATGCACCACAAAATAACCAGTAGGGGCGTCGCACAGAGGAACACGGTTAGTGTTATTTTCCGAATAATGTAAAGTGCGTTCAGGTAAACAAACATGATAAACAGCATCGCCCGTACTACAGCAGTCCCGAAAACAGATCCTGTGACTATTTTCATCCCTGCGACATTAATATCTTTCCAGTCACTAACAGCCCGTCCCATGCCGGTTGATTCTCCAACCTGGTTAAATGCAGCCGTTATTGCATCAACCAAAAGGGCAGATATCCACATGAACGTCGCTACAAGCAGCGGCGCTAAAACAATAATCCCTATAGCTATAAACCATCGTGCCCAGTCGGCTTTTGCTTCGGCCCTTGCGTCTGGCTTAACCGCGCCGCGAAAGAATCCAAACGCCGTTTTAACCACCGCGAAAATAAAAAACGGGGTAAAAAAACCAACGATTATTAAATACCATGATCTAACCGTCTTAGCTTCTTTTTCGCTCCCCCAGGGTAAATTTTTCTTTTCTGCATCCGACAAGCCGTCGTTGAATACTAACTCATTTAACGGTTTAAAGCCACCCCATTCAAAAAGCCCTTCGAAAACATTACATAAGGAGTTCACCAGGAGGGCAAGCATTCTTTCAAAAGCACCGCCCTTATCCTTCGTAGGCGGCTTCTTCTCGCCATCTGCTGCTGCTACCGGTACTGGAGCTATCATCGCCACAGCCATGAGCAGCACCAGCAGTACCACCATCGGTTTTTTTATCTTCCGCAGCTTATGCACCTATATCACCCAACTTCCATTCTGGTTTCTACTATCTCCCATTCGTGCTGCGCCGGCTGTACTTGTACAGCGGTAGTCGTTCCGGATACCCGCAAGATACCCTGTCCTGGCCGTGCGCTCTTAAGGATGTTAACGCAGCCGTTTGCCAGGCTAAAATACTTTACAGCTGCCTCGGATGCATGCTCCTCCTGCTTAAGCACCAGGATGCTCGCGCAAGATTCAATCACAGCCCTGCCCTCCTCTGACCGTGCGAACTCCTCAAACCGCTGCGTAGCAATCGTCAGTGCGCAGCCGTGCTTCCTGCCCCGGCGGGCAAGTTTTTCTAGATATTCTGCAGCTTCCCGATGCTTCAAAAACATCCATGCTTCATCAACTGAAATATTTTTCGGTACTGCCCTGCCACCGGGTTGAGCAAACTTTTGCCACAACCAGGAGAGGATTGCACACATTGCCACGAACCTAGAAAAGTCTGATTCTAAGGCCTTTAGATGGATACAAACAAAAGGAACATCTGACAAAAATACCGATGTTTGCCCGTCAAACAGCCCTAAAGTTCCTCCAGCCAACAGAGGCTTTATTCCGTCTACTAAGCGCCCCGCATTCGGCTTTTCAGCTAACCGCCTTTGGACTGAAGTCAACGTCGGCATTTCTTTTTTAATGTTTCCGTCGTAGAGCGACGCTGGGTCTTCCGTTATGCCCCTAGAGCGATACTCCTCCAGGACTGCCTCGTCAAGCAGCGCAGTCTCAACAGCCCCGAATTCGCCACCCCCGTAGTACTGATAAACAGAATGCACTAGTGCCCTTACATCTTCCGCTTTTTCAAAAACATTGACAGTCTGCTCTCCGGTCTCCGCGTCCAACTGTGGCTCAATATCCAATGGGTTGATACCCGAAAACCTGCCCGGCTGTAGATATATTACCTGTCCACCTAGGTTTTCCGTATATATAGAATACTCCCCCTCGGGGTCAACAAATGCAGTCCGGACACCCCGGTAGCCTTCAGCTAAAGTAAGGGTTCGCATAGACACAGATTTCCCCGAACCGGTTGTGCCGCAAATGAACAAATGTTGATTCGACACAATCTTTTCACCCGCAAACCTGTCCAGAAAAACGGGAGCACCGGAAAACGTATTAAATCCCAGCATTACGCCTGAGGAGTGCCCGCCCGCTGAAATTGACAACGGTAAACAGCATGCAGCTGCCCCGGATGTCATGTTCCGATAAAACTCTTTTTCAAACGGGTTTATTGCTGCAGGAAGCGTCGCCTTAAGCCCTTTAACCTGCCGCAACATTGCCTTTCGAGGAACCACACCCCGGCGAGCCAGGATGGTTTCGACGGTATCGCACCTCCTCTCCAACTCCTGCTTATCAGCACCATGTACCGTTATTGCAATCATTATATAAAACAACCTATCGTGTCCCAGCTGCACCACATCGCGTAACGCTTTATAGTCAGCTACCTGCTGCTCCAGCTCCGGCAGCCTAGAAATATTACCCGACTGCCGGTCTAAATAGAGTTGCGATAATGCCTGCGACTCCTTTTTTGTCAAGATTTGGGTAACAGTCCTGTCAGACGCAGGGTCAATGTAAACCGATAAATCAACATCGCCAGCATTAAAAATCTCGTCCAGCCAACCAACTCTAATCATTCGGGGAATGCCGTGGATCAAGTATGTACGGGTCAACCCGTTACCCAGCTCTAAATAATCTATGTTTTCAACTAGCCCGTCAGGCGCAAATAAATCCTGGATGCGCAAGGCATTGTTATCCAGGATTTCGGCTTCATTTTCTTCTACGGTTACAGCAACTTCTTTTCCATCAATCACCACCTTTTTCTTTTTAGGCTCCTTTTGCTTCTTATTGCCTTTCTTTTTTTGCCTACGAAACATCATCCATGGCCACCTCCTTTTCCGGTACTATATACAAGCTCAAGGCTCCATTCTCGACAACATCGCTAGGGCGCCATGCGCCATCCCGGGCTAGAATATGAGCAAGCAGGTCTACAACGGCTTCGCTTCGCAGCAGCTCCAGCGCTACGTTAGCGCCAGCTAGGGCGCTTGCCATCAACGCCAGTCGTGCGTGCAACTCCTCGTATGCATAATCAAAACCGTTATAAGTTGAAAATGATATCACTATATACGCTTGCCGTGCACTCGCTGTTTTACTTTTTGAGACAGCTGACAAATACTCAGCCCGCTGTATAGCCATTTCTCTCAACCCCTGCGGGAGTCCCGCTGCTTTTATTCGCAGCTCATCTACCGCCTCGCGGGTATCTACCGCCTGCGCGGTAGTCAAAAACTGCACCGGGAAAACCAGTTGAGCAAGTGCAGCAGCTGCAGCATCTTCGATGTTATTTTGGTCTGCTTCCGATAAAAGCCAGAAGTCGGCAGCACTCATCCTACATACCAAGCTATATCTGTCGTCGGCCATGACGATTACACCTTTTTTTACGTCTTCGATACCCCACAAGTCCTTTACGCTCAATCCCTTTTTCGGTTTCTTGCCCTTCTTTTCAGCCGCTGCCCCCGGGGTTTTTCCTGTTTGCTTGCTAATGTTTTCCGGGTTCTGTCGCCGCAGATAAAGCCATGACCCTATAATTACCAAGACTGTCAGAATTCCAAATATTATTATTATTGCCATCAAGCTCACCCCCCCCCTTTTTATCCTATCTGCTGCCGCAGGTAATCCAAATAAGGGCTTGCCCTTATGATTGCCAAAAACACTAAGGCTCCAAGCGGTACCTTTATTGCCATTATTCATCACCCCTCAAAAAAAGCTTCCTCGGTTTCAGCCGCCATTTTAACCACATGAAAATAAGCTTATCCGCTTTGATATTCCACAATTCGCCGAAGGCTACAACACAACCAAGACACACTATTATGACAAACACGCTAAAGCGAACTGGTATAGAAATAGGCAGCAGTATTCCTGCTGCCCCCCCCGTACAAAAAAACAAGCCCAGCCAGGCGGCTTGCTTGAACGATATTTTGCCGCCAATGGCTTTTTCGTCTTCGGTTATTTGAATTGGTACAGGCCAGCTCCGCATAGATTACCCACCAACCTGCTTCATGATACTTACAATAAACCCAGCTGCTAACATAACAGCACCTAAAGCTACCCCTCCGAGGAGTATGAACGGAAGAGATTTCATTGTTTCCCCTCGCTCTGTGGGATTATTCGCAGTTGTAATCAACTTAAATGATGTCCAGGCTACTACCGCAAAAATAACTACCATTCCGATTGGCTGCACTACACCTTTTACGGCATTTACCAGCTTCGACGCAAGCTCGTCCGCTCCCACCGGGGCAATTGCCTGCGCATACGCCGGAACAGCAGCCAATCCCCAGGTAAATACCGCTAATAAAACCGTCATGATTCTTTCCTTTAATTTACGCATAAAAAAAGCACTCCTTTCTTTTATTTGGTTTTTTTGAACCTATATGCTACGCCACTAACACCGTCATACTCAACAACATCAGGGCTTCTTTCCTGGATTTTCGACGCTATTTTCTTGTCAAGCCCCCTAAAGCCCTCTGCCCCCTGGCCGCCGTTCATGATCGCTTTCATCTCCAGACAAAGCAGCCAAATATCCACCGTATCGACACGTAAGTGACAGCGGGTGGGCAATGGCTTCAATGCAAATATCTTCCGGCAGGGGGTTTATAACGTCAAGCCGTTTACCGGTATAGGTTACCAAATAGCCAGGTATTAGTACCACCCTTTCTTTTTTTAATTAACTCATTAACCAGTCAGAAATATATTTAATCAACCCTACCATATGCGGGGCACCGTAAAACAAGCAAAGCCCCAAAGCTACCGCAAAGGCACCCCCGATAACCTTTCTGAGTAGGCCAGCAGCACCGGATACAATCAAGACAATTAGTAATAAACCTGCTATCGCCAAAGATATTTTTGCAATTGTATCGGCTACCGGCGAAGTTGCATCGTAAAGCATATCCCCTAGCCCCTGCAGTTTTGAACCAAACTGCTCCGGAGATACCGGCTCAATAACACCAGACCCGCCATCACCCCCTTCGGCCCAGGCAAACGTGCCCATGCAGCATACCAGAATTGCCGCCAATGCCATCAAAACAACTATCCTCCTCAAGCCAATCACTCCCTTTCTTTTGCTTCTTTATCAGCCAAGCCGATTACAAAACCCATAAACGCCTTCCGTTCCCGGGCCGATAACTTTTCGTAACATCGTTTAATTGTCAAAATATCGCCCTTTAAAGGGTCGGTTTTGTCCTCAAACGGTATCCCTTTTTGATTTTTTGTAAAACCCAGCAGGTAATCTGCAGAAACGTCAAGATAGTCAGCCATTTTTATAAAATGCTTCATGCCTGGGTAGCTTTTTCCGGTAACATAGGCGCTTACCGCCCTATTTGTAACCCCTAACACTTCTGCTAACTCTCGCTGCTCCATCTTTTTTTGGTGCAGCACTCCCGATAATCTTTGCCCAAAATTACGCATAAACTCTTCACCTCCCATTATTTATATTTTTTGAAGGGTTGCTATCACATATGGATAAAATCCGTCAACGTTAACCTTGAAATTAAAATAAGCAGCTGCCCAGCCGCCTGTTTCGGGACATACTCTCTCCTCAATAAGAGAAGCTGCAACCAGGGCTATTTCTGTTTTTTTATCTTTATCTACAAAAGAAGCTACCCCGTTTTCAAAAAATACGTCATTAACCTCAGCTACTACCTTCCCGGCCGTATAGTTTTCCGATTGCATTTCGGGGTGGTAACTATGCAGTACAAGTTGATACGGCCCTGGGTTTTGAGATAGCCAGTCTTCAAGTTTCATTTACTTCTCACCTACCTTTCTTTTGTTGCTCTTGCGATTTCCCTGTCCCCGTTAATGCCTCTTTTAATTGACAAAGCTTTTCTTAAATCCTTTAAGTCCTCCGGGACAATAAAAAACCAAGCCCTTTTACCGGTTTCAATATCAGTTGCCCAGGGTTTTATCAAAACCCAGACAGCACCGCTTGTTCTATAGCCACAAGCCCAGTCCAAAATCACACCATGATTTTTCTCCAAAATATCAACGGCGGCCCGGGGCAGGCTCCATGTGCCAGGCATTTCGCCCCCGTGAGGATGTAAAATTAAAACATGCAGCTTCACCTGACTGGGCAACCCTGGCAGTTTTCCTAGCCACTGACTGGGTTTTACCGTAGGAATATCGTGCCGGGCATCGGACAGTAGCCTTAAAGAGCGAACCATGTTTGCAGCCTTTTGCTCCTTTTTAATCTGCAACACCCTAATCTGAATTTTGTATCCCACCTTCCTTTTTCATTCTTTTTTCAACACGCATTAATTCCCCTAGCGCCCGTTGTATTGCCGAAAAGCGAAGTGTTTCCGAGTCTTCGCCGTTTGAAATGTAATCTGAAAGTAATATCAAAGCGGCCCTAGCACAAGCCTCTACATTCCTCATACGCCCAGTTACGTTTTTTTCTAATAAGGATAGCCTCAAAGTATTTTCAATCGCCGCTGAAGTTGAAGCCCCCGGGAAGTTATTGCGAACTTGCTTCAGAATTTCAGGATCAATCGTTATCGAGATATTCTCTTTTTTTTGTTTCATATTACGGACACCTCCTGTTTTTGTTGAAATCATCGTTAATAATAGTGCCCGGGCTTGACCATGTTTGACCAGGCGGGACTGGGGATGGCATTAAATTGCTAAATACTGGTTAAGGTGTTATTGGTAAGGTCAGATAAGGTCAAAAGGACAAGGATAGTCAATGCTATTGTGCTAACCTAAAAGGTTAGATGGGGGTTCGGGTGTGCCGACTGAAAGGAGGCGGGGGAACCGAATAAGGAATTACCCAAAAAACCACCGCCGCTATCAGTTAATATCTTGTGTTAGAAAGTGCCCTTGTTACCTCTTTAAAAGGTGCAGTCATCTGGACAGTTGCTTTTCTGGTGTATTTCTTAGTAAACCCAACCTGCCCACTTGCCACTGCCAGGAAAGCCACCAGAATTACCATACAAACTACCGTATTTGCCATCTGGTAATTTCCACCACAATAGGGTGTTAAGAAAGTAGATAGTACCATTTTGCCTATTATCAGTACAAAAACCCCAATAATAATGATCCCGATAATGTTTTGATAAGACTTAACAATTGCTGTTGCGCTATACATCTAAAACACCTCCTAATAAACAGAAAAAGCGCACCTGAAAAGGCACGCTTGTTAAAGCCATTAATATTTAATTCGAACTTTTCCCTTCCCTTGAAGGAACATCAAAAACATTTTCCGCGTACCGCTATAAATAGGAAACAAGCAAGCACGCCTACGCTACCCCCAATTATCGTGTCTCAAAAATAAACCAAAATTTCGCCATGGAATTATTGTCCCCGCACCGCTTCTTTAAAACCCTTTCCAAATTTAAAAACCGGAACCCTTATAGCGGGTATCAAAATTTCCTCTCCAGTCTGCGGATTTCTACCCGCCCTAGCTGCTCTTTCTCTGGAGCTAAATGTCCCAAAATTGACGATTTTTACCTCATCTCCACCGGCGACTGCATCCTGGATGACCTCAAACGCTGCTTCCAGGGCTTTTGACGTGTCCCTGTTGGTAATACCAGCCTTTTTAGCCGCCGCCCTAACTAGCTCAACCCTATTCAACTGTTTTCACCTCCTTTAAACAGTTAACATTAGAAATTAATAATATCAACAGGTTAACCGGTTAACACCTGTTAACTTTTTGTCTACCGAAAAACATTATTAATAATTTCGGCAAAACCTGACGGGTCAAAAACCTGCTCTTCGTCCTTGTTTGCCTCTACCTTTTGAGTCACAAGTTGCTCCATCTTTTCTTCTATTTTTGAAAGCTTTTCTCCTATTTCCAGCCAATTTCTGACAACCCTTGCCCTTGAGCCGGGTGGATATAAGAATATTGGATGGTCTTCCGGAAGCCAAACATCTAACCTTTTCCTGCCTTTGCGTGACATTTCAGCACCCCCTGTACTTACAGTTTTGATTTTTCTCTACATTATATATAGGGAGTACGTACAAGCTGCTGTAATACCTGCCTGTAACTGCACATAACACTAACCTTTGCTGCTTCCGGAAGCCATTTTAAGAAAACCGGCTGCATTTGCAAATACGCCTTCTTCTGCATATACAGAATTCGAAAACATATTTTGAAGTACTTCCCAGAACCAGATTGAGCCACCACCTGCGAAAACAGTCTTGTCTAAAAACCCTGCCCTGTCTCCCCAGGATGCTAGCGCGTGGCCGGATATAGTTTCAGACACTTCTTTTTGCGTTTTTTTCCAGGCATCTGATAAGTGCACCTTATTTCCTTCAAAATTGATAAAGCTCCCGTGACGGGCTAATTCAGCAGCTTGCTGATACATCCTTTGCGGCAAGGGCGTACCTGTACGTTTTTCAAACTCGTTAGCTATCACGCGCTGTGCTAAATATATTCCTGTTTCTACACTTCCGCAAGCATCCGGCATTGGGATTGGCATACCGTTCTTAATCTCAAACAACATAAAATCTGTGGTATACGTTCCGATGTCGATTAATCCAATCATACCATCTTTGGGAAGTGTAGCCCCTAGTGAAGCTAACGCCCCTGCTCCTTGAGGAAATACTGTTACATTTTTAAACGATATATACCTTGTTTCCTTACCGTCAACACTTACCCAGGCTGCTAGCTTTGACAGTCTTTCCTTGAGAGGGCCCCTCTGCCCCCGGTAGAACGAAAGAGGCAGGCCTACAACTAAATCAACGGCTTTCTTATTCACCTCCGAAAATGAGCCGGCTCCGCAAAGATACGCAGCTGTCAACAACAAAATATCGTGAACCTCCGCGGGTTTTTCGTGATAAGCAATAATACTCTGAGCTGCTACACTATTAATCGCTAAATCCCCAACTAGTTTTTCCTGGAAGCCGTTTTTTAAGGTAGCTATCTCTACCCTGTGCCCGATGTTGCTATTAAAGATCCCGTCAAACAAGTCAATGCTGGCCGGGGCAATAACCGATGGAAACGATATCCTACAACCTTTTGTAACGGCTTTTGTGTATCCGTAACCAACATCAATACCAATCAGCATTTCCTAACCCCCTTAAAAACCTCATCTGCGTTTTCCTCCTTAATTTTTCTTTTCAAACCTGCCGAGGGCCGAAACCGGATGGTTCTGCACCTCTTCCCGTCTTTCCGTGCGCGAACTGCACGGGACGGGTAAAACTTACCCAGGGGGGCAAAGTATACTGCTTTCCCCTCATTTATCGCCTCAACAATTAGGTCGGCAAAATGCTCTAGCAGCTCTCTAGCATCCGGTTGGTAGCAGGACATCCTATCTGCTAGTTCTGCTACTACCTCCGGAGTACAAACCGTCTCCCTCATAATAACCACCCCCTTCTCTCCTTTATAAAAGCAAAAACCGGGCGATAAAGCCCGGCTAATTACTGATAGGCATATTTTCCCAGATGTGTTTGTACAGTGACTTGTCCTCATCTTTTTTCTCCAGATAGTTTAAGACTGCACGAATGAAATATACTTTGTTTTGCGCTTTACCCCTATCGGCCTCCTGGTCAGCTGCTACTTCTTTTTTAGCGTCTCTTAACAGAAATTTCCATTCCTTCTCTGTCATATCTCCAGGTTTGCCGTAAACCATCCAGCATAGCTTACTCTTTTCAAGATGCTTAATAATTTCAATTTCTCTACCCTTAACGCTTTTTAGCAGCTCCCTTGCATCATCGCTAATCTCTGTGCTATCAGTCGCAACCTTAATTTTTTTCTTTGATGATAAGTATAGTTTTAACCCCTGCTCCTCTAACTCAGCGATTAAATTATTAACCGTCAAGGTGCATCTACCCCTTTTTGCGCCAGGAGGGGGTACAACTGCCATGTCAGATCGTCATCTGCCCTAATATTTGCCCTAATATTCTTAGCCTGCTGCAGCACGGCAACTGCCTCTCGCGGCACCTTACCGTCAGGATAAACAACTATTACAGCTGCCTGCTCTCCAAAATAGGCATCCTTTGCAGTATTCCAGGAACCTGTAACTACAAGCTCAACGCCATCCCAGCCGGCAGGGACGGCTACCCTACCTGGTAATCTGGTGTTTTTTTGGCTTTTATGCTTCGCTCTTTCTCTGCTTAGAATAGAGACAAAAACCCCTTCAAGTTCCTTTTTGTCTAGCGGCGGATTATTCCTCTTATTCCATTCCATCGCCAAAACCCATACTTCTTCTTCGGGAAGCCCTAGCCCTAACCAGTGCCCGATAGTCCTTGCTGCGTCTGAATTTCTACTGCCTTGTTCAATACCTGGAAGTAGTTTTAACAGCCAAGACTTATCAGCCCCCCCTGTCGCACCTTCACTGTTTGTACGGTTTTTCAGTATTTCTACTAGCCATTCAGGACAATCGGCAACTGGGGTATCTAAATTACGTGCTGTCCACTTGTACCTGCGGCCTGAAGGGTGTATTGACGGCGGCACCACGACATACCCTCCATCCCCGCGAACATCAAGCCCTTTTACGTCCCCTAGCTTTACAGCGTTTAGGACAGAAAAGCCTGGATGTTTTAAATAGACGTGATAACCGCTTCCTGTTGCAGCAGTAGGCGAACGTGGTATCCCGTTTTCTTTTGCTGTTTCCATTGCAAGCATTGTATCCAGGTCTAAAACTACTATTCCAGAAACTTTGCCTGTTGCAATACCAATATTGGCTTGCGGCCATTCATCCCACCATTTTCTTACTTCGCTTTCAGTCGCCCTACGTTCTTGAAATTCTTTCCACGAAAATTTCCCGGGCGGCTGTTTGCTCCGCGGTGCGATAGGAATGACGCTCCAACCACGAGACAGATACTCTATAGCATATTTCAACATCGCCTCTCCTCCTGTCTTTTATTACCATCCGAAAACGTCATCTATATCCATTCCCTGATCGCCCTGGTCTCCTCCTCCGCTGGCTGTGCTGTCCCCTCCGGCATTACTTCCGCTTGCACTGCTATACCCGCCGCTTGCGGTTGTGCCTACCGTGGCTGGACCAGTTCCGGTAACTAGATTCGGCAGCATCCTGTATCCCGGATCATCTTCTGTATACCGGGCTTCGTCACGAACAGAGTACAGCGTTACGTTTCCAGTCGGCCCGAATCGGTTCTTAACGATACATGCATCTATAACTTTAACTGCGCTATCCTTATCGTCATTGCGTTCATCTTTTGCCCAGCGGAGTTGTACGCCTATATCTGCCGTATACTCTACCTCTCCGGCTTCTTTAAAGTCTCCAATACTGGCACTGTCAGAAGCTCCCCTGCGGTACGCCTCTTTCGTTAAAGATGAAATCAGAATTACAGGACCGTTAGACACCTTTACCAGCTCAGTTAGTCCCGTTACTGCATGAATAACTCTTTGCCGTATATCAGAAAAATTACCTCCCGCAGCGGTATGTGCTAATTTTTGAATGTAGTCCACAACAACTAATACCCTTTTTGCTCCGGTCTGTGCCATTATTCGACGAATTCTGCCCCGGACATGTGCAACCATTGTGTTTTGGTTGGCGTCCAGCACGGCAAACCTGTCTCCTATTTGTGCCCGCGCGGCTGTGCTGATAGCTGCAAGCTCTGCGGGATCGCCCAGCGCCCTCTCAAATAAATACGGGTTCTTTCTACCGTGAATGCATGCCAGCCTCAATGCCAGGAGGGTTAGCGGCCGTGTTTCCTGAACATCTACCCAGACAACGGCTGTATCTTGTTCTGCACGGATATAACGATGTGCCCACGTCAGCGCCAGGAATGTCTTCCCTACCCCCGGCTGTCCCCCTAGGACATAGACCCCCGGCTGTAGCCCCCCTAATAATTCTGTGCAGGTAGGTAAATCTACACCAAAACTGGGATGCGCAGTCGGTCTCCCTGTAGCTGCCATCAACGCTACCTTCTCCTTGAATTCTTCTTCAAACCTTTTTAATAGTTCCGTAAATAAATATTCCTGTCCTGGTGCAAGGGCTTTTACCTTCTGCTGTGCTTCACTCAGCTTATCAACTGCAGAAGACAGCACGTCCTGGACAGGTAACCCTGCACCCAGGTCTTGCCAGAACTCCGATACAATTTCCGCTGCTTTTCTGCGTTGTCCTAAATCGGTCAGTTTTTCTACTGCTGCGTTTAGGTCTGTTATCGGTGAGGCACTCGGTAAAGCCGGCAGGGGGCTGCCTGCTGCAAAGGCATCTCCCATTTCCTGGAACGTGTTGCTATGGGTTGCAAATATATCCGGAGTCAGCATGTCATCAGCGTACTGGTAGAACGTATCAGCATCCTGGCCAATTTCTTGCAGTACGGCTTTTTCTAATTCCTCATCTACATATCTTGTGGCAGGAACTGGTAGTGTGATAATGTTTTGTTTTGCCAATTGTTTTTACCTCCTTGGGCATTATTTTCAAACAAAAACAGGCTTGTGTTTCCACAAAAGAAACACAAGCCGTAGTTTCTATATATACTCTAGAGAGTCTCTCTAAGAGACTCTCTAGATCTCTCTGGAGCAAGAGACACCCCTCAAACCTTTGGGGGACAAGGCGCAGAAATTTCTTCCAGTGTCTATTGGGTCAAAAGAAACGGCTTATTGGGTCAAAAGAAACGGCTTATTGGGTCAAAAGAAACCGGCTTATTGGGTCAAAAGGTAGGTGGCCTATTAGGTCAAAAGAAACCGGCCTATTGGGTCAAAAGGAAACTGTTATTAAAAAGTGGTCTCTGAGTTAGTTGCCCTTTTTTCGGTAATTAATTGAACTGAATAAATTGCCTGGTTGTCCTTATTAGCTTCAACCGCAAACGATATAATACCGAGTTTTTGCATATTATTAAGAATTCTGTTGATTGCCTTCCGTCCGCGCGAGGGACGTTCTGGGCGTAACCCTGCTATGTCTATCAGCGTTGCTTCTTTTAGTCTTGCTTTTTTACCGCTCCGCGCGGATAGGTTATAAACGATATTTTTAGCGGGTACGATATGCCGGCGTGGTAAGTTTCTGGCGGCAGAAATAGCAGCAAACGGAATGATATGCACAGCACTATTCTCTAGCAAATCTGCATAACAGCTTGAAAAAACGATTTTAACGCTCCGCTGGCTAACAGGGATCGGTTCAATATCCCCAGAAGGGGTAATAATCTCTGTTGATACGGCAGAGTAGTCTATAAACCCAAAATCAATATCTCCCATTTTTACCCCTCTTTTAACTTTTTCCAGGGGGACACTATGTTTTCGTATTGTGTATGCTCTTAAAAAAGTAAGAGAATTACTGATACCTTCATATGTTTTACCGTTTGCCGATACCCCCATGTAATTACATATCTCCAGAAACGTAGTTGTAATTGTCCTGTTTTTAGGCTTATTGTGACAGTAAAGAGTTGTTATTGCCGCTAAGACGTCCCGAGCAAAGTGCATATCGGTCAAAACGAAGTACTTTTCTAATCCCAGCCCCACAGGAATCAAAAAATCTCTTTTTTTATTGGGGTCTTTCTGCCATTTCCAGGCAATGGCCGTTTCTAGTTTATTACTTTTAAAGTCAGTTACGTCTGTTTCTTGCCGGATGTTGATATTGCCTTCATTCACATCTTGTTTTTTTATAATCTTAAACATTTGTCTGTCTCGTAACACATTTCTTTCTAGCAAAAGGTCTTTTTCTTCTTCAATCGCTATCACCCCCTCATCAAAAACAAAAGCCCCGGCATACCACCGGGGCTTGAGCCAGAGCAGCCCAAAAACGTAACGTATCGTAACGCTAGGAGGTGTTCTAAAAAAAGGCTGCCCTAAAAACAAAAAAAGCGGCCTGGCTAGACCGCTAAAACTGATATAATTGCATTTTTCTTGTTTTTTGAGTGACAGTAGACCGGGTAGTATCTCGTTTTGCAAACCGGACTTCACCCAATCCGCCGGCAGCAGCCTGTGCTACCGCGGCGGCCTCCCTGGGGTCAATTTCACAGGGCAGCCGGGGTGGTTCGGGCATCTGCTCTAAAACTTTCTGCTGCTTCTTGCTCCGTCTCCGAATTCGCACAACCGTTGTTATATATTTCCATAACCCGTCCTGGTCGATACCTGCAGACAGCGCAAATGCATGAATCCCAGGTCGTCCGCTACTGGCATATATTTGCAATAATATTTTCTGTCGGGAATAAGTGTTTGCGAATCTATACTTTTTGATAAGCTTCTGAATTTCTTTACTGGTCATCATGAGACGCACCTCTGTTTTTGTGGTGCTGCCTGTTTTTGTATTGCAAGCTCAATACAGTGAAAATAATACCTTCGCCACCTTTTGAATTTTTTTGGCACAGGGTATTCTGCCCTATTCTCCCTTATTCCCATTCGCGAAACCGCTACGGCTGCATATTTTTGCGCTTGCTTCCGCCTCGCAGGGCACGACGGAACATTCATTGTCTTACAGGTATTACCAAAACCCAATCCATGCCGATGTTTTGACATGCTTTCATCCTCCTTTTTTGCTTAAGTTGTTATCTTTAAAAATAAAAACAGAGCAATAAGAGCAAATATACAAAAACATTCTAAAAGGTTAAACGGTATTGAAATGATCGGCGCATGAGGCGACATAATAGCGTTGTATTTGATTGGAGCTAAAAACATGATGCTGATGCTACTACATCCAGACTGGTTTTCTATTATTTTCCCTGCCTCTAAGTACAACTCCCCTAATTTTCTGCAGTCTATTAGTTTGTTTATCTCCAGGTTTTTAATTTGACTAGCTAGCTCGGCAGGGATGTTGTATTTAAATTTGTCAATTTCTTCTACTAGCGCATTCCTCATCCTTAAACATTTGTCAACGAGGTCGCTAATTTCATATTCGGTTGCCTTAAATCGTCTATTTCTACCCATATTTTCAGCTCCATAAATCAACACATCCCCTGCTAGCAATATAACTGAAACGCGAAGCGCCTCTTCCCTTTTAGCTAAATACTTTTTAATTATATCTTTCAATCTTAACGCCTCCTAGTTTTTGCTTTCTTGCTCTCCGCTCCGGTAGTATAATACAACTACCAGACCCCCAGCCCACCATCGGGGAGGTGACAAGTTTTCGGGCTGGATAAACCTGCGCCTGATCGCAACAGGCGCAGGGAAAAGTCAAGTCAAAATCATCAAAATCAATCGTCTGTCTGCTGCCGGGGACACCCCCTTACTGACAGATACTGCCACTCAACCCCTGCTGACCCCGGGACCCCGGCCGGCGTGGCTGAAATGACAACTATGTGCCAAATGGACAAGTTTATTCCTGTCCGGTAGCAAAACTTATAGCTTGTGTCGGCTGTTCCATAACCAGATACCAGATACTGGATATGGTTATTAGCACAGCGCTACCCGCGCTAAAACCCTAGCAGCTAACGTTGCCGCATACGGCGGACTTAGGTCCTGCTTCCGCTGCAGGCCAGATTTTTGGTGCCCCCTGGCTGGGCATCCGGTTTTCCAGGTCTTGGCAGTTGGCGTTAACCGGCAAGCCCCACCGCAGCTATGTTTTATTGCTGTGCCTGTCACCTCGGAAAAAGTGCCCCGGCAAGGTGACGGTGTAAGAACTTTTGTCTAGCGGGTTGAAAATAATACTATATTCATAATCGCTATTACGTATGTTGTAGTTATAGTATATACGTAGTTAGCGTAAATGTCAACCCTGGTATTTGCAAATCTCCTTCACAAACAACAACTATTGTAGTAATATGTTTTCAGGTGGTTAAGCTCAAAAAAGGGGTGTTATCATGTTCTGTTCTGTCCGCTCAGAAATTGCAATTGCGCGGCAGTGCTTGGAATTATCGACGGTTGAGTTTAGCAGGATCGTTAAAATGTCACAAGCAAGCGTTTCAGCTTGGGAAAACTTTACGCGGTCTATCCCGCGAGACGCTATCATTCATTATTTATCGTATATTTCTCAAAAACCAGGGCAACGCCAGCAGCATCAACAGCAGCAACGCGTTGCCCATTTTCTTTCATCTTTCCCTTTTAAAGAAATAGAAACTATAGGTAGTGCAGAAATAAGCGTGTACGAGACAGCAAATATAGTAGATGAGATGATAATTTCTGTTTTTAGCGCCCTTGGTTTTTGCGGCTTCAAATTCATACTTGCTTGTGCTTTTGAAGTCAAACATCTCATAGGGAGCGTTGCAGCGCTAGCCCATCCCCTGCTCGTTAGCCCTCTGCATTTAGGTAGACGGGGGGCAAAAACGCTTTCGCTCCTTAACCACGAGACACCAAAAAACTATAGACATCTAAACGAGAATTTAAATAGCGAAGAAAAAGGTATGTTCTCTTGGTTTTTGGATGCGATAATTAATAGAATAACCCTCCGGTTGAAAGGGCATCGCTTTTCTCCCGAAAATCTTTACAGTTTTACCGCCGTCATATTTCGAGCTATTGAGGCGTACGCGCCTGCTTTTACGGAAAACGAACTAACTAGCCAGGAGAGCTATGAAAATATTACTAACAGGGTTGGAGGTGTGCTGGAGTCGGAGTTTGAAATTGTTGACAAGGGGATGATTGCTGACTTGTTTCATCTTTGCTTTACCAATTTTGTTTTTAGCGAGCAGAGCAGCGATGCAATGCATGAAGAACCCTTGCAGATTGCTGACACGCCCACGTTATCCTTGGTAGGGATATCAGGAAGGGTTTATCATCTGGGGTATGCTGCTAAGCCATACCCGCCTTTTCAGTGGAAAACGCTAGGAGGTTAGCGATTGGTTAATAAAAATATAACAAGCGCCGTAAATAAGTTATATCAACCAATAATTTCAACTTAACAAGCAAAAATCAGCGGTTGCCTGCTAACAAAAATACCGTTTTGGTTAATATAAGTACACTTATATCAACCAAAATAGTTTATGTTCGGGAAGTCCCGCTTATAAAAACAAAAACTCCCTGACAACATTTCTGTCATCAGGGAGTTTTCCATTAAACCGCCTTTTTTAGCTAGCCTTATTAACTTTTTCCCACAGCCAGCTGCGGATCATAGTTTGATAGCCAACCCCTTCTTCTTCGGCTATCTCCCGCAATAGTTCTATTAAGCTGGGTTCAAGTCGCAAGTTTACCCGCTTTTTATTTTCCCTTTTCAGCCTCCTAACCCTCATTTGCCGCATAACCTCAACTCCTCTCTAATTTTTTTATTATCCAAAGCGCAGTATCTTTCTGTTGTCCTCAGCGCTTTATGTCCTGCCATCCTCCGCGCAACAAGTAAATTAATCCCGTTCCGCACCCAACCGGTAATAGCTGAATGTCGAAGCTGATGAATTGTATACCCTTTTTCAGCCAGCCCTGCATTTTCCACTACCATGCCCCACCAGTAATAAGCCCAATCGTAGTTGGCACGCGTTTTCCAGCCTGTAATAAACAACGGCCCAGCCTTCCTCTCTCTGCACAGCCGCCTCAACAGATTAAAGCAGGGCATATCGGGCAGAACAGGTATCATTCTTCCCCTGTCGCCCTTGCCGTGCTGGATAGTTATCGACTCCTGCCCGGGTGTCCAGTCAACATCCTCAACATCAAGGGATAGAGCTTCCCCTACCCTCATGCCGGTATCATTCAAAACGTTAAACAAACACCGCAGCCCCAAAGACAATCTTCCAGCAGTCCGGAGAATTTTTAATAAATCTTCTTCCGGTATAGGCCGCGGCACCCCTTCTGCCCGACGAATATTACCCAGCCCAGCTGCGGGGTCTACCGAGATATAGTTTTGGTCTTTCAACCACCCAAAAAAGGATTTAACCGCCGCTTGACGCGCAGCAGTGGTCTCTTTTGTCCAATCATCTCGGTTCAGTGCTTGTACAATATCCTGTCCATTTACCTCGCTTACGTCAGGGTCGTGTAATGCTCCGGCTAAATAATTCAGGGCGCACCGATATGCCCTTACAGTATGTTTTGAGTACCCCCGCCTGTTGATGTCATTTAAAAACTCGCCAGCCAGGACAGATATTTTTCCTGTCGGTTGAACTATCGAATAAACCTTTGCCATTATATACCATCTCCTCTTTAAATGATTTAACTAACTGCTAATAATCCAGGAAGCTCTCTTTTTAACTTCTTCCGTGCCCGCTGAAGCGCATTATCTACAGATTTCCTGCCTATACCTAAAACGTTGGCGATTTCTGGGTATGTTCTTCCCTCCGCAAAAAGATTTAACACTTCCCACTCGGTCGGCGATAATGCGTTTTTAGCTACTTCAGTTATATTTTCCACGATGCTTTTTTCAGCAACCAAAAAGCAAGGGTCAACAGCATTTGACGCAACGCGCTCTATCAAAAGTGCCCCGTCTTCATCGCTAGTAAAAGCCGGTTGGTCAAGACGGGCAGCAGTATTCAGGGCAAGGTGTTTATTTCTTGTATGAGCAGTAACCGCCGAGCAAACTCTTCTGTTTACACAAATTTTCGCGTACCTGCCAAAAGGACGTTTATTATCATAAGTTAAAATTGCTTGATAAAGCGCGATAAGCCCCTCCTGGACAACATCGTCCCTGTCTGCTCCCTGCAAATAATACTTATTAGCGCAAGCTAGCACAATCCCTTTATATTTCTCCAAAATAGTTTCGATTGCTTCTTGGTTGCCTTCTTTAGCAGCTGCAAAAATAGATTTATCCACGACACATCACCCCTATAAAGCAAAAAAAAGACGCATAAATATGCGTCTTTATGAAGGAAAAAAATGCCCGCTTGTTTAATAACCAACCTCAAAGGAGGAACAGAATGTGGACTGCAAGGAAAGAATTGAGTTCAGGGAAACCTTACTAAAAGAAATTTATGATAACTATTTTGAAACCGGCGGTAACGGACTTGAAATAATACTAGAAATGGACGAAACCGAAAAACGGCTTGCCCTGCAACATTTAATTCGCGAAAAGCTAATTTCTGGAGCATTAATAGCTTCCGGAAAACATCAATTCAAAGCTACTGTCATGATCACCCCCAGGGGTATCCGGCATGTCGAATTTCACTGTAAAGATTTATGCCCGTTTTAACAAAACATAAAGGTTCATTAAAGGAAAAGAGAGGTGTTTTTGGTTGAACGAAAAATCAAAAATAAATGAACGGATTAACTTGCGAATTTCTATGCTTAAACGGTTGTATGACCAGCATTTTGACAATGATGGCAAAGAGAGCAAAATAACCTTAGAGCCGGAAGATACGGAAGAGCGGCTTGCCTTGTCTTATCTGGCAGATAAAGGATTAGCCTGTTGTCGCCCAACAAAAGGAGCTGTTGAGTATATGGCGAAAATAACCGCTGATGGTATCGACTTTATTGAAAAACATCTGCTCAAAGAGGACGAAGCTTGTTCTTAAACATGATAGTATCATACCAGGGTTATTACCGTTAATCATACTTTGTTTCATATTTCCCTCCTTAATTGTAGTCCAATTAAAGGGCAATCAGATTTTATGGTTAAAATAACGGCAGCCGGCATCGACTACATCGAAGATAAGTTCCGCAGGGGGTACAGGCTTTAAGGCTCCCTTCTGATTAAAACGCGCCAGCAGCACGAAATGCACCGCTGGCGCACCTCTATACCCGTAACGGCTCCAGGTAAAGAGGTTAGTTGTTTATATTTATAGCGTTATTATTGGGCTGCTTCTGCTCATTTTCGTTCTAATTTTTTCAGAAATATCGTTTAAGTCTATTAATAATTCGTTTTTTACAGAAAAAGACAACAACATATCTATCCATCTAGTTGCATAAATGGTTGGCTTGCCTAAGGTATACTTATTGTCGGCTAACTCTAAAGAATATATAAAAAACATAAACGTTTCTGTGGTATAGGTATTAATTTCCTTATACCTAATTCTAAACTTTTTAATAAACTCTCTCCATAGCTCATCTTGCATTACAGCACAGTAAGGCCTTTTCCAGTCGTCAAACAGTTGCCCCTTAAAAATAAATTGAGGCAAAAACCCTTTGAACGAAGCTAATGTGTTTAACCCGAAAGCATAACTTTCTTTTAGCTCATTATTTAGCAAGTCGGTTATTGCTTTTTTAAATTCTCCTGTGTTTGTGGTTGCATCTGTTTGTATTTCTACACCACAAAAATCATTATTGTTTTCAGAGTTCACTAGCAGCCAGTCCAGATTTCCAAAATAAAAACTATCGTCTTCACTAACTGAGGTGATGCGAAACTCATTATAGCACTCTATTTTAGTGTCATCAGTATTCCAAATAAAGTTTTTGACTTGCTTTAAAATTTTATAATTATCTTCGTAAAACCGTCTAGGGCAAATTATTCTTTTGTTTTGACCATACTGTGCAGAGCAGCTGCCGTATCTAATAGAACTCCTGTTTGGTTTATCGCATTTATCAACCCTGGAATCAAAAGGACACGCGTAGTTTTTTTCACTAAACCGACTTTTTGAGTTGCCCCCACCAAACAGCTCTCCAAAAGCTTCAAGCTGTATGTTTGGCATGACAATCATTCATCCTTTCTCGATAACCACTATCTCTTCAGGTAAAGGAATTGTATGCCCTGTGCTTCTTCGCATCCTGAACAGTTCTTTTTTGCAGTTTTTATAACCTATGTCTTCAGCTATTTCAATTAAAATATCCCCCACTGGTATAACAACGCCCTTTATAGTTTGGTCACCAACAACTAACATAAAGGTAGAGTCTTTTTTCATTAAGGGGTAAAACTCTTTCAAGCATAAAAACATATCTCCAAAATATTCCTTGACCATTCTAGGATAATCAAAACCCCAGTTTTTGTCTTTAGTTTTTTCGTGGATTTTTCGGGAAATTGCTTGAACTGAATCGTATTTAGCAACATAATCAACCGTGGTGTCGTCTTTGTATATCAGTTTTGTACTTCCTCTAACCATTTGTCTTTTAATTGACTGCACATCATCCATATTCATAACAAAGTCAAGTAAATATAACTCTAGCCTTGTTTGTCTGGTATACTCCAAATCATTAGGATACGGAGGCGATGTTATTATAAAATCAATGGAGTTGTTATCAATGTATTGACTAGCATTTAAACAAGTATCAGCAATAAGTCTAGATTCGCCGTAATTATTGTGAGACTGAATTGCCTTAAGGTCTTCATACATTTGGATGATTTTATCTGTTAACAAATCCCACAACTCTGGCTTTTCTCTAAAAGGATAAAAAGTGGTTCCGGGACAAAGGGCTACATTAGATGCATTAAAACACGATACTGCCATTGCTAGTAAAAACAAGTTTCTTATTTTTACATCCTCTATTTCCATAATAATCATCTTTAATAAAGCCACTTCTTGCTGCAACCGATGGTTTAACCATTGGTTCAGTTCTTTTTTAGGCATTCTCTCAAGAAAGTCGCCTTTAATTGGTTTGTTTTCTAGCGATTTAACCCTATCCAAAAACTTAGAAGCTACTTTTGATATTGCACTGCTAAACTCGTCCATGTTGACATCCCAGGTCGTTTTTACTTTAGACACAAACGCCATTAAAGGGTTAGAATCAAAACCAATTGCATCCAGATGAAACATGTTGGCTGTAACCAAGGTGGTTCCGCTTCCACAAAAAGGGTCAACAACTAAAGAGGCTGTTGAATCGACACCCTCTTTTATTTTTGCCTCTACCAGTGTATATGGAAAGTCTTCTAAATAACTATACCACTTATGGACAACCCCAAACTCGTTTAAGTCGCTGATGTTTTTCTTCTTAAGAAAACTTTCAACTTTTGACGTCTTTTTAGACAACCAGTCAAGGATTTTCTTTGAATAGTTCTTGTCCACAAACTCGTTAGCCTTCAAAACCTGCTTAAAAAAGTCGTATCTTTCCGAAGGAACTGAAAAGCCTTCCTCTAAAGAGCCCTCAAGAAACCTTTTTTTGGTTAGGCTGTTAATGGCATTTGCTAATATTTTGCTGTCCGGTTTATAGGTTGTTATTTCAGATAGTTTTTCCAATCCTACTTCTTGACCATTAGCTAACCCTAAATATATTGCTTCTAATATTTGGGCTTGCAGAAATGGTAAGCTGCTTGGAGGATATTTTTTTGGCAATGTTTGTCACCCCTCTCTGTCCTAAGATAGTTTTCTGAAGCATTACAAGCATGTTTTATTACCTGATGATAATGTCTTGTGTTTTTAGCACCTAGAGTTACTTTAAAGTTGATTATACAATAATATGGTTCGCTATTTAACTTACGGTTTCCTCTGTAAAAAAAACAACATAAACCCATAAGCCCAGCTCCTTATACAAAATTCCTAACCACTAACTCATTGACCAACCAAAAACATTGTGCTTATATCCCTTAAATAATTTTAAGCAAACAACAAAAACCCGCAGAAACCCCCCTGCGGGTACCGATAAACCTAACCTTCTAAATACGCGCTTTTGTCAATCCCTTGTCAATCCCTTTTGTCAATCCCTTGTCAATCTAGTTGCGGAACTCCTTAGAACTAAAGGATTCTTAGAGAACCTTAAAGAGCTGTTGGCCCCAAATTATCGTTTTTTGATAAACCCCTGAACCCCTTGTCCCTCAAGGCTTCCCCAGAAAATAAATGGTGGGCGCGATAGGGATTGAACCTATGGCCCCCTCCGCGTCAAGGAGGTGCTCTCCCACTGAGCTACGCGCCCGTAACATTTTATATTATACCCACATCTTTGCTTTCGGTCAAGTAAAGCACCGATATTTTATAGTGTAATGCCGACATTTTTTTACCAAAGGGGAATTACGGATGCGCTTCCTGTCAAGCATGTAGCAAAACCGCCCTGATTTGCGCCATCAAAAGACATCTAGGAGCTAGATAGGCCTTACAGAAAGAATGTTCTCTTTTTACGATCATCAATAGAATAAAAACCATGCAGGAAAGCAAAACTAACTTCGGGTGAAATAAATGCGAATGAACAAAATTGTACTCATATCCGTATTTATGCTTTTTTTCTGTCTGGCTTCACCAGAATTACTGTTTGCTTCTGCAAAGAACTGCAGCTGTACTTTATGTAGAGAATTATATGAAACAAAGCCTCAGATGCAAGGAGAAGATGTTCAGGAACTCCAATACAGACTCCAACAGCTCAGTATCTTTCAAGGCACATGTGACGGAATTTATGACAAGGAAACCGCTAATGCTGTCCGCTCCTTTCAGAAAACAAAAAAACAGCGTGCCACCGGAAGGGTTGATCAAGCTACCTGGACTGCTTTAGGAGAAGGATGTGAAAGCCCTGCAACTGCCCTGCCAAAGTCACCGCCGGAAAATGTGAACATCATAGTCGATCTTGAAACACTCACCCTGACGGTCCGGGAGGGTGAACAGGATTATTATGAATTTCCTATAGCTGCAGGAAAGCCGGAAACCCCATCACCGATAGGAGAATGGAAAATCGTTGATAAAGACTATGATGAAGGCGGTGCCTTCGGGACACGCTGGATGGGGCTCAATGTCCCCTGGGGAAATTATGGAGTCCATGGAACAAACAGGCCCTGGTCGATCGGCAACTCTGTTTCTGCAGGCTGTATCAGGATGTTTAATGATGACGTGAACCAAGTTTTTGAATGGGTATCTGTAGGGACACCGGTGAAGATACAAGCCCCTTTTTCCTGGATGGCAGGCTGCTGTACCCGAACATTGAAAAAGGACGCCTCTGGCCCTGATGTAGTCTATGCTCAACTTCTTTTGAAAGATAGCGGTTTTTTTCCTTATGACTGTGATAGTTGGTATGGTTTTCTTACAGAATTGGCGGTGAAGTCATATCAACTGCATCACGGACTGCCTATAACAGGAGAAGTTGATGAAAAGACCCTAATGCATCTGGAAAAGAAGGTTGGTGTCTTTGAACAATCATAACCTGCTGCAGTTCAACGACCTTTGCCTGTTTATCATCTCCCGCAGCCTTTGTAAACCCTCAAATTGAACCACAAACCCCTCCCACATTTCCGCGATCAGATGGACTAGCGATAAATCTGCTAACTCCTCTGTAATACGATGGAAATCAATATTCCCTTTTCCCGGAACCAGGTGCCCGTCCCTTGTTCCATCATTATCATTTATATGAAAGTAATGTCCCCTAACTCTCTTAATCCATTCATCCGGTTTGCTATTAGCCATACAGTTGCAGTGCCCGATGTCAATACAGCTGGATATTTGAGAAGAATCAAGATATTCCATCAGCTTAGCAAAAGTAACCGGTGTCTTGTCATAGACATTCTCCAAGAGAATAGTTACTCCGCTACCCTTAATCTTCTGCAAAAAAGCATTCCAAAAAAGTATATTACCATCCAACCACAAATCATCATATTGAGCATAACCTGTATTCGTATCATAGAATGAATGTATTACTAATTTGTTTGCCCCTAACTTCATCGCCGCATCAACAGCCTGCAGGTACCTGTACTCAGCTACATCTTTCACCTTCTTATCAATACTGGTGGGTACAAGATTCAAATAAGGGCCATGTAGGGTAACTTCACCAGAAAAATCAGACAACATTCCTTGATACTGATCAATGATCTCCTTGCTTTCCAGATTATCTGGCATAATAAAATCCTGCAGTTCTAAAACATCAAAACTCCTGAGGCAAAAATCCCAATCTTCGAGAAATCTTTCTTTATAAGTTCCAATTCCTAGTTTTACCTGTGTCATTTAGTACCTGCCTTTCTGGTGGCATCTCTGTTTCAGCTTTGTTATAAGCTGCTCATGATTTAAAATACGGAAATAGAAAAAGGCTGCTACACTTCGAACACTCGATTCATTGTGCAACAGCCCCTCATGCTTAAAAATATGTGGCAGACGAAACGTCCCCTTGCCACTTGGTGCCGAGGGAGGGAATCGAACCCTCACGAGCCGCGAGGCTCCCGGGATTTTAAGTCCCGTGCGTCTGCCAATTCCGCCACCCCGGCAAATAAAAATGGAGGGCAAGACCGGATTTGAACCGGTGCATCGCGGATTTGCAGTCCGCTGCGTTACCGCTTCGCCACTTGCCCTCGCGATTACAATCATTATTATATATTAGTTTTAATAGATTGACAAGAACCCAGGCAAGAAAAAATATTATATGACCCACCGATATACCAAAAAGGCTCCCCACGATCTTCACAGCAAGTCCCTGTCCCCGGGTCTGTCTGATTATTCAAACTGAACAGCCGCTCCTACAGTTCCGGGACCTGTATGCACACCGATTACTGGACCGACCTGTGTGAAGATAGCCGCTTTTAGATCAAAAGCTTTTTCCAACGATTCTTTCAAGTATTGACCGGCAGCAAAGGCATCTCCGTGAGCCACTGAAAGCTTGATTCGCTTTCTCCCCTTGGTCAACTCTCGAATGGCTGTAACTATAGCTTGTAAAGCCCTACGTTGATTGCGGACTTTTGTATAGGTATGATATATTCCATCATCCCCTACCCGGATAACAGGCTTAATATTTAAGAATGATCCTAACAAGCCCTCAACTTTTCCTATTCGCCCTCCCTTTTGTAGATACTCCAATGTATTCAGAGTGAACATGGTTTCAATATTTTTTCTTACACTGGTAAGTTTATCAACAATTTGCAATCCTTCAAGGCCTTCCTTAATATACCTAGCAGCATCAAGCACCATTAATCCCATACCTAGACTTATAGTTTTAGAATCAATAACGTGAATTCTCGCCTGGTGTCTCTCTTTTGCCAGATGTGCAGCGTTTAAGGTGCCACTCAATCCAGATGATATATGGATTGAAATAATTTCATCATACTCTTTCAGCAATTCACCATATAGTTGCTCAAATTGTTCAGGGGTAGGCTGTGATGTCTGGGGAAGTTCTTCTTCTTCAGATAAAAGACGATAAAACTCCTCACTGGCAATTTGATGAGCCATATACTCTCGATTACCAAACCTTACCTTCAAAGGTATTACGTGAATATCATGTTCTTTTTGTAACTCCTCCGCCAGGTCAGCTGTACTGTCTGTTACTAAAGCAATCTTCCTCAATCTACAACCTCCATATTATAGTTTCTCCATTAGCATCTTGCTGTGATTATATTTCAATATTATGTTGACGATAACTCAAATATATCCCCTTTTTATATATAATTTGCTTTTTTACATCATTTATCATAATTAATCTCAAAAAACAATTATGAAATATGGAAAAGCTCCGCAATCTCTTGCGGAGCTTGACATTATTGGAGCGGAAGAAGGGATTCGAACCCTCGACCCTCGCCTTGGCAAGGCGATGCTCTACCGCTGAGCTACTTCCGCATGCTGATGGTGGCTCAGGGCGGAATCGAACCGCCGACACGCGGATTTTCAGTCCGCTGCTCTACCAACTGAGCTACCGAGCCTTTATTGGCGGAACTGACGGGACTCGAACCCGCGATCTCCGGCTTGACAGGCCGGTGTGTTAAACCGACTACACCACAGTTCCATTTTATATATTGTCAATGTGCATTATCTGGTGGGCGATGACAGGCTCGAACTGCCGACCTCCTGCTTGTAAGGCAGGCGCTCTTACCAGCTGAGCTAATCGCCCCATCGACGTCATGATTATAACATCCATTTTCCTTAGAGTCAACATCGATTTAATAAAAACATTTGAGTGAACTCATGTTTTATTCTACTCGGCATCTTTTCTCTGGAAGCTAATGTCTACTAACGAAATTTTATTGTTTGAGTTAGCAGCTCAGCCGTCTTAAGAATGGTAGATACCGAGCTAAGAGCTGCCCTATTTTTTCATCATCGACATTTTCACTTTTTCATTTGCTTCTTCTAAGGAGTTAAAACCATATCGTTTTACTGTGTTCTCCAAAATACGTTTACTACCGCTGTAATTATCTGATTTTTCCATTTTCTTAAGAATATGTTGGTAATATAATGTCAACGTTTTCTTAGAATAGGTTCCCAGTTCCCCTCTCAGATAAGTCTCGATTGAAGTAGTATGTGGTGTATCCTCTCTCGTATATATAGGACGACCTCTCTGACAAAGATAAGGGTAAGATACCATCAAATCTTCTTCCCATGATAGATGAATTTTAATAATATCTTCGATTAACTGGCTCACTTCCTGGTCCAAATGTGGTAGTTGATCCTGAAATCCCGCATATTCCAAGGGAGCTGTAGAATGCATCATACGGGCATATTTTTCTGTCAATAGATTTCTACCATCTTGCTCAGCTTTTTCCATATCATCCAAATAGCTTTCTAGAGCCTCTACCGGCCAAGTCTCCCACTGACTGGAACGCATAATTTCAAAGGTATCAGGATTCTCCTGACAGGATGCCCGCCCTCCCTGATTGGTGACATTTTGAAACATTTCCCATTCCTTTGCTACAATTTTATTGATCAATTCCTTCTTCATATTCATCTGCCTTTCTCAGCCCTTTAGGCTCTACTATTCAATCCAAACATTCATTGCTTTAATCCTAGAATCCTTGATACGCATTTGCACCAAAGGTCCATGATCCTGCAAAAAATCACTGCAGGAATCGGTTAATCCCTGAGTTCGCAATTCTTCGATGATCAACTGACATATCTTTTCAATCAAAATAAATTTCTTTTGATAAATCTCGTGGCCAGTAGCTATTTCATGGAGCCTCACCAAATAATAATAAAGCTGAAACATTTCCTCTCCTAGAATAGGCAAGCTTTTTAAAGCCCTGTGCATCCACTTATAATAGGGCTTATATTTTTTATTCAGAAGAAAAACCATGGAAATACTATCATTGATAAACTCTGTTTCGCTATATTGGACAGCAACAAGATCCCCGCGCTTAACACAGCGCATAAAGTTGTATTGACCAGATCGAGCTATGGTCATGCAGCGGGATGCGATTTTTTTGAGTCGAATGTCTTCTGGGTAATAATCCTTCAATTTTTGGCGAAAAGCACTGAATTCTCCGACAGGGTCCACAAAGACACGGCCATTAGTTGCTTCAGCTAAATAAGTTTCCGGAATCAGGCGCCATTCCAATAAATCCTTAGGTACATGGTCAAATCCGATAATTTGTTTGTAAAATTTGCCGATTTCAAAAACACCGATACGCCCTTCTCCCCATTTTGAGATCTTTCGGCTGGGAAATCCGCCAAACACTTTAGGAAGTTGTTCATATTCTTTTTGGAGTTCTGCGCCGATGGCTTGATAAGTCTCTTGATTCAACCATAGACAGAAAGAAGGGCCCCAGTCATGATCCCGAGAGATTTCGTCATCAAAGGAGAAGCACTCAGAACCCGCACCTACCAAACCAGCAGCGATCTTATCTTGGTACCGGGGGAATTTATCCTTGATCATGGGCATGCCTACTTCATTAAAATACTGTTCAGATAAATCTAAACCTTGCATTGTCCCTTCCTCCCGCTCTTCCTTCCATTGATTATGAGACCACCCTATAGCTGATGTCCTGTTTTTTGTTTTAATCGTGCTATTTTATACATACTTCGTTCATATTGCGGATGACTTTTACCATGAATTTTAGCGTAGATTTGAGCAACTTCATTATAGTATTGAATTGCTTTTCGGTCTTGACCCATTTTTTCATAGAGCAGACCTAAGTTGGTTGCTGCCGTAAGATAGTGTTGGTGTTCAGTACCAAAAATGTCTGATAAAACTTCTAGGGATTCAATAAGAAGTGGTTCAGCTTCTTCATATTGCTCCATTACCAGGTAATGTGACCCCAAGTTGTTTAAACCAGAGGCGTAAAGGGGATGCTTTTTGCCCATTACCTCTTCATAAATATCTACAGCCTCTTTTAATAGAGCAGTTGTTCCTTCATTTCTTCCTAGGGCACGGTAGGCACTGGCTAAATTATTCAGACTAGTGGCATGGATAATCTTATCTTCCTCCTGCTTACGAACAATCTCTAGTGCTTCTTCATGAAGTTTCGCTGCTTTTTCAAATTCCCCCATATCTTGATATAGAAGACCAAGATTGTTTAAGGCGCTGGAATAGAGAAAATGTTGTTTGCCCAATGTTTTTTCATAAATTTTCATAGCTTCAAGAAACAGCTTTTCAGACTTGGCAAACTTTTTCATGATACGACATAAACTAGCAAAGTTATTGATGGTCGTAGCGTAATCAGGATGATCTCTTCCAGAGATTTCTGCACAAATTTTCATGGCTTCGAGAAAAACAGACTCTGCTTTTTCAAATTCGTGCATTTCACGATAATAGCCGCCCATTCTATTAAGCATGTTAACATAAGCCATTTGTTCCCCGTCTTCACTTTTTATAAGCTCCATCATCTCTTTGAGAACAGCTTCAACCTCTTTTAGTCGCCCTTCCATATAAAGTTCATCAATTTGAGCATTTAAGGAATCGATATCTGCATCTGCGATGACAGCCACCCCCTCATTTAGTAAAATGATAATAAGCTAACCATTCTGTAGTCATTAATAAAAGTATTTGTTACCAATCTTAGTATATAGTCTCTCTTTATTCAAACTGTTTATTTTATTTTATATGAATTTTGACTGTTTCTCCTGTTTTTTCATGATGCTTCAAACGGTTTATCTTCTCTCATTGTCTCCACCTGCTTGAAAAGCTAAAAGCCCTTCCCGCACCAATTTCGCTGCCAGCAGTGTAGTGATACCACTGGGATCATAGACTGGTGTCAGTTCCACAATATCACAGCCTATCACATTCCATCCCTGCAGCAGAGCGAAAACCTGAAAAATATCCTGAGGTGAAACACCGCCTGGTTCAGGGGTGCCTGTCCCAGGTGCATAAGCAGGATCAAGCACATCGATATCTAATGTGACATAAAGGGGACGCTTGGTCAACCCAGAGAGAGATGATTGAAGAGCCTGAACAAGCTGAAAGGGATAAAAATTAGTAAAACTATCCCCATAAGCAAATTCTTCTCTGGTCCCGGATCTGATCCCAAACTGGTAGACATTTTCCGGACCAACCAACTCACATACCCTGCGCATTACTGTCGCATGAGAATAGGCTTCGCCTAAGTACTCATCCCGCAGATCCGCATGGGCATCAAAATGCAAAACAGCTAAATCCGGATAAAAATCAAAGGCTGCTTTAACGATTGGATAAGTGATCAAATGCTCCCCACCCAAAAACACCGGCAGTTTCTCATCTTGCAGCAGTAACCTACAGAGCTGCTCAATCCTCTGCAAACAGAGATCAAGATTCCCTTGAGGCAACAAAAGATCCCCTAGATCATAAAAATGGCAGTCAACCAAATCAAGGTTTAAATAAGGGCTGAATTCCTCCAGTCCCTCAGATACACTGCGGATCGCCTGAGGGCCCTGGCGAGACCCAGGCCGGAAACTGGAGGTTAGATCTAAGGGTATTCCCGCCAGCACAAGCCGGGAATCCTGATAAGAGTCCTTTGCTGCAAGAAATGACCAGTCTCGCACACAAAGTTCAGCTGTTTTCACTAATCGGTACCCCCCTGACACAAGAGTTCCTGAAGGAAATTCGGCAATTGAAAAGCAGCCTGGTGCATTCCGGTATTGTAATAGCGTAATCCCTCTAGACCCACATTCCGTGCTGCCAGTGGATCATAGTTTTTTGAACCTATCGTAAAACTCCAACTTCCACTGGGGTATGTGGGAACAGGAGCAAGGTATAGCCCGGTGATGGGAAATAGGCTGCTGATCTTGCTGTAAACACTGGCGATCAAATCACCATTTACAAATGGAGATTCCGTCTGAGCTGCAAAGAGACCGTCTTTGCGCAGGGCAGCAGCGATCCCTTTATAAAATTCTGTGCCAAATAGACGCTCCGCCTGTCCGATCGGTTCGGGAGAGTCGACAAGAATGACATCATATTCATTCTCTTTATTCAAGAGATAAGCCACTCCATCAGTATAGTGTACCTCCATTCTGGGATCATCAAAAGAACTGGCAACCTCCGGTAGAAATTGTCTGCAAACATCTACAACACGCCGGTCTATTTCCACAAGAGTGACCTTCTCTATATGAGGATGCCGAAGTACCTCTCGAGCAGTCCCTCCATCCCCCCCGCCGATAATTAACACATTACTAGGATGGGGATGGATGTGTAAGGGGACATGAGCCAGCATCTCATGGTAAACGAATTCATCACCTATGGTCAACTGCACCATACCATCCAAAACCAGCATACGGCCGTACTGCATTGTATCAATAACCGCAATTTCCTGATAAGGGGTCTTCTCTCTATGCAGTGTCTGTAAAACCTTACAGGTAATACCAAGACCTGGCGTCTGTTTTTCTGTAAACCATAATTCCATATTTATTAACTCCTCAGTTAAATTAAATGTGTCCAACGTTTATTTGTACCAGAGTGGAATACCTGCAAACACACACCCACAGCACTGGACATTATGCTCGATACCAGCTACCTTAATTTCTATTAATTCCTTGCCCCGGTACTGGAAAGCCTGAGTCACCATCTCTCTTACTTCACCCTCAGCTTCCTGTTGGGTACAATGGCCTGAATACTCCATGATCACCCCAAAGTCATCGGTACTGGACCCTATACCAACAGCGACAGCTGCGGCGATTAAAGATCCAGGCTCTGAACTGCAAATACTCCCATAAGCAATAGGCAACAGCGAACCGGGAGGTAAGGCCAATTCCTTGACGAACTCTGACCCCGGCGGCAGGATGCTGCTTACCCTGATCAGGTTTACATTTCCTATTCCCGCTTTTAGAAGTGCTTGGTCAAAGGCTGTCAATTCTTTTTCTCCTTCTGCTGCCGCAGAAACAAGTGTATATAGATCCGGTGTGCTTAACATATTACTCCCCCCAATACCTGATAGTCTGTGAAAAACTAGAGAGATTATAGCAGCAAATCAAGAACCGGTCAATTGCCCCCAATGTCGTTAATCAGAGAGAATGTCATACCCTTTAATTAAGCTACTAATCCAATAACCTAACTCTAGAACATTGATTGATCTGAGCAGGATAGCTTTCAGCTATTGTTCCATCATAGGCTATTTCTACTTGCTTCCCAATTGCAATATCATCGGCTGCTATTTCTATATCCTGGGAGTTCAGCAGCACTGTATCTCTGATAGATACTGTGATTCTGTCGGCAGATCTTAACTCGTCAGAACCCTCCTCAGGTTTTACCAACAAATAGGTTTCATCATTTTCAAGCACAGTAGCCACAAAAGAAAGCTGATTAACCGAGTGAGCACACCCTATTAGAATTGTTACAATCAATATCATACAAATAAACAATGCAAGTCTCTTAATAATGGATCCCTCTTTTATTGTTCTGGCGTTTCTTCCTCACCAATGACAGATTCTGCTGCGATCTTGAACCATTCGGCAAGTGAATCACTAAGTATTTTTTGAATATCCATCATTACCTGACCAAACCGATACTCTGCCATCAAGTAGCCTTGGATTGCTGAGTTGGCCCCCACTAGATCCCCTAGTTGTGCCATCCTGCGCTTGGTGACCTCATCAATCTCTTCCTGGAGAGCCTGGGATTTTTGCATCTCCCATTGAAACTTGCGGAACTCCAAAAGCATCTCCTTGTTTTTGGGGTCCGCTTCCATCTGCTCCTTCGCCTTGAGCATAGCCTGGTATTCCTCAGATTCTTTTAAAGCCCGGGCCAGATTATGAGCGTAATCATAGTGATTCATAATATCACCCTCCAATACTTTTATATTATTTATATCACTGACAGGATGGCCTGTAAAATAAAAACCAATGCTAAGAAGACCAATAGCAGCCCGCATCCTGCAAGAATTAAATTGAATGTCTTTGCTGTCAATAATTTTTTTCCTGAAGCAACGATAAAAGCTATAAAAATATACCAGGCGAAATCAGCCAGGATATGTCCTGTATAAAAAAAACCAAGTCCCAACAAACCATACTGCAAAGCCTGTGTAACATACAGCACACCTATCGTCAGCCACCAAATAATCCACCCTGGGTTTACAATACTGACGACAACACCAGCACCGAGTGCACGGCTAAAAGACCTTCTGGTTACTTCGGTAACAACTTGTCCTCCTTGCTCATTACTCAAAGCGGCAAATTCCATTTTCCCCTGTAAGGCATTGTACATCATCTGTATACCCATCAGGAAAAGCACCAAACCTCCAACAATGCCTACAATAACTGTTATCCAATGAGCCTGCAGGACACTGCTCAGACCCAAAGCGAACAGACATAAGAGAATGATCTCCGCAAGGCCATGCCCTGCAGCGATAAACATTCCAGCTAGCCACCCTTGCTCTAGGCTTTCCCTTATTGTAACTGCTAACATTGGACCCGGCATCAGAGCACCGGACATTGCGATTAGGAATGATGATGCAAAAATAAAAGCGAGGTTCAACAATACTCCCTCCAGTTAATGCAGCATACCCCATAAAAAGATAAGATAAAACAAGCCTCCTGCCAATAAAACATAGGCATTGAGTTTTCTCTTCAATAAAAGAGACAGATAGACAAGTCCTACCGAAAGAAATGTTAAAACTACCGGTAATAAAGACCCACTGACAAAATGCCAATCTGTAAAAATGATACCTATACTGGGCAGTACAACACTCTGAAAAACCATTGCTCCTGTAATATTACCCAAAGCAAAGGTGTCTTTCTTTTGGAGCAGCCAAATCACGCTGTTAAATTTTTCCGGAAGTTCTGTAGCAATAGGAGCAATTATCAATGATAAAATAAAGGGGGTGATACCTAGCATTTCAGCAATTATAGAGACTTCATCAACAAAAAGATTGGCTCCGATTACTAAAACTACAATGGCAAAAATGATCTGAAGGATAATCAGCTGTAGGGGTGGACTTTTCTTGAAAAGGCTAAAATAAAGTGGACGCAATTCTGAACTGTTGCCCACGCTTCTGCCCATATTCAGTGTTAACCAGACATAAAGAAAGTACCATGTAATTAAAAAGGCGGCGACCAGATACTGTATTATTGTACTTTCAATAAAGGCTGCCCCCAGGCCTATGCTATAACCAATAATAAAGAAAAAGATATCCCGCCTGATCACCACATCATCAACGATCAAGTGAGGAAAATCCAGGCGTTTTTTAGCCTCTAAAACCACCACCGATCCACTGATAAAGAAAGCCAGGGTGCTCAGCATAAAGGGTGCACCGATAATGGCTCCAATCCCTACATGCTGCTGTTCGATCCCTGTCCCAGCAACAAAAGCGATCAATGGTATCAGTGATTCGGGTAGAGCCGTACCCACAGCTGCAAGAATACTCCCAACTGCACCTTCTGATAGATGCAATCTAAAACCGAGCCATTCTACCCCATTTGTAAAGATCTCCGCGGCGACTAAAATTATACCGAGGCTTATAATGAGCAAAAAAAAGGACATGTCTCCTCCATCTGCGTCGTTATTAAAGCAGAACTGAATATCTTCGACGCTTTGTAATACCCATTAAACGGCGGTAACCTGTCCGGTACAACAACTCTCTAGCACAGGCAAAATCCCTGGCTACATCCCCTTCAATATGAGCATCAGAACCTAGAGTTACCGGTATATCTAGCTGGAAACACCTGGCAAGCAGTTCCTCTGCAGGATAGATTTCAGCACAGGGTTTGCGCAGCCCAGCCGTATTTACCTCCACTATAAGATCGGTGTGGCTGATAGACTGTAGAACCTGTTCAGCGAAAGGCAAAAGTTCTCCCTGTGGCCGATAACCGAAAACCTTTATCACATCAAGGTGTCCCACAATATCAAAAAGCCCACTGCTGACTAGCTGTCCTATACTACTGTAATAATTGCGATACAATTCACTGATATCCCAGTTGCTATAGCCAGAACGATAATCAGGGTGATCGAACATCCAACCCTCCAGATCATGAACCGAACCAATTAAATAATCGAAAGGAAGCATTCCAGCAATCTTTTTTATCTCCTCTTCCCTTCCCGGCCTGTAAGAAATCTCAAGCCCTAGCTTTATCTTTGTATCTGGAAATAATGCCCTTAATGAAAGAATGCTTTCCATATTTATTCCTTCAACAAAATCGTCATGATCCGCAAAACCGATTTCCCTGATCCCGTGAACTTGTGCCTCATCAAGATAGGGCATCAGTAACTCTTTTGTGTACCGCCCTCCTTTGTGACCAAGAGGGTGTAGATGATAATCTATGCTCATTATATTTATTCACCTGACCATTATTACTTTTTTTATCCACACCTGAATTAAAACACGGAAAATTACAATTTTCAATGCTTATTATTCAAACCATAACCGCTGATGGCTCTTGTTTAAGTGGAATATAAATTATACAATAAGCAGTAAGGAGGGCGAAAAAATGGCAAAAGTTATACCATTCAGGGGAATCCGGTACAACCAGGAAAAAGTTATGAACATTTCTGATGTTGTCACACCACCCTACGATATTATTGACGACAAGGCACAAAAAATGTTTTATGAAAGGCATCCTTATAACAGTATACGTTTAGAACTAGGATACCAATTTCCAGATGATTCGGAAAAAGAGAACAGATATACAAGAGCAGCATATAACTTTAGAAAATGGCTGGATGAAGGGGTCTTAATTCGTGAGAGCAGGGATGCCTTATACCTTTATGAACAGCAATTTTACATCAATAATGTGAACCATACCAGAACCGGGTTTTTCGCCCGAGTCAAGCTGGAGGACTTTTCAACCGGAAAAATACTACCTCATGAAGAAACACTTTCAAAACCCAAGGCTGATCGCTTAGCTCTCATGTCTGAATGTGTGGCCAACTTCAGCCCCATTTTTGTATTTTATGTTGATGAGGATATGACTCTTGATCAGGAATACGAAAAAGTTAAAGAATCTCAATCAGAGATAGAGCTGACAGATGATCTTGGAGAACAGCACCGGATTTGGGTGATGACTGATCCCAAGCTTAATGAAAAAATCACTACAACCCTAGCAAACCAGGTGCTCTACATTGCTGACGGCCATCACCGCTACGAAACAGCTTTGGAGTTTTACCGCCAAAATCGTGATAAATATCCTGAGAGCAGCTATGTCCTCATTTACCTGGTGAATGCCTGTGATCCTGGAATGGTTGTTCTGCCAACCCACAGAATAGTACACAGCTTACTAAACTTTGATCTCAGTAGCTTTCTAAAAAAGCTTGAAAAATATTTCTATGTGGAAAAAATAGACTCCCAGGAGAAAGACTTGGCCAGTCTTTTAAAGAAGCAGCAAGATTCGGGGAAAACAGCATTTATCATGGGAACCGGAGAATCTGCCCTGTATTTAGTTATACTACGGGAGACCGGCAGTGTAGAAGTCTCCTCTCCTGGAAAATCACCTGCTTGGTGCAGTCTAGATGCGGCAGTTCTTCAAACACTGATCTTCCAAAAGATATTGAATATAAGTCCGGAAAAGATCGCCGATCAGGAGAACATCACATATACCAGAGAAGATGCAACAGCCCTGAACGCATTGAATCAAAATGCTCAATTAGCTTTTCTATTGAACCCGACCAAGATATCTGAGATTATCAAAGTGGCATCTGCTGGAGATAAAATGCCTCAGAAGTCCACATATTTTTACCCAAAGCTGCTGACCGGTTTGGTAATTAACGATTTGAAGGGTTAAACCGCAGACAGGGGCAGACAGGGACACGGTCTGTCAGACAGTATCCCTATCCCCCTGTCTGAAATAGTCGATAATAAATTTTGCCAGTTGAGGGATATCAGTTGTTGCAAAACAGGGCACTTTTTCGGTTAATGGCTCATCACTGACAACAGCTATCAAATCATTTCCTAGGGAAAGTCGTTCCTTCCCCTTCCTGACAACCTCAATTTTGGGCCCTGCTTCCCTTTTATAGCCCTCAACAAAGATAAAATCAACATCTTTGACCATTCCAAGAACCTCCCTGAAGGATGGTTCTTGTTTATATTGGTGATGTATGGTCAATGACCGCGGCCCTACAACAACCACCTCTTCCGCTCCCGCTTGACAGTAATGCCAGGTATCCCTACCTTGAACATCCAGTTCATAGCCGTGAGCAGCATGCTTGACAGCTGCCACACGGTATCCCATCCCTTTGAAAGATTGAATCAGATTTTTGACAAGCGTAGTTTTGCCTGTATCAGAATAACCGGAGATAAAAAGAACCGGTGTCATTAACTCATCCCCTCTGAGACATTATTCCTGGTAAATCTGTTTTGATCTTACATGAGGAGAGCTGTTTTGACAAGAAAAAACGCTTTCCCCTCATTTTTTGAAATATCCTTTATTTGCTAATCTTTTAGTCGGTATAAATTTTTATCCTTCACTGCACAATATAAAAGAGTAAAAAAACTATACTTGGAGGTATGGTTATGGGATCAGTGGTTTTAGGTATTTTTGATGACCGCGGGCAGGCAGAACAAGCTGCTGTAGATTTACGGGATAAGGGCTTTCATAAAGATATTTCTGTTGTAGCCCGGGATGAAGGCAAAGGAGATATTCAGGAGACCCGTATGGAGGGAGGAGAAGAAGGCAATTCGCCTATGGCGGGAATTACAACAGGGGGTACTCTTGGCGGCCTGGCGGGCCTTGCAGCCGGAGCCGGTGCTCTGGTCATACCTGGTATAGGTCCACTTATAGCCATGGGTCCAATTGCCGGACTTTTATCTGGTGCGGCTACCGGGGGGATAGCCGGTGGATTAATTGATTGGGGTATCCCGGAAGCTGAAGGTCAACACTACGAAGAAGATGTCAGACAGGGTAAAACCCTCGTTTCTGTACAGGGAAGCGAAGACCGCTTAAATGAAGCCGCAGATATCCTGCGGCGCCATGGAGCACATGACGTAAAAATATTTTAGTAGTCATTGGTTATTAGTGATTGGTCGTTGGTTTAGTTGGAATTCGCTTTGCGATTTCCTTCTATGCCCAACGACCAATTGCCATTTTAACTAACTAACTTGGTGTTGGACTCCCACCTAGCGGGAGTCCAACACCAACTAAACCATTCATTTGCAGTTCTGAGTATTACTTGCTTCAATCGAACAAAGCAGTGCTTAAGTAACGTTCTCCTGTATCAGGTGCGATGGCTAAGACAGCTTTTTGTGGTGATAATTGAGCAGCAACTTGTAGGGCTGCATACACAGCTGCCCCAGAAGAAATTCCCGCCATGATGCCTTCTTTCTTCATCATTGCCTTCGCTGTCTCTATGGCCTGTTCATCTCCCACAGTGAACACCTGATCAATTAAATTCTGATCAAGTACGGAGGGTATAAACCCGGCACCTATCCCCTGAAGATTATGAACACCAACTTGGCCCCCTGATAGCACAGGAGAACCAGCCGGTTCTACAGCAATAATCTTTACTGCCGGCATTTTTTCCTTAAGGACACTCCCCACACCGGTCAATGTCCCACCAGTCCCGACACCACACACAAAACCAGCCAGATCTTCCCCCATTTGATCGAGGATTTCTTGAGCTGTAGTCAAACGGTGCGCTTTCGAGTTGGCAGGGTTCTCAAACTGCTGTGGCAAAAAATAATCGGGATTTTCCATGCATATTTCCTCCGCCCTTTTTACCGCACCACTCATTCCTTCCTTCCCTGGTGTCAGTACCAACTCTGCACCCAAGCCGCTGATCAATTTTTGACGCTCAACACTCATGGTTTCAGGCATGACAATTAGCAGTTTATATCCTCGGGCAGCAGCTACCATAGCCAATCCAATACCTGTGTTGCCGCTGGTGGGCTCAACAATAACCCCACCTGGTTTGAGCTTCCCTTCCTTTTCGGCAGTCTCTACCATCTGCAGGGCAACCCTATCTTTTATACTCCCTGCGGGGTTAAAAAACTCCAGCTTGACAAAAACCCGGGCACCCTTGGGATCCGCCATCTTACCTAATCGGACAACCGGTGTACACCCGATTAATTCTTCAATTGAATTCGCAACCTTCATCGATGAGCACTCCCTGTTCGCTTTTATTTATTAGATTACCAGCATTTATGCCTTATTTTATCAAAAATGATCCTTAACTCAAATAATCCGATAAATTACGTCTGTTTCCCTTTCAATTCCCTCTAAGCAATTAATAAAAAACCCCTCTTGGGGGGAAATTATAAATAGCGAATATCAAGAAAAACAGTCAAGAAAAACAGTAAGGGGGAACAAAATTGACTTCACAATGCCCTGTTTGCAATGGCTTGACAGAACTAACAGAGAATTGTCCGAACTGCAGCAGCTCTATGGAGGACTGCGGGAAAATAAGCAGTTATTTAGATCCCTATGGTCCCTATGAGGATATGAAAGAAAGCCCTACAGAAGGAGAAGCCACTACAGGTGATGACCAGTGTGTCCACTTTCTGCAGTGCCCCAGCTGTGATGAAAGCATTTGCTACACGATCAGCCTTGATCAGATATAAGGCTGCACTGTACAGGTGATGTAACCCTGCCCCTATATCAAGTTAATGATTTCCATGGTTAGGGAAGATCGGTCACATGTTCGCAGTAGTCTCCCACCCCTGCTCGCTCTGTCTGTAGTTGATTCAGGACTATCACCCACCAGTTCGGATATTGTGACAAACTCCCAGCCATCTTTGCGGAGATCATTAATCAAAATAGGTAACACCTTTAACGTCTCAGGTTTTCCCTCATGCAAAAGAATAACTGCTCCAGGCCTCAATTGCTTCTTGATGCTTGCTATTATATCCTGATGTTTTTTATTTTTCTCCCAATCCTTAGGATCAACACTCCACATACAAATGCGCATATCCATTTCAGCAGCGACTGCCTCTAAGCCAGGACCGAAGTTTCCCCCAGGAGGTCGCATAAGTGTAATATCCTGTTGGGTCCATTGATTCAGAAGCTTAGAGGTGCTTGATATCTGCTTTCTAATAGAATCCTTATTCTTCCGTTTCAGGTTTGGGTGATCATATGTATGGTTGCCAATCTCATGTCCCTCCCCTGCTATCAAAGACACCAAACTAGGATTCTGTTGTACATTTCTACCGATCAAAAAGAATGTGGCTGGCACTTGATTTTCACGCAAGACTCGCAGGTAGTCCACCGTATACTTAGCGGAAGGCCCATCGTCAAAGGTCAGGGCCACCTTTTTCCCTGCGGCAGGAACAGAACGCAAAATTTCATCTCTGGGGATCAGGGGCACCGAGGACTGCACATCATCCTCAGGTACCACTATATGTACTGCCTCTTCAGCGTTATCTGCAGATGTTTCCCTAGCAGAAGCCTGTGCTGGGGCTGAATTTGCAATCTTGTCACCCTGCTCTTCAGCAATTGTGTCCTCTCTCAACTCAAATGGAATAGCGCACTGCATAAAAAAAATAAGCAAGGAGAGCATAAAAATTAGAGCATGCTTGAATAACCGCCTGGCGCCACCACACTGTGAATCCATCGCAGAAAAAACCGGAGGCAAGGTTTCTCATCTCCCTAAAATCCCTGATAATTCTATCTTATCATAAAAAATAGGTAAATGATACGGTTTTTTCCGCTAATGGTACCATTATTCCGACGGTAATTTCTAACAAAATGTTAGGCAGATAATCATCTTTTTTGCTAATGTATCTGTATTCCGTCAGCAGTAAGCTGCTCCTGAAATGATTTCACCTCTTCAGGGGTTGCAGGTGAAACGTCGGCCAAAGGATCGCACAATCCCATTTCCTGCCACTTAGCTGTGCCCATTTTATGATAGCGAAGAAGCTGAACAGGAATTTCCCTATCAAAGGACTTCACAAGGTCGATGAGATCTTGGAGATCCTCTGCAGAATCATTAACATTGGGAATCAAAACATAAGAGATCACCAATTCCACATCGGAGTCCACAGCTAGCTTCAGGTTCTTCAATATTTCCTTATTATCTGTTGTTGTCAGCTTTTCGTGTTTCTCCTCATCAACCACTTTAATGGAAAACATGACCATATCTGTATGTGGTAATACTGTAAGGATATTTCCGTGGCGGCAAAATCCCGATGTATCCAAAGCACGGTGTATTCCCAGTTCTCCTGCCTGCACAAAAATGTCTCTGACAAATTCGGGCTGTAAAAGAGGTTCCCCTCCTGAGACAGTTAGCCCTCCTCCTGACAAGTCAAAAAACATCTTGTAATCCTTCAGCTGCTCAATAATCTCCTCCACAGCCACCTCTTTTCCCTTCATCAACCAAGTATCTGGATTATGACAGAAGCGGCAGCGAAGTGCACAGCCCTGCAGAAAGAGAACAAACCTGATGCCGCCATTGTCAACAGTACCAAGCGTCTCAATTGAATGGATATACCCAGTGCCCATTATTACCCCCTCTCATAGATCGTGCGCTTGATGACCTCTTCCTGCTGTTCCCTTGTCAATTTTACAAAATGCACAGCATAACCGGAGACACGGATGGTCAGCTGCGGGTATTTTTCCGGATGATGCATGGCATCGACCAATAGATCTTTATCAAAAACATTGACATTGATATGGTGTCCCTCTCTTAAAAAAAAGCCATCCAGCAGTGCAACCAGATTCCTGATGCGGCTGTCATGATCAGGCCCCAGCCCTCCTGGTGTAATGGAAAAGGTATAGGAAATTCCATCTAAAGCATCATCATAGGGAAGCTTAGCCACCGAAGCCATAGCAGCCAGGGCGCCTTTAGTATCACGCCCGTGCATAGGATTAGCTCCCGGTGCAAAGGGCGCTCCTCCCTTCCTTCCATCAGGGGTGCTGGCGGTTTTCTTCCCATACATCACATTGCTGGTAATCGTCAGTATAGAGTGTGTATGGTGTGCATGGCGATAGGCCGGGTGTTTTTTCAGTTCATGATCAAAGAGCCGAATAGTATCGATAGCAATACTGTCAACTCGATCATCATTGTTACCGAATTTGGGAAAATCCCCAGTAATGCGGAAATCAGTGATCAATCCATTCTCATTAAAAACAGCTTCTACCTGCGCATACTTAATTGCACTGAATGAATCAGCAACAACCGACATTCCAGCCATTCCAAAGGCCATCAGCCGATCGACAAAAGTATCATGCAGGGCCATCTGCAGGCTCTCATAGGCATACTTGTCATGCATATAGTGAATAACATTCATTGTGGTTACATATTTCTCAGCCAACCAACCGACCGTCTTCTGAAAAGCCTGCCACACCTCATCATAATTCAAAATCCCAGGGCCAGCCTGATAGATGTTGGGAGCAATCTTTTCTCCAGTGGCTTCTTCACGCCCCCCATTCAAGGCAAGCAAAAGACATTTGGCCAGATTGGAGCGAGCTCCGAAGAACTGCATCTGTTCACCCAAACGCATCGCTGATGTACAACAGGCGATTCCGTAGTCATCACCAAAAATAGGACGCATCAGGTCATCATTTTCATACTGCAGAGAACAGGTCTCTATAGAGATACGGGCACAGTACTCCTTGAAGCTCCTTGGTAGGTCTTGTGCCCAGAGAACTGTCATATTTGGCTCTGGAGCTGCTCCTAGATTCTCCAGGGTGTGCAGCATCCGGTAAGACGTTTTTGTCACCAAAGTCCGTCCATCATTGGCCATCCCACCGATCGATTCAGTTATCCAATTGGGATCACCGGCAAATAGATCATCATACTCTTTTGTCCTGAGATGTCTGGTCAAACGCAGTTTGATTTGAAAATCATCGATTAACTCCTGTGCTTCTTCTTCAGTTAAATTACCTTCATCGATATCCCGCTCCAAATAGATATCTAAAAAAGTGCTAACCCTTCCCAGTGACATAGCCGCACCGTTCTGCTGTTTAACTGCTGCCAGATAGGCAAAGTAAAGCCACTGTACAGCCTCTCGCGCATTTTCTGCCGGCCTGCTAATATCAAAACCATATATTTCGGCCATCTTTTTGAGGTCATGAAGAGAATTGATCTGCTGTCTCACCTCTTCTCTCAGTCTCACCTTTTCTTCATTATCGATCCGCAGCAGTTCAGGAGAATTAAGGTCAGCTTCTTTACCCGCAATAAGTTGATCAATACCATAAAGTGGCACTCGACGATAGTCCCCGATGATCCTTCCCCGCCCATAGGCATCAGGAAGGCCGGTAATAATACCGAAGTGACGAAGATGCTGCATCTCTTTTGTATAAACCATGAATACCCCGTCATTATGGGTAACCCGATATTTCATAAATATCTCTTTCATTTTAGGGTCGATTTCTTCACCATACTGACGGCAGGCGTTGTCGGCCATACGAATCCCTCCGAAAGGATTGACCGCCCTTTTCAGGGGTTCATCAGTCTGCAGCCCCACAATTATCTCCAAATCCCTGTCGATATAACCGGGTGGGAAGGATGTGATCGTCTGGACTGTATGAGGATCTATCTTATATACCCCACCCCTATTACGCTCTTCTAATAAAAGCTGGCGGCATTTATCCCAGAGTCTGCTGGTACGCTCTGTAGGCCCTGCAAGAAATGAAGAATCCCCATGATAAGGCCTTATATTAGAGAGAATAAAATCACCAACATCAATATGCTCCCTCCAAGACGCCCCTTGAAAGGAACGATAATAATCTCCTTTTATTTTAACTGCCATAAAGAATCACCCCTGTTTATCATTTCCGGGGTGAAGCGTTTCATGCAAAACCATGATCATCATCTGCCAAACATAATATGCCAAGAAATTAATTTCTTAATTCCTTTTGCAGTTGACAAAGCTAACCATCTCATTGAAAATAAAATAGGACTTAAGCATCAGAAATATCAACCGGACGGAAAAAGAGAGGTGGGACGACCCCAATGCGTTATGCCATCATTAGCGATATTCATGCTAATTTAGAAGCCCTGCGCGCTGTATTGAAAGACATAAAAGCCCAAAGAGTGGATAAAGTCGTCTGTCTGGGAGATATCGTCGGTTATTACACCGACCCCAATCACTGCAGCGAACTCTGCAGAAAATCTAAATTTATCTGCATCAGAGGTAACCATGATGATGCTGCCTTAGAGATCTGTGATACCGATGACTTCAACCCTGTCGCTCAAAAAGCACTCCTTTGGACTGCTAAGGAGCTCAAAGAGGAAAACAAAGATTGGCTACGAACACTGCCAGAGCACCTTCTTGTGGATGATCAGTTCCTTGCTGTTCATGGTGCTCCCTGGGACCCATATGCTTATATCTTTACCTCAGGTGGTGCTCTGAGAGCTTTTTCTTATTTACATAATAACCACCCCTCGATCAATCTATGCTTTTTCGGCCATACCCACCAACGAGCCCTCTATACATCTGAGGAAAACGCTATACAGGAAGTCGTCAATGGTACACACTACACTCTCAGTGACCAAGGAATATTTCTGATTAACCCCGGCAGTGTTGGACAATCCAGGGATGGTATACCCGGAGCTTCATATATTATCTACAATTCTACAGAACAGGAAATAGAATTTATCCGTGTCCCATACAATATTGCGCGAACACAGCACAAAGTAGCTGCAGCCAAGCTTCCAATGGTACTGGCTGAACGGCTCAGCGAGGGTCATTGACTATCCTTTTTGCCAGCCTCAAAAGATATTCCCGTTTGTTTTTTCGTGGGTCATCAAGTACCTCCTGCCAGAGAGTACGCAAAATCTTTCCTACTAGCGGTCCCGGAGAAACACCTGTTTCTCGAATAACATCATTTCCATTGACAGCAAGTTCCTTCATGACAAATTCCTCACCGGTCGCCATCAGCTGCTGCAGTTTATGATAGAACTTCTCATATTCCTCAAGGGAACGCATCACCTGACTCCTGCTGTGAGCCATGATATCCGCCAAGCGTACACTCAATAGTACAGGAATCTTCTCCCTACCCACTCTGGCAATCAGACGACGCTGACCCGCAGGCCCCATTTTCAATTCCAGCATATGCTCTCTAACCAGCATCACGACATCTTTGATTATCTGGTTGCTGTAGTGCAGTCTGCGCAAAATCTCCTCTGCCATCTCTGCCCCTACCACATTATGACCATAAAAATGGCCACGCCCATCATCCCCTCTACTGTAACAGCGCGGTTTGGCCACATCATGCAAGAGAATGGCTAAACGCACCTCTAATTGTGCCGGGGTATAGCGCATTGCCTCCAGAGTATGTCGAAGAACCGTGTATTGATGAGAGGGATGATACTGGGTAAACAACCATCCCTCTTTAAGTTCGGGTATTATTACAAATAACAATCCTGATTCCAACAGATTTTCTAATCCCAAGCAAAAGTGTGATGCCAACAGAAGGCGATTGAGTTCATCACGAATCCGCTCCATGGAAACTCTGCCCAGCAGTTCAGCATTTCTGATCATGGCATGCCTTGTTTTGTTTTCTATAGAAAACCCTAGCTCAGCAGATATCCTGACCGCCCGCAGCATGCGCAGCGGATCCTCAATAAAACGCTGTTCCGGATCCCTGACAGCCCTGATCTGCTCTTTTGACAGATCAATAATACCTTGAAACGGATCACAGAAAAATGATCGCAAAGGCTCATAGGCCAGGGCATTGATGGTAAAATCCCGCCTTCCCAGATCATCTCCAATCCCCTCAACAAAACTCACCTGTGAAGGATGGCGGTAATCGAGGTACCCAGTTTCCGAACGAAAGGTGGTGATTTCCAATGGCAAACGGTTTTTCCTAACAGTTACCGTTCCATATTTAACTCCAGTAGGTATCACCCGATACCCATCAGCTTTAAAGATCCGCTCTACTTCCCGCGGATGGGCATCTGTTGCCAGATCCCAATCCTGGGGTGGTATTCCCAATAATAGATCTCTAATACTGCCCCCCACAACAAAAGACTGTTTCTGGTGATCCGCCAAGAGTGTGCAGGCATTCCGTACCTCTTCGGGAAGTAACAGATTCATTAACACAACTCCTCTTAACCGGGATTTATACCATAATCCCCTAATTTAACCTCATAAAATGAATCATTCAAAAAATAATTTCCTTCAGATATTTAACAGGCGCCGCCATAGGCGCGCATCTTTCCCCTTCCGCAGAATATGATGTATACCGTTCAAAGAAATACCCTCCTGCCGTAACAGGTTTTCAGCATTCAGGCACTCCTCGGGACGCACAATCAAGGCAACGCCGCAGTCAGCACTGAGCTCCCGGGGAAGAGGAATCATCGCCACCTGGATTCCGTCATTTTTACAGAGCTTCTCAGCCTTTAAAGCATAATGGGTAGAAGGAAAAGTTAGCACATCAAAATCGTAATATTTCTCCTGTTCTGACAAACAATCACCACCCAAACCTAAGCCATTCAAATGAATTAATATTGTTATTATACCATTAAACACCTTAAAAACATAAAATCACCTAACACAAAGACTTCATGCCCTTATGTTAGGTAATAAAGGGGGAATTACACCTACATGAGGCTTCAGATAACCACTGTAGGTTTTATGGGGGTTAAATGAAGCAAAGGCCGCAGGAGCGCACCCGCTTCTTGCGAAATTATGAACCTTCCACGGCCATATTGCTCAGTTGACATATTTAAATCAAATCATATTACGGCGTTTCCGATAAATTTTTATTCTATTTTTTCCAAAATGATCTTGTGATCCACCAAGGCCAACTCTTTGATCCTGGCTCTGATCATCTTGCGCTGACCGAAAATGTTTTCCAGCATAACACCACCATCTTCCTGCGGCTCAACCCGGTCTACATTTTCAAAAAGCAGCTCCTCTCGATCGCCTATACGCAGATAAGCATGGGACTCACACATCTGTCTTCACCTCCATCATCTCTTTTAACCTAATAATCATTTTTTCAACCTGGTGTGGTAAAGGTCCAGCTTCTACTCCAATAACTTCTACTTGTGACAGAGTCAGAGGCAATAATATTTTATGTGCCTTGCTCTTAGCAATGGCTTCAGCCATTTTGGCTGTTAATTCGCCCCTCATAGAGTGGGCTAAGATAATTCCCAAAGGCCCCACTATAAAATCCATATCATCGACATTCTGGATGACAGCATTTTCTCCGGTAGCTCCTTCATTAGCACCGGCTTTAAGCATCAAAGATGTTGCGATTGAATTTGTCCCAAAAGCTATAATCTCTGTTTTGGTTGGGAGGTTTTTTCTGAGCTGCTCTGTTATCAGCCGACCAATTCCTCCCCCCTGCCCATCAATAACAGCAATCCTCATTTTATCACCTATCTACTACTGCTTTACTGCTTTTCACCCTTGTACTGCCCTGTGTTTCCTGACCAGGTGACCGATAACAAGACAACAGTTTTCTGACAGCTGCAGCAGTTACCTTTCTTGCTAAAAAAGTGTTCCTGAAGAATATAATAGATATAAGAACGCTTGACCCTTCAATTTAAAACATCAATCAAAAACAAAAAACCACGAGTATTCGGCATCCACTTCTGTGGAATCTGCCAGAACCTCCGTGGTTCATTTTAAATAATTTATTTCTTTATAATAATATTCTAGCTTGACCCTGTAATTCCTGCTAGCCGAATATTTATTATTAAATGAAATAATAAATTAAATTATCTGCTTACGAATAATGCTGGATATAAAATCTACTATAGTTACAACTATCAATATTACTATTAAAATAGTAGCCGTTTCTTTATATTGAAAAAGTCTCATACTGGTCATCAACTCAAACCCTAGCCCCCCTGCACCTACAATACCAATAACCGTAGATGCACGAAAATTCATTTCCCATCTGAATAAAGAAAGTGAAACAAACTCCGGTATGATTTGAGGAACTACGGCATAGGTAATAATTTGCATTTTTTTTGCCCCTGTGGCTTTAAGTGCATCCAGTGGACCTTTATCAATATTTTCAATGAAATCCGCGAGAAACTTTCCCAACATCCCCGACGAACCTACCCCAATGCCCAGCACCCCTGGAAATGGCCCGAGCCCCACTGCGGCCACAAAAATCAGAGCAAAAAGCATATCAGGAATCGCTCTTATTGCATTCAGTATGAGCCGGCTGCTTTGACAGACAACAGGGTGTGGCGATAAATTTCTGGCAGCCAGCACACCGAAGGGTATGGACAATAAAATCGCTAAGATGGTTCCCCAAATGGAAATCTGTATCGTTTCTATGGTTGGTTTAACCAACCTTTCTAAAATAGAAAAATCCGGGGGCACCATTCTGCCAACTATATCTGCTACTCCCTGCAGCCCTCCTCGCAGCATTCCAAAACTCAGATTAGTTCCTACAGCACTCCACCACAATATCGCCAGTATTATAATAGTCCACACTAAATATCTAACAAATCTTTTTAGATCAAGTTTTCTCTGTGTTACTAATATCATCGATAATAGTTTTAACCTCCATTTTACAATCTTCTGGCAGGATACAATGTTGCCAACCCCAAAATGGGTGACAGCTATCCATCACCGCTATTTACGATATGTTTGCTACTGGTGAAGTGTGGAATCCAGGGATGTCAACAGTTTTCTTATCTCCATAAATTAAATCTATATCCTCGCTACTTAAGACGCAACCTTTTTTTTCCAGCACTACTTTGCCATCACTGATCCCTACAATCCTTTTACCATAGCGTTTTGCAAAATCGACAGCATGCAAACTCACCAATATAGTAATCTTATCAGTACTGTTAATTTCCATTAAAACATCCATAATCTGCTCTGCTGAACGGGGATCCAGGCTGGCAATAGGCTCGTCTGCCAGTATTATATCTGGTCTTTGTGCAAGTGCCCGTGCGATACCTACACGCTGCATCTGCCCCCCACTAAGCTCATCCGCCCGATTGTATACCTTATCAGCGAGCCCAACTCTTTCCAAACAGTGTAAAGCTATATCCACATCTTCCCTGGGAAAAAGCCTCAAACATGTAGGTAGAACTCCGTTATTTGCCAGCCTTCCGCATAGTACATTTTGCAGTACGGATAAACGCTTCACAAGATTAAATTGCTGAAAAATCATACCGATTTTTTTGCGAATATATCTCAAGTTTTTGGGATCAAGCGCAGATAGTTCATTGAAGAACACCTGACCCTCAGATGGCTTCTCCAATCCGTTTATACAGCGGAGCAGAGTTGATTTCCCTGCTCCGCTTGGACCTAATATAATAGTAAATTCACCTTGCTCTATTTCCAAATTAACTCCACGTAAAGCATGGACATTGCCATTAAATGTTTTGTGTAGAGCTTGAATTTTGATCATTTAACTCTTCCTTGCCTTTATATTAATTCATTCCTTCTAAATCCAGTTCCAATACTTCTGCACATTTGCGAATAACATCCCAGTCTGAATCTTCTACTTCTACATAACCGGTTGAACTCTCTTTCCCTATTTTCTTAAATTCCTCCTCAGGCATATTAACAATGGCATCTTTAATCTTTGCTTTTAAATCTTCAGGTAAATCTTTGCGCCATGCCAAAGGTCCTCCAGGGAATGGCTCGGAGGTGTGTATTATTTTCACATTCTCTTCAGATATTAACCCCTCTTCCACATAACGGTGATACAATGTATTAATAGTTGCAGCATCAACCTGCTTGTTTTTGACTGCTATAGCACACGCATCATGCCCGCCCAAAAAGACAGTAGAGGCCAAATCATTATCTGGGTCTATGCCTGCTTCAACCATGTGCATCCTTGGAATAAGGTATCCTCCTGTAGATGCGGGATCAACAAATCCAAAGGTCTTCCCTTTTAGATCAGCGATCTCTTCTATGCCACTATCCGGATGTGTAATGATATAGGACTCGATAAAGATACCCCTTTCCTTATCATTCTCAATCGCAAATGCCTCAGCATTGGCTACATCAGTAGCTAATACATAGGAAAATGGGCCGAAAAATGCTATATCCAAATTGCCTGCCCGCATAGCTTCAACAGTAGCGGTAAAATCAGTGCCCACGAAGATGTCAACTTCCATATCCAGCGCCTTTTCCAGGTATTCAGCCAAAGGCTCATATTTTGCCCTTATATTCTCGACTTCCTCTCCTGGGATAGCGCCAAAGCGTAGCTTCGTTAATTCTCCTGATGTCTCATCTGCAGTCGGCTCACTCGGCTGACAACCTACTGCTGCTAAAGTCATACACAGCAAGATTACAACTAACAACACGCTCAATTTTTTTGTTTTTGATAAATAGTTCATTGTAAACCTCCTTGTTTTATAGAAATATTATTTAATAACAGCCCTAGCAAAACTCGCAGTTTGTAAAATTTCTTCTGGATCCCCAAGCTCAATAAGCCACCAGTCACAGTTGCTCTGGAGAAGAGCAGTTAAACGGGAAGTCATTACAGACCTGTCTTTTGGTGCCACGTGATAAACGCAATTTGTTTCCTTATTAATTACCTCTAGGTCATAGACATGGGCACTTTGAATATATTGACTTACAGTGGTTATAAATTCTTCTGCTGATACGATGCCATCTTTCACAACAGGCGAAGCAGCCACATGCCCGATATCTACAGTCGCAGCGGCACCGGTAGCCTTCAGCAAATCCAAAAACCCAGAAGGAGTGCATGTAAAGCCAAAAGGTAGATTTTCCAGGCATACAGTGACATTCTTTTTGTTACCATATGATACTAGCTGTTCCAGATATTTTAATGCATGGTTGTAAGTTTGCACATTCTTTCTCCCTGACCTTTGCAAAATAAAAAACCCAAATTTACCTTGCAATCTGCAAAAATTGCAGAAACGATTTCCGAACAATTTGCACATTAGCAAATTAACTGTCTTTCAAATTAAATGGTTCAAAATAGATAAAAGAAAAAGGCCGGGATGGCTACCGGCCCCGTCAAGAAATTACATACCCAGTTCAACAGCAGCCTGCCTTACAGCATCCTCATCGATGGTCTTTAACCCCTTTTGACATCCGAAAATCAAGCTGGTAGTGGCAAGATTATTGATTAGACGCGGCCACCCACGACTGACTACAGATATCGCTTCAATTGCAGAATCAGAGAAAATCGGGTAGTTAGCACCTGCCAGTCGCATATGGTGTTCCAAATAACCCTTCGTCTCTTCCTTGGATAGGCCATCCATCTTGTAGCGCATGATCAATCTTTGATTTAAAGGCTGGTTATGGGTGAGAGACAGCTTCATTGAAAGTGCCGGCAAGCCACAAAGAACAAGGATAAAAGGGTTTTCCGAATCCATGGAGAAATTAAATAACAGATGGAGGTCACTCAAGAACTGAGTGCTGGCTAGCTGCAGTTCATCCAGCATAATCAGTGGAGTGACCTTTTTCCCTGAATACAGATCTTGAATAGCCTCCTGAATTTGCCTGAACAGATCCACCTTCCGAAACGCAGGAAGCAGCCCTAGATTGTAAGCAAGCCCCCGATAGAAATCAGTAACCGTAACCGTAGAAAGAGGGAAATAAACAGCACGGTACAAAGCAGGATTGAGAGAGGCTGCAAATGCACGCAGAGAAGAAGTCTTACCTGCTCCGGCTTCACCAACCACCATACCGATACCCTTATTGTCTTTGAGATAACTTAAACGCGCTAAAAGCTCTTGATGAGAAGATGACGGAAACATCTTTTCAGACTTGATCTCCTTGGCAAAAGGCTTGGCAGAGAGAGAATAGAAACTAGTAAACATCAGCTGTCCCCCTCCCTTTTAAGCAGAGCTTCATGAAAGGATAAAGCTGGAGCAGGAGAATCTCCCTTACGGTCACGCTTAATCCGGGCGTTATCAGACAGACGAACAGGTACTGCTTTCCCTAGGCATTCACTATCGACAAAAATCAGCACCTCATCTAGGTTTTCCGGTTCAAAGCGCACCTCTATCCTCTGTCCTATTAGGACAGGAGGTACCTCAAAGAACCTGCCGGAAACAGAGATTGTAGCGTCGTTGTTGACCCTGCGGGTCTCCCTTTTCATAAACAGCCGGCGCAGGGATTCCGGATTTTTAATAAGTTTAATTTGGTTGATCTGAGAGAGGTACTTGTCCAGCGGCGACATGTTAAGGGATGAGTGAACACGTCGGTGGTAGTCCTCTTCCAGCCATCTCCAGAAGGACCGGTTAAGTACAGAAAGAGAGCTGACCGGATAATCCAACAGAGGCAGAAATCTGTCTCTTACCGTCCGGAAGAATCTTTCAATCTTCCCCTTACTGGCGGCATCATAAGGCTCAGTATGGGAGACAATGGTTTCCATACTCGCACAGGCAGCATGAAACAATTTGGAGCGGTAAACCTTTCCGTTATCCAGGTAGACTAAATTAGGAATTCCTCGCCTGAGCACCGCCTCCATGTAAACCCTCTTCATAGCCTCAAAATTTTGTTCTGTAGAGAACTGGGCAAAGGTGATTAAGCGGGAACAATCATCAATAAATGCAAATAGATAGCTTGGCTTCTTCTTGCCGTTGACCAGGACCCGGGGGCCAACCATCATATCCCCCTGCCACATGCGGTTCACTTCGTCATAGGCAAAGGGTTTGCGGTCTTTAATAGAAACCTTGTCCTCGACGAGGGGACTAGCAAGATTCCTCTGTTTGAGATACCGATAAACTGAGTAGTAAGACACCTCATAGCGCAGGATAAGCCCTTCTTTAACCATCTTTTCGTAGAGAAGCATTACGCTAAAGGCAGGATTCTCTTGTCTGAACTCAATGATTTTTTTGCCCAACTCTTCAGAGATAACTCGAGAAGACCCCTTATCCTTGCGGCTCTTAGGTTTTAGCCCATCCAGGTTGTCCCTGCGGTAATCCCATAGCCACCGGCGGATGGTTCTCTCAGAGTATTCCCTTCTCCCGTAATAGGGGACATCATGTACCTGGGAACAGATCTTCTCCAGGTATGCCTTAGCATCATCCACTTGGTTATTCAAAAGGGGAGCAATTAAACCAAAGCGAAATAGAGCCACTTCCATCTTCTGTTCTTTAGTCAAAGCCAAGTCTAGCACCTCCAATTAGTTTGGAGGCTAACCGGTTAACCTCATAGCAAGATTATAGACCTAAACCCTGTTATACCGCTACGAAAAAGGTGTGTGTAATTTAGTGCTTGCCAAAAGGGGGCAGAGTCATTTAAAATGAACTCGCCATAAAGTTAGCTATGATCCGGTTGGACAAATTGACCTCTGGGGAGGTCAAGTCTCGTGGTGGAGTGAGTTCCAGCCTTTCAACTAGCTTTATGGCTCTTTTATTAAAGTCGTCAGGAAGTTTCTCACGCCAACCCAGTTCCCTCAGAACGCTGATAATTGCAGGTAGGTTGTTAAGAAAACGCTTATGATAGTATGCAGTAAGTTGGCGGCAAGTGAGTTCCAGCCTTTCAACTAGCTTTATGGCTCTTTTATTAAAGTCGTCAGGAAGTTTCTCACGCCAACCCAGTTCCCTCAGAACGCTGATAATTGCAGGTAGGTTGTTAAGAAAACGCTTATGATAGTATGCAGTAAGTTGGCGGCAAAGAGAAAAGGATAGCTTTTGAAAGCGAGCACGAAGGCTCTGTAGGATAGTGTCTCGGGTATGTTGGAAATAAGGCAGGAGAAAATGGGGCAAAAGCAGTTCCCTCAGAACGCTGATAATTGCAGGTAGGTTGTTAAGAAAACGCAGAAATTGTTTTTAAGCAGGAAGGACAGCGGTAGCGGCAAATGTCAATCCGAAAGCATTTATTTTTTACCTAATGTCAATCCGAAAGCATTTATTTCTTACCAGGACATTACGCTTATAAAAACCGTGGCGCATCAGCCTTACAGAAGCATTGCAGCAGGATTTCGATTCACCGGTATACAACGAATATGCGCTTATAAAAACCGTGGCGCCTCAGCCTTACAGAAGCATTGCAGCAGGGGCATTTCGATATCACCGGATATACAACTGAATATCTGTCTTTTGCGTAAACCGATAATTTGACAGGTAGTTTCCAAGGAATTTGCAAGTTCTTAGCCTCCCTAATTAATCTGCAAATAGTTTAGCAGATTCAGGAGACATTACCACTGCTTTTTGTGATCACTAATCTGCAATATACCCCCATGAGTTAGAGTCAAAGTGTGTGCAAAAGAACACATGGTCATACTTTAATTTATGTAATGCATTACGATATCCCAAGCAAAGATGTACTATTACATACCTCCCTCCCAAGTAATTGATTAAATCGATACAATCCTTTAAATGCTTAGCAGACCTTTCTGCGTGAATCACATCACAATGTGACAGCTCAATTTCTTTAAACTGTAAGTGGTAACGCACCTCCATATCTGATGCTGCCAGCGTCTGCATGGTTTGTTGTTCGGTTTGCAATTGCTCGCTTGTTTCAGCCTGAATGGAATACTCGATTCCTTCTAAGCCGTGAGCCAAGGCAAAACGTATGAGTTCATCTGCGGAACGACTATACCTGCTGCTCAAAGCAATCTTGGGAATAATTGTTTTGTTATTATTGTTTGTCTTGCTTAACGTAACTACCAAAAATCAGTTCCCCTTTCTGTAATTTTTCTTTTTGATTTATTCACTCAAACTTTTACTGCGACAAACAGTCAGCCGTTCCTTAAACCAATTGAGCCCATTCCCGCCACACAAGCGGTTTGACTCCTTTGCAGAACTGACCAAGAAAAAGTCCAGAGTTTGCAGCACGACTGCAAATTATCTGGAAACTCAAACACAAAAACTGGCACCAGTTATAGTGACAGTCATTCAAAAACCGGTAGACAGCTTTTTTGAAAGAGGGAAGCTGTACCAGTATTGATAATATTTTGGTGCAATCGGTTTATACTGCCTATTAAGTATTATGCGGCGATATATAATTTCCTGTTTATTTGACCATGACATTTTGTTATACATGATGGAAATAAAAAATCTCTCCGTACAAGTCTTTGGAAATTGCACGGAGAGACTACAACTTATATATTCTAATGAGATGGGGTTAGATAATCCACGTTTAAGCAGTTTCACGACCTGTTCCAGATATTTTAATACATGGTCATACTTTAATTTAACAGCAAAAACTTGCGCTATTTATAGTGACGGTCTAGAAGTCGCAAGAGCATCCTTCTCTCCTTGGTATAGAGTGTATTTTTTATTTAGTGCGAAAGTTTAGAGTTAATGATTATTTCTCTCCCTCAAAATAATCTTTGCAGTTTCCGCGGCAATCTCACCTGTAAAATAGACACATTGTTCCATATGCTCCTTAGATCCCATCTCCATTCCCTTGGTCAGCACTCGGCAGCATGTACTCTTATGGCGACTTTTAAAAATATCATGCAGTTCTTTAGACAGAGACATGATTTTATTGACAGCCGGATCACCAGCAGTAGTCCTTCCAAAAAACATCCCCAGGGCCATTATCCCCCCGGTGAGTGCACCACAGGTACACCCTGAACCTCCGATACCAACAGGAAATCCTGAAGCCATGGCAATAACCTGATCAGGCAGCTCTAGCTCAAATTCATCTTTGATGGTTTTAACAATTGCTTCGGAACAGTAAAATTCGCCACAGCGGTAATACTCCTCTGCTTTCTTTTTTATAACCTGAACATCAATATTGCTTTTCAAAATTGCACCTCCATAATTTAGGATAAGTGGCACTGTTTTGTCATCTTTTAAAGGGTCACAGCCTTTGCAGCCGAAGTCAGTAGTTCCACAGCTGTATACATATTGGTAACCTCACCCACTGCCAGCTTGTCCTTCAAACCATAGTAGTCCAGGCATGTGCCACAGGACAATATCTCAACACCACTCTCTTCCATTGTTTTGAGTGATTCTAAGACATCAGACCCCTCTGTAGTAAGGAATACACCACTGTTCATAAAAATCATCTGTTTTATATTTTCCACCTGTGTCAAGGCATAAAGAAAGCTTTTCATCAGTGTCTTGCCCAACTCTTCTTCACCCTGGCCAAACAGATTGCTGGTGATCAATACAACAGCCTTTTCCTGTTCCTCAATTGAGGCGAGAACATCGCAACAGCTTTTACTGATATGCAGGTAGTAATCCCCCTCTTTTTCCTCCATCTGAACTGTACAGCCCTTATTCTTGGCTAATTTAGTCACATTCTCCACAGCAGCACTATTATCAACAATAGTTGTAATATGACCACTTTCTTCCAACCCTTTTTTGGTGAGAACAACCGGTTGAGGGCAAGACAGCCCTCTGGCATCGATAACTTTCTTCATAATAGCTATCCCCTTTATATTATTTTTGCTCAGCTCAAAGATTCACTGCTTCATTAGAACGAGCAATCTCATAGACTGCCCGCACAAGCTTATCAATTTCCTCTTTTGTATTATAAATCCCAGCACTAATGCGGCATGCCCCACTTTTCAAAGTCCCTAAAGTCCGGTGCGCCAAAGGAGCACAGTGCAATCCTGACCTGCATAAAATTCCGTACTTCTGGTCAAGAAGCATACTAACTCCACCACAATCCATCTCTTCAATATTGAAGGAAACAACAGCTGTCTGCCGCTTAGAGTCCTGAGGACCATAAAGAATGACCCCATCGATATCTCTCAAACCCTCAATCAGCATATCTGTCAATTCCTGCTCATGCCTGCAAATACTCTCTATCCCTGTTTGCTGAATAAACTCAACCCCTGCTCCCAGTCCAGCTATTCCGGGGGTATTGGGGGTACCACTCTCCAACTTATCAGGCATAAAATCGGGCTGGTAAATCTGTTCTGACAGAGAACCTGTTCCCCCTTCAATAAATGGCCTGATCTTCAGATCCGGCCTGATGTACAAACCACCTGTTCCCTGGGGACCCAGCAGCCCTTTATGCCCGGTAAAAGCAAGCATATCGATCCTCTGCTCCTCCACATCAAGGGGCAGCACCCCTGCTGTTTGGGCTGCATCAACCATAAACAGGACACCATTATCGTAGGCAATCTCCCCTACGGCATCTATGGGCATGATCGTTCCTGTGAGATTTGATGCATGAAGCAAACAGACAAGCCGGGTTTTCTCTGTAATAGCCTGTTCGACAAGACAGGGATCAAGGCTGCCATCAGCTGCACACTGGATAATAGTCAGATCGATAACCCCACTGTCTTTCAATGCATGAATGGGTCGGGCCACAGCATTATGCTCCATACTGCTGATCACAACATGATCACCCGGTTCCAGCAGGCCCTTGAGCCCTATGTTAATAGCCATAGTAACATTCTCTGTGAAAATGATCCGCGAGCTGTCCTTGATGTTGAATAACTCCGCTAATTTTTCACGAGTATTTAATACTAACTGACCAGCTGCAATAGTTCTGCTGTGACTTCCCCGCCCTGGGCTGGCCCCAACTCGGCGGTTATAGTGATCAATCGCCTGATAGACAGCTTCAGGCTTTGGCCAGGAAGTTGCCGCATTGTCCAGGTAAATTTCATCTACAGTTTCCATCACTAATGCCCCCATATAAACTCCATAGTAAAAATTATCTATAACATTTTGTTATGATTGCATCTTATTAAGCCTGTCTATTATCTATATTATGCTGTTCATTACAATATCCTGCTATTACATTATAACATTTTGTTATTTATGCAGAAATAAATAATCTCCCCATAAAGCATTAGAAAATAATATAATTATAGGGAGATTATATAATATTTAATTTTAATGAGTTGTATAGACTTGCAAATAGTCCTTGAAAAAATTATAAAAGGCTTCAACAAGAGGGCTAACTACCTGGTCCTTACGCGTGACAAAATAAAGCCCCCTCTCCAGCGGCAAACCCTCGATATTCAGTACAGCTATATCCTCTGCATTGATTCTGTTCTTCACTGCAAAACGGGATACAAGAGAGAGACCCAACCCGGCTGCAACAGCATTTACCACAGCTGCGGTGCTCCCTAATTCCAATCTGACATTCAGCCTTTCCGGCGCAATACCATTTTCCCTTAATTTGCTTTCAATCACCAGTTGGGTTCCGGAACCTGCTTCTCTGACTATCAACGGTTCCTCAAGGATATCTTCGAAAGCAACTGAACTCTTATTTGCTAAATGATGCTGACAGGAGGCGATCACTACCAGTTCATCATTGGCAATGTGTTCCTGACACAAAACAGGATTATCCAATGCTACTCCGATCATCCCTGCCTCAAGCTTCGCATCCATGATCAGCTGCCCGATCTCTGTACTGTCTGCTATCTCTAGTTTAGCTTTGACCTGAGGATGAAGCTCTTGAAACCTGCCCAAGGCAGCTGGCAAAATATATTCACCAGGAATTGTGCTAGCCCCGAGAACTAAGCTTCCACATAGATCCTTTTGCAGAGCCTGAACAGCGGCATGGCTTTCATTGATTTTAGCAAGGATCTGCTTGCTAAAATCATAAACCAACTTGCCTGCTTCTGTAACCTCCACATATCGACTCGTCCGGTGAAGGAGTGATGTCCCATAGAATTTTTCCAGGGAGTTTAACTGTTTGCTTACCGCCGGTTGAGTCAAATATAGCGCCTGCGCTGCCTTTGTCAGACTTTGTTTTTCAACAATAAAAATAAAAGTCTGCAGCCATATTAGGTTCATTATTAAATCCCGCTTTCTGCTTTTTCTATTTATTAATTATAATTTATAATTATTATTTATTTCTATACTTATTTATCATAATCCTTTTTTAGCGTGAATATCTGATAGAAATCGATTCCGCAAATAGACGAAAAAAACCAGGTATCGGGTAATTCAGATACCTGGTTGTTTCCAACAGCAAGCAGTCCTATAAGCCGGGTTCTGTACCTTCATTGTAAAGGTGGTGATCATCTATCTAGGATCCCAGTTGCCCGGAATCTCAAGCAACCTACCCGGAGGCAAAGCGGGCAGCTTCAATGCCCCCCTATTTGGTCTTGCTCCAGGTGGGGTTTACCTGGCCGGCCAGTCACCTGACCGCCGGTGCGCTCTTACCGCACCATTGCACCCTTACCCAGCCATGCTAGGCGGTTTCATTTCTGTGGCACTATCCTTGGGGTCACCCCCACTGGGCGTTACCCAGCACCTTGCCCTATGGAGCCCGGACTTTCCTCACCTACCATCTTCAGATGATAGGCGCGATCCCCCAGACTACTTGCCTTAGTGTATTCAATTATTACAATTCTGATGCTGTTTGATTATAACACCAAGCAGCCATAGATGCAAATCCGGCAACATGACACAGGGACAGGCCTTTTATCATACCAGGCCTGCTGAGGGAGTGATCCCCGCAGCTGATTCATCCATAATCTTTAAGAAACTAAATGCAACAGGAAGTGTCCCCACTGCATTTAAAAGGAAGACTCATCAGTTAACTCTATAGCTTTCTTTACCTCTGCTTCTAATTCAGCAGGCAAGCCCATGATCTTTACATTCAAAAAGCCCCGTACGATCATAGCTGTGGCTTCATCTTCGGTAAAACCGCGAGCCATCAGGTACTCAATCTCTTCCTGAGCAATCTTGCCTACTGCAGCCTCATGGGAAAGCTCCACACCATCGGTCCGTGCCTCCAGTTCAGGAATTGCATAGATTACCCCTTCCGGAGAGAGCATCAAACCCTGGCACTCCAAATGGCCTTTTACTCCAGCCTGTTCACCTATCAGTGAGCCACGGTTTACTATACGGCCCCCTCTGGTAAGAGATCTAGCAATAATTTCAGCACGGCTACCTTCCCCCTGCAGCACAACTCTGGATCCCACATCCACATCGGAGTTGGGATATCCAACAATAATCGAGTAGTATCTGGCCAGACTATTGTGCCCTTTTAAATAGGTAGTCGGATACATCTGCACGGTTCTTACCGGAGTCATACTGATGTAGTTGGAAAGGTAAATGCCACCATCCTCAACCACTGACACAGTACGCGGCCGCACAACAACTTCCTCACCCCAATTATGAACCATTGTAAAACTGAGTTTAGCATTTTTCTTAACATAAATTTCAGTGACCCCAACATGCATACCAGAGTTTACATGACGCCCTGTAGTACACCCTGTGATCAGATGAAGTTCAGACCCCTCTTCGGCAATAATAATATTATGCGCACTCTGGAGCAAACCTTCCTGCCCGATAAACATACAGGCCTGGATTGGATAGACAGCTTTGACTCCTGGCAGTGCGCGGATAAAGTAACCGCCTTCCCTATCCGTTTCCGCTGTTTCCGTAAACTTATCCATGTCAGGCTCTATAAGATTCCAGTAATAATCTTGTAACCAATCATACTTTTTCAATGCCGCCCCGGTTCCCAAAACCTCAAGCCCTTCCTGAAATGCGTGGGCGTGTACTACTGTGTTATCTTCTAAAATAAAACTACCGGTTCGCTCCTTCTCTGATATGTCTATCCCGGCGATGAGCATATCCTGTTTATTCTCATCTGAAAGAGCGTCTAGCTTTTCCAGATATGGATGATCCTTTCCCCCTAAAAGATACTTATCTAAATCTATTTCCTCTCCATGGTAAGCCCTTTTGTCCAGCTTAACCACCTGCAGCTCTTTATTGCGCAATCCCTCCTGCATTTCATTACCTCCTTAAGCTAAGCAACTGGTGCAGCGCTCATAACCATATTTTTGTATGCACGCCAACATTTCCCGCGGGTTGAAACCTGTACATGATAGTTGGCCATCATATAGAACATGCCCCAAATCTGCGGGAACATAATCAAGAATATATCCGGTATGGGTGATAATAAGTCCTGCCTTTTCTCGACTTTCCTTCATCTGGCGACGGCAGATAGTTATTGAGTCGTTATCAAGAAGTCCATTCCTCTGCAACAGCTGATTGATCGCCTTTCCTATTAATGCAATATTTTCCAAATCTACTCCTGATTCGGGTTCATCCAGCATGACAAAATGAGGATTTTGCACCAAAAGCTGCAGCATTTCAGAACGCTTAAGCTCCCCACCGGAGAAACCACTATTGACATCCCGCTCCAGAAAGGATCCCATATGCAGGGGTACTGCCATTTTATCAATATCGTTTTGCTCTCCATTTACTGCTTTCAGGAGATCCCCTAACATCACTCCATGGAGTACAGGAGGTCTCTGGAAAGCGATTCCAATACCTTTTTTCGCCCTTTCAGCAACTGACAGAGAAGAGATGTCCTGTCCTCTAAAAAATATTCTACCACTTGTTATCTGGTATCTTGTAAAACCCATCACTGCCCCTAACAAGGTAGACTTGCCTGAACCGTTAGGACCAAAGAGCACATGAGTTTCCCCTGGTTTTATATGAATGTTTATTCCTTTTAAAATAGGCTTACCTCCAACTGCCACATGAAGATCTTCTACTTTTAGCATCGCGGCCTCCCTTTATCTACAATCTTAACTGTCTACAGAACTAGTTTTCGTCATTATTGCTAAAAAACCTTCTATAATCTAAAAAACTCTGCACTTATTATAACTAGAACTAAAAAATAGATCCAGCCAAGCAGTAACTAGGAGTTTAGAAGTTTTAAAGCACAGTTGTCGCCCCCCGGTAGATTAACCCCCTCATACTATCTACTGTGATTGTAAAACCATCCTTTAATTGTTTCGTCGCTCCATCAACACCCACTACAACAGGTACGCCTAGATTTAAACCAACAATCGCAGCATGGGAGGTGAGACCGCCTTCTTCTGTAATAATTGCTCCTGCTTTTTGAATAGCGGCAACAAAGTCCCGATCGGTGCTGACAGCAACGAGAATATCCCCGGTATTAACCTTGTTCAATGCTTCTTTAGGTGTCATACATACCCGCACATTACCAACAACTGCTCGGTTTCCAATCCCAGTTCCCCTGGCGAGTATCTTTCCAACAATATGTACCTTGATTAAATTGGTGGTGCCTGGCACCCCAAAAGGAACGGGAACACCTGCAGTAATCACTAACAGATCACCGCGCTTAATCAAACCTTCAGCCAGACTGGCGTCCACTGAGCGTTTAATCATCTCATCAGTATTATGAATCTCCTCTATACCTAAAGGCTGCGCTCCCCAAATCAGACACAGTTTTCTGATTACCTTTTCGTCTGGGCTGACTGCGATAATAGGTGCCTTCGGCCTGTATTTAGACACCATCCTTGCTGTAAAACCAGATCTTGTTGAAGTAATTATTGCCGCTGCCCCCAAATCATGAGCAATTGTACAAGTAGCATGACTGATAGCATCAGTGGTTGTACGGGGCATTTCCGCAGTCCTTTTTTGGAGCAGATCATTATAGTCAAGGGCTTCTTCAGTGCGCTCGGCGATGCGTGACATCATCATAACCGCTTCCAAAGGGTATTTTCCTGCTGCCGTCTCTCCGGAAAGCATTACTGCATCTGTTCCATCAAATATAGCATTGGCAACATCGCTTGCCTCTGCTCGGGTAGGACGCGGATTACGAATCATAGAGTCCAGCATTTGGGTGGCAGTAACCACCGGCTTACCCAAGCGGTTGCACTTACAGATTATTTCCTTCTGAATTAGAGGAACTTCTTGTGCGGGCATGACAACACCCATATCTCCCCTGGCCACCATGATCCCATCGGAGACCTTGATTATTTCATCTAAATTGTTTACTCCTTCTTCATTTTCGATCTTAGAAATGATATGAATATCAGCATTTCTTGATTCCAAAATTCGCCTGATGGCTAGAACATCGCTGGCACGCCGCACAAAAGAGGCCGCTATAAAATCGAGATCATGATCAATACCGAAATGGATATCTTTGATGTCCTTTTCAGTCAATGCCGGCAGATCCAATTTAACACCTGGCACATTGACATTTTTTTGATTCCCTAGTTCTCCCCCAATAATAACCTCACATTCGATCTCAGTATCTGTTGTAGCCAATACTTTCAGCTGCAGCATACCATCGGCAATCATGATCATATTACCCGGAGCTACCACCTGAGGCAGCTGACTATTATTAACAGAAAAACGTTTTTCATCACCCTTGATTTCTTCTGTGGTCAGTCTGACCCTGCTATTCTGTTTTAAAAGAACTCGATCACCCTGGATATAGCCTGTGCGAATCTCCGGCCCCTTGGTATCAAGCATTATCGCCAGAGCCTTTTTCGTTTCTTTAGCTGCTTGACGCAGCTTCTCTATTCGGGCATCATGCTCTTCATGAGTTCCATGGGAAAAATTCAATCGCGCTACATTCATACCTGCCTCTAATAGCTTTTTCATCATTTCCGGAGAATCAGCAGCAGGCCCAATCGTACATACAATCTTCGATTTTCTCACAATATCCCTCCTTCTTGTTAAAACACAGGAAAGACACAGGGGGACGGTTGATGGACACATGGGAGGATTCTCCTGTGTCAGCTAATGATTTAGTTGGCGTTAGGCTCTCACTAATAAAAAGGTCGAAGGCTTACGACAAGTTATGCAGTCCGACACACCCTTCTTATCAGATGGAAAGAATTGAGGCCAGCTCATAGATATCGTAGGGTAGCTCTTTTCTCCCATCCAATATGGTTTCCAGATCAACAGCTACCAATTCCTTCGCCGCAATTCCCACCATTTTTTTACTTACTCCTTCTTGTAAGAGCTCAACAGCTTTTGCCCCCATGCGGCTGGCTAGTATCCTATCCATGGCAGTAGGTGTACCTCCTCGCTGTATGTGCCCAAGAATGGTGATCCGTGTCTCTAAACCGATCCTTCTTCTGATCTCCTCACCGACAGCCATTCCACTGGCAGCACCTTCGGCAACTACAATGATACTATGCAGCTTGCCGCGGTCGATACCGCGCTGTAGTTTAAAGATGACCTCATCCACATTCAAGGGCTTCTCGGGAATCAGGATTGACTCAGCACCACCGGAAAGGCCTGCAAAAAGAGCAATATACCCGGTGTGTCGCCCCATTACTTCAATAATAAAGACCCGCTCATGAGAAGTAGCCGTATCCCGTATTTTGTTAATTGCATCCACTACATTATTAACTGCAGTATCGAAACCGATCGTAAGATCAGTACCTTTTAGATCATTATCGATCGTTGCCGGAACCCCGACAACTGACATTCCGTATTTGGCAATGGCAAGTGTGCCATGCATAGAACCCTCTCCACCGATGACTACAAGACCATCGATCCCCTCATCCTGAAGATTTTTGATGGCAAGCCTCTGCCCCTCTTCTGTTTTAAACTCCTCACAGCGCGCCGTATGCAGAATGGTACCACCCCGATGAACGATGTCAGCTACCGATCCCAGAGAAAACTCAACAAATTCTTTGTTGACCAGCCCAGAAAATCCCCGTCTGATGCCATAAACCTGTAAACCGTGGTAAATTGCCTTCCTCACCACAGCCCTAATAGCAGCATTCATGCCAGGTGCATCGCCACCACTTGTCAATATGCCCAGCCGGTTCACCTGATGCAAAGCTATCACCCTTTTCATGTCATAAAGGTATTTTTCCCTCTGCATCACTAGCTATGCCCAATTGCCATGAAACAATAAAATACCTGCGAACATCAAAGCCGCAGGTAATATTTCGAACAGTATATCTCTTATGATCAGGTTGTAACCGCGCTGGCTAAAATCTCATGTGCTTCCTCCGCTTCTGATTCCGGCACCATAATTTCTATTGCTCCTCCCCTTCCCGCACGAGACATACCCACAGAACGAAGTGTGACCACCATCCCTTCTGATATCAGTCTCTCTTTCAGAAACTCAGCGCACATCATGTTTGACGCAATATATACGACCGTCCACATGAATTTTGGTTCCCTCCTTCCAAAATTCTTGCGGTTGATCAGTTCGACCTATTGCCTTTATACTCCTTCTTAATTACCAAAATTACTCAACAGACACAGTAAAACCGCCACCCTGTGTCAATTTACTTGTTCGAAGCAGCAATTGTGCCATGTTTTGTATGAACAGCAGCATTACCCCGAATCTTGATTGCTGATGTGTTTTCAGTAAACTGGGCGATCATCACTTCACCCTTATCCAACTTCTCTGTATGATGAAACCTGGTATCCTTCCCCCGCGTGAGACCGATAATAGTTACCCCATCTTCAAGAGCCTTGATCACTATATACTCAGCCTGCACCACACTTCTATCATTCATATGACAAACCTCCTTCTGTTTCCAACAACTAACCACTAACAACCAATGACTAACGACCAATCAAGCAGGTTCTTCTTGCAATAACTTAGATACCATTTCGGAGTCTTTTTTAAGATAGTAGCATGACCCTGGCCCGCATAATTCCTCAACAAGGTAGACAAGCCCTGGCACATTATCCACTCCAAAGGAGGAACCGGCCTGTACCAATGTTCTCTCTTGGACAAAATAAAACAAGATAGGATTAACCCCCTGGTATTGAGATAGAAGCACTCGCAGTTTTTCCAGAACCTCAGGGCTTACTGCATATGGATTGATTCTAATATAGAAATAATATTCAGGCTCCACAGGCATCAACTCCAAGGGTTTTATTCTCTCTCCAAAGATGCGGTAGGAATCATCCTGCACACTTAGACGCCCCTCTACCAAAACTAGAACATCCTCCCTCAAAAAGGAGATCTCCTCAAGATTACTGGGTGGGAAAAAGATGACATCAACACTTCCCCCTTTATCTTCTACTGTTAAGTAGATTACCCCTTTACCCTTCCTGGTAGTACCCCGTTTGCATGCAGTAACAATGCCCCCTATTCTGACCTTCTCCCGATCTCGATATCTACTCAGTTCCCCAATCCTGCTTTTTGTCTTGCGGGCTATAAGCTTCTCATAGCCATCCAGAGGATGACCGCTGACATAGAAGCCAAGGGTCTCCTTCTCCTTTGCTAATAGTTCGCCCTTTCCATATTCATCTATTGCCGGAAGCTCGCACTGCTCCTGCTGCTGTGGTTCTTGCAGGATATCCAACAGTGATACCTGACCTGCCAGCTGAGATTCTCTATCCTTTTTGTCCGCCTGGACACTTTCTATGCACTGATCAAGCACAGCTATCAATTGAGACCTAAAAACCCCTAATGAATCAAAGGCTCCGCATAGAATCAAACTTTCTATAACCCTCTTATTTACCTGGTGTAGATCCACCCGCCTGCAGAAATCATCTAGGGAAGTGAAGTGCCCTTCTTTTTTTCTGGCGGCGATAATCGCCTGGACAGCCCCCTCACCCACATTTTTCACAGCGGCTAGCCCAAACCGGATATACTTGTCTCCCACAACTGTAAAGTTCTCCAGAGACTCATTCACATCAGGTGGAAGAATCTCGACACCCAGTCTTTGACATTCCTGAATATAATAAGAAACCTTGTCCGAATTGTTTCGAATACTAGTCAGCATAGCCGCCATAAAGGCCACCGGATAATGAGCCTTCAAATAAGCTGTCTGATAAGCAATAAAGGCATAAGCAGCAGAATGGCTTTTATTAAAACCGTAGCCAGCAAAGTGCTCCATCAACTCAAAGATCTCTGCCGCTTTTTGCGTATCCACATCCCGCTCTTGAGCACCTTGAATAAAATTCTCTTTCATAGCTGACAAGACTTCCGGTTTCTTCTTTCCCATAGCTTTGCGCAGAGAATCAGCCTCAGCCATAGAGAAGCCTGCCAGCTTAGAGGAAATCTGCATCACCTGTTCTTGATAAAGAATTACTCCATAAGTTTCTTTCAAAATAGATTCCAGCACAGGGTGGGGATACTGTACTTTTGTCTGACCGCATCTTCTACTGATAAAGTCATCTACCATTCCACTCCCTAGAGGACCAGGGCGATAAAGGGCATTTAAGGCGATCAAGTCATCTAGACGCTCTGGATTCATATTCTTTAAGATATGACGCATCCCTGCACTTTCCAACTGAAATATACCACTTGTTTCACCGGAGGCTAAAAGCTCATAGGTTTTTGGATCATCCAGAGGGAATTGATCAGGATCAAGCTGTTCATGATACTGAGATTCAATATTCTGCAAGCAATCACCGATCACAGTGAGTGTACGCAGTCCCAGGAAATCCATTTTTAATAGTCCGATCTCCTCTACAGTCTCTTTGGGAAACTGGGTAATCACCGCATCTCCATTCTTCTGAAGGGGCACAAAATTCTGCAGAGGCTCACTGGAAATCACAATCCCTGCCGCATGTTTCGATGCATGCCGCGGCATACCTTCGATCCCCTGAGCAAGATCCAGCAACTGCTTCACCTCTGGGTCACTGTTATAAAGTTGCTTGAGTTCCGGAGTCTGCAGAGCCTCCTCCAGAGTAACTCCCAGTTCTTCTGGAACAAGTTTGGCAATACGATCAACCTCAGATAAGGGCAGATCCATAACCCTCCCCACATCCCGTATTGCTCCCTTAGCCAGCATGGTTCCAAAGGTAATGATCTGTGCTACATGATCAGCACCATATTTGGAGACAACATATTCGATAACTTCCTCGCGGCGTTCATAACAGAAGTCGATATCTATATCTGGCATACTGACCCGTTCAGGATTGAGAAAACGCTCAAAGAGAAGTCCATACTTTAAAGGATCAATGTTGGTGATCTCAAGGCAATAAGCAACCAATGAACCGGCAGCTGAACCGCGGCCAGGACCCACAGGAATTCCTCGCGCCCTGGCCCAGCCCACAAAATCCTGTACAATCAAAAAGTAGCTGGAAAACCCCATCTGCTGAATGATACGTAATTCATGAGCGAGCCGTTCCTCTGCCTCTTGAGACACTCCCTGAGAATACCGTCTGGAGAGCCCATCCCTACACAGCTTATGAAGATAAGAATCCAGGTCATAACCGTCAGGCACCTGATATTCCGGTAGGTGCATCTGGGTGAAATCGAAATCCACCTGGCAGCGGTCAGCTATTTCCACGGTTCTCCTCAAAGCATCCAGATCATTAGGGAATAGGGAAGCCATCTCCTGAGGTGATTTTATGTAATATTCCTGCCCATTAAAGCGCAGACGGTTTTCGTCCTGCAGGGTCTTCCCAGTCTGAATACAGAGCAGAATATCATGGATGCGAGCATCTTCCCTGCGCAGATAGTGAGCATCATTAGTGACAACCAGAGGTATTCCCGTCTCCTGTGAAAGCTTACGCAACGCTTCATTAACCACCCGCTGGTCCGGTAGATGATGCTCCATCATCTCCAGGAAGTAATTATCTTTGCCAAAGATCTCCCTGTACTCACAGGCCGTTTTCTTGGCTTGTTCATAATTATCATTAAGGATCAGCCTAGGTATCTCACCTGCCAGACAGGCACTCAACCCTATGATTCCTTGATTATGTTGTGTTAAAAGCTCTTTATCAGCTCTGGGCTTGTAATAAAAACCATCCATATAGGCTTTGGATACAATCGAAACCAGATTCTTATACCCTTGATTATTTTCAGCGAGAAGCACCAGATGATGGAGAGTATCATCAATATGGGCCTCTTTATCAAAACGGCTGCGTGGCGCCATATATAGCTCACACCCAATCACCGGGTTGATGCCAGCCTTTTTAGCCAATTTATAAAAATCAACCACACCGTACATAACACCGTGATCAGTAATTGCAATAGAAGGCATCTCATATTCAACAGCCCTTTGTACCAGATTCTCTAATCGAGATGCCCCATCAAGGAGGCTGTATTCACTGTGTACATGTAGGTGAACAAAATCCGCTGTCATATTTTATTACTCCATTCCAGATAAATTAAAAGGCGTGTTGGAAATACAAAAAACGGCTTATGGAAGCTCTTTGATAAACTTCATAAGATCCGCAAATGAACCGCGATCATCGGTTTCTATAGGCAGATTACGGGTATTCAGCAGACAATCATCGACTAAAAATGTTTTTATCCCTAACTTCCTTGCCACCAAATCTTCTTCCACATCATTCCCTACCATAAGACACTTTTCCGGACAAACATCAAGCATCTCCAGAATCTCCTGGTAGTATTCAAGATGAGGTTTGCAATAGTGCATGTTTTCATAGCTAGTGACCAGGGAGTAGGGAAAATCTGCAACATCAACCCAATTGAGGCGTTCTTCAATAGCCCTGGCAGGAAAAATGGGGTTTGTAGCAATTCCTACCCTGTAATCCTTTTCCATAAGTGTATCCATTACAGATCTCGCAAAGGGGTTCGGCCTTGTCGTTTTCTTAAGATAGGTAAAGTCTTTATCATAGAATTCATCAAACATAGGGCTAAGGATATCGACATCGATATTGAACTGTGGAAGAAAATATGTCCAAAAGACATCTTTGTTGGTTCTTCCAGCATCCCTATCACTGACCATCTTGTAAGTTCCCTGCCAGATCTCATTGACCAGTTTTTTCGGCTGGATTAAATGAGAAAATTTTGCACAAAGCGCCTCCATATATGATTTTACAAAATGACTCATATCCATAGGCAACAAGGTGCCATCCAGGTCAAAGAGAACAACTTCTAGCACATCAATTCCTCCGTAATAAGTAACTTTTTCCATCAGTTTAACACAGCCTTCCTTGTCAAACAAGTTTAACCCTATCTCCGAGCCCAACACAATTCAAAACCCCTGATCTGATCACTTAGGCGATATTGATATCAGGCAATAAAAATAAAAACCTTCTCACGGAAAACCAGAAGGTTGTCATAGATAGAGTGACAAAGACAAAAATGGTCGGGATGACTGGATTTGAACCAGCGGCCTCACGGTCCCGAACCGTGCGCTCTACCAAACTGAGCCACATCCCGATCTTTTCTGATGTCTATTTTACTTCTTTTCTTACATTCAGTCAAGCATGCCCTTCCCTCCAAAACCTTTTCTTTTATGACGTTATTTGTTATAGCTGTCGACAGGAACGGACAGGTTACTGATCTCGCATTCGCTATAATGATAAAAATGGAGGTGCTTTTTTTGGTATCCAAAGAAAAAACGGGTTTTATTTACGCTAAACAACAGCTTATTTATGTTACCTACAGTCAAGAAGATTTCGAAGAACTCTGGGGCGGTGACTTAACCGATTACAAAGATTTCTTACTAATCCGCCAGCGAGAGTTTCAAAAGTGGCAGGAAGAGCATTTTGGTGCCTGGATTATTATGGTGCCTTTCGACAAAGAAGACTATTCGAACTGGTTGAAAAGAAACCCACTTCGCCGCCATCACCGTGATAAGCATGCTTCCTGGGCACTATGGGTCGCCCAAAACCCGGAGCACCTGAAAAAAATACGTGCCCGTCACCCTCTGCAGAACTATGTTTTGAAGGATGAATCCCTGCAAGCATTTCTTTTCGCCTGGTTTCTTCCTTTGATCGTGAATAAGTCCGCTGGAATGCGTCTGCTGAAGCAAGCCATACCACAAGATATGCTCTGCGAGATAAGACAAGAACTCATCTCACGGATCATGCACGTTAGTTTTACACCTTAACTAAAAACGAAAATCCTGAAACCCTTGCGGCAAAACGCTTCAAGGGCATATTTTTTCTGTTTTTATTTCTTTTTTAGGTATAGGATTGTATAGGTTATTGTGGTATAATAAAACTATACATCCTTTGTTTGGGGAGGTGCTCTTTTGAATCTTAAACAGTCCCGCAGAAAAGACGGCAGAGTCTATCTTTCTATTGAAAAAGCCTATCGTGACAAGGCAACTGGCAAACCCAGAGCTAAAACGATTAAATCTCTCGGTTATTTAGATGTTCTGGAGAAGGAATATGATGACCCTATTGCCCATTTCAAAAAAGTTGCTCGCCGGATGACGGAAGAGGAAAAAGCGGAGAAGAAGTTATCTTTGTCGGTCGATATGGATGAGAAGCTCGCTCCCGATACGGACAACAGAAAAAACTTCGGGTATGCCGCCATCTTGAAGATTTACCACGAACTCCGCTTGGATGTTTTTTTTAAGAACAAGTCCAGGCATAAGAAGTTTAAGTACAATACGAATTCCATAATGATTATGCTTGTCGTCTCTAGATTGCTCTCGCCTGGCTCTAAGAAGAAGGCTTTCGAGGAAAAGGGTCGCTATTTCGAACGCTTCAATTTCTCCTTAGTAGATGTCTATCGTTCTCTTTCTCACTTTGCTGAGATTTCGAAGGAGTTCCAAAGGTATCTGAACGCTCAGATTACTGAGAAATATGGACGCAATACGAAAACGATCTATTACGATGTGACGAATTTCTATTTTGAGATTGATGAAGAGGATGAGTTACGCAGGTTGGGACTGAGCAAAGAGAAACGCCGCGACCCCATTGTGCAGATGGGTCTGGCGATGGATGCGGACGGGATCCCGCTGCATTATGATCTGTTTCCGGGCAATACGACGGATAAGGAGACCTTCCGGCCGGTCATCGGCGAGGTCAGAAGAAACTATGATACCGGCAGGATTATTGTTGTCGCTGACATGGGGATTATTACGGGTGATAATATTTTTTATCTTCAAGGCAAGGAGAAGGGGAGAAATTTTAACGGTTATGTCTTCAGTTTTTCGGTCAGGGGTGGTACCAAGGCTTTTAAAGAGTATGTCCTCTCTGATAAAGGCTATCTGGATAAAGACGGCAAACGTCCTGATGAAGACACGGACTTCAAGCTCAAAAGCAGGGTGATCGCGCGTGATATCAATGTGACGCTGTTAAGCGGGAAAAAGGCCAAGAAAACCGTGTATGAGAAGCAGGTGGTCTTCTGGGGAAAAAAGTATGCCTTGAAGGCTCGGACAGAGCGCGAGGAGATCTTGAAAAAGGCTCATGATCTGGCGGCTAATCCTCAAAAGTATTCGAAGGCCACAGCTTACGGCGCAGCCAAGTATGTGAAGAACGTGAAGTTTGATAAAAAGACAGGCGAAATTCTTCAAGTTAAAGACCATCTTGTCTTTGATGCTGCAAAAGTAGCTGAAGAGGAAAAGTACGACGGCTACTACGCTATTGTCACCAGTGAACTGGATATGTCGGATACTGAGGTGATCGATACTTACCGCGGTCTATGGCAGATCGAAGAGACTTTCCGTGTTACTAAGGGGGTGCTGGAAACGCGGCCGGTCTATGTGTCGCTTGAGGATCACATTAACGCTCACTTTCTCACTTGTTTTTTAGCTCTCACTATTTTACGAATAATGCAAAAGAAAACGGGCCGGCTTTTCTCTGCTGAAAGGATTGTTGAATGTCTCAACAAGATTTCCTGTTCCAATGAGCAGGACAATGTTTATTTGTTTGATTACAGAAGTGTGATCTCAGATGCTATCGGGCAGGCGCTGGGAATTGATTTCACTAATAAAAGGCTTACTCTGGGGGCGATAAAAAAAGTTTTGGCTCAAGTCAAAAAATGAGGTTTTACACTACATATTTGTGACAAAATCAAAAGACCGCTATCCCATGTGTATCAAGGGGTTGCGGCCTTTTATCTGCCATTTTGGTGTAAAAGTCAGGATTTTACTTCTTTTCTTACATTCAGTCAAGCATGCCCTTCCCTCCAAAACCTTTTCTTTTATGACGTTATTTGTTATAGCTGTCGACAGGAACGGACAGGTTACTGATCTCGCATTCGCTATAATGATAAAAATGGAGGTGCTTTTTTTGGTATCCAAAGAAAAAACGGGTTTTATTTACGCTAAACAACAGCTTATTTATGTTACCTACAGTCAAGAAGATTTCGAAGAACTCTGGGGCGGTGACTTAACCGATTACAAAGATTTCTTACTAATCCGCCAGCGAGAGTTTCAAAAGTGGCAGGAAGAGCATTTTGGTGCCTGGATTATTATGGTGCCTTTCGACAAAGAAGACTATTCGAACTGGTTGAAAAGAAACCCACTTCGCCGCCATCACCGTGATAAGCATGCTTCCTGGGCACTATGGGTCGCCCAAAACCCGGAGCACCTGAAAAAAATACGTGCCCGTCACCCTCTGCAGAACTATGTTTTGAAGGATGAATCCCTGCAAGCATTTCTTTTCGCCTGGTTTCTTCCTTTGATCGTGAATAAGTCCGCTGGAATGCGTCTGCTGAAGCAAGCCATACCACAAGATATGCTCTGCGAGATCAGACAAGAGCTCATCTCGCAGAGCATGCAGCCTCTTCCTGAATTCCGCCGTATTTCTGCCTTGCGCGGCTTTGGTGCAACAATCCTGTTCGGA
>JBMNGF010000006.1:0-36813 GCA_050949745.1 Syntrophaceticus sp. | reverse complement strand
ATCGAAGATGAATTGATCCATATTCCAAAACATATCACTGAAAAGGATTATGATTATCAGAAAAAGAATAAAACCCTTTATTACCGTATAAAGTATAATGATTCTCATGTATTTGTTATAATTCAAGATCTGCCGGAGAATTTACTTTGCAAATCGCTTTCGGTTTTGAAGGAAGCAAAATTAGCAATAAAATGTTATTTTGCGAAAATAAACAAAAACAAAGAAGTGTTTGAAAAAAAGTTAATTGAATATCTTTTTATGAAAAGTAATGCCAGTATTAAAGAGATAGTAAGTCTGAGTGAAAGTGAACTGGATCTAGATATGCCATATTTAGTATTGTTGCTTGAAGAAGAAAAAACAGGACCAGAAATCGATTGGCAGTTAATCTGTTCATATTCCTATGAGCACTTCAGGAGAAGAATGCTGGATGTGATCAGTATTCACTGGGAAAAGCACTTGCTTGTTCTTCTACCAATTTGTTCTGAAAATGTTTTTCCGAGAATAGGTGATGAAGTTTTCGATTTAAAAGAAATTGTGGATTTTAAAGATTCTATTGAAAATAATTTTAATATAGTTTTTTCTCTGGGGATTGGGCAAGCCGATTCATTAGCAAAGCTGTACAATGGTTTCTATGAAGCGCGGGTTGCCTTGACTATATCGAGGCTCATGGGAAAGAAGGAATTTATACAGCATTTTCGTGATCTTGGCATTTATAACTTTATTTTTTCCCAATCTCCGGAGACGATAAAAAGCTACTGCATGAAAAACCTTGGTCAGCTTATTAAACACGATAGTGATTGTACATTATTGTCAACTGTTAGAACCCTGCTCGATTCCGGATTTAGCATGAAGACTACTGCGGATAGATTGCATATTCATGTTAATACTCTTTATTACCGGATAAGCAAAATTGAGGAGCTGCTCGATATAGATCTTTATATAATGAATAATCAGGTAGATTTATATATTGCTATTAAGGTATGGGATACCTTTAATGCTATACAGTATAGCTCTGCATCTTTCCAGGATAATTATAGAGGAACAGGTGCGGTAGTTTAGCTATTGGGTTTCCTTGCTTTTTATAAGGGCGGAGGTATCTAGCGTAGGTATTGAGTGATGGTTACAAGGGGGCTGCAGTGATGAAGGTATTGGTTATGACAAATGGAGGGTATGGAAACCTTGATTGGTATAAAGAGCGCAAAGATGGATTTGAAAAAGTGATATGTGTGGATGGTGGTGCGGGTTGGGCTAAAAAACTGGGCATTACCCCTGACTGGGCGGTAGGAGATATGGATTCTATTGATCAGGAAGATAGGATGTATATGGAACGGGAAGGTGTCCGATTTTTTTGCCATCCTTCACAAAAGGATCCCACAGATACTCAAATCGCTTTACAATTAGCAGAGCAATTAGGTGCAGAACAAATCACTATCTGGGGTGGGACAGGATCACGCCTGGATCATACCCTCTCAAACCTTTTTAGTGCTGCTAAGTTTGCCCTAGGGGGCGGAGTTGCACAATTTGATTCTCCAATGTTGGCCATTTATCTGGTTAAGGACATGTTGAAGCTTTCAGGGCAAATAGGAAAAACAGTGTCTGTGCTGGCTATAGGGGGCGGTGCTTCCGGGGTAACCCTGAAGGGCTTTCAGTACCCCTTGGAAAACGCCGAAGTGGATAGCCTGTGGCAGTATGGCATTTCCAATATTATCACCGACAGTCAGCAAGTTGTCAGTGTGGCTTCGGGAATTTTGGCGGTTTTCTATTATCGGGAGTTGCCTTAACTTAAATAAAAATGTAGAGAAGGGCAGGCCTCTGGTTGGCCTGCCCTGTTTCTTTTATACTTCCAAGGCTTCGAGTATATCATCCCGCAGTTTACCATATCGGGGATCAGTGATAGCCCGTGAGTTTTCAGGTCTACAGAAGGGAACATCCACCTCCAGGTGTACCTTACTGGGACATTTGGACAGCACATATACCCGGTCACAGAGGAAAAGGGCTTCTTCCACATCATGAGTAATAAACAGAATTGTGGGATGCAGTTTCTTGAGTACATCCAACAGCCAGATATGCATATTCCTCCTGGTTATTGCATCTAGTGAGGCGAAAGGCTCATCCAGGAGCATGATGTCACTGGAAAAAAGGTATGTTCTGAGCAGAGCGGCTCTCTGTCTCATCCCTCCGGAGAGCTGGGCAGGATAGTAATCCTCAAAGCCTGTCAATCCGAACTGTTCAAAATGCTCTGCAGCCATAGTCCGCGCTTTTCGCTTAGGTACTCCCTTTAAAACAAGGGGGATGCTGGTATTATCCAGGATGCTGCAGGAGGGCAAAAGCAGGTCCTTTTGGTGCATATAGCTCATCTGTCCGGTGACTCCTGTAAAGTCTTTACCATCGATAAGCACTCTTCCCGCATCCGGTTTGAGCAGCCCTGAGATGATGTTAAACAGGGTGCTTTTCCCGCAGCCGCTTGGGCCCAAAATACCGATAAACTCCTGGTTATGTGCCTGAATATTAATCTCAGCCAGTGTCAAGAGCCCACCTAAAGTTTTACTGATTCCATCTACAATTATTTCGGGCAATCTCTAGTCCTCCGGTAAAAAATCATTTGTAAAAGCCTCTTTTGCCTCTAGGGGTGTATCGATCAATTCTTGGGAGTACATCCAATCAGCATACTTTTCCCATCTCTCTTCTGACATTTCACCCCAGCGGGGAGCATCGCTTTGATATTCATCGGCCAGATATTCTTGGCTTTCTATCACTAGATCTTTATTCAATTCAGGCACACTTTCACAAAGTATCTCTCCGGCTTGTTCCGGGTTTTCGATACAGTATTGGTAACCTCTAGCAGTTGCCTTCATAAACTTTTCTACAAGTTCTGGTCTTTCTTCGATCGTCTTTTCACTGGCGATCAAGATTGGCGAATAGAAGTTCAGGGCATCATGGTAATCCCGCAGTTTGATAAAGTTCAATGGAATATCTCTTATCTCTGATTCAACCCCAGTCCATCCCCAGTAGATCCAGGTAAAATCCACATCCTTCTCAACACTGGAGAAAAAGTCCGTGGCCCCGATATTGATCATCTCTACCGTATCAAAGTCTGCTCCCACCTGCTGCATCAATGCCTTGAGCATCGCTTCCTCTGCAGGGGAACCCCAGCCCCCATATATCTTTCCTTCAAAATCTTGTGGGCTTTCAATTCCCTTGTCCTCTGGTGAGGCAAACCCTGATGTGTTGTGCTGGATCACCGCTGCAAGAGCTTTCACTGGCAGCCCTTGGTTGCGGGCAATCGTCAGGTCCTCCTGGTAGCTGAAACCAAAATCCCCCTGATCAGCAGCGATCAACTGGGTTGCAGTTCCCTCACCAGGTTGGGTTATTTCCACTTCCAGCCCCTCTTCTTCGTAATAACCCATCTTTTGAGCGACATAGACACCGGTATGGTTGGTATTTGGTGTCCAATCGAGGATTACTGTCACATTTTGCACTTTTTCAGCACTTTCCTGCTGTTGTTCACACCCTCCCAGAAACAATAGGGAAAGAGAAAGAACACAGACCACTATAATCATAAATCTCTTTTTCACAGTTTAAACCATCCTTTCAAAATCTATTGATGCTGCTCATTCAGTTTGTGCCATGGTATAACAAGTCTCTCTACAGCTGCAATCACAGCAAAGATGAGCAGACTCAAAATGGTAATCGCTAAAATGGCAGCAAAAACACGATCCACCATATAGGAGCGCTGAGAGAGTGTCAGATAGTAGCCGATACCCTCTTTAGCACCGAGCCACTCCCCGATCACTGCTCCCATCACACTGTAGGATGCTGATATTTTCAGTCCAGAGAAAAACGCCGGTAGAGAGAGGGGGAACTTTACCATGCGAAAGATTGCCATTTTGGAAGCTCCCATAGTTCTGAACAGTTCTAAGTAATCTCTGTCCACAGCTGCCAATCCCCCTAAAAGGCTGATGGCCACAGGAAAAAAGCACATCAGGATCACCACTAAAACCTTAGGCAAAATCCCGTAACCAAACCAAATAATAAACAGTGGAGCAACAGAGACAATAGGCACTGTCTGGGAGGTGATCAATAGTGGATATAATGCCTTTTTCACCAGTGGCAGCTCATCCATCACAATGGCGATGATGAAGGCTAAAATGATGGCGGCTGCAAAACCCAGCAGGCACTCCAGTATAGTGCTTTTGGCATGCGCCAGCATCATCGGTAATGTCTCACCGAATGTTTTCATAATCTGTAGAGGACCCGGCAAGATCCACTCAGGAATCTTTCCCCACCTGATAATCAGCTCCCATAGTACCAAGAGCAAAAATATAAAGAATATGGGCACACCTATATCAGCGATATTTCTGGATTTTCTCATCGATAGTCACTTCACTAGCCTTATAGTCGATCTTTACTACAGAGACAACTCGTGCAGCTCCATTGGCGATACATATTTCCTGGGCCTTTTTTACAATCCCTAGCAGTTCGTGAAGTTCTCCCTCCATGGTGGTTTCCATTGGACCGACAACATACTTCACGCCAGATTCCTCAATCAGAGCGATTACCTTGTCAACTACCTGGTAGAGACGCTCCTCTGGAACACTTGGTAGTATCTGCAAACTGACATTGCAAAGCATTACTGTTCTCCTTTCCACAAAAAACACACATAACTGGACAAATAAAACATTCCTCTGTCACAGGTCTGCTTTCTTTCTATACCCTGCATCAAACTGAAGGGGCAGTGTAAGCAAATCTATCTGAGACAGTATTGTTGGGGGATAATGTTCCTTAATAAAAGCAGGCACTCCACCGTTATGGAGTGCCTGTAAGTCATCATTTAGATCACTCCCTCCGCTGGTATTAACCAGATCAGGTTCAAAGGGTTGACATAATGTCTCTCAGCCTAAACGGCACCCCTGTTTGAAGCTAATTATACCATTTTTCTTATTTTATTTCTGCACCAACCCAGATCATGATTAGATCTGTTTTTTCTGTAGCAGGAATCAGCTGCCGGTGCAAGGAACTATATAAATGGCTTAGACTGATATATTCGAGGAGGAAAAGAAATGGCATGGAGGTCCAGTCTCAGTTATATTTTCAGAATCATTCTACTAGCACTAATATTCATGTTCATCATGTCTGCTTCTTCTCTGGTCTTGGGTCTTGCGGATACAGGGCAGTCGGCGGATACAGTTGCTGCAGGACAGTTACTACTTGGTGTTAGTTTTCTTTATAGCATTGTTTTAAGCTATCCCATTATTCGTTCCAGCTGGTTCGGGTGGCCGCTGGTCTTGACTATTGCTGTTGTGCTCTTCGGGATTATGACTTTTCTATCCCAGATTGAAACTGTTGTTTTTCTTAAATATTTAGTGGATATTGTTCCGGCAGAGGTGATACCCAAGCTGTTTCTGCAGGGAGCTATTGTGGCTATAATATTTGCACCGCTGGCTGTTTTGGTGCTTGGTAAGATAAAGAGAAGGGATTATTTTTTACCGGAGCGAAATAACAGGCTGGTGATGCCCATAGGTCAATGGATTTGGAAATTGGCACTGCTAGCCGTTATCTATGTGCTTATTTATATTGGTTTCGGTATGTTTGTCTTTCTGCCATTGGCGGGGGATGCCTTCCAGCAGTTTTATACAGGGCTGGAGATGCCCTCATGGATTCTTCCCTTCCAGGCATTACGGGCCTTGATCTGGGTTGTCTTGGCGCTTCCTGTTATTCGTATGATGAAGGGTTCTTGGTGGGAGGCGGGGCTTGCTGTGTCTTTGTTGTATTCAGTGTTGATGGGGGGATTGCTATTAATGCCGAACCCATTTATGCCTGAAACGATCAGCAAGGCTCACTGTGTTGAGGTCCTAACTTCGAACTTTTTGTTTGGTTGGATCGTTGTATGGGTTTTGAATCTGGGCGCAAAGACACAAAAAACATTGAGACATCATAATAATTGGAATAGGCTGTAGTGTCCATCATAGGACTTGTTTCCGTTATGGAAAAGGAGCGCTTTTTATCTAAAATGGTGGAATTTTTGTCCTATACGTGGTAGAGTATGGAAGAGTATTTCTCTACTAATCGTAAGGAGCTAACCAGATGAAAAGTTTTTTTCTCGTTCTTTTTTCAGTATTTATGGGAGCGACAGGGCAGATGATTCTGAAATTAGGTGTGAACAAGCTGGGGAGTGTTTTTTGTTCTCCACAGACAGTTTTTCACGATCTAGCCAGAATTGTGTCAACACCGCAGGTATTAATCGCCCTAGTCTTTTATGCGGCAGGTTCTATTACCTGGATAAAGGCGCTATCCAGGGAGAATTTGAGTTATGTTTATCCCATGGCTAGCTTGAGTTATGTGTTGGTTCTGTTTTATTCTTATTTTCTATTTAAAGAACCCCTTACGATAAATAAAATAATTGGCATTTTTCTGATTATCGGTGGTGTTATTTTCATTAATAGGTAATGTTGGAATTTCAATAGAAGCGGAATAGTAAATAACTATAAAATATTAGTCCCCCAAAAAACGTAGACTGGTCCAGCTAAAGCTGACAATGGACTGGTGGGGGCTCTTCTATTACTAAAGCAGAAAGTAGAACTCCCACTTTTAGAAGTGGGAGTTCTGTAATTAGATGAAAATGAATTTTTGGCTTTTACTTGAGTGTAGCCTTTCTGTGGTTGTCTAGATTATCAGCTACCTGTTTAAAAATTTCAATGAATTCATCAACTTTTTCTTCAGGGATACCTGCGGCAGCAGCTGTTACCAGGTCGGCGTATTGCTTTTGGATAAAGGTTTCTTCTCGGCGGGCCTTATCGGTCATGTATACCAGATAGGCTCTTTTGTCAATCTGGCTTTGCTTACGGATAAGGTATCTTTTTTTCTCTAGAGACATTACAGTGCGGGAAATAGCTGGTTTACTGACAGCTACTCCAGTTACGATGTCATCCTGTTTTACTCCGTCACCATTGGCATAGAGGAACATCAGCACATTGGCCTCTGCACTGCCTAGTTGTTTTTCCTGCAGGGCATTGATTATGCATAACTGTCCATTCTGAATGATCCTACTGGCTAGGCTGACCAGAAGCTCAAATCTTGTCAAGGCAATTAACTCCCTTCCATAACAAGGTAACAGCCATTTTGCCATACATATACATTATATATACTATATACATAAACTTGATTCAAGACAGATGTTGTAGGAGTGAGGCGGTACGAACAGCCATACTCCGATTTGTCCTTTTTTGGTTGGATTTCCTGGTTTGTTTCTGCATTACTATTTATTATGTCTTTATGAGAACAGATTGATAAAAAAGCTTTTAATTGATTCCCATGGAGTGGTTTTTGTCTTTTCCGGTATGGTTTCTTCAGCTTGTTCCGGAATTTCGATTCCTTCTGTACGCAGCAGAAACTGTACCTTGCTGCTCTTGTTGTTGCTGTTGTCCATAAAAGATTTATAGTTACCTGCCAGAGTCTCCAGTTCTTCTGCGGCAGCTAGGCCTTGCATTAATTCATTATAATGGCCACCCGATTCCTCTGTTATTGTTGATAGACCATCTGCTGCTTTTTTGATGCCATCTGCAAGCTGTCCCTGGCCCTTGGCCAGTTCCTTCATCCCTTCGCTTAGCTGTGGTGTCTGCTGGGCAAGTTCTTGAGTGCCCTGATGGATCATTTCCAGGCCGCTGTTGAGTTGGTTGGCAGCATCAGCAAGCTGAGCCAGCTGGTTAATTTCTTCAGGAATGTCATTGCTTGAATGGCTAAGGCCATCTATCAGTGCATCAATACGCATCTGGGCCACATAGTTTTCTGTAGGTATATCTTGTTTAAGCAGCATTAGCTGTCCGATCAAGCCCTGGGTCTGCTGTTCTAGCTGCTCATTTGCTTCAATCAGCTGCTGTGTTAGCTGCTTACGCAGTTGATCCACTCCACCAGCAAGCAGTTCAGACCCCTCATAAGCCTTTTGCACGCCCTGGTCCAGTTCCCCAAGGCCATCAGCTACCTGGCTGCAGCCGTCAGCTATCTTTTCCTGGTTTTGCTGTATTTCCTGGGCTGCGGTTCCCATCATATTCAGCGAGCTATCCAGTTGGCCGAGGCCATCCAGCATTTGATTTAATCCGCCAAATTTACCTGCTATGTCTAATCCGGATATGGAGACGCCATAGAGTGGAAGAACACTAATATCAAAAGGGTTAAGCTCAATATCTTTCCCTTGCATCTCCAGGCTGATGTCTGATGTAGGGAAAGGAAACGAAATCCAGGCTACTTGAATTTCATCTCCGACAACTACCTGGTTGGCGCCATCACTCTTAATATTTTTAAATTTATCTGTTGGTAAAGAGGTGGAAATCTGAAACACAAAAGGTGTGTACAGGTTCTTTTTTGCTGATAATTGTTTGTTCCGCACTCCTTGGTATGAAAGCAGAACTTCTTGCCCTGTCAGGTTTTCCAGGTGAATGTGGATCTTCAAGTTACCGTCTTTTCCGGCGATGTCTTCCGCTTTGATCTGCTCACCATTCAGGGTGTAGTCAATGGTGACGTTAAATGGCAGTTTTTTATCTGTAACACCCTGGTAGAATAACTCATTTCTCTGGAAGGCAGAGGATGGCCAGATCAGACGGTCTCCATCAATCTTAGGTTTGATGCTGGAAACGCTGTTTTTAATCTCATTGTAGCTGCCATAGTCTGTCCATGCTTCACCGTCAGGGGTACCATGTGCCCAGTTAACGACCTGCACCTCTTTGACTGTGCCGTTATTGGCCAGTAGGCCATAGACTGTTTCATTCTTCTCCACCGCAGCTTGAGCTGGGTAGGGGAAAACCAAAAGTAACGCTAGCAACAGGGTGAGAAAACATTTTTTCACAGGTCTCTCCTCCTTTGGATTATCATCTTCACTAAATATATGTTCAGGTCAGCTATACTCCAGCTTAAAATCCGGTTGTTAACAGTGGATATCGGAATCAACCCCTTCTTCTTTTACAGCCTGCGGCCATTTCCAGGTTGTACGTCTGATCAGTTTGTTGCACAACAAGAGAAGTGAGGGCAGGATGAAAATGATGGTGAGCATGCTGATAAAGGCACCTGCTCCCAGCATACCGCACACCTGTCCGGCCATTTTTATCTTAGAAACAGCAGCAACCGCTAGGGTAGCGACTGTGAGTGTCAGCGAACTGGTAAGAATGGAGCGTCCGCTGCTCTCTACTGCTAGGCGCATGGCCTCTTTTGGTGGTTTTACCTGGAGCGCCTCTTTATATTTATTGGTGAGGAGGATGGCATAGTCCACTGTTGCTCCCAGCTGCACTGAGCCAAGCACTAGGTATGTTACAAAATAGAGTTCAATACCGACCAGGTATGCCCAGGATAAGTTTACCCAGATGGCAAATTGAATTGCTAAAACCAGAATAATGGGCAGTGTCAGCGAAGTAAAGGCGATAGCGATGATACCTGCAATAGCCAAAACTGAAAACATGTTTACTCTGACTAGGTCACTATTGGTAAGGTTTCTTAAATCTTGGGTTGAAGCGGCTTCACCGCATAGATAGACATTGTCGTATAGTGAGTTAGCTGTTTCTCTAATTTGGTTCAAAGCGGCATCGGTTCTGCTGTCAGCCTCTCCGGTGCTCAGTTGTACTGCGCTATAGGCGTAGCCGCCACTGCGAAATTGTGATCTTACATCATCGGGGATAAATTCCTCAGGAATATGAGCTCCGGTGAGCCCAACAAAGGAGTTGACTGACTTTACCTCAGGAATGTTTTTAAGGCTCTCTGTAAGTTGCTCTTCTGTAGTCAAACCTTCATCTTCGTAGATAACATAGACGACTTCTGCAACTCCATGCTTTTCCCTTAAGCGCTCTGCATCGGCGATCGCTGGGACCTCTTTGGAAAGGCCTTTTTCTATACTATAAAAGACACCTACCTGATCTTTTAAAATAAATGATGGCAGCAGGAGTACTACAAAGAGAATAAGGAATGCTGCCCGCTTGTTGACCACCAGTTGCGCGACCTTGGCGAAACTAGGAAGCAGGACCCGATGTTGGTAGCGTTCAATATATTTTTGGAAAATTAAGATCAGCCCAGGCAACAAGATCAGTATGGAGAGTAGGCTGAAGATAACACCTTTGGCCAGAACCAAGCCCATATCGTATCCCAGGCCGAACTGCATTGCAGTCAGTGCCAAAAAACCAGCAACAGTTGTTCCTGCACTGGAGGTGATGGCAGTGGCAGTACGGGAAAGGGCAATTGTCATGGCCTGCTCAGGGTCATTATGGTTTTTCTGTTCGTCTTCGAAGCGGTGGATCAGGAAGATGCCATAATCCATAGTGACAGCCAATTGTAAAACTGCTGCTATAGACTGGGTAATGTAGGAAACAGATCCCGTAAAAGCGTTGGTTCCCATATTATATATAACCGAAAATCCCACTGCTAATAACAGCAGGATAGGCTGTATAATGGACTTGGTAGCCAAGGATAAAACAATAAAGATGGCGGACACAGCTATAATAACATAAAGATACAGTTCTGAAGAAAAGATGTCATTTAAATCCAGCAGGATTGCAGGAAATCCGCTGATAGCCGCCTCAGAGCCGGCTATTTGGCGTATCTCAGCTACCGCTTCCTGTGTTACAGGGGATATGGAGTTGTTGATGAACTGGACCTGGATAATCGAGGCATTACCGCTCTCAAAGTTCTGTCGGACCTCTGAAGGAATATAAAAAGAGGGGACACTTGGGTGATACATATCATCCAGTGAGCTGGCTTTTTCCACGCCATTCACTTTTTGTAGTTCTTCTTTTAGTTGGGCAACCTGGTAGGGTTCCTGGCCTTCAACCATGACAAAAACATTGGCGGCGATATGGAATTCATTTTCCAAAATATCTTGCCCCTGCTTGGAACTCAAATGATCAGGCAGATAGGTTGTCACATCGTAATTTATTTGGGTCTGTAAATAACCGATGAAAGCAGGTATCAATAGAATGGAGGCAATAATCAGCAGTAGTTTTCTATGCTTGACGACAAAGTTACTCCATCTCCACAATCATATCACCGCTCCTTTTGGGCATTGCCTAAAGGCTTGCCTGCAAGATATAAAGGTTAATGTGTTAACTGAATATATTCCAAAGTATATATGAGGGTGGTTAACGCGTCAACTAAATATTTTAGAGGAGTAGCACTTTTATTGTTGTTATCTCTACAGCTATATTATGGAAGAAAAGAAGAAGACCAAGCGAGGTTTAGAATATGTTAGGGTTCGAGCGAACATGATAAACACCGGTTGGTAAGAGTACGCTGGCGATTATCGCTTTTACAGGGAAGGAATCTGCTGCTTTGTCTAGAAACTATATAAATTATATTCTTGTTTTCAGACTATTCATTTTTTGTGCGGCCAGTTTTCCGGTTATCAACGGTGGCTGGCTGCTTTTTTTTGAGAGGTGTGAAGCGGGAGGTTTGGAAGTGAGAATAGAGGAAACAGAATGTTTGGGCAGGGGAAGGTGGTAGGCAAATGCAGCAAAAAGCAATACAGCAAAATGAATTGAAGCAAGGCATAAAAGAAGCTATTCCAATAGTACTGGGATATCTTCCGCTGGGGTTTGCGTTCGGAGTACTGGCTATAGAGACGGGAATGTCGGTGGCTCAGGCAACCATGATGTCAGTACTCTGTTTTACAGGTGCCGGCCAGTATATAGCGATCGGAATTATGCAGGCAGGGGGAGCAATGATTACTATTATAATGGCCAATGTTCTGGTTAATTTGAGGTATCTGCTTTTTTCTACCTCAACAGTTCCTTTCTTAAAGGATCGGGTGAAGCCGTTAACTGCAAGTTTGCTCTCCTACGGTTTGACCGACGAAACCTACGCCGTAGCCATGAATCACTACCAGGATCGTGAGGCTACAGCGTCCTATATGGCTGGCTTAAACCTGACCTCTCATCTAGGCTGGATATGCAGCACTTTATTAGGAGCGGTTTTAGGTGGCTTTATCCCAGATACAGACCGGCTGGGATTGGGATTTGCCCTGCCCGCTATGTATATCTGTTTGCTGGTCATGATGATCAAGAGAAGAACAGATATCTTTGTTGCGGTGTTTACAGCAGTGGTCTGTCTGATCATAGGATATTTGGCTCCATCGACTATGGATAACCTTTCCAATATTATTATTGCTACTATAATTGGTGCAACTTTAGGGGTGATCATTAATGGACGACACTAGCATTTGGCTGATGATCATTGGTGTATCCATAGTCAGCCTCACACCACGTATTTTTCCGGTGGCATTATTTTCACGATATGAATTTCCTGATGTTGTCAAGGAATGGCTGTCCTTTGTAGCTCCAGCGGTATTAGGGGGGCTGACAGCAATAAGTGTCCTTGCTCCCCAGGGGAAGATTGATGTCAGCGTACAGAATATTTATATGTGGGCATTTTTGCCTACCATTGCAGTGGCAGTAAAGACCAAAGATCTATTCATCACTTTGCTGGTGGGTATTGGAACGATGGCTTTTCTCTATAATTTTTTCGGTATGTAAAAAGGGGTGCATTTATTATAATTTTTCGAAAAATACAAAATTTTGACCTCATTTGCAGGAAAAAGCTAAAAAAGAATTGAATAGTCTATTAAAGGGTTATTAGCAATTATTTTGGCGAATTTATCTACAGAGAGGCGCTTCAAGTGGATAATGTCAGCATGCCTATAATTATTTTCCAGGGTATACCAGAAACAGCTATAATGGTTGCCTTGGCTTTGGTTTTGACTGGGTATGAGGCAAAATTAAAAGATGTGCTGCTGATCGGGGTCCTTGGGGGATTGATCGGGGCTGTAGTGAGATCATTACCATTAGCTTTAGGGAGTAACATCCTCATTGTGCTGCCGGTAGTGGCTGTACTTATTGTCTTAATATGTAAAATAGATGTCCTTTCAGCGATTATTGCTTCCGGTATAGGGGCGATTGTTATTGGTATTACCGAAACCGCTTATATCTTAACGTTCGTGGAATTGACCGGAATTACTATCAAGCAAATAATGTCGAATCTGCACTTGAGGTTATTATTCCCACTACCTGAATATGCTTTGTTGCTCCTGTTGCTTATCATCTGTAAGCAGTATGATTTAACTTTGCTTAATATGCGGGAATTTAATGACATAAGGCGGATTAGGGATTATGAAAAATAGATATACTATAAGCGCATTAATAGTCTTAGGATTGACCTTCTTGCTCGTCGCTGCTTTAGTGATTTTCTCCTTTTATTTCACCGGTTTGTTTCAGAAGCCATGCGTAATTTCGTTCGATTGTGTGGCACTCATTATAAGTATTCTGATCATAACAGCAATTATAAGCTTAATGTTTTTAGCTAGAAACATCTTCCTGGTTGCCAAGCAGAGGAAAATATTGGATATACAGGATTTTTATATTGAGCATTTAAATGAAATGGTAAGAGTGATTCGGACACAGCGACATGACTTTATCAACCATTTGCAGGTCGTTTATGCACTGATGAAGACTGAAAAGCTCGAGAAAGCTCAGCAGTATATAGAAGAGTTGTGTCATAATGTTCGTATTCCCTGTGAAGCTCTACATGTCAATATGCCAGAATTATCGGCCCTGCTTCTCGCTAAAGAGGAGTTGGCAGCAGCTAAAAGTATATCATTTAAGATAATTATTGATTCAAATTTAGTTGGGTTTAATGTCAAACCATTAGACTTAATCACAGTGATAGGGAACTTACTGGATAATGCCTTCGAGGCAGTTGAGGAGTTCCCTATGGAAAAGAGAAATGTGAGTCATAAAAATATTTCAAACACCGAAATATTTCGTTTTTCAGACCGTAAATCCCGGGTTTATACCAAAGCATCAACGGAAAAAAATATTTGAGTTGGGGTTTTCCACAAAAAGAGGGAAGAGTAGAGGGGTTGGCCTCTCTTCTGTAGCATCGGTTGTGGGAAAAAACAGCGGCAGAGTCACCGTCAGCAGCAATAATGAGCGAGGCACTAAGTTTACAGTGATGTTTCCTGTGTAGATTAAAGTCCATAAATAATGGAGTCTGGCTTGGCAAACATGTATCGTTGTGGTGAGCTCTCCTAGTGCGAGTTTCTTGAAAGTTGATGTGGAGTCACTATGGCGCAGTTGCTGATGATCTACTACAATCGAATGGCTGTATGACTTACAGGTGACTACAGTGGGTATGGTAATAATGGTAAAGAAGGAAATTGACATTGGCATAGCTGTCTATATATAATAAATAATGGGTTATGGGGCGGATGGGTGTAGTGGTGATGCCCCGGGTGTTTAGAAAGGCTCGGGAATTGTCGTCTGCCTGGTAATTTATGCAGTAGATGGGACTAATTTTTAAGGAGGAAAAAGAATGATAATCGTAGGCGAACTGATTAATGCTAGCCGCAAGGCAGTAGCTGCGGCAATTGAAGCACAGGATGCGGAAGCCATCAAAAAGCTTGCCAAAGACCAGCACGAGGCAGGGGCAGATTATATTGATGTCAATGCCGGTGTTTTTGTTGGCAAAGAAGGGGACTATTTAGAGTGGCTGGTCAAAAATGTTCAAGAGGTTGTTGATGGTCCGTGCTGTCTGGACAGCCCTGATCCCAAAGTGATTGAAAGAGGCCTTGCAGTACATAAGGGTACAGCTATGATCAATTCTATTTCTCTGGAGAAGGAACGCTATGATGCTCTTATGCCGGTTGTAGCGGGAACTGATCTGAAAGTTGTCGCTCTCTGTATGAGTGATGAAGGGATGCCTGAGACCACAGAGGATCGGGTAAAAATTGCAGACAAGCTGATCAACGGCCTTGTACAGAACAATGTCAAACTTGATAACATTTATGTTGACCCGTTGGTGCAGCCTATTTCTACAAAAAGTACCTTTGGCCTGGAATTTTTGAATGCAGTTGAAGAAATAATGACGAGATTTAAGGGCGTGCATACCATCTGCGGGCTGTCAAATATCTCTTACGGTCTGCCTGTTCGGAAGCTCCTCAACCAAAACTGTGCAGTGATGGCCATCGCCAAGGGGCTGGACGGACTGATTATCAATCCTCTGGACAAGCAGATGATGTCGAACATGATAGCTGCAGAAACCCTTGTTGGACGGGATGATTATTGTGTCAATTACTTGAAAGCATATCGTCAGAAGAAGTTTGAATAATAAGAATATATAGAAAGCTACCATTTTAGACCATATTCCCCTTTCTAAAAAGAGAGGGGAATATTTTTTTATCTAAGCAGCTTTGGGTAGTCTGTCTTAGCGTTGACAATACGATAAATGTAGCTTATGCAATGCTTGCCGAGACTAGCGGTCTTAGTACATGTCTGAGCTCATCGGCGATGCTTTTTACCTTGTTGTACTGTTATTTGAAAAGTGCAGTTGGAAGGATTATTTAGAGGGCAAAAGATGATAATAAGTGATACAATAAAGATAATTCAACTAGAGGAGGCATTAGTCGTGGAATTCAAAGATGTTATAACATTGAGAAAAACAACCAGAAAATATTTGCCAGAACAAATATCAGAAAGCCAGCTGCAGGCGATTTTGCTAGCGGCTCAAACAGCTCCTTTGGCGACAGGAGATGATAAGACGACTCATCTTACAGTTGTACAAAATCCGGAAATAATGGAAAGGCTTCGCCAGTGTTGTCAAGGGATCTCACGTAAAACGAATAAGCCTCTTGATGCATTTTACGGTGCGCCTACTGTTATTTTTGTTTCGGCAACAGATTTATCAGAGGATCACATCGAATATTCAAATGTAGCTTGTGTGATTGAAAATATGCTTTTGGCGGCAACAAATGAAGGATTAGGAAGCACCTATATCTGGGGCTGTTTAGATAAGCTTCGTCAGGATTCTGAGACACTGAGTCTTTTATCGATTCCGGAAGGCTATGAGATCTTGTCGGCTTGCGCTGTAGGATATCCTGCTAAGCCTTTGGAGCCCAGAGAACCACGTGAAAGAATTGCAGTTACTCGGATTTAACTATAAAAAACGCCTCTGGCTGAATTATGCCAGCAGTGTGGTTTAAAGGGGAATTAGGTAGGGGGCATAAATAGAAAACCAAGTTGCGGTGGGGGAGCCTAACAACAGGAAGCAAACACTTTTTTGTTTCCTGTTGTATTTCTTTGTTGCTATCAGTGAATATGTTGTTGAACAATCATATTAATAACTGCAGGTGTTGGTCAGTTTTTTGCATTAACAAAATAAGGAAGAGGGGAGAGGTGTAGCAGCATGGGTAATATGTTAAAAGAATTTAAGGAGTTTGCCATTAGAGGTCCAGTGATCGATCTGGCAGTCGGTGTGATCATCGGTGGAGCATTTGGACAAATTGTCACTTCATTAGTAAATGATATTCTGATGCCCATATTGAGTATCCTTATTGGGGGAATAAGCTTTACTGATTTAAAAGTGGTGATCTCGCCAGCGACTGATACTGCCGCAGAAGTAGCATTTATGTATGGTTCCTTTATCCAGTCGGTCGTTGATTTTCTGATCATCGCTTTATGTATTTTCTTGTTTGTAAAATTAGCAACATCCCTGAGCAGAAAAGAACCTGAGCCTGAACCGGCTCCTCCGGAACCAAGCAATGAAGAAACTTTGCTTCGAGAAATACGGGATCTGCTCAAGGAGAAATAAAGTAACCGTGTAAAAAGCAGGGAAGGTGGTGCAGCTATATCACGTTATTTTGGTCATGTCTAATTATGCGATAAAGAACTGTCAGACTGTGTGGCAGCTCCCTAGATCATCAGCTCAGGTGCTAAAAGTGGGGGTGTATTACTGAAAAAGTGGGTAATTGGTGGTTCATATCCCAATAAACAACTGGAAATTAGTCGTAAGTGGGGGATGGAAAAGGGCAAAATGATTTTCGCACAGTCTGCTGTACTATCCAGGGAGACATGATGAGCAAATCTGCGGTGGGGCTGTAGCCGAATGTATTGCTGGCTGCTATCCACTTGTATGAAATGCTTCTTCAAATAATTGCTTAGTATAAATGTGTTCCGGTTTTTCAAAGATATCGCTGGAATTGCCCTGTTCCACGATCTCACCTTGGTGCATCACATAGACCCTATCTGAAACTTTGCGAGCCAGGTGGAGTTCGTGGGTGATGTAGAGCATGGCAAATCCGAACTCGTTTTGGAGACCTTTCAATTCACGCAGGATATTGGCCTGGTTGGAGGGGTCGAGCATAGAGGTAATCTCATCGGCGATCACCAAATTGGGTCTGGTTACCAAGGCTCTGGCAATGGCCACCCGCTGTCTTTGGCCTCCGCTCAAGCTGTAACAATAACGCTGCAAAAAATCCAGGGTCACTGGAAGGTGTACTGCCTGCAGTGCTTTGTATGCTGCTTCATTCCGCTCTTCAGTGCTTTTCCACTTCATGATCTCCAGGGGTTCTTTGACTACATCCAACACCTGCATTCTGTGGCTGGTGGCGGAAAAGGGGTCTTGAAAGATGATCTGCATTCCCCCAATCATCTTGGTTGCCCAGTGGTTTTCCACCTTTTCCCCCCGGAAAAAGACACTGCCCTCATCGGCAGGTAGAACCCCTGCCAGAGTATGAGCTAGGGTTGACTTGCCTGAACCAGACTCACCGACAAGGGCGACAACCTCACCGCTTCTAATTTCTAAATAGACTCCTTTTACTGCTTTGATGACCTTTTCACCGACTTTATAATCTTTCTTGATCCCCTCAGCTTTGAGGAAGGTTTCAATACCTCCCTTATGGCAGGCTACCTGGCGCTCCAAAGCCACATAGCGCAGTTCCGGTCTGGATTCTCCACAGCTATCCGAAGATTGGCAGCAGCGGGGTTTAAAGGGGCAGCCCTTTTGCGTATTGTCCTCTTTGGGCGGTTCTCCGCTGATGCCCCAGAGGTCTTTGAATTGAAATAGTTGGGGAGAGGAATTAAGCAGCCCTCTTGTATAGCAGTGCATGGGGTTTTTCAAAACATCTGATGTTCTGCCATATTCCACTACTTGTCCGGAGTACATGGTCATCACTAGGGATGTGAGCTTGGAAACGAAGGCCACATCATGGGAGATCAGGATCATGGCAAAACCAAACTCCTTTTGCAGGTTTTGAAAAAGTTGAAAGATCTCATTTTTGCTGGCGGCGTCCAATGCTGTGGTGGGCTCATCGACGATCATTAACTCCGGTTTACAGATCAGAGCCATTGCCAGCAGCACACGCTGCCTCATTCCACCAGAGAGTTGGTGGGGGTAAGCGGTTCTCCATTCGGGGTCAAGACCGACCATTTCCAGTGTGTGAACTACTCTCTCATCGATCTCTGGTTGTGTCAAGTGATAGTGAAAACGAAGTGGTTCCCCTACTTGTTCTCCAATAGTTAAAACCGGATTTAAAATATCCAGAGAGTTTTGAAACATCATAGCAATCTCTTTCCAGCGGTATTGTCTCATTTTGTTTTCAGGGAGACCAACCAGATTGATATCTTTATAGATAATGCTCCCGTTAACACTACCATCTTTTATCAAGCCCATTATTCCTAAAGCAGTTGTGCTTTTGCCGCACCCAGATTCACCTATAATGCCTAAGTTCTCACCATTTCTTAGCTCAAAGGATAGTTTATTAACTGCTTTGACCGGTGGGCTGGTGTAAGTGATCGATAGTTCGCTAATTTCCAGTAAAAATTTACTTTTTGCGGTCAAATTAATACCCCCCAAATTTATTTTTTAACACGCGGATCGGCGAATTGCTCTAGTTCCCGGCTGACAAAAGCCAACGAAACAACCATTAAAGTCAAAAACGACAGCGGGTAGAACAGCCACCATTTCCAAAAATCAGTAAAATAGATCCCTGAAAAGCTGGTGGCATAATGAATGGTCAAACCCCAACTCTTTGATGTAGGGTCACCAAGTCCTAGAAAGGACAGCCCGGCTTCAGATACGATTGCTCTTCCTGTCAGCCTGATCATCTGTACAGCGATAATAGGAAATATTTCTGGCAGAAAGTGTTTCCACATCAGATACCAGCTTCCCGCTCCATAGAGTTCCGCTGATTTAATATAGGTTTTCTCTTTCAACATTAAAATCTGTGAGCGGGCTATCCTGGCAGAAGAAACCCAGGAGAACAGAGCCAGTACTATAATAATATTGATCAAACGAGGTCCCATGAAGGCTGCTAACAGGATCATTAACGGAAAGTCCGGGATCACAAGCATGATATCGATCAACCGCATTATGAATTTATCCAGTATACCGCCTATATAGCCTGATATGATTCCGATCAATCCACCGCCAAGTCCCGCCAAAAGTGCAGTTCCCATTCCTATAATCAGGCTGATTCTTGCTCCTTGACACAGTTGTGCCCAGATGTCGATTCCCAGGTCATCTGTTCCCATTGGGTGGCCTTTACCCGGTGGCATTAATGGTTCCCCAGAAGGTAAATTATAAGGGTGTTCACATATAAAAGGTGCAAAAACAGCTATTATGACAAAGAAAAAAATTATGGCTAAGCCTAATTTTCCCAGAAGGGAAAACCTATTAATAATTCTGCCGGTTCTCCGCAGAAAATTTTGGATTTTTGCTGCCAAGACATTTGGTGCTCTGGAAACAGCGGTATCCAGTTTAGATTCTATTGGTTCTGCAAGTGACATATTTCTTCTCCTTTATATTTTAACTACTAACCCGAGGGTCAATTTTCCTGTAAACAACATCCGCAAAAAAGTTGGCTAATAAAACACAAATAGTCACAACCAAAAAAATGCCCTGGATGACAGGGTAATCTTGGACCCGCACCGATTCTCTCATCAAGGTTCCCAAACCAGGATATGAAAAGATATTTTCTACAAGAATAGCTCCTCCTACAAGAGCGCCAAGGCTTAAAAACACACGGGTTACGATGGGCAGCAGGGCGTTTTTTAAGGCATGGTGAAAGATGATTCGCTTTTTAGGAAGCCCTTTTGCCCAGGCGGTACGCAGATAGTCTTTTTCTAGAACTGTAGTCATGCTGTTTCTCCCCAGAAGGTAGGTGCCGCCTAAATGGGACATAGTTAAAGCGATGGAAGGTAAGAATGCGTGGTGTATAACATCCCAGGTTCTTTCCCACCAGCTTTGGCAGTCAGCAAAGTGAGTTATCGCTCCCGCCAAAGGAAACCAACCAAGGCCTGCAGCAAAAACAATGAGCAGAATAAGTCCGAGTAAAAAAGAGGGGATTTCAGAAAAAGTAATCATAAAGAGAAAGAGGGATTTATCAATCCATTTCTCTCGATGCCAGGCAGAAATACACCCTAGGATGGTTCCGATAAAAGTGCTCAAAAAAACAGCTAAGAGCACCATAAAAATCGACCAGGGCAGCCGTTGCAAGACTATTTGGCTTACAGGCTGTTTATAATAAACACTGAAGCCCATGTTGCCCTGTACCAGTTCGCCTAAGTAATTTAAATACTGCTTGTAGATCGGTTGGTCCAAACCGTAATACTCAAATAAAAATTCTCGCTGTTCCTCACTTAAGACGATTTCTTCATCCTCTGCAGATTGAGAAGTAAGGATCAAAAAGGGGTCTCCCGGCATGAGTCGCGGGAGTATAAAGTTCAATGTTATTACGACCCAAATTGTGATAAAATATTCGATAAAATTTTTACCGGTTTTCTGCCGCACCTGCTTCAGTACCCCCTATTTTTTCCTAGTAGCTTTCAGGAAATGAACAATATATGCCTCCATATGGAAGACCTGTTAGATGATACTTGCTAGGCGGTGGAATACGAACCGCCTAACAAGTCCTAAAACCCTAGCTCATACTTATTAATCAGCAACAAAGTTCTCGCGACTGTCGCTGTGATAAGTATGTTCACTCCAACCATCGTATACTGCCGGTTTATGGACAGCTAAGGAATTTTTATAGTATATAGTGAGTTTTGGAATCTCATCGGCAGCTATTTGCTGTATTTTCCCCATAAGCTCTTTGCGCTTTTCAGGATCCCTCTCTTTTTGCTGGTCGGTGTACAATTTATCTAGCTCAGGATTCTTGTAGCCCATAGTCTTGGCTGTAGTTGATGTCGCTTTACCTTTGCCACTTATGTTTGTTAGTTCTGACAGGTCCTCACCATTGCCACTGCCGTTGATACAGAGTTCATAGTCACCGTCTTGGAAGCGGGCATCCCTGACTTTCATGTCCACTGATTTGATGACAACTTCGATTCCTGCTTCAGCCAACTGCTGTTTAATTACCTCTGCTAGGCGGGCACTTCCATCATCACAGACAAGCTGGAAACTTAACTTTTCTCCATTGTTATTTTTCAGAATTCCATCAGTGTCAGTATCCTTATAACCCAAGCCGTTTAACAGTTTTTTGGCTTTTTCTGTGTCATGAGGATACTGGGGTGCCTTGGCATTGTAGTACTCATTATTGGGATGCAGTACACCAGGGCTTCCTGGTATTGCATTGCCCCGTTCGATTTTATCCACAAGTTCTTGGCGGTCGATAGCGTAGGCTACAGCCTGTCGAAAAGATTCTTCTGCCAATTCGGGCCGCTTCGCCATATTGAAATACAAGCGGTAAGCCCAACTGGTTTCATAGCTCATGATTTTATATTCAGGCTTGTCCTCATAGCGGGATAAAATATCAGGGGTTACACTGTTGCGGTCGATCTCACCCTGTTCAAATGCCAGGATTGCCTGACCGGCGGGGACAAACTTGATCTCATTGACCCAGGGTTTGCTTCCCCAGAAGTCCGGATTGGCTACAAAGCGATAAGTGCCATGCTCTTTGCTGTATTCCGTCAATTTATAAGGGCCTGTACCCACGGCAGAATTATTAGTAAAGTTATTAGGGTCTGTGACACCTTCCCAGATGTGCTTGGGAATCATTATCCAACTGGATAAACTTGATAAGAAATCAACATCTGGCTCTTCAATATGGATTTCTACTGTCTGTTTATCAACTTGTTTAACTTGTTTGACAACATCAGGGCAGCCTCCGGAAACCGGAAGGTATTTTTTTTGGTACTCATAGCTGAAAATAACATCATCTGATGTAAATGGCTGACCATCATGCCATTTCACTTCCGGACGTAGCTTTAACGTATAGACGAGACCATCTTCACTATCCTGCCATTTTGTAGCAAGCTTTGGTATGATCTTTCCATCTGCATCGGTGCCCACAAGTGAATCATATATTAAGTTCATTTTGCGCATTCCAGGCCCCCGAGGATAAAGGCCATAAGGGGTTGGGTAACCCCAGTCTCCTCCCGCCAATTTAATCACGTCAGCAGTCTTCTTCCCGTCAGTCTTGGCTTCTTCTTGGGTTTTACTGGTTTCTTCTGCACTTTCACTCCTACAGCCGTAAAGGAGGCTGCAGGAGAATGTCAGCAATACCAGCAGTGTAATGACCAAGGTCAGTGAACGTTTTTTTGGCATTATGCCACCTCCTGTGTTTAGCTGGCAGTTAATCTGCCACTATATCATCAGTTCATCACAGTATTAATGATCCAATAACAGTATCATTAGCCTGATACAGTATCCATTAAATAGCCTCTGCCAGAACATCTGTAACAGCCAATCAGCTCAGTTCTATTAGCTTATACAGCAGCATCATTGACCCGCCACACCATCATTCCTGAGCAGCCGTTGATCTTCTGGCGGAAGATGCCGTTTTCGGCATGCTTTAAAACATAATCTTCTATTTCTTTTTTGGCCTCGGCAGATATGTCCATATAGCGTTCAAAAAATTTCAGGATAATTTCTGTTGCTTTTTCTATCGTGTGTTCATGCACTCGTTGGTGTGTAGTAAAGCGAAAACTGGGGCGGTAGCCCATTGAATACAGCAGCCCAAAGGGGTAGAAGATATCACCGGGGCTGTCTCCCACATCCTCATTGTAAAAAAACTTCCAGAGTTCACGGTAGGCCTGGCCCCAGCGATGCCCGGAAAAACCGCTCAGATAACAGTAACCCTTTGAGGCCTTGATCATTTTCTCCAGTGTTTCTGGGTCCTGTACTCCCGGTGTCATCGAGGCGAAAACTAAATCAAACTGTCCGACCAAACCTTCTTTCTCCACATCAACCTCCTGCCATGTGCGCTGCATTATTTCGATGTTTTTCAGGTTCTCTGTGGCTGCCCTTTCCCGGAGTATTTTGACCATTTCTGGTGCCGGCTCCAGAGCAGTGACCTGACTGGCGATACGGGCTATAGGGATGGCAAAATTGCCTGGCCCTGCTCCGATATCCAGCACCTTAAATCCTTCCTGAAGAGCTCCTTCTTGTTCTAAGAAATCCAGCACGCGCTGTCGTCTTTTTTGCCCATTATTTCTATTGGTGTTTTCAGCAAAATCTTTTGCTCGGTTGTTCCACATTTCAATCATCTCTGTTTCAGTATGGCGCCGCCTTTTTCTCATTGGTGAGCTGTGCAGTGCCTCTTCCCAAAGCTTGATCCAAAATTCAGGGTTTCCTACGGGTAACAACTGCAAATCTGTCTCCCTCCTTTAAAACCTGTGAAAATAATAAATTGAATAGATACTTTATCACCTCCGGAAAAAAGGAAAAGACCATGAATTCCTAATCCCTGCCTTCAGGTGGGAAAAGGGACTTCATGGCCCTTGAGAGTTCAAATATATATATTTACTTTTCCTTATTGATGTATCGCTTTATTCTTGCTGTTCAATGAAATAAAACCTTCATGGAACTTCATGGACTTTCCTAGTTCATGTATAATATGGAATAATTCTACACTAACACTCAATTTCCTGCTGAGATTAAAAAAAATAATTATTGCTCATAACCGCCAAATCTCTCTTCCCGATTTGGCAATAAAAAAATATCCAGTGCTGCCGCCTAAAAAAATTATTCAGGTTTTAGAAAAACTTGGTTTTGAAAAAGTATCACAGAGAGGAAGCCTGTGAAATATAAGAAGACCGGGAACCCAACCAGAGTAGCATTCTCGAACAAGCTGGAATCCAATTGGACGTTTTTTTAAGCTATTTAAAATAACTAGCTATCGATGGCACCGGGCTTACTTTATTGCTTTAAGTAGGTGCTCCGGCCAGGTCAGTAGAGTATGAGAACAAACTTTTAATCAGTCTGGCTGCACCCTCGGAAAAACGAAAGATTTCATCCACAGCATTATCTGAGAAGATATCGTGGTCGGCACCAGCATAAGCAAGGTACTGTTGTACATATTCCCCCACCTGAGCACGCTCCAGGTGGGGGTAATTTGCATTGATGAGCCAGTGTCTCCCCGAAGCGTCGGAAGTGTTATATGTTTTTACCCATTTCATATGCTTGTACCATTGCCTGGCTTCCCTTAATATCACTTGCATTACAAACACCAAGTCCATAGATAATACCCTTTTCTTTTGACCCATCAAGGCAGGAAGTAAAACCCCTGAAACCTTCTATGGCCCTTTTCACATACTGTTCTCGGTCATCCGCAGCAGTGATAATAAAGTACATCTCTTTGTCCCTGATTTCGGTGTACTTTGCATAGGTTCTATCTATCATAGTTTTCATTTGTGCACTCATGGAATAAAAATAAACAGGTGTCGCCAGGACAAACACATCGGCAGCCATCATTTTATCCAGAATTTCGTTCATGTCATCCTTCTGAACACAAGTGCCGCCGTTTCTTTTACAGGCATCGCAGGCTAAACAATAATTGATTTTTTTGTCTCTTATAATTATTTTTTCAGCTTGATGTCCCGATTCCTTGGCTCCCAGCATAAATTGGTCACACAAAAGATCTGAATTTCCGTTTTTCCTATGACTTCCCGATAATAGCAATACTTTTTTCATGTCAATTTCATCCTCCTAAATGTTTTAATCATTTCACCGGTTAAGGAAATGCTATCATCCGGATCCCGGATCTCCTTCCGAGGCATCCAGACTCCGACGGACAGCTCATCATCGAGACGGATCGTGCCGGCCCCATCCAGCTCAGCGAATGCGCCTGCCTAGAAGGTACCGGAAAACGACCAGGGCTGGCTTTTATAATAACGATATTCTTCACCTGTAGCCCAACTTCCTCCCTAACCTCGGGTGGTTTATCGAGAACAGGCAGCAAAAAGAACGTCCCTTTGCTTCTCCGGTTTGAGCATTTGGAAAATGATAATCCCTGAATTTAAACAGGCGGCCTTTCCATAAAAAGCCGCCTGTCGACAATCAACACACTTCACAAGAAGTTAACACCATTCACTTAGACTGATCAGCACTTTTGAAACTGCTTTCCCTCACGCCGGCAGAAAATTTCGGCTATATGTCGCCCAGAGTATAGACAGCCCGGCACACTGGCACCAACAACCCACTGTCCGGCCATATAGAAGTTCTTTAATCCTGGCAGTGTCCTCTCCATCACTGTTGTCATTAATTCTGGAGTGTACAACCAGGCCATAGATGCCCCCTGATAATTCCGGGTGTAGCGCCAGGTGGTATAAGGTGTAGCCACATCGGTCACTTCCACCTGTGAAGAGATACCGGGGAATAACCTCTCCAGTACATTTAATACTTCCCCGGCGATCCGTTCCTTTTCTGTTTTATAAAGCAAGTGGTCTTTTTTTCGCAAGTTATGCCAATAGTCCCATTCTGTTTCAAATTCTACCTGAACCACAGTTTTCCCAGGCGGGGCGAATTTAGAACTGTAATTAAAGATTCGGAGAAAGATCCCATTTACATTATGGCCACCTACAGCCAGGGAACGGTCTAAAAAAATGGTGTTAAAGGGTGGTGCTTCGGGAAACTCACGGGCTACCCCGAAACTGACTATGATAGACTGCACAATTCCCATTCAGTATAGCGTTTCTTGATTTTATCGTCCACGTAGCGCCCACCCAGCAGCTTAAAGATAGTGCTGTAGCCATCAGCAGCAGAAACAATTATATCAGCGCGGTATTCTCTTCCATCTGCCAGGCGCACACCGACAGCTCGGTTTTCTTTAACAAGGATCTCCTCAACTGCAGCATTATAAATCACCTGCCCATCTAAATCCCGATAGCGCTGCTCAATAGACATGGCAAAATCCAGTGAACCGCTCTCGAGCAACCCCAGCCGCCCTTCTGCACACATTCCCAGGACCATCATGACAAACCAGACAGGCACCTCCGGCATAAACAGATACTGAATTACCTGGCCTAAAGTTGGATGATGCAAATCCTGAGCATATTTCGCAGCAGATTTAGCGTATTTTCCGGTAAAATACCTAAACAGCTTGCGGATATCCCATAACTGTCTTAATCCCTCCCAGCGGTTGCTGAGAATAGCGCTGGGAGAGGTAGCGGATGGCAGCAGAAAGTTCCCCGTTGGGACCGCCCAACTTCATCTTTTCAAAAAAAATACCGACTTTCTGTAGCTTCAAATGGCTCCCGATAGCTTTCGTTAGCTTTTAGCATACAAAATATAGGAATATTAAACAAGAGACATTTCTTTTGAAACGGGTGATGGAAATATATGTCTTTGATCGCTGAGAAAATTAAACCCCTGTAAAGTGGGCAGAGGGTGAAACACAGCTACTTTCTCAATTAAGACCTCTTTTTCCAAAGAGGTTTAATTTATCTTTAGAACTGTTCGTCGGTGGGTGAGCAGTATGCTTTGCTCTGCCACCTTTACAGGGTAGATCTAATAATTCAGAAAAAACAATTTATGACATAACATAATAAATAAATATAACCAGATTGTAACAAAAAATTGCTCAAAATGTATCATAAAGCATATGTGCGGATTATGCTACAATGCATTTGCAGGAAGAGGAGATATTAGATATGATCCTAATATTTGCCGCGATCATGTTAATAGTGTAGTCAATGCTCTAGAAAATGCATATTCCTCAGCGGAGATTAATCCAGACATTTCAATGTCCATTAATAATCAGTTTGAAAGATACAAAATTAAGGGGGTAAATATATGAGATATATTATGTTGTATCCATATGTAGCCCTTGTGGAAGGAAAAGATACTGGTGCTCTATATGATCTCTTGAATAGAAAAGTGATAGAACTTGAGCCCGAGGAATTCAATATTTTAAAACAAGCTAAGCGTGGAACTAGCATCGATGAACTATATGGTTACAATCTTTCAGACATACACCAGGTCCTTAACAAAATTAAACAGTTTAAACTTGGATTTGATTATGAAAGCAATAAGCCATATTTCTGTGATTTATTAAAAACATCTGATGAAGCAATGAAATTATCACATTTTAAGAAACCACCACGTTTATCCAGATTATATATTGAATTAAATAATCAATGTAAATGCAAATGCTGGTTTTGCGGCGATAATCCTCTTAAGAGAACGTTAGGATGTTTAGGATGTAATATATGGAATAGGAAGATAGAGAAAAAACTCGATACATTTACAATAACCGAATTATTCACAACTGCGATTGAAATGAATTTTCAGGAAATAGTATTAACTGGAGGTAACATTTTTGAGGAATGGTCTATAATACAAAGTATTTCCGATTTTTTTTCAAAAATTAAAATTTATATTATTATAAATTTATGTTCACTAGACCCATTTTTGAATATACAACAATTTCTATCCATTACAGATTTAAATTACATATTAAATGTTCCACTTTTAACTGAAGAAGATTCTGGATTTGAGTCATGTGTGATATCTTCTGTAAAAGGGCCTGATAATTTAACAGGTCATCGTTCCTCTGGTAAATTAGATAGTAATCAAACCATTAATTACCGGAGGGAGAAACGATGACCCAATATAAGATTACCGTAAATAAGAACATTTTGCATCATCTACTTTCAAGTAATGATGAAGGGATGAAAGAACTCTTGAAACAAATCCTAGACCAGATTCTAGAAAAACAGCGTACAGAACAGATCAATGCAGAGAGATATGAACGTACTGAAGAACGTCGTGGCCGCCGTAATGGCTACAAAACACGCAACTTAATTACCAGGGTGGGTACTATTACATTAAGAATTCCCCAGATTCGGGACGGGGTCTTCTCCACAGACCTTTTCAAACGCTACCAGCGCAGCGAACAAGCTCTTGTACTGGCTTTGATGGAGATGGTCATCAATGGCGTTTCCACCCGTAAGGTAGCTGCAATTACTGAAGAACTCTGTGGTACTTCATTCTCTGCATCGACTGTTTCTGCCCTCTGCAAGAGGTTGGACCCTATCGTCAATGGCTGGAATGAGCGGCCACTTTCAGGATCACTATTCCCTTTCATAATCGTGGATGCAATAGTCATCAAGATCCGTGAAAACAACAGGGTGTGCCCTCACAGCGCTCTTATTGCCATAGGTGTTAACGAGGATGGTTACCGGGAAATCCTCGGTATGAAAATCGGAAACAGTGAAACAGAAGAAAGCTGGTCTGAGTTCTTTACCTGGTTAAAGGGTCGTGGCCTAAGAGGCGTTGATTTTGTGGCTTCCGACAACCATGGTGGTCTTGTTAATGCGGTAGCCAGATGTTTTCAAGGAGCCACATGGCAGCGGTGCCAGACCCATTTTACACGCAACATTCTAGACAACTGTCCCAAACGCATGAAGAACAATCTTCATGGTCACTTACGGTCTATTTTTGAGGCCCCTAACTTGGAGAGTGCCAGATCATTATTACACACAACGATTGATACATTTGCAGCACAGGCTCCTAAAGCGGTTGATATCCTGGAACAGGGCTTTGATGACGCCACAGCAGTACTCATACTACCTGAACGCTACCGCAAGCGTCTACGCACTACTAACAGCATTGAGCGCTTGAACGAAGAGATTCGCCGCAGAGAGCGGGTTATTCGAATCTTTCCTAACCATGCTTCTGCTGCACGGTTAATCGGTGCGCTGCTTATGGAACAGGATGAAACCTGGAGCACTGGCCGCAAGTACTTTGATATGGATGAATACTGGCAGTGGAAAAGACAGCAAAAACATGTAAATAAAGTGACACATCTAAATACTGCTAGACAATTCTAATATTTTTTACCAGAGGGCGATTTTACAGAACATTTCGTACTTGATCCCTGCCGAGTTATGAGGAAGAATGATTATGGCAATATTTATATTACTCCACTAGATGTAATAATAACTTCTAGTGGAATAAATGACTACTGGAAACTTAATAAAGATTCATTGGAACTTTGCAAAACATGTCATCTAAGATATTCATGTGATGATTGTAGGGCTTTAGAAAGTAGCCTAACCAGAGATCTGGTAGGAGTTTACATATGTGGGAGGGAGAGACAATGAACCGCAAGCCTATTGAATTAAATAATGTTACTAAGAAGTATGGCAAGAAATTAATACTGGATAACGTAACATTTGCTTTAGATTGGAAATCATGTACTTGGTTAGCTGGTTCAAATGGTAGCGGAAAAAGTACTATAATAAAGCATATTCTAGGACTAGTGAAGCCGACCACCGGGAGTGTATTATTAAATGGTTTGGACCCATATTATTGTTCATCCGCAAGGCGTTATATAGGATTTATTCTTGATAAAGATGGTGTAGATCCTCTATTATCAACTTTAGATAATTTAGTGTTTTATACAAAGTTATATATTGGTCGAAAACTGCCTGATGGGGATTATGATTTAGTACTAAAACGTGTTCAACTTTTTGAATATAAAAATGCTTTGGTCAAGACATTATCTGCCGGAATGAAGAAACGTCTGGAAATAGCTAAACTCTTGATATGCAGACCCCGAATTATTATTTGTGATGAGCCATTTTCTTTTCTAGATAAGCAAGGTGCCGAGATACTCGTAGATGTTTTGAAGGAGTATGTTGCTGCTGGTGCTTGTGCTTTTGTCAGCACAAGTGAGATAAACTGTCCAAATGATGATGTTTTTGATCAAAAAATTGAGATTGTACATGGCCGCTTGGTTTCTAGTATGAACTAGAGGTGTTAGAGATGAGGGGATATTTATACCGGGATGTTAAACATAGTTTAAGAAGATTTTGGGAAAAAAAATATATTTTTTTGTTCAGCTATAGTCTTCTGCCGATTGTGCTAGGAATATTTAGGTCTCTATCAGCAAGTGTTTCAGATGGACTTAGATTGACAGTCCTTATGACCGCCATTTTAGTTGCCTTTTCCAATTGTGATTTTAAAGAAGAGAAAAAACAGAATTTTGTGGAACCTTTACTTTCCACTCCATATCCAGTATTTCTGATTGTATTTTGCCGTTTCCTGGTAGCTATTATTTATTGGATGTTTTTTTCGGCCATAAATGTGGGTGTAATATACCTGTTAAACGTTAATTTATTCGGGAATGAGGGGTTTTATGTTATCATAGATATTGCTTACAATTTTGTTATCATATTCCTTGGTATTGTTATGTCTTTATCTGTTTGGAACACTAATCTACTACCCAAATTAACATCTTCGTTTGTATCACTAGGAGTGCTTATCTTAGGTATTACCAGCGCATTTAACAACAGTTCCATGACTTTAATAATAAGTGTTATAACGCTGTTGATAGTATTTGGGGGAATAATAACATTTCTTTTTACTTATAACAAAGAAAACTTGATTGGGGATTAAGTGATATGTTGCTTACTTTATTATTGTACGATATGAAACGGCAAAGGTTTCACTGTATTTACTATAGCATGTTTGGTTTAGTAATTCTGGTGGCTTTGAGTGTCTTTACTAAAATAGACTTAACTATTGCTCCTTTTGTAATCGCTATTAGTTTTCAGGCTTATCTAATGTCAGAATCATATATTAGGGACAGAAGAATGATTGAGGCATTTCTATCTGGACCGATTTGTATCTATCACTTGTTGATAGCTAGAACAATTTACTTTATTATAATATTTATGTTAATGTACCTGTTGATTGCATGTGTAGTGTTTTTTTTTGACAAAGTATTTCATTTAAAATACCTTGTCACTGGGATGTTAATTTCTTCCTTAGAAACAACCTTGGATAAAAAAATATTTATAATAATACTGCCTTTTATCGTTCTAACTTGTATGCTTCCTCATCTAATTTTATACATGACAGTAGGAACTGTTCTTTTAATACTTTGTTTTAACTTGTGGACATTCAAAAACATTGAGAAGGAAAAATTCCTTGAAATAACTTTATATAAAAGTTAAAGGGATACTGGTTTATCTGACTGCAGTAGATTTTGTCCATTAAAACAGCTTCGGGATAAAATCCAAAGCGTTCTTTGTAGATTTATACTGTCTACTGTAGGCCAAGTGTCAACAAAAGTTTTTCCTAACCGTTAGATATTTTTATGGTTTCAGGTGAAAACTTTCTCAATGCGCTGGAATTCTCGCACTGGGGAGAACCTTTTCCCGATTCGATGCTAACGTCAGCACAAATTGATCGAGTGGTTTCCCCCTGCTTCCAGCTTTCCAGTGAAAAAAGGCGGCCTTTTCCATAAAAAGCCGCCTGCCGGCAAATGGCTGCTTGATGCCACCTTAAAAAAACTTTGTACTATTCATATACCCCTGCAAATGATCCAGTGTCTCCCCGAAGCGCTGGAAGTGGATGACCTCCCGCTGCCGCAAGAACCTCAAAACGTCAATCAGGTCGGGATCATCGGAGAGATTGATCAGGTTTTCATAGGTTGCCCGGGCTTTTTCTTCAGCTGCCATATCCTCATGGAGGTCAGCTATTGGATCACCCATGGTGTTGATGTAGGCAGCTGTCCAGGGGACACCGTTGGAGTCACTGGGGTGGATCCCCTTATCCCAGATGGCGTAGTAGCTGCCCAGTCCTGCTTTGCGTAATCTCCTCCGGTGTTGCCCCTTTCGTCAGTTTGTAAACCATGGTGGCGATGATCTCCCAGTGGGCCAATTCTTCTGTGCCGATGTCGGTCAATACTCCTTTGGCTTTGCCTGTGGGCATAGAGTAGCGCTGGGAGAGATAGCGGATGGCAGCAGAGAGTTCCCCGTTTGGCCCGCCGAATTTCATCTTTTCTGTAGAATTTCCGTCTCTCTGTAACTTCAGATTGCTCCAGATAGCTCCCGATAGCTTTTATTTTTTTTATCATACAAAAAATAGGAAAGAGACCGCAAGATAATATTTTTTATAAAACAGGTGGTGGAAATAGTTGCTCTGATTACTGAAAAAAATAAGTGGACGACCTCCCGCTGCCGCAGGAACTCCAAACTTCTTTTATCATACTGAAAAATGTAAACAGTGTAAAAATGATTATAGGATAAAAAGAGGCAAAATATCTCATTTTTCGATAGAGGAATTAACCATAATATGTCTAAGATGTTATATAGTAGCACTGATGGTAGTTCTAAGCGAAACTTTAATTTCGTCAGAGTTCAAGTCGTTACCAAATTCAAGTGTTAAAGAATCACCCAAACATGAAGACAGTTTCTAGAACTGGATGAAACAGAAGTTTATCAGATGCTGAAGAAAACACATCAAAAAAAGGGGATGTTCGACGCAGGGGAGAGCACAAAATTTATTCCTGGAAATTGATGTGGGTAAATAATGTCTATAACGTGGAAATAATCAGGGGCAGGAAGTAGTGTGTATGGTTTTTTAAACCGTAGTGCTGAGGATCAATAATTGTGTAGGGAGGGGAGTGTAAAACATGTATAGAAAGTATGTATGGTTGACATTTTGTTTAGTGGTCGTGTCATTATTAATGTTGACAACTGGAACGGCTTTTGCTCAGGATTCTACGGTACCGGAAGGAGCAACAGTGTCTCCTGTAAAGATGATTGACATGTCTGACAAATCTGATGAAGGAGAAATTAAACCTCAAGGTACTGCATACGGTAGCGCTGGCTACACATGGATCAATACGTCGCGCATCAGTTCTTTAAGAGCACAGGCTGCTTTTGGTGCACATTCCTATGTTGGTAAGATGCAAGCTGTATATTGGAATGTATCTTGGGGTGATGGGAAATCGAATTCAGGGGTTAATTTCCCGTTTTCTGTAAGTTGGAGCGGCCAAAAACTTCACAGTTATAGTAAAAGTGGTGTATACACTACTGCACTGAGCGGTTATGCGATTGCTGGCGGGACCAGATATCTTTATTTCTTAAACCCGGTTTCAATGGTCTATATTAACTAAATTAAATTATGATAACTAGTTCTGCATATTTGATAATCATAAGTACAGGGTCAGGAGTAAAGGCTTCGAGCCTCTACTCCTATTTCTTGTCATTATTTTTTTTACAAGGAGGTAAAACGGTGTTTGAGTTGGTCGAAGTCACGAAAAAATATAGAAATCACGAGGCATTAAAACAATTGCGATTTGTTATCGAGCCTGGTGTGACAGCAGTGGTAGGTCCAAACGGAGCTGGCAAGACAACGCTGTTTAACATTTTAACAGGACGCATATTCCCAACCTGCGGGACTGTGTTTTATAATGGCCAACCTGTGGAGAAGATTCGTGGAAACTTAGGTTATTTATTCGAGGATCCCCCTTTTTACCCATACTTGACTGCGGAGAACCAGTTAGGATACTTCAACGCCCTTCGTGAATATCCAGTGGAAGCACACGAGGTAGAAAGAGAGCTAGAAAAATGGGATATCCCACCAAAGGGAAAAAAAATTAAAGATTTTTCTCAAGGCATGCGCAAGCGCTTGGGTTTAGCCAATGCCTTTCTAGGGAATCCCCAGATCGTTATCCTAGATGAACCATTTAATGGCCTGGATTTAGAGGGGCAGCAGCTGCTGGAAGACACTTTCGTTACTTACCGCTCCAAGGATAGATTTCTGATCTTCTCCAGCCACCAATTGGAACGCATTACACTGCTGGCAGATCGCATTGTCATTCTTGATCAAGGCAGACTTGTTTACACTGGGGAAACAAAGGAATTGGCAGAACAAGCCACAAAGGTTATCTTTTATCTGCCCGGAGATATTTCGATGGACTTACTTCGTACTCCTCTAGTTTTGGAGATTGGTAAAAGAGGAGTATGGGTAACAGCTGCGGTTCAAAAGGAGAAGGGGCCTCTTTTTTTGCAGCACCTTGCTGAACACGGTATTGTACCTCAAAGTAGTCGGCTGCTGATTTCGGAGCTGGAGTATGTTTTCGAGGAAAAACAGGTTTCGAGGAGGTTACCTTATTGATTGGTGGTGGATTTATCCGAATCATACAGGCGGAGATAAGCCGGGTCCTGCGCAAACCTTTTTTCTGCGTCATTCCGCTGCTTTCACTAATATATGTTCTCTATTTAGAAATTGGTGCTTATAATAATGCCTTAGCCTTTCATAAGGGTACCATTGAACTGCCCACGGGTGTACCAAATCCTTTTGCCGGAGTTGATTTATCACAAATGCTATACTGGTTTCGATGGGAGAATATTACTACCGCCGCAGGCGCGACATACCTTGCGGGTTGGGTGGGTATTATACTTGTTGGGTATGTTGGCGCTGTGTGGTTTGCGGATGATTTACGGACGGGTGTGAATAAGCAAATTGCAGTACTACAAAAACATCTTATGCCGGTGGTTGTAGGCAAGATTCTGACTCTTGCTTTGTATATGGCTGGTATTCTGATTTTCATCGTTCTTGGTTCGGTGCTTACGACCCTATTTTTGAGCGATGTACCTGGCCGCGAACCGGCTGCTTTATTGCGTTGGATACCCCTTCGAAACCTTATGCTCTACAGCATTATAGCGGTCATGTGGGCTTGCTTAGCCGCCATGATTACACTGCTGAGCCGTTCACCTGTTATAGGAGTTGCTGTAGGTGTTATGTGGCCTTTTGCGGAGACTGCGATACTTTTTTCGGGAAATAGCACAATACAACTGTTAATAGCGAAAATAGCCCCCATTAGTACCATTCAATCCATACTCGCCTTTGTTTACGATCGTTTCTCCTGGGTAATCGATTCAGCTCCGGTGATTCTATGGACGACATCTCCTCCCTTAACACGAACCATTGAAAATGGGGTCATACAACCGTATCTATTGCCTATTTCCTTTCTGATGACCGCACTCGTGATATATACATTCGTAGCAGTGGGAGGGATTATTCTTGGGTATTATGTTAGTGTAAGAGACTGAAAGATTGGGGGCTTGAGCAGTGATTCAAGATGTTCTTCGTATTATAACGGCGGAGCATATGCGGGTTCGGCGCAAGATGTTCTATTTCATCGTTCCTGTTGCCGCACTGCTTGTTGTAATTATCCCAACCCTCCGGGCTTATCGACTCGCTATCATCCTGCATACTGGGTCTTGGGTTGGTCACCCGGGATCACTCCCGCCTCCAGGGCTGGGCGAAGAGTTGTCGACATTGCTTCATTGGTTTAAATGGGGAAACCTGCCTACTGCAAGCGGTGCAGGCCTTCTTGCCGGTTTAGGGATTGTGTTGTTCTTGTACGTTGGTGCTGTCTGGTTTGGAGACGATTTAAGCAGCGGAGCCATTAAACAGTCAGCTATCCTTCGTGTGAAGTTCAGACAACTCATATGGGGAAAAGTATTGGCGCTCATGATCTATACGGCTGGAACGATCATCTTTGTAGTTGTTGGTGCTCTACTGGTGACAGTATTTTTGCCGGAGGTGCCCGGCCGCGAACTGCGTGCGTTTTTGCATTTAACTTTATGGCGAAATCTATTAGTATACATCGCAATGGCATTCTTATGGACATTTTTCGCCGCGGCGGTCACCATCATGACACGTTCTGCATCCACAGGCGTGGCAACTAGCATCCTCTGGGTGATGGCCGAAAAGGAACTCCTGGAGAATGGTCAAAGTGGAGGGCAGCTATTTCTGGCGAAAGTGACACCTTGGAGCACCAGCCAATCGCTGCTTGCATCTGTTTATGATAGGTTCAGTTGGCTAGACGATCCTCCCAACTGGGTTGCGTGGGTGACCACCCCTCCCTATACGAAAATTATTGATCATGGGGAAGTGACCCTTTATCTGCAGTCGTTTTCTCTTTTGCTGGTTTTATTATTGGTTTACCTGTTGGCTGCTCTGACGGTTGCGGTTATAGGATACTATTGGCGCGGAAAGGAATAGAGAAAATGACACGTAATAAAAAAAAGTGGTTCCTCTTTTTGGGGATAGGTGTGGCGTTGTTGTTGGTGGTCTCCCTTGCATGGCGCATGGTGGAAAGGGAGAGGGAGATCCGATTATCCCAGGTGGCTGAACAAGCGATGGAAAAAGCGTATGACATTAAAGCTACACCTGAGGGGCAAAAGGTGGTAGCGAGAATTGGTGATTTTGCTATTTCCTATGGTGATGTTAATGTGTTGGCACAGGAGCTGTTGATTTACCAGATCAAGAAACCAGAGGAACTCCGTCCGTTGACCACAGAAGATATGCAGTTTGCTTTTAATGAGTTTACCTTCAAGGCTTTAAATGCCATGGCCGCAAGAGAGCGGGGGGTTGTTTTGGATTGGGATGAGGTGAAGGAGAAAAGAAAAATTGAGTGTGAGGCTTTTGCCAGTAGGCCAGGCCGGTACGGGGGAATGTGTGGTGTGGCGAGATCCCGTCTACGACACCTCGAGGATGATCGAATTTATAACATTGTTTTAATAATATCAAGAGAAATCATGTCTGGTGAGGAAGTGAAACAGGTGCAGCAGATGGATTCGGTTGAAGGTATAAGTTTGCTTGGACAACTAAGCCAGGAGAGGCTAAAGGCAACTGCCAGGAAATACCCGCTTTTGATCTATGACAATCGTTTTCAGCAGCCCCTATGGGTTGAGCAGTTGGAAAATGTTAATCCCGGAATTTAAACAGGCGGCCTTCCTTAATAGCCGCCTGTCGACAAATGGATGTCAGAAGCCACCTTAATAAAACTTTTTCCCATTCATATACCCCTGCAAATGATCCAGTGTCTCCCCGAAGTGCTGGAAGTGGACGACCTCCCGCTGCCGCAGGAACCTCAAGCCGTCTGTCGGGTCTGGGTCACTAGTTAGGTTGATCAGGTTCTCATAGGTTGCCCGGGCCTTCTGTTCTGCTGCCATGTCCTCATGGAGATCCGCTATGGGGTCTCCC
>JBMNGF010000005.1:0-99796 GCA_050949745.1 Syntrophaceticus sp. | reverse complement strand
AGAGATCGTAAGCTGGCATAGGTACCTGTCATTGGAAGGAAAAGACTTTGCCTATGGCGAATAAGGACAATAATGCAAATCCAGTAAGAAAGGATGCCCAACATGGATATTATGCAGTCTATTATTTTTATTATTATTGCTGTTGGACTTGTCTACTACTTCCTGGTGGCAACGAGCATAAAAAAACAGAGGACGCGGGTCATAGACCTCCTTGTTGCTGGCCTTCTACTCTTTGTCAGTTCCTACCTGGAAGGGTGGCTTCCGAAACAGCTTACCTTGAACAGCACCCAAATAGCCGGTTTCTTGATTTTTGCCTACGGATGGATAATAGTGATCAGGGAAAAATTTCGGGAAGGACTTGGCGACCAATAACAGTTAGTCGTCCTAAGTGAGTTCACTTTCGATCAGGTCGCCATCCGCCCTCCTGAGCATTTTTGCAGGCAGCAGTCTGCCACGCAGTCCCTTTTTCCCCTGACCGGAAAAGATAACCCGCAGGTAGTTGTCGGTGATTCCCTGCCAGTACCCGGGCCTTTTCCGGAAAGGCCTTTCTACCAACACATCCAGTGTCTCGCCCAAGACATCTCTAGAGAAATTACTGGCATGGGTACTGGCCAGTTCCCGCAGTTTTTTGCTTCGCTCATCTTTTTCTCCAGGCTTTACCTGTCCGGGCATCTCCGCTGCCGGGGTACCTGGGCGTGGAGAGTATCTAAAAACATGGAGATCCCTAAAAGGGAGTGATGCGATGAAGTTATATGTGTTTTTAAAGTGCCTGTCCGTCTTCACCAGGGAACCCCACCATCACATCTGTTGTAACAGCTAACTGAGGAATCCTCTCTATCGAACGCAGGAAGAGTTCATGGTATTCCTCCTGTTGTATACGGCCTGCGCATCAGCTCCAGTATCTCATCATCACCAGATTGTAATGGTATGTGAAGATGGCGGCAGATGCGAGGAGAAGATGCCATCACATCCAGCAGCTCATCTGATACATCAACAGGTTCCACTGAACTCAAACGGATGCGGAAATCTCCCGGCAGTTTAACCAGAGCTTGCAGCAGCTGTGCCAAGTTAATATCTTCTGCCAGATCCTTCCCGTAAACTGATGTGTGCACACCTGTCAACACTATCTCACGATATCCGTCACTGATCAGCTCACTCAGCCTTTCCTTGACTTGTTCAGGAGGAAGGCTTCTCACACCCCCTCGGGCATAGGGAATAATACAGTAGGCACAATACTGATCACACCCATCCTGGATCTTAAGAAAAGCCCTTGTGCGCTGAGGATTATCGGGAAAGGGAAGCTGCTCAAATCCCAGTTCCTCTTCCAATGATTGAACTGCATTAAACCCCTTAGCGCTTTCCCCTGCCCTTTTCTTTTCCAATATCTCTTCTGCCAGCTCCACCAATCTGGCGCGCCCCCTGGTCCCCACCACCAGGTCCACACCAGGGATAGAAAGAATATCATCGGGAGCCACCTGAGAATAACACCCTACAACAGCAACAACCGCATCTGGCTGCTGGGATATGGCACGGCGTATCATCTGCCGCGACTTTTGGTCTGCTGTATGGGTCACTGTACACGTATTGATTATGTAAATATCAGCAGGGTTTTTGAAATCCACCACCTGATAACCACGTTTGCGAAACATCTCCATCAAGGAGGCAGTCTCCTGCTGGTTGACTTTACACCCCAAAGTGTGAAAAGCCACTCTATCTGGGCTTTCAACCACCTAGATCACTCCATTCATATAAGATCAAGCTCAACCCGACCAGTCCCGCTGTCTCTGTACGCAGAATGCGCGGCCCCAAGGTCACCGCCACACAGCCATAAGCTTGGGCTAGCTCTACCTCCTGCACACTCAGACCCCCCTCTGGGCCAATAAATAAATAAACAGGCGTCTGTTGAGTCTCAGTATGTTTACGCAGGTACTCCTTCAGGCTGTTTTCCTCTGTCTCTCCCTCCCAAAGGATGAGGCGATGAGCATCAGCCTCGATATTCTTCAAAATCTCAGCAAAGGAGGCAACAGGCATGATCTCCGGAATTTGGACCCGGCCACACTGTCGGGCTGCTTCCTGGGCTACCATTTGCCAGCGCCGCAGCCGGTTATCTCGCCGCTCAGGAGGGAGCTTCACCACTGTGCGCTCTGTAATAGCGGGATAGATACTCCACACACCCAGTTCTGTAGCCTTCTGGATAATAAACTCGAACTTTCCGCCTTTAGGGATTCCCTGTACAAGCACCAGGCGCAGTGGGGATTCCACCTCTTTGACATGCTCTTCCAGTACCCGCACATAGACAGACATCCTTTCTGTTTTTGTAATCTGCGCCAGATACTCTCTGCCCTCTTCATCCCACAGCAAAATCTCCTCACCCTGATCAAGCTTCAATACACGCAGGATCTTTTTTGCATCTCCGCGGGGAAGGGGAAAGTCACCGGATTCACAAGGCACAGTAGGCAAATAAAATCTGTGCAACTGGTATCTCCTTCCGTCAGCAATCTAAACTTATATATATCGAAACCGACATTCTACACCCACCTACCCTTTGCTTAGAGCTAGGCTTCTTGGGATGTGTCGGCTAATGCCGATAAGATTACCAGGCTATTCCCGTTTGCCTAGTGGTTTTATAGTTTTCATTAGGCAAAGCCAAGCAAACAGCAGCATCAACAATTTTTTACCTGTAGCCTATTATACAAAACTTCTACTCAGCTTTCACCTTCGTTAAGCTAATCGAAGCTAATCTATCGACGCAGCCCCTACCTAATAATAATTCGATTTCTATAGAGGTCTTACAACACCCCATAGGAAACAGAAAAATGGCTGGACTACCTTAGCCCTATACATAGCTAAGCCGCTGGGAGAACGGATACCCTACAGATTGCTCAGCAAACTACCCGAAAAAATGTTGATTACCCCCCCCCGTAGTACAGCTCTGCCAACAAGATTAATAATTGATCCGCAAAAGCTTTCCGAGGAAGGAGAAAGATGCCTTATCAAGAAACCTTTATTATTAAATCAATACTAAGGAGTTTATCATGAAAATCACACCTGCTGTTAAGCATATTATGACCGTACTGTCCACGGGCTTGAAGAGGTTTCCTTTAACTATACTATTTTCAACTGCTGTTGCGGTTATGCTGATCATTATCAATGAATCACAACTATTAACCGATACAAATCTAGCAGAAACACTAAACAGGGTAATACTGATCCTTGCCCTAGGAATCCCCCTATCCTTATGCCTCAAGCTCTTTCGGGAAAGGAAGGACAATGAGAAACTATCTACACTTATCGGTTTATACGGTGCAGGCTGTTTAGTGCTTCTCTTATACTACTTTTTCCTATTAAATACACTTGACATGGTTTCCATAACAAGATACATAGGGGTAAGTCTCTCCTTGTATCTGGGCTTTTTCTTTATCCCTTATCTCCCTAGAAGAGAGCAGTTTGAGATGTATGTTATTAAGCTTGGTACAGGTTTCTGTATAACTGTGATTTATTCTGCTGTGCTTTATTTGGGGCTTGCAGCGATCCTCTTCACTATAGACCAACTTCTCGGCATACAAATAGCAGGAAAAGTATATTTCTATGTGGGACTTTTCGTAGCCTTCCTTTTTGCACCTTCTTACTTTCTTGCAGATGTACCGCAGAGAGATGAGCAGTTAGAACAAAAGAACTATTTAAAACTCTTAAGAGTGCTGCTTTTGTATATTGTGATGCCGCTATTAACAGCTTATACAGCAATACTTTATATCTATTTTGTAAAGATAATAGTGGTTAGTGAGTGGCCTGTCGGTTTGGTCTCACATCTGGTGCTCTGGTATGCAGTTATTGTTACCCTTGTCTTGTTCCTCATCAGCCCGATCAAAGATGAGAACAACTGGGCAACTTGGTTTTCAGCTTGGATGCCCAGGATTATACTGCCAGTTTTAGTGATGATGTTTATTTCCATGGGTATCAGGATTAATGCTTATGGGGTCACTGAAAACAGATATTATGTGGTTGTCTTAGCACTTTGGGTATCAGCTATGATGCTTTATTTCTCCTTCATTAAAAAACGCATAAATATAGTTATCCCGATTACTCTGGCCTTAATCGCATTAATATCCGTATTTGGCCCCTTGAGCAGCTACTCAGTTTCCATACGCAGTCAGAACAATAGATTACAGGCGATCCTGATCAAAAATGACATGCTGCAGGAGGGAAAAATAAAAACTGCGCCTGCAGACATTTCCAGAGATGATAAATACGAGATCAGCAGAAAGCTGGATTACTTCAGCCAGAACCATAGTCTGCAGGAAATTAAATGTCTCCCTCAGAATTTTAAAATGGTTGATATGGAGAAGGTTTTTGGCTTCCCCTACACTCCTTACGAATCCCCTTTTACTGACTCTCATGGATTTTTCTACTTGAAAAACAGTCAGTACGAAGGTGCAGTTGAAATTCAGGGATACGATTATCTGTTTGGCAGTATGCTTCTGCATGAACGGTCAGCCGAGAGCACCGGCAGTACAATAGAAGCAGATTATGACTATCAATCATCTGTTGTCAGGGTGTACCGTCAAGGCACTCTGCTCTATGAAAAGAACTTGAATCCATTTGTCAGGGAGCTGTATAACAAACATCAACCAACCGCTGAGGAAAAAAGCATCCCTTCTGAGGAGATGACTTTGGTTGAAGAAAATGAGCAGGTTAAAGTGAAATTTATTTTCTTGCATATCATGGGCGATGAGGATATGACAACAGGTGATGTAAAGCTGGAAAGAGCGGAATTCTATCTGCTGGTTAAAATTAAATAAGGAATCGGGAATGGATGCGAGGGGGGATGCATACTTTTATTCTATGTGTACCCCAAAGCATTTTTGTCTACCTCAGAGAAAAATTTATGACCATGCATACCCGTAATATGAGCTGTCACCATAAAATCTAATTGGTGTTGTTCCACTACCAGGCACCTCGTTTAGTAGCGGCAATAACTGCGTTTCTTATACTTATATCTCCCATTAATGGCCAATATTCTATAAGCAAGTCTTAAGTTGATTGCAGAAGCAGCTGGTGCCCAAAGCCCGGGCACCCGCCTTCAATTATACGGCCTTTGCCCGATAAAATACAGATGTTGCAGGCAAGAGACATTTACAATACATTATTTTTTAATTATTAAATCTTCCTTATAAACCTTTCCATTTTCCTTCCATTCTAACTTAACAATTCTCTCTTCTCCACTTTTAAGTTTGTCACCAAATTCACCAAAGGTCAAAGGGAATTCCATTTCTAGATATAATGTCGTTATTTGTTTGTAACAAGTTTTTAACTGACTAACTAGGCGTAAGTTGTTGTGGTGCTCCCCTTGTCAAGAACACGGATTTGCGCTTTCTATTTCATGAACCATTAATTTCATATTTAACTTTCGCATTAAAAAAACGCCCTCAAATCCTTGACATTGGGTACACATCAAATTATTTAATTAAAAAAAAATGTGCGGAAGGTGGGCGGGATCATAAAAGCAGCGGCCATACTGGCACCCGCTGCTTCTGCTATCTACTTGATAAACACTCTCTTTATCCAGCTAAAACAAAATAGTTCAGAACACTAACCAACCCTATACAAACCGCCCCGTGTTATCCATGTTTTACCGAACTTCCTTTTTTCAACGGCCAACAACCAACCACTAACTTGACACTAATAGTCGCTTACTTGCGTATAAGAGCTGCTCTAGCTATCTATATCTATGCAACAGGAACCGTCCCCGTGTCCAGATCCCGTGTCCAGATATCCCGAGTGAGACGCGAGAACCGTCCCCGTGTCTCAGCCCATAAATGCATCTTTCATCTTTTTGAAAAAGCCCTTGCGAGTTTGATATTGATCGCTTTTAACAGTGGAATCAAATTTCTTGAGCATCTCTTTCTGCTTTTCGCTCAGTTTGGTGGGAATCGCTACCTTGACAGTGATAATCTGATCCCCTTTACCATACCCCTGCAGGTGAGGAATCCCCTTGCCACGCAGGTGGAATACAGCATTGGGCTGTGTCCCTTCCGGTATTTTTAAAATGGTTTTGCCCTCCAGTGTAGGAATTTCGATCTCATCCCCTAAAGCTGCCTGCACAAAGGAAATGGGGAGCTCCATCAACACATTATCCTTCTCACGTTTGAACACTTTGTGAGGGCGCACCCGAATGCGAACGAACAGGTCACCTGGAGGGCCTCCCTGCTCTCCTAATTCTCCCTCACCTGCCAGCCGCAGAGCGGAACCATTATCAACCCCAGCAGGCACTTTAATGCTCACCTTGCGCGGACGGCGCACCTTCCCCTTGCCTTTGCACTTACCGCAAGGCTTTTCAATGGTTTTCCCTGTACCCTGGCAATTATCACAGCTGGTCACTGAGGAGAACTGCCCGAAGGGGGTCTGCTGATTCATACGTATCTGCCCGGATCCGCCGCACTTATAACAAGTAACAGGTTCTGTACCAGGCGCAGCACCGGAGCCGCTGCATTCTTTACATTCCTCCCAGCGGTGAATTGTCACTTCTCTCTCCACACCGAAGGCAGCATCTTTAAAAGATATTTCCATATTCATCTGCAGATCGGGGCCACGCCTTGGCCCTCTTCTCTGCCTTCCACCGAAGGGACTGCCGAAGCCCCCGCCGAAAAAAGTTTCGAAAATATCTTCAAACCCACCGAAGTCGCCAAAACCAGCTCCACCTTGGCCAGCTCCGGCACCCATATCAAAGGCGGCATGGCCGAACTGATCATAGCGGCTCCGCTTTTCCTTGTCTTTTAAGACATCGTAGGCGTCATGAACCTCCTTGAATTTTTCGGCGGCCTCCTCCTGATTATCCGGATTCATATCAGGATGGTATTTACGGGCAAGCTTACGGTAGGCCTTCTTGATCTCATCCTCCGAAGCACCCCGATCAACCCCCAGGATCTCATAATAATCCCTTTTTCCCATCTATATCACCTTTCCGGAACTGTCCGGCTCACTTATTTGTCGTTTTTGTCATCATCATCCATAACCTTAAAGTCAGCATCCACAGTCTCATCTGCACCTGCATCTGATTCCCCTGTCCCAAATGGCCCTGCACCACCGGCACCTCCGGCTGCATCCTGAGCTCCTGTCTGCTGATAGACCTTGGATGTCACATCATAGATAGCTTTTGTTAAATCATCAGTTTTGGTCTTAATATCCTCAATGTCTTTCCCTTCAAGGGCTTTCTTCAATTCATCTTTGGCATTATTGATCCTATCTTTATCATCGTCAGAGATCTTGTCACCTAAATCACTGATGGTCTTTTCAGCCTGATAGACAAGGCTATCCGCTTTATTAGTAATCTCTATCTCTTCACGATGTTTCTTATCTTCCTCTGCAAACTGCTCCGCCTTTTTCACCATCTCATCGATTTCTGAATCGTCCAGGTTTGTAGATGCAGTAATAGTAATCTGCTGCTCCTTACCTGTTCCCATATCCTTTGCTGAAACATGAACAATCCCGTTAACATCGATATCAAACTTAACCTCAATCTGGGGTACCCCACGAGGTGCCGGTGGAATCCCTACAAGCTGGAAGCGGCCAAGGGTTTTGTTGTCATTAGCCATCGCCCGCTCGCCCTGAAGCACATGGATATCCACACTGGTCTGGTTATCAGCAGCAGTAGAAAATATTTGGCTTTTGGATGTAGGGATAGTCGTATTGCGATCTATGATTGTAGTCATCACACCGCCCAGAGTTTCAATACCCAGAGATAGTGGCGTCACATCCAGCAAGACAATATCCTTCACATCCCCAGATAGCACACCACCCTGGATGGCAGCTCCCATAGACACAACCTCATCAGGGTTAACGCCTTTGCTCGGTTCACTACCCAATACTCTCTTGATTGTCTCCTGAACCAGTGGAATACGAGTGGATCCTCCAACTAGTAGCACCTTATGGATCTCATTTGGTTCCAAGTCGGCATCAGCCATAGCCTGCTTCATAGGTCCAACAGTTTTTTCCACTAGATCAGTTATCAGTTCCTCAAACTTTGCCCTGGTCAGTGTCATTTCCAGGTGCTGTGGCCCAGCATCTGTAGCAGTGATAAATGGCAAACTGATGGCTGTTTGTGGGATTCCGGAAAGCTCATGTTTGGCTTTTTCCGCAGCTTCCTTAAGCCGCTGTGCGGCCATTTTGTCTTTGGATAGGTCGACCCCAGTCTGCTTTTTAAATTCACTGACCATGTAATCGATGATGCGTTCATCGAAATCATCTCCACCTAAATAGTTGTTACCACTGGTGGCTCTAACCTCTACAACATCATCACCCAGTTCTAAGATCGAAACATCAAAGGTGCCACCACCTAAGTCATAGACAAGAACGGTATGATCCTGCTCTTTATCTAAACCGTAAGCCAAAGCTGCAGCTGTGGGCTCATTGATGATCCGCTGCACCTCTAATCCGGCGATACGCCCCGCATCTTTGGTGGCCTGCCGCTGGCTGTCACTGAAATAAGCAGGAACAGTGATCACCGCCTGGGTCACCTCTTCTCCCAAATAAGCCTCTGCATCAGCTTTGAGCTTTTGGAGAATCATAGCTGATAACTCCTGGGCGGTATATTTATGTCCGTCTATCTCTTCAGTGTAGTTGCTTCCCATCTGCCTTTTAACAGAACGAATTGTGCGGTCTGGGTTTGTAACTGCCTGTCTCTTGGCCAGTTCTCCCACAAGCCGTTCCCCATCTTTTGTAAAAGCAATTACCGAAGGAGTTACACGAGCACCTTCAGGTGTTGGAATAATGGTGGGCTTACCACCCTCCATAATAGCCACACAAGAGTTTGTTGTTCCTAAGTCAATTCCAATAACCTTACTCATCATCACATGCCCCCTCTTGGCAAGAATTTATTTTTTCTATTTCCGGTTCCTTAGCTACTATAACTAAAGCGGGACGCAGAACCTTGCCCTGTAAAAGATATCCTTTTTTGATCTCTGCAACCACAGTGCCCTCAGGGTATTCTGTGGTTTCCTGCCGCTCAAAGGCATCTTCATAAACAGGATCAAAAGGTTTGCCCACTGCTTCTATAGGCTCCACACCCTCTTGAGACAATAGCATATGGAGCTGTCTGTAGATCATATCAATTCCAGTAATTAGATTATCTGGCAGCTCCTTTTTTGCAGCATCCAATGCCCTTTCAAAATTATCTATAATGGGAAGCAACTCTCTGATCAGCCGCTCATTGGCGGTACGGCGTATTTCCGCAGTTTCCTCCCGTGTACGGCGTCGATAGTTATCAAAATCAGCAGTCAAACGCAGAAACCGATGCAGCAGTTCATTGTAATCCTTTTCCTTATCCTGATCAGATCCCTCTGCATCTTTAGGTTCATCCTTCTGAACACTTTCATCAACTTCATCCTCAAGAGGCACTTCAGCCTCAGCTGGCTCAGCTGTTTCTGCTTCGTTCTCTGCTGATTCCTGCTGCTCCAGATAATCATCACTATTGTTACCGTTGTTCAAAAACATTCCCTCCTCACAAAGTGACATCATCCCTTATTTATAAAATATAATAATTGTAAACATAAACAGTTACAGGTCCTTTCCTGGCACCTAAAAGAACCGTTTACAATCAATAAAATGTATCTTTAGACAGAGCCTCAGAGAGAGTGTCGGTTATATACTCTATTATGGCAATTGCCCTAGCATAATCCATTCTCATAGGCCCTAAGAGACCGATGGAACCTACCACATTACCACCTATACTGTAAACAGCACTGACGACACTGTATTTCGCAGCTGGATCATAATTAATTTCCCTACCTATTCTCACCGTTACTTCACTGGGATTAGTTTTCTGCAGAATAGCACGTAAAATACTCTCCTCTTCGATAAAGCTCATCAGATTACGCACTGCTGCAATATCACTGTATTCAGGCTGTTTTAAGATATTATAAGCACCCCCAAGAAAGACACCCTCATCTGCATTTTCCTGGAGTACCGCTTCCACGATCCCCATTATCCGGTCTAGAAGCTTCCGCTGTTTAAGCAATTCATCATAAACACTATGCAAAATTGTACGAGAAATCTGCGGAAATGTAAGGCCCTGAAAGTAAGTATTGAGAACATTTTCAATGCGCTCTAAAGCGTCCAGGGTCATACCAGAAGGCAGCTCTATTATCTTGCTCTCTACCCACCCTGTCTCGGTCATAATCACCACCAGTGACTGCTCTGGTGTCAAGGGAAGAACCTTTATTTTTTTAAAAGCCGCATTTTCCAGTTGAGGCCAGGACAGTAAAACCAGATAATCGGTTAACTGTGTCACTGTTTTAATAGTGCGCTGTATGATATTGTTTATTGCCTTCGCTTTTTGTGCAAAAATGGCGCCAATAATTTTTTCCTCCTGGGATGTCAGATTGCTCTTTTTCATCAGCCTGTCTACATAATAACGGTAGCCTGATTGTGACGGAATCCGACCCGCTGAGGTATGTGGCTGCTCGATCAGTCCCAGTTCTTCTAAATCGGACATTTCATTGCGAATAGTCGCCGAACTGACACCTAACCGGTACTTACGGGCGATGCTGCGAGAACTCACAGGTTCTGCAGTAGCAATATGACTTTCCACTATAGCCTCTAAAACCTGTCGTTTTCTTGTATTTATACCCACCGGTATCACCACCTTCATGATTAGCACTCCTATCAAATGAGTGCTAAGTTCTAGCAATAAGATACCACCATGAGGCCTTTATGTCAATAGTATACATACCAATCACGGGGACGGTTCCGGTGATGGGTCGTGGCACAAACACTGGAGGGATAGTGATCCAGAGTGCCTGGCACCGTTTGATTTGTTGCGTTTAATCATTCTGTTTCTCACGGTGCCAGGCACCCACGTTTCCCGCGTTTCTTTTAAACAAAGTGGGATAAAACATAGTTGGCCAATAACCGACCGCCATCTGTCAGAAAAATAGCATCCTCACTGACCCCCATCAACCCCTCATCAACCAGCAAAGACAGTTCCTTCCCATAGAAATCCTCAAAGCTGCGGCCGAAGCGCATCGCAAAGCACTTACGGGAAAGGCCTTTAGTAAGGCGCAGCCCCATGATGATAGTACATACCAGTTCATCTATGTCAGACTGCTTTTCCTCAAAGACACGAGGAAACGCTCCACCCTCTACCCTGTTCATATATATTTGCAGATCACTTTCATCAGCATAGCGTAATTTTTCCAAATATCCATGGGCTCCGGCACCCACCCCCAGATAGGGCCGGTTTTCCCAATAGGTGATGTTGTGCCTGCACTCCCAGCCGGGCTTGGCGTAGTTGGAGATCTCATAACGCACATACCCAGCTTTAGCCATACTGCTTGCGGTCTTTTCCCACATAGCGATCTGCATATCTTCACTGGAGGGCTCCAACTCTCCCTCCTCTATATCTTTGGCCAGTGGGGTATCCCCTTCCAAAGACAAACAATAGACAGAAAGGTGCTCCGGGGAAAGCCTTAAAGCCTCTTTTAAGGTATCGCTCCAGGATGCAAGGCTTTGGCCAGGCAGGGCATAGATCAGATCAAGGTTAATATTATCAAACCCCGCATCCCTGGCTGTCTCGTAGGACTCAATGATTTCCCCCGCCTGATGTGTTCTCCCTAAAAGCTTCAATTCCTCCGGATGAAAGGACTGAGCGCCTAGAGAAAGGCGGTTCACCCCCGCCTTCTTTAAATCTTTCAGCTTGTTTAGAGTCACTGTTCCCGGATTGGCCTCCACTGTTATCTCTATATCATCGGACCAATGGAAATGCCTGCTGCAGCAGGAAAGCACTCGAGATATGGAATCCGCATTCAGTACTGTAGGAGTACCCCCTCCACAGTAGATAGATGACAATTCCCATTTATGAACAGCATAATAACTGATTTCCTTCTCCAGGGCATTAAGATAGCGCTCAATCAATTTCCTCCGCTCTTCACAGGATACAATCTGACAAAGAGACAGTGAATTAAAAGAGCAGTAGCGGCACTTCTGCAGACAGAATGGAAAATGCAAGTAAAGAGCAACCTTCACTCTTTATCAACCTGGAGCACCGCCAGGAATGCTTCCTGTGGAATTTCCACCCTTCCTACCTGTTTCATACGGCGTTTGCCCTCTTTCTGCTTTTCCAATAGTTTGCGCTTCCTGGTCACATCTCCACCATAGCATTTCTCCAACACATTCTTCCGTAACGCTTTAACCGTTTCCCTGGCAATTATCTTGGAACCAATGGATGCCTGGATGGGAACATCGAATAGTTGTCTGGGAATCAACTTTCTTAGTTTCTCCACAAGAGCACGCCCTCTTTGCTGGGCTTGTTCCTGGTGAACGATGAGAGAAAGGGCATCGACAACTTCACCATGCACCAGACAGTCGAGCTTAACCAAATCGGAGGAACGATACCCCGATAGTTCATAATCAAAGGAGGCATATCCCCTTGTAGAGGATTTAAGACGATCAAAAAAGTCATATATGATCTCTGATAAGGGCAATTGATAAGTTATCTGCACCCGCTGCGGGGAAAGATAGTTCATATCCTGGTACTCCCCCCTCCTGTCGTGGAAAAGTTCCATAACCGCTCCTACATAATCTGCGGGTGTGATCACATTGGCCTGCACATATGGCTCCTCTACTATGGCAACATCACCTGTATCTGGCCAGTTGGCCGGATTGTCCACAGTGATTAGCTCTCCATCTTGCTTTGTCAGGTGATAAACCACATTGGGAGCAGTTGTGATCAGCTCCAAATCATACTCTCGCTCCAGTCTTTCTTGGATGATCTCCATATGAAGTAACCCCAGAAAACCACAGCGAAAGCCAAACCCTAAAGCAGCCGATGTCTCTGGTTCATACTGAAAGGACGCATCATTCAGCTTCAGCTTCTCCAGTGCGTCACGCAAGTTCTCAAAATCATTCGCTTCAACCGGGTAAAGGCCGCAGAACACAACCGACTGAACCTTTCTATATCCCGGCAGGGCATTTGAAGATGGCCTGATTGCTTCTGTAATTGTATCTCCCACCCTGGTATCAGCTATTTCCTTAATTCCTGCTGTCAGGTAACCCACCTCTCCAGGACCAAGTTCGTCTACAGAACACATCTCAGGGGAGAAGACACCTACCTCACTGACCTCATATGTCTTGCCCACTGCCATCATCATGATCTTCATACCTGGCCGCACCTTGCCTTGAAAAACCCTGATATAAGAGATAGCCCCTTGATATGGATCAAAATGAGAATCAAAGATCAAAGCCTGTAGCGGTTTTTCTGGATCACCTTGTGGGGAAGGCACCCGTTTAATTAGTACTTCCAATAGTTCAGCTACCCCTTCACCACTTTTAGCGGAAACCGGAATGATATCATCAGTACTCAAGCCGAGCACCTCCTCGATCTCCCTGGTAACCCTATCCGGTTCTGCCACAGGAAGGTCAATTTTATTGATCACAGGTATTATTTCCAGATCCGCATCCAAAGCCAAATAGGTGTTGGCAATCGTCTGGGCCTCAACACCCTGTGAAGCATCAACAATCAAAAGCGCCCCTTCACAGGCATAAAGGCTGCGTGATACTTCATAACTGAAATCTACATGCCCAGGGGTATCGATGAGATTCAGGGTGTATTCCTGGCCATCACTGGCTTTATAGTTCATCCTGGCCGGGGTCAGTTTAATGGTAATTCCGCGCTCCCGTTCCAGATCCATCTTGTCAAGAACCTGGTCCTTCATCTGTCTGGAATGCACTGTATCAGTCAATTCCAGGAAACGATCAGCCAAGGTTGATTTTCCATGGTCAATATGAGCTATTATACAAAAATTCCTGATCAATTCTTGCTTCATCACTACTCACCTTTCTTACTGAACCGAGCTGGACTTTCTTTTCATCCCGATACGCTTGTTGACCAGCCCCAATACCATTTGAAACTCCTCTAGTTTAAATAAATAAGACAAAATGAAATAAACGAGAACACCGGCACCTATCGCCCCTCCTACAGTTATCAACTGGCTTGTTTTAGCAGCGACTCCCAAAAAGCCTTCCAGCAAGACGACAACCCCGTAAGCAGTCACTCCTGTAGCCAGAGAGGCAACCGCCGCACCTCCGGCAGATATAGCGATCCTGCGGCCATCAATATGGCCAAGCTTAGCCTTTAATAGAAAGAGCAGGGCCAGCATGTTGATCAGCCCTACCAGAGAATAAGCCAAAGCTAATCCTCTATGCCCCATGGGCCCCACCAACCAGATATTGAGAACGATATTCAGGAAGACAGTAGCAACCCCTACTATAACCGGGGTTTTAGTATCTTTCAAGGCATAGTAAACCCTGTTTAAGACCATGGAGCCTGCGTAACCAACGATCCCTAAAGAATAGTAATAAAGGGCCGCTGCCGTAGCCGCTGAACTTTCAGGTGCAAAATTCCCCATCTCGAAAAAAAGCCTGATCACTGGAAGACCGATAGCTATCAACCCTGCCACACAGGGAAGTGTCAAATAATTTATCGATCTGATCCCTAAGGAAAAGGTACGTCGAAACTCTCCTATCTGCTGGCGAGCGGACTGTTCGGTTAAAGTAGGGAAAATTGCAGTACCGATAGCAGCCGCAAAAATACCGATAGGCAGCTGCATGAATCTTTGCGCCGTCTTCAGTGCCGCCAGTTGCCCGCTGGGAAGCCCTGAGGCCAAATTCTGGCTGACAAAAAGATTGAATTGAGAAACCGAAAGCCCGATCAAAACGGGAAAGACCAATATGCCAACCTGCTTGATCCCCGGATGCTTCAGGTTTAACACCAGACCGTATTTGACACCTAACCGCAACAAGGTGGGCACCTGAACAGCGAAATTCAGAACTGCCCCTACCACAACCCCGATAGCAAAGGCTACAATACCTAAACGAGGGCCCAGCACCCCACCGATGACCACAACAGAAAGATTATAAACTACTGAGCCCAAGGCTGGAGCGGTGAATTTCTTGTAAGAGTGAAGTATCCCCATAGTCACCCCACTCAAGCCCATAAAAAATGTCTGTATAAACATGATACGAGTCAGGTAGATGGTCATATCGATCTCAGCGGCATTAAAACCGGGTACCAGCAGGTACACCAACTGCGGAGTAAACACCATAGCAAGAGTGATGGCAGCACACATAAGGGTGATAACCAGATTGAGCATGATACTGGCTACCTTCCAACCCTCATCCTCTTCTTCTTTAGCGATATAGCCTCCGAATACAGGGATAAAGGCTGAACTCAATGCACCACCCACCAAAATCATGTAAATAAAATCAGGGATGGAGAAGGCTGCATTAAAAATATCCGCGATCCGAGTCTGTCCAAAAAGGTAATAGAGTAAAGCCTCTCGCACATAACCAAGAATACGGGCCGCAATATTAGCGATAGTGATTATCCCAACTGCTCGGAAAAGTTTTTCTCTTTCTGACATTTGACCTTCCTTTGAAGCAAATTCTTAGTTCAGGGGGTGAGTGATTCACCATCTCTGAACTTTATTTACTTAGAGTAGAAGCTTTGCTTCGTACTCAAAGTTAAGCAGTACCATCTGAACTGCAAATGAATGAATTAGTTGGCGTCGGACTCCCTCTTATCAAGAGCGGCAAACTTACGCCAAATTAGTCAGTTGAAAAAAATAGAGCCTCAAAGTAGATATTATCACTTTGTGCTCCACAACAAAAGTATTTCCTGAATTATAGCTAAGAGAAACCGGTGCCGAAACCGGTGCCTGGCACCGTGAGAAACAGAATAATCAAATAACAACAAAATCAAACGGTGCCAGGCACCACAGATCTTATAACCTTCTCGAACCAGGAAAAAAAAGAAACAGCCCTATCTTTGAACTGTTTAAAAACGTGCTCAATATATGATGCAATTACATTTTTACCAGGTATATTTATAGTAATGTGCGTTTTTTCCATCCCCTGCAAATCTCGTATATTGTTCGTTGTAAGTAGGATTCCCCCTGACATAATTAAAATTATAACTGTGACAATTAAGATTTTGCTACAGCGATTCACCTTGATCCCCCCCGCATGATTATATAGATAGTCTTCCACTGATTGGCAAACAATATGCCGGTAGGGATCATTTATACATCATTTTTCTCATGTTTCTCATTGATCAGCTCAGCGAGAACTTCACCCAGGCAGCGACCCGCTATTAATGCCTCATCGAGAGTATTCTTGTCACTTCCCACTTCAACCAAAAGAACATTAGGTGAAAGGTTCTGGTTATAGCCGCCACTTTTTAACCGCACATCCTTGACAATACCAGGATACTTTTCTTGCAGACGATTGGCAACCTGCCGGGCCAGGGCATAATTCTCCCTCCAATGGGGGTTGGAAACATACTGACCATTTCCGACAACAAACAGAAGAAGTGCTGACTGCTCACCATCTATAGTAACTGTCTGTTTTTTAGGAATGCCCGCATCTCTGTGCAGATCAATTAACATTTTTATATCTGGATAATCTCCTAAGAGACCATTAACTGTAGCCTTGGATTTAATATAGGAGGTAGGAAAGTCAGGGTAATCATGGATAGTCAGGTCATGAACAACCCGTACCCCCTGTTCAGCAAGGACCCCTGCAATCTCTTCACCCACCAGGGTGATCCCCCCATTTTTCCCTTCAACTTTACTCTTGCCATTCTCCGGGATATAGGTCTCTGCATTATGAGTGTGATAAAGAGCTACTTCAACAGGTTTATTCGCTAATGCCTCTGCCCATTGAGATTTATCAATAGTTAAGTTTTTTTCTGCCGGCTGTTCTGAAGTGCCCCTACTGCAGACTGCTTCAGGAACTCTCGCCGTTATACTAAAGGGAAGCCCCTTTTCCAAAACCCCAGATGGGTCAAAAGGATCAATACCAAATAAAAACTCGCATATCTTACTTACCTCTCCTCTCTCTTGCTCCTCTGTTTGCTGTCCTACCCCGCCTAAGCCAGATTGCAGCAGCAAAGTATAAGAAAAATCAACAAACCCTACACTCAACAGACAAACTAACACCAATAGCATGACAGAAATGCACTTCCCTAGTTGCGGTTTCTGCTTAAATCTACGGTGCATCTTGAGCTCCCCCCTTTGATAGCTGTCTGACCAATAATATTCCATCATGTGGTAAAATATAACTATTTTGTAGGGGAGAAAAACCCTTAAAACATCTAAAATCAAATGCTTGCAAACTGCGGTTAATCGTGTTACTATCATATTTGGCTTATATTTAACTGACAAGGGGGTGAAAGAATGGCAAATATTAAATCTGCAGAAAAAAGAGCCAGGATTGCTGCAAAACGAACACTGCGCAATAAATCTTATAAATCTGCTATGAAAACCGCTATCAAGAGGTTTCAAGAATCACTGGTAGAAGGAAATAATGAAACCATTGAAGAAAACTATAAAAAGGCTATCAAATACATCGACAAAGTTTCTGCCAAAGGTATCATTCACCCCAATGCCAGAGATCGCAAGAAGTCCCAATTAACAAAAATGCTGAACAGAGACCAAGCAGTATAAATAAAAACCCCTGATGTAGGGGTTTTTTTGATCTATCTTTCAACAACTGGCCACTAGGCACTGAACTCTCCGAGAAAAGAAGTAATCAACAGATCCGGAGAAGCCCTTCCTTGCTTAATCGATAGATCAAGTTCCAATAAACCTTCAAGGATTACTTCGATTTCCCTGAGGCGGTAAGATCGGAGCTGTTTCATCAGTTTTTTCGCCACATAGGGGTGTACACCAAGCACACCGGAAAGTTCACGGGGAGGAAGCCCTTCTTCAAGAAGCCAATAAGCCTCCAGCATCTGAAGAAAATGCCGTGAAACCACAGATACCAACAATACCGGAGGTTTTCCCTGAGCAAGCAGTTCATTAATGACCTCAAGGGCATCACTCCCTCTGCGCTCTGCTACTGCATCCACCAATTCAAACATAGCCCGGTCATAAGTCCTGCTCCCTAAATTCTGAAAAACACCTACAGTGATTTTCTTCTGTTTTGGACCAAGATAAAGAGCAGCCTTCTCTATCTCCTTGCTAAGAATGGCAGCATTTTCCCCACAGGAAAACCGTAAATATTCTGCTGCAGCAGCAGGCAGCTCCTTTCCCCTGGAAGCGGCCTCATCCTGTAGCCAACGGTTAAGGTCCCTACCTTTGAGAGGTTTACACTCTACCAACCAACAATCTTTTGCATCTGGCAGATCTTTTTTCTTCAGTTTCTTCTCCAATTGAAATACAGCTTTCAGATGTGAGTTGTTCACCTTTAAATACGATTTCACCTTAGAAAGGTCTGCATTGTTCACAACTACTAAACGCTCCCCACCACCAAGAGGCATTGTTTGCAGAGAGCTATAGATATCAATATCCCCTGCTTCTTCATCCCATTCCATGTATTCGACCCCAGTATTGCTCTGGGCTTCTAGGCGCATCCTCAAAAACCTGATCAACTCCCTGGCCTGGAAGCGGTCTTCACCATACAGAACTAGAAAAGCCGGAATCTCTCCCCGGTTAAGAGCCTTGTTTGCCTGGCCATATGTCATTACAGTCATTTTAGTCCACCTGCCTAAATATTGTTATTCTCTCCCGGTGATATAATCCCTGCTCCCTCTCCCTTTAGATATGATGCCAGGCCCGGCAGTATCAGTCCTGATCTAAAAACAGATAGAGAATCTTAAGAATATCATCTGTAAGCTGTTCATTATCCAACTGCTGAAGAGCCTGTTCCACAAATTCTATCAATTCCTGGCGCTTATCTTCACTCAAATCGGAAGTCATATTCTGAATCACTGTAGAGATCTTATCCTGATCCAGGGTATTATCATTAATAGCATCATCTGATATTTCTTGGGCCTTTTGAGATTTCTCTGAAAAGCCCATTTTATCAATTGCCCCTGTTTCCATAAGCCTTCGTAATAATTCATTATAATCCTGTTCACTCAATTTATTAACCCTCCTCATAGTTATCAAAAATAGAGATGCCATACAGTTAAAGTATGCTCACTCATGAGAGAACTTGCCGAATTGATGCAGGATTATTACTTCCTGAGTGAAATACTAGAATAAGAGTATTTTATAGGAAAACATTTTTAAGGGGGAAAATTATGCGTGTAGGAATTTTAACTGGCGGAGGGGACTGTCCAGGTTTAAATGCCGTGATCAGAGCTGCAGCAAAGACCCTGTTCGCCAGCGGTGTTGATGTCCTAGGATTTCGAGACGGTTACCGGGGGATTATAGAGAAGGATTGGATCCCTATTGACAAAAAGGCGATCTCTGGCCTTTTACATCGTGGAGGAACAATCCTAGGAACGAACAACCGGGATAACCCCTTCAATTTTCCAGTAGAAACAACGGAAGGAGATATTGAATACTTTGATGTCTCAGAACAGCTGCTAGATAATATGAAGAAACTGACAGTTAGATAACCTAATCTCCATCGGAGGAGATGGCACCCTATCTATTGCCAATGAATTGGTAGCTAAGGGTGCACACATCATAGGGGTTCCTAAAACAATTGACAACGATCTGGCAGCAACCGATCAAACCTTCGGTTTTGACACAGCAGTGACAACCGCTACCGAGGCATTGGACAAGCTCCATACTACTGCAGAATCACACCATCGAGTAATGGTTCTAGAAGTGATGGGACGCTATGCAGGGTGGATTGCCCTCTGGTCAGGGGTTGCCGGTGGAGCAGATGTAATCCTGATCCCGGAGATTCCTTGGTCATTGGACAGCATAGTTGAAAAGATCGAGGACCGGCAAAGAGAAGGCAAGCCTTTCAGCATCATCATTGTAGCGGAGGGAACCCCTGGTCCCAGCGGGAAACATATAATCAGAGAAAAAATTGAGGGAAGCGGTGATCCCTTACGTTTGGGAGGCATCGGACAGTTGATCGGTAGCCTTGTGGAACAGGCTACAGGAATGGAAACAAGGGTGACTGTTTTAGGACACATCCAGCGGGGTGGTTCCCCATCTCCCTTGGATAGAATCCTGGCTACCCGCTTCGGTGTGGCTGCAGCGGAGCTGACTATGTCCGGCCACAGTGGCCTGATGGTTGCCCTCAAGGGCCAAGAGATTGTATCTGTCCCCCTCAAGGAAGCAACCAAGAAAACATCTTCTGTGCCCGCCGAGAGCCAACTTGTGCTAGCTGCTCGTTCCACCGGCATCAGTTTTGGAGATTAAAAACACCTGGCTTCAACAATTGATTCGCTTTTTCGACAAGACACTTTAATTGCTGATATTTTATGTCAGATATCTGTAGATGCTTATTGCGGAATAGCCTGTCAGTGGTTATGGTAGCTGTATATTTGTCCTGCTCTTGCCCAGGGGTGACCAACCACTTAGGGAAGCGGCGCTATGGTAGCTATCTCTCGGTCCTGCTCAGTTTTGCGCCATCTGTAACCAGGATGATATGCCCCTCTTTATCAGTGCGCAAAACCTGGGCTCCTTGCTCCTGCCAGAAACAGATGGTTTCAGCTGCCGGGTGACCGAAATTATTGTTCCCAACACTGATTACCACTATTTGCGGGCGCACAGCATCGGCAAACTCCTGACAAATGCTATAGGAACTACCATGGTGGGGACATTTGAGAACATCGGCTTTAATCTCACCAGCTGTCCTGCCATTCTGAATACGCTCAACCAAATCCAACATCCCCTCCTGCTCTACATCACCGGTCAGCAAAAAGGAGACTTTGCCATATGCTATATGCAAAATAAGGGAGTTGTTATTAGCATCACTGCGGGTTCCTGAAAAAGGTGTTTCAGGAGGCCCTAGAACTGATATTTTTACAGCTGGATCCAGTTTAATCTCTGCTCCACTGTGTATGTAATTCACAGGGATCTTTTTTTCCTCTAACAACTGCTGTACCTGAATCACCAGGGGGGTTACATGTTCTATAGGTGGAGCTGCATATCTGCCCACTTTTATATTATCTAAAACAGCCGGAATACCCCCGAGATGATCCTCATGAGGGTGTGAGTTGACAACCAGGTCTAGTTCCTTGATGCCCGCTCGGGCTAGAGCTGGTACTACAACCTGTCTGCCGGGCTCATAGGAACTGTTGAGATACGAAGGGCTCCCCCCTGCATCCACCAGCATAGTGCGCCCCGCAGGTGTCCTGACTAAGGCGGCATCACCCTGCCCGACATTGAAAAAGGTTACTTCCAGTTGACCTGAACTACCTCTCCAAATCCCAGTGCAAAGTAGTATTAAACAAAAGGTGATTACAAGCAGAGAGGGCATAACCCAAGATGTGGCGGCAGACCGGAAGCGAAAGTGGGGAAAAGAAACCGTAAACCCTTCTCGCAGAGCCCAACCCAACAGCAGCAGTATACCAAACCACAACAAATATAACCATAATGGTGGTGGAGGTACAAAGAATGCAGCACTGGGGAGCTCTGCTAATAGACTGAGCAGCCCCTTAATGGGAATAGAGAGTGCGCCAGCTGCCAGGAAAAAAGGATTAAACAGCGCAGGTGCGGCTAAAGCCAGCATCATTCCCACCAATCCTAAATAAACCACAAATCCTGCCAAGGGCACAACCAGGATATTGGCCAGCAAACCCAGAATCGCTACCTGATTGAAATATGATGCGATCAGCGGGAGAATAGCTAGCTGGGCAGCAAGTGGTACAGTTATCGCTTCTCGAATTCCAGCAGGAAGTGGAATGTGTCTGTTAAGTGGAACAGCCAGATAGATAATACCCCAGGTGGCAGTGAAGGAGAGCTGAAAACCAGGGTCAAAGAGCAATGAAGGGTTTAAGAGCAGGAGAACCAGGGCGGCCAGGGCCAAGGAATTCATGGCATTCTGCCGCTGTTGCCAAAGATAAGCCGCTAATCCTACTGTAGCCATAATAGCGGCCCTAGTAATGGGGGATGTGAAATCGATCAAAGCCGCATATCCCCAAATCCCAGCAGTTACCATAATAAAGGTGGGTATGCGCTTGAGGCCAAAGAGGCCTGCAGCTGCCATCAAGGCAGCGAAAACAAATCCCAGATGGAGGCCAGAAACAGCAAAGAGATGCATTACACCTGTCCTCTGATAAATATCACGGTCATCTGGGGTCATCCCCTCTTTTGAGCCGAGGAGTATTTCCTTAAGAAAGAGAGACTCATCCCGTGGAAGGGTTGTGTTGATACCATTCTCGATCCGCAGGCGAAGGCCGGCCCAGAAGCTGCCCAAACCCTGTCTCTGTGATATGACCTCTGGAATTCCTTTTGCCTGAACCTGGGCGATAATACCGCGCCGCTTCAAATAAGCCCGATAATCAAACTCTCCAGGTGACAGAGCTGCCTCTGCCAGCTCAATAAAACCTTCTACCCTGACAACAGCACCAGGCAGAAGCTTTGAGCGCAGATTTTCAGCCTCAATCCCAATGCCAGCTGCTCCCGGTACAACAAGCTTATTTCTGCTGTCATCATCACGTTTCTCAGCAAATGACCGAGTGCTGCCTGTTGTAGCTGTTAGTTGTGGCGGCGTGCTCTCATCATCAGTCTTCTCTGCGGCTATATAATAGACAACCTGAAGCTTCTCATCCCCCTGCCATCGATCCTTATCCAAGGTAACGACAGGTTCATCCAGCACAAAGACAAGACTGTTGGGGTAAACAGAAGGAAGCTCATCCACAACCCCTTCCACCTGTACAAAGTGGCCCAGAAAAGGGTTGAGCTGCTGTGGAAAAGAAACAAAGTTAATTCCCATCCAGACATACCCAAGGCACATAAAACATAAAGGCAGCCAGAGGAAAGAATACCTTTTGCTCCACCGGTAATACCAGATACCTGCAGCTAAAAAAATTGCGGCACCCACAACCGCCGCCCACACCCACCTGCCCCTGTTGAGCTCAGAGATGACTATTCCCAAAGCAAAGACGCTAGTAACTAAAACAAATGGTGGCAACTCTATACACCTCCACCATTAAAAGCAGAAGTCGGAAGCCAGAAGTCAGAAACTTGAAGATCAGACTGTCTCGGACAGTTTTTCGCCCGAACATCTTTTTCCAACGACTAACGACCGACCACCAACCACTAATCTAAGGGCGTTCTGTTAATTTTACAGTATATTCTTTGGCTTCTTCATTACGCCAAATATCCAGTTTCACCTTTTTCCCAGGACCTGCCTTCTGGATAGTTGTAAGTAGTTCATCTGCAGTACTGACTTTTTTCCCATCCACTGCAGTGATAATATCCCCCTTTAAAAGACCAGCCTTTGCAGCTGGCCCATCTAATACATCACTGACCAAAACTCCCTCAGGCTCTGCTAATCCATAGGTTTCAGCAATAGAGGGTGTGACATCCTGTATCTGTACACCCAACCAACCCCTGTTTACCTTGCCATCTTGAATCAGCTCATCCAAAACATCCTTTACAGTATCACTGGGGATAGCAAAACCGATCCCCTGGGCTTGGGCACTCACTGCAGTGTTAATTCCGATCACTTCCCCCTGCAGATTTAGCAAGGGGCCGCCACTGTTACCAGGGTTAATAGACGCATCTGTCTGCAGCAGGTCCCGGAAGTTACGGTCATCAACAGTGACCGGGCGGCCTTTAGCACTGATCACTCCAACTGTTACAGTATGATCTAAACCGTAAGGATTGCCAATAGCGATAACCCAGTTCCCAACAGCTACGGCACTGGAGTTTCCCAGTTCTAATACAGGCAAGTCACTGCCTGCATCAATTTTCAGAACGGCCAAATCAAGATCATGATCAGAGCCAACAACCTCTGCTGGTATTGCTTTATTTTTCCCAACTACATTTACCTGGATCTCCTGGGCACCGTCGATGACATGTTCATTGGTCAAAATATATCCATCAGCAGAAATTATGAAACCAGAGCCCATGCCTCTCTGCACTCGTTGTTCAGGTCCATTATACTGTCCGAAAAACTCTCTAAAAAATGGGTCATCAAAAAAGGGATTTGAAGGCTGACTTGTAGTCACATATGTTTCAATCTTGACCACAGCAGGCCCCATTTTTTCAATTATCTCAGCAATGGTATCCTCATTCACACCAGGCAAACTGGTTGAATTATACTCAGATGTAGATTCGGGCTTCTGACTTCCAACCACCTTTCCAATCCAGTTATTACCTGAGGCAAATAAAATACCCCCGGTAAAGACTACCCCTGCCAGAAAAGCACCCAATACCACTGCGATAAAAATTTTCTTTGACCTCAAGACTTATTCCCCCCTTACAGGTTTCCAGCTTAATCTGCGCCCCCTCGACATCGCTACCTTTTTTGCCAACGTCGACGCCAAGGTGCCTGGTTTCGCCAAGGTGCCTGGTTTCGCCAAGGTGCCTGGTTTCGCCAAGGTGCCTGGTTTCGCCAAGGTGCCTGGCACCATTTGATTTGTTATCATTAGTTATTCTGTTTCTTATGGTGCCAGGCACCTTTTTTCACTCATGGTGCCAGGCACCTTTTTTTGGCGGCGTTATCGTTCTCCATCCGATATTTCTTGACTTCCCGCCTGCTCTTCGTTTTGCTCAGAACCTTTTTCAGTTTCGTCCTGTACCGCTTCTCCTTGAGATTCTGTTGTCTCCTCTGTTGTCTCCTCTGCTTTCTCCTCTGTTGTTTCTTGGTCTTCTACCTGGTCTTCATGCTGATCACTACTTTTCTCCCTTTCACTTGTTTGATCAGATGAGGTATTCTCCCTTGGCCGGGTTCCTTTATCATTTTTATTGTTTTGCGTGGATTTTACTGGCTCTTCTTTCGTCACTTCATCCCAAACTCGCTGTACACTTGAGGATGCCTTACGAAATTCCCGTATTGCTTTTCCTAAAGTTCGAGCCACTTCCGGCAATTTTCCCGGACCAAAAACTATAAGCATAATTACTAAGATTAATAGTAGTTCCCAGGGACCTATATTTAAGAATCCGAACATTGTATCACCTCAGCATTATTATAGCTTCAATTTATAAACTGGACAAGAATGAGTTCTTACACATCAATAACAAAAGTCCCCACCGATACGGCAGGGACTAATGAAACCGATACTCAATAATTACTCTTTCTTTTTACGTTTTTTTGCCTTGGCAACATGCACTTCCACAGGTTTGGTGTAATAAGGTGCACGCCACTTATCAACCCGCACAATGGCATCCTTTTTACAAACTTCAGCACAGACATAACAGATAATGCAGCGTGCTGGATAAAAGACAAGTTGATTCTTTTCTTTATCTATCTCTATAGCAGCGGCCGGGCAATTTCTGGCACAACTACCACACAAAATGCAATTATCGTCATTAAACTCTATATGTCCACGCGCCCCTGCAAAAGGCTCCCGTACCTCAACAGGATACATCCTAGTGGCAGGGCCCCCAAACAGGTTACGCAGAACAGTTGGCAGCATAACTGGCATTGTGCTCCACCTCCTTTTATATTCCAGAGCTACCTTTCAGTGCAGCTGATGCAGGGATCAATTGACAGAACAATAATCGGCACATCAGCAAGTTCACTTCCTGGCAGCATCACAAGTAGGGACGGAATGTTGGAAAAGGTCGGTGTCCGCACACGGAAACGATCCAGGTACTGGGTACCGTTTCCTTTGGCATAGTAGAAGCACTCACCTCGACACTGCTCAGCCCTGTAAGATACTTCATTGGCCGGTGGACGTCCTTTGGGGCGTTCAAAGATTTCCCCCTTGGGCATCTTGCTGAAAGCCTCTAGTATCAAATCTATTGCCTGCAGGGTTTCTCTAGCCCTGACCAGTGCCCTAGCATAACTATCACCGGCTGTTTCCACAATAGGCTCAAATCCTAGCTCATCATAGACCTGCATCCCTAACATCCTGCAATCCTCTTTTACCCCTGAAGCTCTAAGGTGAGGGCCATTAGTGCCCAGGAGGATTGCCTGCTCCTTGGTCAGAACGCCCTTGCCAACGGTACGCGCTTTGACAGTTGGATCAGTTGCTAGCACATTTATTAAGGCTTCCGCTTCTTTTCGTGCCTCCTGTATTTCCTTAATAATTATCTTCTCTTGCTCATCATCAATATCCCGGCGCACACCACCAACCACAGATACCGAATGTGTAACCCTGGTACCTGAGGTCATTTCCAGTAGGTCCAGCACTCTTTCACGGATCCGCCAGAACTGCATGAACATGCTTTCAAAGCCAAGAGCATCACAGAGCAGACCAAGCCATAACAGATGGCTATGGGTTCTGCTCAACTCTGAATAGATGACACGCAAGTATTTGGCACGAGGCGGAACTTCCATGGGCCAGAGCCTTTCTACTGTTTCACAGTAACTGATCCCATGAATGCAGCTGCAAATACCACAGATCCGCTCGATCAAGTGAATATTTTTCGGATATTCATTTATTTCGCAGGCCTTTTCAATACCACGGTGACCGTAACCGAGAGCCGGTGCAACATCTACAACCTTTTCATCTTCATAGGTTATTTGCAGCTGGATCGGCTCCGGAAGTACCGGGTGTTGTGGCCCAAATGGTGCAACTGTACGCTGTGCCATTTACTCGCCCCCCTTCCCGCCAGCGGCCTTATCTTTAACCATGGGCCGAACAGGACTGTCCTTGCCCAGCAGCATTAAGCCACCGAAATCAATAGCCATATCCTTTACCTGAAGCCCATACTGTTCAAACATTTCATTCTCAGCAAGTGAAGCGCAAAGATAGATCCCGCTGATACTTGGTACCTCTTCATCCTTGCCGACGACCATACGCAAGGCGGTCATTTCCACTCCGGGGCTGTAGTTGAAGTAATAGGTAACCTCCAAGCTATCACCCAGGTCACTGCAAACACTTGTGACAAACCGTGCCTTAGCGTCAGCATACTTCTGTGCCTCCGACAACAACGTGTCTTTTGTGATTTCTTTCAGATTCTCTATCATTTTGCTACCCCCAGAGCTTTCTTTAATTTATCAAGGGCAAGCACCACACCATCGATTATCGCCTCCGGACGTGCCGCACAACCTGGAACATAGACATCCACAGGCACTACCTTATCGACACCACCCAAGATGTTGTAACAATTATGGAAGACGCCACCTGTTGCAGCACAAGCACCGACAGCAATTACCATTTTGGGGTCGGGAATCTGATCATACAAGTTTTTCAGCACCCTGGCTGTCCGGTAGTTAACAGGACCTGTAACCACCAAAACATCTGCATGTTTCGGGTTTCCCATATTGACCACTCCGAAACGTTCAACATCATAAAGGGGGGTTAAACTGGCTAATACCTCGATATCGCAACCATTACAAGAACTGTTACAAAAATGCAGGATCCAAGGAGACTTTACTTGAGAAGTTTGAATAATTCCCATCTACAACACCCCCTTAATGAAATAAATATAAAAGATATTCAGTACACAGAATACAAGGGCAATCGCCCAGGAGAACCTGACCATCCAACCGCCTGTCATACGAGCATTAATATTATCGATAAACAGCTCTATGATGAAGGCTGCTAAAGCGATCAGAATTCCTATCCAGAGCGGATTCGCCCAGAAGAGAGCAACAAGACCCAGCAGCAGCACCAATTCAAACCACTCAGTCAAAGTAACCAAAGCGTAGTAGGGTCCCGAGATCTCAGTCATGATACCCTTGACTAATTCCTGGTGGCCATGATGTGATGTTGCAATATCAAAAGGTGACTTCCGCATCTTGATCGTCAGTACCAACAGCAGAGCTATAAAGATCGGCCACAATCCTACCAGCAATGGTGTATTGTTAGCCATGATGTCGCTGATCATGAAGCTGCCATTCTGTGCATAGACTCCAAGTGCAAATAAAAGGAGAATCGGTTCATAGGACAGAATCTGCATAAGCTCACGGTTAGCTCCAAAGTGGCTGTACGGCGACTTGGTGCTGAAACCAGCCAACACAAAGCTGATTCCCGCAAAGCCAAGCAAAAACACCAGAAGCAGAATGTCCTGCTGCAGCACCAGGAAAACAAGGCATGTGATCATGAAGAACAGATAACTGATGATCCACACATACTGTATTTTACTGGTGGCTATCTTAGCTTTACCCAGCAGTTTGAAAAAATCATAGAACGGCTGCAAAAGCGGGGGACCATAGCGTCCCTGCAGTCTGGCGGTCACTTTACGATCGATACCAGCCAGAAGCCCTCCAATAAATGGCGCTACAATAACCGCAATGATCGCTATCAAAACCTGGTTCATAAGATCACCCCCACTGCAAACATTACGACGAGTAGGGCGATAGCTATGGTGTAAACCCATGGATTAAGTGCCTCTTCACCAACGGCACCCTTATAGTAGTAACCGCCCAACTGCAGTTTGGCCTTTTTATCCGCAGCACTATACCACTCGTCAGTATCCACATCCCCTACCTGCTCACCACACATATAAATAGGACGGAGATCCTGTGGTTTCAGCGTAACAAAGAGCAAGGGCAGGACAATGGCTATTGCAAAAACGATAAACAACGGCCATACAGGGAATGAACCAAGAAGCTGTATCCCTTTTTCAGCCGAAAATGCTGTAGCCGCACCAGGCAGTACAATATTCCAGCCTTCTACAAGGGCATTCTCTACAGCAACAACATTATTCACCGCAGCTCTGACAAATTTATCATACATAGGTGCGACACCTATACCAAAGGCAAAAATACCGACAAACAGTGACCATAAGGGTACAGAATAGCTGAGTGACAGCTTTTCAATTTTTCTGCCTATCCGAGGCGTAACCTGTAAGAGACGGCCAAGCCATTTTGCCCAGAAAACCATCGTGACTGCACTAGCCAGGACAAAAAGCACAGCAGCAGGCAGAACAGAATAAGCAGCCTCCAGCGCTACCCATTTACCGAGAAGCATACCGAAAGGCGGCAGGAACATAGAAAGCATACCAGATATAGTAATAAATGTTGTGAGCGGAGCTTTCTCTGCCAGACCTTCCATATCCTCGATCTCGCGGCTCCAGATCTGGTGCTCGATGGTACCGGCACACATAAAGAGGAGACCCTTAGAGACAGCATGGAAGATGATCAACAGAATCCCAGCTGCGATAGAAAGCTCTGTATTGATACCGGCACAAGCAATGATCAGGCCAAGGTTAGCAATGGTGGAATAGGCCAGCACACGTTTTCCTGTGGTCTGGCTGATAGCCAACACAGAAGCAGCAAAGAAAGTAAATGCTCCACAGATAGCAACTATCGTTCCCAGAACCGGGTTAAACGCAGGAGCAAGCCTGAGGACAAGATAGACCCCAGCCTTCACCATGGTACTGGAGTGCAGTAGGGCTGAAACCGGTGTCGGTGCAACCATTGCTCCCAATAGCCAGTTTTGGAAGGGCATTTGAGCAGCCTTGATCATACCTGTGAAACACATCAATGCAACTGGCAGCAAGAGAAAGGCCTCGGTGCCGCCTGATTGAATAATGGAACTGAGTGTAAGATATTCAACAGTCTGACCATTATTAAAGAATATATAAATCATTCCTGCTACCATTGCGGTACCACCGATGGAGTTCATCCACAGAGCGCGGGCACCATTGTTGATGGCTTCCTTTGTCAGATCATGAGCAATCAACTGGAAGCAGGCCAGTGTGGTAACTTCCCAGAAGAAGTAGAGCCACATCAAGTTGTCAGCCAATACCAAGCCGTTCATTGCGCCGAGGAACATTACTAACCAGAAGAGGAAGCGGGACTGCCGCGACTTATCCAGTTTTTTATGATCCTCGTGATCCTTCATATAACGAATAGCGTAGACACAAATAAGTGAACCTATGATCGATATAATTAGGATCATCACCACAGATAGATGATCGATCATGAAAGCCGGTGTAATCGTTTCCAGTGCATGGCTAGCTCCAGCACTGAACTCCCACCAAGCCAGCGGAATGATTTGCGTCAAGGCAAAAATAAGCACTAGCCAATTTCTGAGAGATAGACCTGCGTAGATGTAAAAGAGCAGTATCGCATAATCAAGAACGGTAATAATCGTTCCCCACATTGGGTTCTCAGGTGTGAACTCAGTAGGCAAACCTAACTTCAAGAAGTAAATGGAGTTGACAATTAAAGCCACTGCAGTCACGATCACAATTAATCCGCGCAATCTATATTCGCGAACTAGAAAGACGAGGACTGCTGCAACCAGTGGTAACAGTATTGCTACTGCCAACATCCACCCCTGGATATCCATATACTTTCCCCCCTTAAAACATTAGACTCGGCAGTCAGCACTGATTAAAGTATCAACTACCCTCGGAATCACCCCCCTCCGAGAAACAAAAACACTCTGCCGACATTTAACAAACCTGCCGACAAACGGCCCCCTTTTTACTCCCCCTTTCTTTAGTCTTTATAAAACGCCTTCCGAGAAAGCGCTGTACACTATTTAGTAGATAAATAACAATCATTGATATGATATTATTCTTTATCAATAATAAAATTCCTGCCTGTCCTTAAATAGTTCGGTGTGATTCTAAGATATCTCAACTGGATAATTACCAAGCAAACAAGCTTACCAACCAGCTTAAAAGAATTTTGACTGTGATTCAATGGTTTATTTATGGTAATCCAGCCGAATTCATTAACTTAGAGTAGAAGCTCTGCTTCGTACTCTAAGTTAAGTGTCTTCATCAGATTGCGATCAGGTCTTTGAGTTGTTCATAGCGCTTTTCACCGATCCCTGACACTTTTAGTAGATCCTCACTGGAGCGAAAGGGACCATGAGTTGTCCGATAATCAATGATACGCTGAGCTATGGCAGGTCCTATACCTGGCAGGGTATCCAATTCTGCCACAGAAGCTGTATTGATATTGATCTTTCCTCCCAGTTGCTCCTGTGTAGCGAGTATACCTGACTCTGTGCTGTTTCCATCAGGGGTTACTGCATCTCCTTCCTTAGGAACCCGGATCATTTCTCCATCGACAATCCTACGGGCTAGATTAAGGGCATTCAAGTCAGCATCCGCCAAGGGCCCCGCCCCTATTGACGGCATCCTCAACCCGGGCTCCGGGGGCCAGGTGATAAACACCAGGCTTATTCACCGCCCCGGCAACATGTACCCCCAAAAGCTCCGTCTCCTGATTCTCTTCTGCATCTTCTGGCTCATTGACATGTTCAGTAATAGCAACCTCTGGAGCAGAGGATGCGGCGAGCATAGTGGCATACTTATAGCCGCCAGCAAAAAGCAGGGCAGCAGCGATAAGGATGATTAACAACTGTACTTTCCTGTCTATCTCCCACACAGCCGGTTGCTCACCTGTCTTCCAGCATCAACTGCCACATCTCTTCCAGTGCCTATTTATCCCCCTTTTTCCATCCAAAAGCGAGTTCAAATAGTGCCGGGAGATACTGCGATCACTGTACACAATATACCATTCGCTACCATAACGGATATTTCCTGCAAACTATCTCAAGTTTTCCTATATAAGTTAAATCCCTAGAAAAATAAGCAAGCAACGCCTCCGCTGCTTGCTTATTTTAATCTCGGCTCTGTGTCCTGCAACATCCTTATGCACAGTGCTTGTCAAGATCTATGATATCTTCCTCGGGACCCATTTTCTTTCATTTTTATTCTGTTTTTTTAGGCTTACGCTCTCGTACCACTAAATTAACCAATTTGTTCGGAACACAGATAACCCTCGCCAGATCCTTACCACTGACCAGTTCTTTGATCCTGGGTTGCGTAAGCACAAGCTCCTCCAGTTCCTTTCCCTTTAATCCCACCGGAATCCGGATATGATCCCTCACCTTACCATTGATCTGAATCACAATATCGATCTCATCTTCTTTAAGAGCATTCTGATCAACTACAGGCCATCTCTGATCATGGACACTACCCTCTCCACCTACTGCTTCCCAGAGTTCCTCAGCAAGGTGGGGTGTAAAGGGCGCCAGGAGAGTGATCAATGCAGTCACTCCCTCCCGCAGCACTCCGTTTTGGATAGGCGATTTCCTGTCTGTTCCCTCTGTATAATGGTAGAGGGCATTAGTCAGCTCCATAATTGCACTTACTGCTGTATTGAAATTAAACCTAATTTTTATGTCATCGCTCACCCGTTTGATTGTCGTGTGTATGATGCGCCGCAGATCCTTATCTGCTCGTTCTAAAAAATCTCCATGCTGCACTTCAGCCTCATTAATCTCTGGCAGCAAATGCTGAACCAATCGCCATACACGGTTAATAAATCGGTAAGCACCCTCAATTGCCTCATCACTCCATTCCAGGTCCCGCTCCGGTGGAGCGGCAAACAGAATAAAGAGCCGGGCGGTATCGGCGCCATAGTATCCGATGATCTCTTCGGGGCTGACTACATTCCCCTTAGATTTGGACATTTTAGCTCCATCTTTCAAAACCATACCCTGTGTCAATAGATTTGTAAAAGGCTCATCAACAGACACTAACCCCTGATCATAAAAAACCTTTGTAATAAATCTAGAGTACATCAGGTGCAAAATAGCGTGTTCTACACCGCCAATGTACTGGTCAACAGACATCCAGTACTGGACACTTTCCTTGTCAAAAGCCTGCTCGGTATCTCTGGGACTGCAAAAGCGCAGAAAATACCAGGATGAGCAGACAAATGTATCCATTGTATCGGTCTCTCTATGGGCAGGACCTCCACATTGGGGACAGGTAGTATTAACAAACTCCTCTGCATGAAGAGGAGATTCAGCCGGTGCAGGCTCAAATACCACATTCTCCGGCAGTAGCACAGGAAGCTCCTCTTCCGGTACAGGAACAACCCCACATTGGTCACAATAGATGATCGGTATCGGTGCTCCCCAGTAACGCTGTCGAGAAATAAGCCAATCTCGTAAACGATAATTGACCTTCTCCTCCCCTAAACCCTTCTCTTGGATATAGGCGGAGATCTTCAGCTTGGCTACCTCACTGTCCAGACCATTAAATGTCCCCGAATTAACCATGACACCCTGTTCACTATAGGCTTCCGTCATAGTGTCACCATCCAGTTCATCCCCTATGGGCTGGATAACCACCTTGACCGGGAGCTTATACTGGCGTGCAAATTCCAGGTCACGCTGGTCATGTGCGGGGACACCCATCACCGCACCAGTACCATACTCCATCAATACATAATTAGCCACCCAGATGGGCACCTGTTCTCCACTTATAGGATTTGTGGCATAGGCTCCGGTAAAGACGCCCTCTTTTTCCCCTTCTATAGATGTTCTCTCTAGCTCACTTTGATTTTTAACCTTTGCAACAAACGCTCGTGACCTTATCGGCTTGGGCTTTACCTTGGATCAGTTCCTCCACTAATGGATTCTCCGGTGCCAGAACCATATAGGAAACACCGAAAACAGTATCTGGACGTGTGGTAAAGACAGGGATCTCTTTTCCGTTTTCTGCAGTGAACCTGATTTCGGCCCCCTGGCTTCTGCCGATCCAGTTCTCCTGCATCGACTTAACCTTTTCCGGCCAGCCAGGCAGTTTTTCCAGGTCATCCAGCAGCCTGTCTGCATAATCGGTGATCTTAAAAAACCACTGCTCAAGGTCCTTTTTAATGACCTCATGCTCACAACGCTCACAATGACCGGCAACCACCTGCTCATTAGCAAGCACTGTAGAACAGGAAGGGCACCAGTTCACAGCCTGCTTCTTTTTATAGGCCAAGCCATTATGATATAGATGAAGAAAAAGCCACTGTGTCCAGCGGTAATACTCAGGATGACAGGTGGCCACCTCCCGCGACCAATCATAACTCAGCCCCAATGATTTCAACTGCTCACGCATACTGTCGATATTGGCCCAGGTCCATTTATCAGGGGGAATGCGGTTTTTAATGGCAGCATTTTCTGCCGGGAGCCCAAAGGCATCCCAACCCATGGGATTCAGCACATTATGGCCCAACATCTTGTAAAACCGCGCTATAACATCACCTATAGCATAATTGCGAACATGACCCATGTGTAATTTCCCGGACGGGTATGGGAACATGACGAGACAGTAGTACTTTTCCTTTTCCCGATCCTCTGTCACCTGAAAAGCACCGCTATCCTCCCAGCGCTCTTGCCACTTTTTCTCAACAACTCGGAAATTATATTTTTTCTCCATATTCGATCATCTGCCTTCTGTTGTAATTGTATCCTCTATACTTATCTCTTTACTTATATCATTAAAAAATCCCGCCCCTAATCTAGGGACGGGATTTATTCCCGTGGTACCACCCAATTTGGTAAATATATTGGTGGAGCTGGCGGGAATTGAACCCGCGGCCTCTTCCATGCCAAGGAAGCGCGCTCCCCCTGCGCCACAGCCCCATTATCTACCCGCTTGTTTTGGCATCTAACGCTGCCTGCGTTACCAGCTAACTTATTGCTTGCTTCACCGATACTGCTCCCGGGCGAGTTCAACCCCCGACAAGGCCACCGGCTCGCACCCCGTTCAACCGGTTCTCTGGAGACCTGTCGGAGTAGTTTACTACTCCCGTTCTTCGCATTTGCCGAAATCTATTATAAGCAATATTGCGGAGCATGTCAACACTAGCGGAATAAATAAAATCATTGCCACATTTTCCCTTACTTACACTCGGCACTCTATCTTTACTAATATTACTTGCTTTTTAGAAAAAACCCCAGAACAATCGAAATTGCACCTGCAAAAAATAATCAGGACAAAGCAGCAAGAAATGCTTAGAAATTTGTCGCAATTACCCGAGCATCACCCCATAGATGTTCGAGATCATAAAATTCCCGAGCTTCTTCGCTAAAGATGTGAATAATCACATCCCCATTATCCAGCAGTATCCATCCTGATTCCGGACTGCCCTGTCTGCGGTATGATTCGCTGGCATTCTTCAGCTCATCTTCAACCTCCTGCTGGATTGCTGCAAGCTGAGTCGTGCTGCGCCCTGTACAGATCATAAAGTAATCTGCTACAGGGAAGATTCCTGTCAAATCAAGCACTTTAATATCATAAGCCTTTCTTTTGGCGGCTGCTTGTGCAGCCCTGATGGCCCTTTCTTGGCCGGAATCCAATATTTCATTCCACTCCTTTCAGTTCTTTGGAATAATAATTCCACGCCTCAATGCTCTGAGGGTGGATAAGCTGACGCTTTTCCAAACAATAACGAATACTTAAGGCAATGCACTCTAAGAGTGCCTGATCAAGACTCGTCTGTGATAGCTTGCGCAGATAATCAACAAGAGGGAAATCTCTCCCTACAGCTGTAAGATCTGCTATATAAACAATCTGGGCAATTCTCCCCATAGCAGGGCCTGCTAAGGTGTGCATGGCCACAGCTTCTAACACCTGTGGATCATGAATGCCCAGTTCTTCTTTTATCAATGCTGCTCCTACAGGACCGTGAAGCAAAAGGGGAAACTGCCGCTCAATTTCGTGAGTGACCAAATCCCTAGCTCGCCCGATGCGCAACAGTTCATCTGGAGGCGTATCCCGGGCATAGTCATGCAGCAATCCTGCCAGTTCTGCCTGCCTCTGATCAAGGCCATGAATACCCGCCAGTTCAGCAGCACAGCTGCACACAGCAAGAGCATGATCATACCTTTTCTCAGTTAATTTGTCCTTTAATATCCCTTTATACTCTTCCATTCTCAAGCTGATTTTACTTTCCCCTGAGTGAGCCAGTCCCTTATCCTTCACGAAAACTAAGACCATCCCCTATCTTCCATATTCTATTCACATAACTTCCGGAGGGTTAAAAGAATAAAGACCCTGTTGTCTGATGTATTTCTCTACTCTATCAGGAACCAGGTATTTGATCGACTTCCCCTTCTGTACACGCCTGCGGATATCTGAAGAGGAAATATCCATCTGGGGCATCTCTAAAAACTCTATAACATTATGATAATACTTTCCGAAAACATCTTTAACAATGCGTCCATCATAACCGGGGCGTGTAGCTGCAATAAATTTGCACAAAGAGAAAAGCTCTTCAGGCCTTCGCCAACCAAAAACATCCATAACAGTATCAACACCTGTTATGAAATAGAGATCCGTATCCTGCTCACTATACACCTGACGCAGTTGTCGCATCGTATCAACCGTGTAGGTAACTCCTCCACGCTCATATTCAAGGCGACTGACGCTAAAATAAGGGTTGTCTAAAACAGCCAGCACAAGCATCAGGTGTCTATGCCAAAAATCTGTAATTCTATCCTTTTGCTTATGAGGCGGAATACCTGTAGGCATAAAGATGACCCTTTCCAAGGCAAACTGTTCCCTTGCAGTTTCAGCTGTCACCAGGTGCCCATTGTGTATAGGGTCAAATGTACCTCCAAGTATCCCAATCCGCTGCCTCTTCATATGTATTTGCCCCTCTTTTACTGCTTTATAACCTGATCTGGCCATCACCGAAAACGATAAATTTCATAGATGTTAGCTCCTCAAGCCCCATCGGCCCACGAGCATGCAGTTTTTGTGTACTGATCCCGATCTCAGCCCCAAGACCAAACTGGTTGCCATCTGTAAAGCGTGTTGAGGCATTAACAAAAACAGCAGCTCCATCAACCCTTTGTATGAATTGAGTTGCCTTTTGATAGCTGTTGGTAATTATCGCCTCCGAGTGTTTGCTGCCATAGCTATTAATATGTGCAATAGCTTCTTCTAGATCCTCCACTACCTTTACTGCCAAAATCAAATCTAAGTATTCGGTTCCCCAATCATCCTCTACTGCCGGAACACAATCGGAACAGATCGCTACTGTCCTGGAACAGCCCCGCACTTCAACACCCTTCTCCTGGAGAGCGTCAACTACAGAAGGCAAAAATTCATCAGCTACCTTGGCATTCACCAGCAGAGACTCCATAGCATTGCATACACCGGGGCGTTGGGTTTTGGCATTCACCACTATCTTTAGAGCTGTATCCAGGTCAGCATCCTCTTCCACATAGGTATGGCAATTCCCGGTACCGGTCTGCAGCACAGGCACTGTAGCCTGAGCAATCACCGCATTGATCAGACCCTCTTCCACCCCGGGGAATCAAAACATCTATATAATCATTCATCGTCATCAAAATGCTGGCTGCTTCCCGATCTGTTGTCGAAATCAACTGAATCGCCCCTTCGGGAATCCCAGCACTTACAGCGGCGGCACTGATTACATTAGACAGAGCCAGGTTGGAATTCAATGCCTCAGATCCACCCCTTAAGATCACTGCATTTCCTGACTTGAGGCATAATCCGGCAGCATCCACAGTAACATTGGGGCGAGCCTCATAGATTATCCCGATAACCCCCAACGGCATTCTCATCTTTCCTACCCGCAGTCCGTTTGGCCTGACCGAGACCTTAGTTATCTCACCGACAGGATCAGGAAGACCAACAAGCGCCTGCAGGCCTTCAGCCATACTATTAATGCGCTCTGGGGTGAGCAGCAAGCGATCCAACAAAGCATCACTTAAACCTTTCGCCCGTCCCGCTTCCATATCCTGTTTGTTAGCTTCCAGGATCATCTCTGTCCTTTCCTGCAGCGCTCTGGCCATGGCTTGCAGAGCCTGATTCTTAACCTCAGTAGATACTACTGACAGTTGGTAGGATGCACTCTTAGCTAACTCTCCCATATCTTGCATCTGCTTTTTCAGCATGTTACTAACCCCCTCTCAATTATGATCATTGGAAACAATCGTTAGATTGTCCCTATGCACAACTTCATCATAATCATGATATCCTAAGATCTTTTGTATTTCTCCACTATTATGTCCTTTAATCAACTGCAGTTCCTCGATCGGATAATTACTGATACCTCTGGCGATCTCCTGCCCGGACATGCCTATAATACCGACCACATTCCCAGCAGTAAATGTCCCTTCTACCCTTACCACACCACTGGGAAGGAGGCTTTTTCCCTTTTTTAATAAAGCATCTGCGGCACCATCATCTATAAAAACCTTCCCCTGGACTGGAGATCCAAAGGCTATCCAGAACTTTCGTGCTTGCATACGGTCATCCTGAGGCACAAAAAGCGTACCAACAGACTCTCCCTCTAATACTGTCTGAAGTATCCCCTTTCTCATGCCGCTGGCAATCACAAGGGGTATTCCGGCCTGCATGGTTATTTTGGCTGCCATGAGCTTTGTTTCCATCCCCCCGGTAGCCAAAGCCGACCCACGCCCGCCGGCACCGGCTTCGATCTCCGGTGTGATTTTATGAATCTCAGGGATCAATTCTGCATCCATATTTTTTTGGGGATTTCCCGTGGTACCACCCAATTTGGTAAATATATTGGTGGAGCTGGCGGGAATTGAACCCGCGGCCTCTTCCATGCCAAGGAAGCGCGCTCCCCCTGCGCCACAGCCCCATTATCTACCCGCTTGTTTTGGCATCTAACGCTGCCTGCGTTACCAGCTAACTTATTGCTTGCTTCACCGATACTGCTCCCGGGCGAGTTCAACCCCCGACAAGGCCACCGGCTCGCACCCCGTTCAACCGGTTCTCTGGAGACCTGTCGGAGTAGTTTACTACTCCCGTTCTTCGCATTTGCCGAAATCTATTATAAGCAATATTGCGGAGCATGTCAACACTAGCGGAATAAATAAAATCATTGCCACATTTTCCCTTACTTACACTCGGCACTCTATCTTTACTAATATTACTTGCTTTTTAGAAAAAACCCCAGAACAATCGAAATTGCACCTGCAAAAAATAATCAGGACAAAGCAGCAAGAAATGCTTAGAAATTTGTCGCAATTACCCGAGCATCACCCCATAGATGTTCGAGATCATAAAATTCCCGAGCTTCTTCGCTAAAGATGTGAATAATCACATCCCCATTATCCAGCAGTATCCATCCTGATTCCGGACTGCCCTGTCTGCGGTATGATTCGCTGGCATTCTTCAGCTCATCTTCAACCTCCTGCTGGATTGCTGCAAGCTGAGTCGTGCTGCGCCCTGTACAGATCATAAAGTAATCTGCTACAGGGAAGATTCCTGTCAAATCAAGCACTTTAATATCATAAGCCTTTCTTTTGGCGGCTGCTTGTGCAGCCCTGATGGCCCTTTCTTGGCCGGAATCCAATATTTCATTCCACTCCTTTCAGTTCTTTGGAATAATAATTCCACGCCTCAATGCTCTGAGGGTGGATAAGCTGACGCTTTTCCAAACAATAACGAATACTTAAGGCAATGCACTCTAAGAGTGCCTGATCAAGACTCGTCTGTGATAGCTTGCGCAGATAATCAACAAGAGGGAAATCTCTCCCTACAGCTGTAAGATCTGCTATATAAACAATCTGGGCAATTCTCCCCATAGCAGGGCCTGCTAAGGTGTGCATGGCCACAGCTTCTAACACCTGTGGATCATGAATGCCCAGTTCTTCTTTTATCAATGCTGCTCCTACAGGACCGTGAAGCAAAAGGGGAAACTGCCGCTCAATTTCGTGAGTGACCAAATCCCTAGCTCGCCCGATGCGCAACAGTTCATCTGGAGGCGTATCCCGGGCATAGTCATGCAGCAATCCTGCCAGTTCTGCCTGCCTCTGATCAAGGCCATGAATACCCGCCAGTTCAGCAGCACAGCTGCACACAGCAAGAGCATGATCATACCTTTTCTCAGTTAATTTGTCCTTTAATATCCCTTTATACTCTTCCATTCTCAAGCTGATTTTACTTTCCCCTGAGTGAGCCAGTCCCTTATCCTTCACGAAAACTAAGACCATCCCCTATCTTCCATATTCTATTCACATAACTTCCGGAGGGTTAAAAGAATAAAGACCCTGTTGTCTGATGTATTTCTCTACTCTATCAGGAACCAGGTATTTGATCGACTTCCCCTTCTGTACACGCCTGCGGATATCTGAAGAGGAAATATCCATCTGGGGCATCTCTAAAAACTCTATAACATTATGATAATACTTTCCGAAAACATCTTTAACAATGCGTCCATCATAACCAGGACGTGTAGCTGCAATAAATTTGCACAAAGAGAAAAGCTCTTCAGGCCTTCGCCAACCAAAAACATCCATAACAGTATCAACACCTGTTATGAAATAGAGATCCGTATCCTGCTCACTATACACCTGACGCAGTTGTCGCATCGTATCAACCGTGTAGGTAACTCCTCCACGCTCATATTCAAGGCGACTGACGCTAAAATAAGGGTTGTCTAAAACAGCCAGCACAAGCATCAGATGTCTATGCCAAAAATCTGTAATTCTATCCTTTTGCTTATGAGGCGGAATACCTGTAGGCATAAAGATGACCCTTTCCAAGGCAAACTGTTCCCTTGCAGTTTCAGCTGTCACCAGGTGCCCATTGTGTATAGGGTCAAATGTACCTCCAAGTATCCCAATCCGCTGCCTCTTCATATGTATTTGCCCCTCTTTTACTGCTTTATAACCTGATCTGGCCATCACCGAAAACGATAAATTTCATAGATGTTAGCTCCTCAAGCCCCATCGGCCCACGAGCATGCAGTTTTTGTGTACTGATCCCGATCTCAGCCCCAAGACCAAACTGGTTGCCATCTGTAAAGCGTGTTGAGGCATTAACAAAAACAGCAGCTCCATCAACCCTTTGTATGAATTGAGTTGCCTTTTGATAGCTGTTGGTAATTATCGCCTCCGAGTGTTTGCTGCCATAGCTATTAATATGTGCAATAGCTTCTTCTAGATCCTCCACTACCTTTACTGCCAAAATCAAATCTAAGTATTCGGTTCCCCAATCATCCTCTACTGCCGGAACACAATCGGAACAGATCGCTACTGTCCTGGAACAGCCCCGCACTTCAACACCCTTCTCCTGGAGAGCGTCAACTACAGAAGGCAAAAATTCATCAGCTACCTTGGCATTCACCAGCAGAGACTCCATAGCATTGCATACACCGGGGCGTTGGGTTTTGGCATTCACCACTATCTTTAGAGCTGTATCCAGGTCAGCATCCTCTTCCACATAGGTATGGCAATTCCCGGTACCGGTCTGCAGCACAGGCACTGTAGCCTGAGCAATCACCGCATTGATCAACCCTCTTCCACCCCGGGGAATCAAAACATCTATATAATCATTCATCGTCATCAAAATGCTGGCTGCTTCCCGATCTGTTGTCGAAATCAACTGAATCGCCCCTTCGGGAATCCCAGCACTTACAGCAGCGGCACTGATTACATTAGACAGAGCCAGGTTGGAATTCAATGCCTCAGATCCACCCCTTAAGATCACTGCATTTCCTGACTTGAGGCATAATCCGGCAGCATCCACAGTAACATTGGGGCGAGCCTCATAGATTATCCCGATAACCCCCAACGGCATTCTCATCTTTCCTACCCGCAGTCCGTTTGGCCTGACCGAGACCTTAGTTATCTCACCGACAGGATCAGGAAGACCAACAAGCGCCTGCAGGCCTTCAGCCATAATATTAATGCGCTCTGGGGTGAGCAGCAAGCGATCCAACAAAGCATCACTTAAACCTTTCGCCCGTCCCGCTTCCATATCCTGTTTGTTAGCTTCCAGGATCATCTCTGTCCTTTCCTGCAGCGCTCTGGCCATGGCTTGCAGAGCCTGATTCTTAACCTCAGTAGATACTACTGACAGTTGGTAGGATGCACTTTTAGCTAACTCTCCAATATCTTGCATCTGCTTTTTCAGCATGTTACTAACCCCCTCTCAATTATGATCATTGGAAACAATCGTTAGATTGTCCCTATGCACAACTTCATCATAATCATGATATCCTAAGATCTTTTGTATTTCTCTACTATTATGTCCTTTAATCAACTGCAGTTCTTCGATCGGATAATTACTGATACCTCTGGCGATCTCCTGCCCGGACATGCCTATAATACCGACCACATTCCCAGCAGTAAATGTCCCTTCTACCCTTACCACACCACTGGGAAGAAGGCTTTTTCCCTTTTTTAATAAAGCATCTGCGGCACCATCATCTATAAAAACCTTCCCCTGGACTGGAGATCCAAAGGCTATCCAGAACTTTCGTGCTTGCATACGGTCATCCTGAGGCACAAAAAGCGTACCAACAGACTCTCCCTCTAATACTGTCTGAAGTATCCCCTTTCTCATGCCGCTGGCAATCACAAGAGGTATTCCGGCCTGCATGGTTATTTTGGCTGCCATGAGCTTTGTTTCCATCCCCCCGGTAGCCAAAGCCGACCCACGCCCGCCGGCACCGGCTTCGATCTCCGGTGTGATTTTATGAATCTCAGGGATCAATTCTGCATCCATATTTTTTTGGGGATCATCTGTATAATAGCCGTCAAGATCAGTAAGCAGAATCAGGAGATCAGCATCAACCAAACAGGCCACCAGAGCTGCCAGTGTATCATTATCTCCGAAACGGATCTCCTCCACTGCCACTGTATCATTCTCATTAACGATAGGGATAGCTCGAAAACCCAAAAGGGACTGCAGAGTATGTCGGGCATTCAAATAACGTTCACGGCTGGTCATATCCTCTCTGGTAAGGAGTACCTGAGCTACGATAATACCTTGTGGTGTAAAATAGGTTTCATAGTGCTGCATGAGAATCCCCTGGCCGACAGCTGCTGCTGCCTGCTTTTCAGGAATAGTCCTGGGTTTGTTGGGAAGGAGTCCCAACCTACCTACACCGGCTCCGATAGATCCTGAGCTGACAAGAATCACCTCTCGCCCCTCTTCCCAAAGAGAAGCCAAATCCTGCACAAGTCTTTCCATACGCTGCAGATCGAGATGTCCACTGCTGCCACAGATGATCTTTGTGCCCACTTTAACTACAATCCGATGGGCACTTTTTAATTTTGCGCGCTCACAACCAGTCATCAACATTTCTCCATTCAAACCACTATTCCGGTAGTGTAATCTCTGGCTTTTCGCCCTGTCTATAGAAAACAATACTGCGGCCAATCACCTGTACGATGTCAGATTCAGTCCGTTCACTCAAAATAGAAGCCACATCATTGACCTTGACAGGGCTACTGCTAAGCACCCGCACCTTGGCCAACTCCCGTGCTGTCAAGGCTTCTTCCAATTGGAGCACCACATTATCGCTGATCCCTAACTTCCCTACCTGAAGACTTGGACTTATCTGAACAGCTAGGGAACGTAAATATCTTTTCTGTTTTCCTGTCAGCAATTCCTGCCACCCGCATCTTTCACTTGTGTTTTATTGATTTTTAAGCCTGCCACTCAAATACAAAGTCACCGATGATTACTGTATCTCCCTGCTTAATTCCAGCCGCACGCAGGGCATCCTCAACACCCATTCTGCGTATGATATGCTGAAAATAGCTGAAAGCATCGGCAATTTCCAGGTCCAGACGTTTCACCAAACGCTCAAGAACCTTTCCTGAGATCTGAAAGGCCCCATCCTCCAGCCTAATAATATCAAAACTCTTATCCTGTAACTCATCGGCTGTTACAAGGCGTATCTCCTCTTCAGCCTCTATCTCTTGTTCATCTGACATTTCTGCTGCTTTCTCCACTTGACTGGCAATAGCATATAAAAGCTCCTTAAGCCCAGCCCCGGTTACTGTAGAAATCGGGTAGATCTCCAGTTCCGGAAACTTCTGCTGCAGAGATGAAAGCTTATCTGCAGCTTCAGGCAGATCCATCTTGTTGGCGGCGATGAGCAAAGGTTTTTTCGCCAATTCCTGTTGGTAGAGCTTCAGTTCCTGCAGAATGGTCCAGGTATCCTCGCTGGGATCCCGGCCTTCCGTCCCAGCTGTGTCCACGACCAAAAGAAGCACCATGGTGCGCTCTACATGACGCAAGAAGCGATGTCCTAAACCAGCACCTGTATGCGCCCCGGCAATAAGACCCGGCAGATCTGCCGCAACAAAACTGCGTTCACCTACCTGGACAACACCCAATTCAGGACTCAGTGTAGTAAAAGGATAGTCAGCAACTTTTGGGCGTGCCGCTGAAATTCGACTCAGCAGGCTTGATTTTCCCGCATTGGGAAAGCCGATAAACCCTACATCAGCCAGCAGTTTGAGCTCCAGTTCCACTGTCAGCTCATCCCCCGGATCCCCCCGCTCAGCAAAGCGTGGTGCTTGCAGTTTCGGTGTTTTAAAGCGGGCATTGCCTCTGCCACCCTTTCCACCCCGAGCTACGATAATCTGTTGCCCATCTCTCTTGAGATCAGCGGAAAATGACCCTTCATAATCCCGGACAACAGTACCTACAGGTACCTGCACAATTAAATCAGCACCATTTTTGCCGTGCTGATTCTTCCCTCTGCCATGTTCTCCACGCTCTGCTTTATAATGCTTGCGATAGCGGAAATCGATCAGAGTTTGGACATTACGATCAGCGACAAACACTACACTGCCACCTCGTCCGCCATCTCCACCACTGGGGCCACCTGCGGCAACGTACTTCTCACGGCGGAAGGCAACACATCCATTCCCACCGTCCCCAGCCTTAATATAGATTTTAGCATAATCATAAAACATACACTTAACCTCGCAAACCCACGATAAAAGTGGATAATAACAAATTTCCCCTGGTCCTAAGGCCAGGGGAAGTCCTGCTTATCAATATTTAGGCCATTTCAGCGTAAACACTGACCTGTTTCTTGTTCTTACCCTTTGCCTCGAACTTCACATAACCATCAGACAGAGCAAAAAGGGTGTCATCCTTTCCACGGCCTACATTCCAACCAGGATTGATCTTTGTCCCCCGCTGGCGGATAATAATATTCCCGGCACTGACATACTGGCCGTCACCCCTCTTCACACCAAGCCTCTTAGACTCACTGTCCCGCCCGTTGCGTGAACTACCTACTCCTTTTTTAGTTGCCATTATTATGACACCTCCTCATTTCAAGATATTTTCCGTTACTCCCGGAGAACCTCTCATTTCCATTTGCATGGTTTCCGAGATCACCTGATACTTCTATCTTCATTTCCTAAAAACCTAGCATGGATCATAATTTTGCAGTGTTATGACTCTACAGCAGCGTTTTTATCCTGCTGCCCGAGGGATATCTCCTGTATCATCAACTCTGTAAACAGTTGACGATGACCCTTGCGGCGGCGGTAATTCTTCTTGGGTTTGTATTTGAAAACAAGTATTTTTTTACCCTTCCCCTGTCTGAGCACCTTGGCTTTTACCTGTGCCCCAGATACATAAGGGGTTCCTATCTGCAGTTCTCCATCAACACCTACTGCCAGCACCTTATCCAATACTAGCTCATCTCCCTCAGCAGCATCGATCTTTTCTACTCGTAGCACGCTGCCTTGGTGAACATTATACTGTTTACCACCTGTTTCTACAATTGCAAACATTAAATCTTCCTCCTTCGCCGGAATTCCAGGGTGGCATCACACTAAGCTCTTTAAGACCCATCCCGAGCGTTATTTATACAACAGTTACAACGGAATTTTAGCACCTCACACCCCCGGTGTCAAGGAAAATGGTCGTTAATCGATCTAGGGTGCCTGGCACCGTTTGATTTGTTGTCATTTAATTATTCTGTTTCTCACGGTGCCAGGCACCCGCGGCTCCCTCCGCAAATCTCACTTCTCAAGAACCCGTGCCCTGGCACAGGTGCGGCAGACCTTTTCAACTTTGACAGTTGCCTGCTTCCCCACCAAGTCACTGGCCCCCTCGATATCCACTATATAGCCCTGAATCCGGGCAATACCATCATTAGGGTTAGTAGCATGTATCTCTTCCACTTCTACATCCAGGATCTCTCCGACTTTAACCGGTGCTGATAGAGCATCAATCTCATCCTTACTGTAAAGTGCTCTTACCTGCACATCTTCCTGATGAGTGTTGTCACTCCCTTTAATGATGATCTTTTTACCAATTTCCTTTTCTAGTTCCCTGAGATGACCTCCACCTCCGCCAATGAGAAAGGCTGCCACAGAAGGATGTACTTCCACAAGAATTCCCGCAGCATTTCCCCTTTCTCTTTCAGCCAAGGCTCTGATCTCAGAACAAGCCTGCATACTCACTGTCTCTTCAGAAAGCACCTTTCCCGTTCCTTCACAGTAAGGGCAGGGACGCTCGATCAGACTGCTTAAACTGGGACGCACCTTTTTCCTGGTAAGCTCTACCAAACCCAACTGAGTAAGGCCGAGCACACAGGTTCTAGTTTTATCTTTTTTCAGTTCCTCCTCCAACTGTCGGACCACCTCACTGCGGTGCTCTGAGAGTTCCATATCAATAAAATCGATAATTATGATTCCCCCCAAATTACGCAACCTGATCTGTCGCACGATCTCCTGGACAGCCTCTATATTGGTACGAAAAATAGTCTCTGCAAAATTCTTGACCCCAGTATATTTACCTGTATTCACATCGATGACAGTAAGTGCCTCTGCTTCATCTATAACAAGATACCCTCCGTTTTTCATCCAGACCTTGGGACGCAGAGCTTTGTACATCTCCTGGTCCAGCTCATTGGCATCTACATCTTCAGTAGTTAGAAAAACCTTGCTGCTGTAATGGGAATCAAATGCCGGAACTAATTCTATAATCTTTTCGTATGTATCAGGGTCATTTGTCGTTAAGCGGTCAACATCTTCCCCAAAAAGATCGCGCAGAACCCAGGAAACTAGTTCTAGTTCCTGGTGAAGCACAGCAGGTGCAGCCTTGTATTTAGCCTTCTCTTTGACCATCTTCCAGCGCTGATGTAATTCCCGGATATCCTTATTCAGTTCCTCTGCTGTGATACCTTCAGCAGCAGTACGCACTATTAGGCCACAGCCTGGAATACTCACCTCTTCAGCTATTTTCTTTAAACGTTCCCGTTCCCGTTCTGATTTAATGCGGCGGGAAACCCCAATAGAATTATATTCAGGCATAAAAACAACATAGCGACCTGGGAAGTTTAAATGGGAAGTCACCCGGGCCCCCTTGTTCCCAAAAGGTTCCTTAATCACCTGGACTAAAACATCCTGTCCCTCACGGAGCATGTTTTGAATAGGCAGCGACTTGCTTTTATTTGGCCTAGCATCTTCTACATACAAAAAGGCATTTCTCTCCAAACCAATATTAACGAAAGCTGCCTGCATCCCTGGCAGCACATTGGCCACCTTTCCTTTATAAATGTTACCCGCTAAACGCTTTTGAAATGAACGATCAAGGTAAACTTCCACCAACTTGCGGTTTTCTAACACAGCAGCCTTTGTTTCTTCCTTTGTTACACAAACATAGATTTCTTTTTGCATTTCCCCTCAACCTTCGATTAAATTCTTCTGCTTTCCCAACGGATCGAATAAGCAACCTTTATCTAATTGGTAAAGCCCAGTGCGAGTAACCATAGAAGGAAGCAGTTCTGCTCCTTGCTTGTCCTCCAGGAAACCCAGCAGCACCCGCAGAGGAACCTCACCATTACCCACTTTCAGTAAAACACTTAGAATTAAGCCTTCTCCCTCATGATAAATATCACTTTTGATGATCGCTTCAGATACATTATAGACCTTCCCATCCCCTGGCCTTTCATAACACCAGGTCTCCTCCCTTTCGCCACTATAAAACAACTGCTCCCAATCAGCATCATGGCCCTCTGCAATATTTATCAGATAATGCCCACAGTTGATCAGTTTCCCCAGCCCCACATCCCCTGATGAGACAGTTGTCAGGCTATTTGCGCGAATGCCCGGCAGCAGTAGACAGTTCAGGCAATTGAGATAGTCCTCTACATTTATACCCTCGGTTAATTCAAGATCCATATACTCCCGCAGTCCTGCCACACCTACTCCCAAAGGAGGGCCGAAAGATAACTTTGGACGCGGATTATACCCCTTACTATAACTAAGAGGAAAAGAAGCCCGCCGTAAGGCCCGCTGCAAGCTGGTCATTAATTCACGGTGAGATAAAAAACGAGCTGTGCCATTTTTAGCATATTCAAGACGATACCTAGGCATCCCTTTCCCTCCTCCTTGGCCAGTTGGGTAATTACCCCCAATGATGTACAGACCCCACACTTACCACAGCTATCCCGGCAGTCTACAGTCACTTCTTCATCTATAGCTTTGCGGTGTTCGCTGATCAGAAAATCCTTGGATACTCCAGGATCGATCAGATCCCAGGGCAATAAATCATCATAGTTAAAGCGCCTGGTAGCATAATCAGAAGGGTCAATGCCGGCAGCCTGAAAACTCTCCAGCCAGGAGTGGATGTTAAAATGCTCTGTCCAACTATCTAAACGGCAGCCCCTTAGAAATGCTTCTTCCAAGACAGCAGCCATCTCTCTCCCACCTCGCGCAAAGCAGGCTTCAATCATGCTTATCTCTATATTGTGCCAGTTATATTCGGCTCTGCTTTTCTTGATCAGCGATCTTAAATAATTGTGTTTTTCCTCTAGAAGCTCACTTCTATCCTGACCCTCCCACTGAAAGGGGGTATGGGCTTTAGGCACAAAGGAGGAAGCACTGACTGTCAACCTTGGCCTCTTTCTCCCCCGACTATATCTTTTGCCCAGCTTTACTACCTTTGCCACCAGATCTGCTATTCCCTCCAGATCTTCCTTTTTTTCTGTAGGCAAGCCCACCATAAAGTATAGTTTAACTGCAAACCACCCTGTCTCCAGGGCAGCCTCCACTGCCTCCATCAAATCATTTTCTGTAACTCCCTTGTTGATCACATTCCGCAGCCGTTGACTCCCCGCCTCCGGAGCCAAGGTAACACTTGTCCGACGGCCAGGCAATTCTTTAGCAGTTTTCACACTAAAGGAATCAACCCGCAGTGAAGGGAGAGAAAGACCTGTTCTGGTGGTTTCACAGCCCTCAGCCAAACGCGGCAGCAGCTCCGTGATACTGCTGTAATCAAGACTGCTTAAAGAGATAAGGGACAACTCCTCAAACCCAGTGTTTTTGATGATGTCCTCAGCCTGAGAAAGAAGCACCTCAGGTGCTCTCTCTCTCACCGGACGGTAAATCATCCCCGCCTGACAGAAGCGACAGCCGCGGGTGCAGCCGCGAAACAACTCCAGCATACCCCGCTCATGAACAGCCTCAGCCAATGGCACAAGAGGAGATGTAGGAAAATAGGCAGGATCAAGTTTATCCAGGACACGCCTCTGCACCCGCTGTGGTGCCTGAGGGTGCAGGGGTTTTCTCGGATATTCCTCACTGTAAAAGGAAGGAATATAGATACCGGGAATCTCTACAAGACGCTCCAGCAGTTTGGAACGGGACCCCCTCATACTGCTGCCCTTGCTCTCTCTCACCAGCTCCAGTACCTCCAAAATCGCCTCTTCACCCTCTCCGATCAAAAAAGCATCGATAAAAGGGGTAAGTGGCTCTGGGTTCAAGGCAGCAGGCCCACCGGCGATAATCAGAGGTTGGTCATCACCCCGTTCCCCTGTACGATACGGGATGCCTGCCAGATCCAGCATGTTGAGCACATTAGTAAATGTCAGCTCATACTGTAATGTAAACCCGATTACATCAAAATCTTGCAGGGGTTTATGGGATTCTAAGCTAAACAACGGCACCTTTGCTCTGCGCAGTTCCTCTTCCATATCGGGTGCCGGTGCAAATACTCTCTCCATTAAATAATCTTCCTGGCTGTTAACCAAACCGTACAAAATCTGCAACCCCAAATGAGACATCCCTACCTCATAAAGATCGGGAAAGGCAAAAGCCATCCTTACCGATACATCATCCCAGTTTTTGTGAACAGCATTCCACTCAGTACCTAGATACCGAGCAGGTTTTCGTACCTGAGGTAAGATCGTTTCCAACAATACTCGCTCTATATCCACAAATTGGCCTCCTGAAATAAATAAATTGAACAGAACATCAGAACCGGGATCAGGGTGCCTGGCACCGTTTGATTTGTTGTCATTTGATTATTCTGTTTCTCACGGTGCCAGGCACCAGTTTCTCTCCAAACCTGACATTATCTGTATTGCATCTTTTAGCTAACTAGCTTTTAATCATCTTCCTAAAGACTTTTTATTATTCTCCCCTTAATAAGGAAATCCATAATAAAATATAACCAAGAGATCTGGGGTGCCTGGCACCGTTTGATTTGTTGTCATTTGATTATTCTGTTTCTCACGGTGCCAGGCACCCGTTTCTATCCCGTTTCTCACTCTTGAAGTCGTAAAACAGGGTCAACTAAGCGATCTCCTTCACGGAATTGAAAATGGATAATGGTATCTGCAGCAGTTCCGATGATCTGGCCTTCAATGACCTCTTGGCCGGTTTTTACCCGAGATTCCTCTAACCATCTGTATAGGGTGGCACAATCATGGGCATGTTCGATCACTATAACGCCACCCCTCTCCTTATCGGTGATAACCCTCACAACTTTTCCCGGAAGCACAGCACGCACAAGAGCGCCTTTGGCCACACTTAGCTCAACCCCCTCATGATAGTACGGCCAATTTGCATCATCTTTTTGCCAGCCAAACCCCCTGACAAGCTTACCTGAAACCGGTAGGCCGGCCAGGTCTCCAGATGTGCTGACCTGCACTTCTAAATCCCGCTTTATCCCCAGGACAGATAGATCCGGCAGCCAACTGAATACTTCCCTAATACTTTTTTCGCAGCCAGAAATATCATAGTTTTTTATCAGCAGATAGCTGACACCATCACGCACAGCCTGCCCAGGAACTCCACCTGAAGCAGAAAGCAGGATAATCACTCCAAAGATGATTACGGCAGCTGCCAGGCGCAAGCAAAAGCTTTTAAACCAACCTACCCGTACAGATTTGGGGCTTGTATAACCTAATGACCTGTTCATTTGCAACCACCTCTGTTTTTTATATATGGCCGCAAATGGTTAGTTATAACTAAAAGAGAATGTTTTCCCTGCGCAGCTGAACACTTAATATTAAACCTATGGCCATCAGGTTGGTAATCATAAAACTGCCGCCATGGCTCAAGAAGGGGAGGGGTATACCGGTAACAGGCATCAAACCGATGGCCATACCTACATTCTCTAAAATATGGAACAACCACATACAGACAATCCCGATAACAATAAGCCTTCCAAAGGGATCAGGCGACTGAACGGCTGCCTTTAATGTACGTGAAAGCAAAATATAATAAAGCAACAGGACAAATGCTGCCCCTACAAAGCCGAGCTCTTCCCCTACCACTGCAAAAATAAAATCTGTATGATGCTCCGGCAAAAAATTCAACTGCACCTGAGTGCCGTGATAAAGCCCCTTCCCCAGCAATCCCCCTGAACCAACAGCAACTAACGACTGGATAATATGATAGCCGGTGCCATGTGGATCATTGTAAGGATCCAAAAAGGAAGTCAGACGGTTGATCTGATATTCCTCTAAGGGAAGTGGAAGTTGTAGAGGAGATAAGTGCAGACCAATAGCCAAAATCACCACAGCCAAGCCTGAACCGATGATGCCCAGTAAAAGGCTGGGTTTTGCACCTGCCATATATAGCATGCCGAAAAAGATCACCAAATAAACAAGGGCTGTACCCATATCCTGAACAAGAATTAAGATAAAGGGCACAGAAAAATAGAGAAATGAGGGGATCAGGTCTTTGAGCGTCTTTAATTCTCCCTGCCTATTCACAAAATAAGAGGCGAAGAAGATGATGAGCATGAGCTTTCCCATTTCTGAAGGCTGAAAAATAAAAGGGCCCAATGAAAGCCACTGCTGTGAGCCATGAGAAGCAATACCTTTGATATCTACAGCAAGCAGTAGGATAATTAACAAAAGATAGAAGTACTTGTCATACTTCATCAGTTTTTTGTAGTCAATGGTCATAATAAAAACAGCGCAAACAACCCCCAGTCCAATGGAAAGCAGGTGCTTTTTCACATAGAACAGGGGGTCCGCAGTTATGTTGGCAGTGGCACTGCTCAAGATAAGCAGGCTTAAACCCATAATCAATATAATATTTCCTATTAAAACATAATCAAGATTTTTAAAAAGGCGCTTGTTAAAGACCAACTCCCGCCTCACCCTTCCCGTATGGACTAATATAATAATAATCCATTACCGGGATAACGTCCATTATTTCTATCAGGAAGATCAAGGACGAGAAGTCTATACTCTAGTGGCTAGGCAATCTCTTCATTTTGACCACTGGAATATTTGCCACAAGGGCAACACATTTATTGTCTTGCTCCAGGTTGATCAACATCTCATTTTCATCGATCTCCATATAATCTTTAATAACATTCATGAGATCAGTTCGCAGTTCTTCCAACACCTGCGGTGAGAGATCCATACGGTCATGCATAAGTACAAGACGCAATCTTTCTTGAGCAACATTTTTGCTGGATTTTTGCGTTTCTCTACGAAAAATTCGCTGCAGCAATTCTAGCATTTGTATCTCCTCCGATCAACCCGTTCTTAGCCCCAGCAGGCGTCGAACACGGTTTATAAAGCCCCCCCCATCATCAAGATTCATCAAGGGGACCTCTTCCCCTGCGATGCGGCGAGAAATGTTACGGTAAGCTTCTCCTGCTTTAGAATAAGAATTAAGGACCGCAGGCTCTCCCTTGTTGGTGGAAATAATTATAGACTCATCATCAGGGACAATCCCTAACAGTTCAATGGCCAGGTGCTCTATCACATCGTCAACATCCAACATATCACCCGTTCTTACCATCTTGGTTCGAATCCTGTTTAAAACCAGCATTGGATCCCTTATTTCCGAGGCTTCCAAAAGGCCGATAATGCGATCAGCATCACGAACTGCGGCCACTTCTGGTGTTGTGACAACAATGGCCTTGTCAGCTCCGGCAGTTGCATTACGAAATCCTTGTTCGATGCCAGCCGGACAATCAAGGATCACATAATCGCTCTCTTTTTTTAGATTCTCACAGAGTTCTTTCACTTGATCAGGATTGATCGCTGTTTTGTCTTTTGTCTGTGCAGCAGGTAAAAGAAATAAATTTTCAAAACGGCGGTCCCGAATTAGAGCCTGCCTCAAACGACAGCGCCCGTGTGCTACATCCACCATATCGTAAACGATCCGGTTTTCCAGCCCCAATACCACATCGAGATTCCGCAACCCGATATCAGCATCTACCAACACCACCCGATAACCCTGCATAGCTAGTGAAGTGCCAATATTAGCAGCTGTAGTGGTCTTCCCTACACCACCCTTGCCTGAAGTTATTACGTAAACTTCACCCATTTATGATCCTCCTTTATTGTCGCATCTGTAATTGCGATCATACCCTGGTTGGTACTGTTCAATAATGACAATCCCATCCTGAACTCTGGCTATTTCCGGCTGATACGGTGTGGAATAATCCCCTTCCGGGGCTCGCGTAATATAACCTGCAATACGCAACTGCGAAGGTTCCAGCCGTAGTGCCGCTACAATTGCATCTATTCTGCCCAATGCACCGGCATGGGCAATACCCCTAAAGGTACCCATGACTATAATATTACCCCCTGCTATCACTTCTCCCCCTGGGTTAACATCTCCCAAAACTACCACATTCCCTGGGTAAAATATTCTCTGCCCTGAGCGAAGAGTGCGCTGCACCAAAATCGTCTGTTCCTGAGAAATAATATCATCTCGAGCCTGGCGTACCGGAGTATATAGGATTACCGGAATATCATCTTTCTCTTCCTCTTCAGCCTTTTCTTCTAACGATTCCCCTACTGCATCTACTGCATCTACTGTATCCACAAACTCTACCATAGACCCTTCCAACAGCTGGGAAACCTCTGCTGTTGCAGCTGTCTCCTCTTCAGCCTCGACTTGCTCATCGAGTTGCTCTTTGGTTTTACGGTTCTTCTTTTTTTTCCGGCTGCGCCAGAATGCACTTTCTCTTGCTTCCTCAGCCACTTTGTCCCCCCCCTGACACTTCCCTCTATTCTCTGCAACAATACGGTACAGGTGCATTTGGTGGGATCCGAGTACTCTTCTAATGCCTAATAATTGCTGATAGTTAAGATTCCTGGTGCCGACATCTATGCTGACTGTCGACCCCTCTAAAAAATCATCCACTTCCTGAAGTTTTGTTGCAAAACGCCTCAGGACTCTGTGGAAATCTTCTTTTGGATCCAGTTTAATAATTAGTCCGGAGCGACTGCCTTTGATAGTAACAAGATTCCCCATGTCCGGATGCTGTCCCTCCAATCCCACATCTTATAGGTAAATATTTTCTATCTAAAGCTTTTCTATTCCTGCCTTCACCTTAAAAAAACGATAAAAATTTTCCTCGTTTTTCCATCCTTATCTGCTTCCTTTTGACATAATCTCCCTAAGTCCAATCAGGGAACTTTATCCTTTATATAGGAGTAGACAGCTCTTCTCTTTTATCGATCTGTTTCCTGAACCTGTCCAGAATCCCCGGATTACTCATCTTCCGAAGGGTTCTCATCACCCGGGGGGTTTCCATCTTCCGATGATTCCTCATCTTCCGGAATAGAACTATCTCCTTCCCCTTCCCCTTCTCCTTCATCATCTTCCCCGCCGCCTCCATTGCCGCTTCCATTACTCCCATTGTTTCCATTGGGTGCTGAGGGATTTGACTGCACTGTTGACGACTGTTGGTTATCTGCAGATGACTGTGTGCCTGTAGTTGTACTCTCAGTCTCCTGAGATCCCTCTTCTTCATCTTCATCAAGCCCAAAATATTTTTCAAATACCGCTCTTGCAATTGGGCCAGCAGAAGTAGAGCCATGATAGCCTTCCTCAATTATCCCAGCAAAGGCGATCTCTGGATCATCTGCCGGAGCAAAAGCGACAAAAACTCCATGATAAATCTCTTTTCCCCATCCAGATTCTGCTGTTCCGGTTTTAGCTCCCACTTCGATAGGAAAATCATGGAAAACCCCGTAGGCGGTGCCCCCACTCTGGGCTACTCTCTTCATCGCTTCACAGACCAAAGCGAGATTTTCTTGTGAAGCATCTATCTGATCCAGCTGGTGCGGTCCAAATTCTGAAATAACCCTACCATCAGGAGACTCAATACGCTGCACCAGGTAAGGACGCATCAGTTTGCCGCCATTGGCAATAGCAGCCACATAATTAGCCAAGCCGACAGGGGTAAACTCATTTGCCCCTTGCCCAAATGACAGGATATAAGTATCATGTGGCCTCCACTTGACCTCATAGTCGTATTTGATCTGATACTCATTTTCCAAAACCCGCAGCTCATCCTTTTTACGAAAAAGATGATCCTGTCTCTCCTGGTCAGTACTTGCCCCTTTGAGCAGATCTTCATACTTCTGTTCTATTTCATTCTGCTTGTCTTGATACCACTTATCCAGGATAGGTAATTGTAAGGCCTTCTTCTTTTCCGGGTTAGAGGAACTTCCGGAAACCTCCCCTGGCAGGTCAATGCCGGTTTTCTCATCCAAACCCACTTCATTTATATATTTGGCAAGCATATCGATCCCTGCGCGCCTTCCTACTTCAATAAAATAAATATTACAGGAAGCTGCCATTCCTCGAAATAGATCTACACGCCCATGGGAACGGGTGCATTTTGTATTCGTCTCCGACCAGATGCCGCTGCAGTGGAAAGCATCGGAAGACCTTACATTTCCCGATTCCAAAGCTGCAAGGGCAGTCACCGGTTTGAAAGTTGAACCTGGCGGGTATTTGCTGCTGATAGCCCTGTTTTGCATAACTGGCTTCTTGCCTGCCCCTGGATTTAAATACTCCTCTACAGCTTTTGATGAAACAGGAGGCACCAGATCATTAGGGTCAAAGTTTGGACGACTCGTCATAGCCAATACAGCACCTGTTTTCACATCAAGCACCACTGCTGCCCCCGCAGTTTTACCCAGGTCTTCCAGGGAATTGTCAATAGCTTCTTCCAGGGTTTTCTGCAGTTCATAATCCATAGTTAACACCAAGTTGTTCCCCTGCTCTGGCTCAACCCTGTTCAGCTCCGAATTGGAAACAGGGCGCCCATTGACATCCACCTCAACCTGGCGAAAACCGTTTTTCCCGCGCAGATATTCTTCATATTGGGCTTCCAAGCCAAACTTACCTGTAAGATCACCCTGCCTGTATGTCTCATCCTTATCTAATTCTTCCTTGCTGACCTCTCCGATATGGCCGAGAATATGACTGGCCATTGTGCCTTCTGGATAATAGCGAACCATCTCTTGATCGATGACCACACCAGGAAGCTCTTCTCTTCTTTCCTCCAGGCGCGCTACAACCTCAATGGGAATATCACGTTTGATCACCACTGGTTCATAAAGGCGCTCTTGATGCTCATCCAACAGCGCCTGAATATAATCGGCATTGATCTCCGGATACAGGTCATTTAATAGAGCTGCCACTTTTTTTATTGTTTGCTCCAAGGTTTCTTCATCGGTTTGGTGTCTGATAATAGAAACAGTATTCACAATCTGGTTTGCGGACAGCACTTCACCATCCCGGTCAATGATATCTCCCCTGGGAGCAAAGATCGGGAGCATACGAAACTGGTTCTGCTCCGCCTTCGTCTGGTAAGCAGAAGCATTCAAAATTTGTAGATAGCCCAACCTTAGAATCAGAACACAAAAAATAATGGTGATCAACCACTGAAAAGCCTTTTTTTTCCGCAAAACATTTTGCTCCATTTACAATCACCTATATAAACTTTTTCGATAGTCATCAGCCTTAGGTTTCTTATAAAAAAGCCGCATCAAGGGATAATAAAATAAAAAGGTGAGAACAATATTATAAACGGCTTCTATAAAAGTGATTTCAGCCATTTGCATAAATGATAAGGGAAGGGAACCACACAATCCCCGCCCTATAAAATAGACAAAATTATAGAAATAAGTGCTTATAAAAACGATCAATATACAAACAAGAGGATTCTCTTTAAAAAACTTATTTTCCAGTTTCCCCACAATGTATCCCGTCAGAAAGGCACTCAAAGCATAGAGGCCCAAGTAGCGAGAAATAATCAGATCCTGCATGAAGCCAACTATAAAACCAACTGAGCCACCAACAGCAGCATTGCTGAAAAAGGCTGTGAAAACAACCAATATTAATAATAGATCAGGCATAGCACCTTTATATTGCATAAGGGGAAAGAGGGTTGTCTGTAATATTAAGGCCACAAAAAAAGAAAAAACGACCAGAAAGTTGCGCCAAAATCCGCTCTGCATAATACTCCTATCCCCCACCTTAATGACGATTATGTTAGAAAAGCTTAATATAATTACTGCTGTTGTTTTGACTCAGTAATGAGAAAGATTTCCTCCAGATAGCTAAAATCTACGAAGGGTTCTACCAAAGCGAACATATTGATTCCGCTGTCCTCAATTTCCGTTATTTTTCCGATGGGCAACCCTGGTGGATAAATACCTCCCATCCCTGAGGTAACAACAGTCTCACCCTTTCGGAGTTGTGCATCATAGGGTAGGGAAACCATTCTCAAAAGTCCATGTCCATCTTCTGTCCCCTCAACAACCCCCGGTGTTCGAGTATCCTGTATCGATGCTCCTGCGGCTCCTTCCCGATCCAGAATAAGCAGGATTTCTGCAGTACTGGGACCGACAGCAACCACCTTGCCCACTAAACCTTCATGGGATACAGCAACCATGTTCTTTTTAACCCCATCCTGACTACCCCGGTCAACAACTAATGTGTTAGACATTGCATTAGGTGCACGGCTGATTATTCTGGCCCCGAGCAAGGTATAGTCCTCTTCATAGCGCTCTTTAAAATCGAGCAATTCCCGCAATCTCTTATTCTCTAAGGAGTATTCACGCAAGCGGGTATTCTCCAATGTCAGTTCCCTGACCTGATCCCGCAAGACATCATTCTCATTTCTGATCTGCTGCGTCTCTGCAATGGTATTGTAGATACCACCAACCCGCTGCCAGGCATTCATGACACCACCCTGTACCGGTGCTAGCAGTTCATTAAGAAGAATACCCCCTGTAAAATTGGAGGAGAAGCGCGCCATAGCAATGCAGAGCACCGCTATAACCAGGAGCACCGCAATTCTTTTATAAAACGGTAAACGCCGTTTCAAATAATATCACCCTAACGGGCAGCCCTTGCCGCCATTACACGTTTTAATAGATTGATGTTTTCCAATGATTTTCCTGTTCCAAGAGCAACTGCATATAGGGGCTCCTCTGCAATCAACACCGGAATCCCTGTTTGTTGACTTACAAGTTGATCTAAATTGCGAAGCAGCCCTCCGCCTCCCGCTAAAACGATACCGCGGTCCATAATATCAGCAGATAGTTCTGGAGGCGTTTTTTCCAGACAAACCTTGATAGCATCTACTATACTGATTATCGTCTCCTGTAGAGCATTGTAGATCTCTTCTGATGTTATTTCCACAGTTTTAGGGAGACCTGTTACCAGATCACGTCCCCGCACCTGATATGTTTCGTGTTCTTCATTCCAAAGAGCGGAACCGATTTTGATCTTGATATCTTCGGCAGTTCTTTCACCAATCATAAGATTGTACACTCGTTTAATATGCTGTACGATAGCATCATCCATATTATCACCGGCAACCCGGATCGATTTGCTGGTCACGATTCCACCCAGAGAAATCACCGCTACCTCAGTAGTTCCCCCTCCGATATCAACAATCATATTCCCTGTAGGTTCATCAACCGGCAGCCCCGCTCCAATTGCAGCAGCCATTGGCTCTTCAATAAGGAAGGCTTCTTTGGCTCCAGCCTGCAGAGCAGCTTCCTTGACAGCTCTTTCCTCAACTGCGGTTACACCTGAAGGAGTGCTGACAACTACTCTCGGGCGAACCAGGGGATTGCGCTTTTCCATAGCCCGTCCGATAAAATAACGCAGCATACTCTGAGTAACATCGAAATCTGCGATAACCCCATCTTTCATTGGCCTGATAGCAATGATATTACCAGGTGTGCGCCCGATCATCTTCTTGGCTTCCTCGCCAACCGCTAATATTTCCCCTGTATCTATGCGGATAGCCACAACAGAGGGTTCCATAAGAATAATACCTTTTCCCTTGTGGTGTACCAGTGTGTTTGCAGTGCCCAAGTCGATCCCTAGATCTTTTACTAATAACACGTTATTATCCCCTTCCTATGTATTCCAAATATAATCAGATCAAACCTTTTTCTTTAAAACTGGCATATACATGATCCCCGATGATAATATGATCAAGAATTTCTATACCCATCACTCTTCCTGCCTCACACAACCGATCTGTTATCTGTAAATCCTCTGGACTCGGGGACGGGTCACCACTGGGATGGTTGTGCATCAGGATAATAGCTGCAGCACTTCTCTGGATCGCTTTTTTAAAAACCTCTCTAGGGTGTACAAGAGATGCATTAAGACTGCCTATAGACACTGTTTCCAGCCCCAGCACCCTATTTTTAGTGTTCAGCAGCATCACCCGGAAATGCTCCCGATCAAGATAGCACATCTCTTCCATGACCAGGCTGCTGGCTTCATCCGGAGTATGAATCACAGGCTTCAGATCCGGTTCAAGACAAGCAAAACGCTTCCCTAACTCCAAGGCAGCCTTGATCTGAGCAGCCTTGGCTAATCCCACTCCCTTGATCTGACATAATTCATCAAAGGTCGCTTCCGCCAAAAAACGCAGTCCGCGAGGATCTAGCAAAATACGATGTGCCAGCTGAATAGCAGATTCTTCCTTCACTCCGGTGCCCAGAATAATAGCAAGCAGTTCTGCTGTGGAAAGTGCTCCTGGACCCGCTTCCCTCAACCTCTCCCGCGGCCTTAAATCTTCAGGCATATTTTTTATGGTGAGGCGATATTCCTCCTCCGACATAATAGTTCCACTCCAAACTCCCTGAACATTTTCGGAAGTCTGCTCAAGGGAAGCCCTACTACATTGAAATAACAACCCTTTATCTCTTCAACGAGAAGAGCCCCGAAACCCTGGATTCCATAGGCACCCGCCTTGTCCAAAGGTTCCCCGGTGGAAATATAGCCTGCGATTTCTTCGTCATTTAATTCACGAAAACGAACTTTAGTACTTACAACTTCTCCCCTGGTCAGTTTCCGGATCTCCTGACATAGTATCAGACCGCTGAGCACTTCATGAGTACGGCCAGATAAAAACTTAAGCATCATATAAGCATCATTCTCATCCCGCGGTTTTCCCAAAACCTGCCCTTCACAACAAACAGCAGTATCTGCCCCCAAAACAATAGCTTCCGGATAACAATTAGAAACAGAACACGCCTTCAGGTTTGCCAGCTCCAGAACACTTTCCTGGGGCTCTAAGTCAGGATCAACAACCTCTTCCACACAACTAGGGACCACTTGAAAATCAAGGCCAATCTGTTTTAGTAGATATTCCCTGCGTGGAGAAGCTGATGCCAGAATGATTTGCTGCATAAAACCAGTCCTCTTATAGTCGACGGTAAATTAAAAAGGCCAAAATAAAACCTAACACCCCGAAAAAATTGATCTTAATGGTAAATCCCAGAGTCAAAGTAAATATATCCAGATTGAGGGTCGTCTGCGGCAGCCCTATGCTCCTTGCAGTAGCCAGTACTTGCAGGGCAGGAATCCCGCTGAAGACATCCCCGAGCAAACTCCCTAGGATGCCACCTATTAGCAACAGGATAACCAGCAACCAGGGACTGCGATAACTCCCCTTCATCATAACTCACCTATTCTAGAAAAATGGGGCTTTTGTTATTTTTCTTTTAGTCTACCATTTTAACTGTCGTAACACAAGATAGCACTCTATTGTAGATATACCAATTATCATTATTAATGGTATATGATCCCAGACAATTATTCATGACAAAAATCATTTTCTCCCATGAGTAAGGTTAAAGGTAAGCACTTCGAGGTGTAAAGAAAAATCTACATGACGCACAATGATATCTTCTGGGAGATTGAGAACATAAGGAGAGAAATTTAAAATAGCTTTCACTCCAGCCTTTACCAAACGCTCACCAACCTCCTGAGCAGCAGCAGCAGGCACAGTAATGATACCTATTTGCACATGTTCCTTTTCGATTACCCCTTCCAGCTCTTCCATAGGCAGCACTTTAATACTGCCAAAACGATTGCCGATCGGTTCTGGTTCCACATCAAAAACCCCTACAATGTGGAACCCGCGCATATTAAACCCCTCGTAAAGAGCTAGGGCTGACCCCAGTTTACCGGCCCCCACCAAGACTGTAGGCCATTCCTGGTTTAAGCCCAAGATACGCCGAATATGCCCACAGAGTTCATCCACACTATAACCCACACCTCGGGTGCCGAATTCGCCAAAATAGGCCAGGTCCTTGCGCACCTGAGCCGGACTTACCCCTGCTCCCTCTGCGATAGCACCCGATGAGACAGTGGCGACATCCTTTTGTTGAAGGTGTTCTATATACCTTGAGTAGACCGTCAAACGCATTATAGTTGCTTCTGGTATTTTATTTGATTTCATCATAACCTTGGTTTCCCTCCACCGCATTTTTCAAAACTCCTATACAGTCCAGAGAAAATGCAGCCCTAAACTCGCCCCCTATATACCGAACAAAGGAACCCAAGTTGGACACCTCCCACTTGTCTAGTATCTATTAGTTGATTAATATAATTATCCAACCATATAAGAACAACTGCCCCCTAATTTAACAAAAACTCCCTGGCACTTGCCACCATGTAAAAAGAACCGGTAATACAGACCAGATCATCATCACCAGCATCCTTAATGGCTGCAGTCACAGCATCAGATATTTCCTCAATTACATAGACCCTATCCACATACTTGCTTGCTTCATCAGCTAAGCCTTCCCAATCCCCCGCCCGGGGACTCAAAGGCTTAGTGATGATCACCATCGATGCCAGAGGGGCGAGCTCAGCCACCACCTTTTCTCTCTCTTTATCCCCCAGCATCCCCAGCACCAGAATCAGATTGCGGTATTGATAGATCTCCTTCAAAGCGGCGCTCAAAGTGCGAGCACCATCATAATTATGAGATACATCGATCATGACCTGGGGGTTTTCTTGCAGCAGTTCTAAGCGAGCCGGCCAAGCACTCAGTGCAAACCCAGTACGGATTTGGTCATCTGTGATGGCAATCTTGTGCTCATGGCGCAAGAACTCTATTGCTCCCAGAGTGGTAGCTGCATTCACAGCCTGATGCGAACCAGCCAAGGGAACCCAAAGATCGCGATAAACGCCCCAGGGGGTTTTTAGATTAAAGGATGTTTTAGCCGCTGTGGCCTCATTTAATTCCCATTTAATATCCTTTCCTACCTCCAGAAGGGACGCCTCCCTTTCCTGGCAGTGGTCCTCTATTACCTTAAGGGCTTCCTGATACCAGGCAGCGGTCACCACATGGCCGCCTTCTTTGATAATCCCTGCTTTCACAGATGCAATCTCAGTGATCGATTTCCCCAGGTAATCCATATGATCAAATGTGACGTTAGTGATCACTGATACAAGAGGTTTCTGTACCACATTTGTCGAATCGATGAGCCCCCCCATCCCTACCTCTAAGATCAAGAAATCCACTTGCTCTTCATAGAAATAAAGAAAACATAGGGCTGTGCATACCTCGAATTCAGTGGGATGCTCATGCCCCTCAGCCACCATTTGCGCTATTATAGGTTTAAGCCGTTCCATTAAAGCCGCAAATCGTTCCTCTGTAATCGGCTGGCGATTGATCAGATATCGCTCGGTATAGGAGTGAAGATGGGGAGAGCTAAATAGCCCCACCCTATAGCCTGCTTCTTCCAGGATTCTGGCTGCCATGATAGCGATGGATCCCTTGCCATTGGTACCCCCTACATGGATCACCCGCAGAGAACGCTCAGGGTTGCCCAGCAGAGACAATAGATACTCAATCCTACCCAACCCGAAATTAACCCCGAATTTTGTAAGATCAGTTAAAAAATCAAGTGCTTCCTGATAGTTCACTTTTCGCCTGGTTTCTAAGACTCCCCATAAGTTAGATAATGTCTATAACTGCTGTCTAGCACCAGGGAAGAGAAAACACAGGCTCTCACCTGCCTTCTTGAGCTTATTGTCACTATTACTTCTATGGGATATTCGACAAAAGTTTTATACCTCCTGCAATCACCATTATTAATCACCGTTTATCACCGGTAATTGTTTCTCTACCCTGAGCCTTGAACCCGCCCAATTGCCCGGAGAAAAGGGTATCAAATTCTATGGTGATCAGCTTAATCTCTATGGTTTTCATCGTACTGATCAAGCAACCTTTGACCGTGATACAACTGATGTTGCTGAGGCAGTAGAAGGCGCAGGGATAGTCATAGCTCATTATATTAAATTTGTAAAAAGCCCCGGAGATAACCCGGAGCTTTTCAATCATTCATTAATATTGAGCTCAGAAACGCTGTTAATCTTCAACAGGAAACATAAGCGCCTGAGCGAATACTTCTGTGAAATTAGGAGAAGAAGCAAGTTCCACATATTCCACAAAACTGGTGATATGTGCAGCCCTTCTATACTCCTGAGCTGAAAGGAGTGCCACCTTCGCCCCGGTACCGGCAGCATTACCCACAGGTTTTACCTGCTCTTCAAGACAAGAGGGAATTAAACCTACAGCACAAGCGCTGTGCTTATCCAGATAATTCCCGAAAGCCCCAGCAAGGATGACCTCATCAATATCCTCTGGTTCAATGCCGAATTCTTTCATCAGTATATTGACACCTGTAGCGACTGCCCCCTTAGCTAGCTGAAATTCCCGCACATCCTTCTGTGTAATGAACAATGGTTTGCCTTGAGCAGATTCTTCTGCTCCAGCAAGAAGGAAACAGTTCATGTCCTCATGTCTTACAATACGGTCGGCAAACCTTTCCCCTTTGGTGCCAGCCAGTTCATCAGCTGAAAGAATTTTCCCTCTTTTATCTATTATTCCTGCTGCAAGCATTACCGAAATTACATCGATCAAGCCTGAACCACAAATACCCTGCGGTTTTCCACCGCCGATAGTGGTGTAAGTGATATCTTCACCTAAATGTACACTATCAATAGCTCCATTTGTCCCCCGCATTCCGCAGCTGATCTGCGCCCCTTCAAATGCCGGCCCTGCTGCGGTAGAACAGGCGACCAGCCTGTCTCTGGTACCCAGTACCATTTCTCCATTGGTTCCAATGTCGATGGCCAGCTTGATTTCACTGCTCTGATCCATTTCAGTGGCTAAAATAACCCCCACAGTATCTGCACCGACAAACCCAGCAATATTAGGCAGCACATAAACCTTCCCTGCGGGGTTAATCTCGATTCCCAGTTCTCGGGCATCTACATCCTGCGGCAATCCTGTTACTGGCACATAGGGAGCCAGAGCAATGTGTTTGGGATCAAGCCCGAGAAATAGATGGTGCATACAGGAATTACCCACAACTGTGAGGGCATAAACATCCTCTCTCACACACCCTGCATCCTGCACAACCGTACCAATAAGTTTATTTATGGCCTCTACAATATCCTTTTGCAGTCTCTGCAGACCATCAGCTTCCTGTGAAACATAGGTGATCCTGGAAATCACATCTGCCCCGTATTTGGTTTGAGGGTTCATAGTAGAGGCAACACCCAGTTGTTCTCCTGTCTGAAGATCCATAAGATACCCTACAACAGTAGTAGTGCCGATGTCAAAGGCTACTCCCAGCATCTTCTCTGTAGTGTCTCCAGCCTCTAGACCTACTAGCTCATTTCCTGAAATAACCGCAGTACAGGTAAACTTCTTTTCACGCAAAACTCCTGGCACAGCTTGAAGGGCGGAATAGGATATTTTATAGTTTCTCTCACTCTTTCCATCACTTAGGGCATTCCGCAGACGATCCCAGTCAGGCCTTTGATCTTCTATAGAGGGATGGGGCACATCCCGATATATTTTGCTTAGATGAGGCTTTAACTGCATCTCTCGTTCAGCAGCATCAACAAGAATTTTATGGCCCTCGGTTCCTGTCAATGGAATCTCAACGACAAGATCATCCTCAACATTTATAATACAGGCCAAACGAAAGCCGGCTTCTATCTCCTCTTCATCCAGGTGATCAAAATCAGAATCAGACGGAGGCACAACCCCTTTTTGAATCCGCACTCGACACTTACCGCACCTTCCCCTTCCCCCACAAGGAAAGTCAAAATCCAGTTCAGCAATGTCCATAGCCTTTTTTAAAGGAGTACCAACAGGTATTTCGATCTCTTTGTCCATAGGATAGAAAGTCACTTTACAGTTACTCATCAGTTACCAATACCTCCTTATCAATGTGCGAACAATAAAAACAATCAATAGACATTTACTATTTATTTTCGACATAGTTGCTGTTAGTCCTTTTGTTTATGTGTGATCAAAAAAACTGAGACGCGGGGACGGTTCTCGCGTCTCATTCACATCTCAAGGTGACTATCGCCGTCAATCTCAGTTTCTCTTTTACATCTGTTTCATACGGTGACTGTCACCATATGACTAAAACGAGCAAAGACCAAAAAACTCTGCTCATCTTAGAACAGAGTTTTTAAATCTTCTCGCTAAAACTATACAGTAGACTAAAAAGACTCAAATATGCTTCCCATGCCGCACAAGAAACTCCTGTACCAGTTCTGCTGAGGTATTCAGGATAGTAGACTTTTCGTTACCCGCCTTATTGATGATCTCCAGTGCTAACGAACAATCGCCAACTTGATAGCAGATATGTGCATCACTGTTCACGGCAACCGACACCCCGTACTCCCTGGCAAATGTGGCAATCTTCAAACAGGGCTCATAACTTTGGGGACGTATACCCATAAATGTACTGTTATTGATCTCCAGGGCTTTCCCATATTCCTTAGCAGCCCGGACAACCCTTTCATAATCAATAGGGTATTGCGGGTTGCCAGGGTGTGTAATTATGTGTACAAGGGGCTTTTGGAGCGCCGCTACCATTGCCTTTGTATTCTTCTCCACCGTTGACCCGGTGTATCCTGTTCCCCCATGGAACCCTGCCAAAACAATATCCAGCCGTTCCAAAATTTCCTCCGGAACATCCAGGCTCCCTTCGGTATCTAATATATTGGCCTCAACCCCCCGCAACACCTGAACACCATTTACCTCCCGCGGCCAAATTAGTGTATTCCAGAAATGATCAAGACCAGGGGCTCCTGCCATCCGGGGGCCATGATCGGTAATCGCAACCATATGGAGTCCCTTTTCCCGTGCTATATCCACTATCTCTTTCACTGTGCTGTACGCATGCCCACTGGCGATTGTGTGTGTATGTAGATCCGCGACTAATTTCATTGTAGTATCACCCTACCCCACTATACCATAAAACATTCAAAACCGCTCTTTGGTTACCTGAACTATGCAGAGCTAAAGTATGGATACCGGACCCGTCTTTCCACACCTTATTTTTTCCAGAATCACACTTCTGAACTTGGGGATATTATATAGAAACAAAACTTTAAAGAGGGGTGATCAGTGGGCAATGCCAAGGCGAAAACGAGCTTACCTTATTGTGGCTTTGCTCGCGTTTGTAATGCTGATTATTGCGGTAGGGCAAATTATCGGACCCCAGGCATTAAAACCGCTGCATGCCAAACCTGACTACCAGCCGCTGCAAGAAGAAGTCGAAAGATTTACAGCCAATTTACCGGGAACCTATGGTGTTTACTTTAAAGATCTGGCCTCAGGAGAAGAGTTCGGAATCAATGCTCAAACAGCAATCCCTCCTGCCAGCACCATTAAACTGCCGGTTGTGCTCTATCTTTACGAGCAGATTGCCGATGGGAAGTTAAACTGGACTGACCGGGTTCGCTACAATAAAAATACCGATTACCAGGGCGGAGCTGGTATTTTACAATACTCAGCTCGCCACGGAGATACCTACTCCCTGCGCAATCTGGCCACTATTTCCATCACTTTGAGTGACAACATCGCTCATAATATGCTGGTGCGTCAGCTTGGATATGACAATGTGATGGCATTTATCAACGAATTGGGTCCAGACACCACCCGTCCCTTTGGAAGTGCCTCTACTACAGCTAGAGACATGGGGGCATTCGTAGAAGAAGCTTATAGGTTTGCGGAGAGAAATCCAGGACTGGGAGGAAGATTCCTAAATGACCTTGCTCATACCATATACCATGTAGGCTTGCCAGGGGATCTGCCGCCTGAACTGGTAGTGCCACATAAAGAGGGAAGTATCATTGGAGTAGCAACAGATGCCGGGATCGTATTTTCCAGAAGGCCTTACATCCTGGTCGTGCTGTCCAAAGATATTGAAGATGAAGATATCGGTTTCGAAAACATCGCCGCCATCTCCCGCATCATCTATGATCACCAGCAGCAGCTCCCTGCAGCCAACCTAAAACTTCCTCCGCTTGAATAGAAAGCAGAGAGCCTCCATTTAATAGATTTATAGATCACTGGTCCCGTCCCAGAGGTCTAGTCTTTGTTTACCGCAAAAACCCAGAAGCGAGTTTGCCAGCCAATCATGTTTACAGATTAGCAAAGCTGGTAAATAAAACTCACCTTGATGAAACAAAAAAAACACTACTGCAGGAATTTATCCTGTCGATCAAGAACACACGAATGATAGAAAAATTCCAGGAGGTGAAACACTTGGCCAAATTTCCACCCTTTGTAGAAGAACTCGGTAAGCGTGACAAGGAGTTTTATGATGCCGTAACCAAGGTGATTGAAGCTGCTACCAAGCCTGGGGCTGTAGACGAGAAAACAAAGGTTTTTATTTCACTTGCTCTTGATGCCTATATTGGATCAGAGCGCGGTGTAATGGTTTTAGCTAACCGTGCACGGGAATTAGGTGCTACTGAAGAGGAAATCAACGAGGTACTGCGCATCCCCTATTATGTCGCTGGTTCACGGCCTATAATCACTGCCAATAATGCTTTTCCGAAAAAAGATTAGGATCAGCTCATTGCTGAGCCCAGGAAAGGATCTCTCGCGCAGCATCTAATTTATCAGCGGGAACATATATCTTTATCTCTGCCAGAGGGCCGATAGCTATGCCTTGAACAGAAGCTATTGGTTCTCGTGCTTTAAAGACCTTAATCCCAGCTTCCTTTAAAACACCTTCGATTATGGCATCTTCCGGATGATAGACAACAGCCAGAAGTGACATTCCGTTCATAGACGCCCCTCCTTTATGTGCTTTTTATTATATCATTTTAAGAACTCTTATGGGAAAGACATGGAAAGTATTAAAAGCTTCAGCAAGAGCATACTACTAACAGATTCAAGCTACTAAGGAGGAATGTTTTTTGGAAGGAACAGTTAAATGGTTTGACGAACGGAAAGGCTATGGTTTTATTACAAGTGAAAATGGAACAGATGTATTCGTCCACTTTTCAGCGATTCAAGATGAGGGATTTAAGACACTGAACGAAGGACAGCGGGTCAAATTTGAGATAACTGAAGGGCCTCGGGGTGAACAGGCAACTAATGTGGAACCACTATAAATGAAAAAATAACCCCGTGCAATTTTCCAGAGCTCGGGGTTTTTACTGCAGAACTGGAAAGGGTCCGCTCCTGCTAGGCCGAGGTTCAGGCACCGGGACTCAAACACCGGTGCCTGAATTTTTGTTATAAAGCTAATAATAGCCCTGCGACAGTACCTCGGCTTCACGCCTAAAAGAACAACTATCTCTTTTCGGACAAACCTTGCAGGCAAAATCCCCCTCTTTAACTTTCTCCACATCCCCAATACCGAAAACACCTGTCGTGCTTTTCACTGGTGTCATCATATTGCCATCATTCAAAGTAACACCGATTTCTTCAGGTGAAAGGAGCCGAAATACAACCTGTTGGGCACTTATATTCCAATCCAATTGACCAGGCTGCAATTGTATGGTCACCCCATACCCTGTGTCCGTATAATCCTTCACAATTTTTTTATACAAGCTATCCATTAGAACCCCCGCCGCACACGCACCATAAATGTCTAATAAATATTGCTCTAACAAATCTCCATCATTGCCAATCTCTTTTACTTTACTTTCCAGAGCAGGTCCGATAGTACTGCACATGACCATCAGTTTATCTGCACCATTCACCAGCTTGCAGAGGTGTTCGCTCTGAAAAACCTCACCATTTTCCAGATACAGCTTTTTTTCTTCAATTTTATCAATAGTAAAAAGGTCATAAACTATTTTTGGCTCTAATAAGCTTTCCCCAAGAGATATAACCTCTGGCAAATACTTTGCTATCGTCTCATTTGAACGGCCACCAATCCTTTTGATCAGCATTTCCTCTGTAATTACAATCTCTAACTCTAAATCGTTCTGCACCCAATCACCTCATTTTTATTTTGTTGGTATTATGATTTAATGTGATGCTCACTTTGCAAAAAAGGTTCGATCTCATCCAAACTGGTAATCTCCCTGCAAGTAGGAAGACCTTTAATAAAATTCCTGCCATAACTGGATCCCCTGACTCTGGGATCAAGAATGGCAACGATCCCCCGGTCATTTCTTGACCTAATCAACCTGCCAAAACCTTGGCGCAAGCGCAGAACAGCCTCCGGAAGGGAGTAATTATAAAACGCGTTCACACCGGACCGCTCAATAGACCTAATCTTGGCCTTAGTCAGGGGGTCATCGGGAACAGAGAAGGGAAGTTTCACTAAAATAACACAGGAGAGAGCCCCTCCTGGAACATCCACCCCTTCCCAATATGAAGTTGTAGCAAATAAGACAGAATGAAGGTCTGTTTTAAATTGATCGATCAATTTATTTTTGGGGAGATCCCCCTGCCTTAATAAAGGCCAAGGGGAACAGCCCTGGAACTCATTCCAAACCTCGTTCATCCCTCGGTAGGAGGTAAAAAGAACAAAGGCACGCCCTGCTGTTCGGTTAAGGATATCCTGTATAAAAGGAGCCACCCCCTTATAAAAACCAGGCGCTCGCGGGTCGGGCAACCCTTGGGGCAGATAGAGAAGGCACTGCTCCTCATAGGAAAAAGGCGAATCCACACTTATTTCCAGGGCACGAGAGCAGCCTACTTTTTCCCGAAAAAAAGTAAAATCCCCTCCGATACTTAGTGTTGCTGAGGTAAGAACAGCACAGGACAGATCATCATTATAAAAGAGAAGCCGATCAAGGTTCTCTGCGACATTCAGGTGAGTGGCATGAATAGTGATCAGCTTGCGCTTCTTCCGTTCACTTTTTTCCACCCAATAAACCCGTTCCGGATCATCTGCCTCCATGATTTCCCTTAAGTCTTGATTGAAGCGCTCAAGACACTTAAAAATAGCGTTCTCCCGCTCACCTATCAGATCTACGGCAAACATTCTGACAGTATCCTTTACCGCCTCTTGTAGCCTCTGACCTAATTTAACACACTCCTCTGTAGGGAATAAGGTATGTTTATTACTGTTTTCCAGACGATCTACGGCATCAAAAAAACTGCCATTGATAGCAAAGGCTTTTTGGATAGCATCCAGGTGACAACCCTCTCTTTTGCGAAGCTGGTTGAGAAGTACCTGCAAACGCATATTGGATACTTCTATGCTCATGGTGCGCCGAGCTATAGATTCTATATGCTGGGCTTCGTCAAAAACAAGATAGCTGTAATCTGGAAGCAGTGATGCTGCACCGCTGCTGGCGTCCCGCAGATTAAGGTCTGTAAAAAAAAGGGCATGATTGCAGACAATCACCTTAGCTCTGTGCAGCCTTTTCCTTGCCCTGACAAAAAAACAGTCATCTTGCAGATGACACTTGCGCCCGGGACAGGTATCATCAGCACACACCCTGCCCCAAAGATCCCCTGGTTCAAAGGACAGGTCTGCTCTATCCCCAGTCTCGGTCTGGCCAATCCAATCTTGAATGCGGTCTATAAGATCATTTTCAGTAAAAAGCCCCCTGCTCTGCAATTCCTCCTGAAAGCGCAGCAAACAGAGATAGTTGCCTTTCCCTTTGGCTAATTCCGCATGGAAATTGATACCCAGTACAGATTCCAGAAAGGGAATGTCTTTGTTGAGCAGTTGTTCCTGTAAGGCAATGGTCGCTGTGCTGATTACCACCCTTGCGTCATCTCCAAGGACAAAAGAGAGTGGGACCAAGTAAGCGTAACTCTTACCTGTACCTGTCCCTGCTTCAGCTATTACATGCTGATCGTGCAGCAGGCCGCGCTCAACCATCAAGCCCATCTGAATCTGCTGTTCCCGCACCTCAAAATCTGGGATCAGCCCAGGCAGAGTTTCCCTAAAGACCTTTTCAATTGGAGAATGAATTGTCTGCACGAAAAACCTCCTGCTTCGACCATTGCTGTTTTCCCGCATCTGGCATCTAAGATTCCAAAATTTAATATTAGATATCTATTATATTAGACTGAAACATCTGATTTTCCTTCTTAAAACCCGGAGACCTATGACAAGGATGTGACAAGGGAATGGGACAAGGGAATGGCAAACTGTGTGACAACCTTCCCAAATTACTGGCCCAGCGGCTAAAAGGGGGGATATTTAATTATTAAATATCCCCCCTGCTTCTGCTAATCCTGGCGCTTGTCGCCAAAAAAGAAGAGAGCGACAGTGCCTGGACCGGTATGCGCTCCGATCACTGCTCCTACGCTGTTGATCAAGACCGGGCCGTCGATCATGGGGAATTTTTCCTCGATCAGATCGGCCAGCAGACGCGCATCTTCATAACATGCCGAATGGGAAATAAAGCACTTGCCAGAATATTCGGCGGCATCTTGGGCGTGCTCTTCCATCATACGCAACATTTCGTTGATAACACGTTTTTTACCGCGGACCTTCGTACGGGGAATAAGCTTTCCCTCATAGTTCACATTTAACAACGGACATATATTGAGCAGAGTTCCCATCACCGCAGAGGTGGCGGATATGCGGCCACCACGTCTATAGTGCGTCAGGTCGGTGCTGAAAAACCAATGGTGTACGTTCAGTTTGTGCTCCTCAACCCAGGTGCGGACCTCTTCGATTGTCGCTCCCCCATCACGGATGTCGGCAGCGGCGTCGGTGAGCAGGCCATAACCTGACGAGGCGCCCAGAGAATCTACAATTAGGATTTTGCGCCCCGGATATTTCTGCAAAAGCTCGTCAGCGGCGATACAGGCTGAATTATAGGACCCCGACAAACCGCTGGAAAGGGAAATATGCAGGATATCCTTGCCGTTCTTCAAAAAGGGTTCAAAAAAATCAATATACTCCCAGGCATTCACCTGTGAGGTGGTAGGCATCGCCCCCGCCGCGATTCTAGCATAAAATTCTTCAAAAGGAATGGTTTGTCCCAAATCATCCGCATATTCTTTCCCATTCATATGGTAATGAAAACAGATATATGGGATGTTTCTTTTTTCAAAGTATTGAACCGGCATATCTGCTGTAGAACAACAAGTCAGAACATAATCAGGCATATTCAGCCCCCCTTAATGAATCTGTCATTTATTAATTATTATTCCATCATTTACTACCATCTATCGCCCGTCGACCAGATCCAATAGATTCAGAAAGCACATAGTAATAGGAGATGTTTTTCCCTGCTTGTCGACAAAAGACGACCAACCACTGACTCACTGACCACAGAGATCACATAGTTCTCCCCCGGTGATCTCCAACAACTGTTCAACGGTGACCGCTGCTACAGCATGGGGGCTACCTGCAGCAATATAGACAACGGGAAAACGCTGCATGCTTACATCGATCAGGATGGGCACCGGGCTTTTCAGAGCGAAGGGGCAGACTCCCCCCAAAGGGAAGCCGGTCAGCTCTAAGGTCTGAGCGGCATTGGGAAGCTTCACCTTGCCCGTTACTCCCAGGTGCTTTTTCAGGTTGCTCTGGCGAACTTTCGCATCACCGCTGGTCGTTACCAAAACCGGTCCCCCTGATGTGACAAAGAGGATGGTTTTAGCGATCTGCCCTACTTCCACTCCCACTGTCCGGGCAGCATCTTGTGCAGTTTTAGTGCTTTCTTCAAATTCTATGACCTGTATTTTATAGGGAAACTGTGCTAAATAATCACGCACTCTTGCTACAGAATTCATATTTATTGCCTCCAGAATGCTTACAATATGTCTTTTAGACTGACTAACTCAGCATAACCTCCCTCCTCTTAATAAGCAGGAGTTCAACGCCAACTAAGTCATTCATTTGCAGTTCTAAAGTTCAGAGGGATATAGAATCACCAGCTGGACTAAGAACTCGCTTCAATTATAAAGCAGAATCTTTCGAATCACAATGAGATATAGGCAGTGAGGATAAATCATCTGACCGTTGATGGTCGGCCGTTAGTGGTTAGAAAAAAGATCGTCATCCGATGCCCTCAACTTATCCTTAAAGCAATAAGGCAATAAAGCAGGGGAATCATAGTGCGAATTTAGAATGCGGTGTCTAAAATGTGGCAAACGAAAGGTCCCCGTGCCACGTTCCACGCCCGTGCTACGTTATTGGTAGAAGTCAGTTACCCTTTTTACCTCGATGAGATCGGCGCCTATCTCCTGGAATATATCGACAGCTGCCTCATCAACAGTAAGGTAGAACAGCTGCCAGCCAGCTTGTGCATAATCCAACAGGACATGAATGGCCTTTTGTTTTCTGGCTTTTGATGAGTTCAAAAGGGGGTCATCCAGCACTAAAAAACCGGGTTCCTCCCCTAGTATCCTTTCCAAGAGGGCAAGACGCAGAGAGAGCAGCAATTGTGCCTTAGCACCATCACTCAACAGATCCTCACTATATGTAGTTCCCTGCCGGCTAACAGTGAATGTTACATCACCCTTCTGACGAGTGTAGTCAAGGGTATCATAAAGTCCAGTTATGTAATGAAAAATATCTCCCGCCCTACTCAAAGGCTCTAAAAGAGTCTCTTCAAAGCCTTCTCTGGCAGCCTCGACAGCTCTTTGCACCCAAATGGCAGCCAAAGATCCCCTGATAGCGCTCATCAGAGCTTGTTCCGCCTCGTTGAGGCGCAAAGCGAGAGTGGCTATATCCCCACAACCAGCGGCATAGAGCCTCTGTGACTCATCCAACTCCTGCTGACGCAATTTATCGTAACACTGCTGCAGCTCATCCCTCTGACCCCTCAGCTTCTGAACTTTTGTCTCCAGCTGCGCCTTCTTCCTATCCAGCTCTTCCACAGAACGTGGTTCAGGGCATCTTTCTAAATTGGGTTCCAGAGCAAGGAGCCTTTCCCGCCACTGATCCTCGCTGTCCAGGAGCGTGCAAAGGCGAGCCAAGACATTTTCTATCTCCCTTTCCATACGCTCCCTTTCCTTGATGGCAGCCTCCAGTGAATCAAAATCAGGTTTTCCTGTCCTTTGCATCAGTTTATCCAGTGTCAGATGAACCCCCTCCAGTTCCCCGCCACACTCTGTTAAGGATGTTTGCAGTTCACAGATCCTTTCAGATAGCCTGTCCAATTCCCGCTCACAAAAAATATTTTCCTGTGCAAGCTTATTCTTTTCAGCCTCCCGCTCCTGATGCTCCTGCTCCCCTTTGGCCAATAATTCCCTCATTTCTTGACTCTGTTTTTCTAGATGCCTTTCCATGTGTGAAATAACATCCTGCGGTGTACCCACAGAATGGATACCGGCTGTGCGAGCAAGCTGCTGTACTCTTTCCTCCTCTTTTTGAATGGTTCTAGCACAGGACCTGGAAACTGTCAGTGCCCACCCAGATAACCCTAGGCCGATAACCAAAGTAATGCCTCCCGGGACCGACTGTCCGGCAGCAAGGAGCAAAACTGCAGCGACAATAAGAATAATTCCTGCAACCTGTGCCCACTTGACACTGTTCCTTTGATTCACCGCTGAACTGATATTATTCAACAGGGTGCGTCCCTCTACCATCAGCTCAGAATAGGCTTTCTCTTGTTCCTCTTTTTTCTGCCTCAGCTGATTCAAGGTATCCCTGGCCGACTCACAAGCATGCTGCACTTCCTTTAGATGATGCGAAATCTTCTCCTGCTGTTGGCGCAGGTCAAATAGCTCTGCCTCTGTATCACTGACTTGTTTTTTCAGTGTACTTTCCTTTTCCCGAAGAGACTCTTCCTTAGCTGCAGTTTCAGTCCAGAGCTGCAGGTCTTCCCGTGAGCAGCGCTCAGCACCACTTTCCTGATACTCGGTACGCAAGGCTGACAATTTTCTCTCCCATGCCTTAGCGGAACTGCAGAGAGCAGCCTGATATTCCTCTTGCAGTTCTTTTTGTTCACTTGTTGCCGCAGCCAATGTGTCCTTTACTGTATGCAGTCTCTCCCCAACAGACAGCAACTCTCTGGTTGTTTCCTCTCTGCCGGCCATGACAGATAACAGATATTCTTTTTTTCTGTACAAGTCAAGATATTCCCGGAGCTCATCTGTTTTACCCTTTGTCCAGCTGTTTCTCTTGGCAGGAAGGCCTGCCGCAGACCGTACATCAGTGACAACTGTGCCCAAATTATCTTCACAATCAGCGGCAAAGTGCTGGATACAAGCCTCAATCAGAGGGCCATTCTTTTCTCTGTTTCCCGACCATAGAAAATGAAGATCACTCCCCCGGACAATAGGCAGTCGTGAAAACTCCGCAGGAAGGTCAAGGAGCTTATCCAGATCAACACTCCCCTTACAGGTCATTGTCTTCCCCCGGTGTTCCAGCTTTACAGAGCCCTGGAAGCTGTCAAAACGCCGGGCTTGGAAACGTGACTGAGCGCTCCCTTTGCGATAGAGCATATTCACAATTATGTCAACTAAAGAGGTCTTTCCCGCCTCATTTTCATCGTAAACAACTGTGCAGTTCTTCTTATATTGAAAACAGACCGGTTTGCTCAGAGGGCCAACAGGCTGGCACCTTAGTTCCAGTATCCTCAATCTAACTCCCCCTTCCCATCTGCTGCAACAGCAGAGAGAGAGCTGAGCGATAAAGGCCCTCCCTGTCTTCCCGCACTTTCCAAGCCAGTTCCTGTAGAGAAGGATCACTGCAGTCCTCCAGAGACAAGAAATCCGGTGGCTCTAATTCCCCCAGTTTATACAGACACCTTGAAGCAACTCCAGGCAACGCCGCAATCCCTGTAACCTGGACTGTACCGGTGTTGACAGCTCTCCAGCGCCCCCGGTGCTTCCCTACCATCCTATCTATTTCCGCTACACAAGCACCCTCACTGATGCTCCCTACCCAACCAGCCACCTCCAGGTCAAGGATCACCTCATCATCAGCACTCTGTTCTAAAAAAGACTCAATTTGTCCCAGTATTTTATCCTCTTCACCTGGAACAAAGAAAAAGGATGCTGTTTCCCTGCGAGGCACACCAGGAATCTTGATGCCCTGCACATCAAATCCTCCGGAAGAAAGACCGATGAGAAAAGCATGGCGTGCCCCATTCTCACCCTTTGATGTGGGATAAGGGGTTCCACTGTAGGCCACCTGGACATTATTGACTTTAATCGGAGGAAGTGTAGGGTTGTGCCAGTGCCCTAGAGCGATATAGGTCTGAGGAAGGTCTGCCAAATCGCCCTCCCATAAACAGGCACTTGCTGAATCATCATCCTTCTCAGAGAAATAAAGAGCTGACAGGGATGAATTATAGAAATTAGTGTGCATGATCACTAAACAGGGTGAACCCTCTCCCTGGACTTGGGAGCGCAGCAGCTCCACACCCTGCCTTCCCGGCAGATAAGGGATGCCCAGCAGAGGAACCCCCTCCACTTCCCACCTGGCAGGCGTTCCGCTGCAGGTGTACACATTTCGCCCATAATACTCCCCTGACTTAAATGCTGCTGCATCATGGTTGCCAGGGATCAGATAAACCCTTTGCCCAGTAGAATCAAATAACTCCCGCACCTCAGCCCTTAAATCCATAGCCGCCTTGGGGGTATCAAATAAATCACCTGCGATCAAAAGAGCAGCACACCCCAGCTCCTGAGACAGATGGCACACACTGCGGAGTGCCTCCATCCTTTCAGGTGCCGCAGGAGAAAGATGTATATCTGCAGTATGCAAAACCTTCAAAAGAATACACCGCATTTCATATAAGTAATTTATTTCTTTTAACAGACTGTTTAATATATTCGCCGCCGAGAGATTATTCCCTTTAGACACAAAGGGAGGGTCCACCTATAGAAAAACCCGCCAACGGCGGGGATTCCATATCAGTAACATATTAATAAGTCACTGGGGCAATAGATCTGTAACAGGATCGGCTACTCCTTTTCCGTCATTTACCCCATTAACAGGGCCATGATAGCCTTATGGGCATGAAGGCGGTTTTCCGCCTCATCAAAAACCACTGACTGAGGGCCATCGATCACCTCATCGGTAATCTCCTCACCCCTGTGCGCTGGTAGGCAATGCAAAACAACTGCACCAGGGTTCGCCCTTTTTAGGAGTTCTTCATTGATCTGATAGAACTGAAAGGCATCAGCCCGCTTTTCCTGCTCTTTTTCTTGCCCCATGCTCGCCCATATATCTGTATAGATCGCATCAGCATCCTTGACTGCCTCCGCCGGCTCCTCCACTACCTCCAGCTGTATGCCTGTTTTGACAGCATCCTGACGGGCAGCTGCCAGAATCTCTGCATCTGGTTCATACCCTGGCGGGCAGGCGATAGTCATCTGCACTCCCAGCTTGGCACAGATCTGCAGCAGGGAATGGGCAACATTGTTTCCATCTCCGATATAGGCCAGTTTGAGCCCCGCCAGCTTCCCTTGGTGTTCCTCTACAGTCATCATATCCGCGATCACCTGGGTAGGGTGAACTAGATCTGTCAATCCATTGATCACCGGGATGGAGCCGCACTCAGCCAACTCATCCACATCAGCCTGGTCAAAGGTTCTGATCATAATCCCATCCAGGTAGCGCTCCAGTGTGTGCGCTGTATCAGGAAGGGACTCCCCTCTACGCAATTGAATATCCTGAGCACTCAGGAAAAGGGCATAGCCACCGAGCTGATACATCCCCACCTCAAAAGAAACTCTGGTCCGGGTGGAGGGCTTGGTGAAGATCATCCCCAGGCTTTTCCCCTCTAAAACTGTGTGAGGAATCCCCTCTTTTAAGTCTCTCTTCAAGTCATGCGCGGCATCGATAATCAGCCGGATCTCATCTGTGGTAAAATCAGAAATCGTTAAAAAATCCCGTCCTTTTAAACCATTATCCAGGTATGCACCAGCCATTTTTTTGCATCTCCCTACATTAATAGAATATTGCTCTCTATGACAAGATTAAACCCGTGACATACTCCCACCACCTACGCTTGCTTAGAGATGGGGGCTTCCTGGTATATGCCGACTAGTGCCGACATGATTACCAAGCTATTCCCCTTTGCCCAACTGTTCTCATAATTGATTAGGCGATGCCAAGCAAACTGCAGCCTTCATGGGAGGCTGAATAAACACTAACCTCTTTCCTGAAAAACACACAGAGCATCATCCAAAATCCCCATTGCCTCGTCAACCTCTTCCCTGCTAGTGATCAATGGAGGCATGAAGCGGAGCACCCGCTCAGCTGTGCAGTTGATCAGGAGTCCTTGCTCCTGGCAGAGTGCTACCATCTCCTGTCCCGGCCGGTCAAGCTCTATCCCCAGCAGCAGGCCCATCCCCCGCACCTCTTTGATAAATGGATACTTCTTTTGCAGAGCCTCCAGGCTGGTCTTCATATAGTTACCGGTCTCTGCTGCCTGCTCGACAAGCCCCTCATCCTCAAGCACCTGCAGGACCGCCCTGGCTGCCGCACAGGCCACCGGGTTCCCCCCAAATGTTGTTCCATGGGTGCCAGGCTGAAAAAGCTGGGCCACCCCTTCCCGAGCCAAGGTTGCCCCAATTGGTAAGCCTCCCCCTAGAGCCTTAGCAAGGGTAAGGATATCGGGCCGCACCCCGTAATGCTCGTAAGCAAAAACCTTCCCTGTACGACCCAGGCCACACTGCACCTCATCAAAAATGAGCAAAATCCCCTGTTCATTTCGCAGTTCAAGCAGAGTTTCCATCATTTCCTGGGAAGCCGGATAGACACCCCCCTCACCCTGTAGCGGCTCAACCATAATTGCCGCTGTTTGTGATCCGACAGCCTTCTTCAGCTCCACCACATCATTGAAGGGAACATGGCGAAAACCCTCCGGCAAAGGAGTAAATCCTCGGGAAAACTTCTCCTGGCCGGTTGCTGCCAGAGTTCCCAGAGTTCTACCGTGAAAAGACTTTGTGAAGGCAATGATCTCTGGGTTCTCTTTATTGCACTGTTCAGAGGCATACTTGCGAGCCAATTTAATCGCTGCCTCATTGGCCTCAGCACCGCTGTTACAGAAGAAAACACGATCAAGGCCACTTAGAGCTGTCAACTCTCTGGCCAAAACCACCGGTGGCTCAAACCAGTAGAGATTTGAGCAGTGAATCAGCTGTTCCGACTGCTGGCGGATTGCAGCTACAACCCTGGGGTGACAGTGCCCCACCGAATTTACAGCAATCCCCCCTACAAAGTCAAGGTAACACTTACCTTGATCATCCCAAACACGCACCCCCTCTCCCCTGGCGATCACCAGAGGAAGTTGAGCATAGTTTTGCATCAGGTATTTCTTCCCCATTTCAGTTATTTGATTACCCGTCAAAATATCTCCACCTCCGAATCCCACTTGCATCTATTCCTTGACTACCATAGTGCCAACACCTTCGTCTGTGAATACCTCCAGCAAAATGGAATGCAGAATCCTCCCATCGATAATGTGGGTGCGTCCCACCCCGTTCTTTAAAGCATGGACACAGCACTCCACCTTAGGTATCATTCCCCCGGCTATGACCTCCTTGCTGATCAGGTCGGGAACCTCAGAGCTTTTGATCACTGAAAGAAGAGTTGAGGGGTCTTTTTGATCAACAAAGATTCCTTCAACATCTGTAAGCAGCACCAATTTATTGGCTTTTAATGCCGCAGCTACCGCTCCGGCAACATAATCAGCATTTATATTATAGCTTCTGCCATCTCTGCCCACCCCGATAGGAGCGATCACCGGTATATAACCCTCCTCTTTGACTGTTTGAATTATCTCGGGGTTAATACTCTCTACTTCCCCCACATGTCCCAGGTCTTCTCTATCCTTTACTGATGCAGGAAGCACTTTTTGACGCGCTGTGATCAAATTTGCATCTTTACCGCAAAGCCCAATCCCTTTTCCTCCAAGCTGGTTGATCAGAGTAACGATCTCCTTATTGATCTTGCCAGCCAACACCATCTCTACAACTTCCATCGTCTCCTCATCGGTGACCCTCTGTCCATGCACAAAACGGGTTTCTTTGCCAAGACGCTCTAGCATGGTATTGATGGCTTTCCCTCCACCATGGACAATTACCGGATGAATGCCGACCAGCTTCAACAAAATACAATCATTCATCACGCCCTGCTCTAATTCCTCGTTGACCATAGCCCAACCGCCATATTTAATGACCACAGTCTCTCCGGAAAACTTTCTTATATAAGGCAGGGCTTCAACAAGAATCGAAGCCTTCTGTAGGGCTGTTAATACCATATTTCTCACCTCCCCTAAGTGCGATAATCGGCATTAATGCGTACATAATCATAACTGAGATCACAACCCCATGCTTTTCCCACAGCTTTGCCTTGGTGCAGGTCAACTGTTATCAAAACATCATGCTCCTGCAGAATGGAACCTGCCTGCTCCTCATCAAAGGGAATGCCCTGCCCATGGGCTGCCACCTGTAGATCCCCCAGATAAACATCTGCTGTATTCGGATCAAAGGGAACCCCGCTGGCACCGGCAGCTGAAAGTATACGCCCCCAATTGGGGTCTTCACCACAGACAGCAGTCTTGACCAGGTTGGAGCCAGCCACAGCCCGTGCCATCCTGCGGGCATCCCCTTCATTGGCCGCTCCCTTTATCTGTACTTCCATAAACTTAGTAGCGCCTTCCCCATCCCGGGCGATCGTTTTGGCTAATGCAGTACAAACAGCCAAGAGAGCTTCCCGAAAAAGGGTAAACTCCTCATCTTCTTCTGATAGACAGGGATTGCCCGATTGACCATTGGCCATAATCACGACCATATCATTGGTACTGGTATCTCCATCTACTGTTATCGAATTAAAGGAGCGCTCAACTGCCCAACGCAGCCCATGATCTAGAGCCTGCTGCTCCACATCTGCATCTGTTGTAATAAAGGCAAGCATTGTGGCCATATTGGGATGAATCATCCCAGAACCCTTGGCAATGCCCCCGATAACAACCTCTTTGCCGCTCAAAGAAAACTTGACAGCAAACTCTTTTGTAACAGTATCTGTTGTCATGATCGCTTCTGCTGCTTCCCTTCCACCTTCAGGAGAGAGCGCAGCTACTGCCTCTTTGATCCCTGTTGCAATTTTATCCATAGGCAGGTACTCACCGATTACTCCAGTAGAAGCCACAGCCACATGCTCCATAGGAATGCCCAGGAGATCACCGGTCAGTTCTGCCATATCTTTAGCATCTTTAAGCCCCTGTTCCCCTGTACAGGCATTAGCAATACCACTGTTTACAACAATTGCCTGTATCTGGCCCGCAACTAAGTGCTTCTGTGTCAACAACACCGGAGCTGCCTTCACCTGGTTCTGGGTGTAAACAGCGGCAGCTAAAGCACATTTTTCCGAGTAGAGAACTGCCAAATCTCGCCCATTCTTCCGCAACTTTGCTGCAACCCCTGCTGCTGAAAATCCTCTGGGGGTGGTTACACCACCTGCTATTTCTTCATATTTAAACTGTTGGAACAAATTGCTCCCTGGTTCCCTACACTATCCGACCTAAATAAAAAAAAGCAACTCAAATCCCTAAAATCATTTTAGAAGCAAACAATACCTCTCTATAGATAAGGGATAGCCAGATAGACCGCTAGGAACTCAGGTACCTCCTTCCATCCTGTTTTATTGGTTAGAGAATAAATGATAACAACCAATCTTATTTCAACATTTGCTAGTTTCATATCTAAGACAAACGCCACATTATGTCAACCAATTCACGAACTAATTCGGTGGTAATTCTATGGATAAATCCCCGGCTGCTCTAAACCACTGTTTTCTGCAAAGCCAAACAATAGATTCATATTCTGCACCGCCTGCCCTGCCGCCCCCTTGACCAGGTTGTCGATCACAGACACGATTATCCCTTTCTTCCCATTGACTGTAATACCAAGAAAGCATCTGTTAGTCCCTCTCACCCACTTGGTTTCAGGCATCTCCCCCTCAGGAGCGATCTCAACAAATTCTTCCTCAGCATAGAAATCCTCGTATATCTGGCGCAAACCTGTGCTGTCCAGCGAGCTGTTGAGATCTGCATAAACTGTACTCAGTATTCCCCGGGTCATCGGGATCAGGTGTGGTGTAAACACAAGATCAACGGTATTTCCGGCCAAAAGCCCTGCATAATGAGCAATTTCCGGTGTATGGCGATGTGCTCCCACTGCATAGGCCTTTGTATTCTCACTGCATTCAGAAAAATGACTGCCCAACGCAAGTGCTCGCCCTGCACCTGATACCCCAGATTTGGAATCCACAATCAGAGATGACAGATCCGCAAGACCATTTCGCAGCAGCGGTGCCAAAGCAAGCAGAGCACTGGTAGGGTAGCAGCCAGGATTGGCCACCAGTTCAGCTCCCCTTATTTGCTGACGGAATAACTCTGGCAGGCCATATACAGCCTCTGCCAGAAGCTCTGGTGCACCATGCTGGGCTTTATACCATGTTTCATAAAGCTCGATATCTGGTAAACGAAAATCGGCAGCCATATCGATAACCTTTTTACCTCTCTCCAACACAATCCGAGCTGCAGGTGCCGAGATACCATGAGGCAGAGCTAAAAATACCACATCTGAACGATCCGTCAGTTCTGGCACCCTATCCATATCCAGTATCTCTAAATCCGAATAACCCCGCAAATGAGGATAAACCTTATCTAAAGTCAACCCGGCGAAATCCCGGGAAGCTGTTATTATCTCTGTCACTTCCGGATGCCTGCAAAGTATCCTGACCAGTTCCTCCCCTACATATCCAGTAGCACCTATTATACCTACATTTAGACACATATCCTTCTCTCCTAGCATAATATTTATTCTCCCTGGCAATTAATTATACACAATGCTATGCATAAAAATGGTAAATGCCAGGCCGCACTGATTAATATATTGCTGCTTTATCCATAAAAATAACTGTATCTTGCCCAGATACAATATTTATTATTATACGCCCTATTGAATAATTATGCAATAGCAAGAGATCAAAAAATTATCTTTTTTACTTCCCATAAGCTGTACCTTCCAGATCCAATAACCACCTTTTTAATGGCAAACCGCCCCCAAAACCTACCAAGGCACCACCGGCGCCAATGACTCGGTGTCAGGGAACAAAAATGGCTAGGGGATTATGGTGGTTGGCCTGCCCTACAGCTCGCGGCCCCTTGGGTCTGCCCACCTGAGCCGCTATTTGCCCATAGGTGCGGGTTTCACCATAAGGTATGGTGCGAAGAGCCTGCCAAACACTCTTCCGAAATGTTGTACCGATGAGCTTTAAAGGCACATCCAAAACTTTGCTTTCACCTGTGAAATAAGCCATCAGTTGTTGTTTGGCAGTGTTTAAGATAGGATTGCTGCCTTGCTTAAGAGCGCAGTCCGGTATGTGTCCTAGCAGATACTTAGCCAACCAAAGATGCATTTCTTTGCCCCCATCCCTAGATGTGCCAGTATATACCAGACCTTCGGCAATGGCAGCTAAATAGATCGAACCTATAGGAGCCTCCATTATATCCCAATAGCAAATTTCCACGAGCATTTCTCCTTTTACCTGGCATAATCTCCGAATCCATGGAGATTACCCTCAATAAAACACAAAAGCCATACCTGCAAATGGTATAATTTAGTCATGACAACGAAATATACCGGAGGGATGCTTTGTTAGTCAAAACTGCCTTTTAGCAAAACAACTTATTTATTTCATTGTACAATATGCTGCCAGAGAATCATATGCTAATAGTTATAGCTTCAGAATATCCTTAGTTATGTCAATATAATTGTACTGGAACAGACACTGAAACAGCCCACATTCTAGAACAATATCTTTTAATATACGATAATGTTTAAAGATGATATGATAATAAGGATTTATTAAATCAGCCGTAAGGCCGTGTGTCACCCCCCTCTGTCACCCCTTACACATTAGACAATAAAGCTAAATCACAATGTATAGCAAGGAGAATGAAACGGAATGGAATTCATTGAGATTATTAAGGTCATTATTTTAGGTATTATAGAAGGCATTACAGAATGGCTGCCTATCAGCAGTACAGGCCATATGATTTTAGTAGACGAATTTATAAAGTTAAACATGACCGCTGCTTTTAAGGAAATGTTTTTGGTAGTAATTCAGCTCGGCGCCATCATGGCTGTAATATTACTATATTTTAACAAGCTGAATCCGTTTTCACCCAGAAAATCTATGCAAGAAAAGCAGGATACTGTAGCAATTTGGCTTAAGGTATTGGTTGGCGTAATTCCCGCTGCAGTAGTGGGCCTATTTTTGGATGATTGGCTTAATGAACATTTTTATAACTATATCACGGTTTCCGTCATGTTAATTTTTTATGGAATACTCTTTATCTTAGTTGAAAATAGAAATAAATTTAGAACGCCAGCAACCAAGGATTTTTCGGAAATGTCATATTTAACCGCATTCGGAATAGGATGGTTTCAAGTTTTGAGCTTAGTACCGGGAACATCCAGATCAGGAGCAACCATTCTAGGGGGAATATTGTTGGGAACCTCTCGTCCTATTGCTGCAGAATTTTCGTTTTTTATGTCCATTCCCATCATGATTGGCGCCAGTGGTCTGAAATTAGTAAAATTCGGATTTGATTATACAGGGGCAGAAATAGTTACTTTAATAATCGGTATGATCGTGGCCTTTGTAGTTTCAGTTCTGACCATCAAATTTTTGATGCATTACATTAGAAATAACGACTTTAAAGTTTTTGGCTGGTATAGAATTATTTTAGGTATTATTATTTTGTTATTTTTCTTGCTAATAAGATAAGAAGAAGCAGAGGATGGCTGAAAGGTTTCCGGGATATTAAAGGAATCAGTGGAAACCCCAGCCATATAGTTGACACAAAATATTTTCCCCGTGTATCTATACATCTTTTGGTGTCAGGGTTCACATTTATATGTAAGAACAGTTATCATATATGTGAATGGCATTATTAGTATAGATATTATATCTACATAAATAGTACAATGAAAATAAAACTTGAATGGTGATGGATTTTCGATGAAAATTGGGGCTCGGACAATTAAAACCGGTTTATCTGTTACTCTAACCGTATTATTAGTAAACATCCTAGAAATGCAATTAGATGTTGAATCATCTAATTTTGCTGCAATGGCAGCTATCATGGCAATAATAGGAATGAAACCTTCCATAAAAGGTAGCTTGGATAATTTTAAAAACAGAGTAATAGCTACTATTATTGGCAGCCTTGTTGCAATTATTCTGGCCATAACCCTGGGATTAAATGCTTTTTACCTCGGGTTAGGCAGTATAGCAATTATATTAATATGCCTGAAATTAGGGTTAACCAAAAGCATAAGGTTTGCTTTAGTAACTTTAGTCGCAGTTGGCACCTATTACGACTTTAGTATTATGCAAGTAATTTATAGAGTTTCTGGGATGCTGATCGGTCTTGCCGTTTCCACAGGCTTAAACATTTTCTTTATGCCTCCAGATTATACACAAGATCTAAAAGCCAAGATAAATGACTTACGAATAAAATTTGAAAATTTATTTGAAGATGCCATCAATGACATTTTAAGAGAGGAAAAGGTTGAAAAAGAAGTTATAAAAAATAACAGACAGATTATAAAAGATGAATTAGATGATACCAGAGACATTTATTCTCTTTTAAATGATGATATTATGCCAGAGAATAAAAAAACAATAAAACATTATCGGCGTTCAATTAATGCTATACAATCGAATCTGGAAAGAATAACGAATATACACAAAAGTATTGTTTATATGCCTAGTAGTTCCCAATACTCCGAGATACGTCAAAAGCTATATCAGTATCTGGAATATTTACTGATATTACATAGGCAAATATATAATTATATCGCTCAAGACACAGACTACCAAAAAGTTGAGAACAATATCGACACAGAAGAAATACGAAATAAAATAGTAGAACTCATCAAATTAGATGATGAAAGTGTTTTTGAGTTTTATAATATATATTTTGAAGCAGCCCGCATAGATGAGAAATTGGAACAACTAATAAGTGAGTTTAAATTAGAGGAGGACCCTCCGAGTCGGAAATTATTATAGCCAAATTATTATAAACTTAATCAGAAAAGTGACCATTTTTGGAAGAAATGTCTACAAATAGGGGGATAAATAATTACCTCATGCCTAAATAACCTTTTATTTATTGATATATTCGGACACGGGCAAGGTCGTTTTGACAGGTCTGACTTGTCAATACAACCTCACCCGAGGCCCCCCAGTCAAGGCTGGCAGAAAGATCACCCCTGACTCATTGTACTGCTTTGTAGGTTAACCACCCGCCACTCAAATTTCTCACTTTTTTGAAACCATTCTGCACCAAGATACGATATGCCAGATAGGCCCTGAAACCAACTTGGCAGTAAAGAATAATCTCTTTATCCTTAGGCAACTCTGACAAATGTTCCCGCATTACCTGTAAAGGAATATTGACCGCATCAGCTAGATGGCCAACTCGGTATTCAACAGGTAGGCGAACATCTACCAAAAGGGTAGACTCTTGATCTAGGTATTCAATTTCATGCCAGTGAATAACATCCATATCCCCATCAACAATATTTCCTGCGGTGTACCCTGCCAGATTGACCGGATCCTTGGCTGAAGAAAATGGTGGCGCATATGCCAATTCCAGCTCCTGAAGATCAAAAACCGTATCCTTTCTTCTCAATGCAGCTGCCAGGACATCGATTCGCTTATCGACCCCTTCTCTGCCAACAATCTGAGCTCCTAATACCCTTCCATTCTCAGGGTCAAAGAGCAGCTTGATGTGCATAACTGAAGAACCGGGATAATAGCTTGCATAAGCACCTGGATGAGTATAAGAAACCTGATAGGGCATCTCCATTTTTTTCAATGTTTTTTCATTGGCACCAGTTGATGCCGCTATCAGGTCAAATACCTTAGCGATAGATGTAGCTTGAGTCCCACTGTAAACAGTATTTCTGCCGGCAATAACATCAGCTGCGATCCTGCCCTGCCTATTAGCAGGCCCAGCCAGAGGAATCAATGCAGCCACACCTGTTACATGATCCTTTACTTCAACAGCATCTCCAACAGCAAAAATATAGGGGTCACTGGTCTGCATCTGATCATTGACCACAATACCTCCCCTTTCACCAACAGCTAGGCCAGCACCTTTAGCAAGATCAACTTCTGGTTTTACTCCAACAGCCATGATAACCATATCTGTCGGTATTTCTTTACCACTATTGAGTTCTACCGCAATTACTGAACCGTCCTGCTGAATAAAAGAAGCAACAGCATCCTTGAGAATCAGGTCTACACCTGCTTCCCTCAAGTGTTTATGCAGGAACACAGCCATATCGTAGTCAAGAGGGGCTAAAACTTGGTCAGAAGCTTCGATTATCGTTGTTTTGATTCCTAATTGGTGTATGTTTTCTGTCATTTCCAAACCTATAAAACCGCCGCCCACCACTACAGCCCTCTCAGCCTGACTGCTTTCAATAAATCCCTTCAGGACATCCACATCAGGAACATTGCGCACAGTGAAGACATTGTCAGCATCTATCCCTTGTATTGGCGGCCGTATAGGTGCAGCACCAGGTGAAAGGATCAGATAATCATAAGATTCACGATAGACCCGCCCGTTCTTTTCTTTTATCTCAATCTCTTTTTTATCCGGATATATTTGTGTTGCCTCATTATTAACCCGCACATCAATGTTAAAAGTATCTTTCATAGCTTTCGAAGTCAGCACCAGAAGATTTTCTCTTTCAGTGATCACATTGCCGATATAATAAGGTAAACCACAGTTGGCATAAGAGATGTAATCTCCCCTTTCCAGCATGATGATTTCCGCCTGTTCATCCAGTCTCCGCAGTCTGGCTGCTGCACTTGCTCCGCCGGCTACTCCACCTACAATTACAACTTTCTTACTCATTAGAGATACCCCCTTATTTTCATATATTCGGATATATGGATAATCTGTTTAAAAAAATTACTCGCCCTGCTCATTAAATAAAATCTGCACAATTTTTTTTGCATCCTCATTAATCACATGATAAAAAACTTCCAATCCACTGCGCCTTCCTTCGATGACCCCTGCGCTACGCAATTTAGCCAGGTGTTGTGATATGGTTGACTGCGGCATCCCAAGACAGTTTTGGATATTGGATACATTGCGTTCCTCATTTGTATTGGTCAATAAACCCCTGACAATACAGAGCCGTACAGGATGTGCCAGAACTTTTAATAGTTCTGATTTTTCCTGAAAGAGTGCTGGGTCAGTCGAAAAGGTCTCTAATACTGGCAATTCAACTCACCTCAACATTAGTAAATATATTCATATATTATGATATTATGATACAAACAAAGTGTCAAGTATTTTTTTCCAATATATAATTAACGCAGGTGGGACGGTTATCTTATATCAATAGGAGGAAAAATCAGTCAAAGTCAATAGAGTAGGTGCCATCTCCCTTGATCAGCAGATTGCTGCATTCAGAGCAGTAGCAATTTGCTTCATCCATATCCTATACATTGCCGATGTGGACATAATCAAGTTTACTGCTAGCAATCTCACATGCCCTAGCCAGTGTTTCCAAAGGGGTAGCAGGCAGATCGAACTGATACTGGGGAAAATAACGTGAAAAGTGCAAAGGTATTCTCGGATTCAAGGAAGCAATCCAGTCTACAAGAGCGTTAATCTCCTGATCACTGTCATTCATTCCCGGCACCACCAGAGTAGTAATCTCCACATGACATGACTCCTGGGCCAGTTCCACAGTTCTGAGTACCGGCTCCAATTTCCCCCCACATGTCTTCCGATAATATTCCTCTGTAAAGGCCTTAACATCGATGTTTAGGGCATCAATATAGGGCAGCAGCTCCAATAGAGGCTCTTTCTGCACAAACCCGTTGGTGACCAGAACATTTTTCAGTCCCTGCTGATGAGCCATCTTTGCTGTATCATAAACATACTCATACCAGATCAGCGGTTCGGAATAGGTATAGGCAATACCAATGGAATAGGACGCCTTTTGGGCTTCCAGGGCAACCTTCACCAGCGTCTCTGGTGTCACTTCCCTTGTAGCAGGAGAATCCTGATGAGCGATCTCCCAATTCTGACAAAAGCCACAACGGAAATTGCAGCCAAAGGTGCCCACAGACAAAATATTTCTCCCCGGATAATAATGATAGAGAGGCTTTTTTTCAATGGGATCGACAGCTAAAGAGGTTACCCTGTTGTAGTTCAGGGTATAGAGGACCCCCTCTATGTTTTGCCGACCACAGCAGATTCCCAGTTGCCCAGCTTTGATCTTACAGTTGTGGGGACAAAGATGACACCAAACCTGTTCTTCACCTAATGGCTCATAATATCTCGCTTCCTGCATAAGAAAATCCCCCTATCAGCTATTCATAACGAATGACTTCAAAACGGTAGATCTCTAATGGCTCACCTGTAGAAATACCCGCTTTCTGACTGGCAATGGCGATCTGCTCATCTACAGAATCAACACCATCCAGATCAGGGAGCAACAATCCGGTACGCCCGCCGCTTTTTACAATAACCCCATAGCGTTTTGGATCCAGATCATCCTTTGAATCCACTTTCTCAAAAGGGGTCAGAACATCAACAGAAAATTTTATGTCAGGCAGCTCCTCTAACTGCACAGGCCAAAAACGTGGATCCTCTACCCCGGCAGCGACTGCGTTATGAATAACCTCTGAGGCTATATTTTCCTGCACCGGCGCAAAGGTCCCAATACACCCCCGCAGCTGCCCATCTTTTTTTAGAGAAACAAAAACTCCGGCTCCTTCTTCCATACCTTGTGGAAGGGGATCCGGTGTAGACATAAGTTTACCTGTATTGAGATAGTACTCCAGGCTTTCTCGGGCAAGCTGAACATGAGCACTCCCAGTTCCGCCTTTCTCTACCTGCTCCTCTGCCTTCTCTACGATCCGAAAGCTCGCTACCATATAGCCCACACCAAAGGGACCTTCATAGGAATGGATTCTTGAATCAACCTCATACCCCTTAAGAGCCCCCAGCAGCATGATGATCGGCCGCAGTCCACACTCACCCGCCTCTTCAACCAGATCATCATCAACACCTAAAAGCTTTTCCGCCTCCATTTTCTTCAGGGCATCTTTCACCAGCAGATCAAACTCTTTACCACGGGGGCTGTATCCTGCAGGTGCTCCTGGGAGCAGCCGGTGAGAGAGATCTCCACTGGCGATAAGGCATATTCGTTGAGGTGAATTCTCCAGCACCCTCCCCATAGCCTGTCCCAACTCATAAAGCTTTTGCAGCGGCAGATAACACACCCCAAATGCAGCAAGGGCAGCATCTACACCAACTTCCCTCAGGTAATAGAGGGGCACTGTAATTCCATGATCCAAACTGCCTGGAAGATATGCATACCATTGATCAATATCGACTCCAAAAACCTCTACATCCTCCTGCTCAGCCGCGGCGGCAATATGCTGCACCAAATCCAGATCGTTTTTTGCCTGAAACGATATCTCCGGAGCGCCGAAATTACTGAAATCACCATAAAGCTCCGGACTGCGTAAATACACCATCTGTCTGTTAGTGACAACTCCATGTGGAGTAATAAAGACCACAACATCAGGCTCCTGCTCAGCGATGAAAGCTGCCCACTCCCGCATCCCGGCAACTGTATTCTTCACCTTCTGCAGCTCATCCCCGCCTACTTCAGGTATGATAATAGCGGCATGAGGGGATAAACCGGCACAGACCAGCATTATAATGCACCACCTTTTTTGATACATTTTTTTGAATCCTATTGGAATTTATTCATTATCTCATTCATTTCAGCAATAGGAAATATAATCCCTTCTTAGAACTTTGCCCTATCAAAGATAATACAACTTTGAATGATTATTAATCATATTCAGGGTCTTCAGGAATTGGATCACCGGCAAAGTAGCAAACAACACCGGCAAAGATACTCCATGCCAGTTTATTCTGGTGAATAGGCTCACCAAGCAGTTTTTCCTCCTTAGGGTTTGATAAAAATCCCACCTCCACAATAGCTGAGGTACACTTATGGCCTCTTAAAACAAAGAAGTCCTCTGGTTTGACCCAGCGTCCACTATCCCCCACAGCTTTGTTCAGTTCCCTTTGCATCAAAGCGGCCAAGCGTTTACTCTCTTTTGAATCAGGATGGTAAAAAACCTGAGGGCCCCAGCATTCGGTAAGAGGGATACTGTTGGCATGGATACTGATAAAAAGATCCGCCTGATAGAGTTCCGCCAGCTCCGCCCGGGCTGCCAGATCATCCTTATGCTTTACACCTATCGGCGCCTTCCCCTCTTCACTGAGGTCATAGTCCCCTTCCCTGGTCATTACTACTACAGCCCCCGCTTGTTTTAAATATGTTGACAACCGCTTGGCGATAGCCAGGTTAATTTCCTTTTCCCGAACACCGCTTTTTCCTACACACCCGGGATCGATTCCACCATGGCCCGGATCAACGACGATTACTTTACTGGCAACTGTCCAGGAAAGTGCTTCCACAGCCCTGCTCTCCTGGCATGCAGCATAATAAGGATAAACAGCAACCCCCACCAGCAGGACAAGCAACATTGCCAATACTATTTTTTGCTTAGGGCGGAAAACCTTGAAGAAAACAAAAGTCCGCACAACTGCCCCTCCTTACATTTCTCCTCAAATAATATGCAAAAGGATGGACAATTATCCGCAAGTCAAAAAAGACCCCCTGGAAGGTCCTTCTTATTTTATCCCCTTTCCTTTCCGCCAAATGGGCGACTTCTAAGAATGCCTTAATCTATTTCAATACTAAACTTTAAAATGCACTTAACACTTACTGTGTCTCAGCCCAGCTGCTGTCCTTTATTTCCTTTATCATGCTCAAATTGCCCACAACTATTAGCTGATACACAACCAGTGCAGCTGTTGCAGAACTTTCCTGCTTTCATATTTTTTATTTGTCTAAAGATTAAATATCCGCTATATCCTGCTATTATCATTCCTATGATAATTTTTGCCATATTTATTTCCCCCTTCTGTTTTGTACCATCTATTGATAGCTTACCTCTACCGAAGTCCTCAGCCGCTATTGAAAGACCCAGTTTTGTTCCATCAATTGGTAGCTTACCTGCGATGCTTATATAAATAGACTTACTATTTGATAGACTAAGACCGATGCTAGCCAGGCAAATACTAGCTGGAACACAAATACGAAAGTTGTCCATTTTGCTGATTTTAGTTCTTGGGCAGCTACGGCAAGTGCCGCAACACAGGGTGTATAGAATAGTACAAAAATCATCATTGAGTATGCATTTAATCCACCAAAGCCCATAGCCCCCAGTGTTTGATGCATTGCGCTAAGCCCTAATGCAGAGTCAATGTTTACGATTCCAAACAGGATACCCATACTTGATACTACTACTTCTTTTGCTGCTAAGCCAGCTACTAAAGAAACGCCTATCTGCCAGAATCCAAGACCTGCCGGTTCAAGTATTGGAACTGAGAGATGTCCAATAATAGCCCCAAAACTTTGTGACATGTCTTCTACATAGCCTGTTGTCCCAAAGCTTAAGATAAACCACAGTATCACAGAAGCCAGGAAAATTATAGTTCCCGCTTTGTGCAAATATGCTTTTACATTTTCCCAAACATAGATTAAGATACTATACGCATTAGGGCTTTTATATTCAGGAAGCTCAATTAACAACTGATTTACATCTGGTGCTTTTGATTGATCTGCTTTATTTTCAATCTTCGTTGCTACAAATGCAGTAAAAAGCCCCGCTATTACCCCAATAATATACATTGATAAAGCTGCTAAAGATGCATAATTACCGAAAAACATGCCAGATAATAAAACGTAAACAGGTATTTTTGCACTGCATGACATAAATGGTGTAATTAGTATAGTTTTTCGCCTATCTCTTTCATTCTCTAAGGTTCGCGTTGCCATAATTGCAGGAACCGTGCAACCAAATCCCAGAAGCATCGGGATAACTGCTCTTCCCGATAGACCAACTTTATTCATTACTCCATTCATGACATAAGTTACCCTTGCCATATAGCCACTATCTTCCAAAAAGGCTAACGCCAAAAATAAAATCGCAATATTAGGTAGAAAAGTTAAAATTGTACCAACTCCGGCTATAATCCCATCTACAATTAAAGATGTCAGGATTGGCCCTGCATTCAGTGCTAATAGACCAGCTGCTGACCATATACTCAAACTTTCAAGCCAACCTTCAAGTATTCCTTTTATTCCATCACCAAGAGTAAATGTTAATAAAAACACAAGACCCATAATCCCAAAAAATATGGGGATTCCCCAGATTCTATGGGTAAGCAAACCATCAACTTTATCTGTTAACTGTGCCTTTTCTTGAGCATTTAAAAGAACCTCTTCTACTAGCCTTTCAATAAAATCATATTTTTGATTTATAATTTCAGTCTCATAACTTTTGTCTACAATATCAGAAACATCAACTGAGCAATCTTCCATTATTTCTGAATCATTCTCTAGTAGCTTAATAGCAAAAAAACGCGGATTATATAAATCAGGGTTATCTTCCCGAAGTCTTTCTGTTATCTTTTTTATTTTATCTTCGATTAAATCACTATAAACAACCACATGATTATTTTTGGTTTTGATTTCTTGATGATGAGATACTACGTGCATCAGAACATCTAACCCTGTTTTCTTTCTGGCGGAAACCGGAATAACCGGAATTCCAAGCACTTCATGCAGACGATGCAAATCAATCTCCATTCCTCTTTCTTCAACAATATCCATCATGTTAAGTGCCAAAACTACTGGTTTGCCAATTTCCATTAGCTGCATCGTCAAATATAGGCTTCTTTCAAGATTAGAGGCATCAGCAATATCCACAATCACGTCTACTTCATCACTTAAAATAAACTGTCGACTTATCTTTTCTTCTATAGAATATGGAGTCAAGCTATAAATACCGGGTAAATCCACTAACTTATATATATGGTTATGATACTTAAATGCACCCTGTTTTTTCTCTACAGTTACACCTGGCCAATTAGCAACTTTTAATCTTGTACCAGTGTAGGAATTAAAAAGAGTGGTTTTCCCGCTATTTGGATTCCCTATAACGCCTACTGTTAACTCCCCAGCTTCGCAGACATTATTATGCATTAACCCATCACCAGTAGCCTTTTTTTTCGCTGTCAATTGCTTCCCCTCTTTTCTTGGCTTGGCCGACACCACTTCTTTTTCTATTTATACTACAACATCTACCGCTACCATCTCTTGGACCCATACCACGACATCTTTTTCTGTGTCTCTTATGTCTTATATCACTTGCGTTTACAGCACGAACAATGATACGCTCCGCTAATTCTTTACCTATAGCAAGTCTAGTGCCTCTTACCATACAAACAATAGAACCATCTAAGGCTTCGTTAATTTTATGGATCATGGTACCTTCTATTAAACCCATAGCCTCTAATCTTCGCTTTACTGGCTGTTTAAGCAATGATTTTTCAACTATGTATGCTTTTCCATTTCCGACGCTTTTTAAATTCATCATGTTATCCTTTCTCATGTTCACCTATTAAACATGGTTTTTTATAAACATAGGAAATTTCCATATCACTTTGTTAGCCTTGACTAACATTTTAACTAAAAAAAATATGTTTTTCCTAAATCTATTAACATATAAAAAAGCAGTTATGCTTTGTTCTCTCCTACATAGGCCTCTATCGCTTCTAACATTTTGTCGGTAATAAAGTGCTCCATCCTACATGCATTTATAGAAGCTTCACGAGGAGAAAGCCCCAGCGATTTTTCTAAAAAACGAGCAACTATACAGTGCTTGTAGTAGATTTTTTTTGCAACTACACACCCTTTATCTGTTAAATTAATATGCCCATAGCTTTCCTTGTTAACAAGACCTGCCTGTTTCAATCTATCCATCGCCTTAGTCACACTGGGTTTTGTTATCCCTAAATGTTCAGCAATATCAACTACATGAGCATGACCATGATCAATCTCAAGTATATATATAGTCTCTAGATACATCTCTATAGACTTATTATACTTCATTGACACTTCCCTTCCTGCTAATAAGCGTATATTCTACTATAAAAATTATATATCAATATGTTAGCCTCGGCTAACTTTTATATAAAATATCACCATTTAATAACGTTGTCAATTCTTTTTTATGAACACAGAGTAAAATGACGGAGTGTCTGATATAACTCCGCTTTATTTGGGCTGGTTCTTCCGTTCCTTGCCGATAAATTTTTCCCATTGGTCATAAATTGATCGCAGTTCCTCATCTAAATAGGCCAACCCCTTGTGGCGAATATCATCAGGCACACCATAATAAGCTTCGGCCATCGCTCCTGTAATAGCGGCAATTGTATCGCTGTCACCACCCAGAGAGATAGCTATGCGAATAGCGTCCTCAAATGAATCTGATTCAAGAAAGCATTCAATTGCCTGAGGCACTGTCTTTTGGCAGGTCTCATTGAATATATAGGTCGGGCGAATCTCGTCAATCGTAAAATCAAGTGAATAGTATTCATTGGAAATTCTATCTCTGATTTCGCTTTTTGTGAAGCCGTTAAGCGCTAAAAAGATAGCAATCACAGTTGCTTCCGCACCCTTTATACCTTCCTCATGATCATGGGTGACAGAGGTTATGGTTCCAGAGAGGCTGGTAGCTTCCAATTCGGTGCCAGCGACAAACCCAACTGGGCTAATCCGCATAGCCGCTCCATTGCCGAAACTGTTATATGGTTCAGGGTGATCACTAAATATCCAGCGGGCAAACATTCCACCGTAACCACAGTTCGGATACTGACGTCCGATCTCCTGCATATACTTCACTGTCATTTCGGAAAGCAGATGATGATATTCCCCGTCAAATCTGTAGTCGCTGACAGAAGACTCAACTCTTTTCTCTGTCTCCATTATCCCTTTGGCGACAGCTAGGGTCATTATGCTGTCATCTGTAACAAAACAGCCTGGGGCGAACAAGTCAAAATCCATGCTTCGATGATTATTGAATTCAAAGCGCGAACCGACGATATCGCCGATAATTGCTCCTAACATCTGCAGTCATCTCCTTTTCACCTTGGCTCCCTAGATTATTATTCTGGAAAGGAATGCTGGCCCTGACTAAACTTATTAATTGTGGATCTATTGATTATTTATTCTACCCCTAAGGCTTTAAAGACTGCATCCTCAGGGCTTTGATAAAAGGATATCTGAAATTTAGCGAATAAATCTGGCGGAACTGTGTTAATGTCTACGGCAGAAGACATAGGTAGGAGGACTTTTTTCGCCCCTGCATCAAAACAAACTTGAAGTGTGGATGCCAACTCCTCTACCTTATTAATGGTCCCCCCTATACTCATTGAACCCAATACCACCAATTGACTTAAAACGGGTTTTTTTAATGTTCCGGAGCATAGAGCAATAAAAGCTGATAAAGCCAATTCAGAAGTCATTCCAATACCCTGCAAATCTTGAACATGCATTAAAAAATCATTGTTGTTTAAAGAAATTGCCCCACTAATATTCTTTTTGTTTGCTTTAAAATAGTTAAAGGCTGTATTTAAATTCTCTCTTGCTTCCCTACTAGTCCCCAATCCTGTTCTTTCAAACTTTCCTGTTCCAGAGACAACCTCTGTTTCTATTTTATATACTCCAATCATCCCTGAATCACCATGGGCAACTGTATATATATGGCCTGGTTTTCCCATCCCTTCAGGTATCAGTTTGTCGCCACCTTGTTCCGGAACCGATACGAATTCTTCCTCAAAGGTTTCATTATCTATGTAGGAAAAATGAACATCATAAAATTCCATGCCACCAATTTTCTTTAATTGTTCTTTTACTCGTCTTCTTCCAATTAGGGCATACCTAAGGGTTTCTTCAATATCTTCTCTATTAAATTCCCCATGAGGATAAATTAATTTAACTAAACCTGATACAGTCTTCTTTACCGCTATAACATCTCTTTGGTTAAGGTTATTTCCAAGTCTAAAGTATTTATCTATACTATCGCCATAGGATCTTTTTCTCATTTCCCTAAAAAACTCTGCAATATAGTCAGTAATAAAGCCATATTCATTAGTGAAAAACTCTGGCCTATATTTAGGTATTTCCCAACCGGGAATATAGCAGTGCATTCTATCAAAAAAGGCAGAATCATAGGCCATCGCCTCTGGAAATGGTTCAAATAAATGGGATGTTTTTAAAAGAACATCCACAGATTGATTGAGGTTACCGACAAAAACCATAGAAGCGAATGCATTTTTCAATTCTTTTCCTCTAGCAAAGGAGCCTGAAGCCATATAATCCTTCATAATCTGAATACCATCTTTATCTTTAAAAGTAACCCCGGCCACTTCATCAAAAGCTACTACATCCCATAAGCCCACTAATCCGATTTTTCTGGTATTCATATTGTAAAATAAATTGGCTACAGTAGTTTGTCCCCCGGATATTAAAATGGAGTTAGGAGATATTTCCTTATATATATGAGATTTGCCCGTTCCCCTAGGCCCTAATTCACAGAGATTAAAATTATTCTCAACAAGAGGAATCATTCGCGCTATAAGGTGCCACTTAACTTTCTCTTCCAATTGAGTAGGTTCCATGCCCACCGATCTTAAAAGCACATCAATCCATTCATCCTTGGTAAAATATTTTCTTCCACTCAATATCTCATCCATATCCAAGTTTGGAATTTGAATGGGTTTCAAACTATTTATAATAAAAGGATTAGCATTCCTTGCGTCTTCATCATAATAGTAATCTATTTTAAGAATACACCATATACCCCCAGCCAGTAGTTTCTCAAATTCTTTCACATAACTCGCTTCTACTTCTACACCCTTTAACCCCAAATTAGAAAACTCCGCCTCATAAACATCTCTTTTTTCATTTAGCCTTACGGTCAATTTATCTATTACTGTATATTGGCCTAGTTCTCGAATTTTGGATTTAATCTTTTCCGCCTCATCAGCCCTTACATAATTTTCTGAAAGTATAGCTTTTACTCTATTTACCCCGTCGCTTATAGAATCTTCATCATCAGTAGCACAATACATACCCAGTAAATATTCAAGGACATATACCGGTACATTTGCCCCTTCTTTAATTTTTTGAGTCAAATCCTTACGGACCACCCTGCCTGGAAAGTAATGGTTTATTTTTTCATTTAAATCACTATTCTCCCTGTCCATAGACTTTTCACCTGCCTTTGCTACTTTATAAACCAAAGTCATCGCTAAACAGTAAATCTATCGTAAAAGGTATTCGCTCATATATTTTTTCTACTGCTTCATCTTCATCTTCTAAAATTAAATAATATTCCTTGTTCTTGTCATAAGCCATATCCCTTAATGTAAACTTCTCCCTATAAGTGCGGTTTTCAGGGTTTTTCGACCTACTATCAGCAATTATAATGTTTTCATTAGAGATACGGTTGCCTTCTTCATCCACGAAATACAGTTTGAGTTTTAAGGGGATTTTCTTTTCATCTACCAATTCTGTTTGAAAAAACTCCAAATAGGTAATTCTGTTGGTAATCTTCCTTGAGATGTTGGTTAATTTTACCTGGACTTTGGTTGCCTTATATTTGTCTTTACGTATATTCTTAAACTTAATGACAGGTACAGTTATCTCCTGCAAGGACACCCCACCATGAACATAATTGGCTCCCCCCCCTTGGACTCTGTATCTGATAACACCTTTCGGGACAAGGGCCTTCAGACTTGTTTCCTTACCCAACAGATACTTCATGGAAATAGACAAGGCATCATCCAACTCTGTGTCAGTTTCAGCGAGCATATGCCTTCTTCCCGCACCTATGGACTCTATATTATGCTTGCCAATTTTCTCTACTTCTGTCAGTGGTGATCGCCTGTATAAAAAACCGTGGTCAGCTGTAATAAAAATATTTGTTGCACTTACATGGTTAACAAGGTTTTTTACCAATAGGGCTAAATCCTTAAAAGCCTTTTCCACAGCTCCAAAGACATTTCTTTCCGTCAAAGGCTTATCCCCTACAGCATCAATTACATTGTGATAGATATAGATCAGTTTTCTACCCTCAAAGGCCGCTTTGTAATCCTGCCTTTTCATATCCACCATGTCATAATAGCCGATTGCCAGTGCATCTTTACTGTAATTAGCGAGAATCTTACCCCTATTTTCTGTCCCCTGGATGTTCAGATCATCAACTGTAATTTCACCTTTTTCATCAACCACAAAATTCTTTCCGGGTAACAAACTTGCCATACCGAATTTAGTAGTTGAAGGGATAACTCCTTGCATAACTTCAATCTCTGCCATACCCCTTGCCTCTTTATTAATTAGATTAAGAAGTTCCTTTCCTGCTTCATATCTTAAAGCATCAGAAATAATTACAAACACTCTTTCATTATTCCTGATAAATGGTGAAACAAAGTCCTGGTAAAAATCCTTTTGCTGTCTAATACCTGCCAAAGAGTAGTCCTCAAACATTTCCTTCTGAACTGCCGCTGACCATTTTATTGAAAGTTCATTTAGATACCAATGGGTATAGGTATTTTCAACTCTCTCTCCTAGTTTTTCAAATAGACCTCTGTCAGCAATTCTATCGTAATGAAAATAAAACTTTCTATAGAAATAGTCCATTAAATAATATTCTTTGGTATAGGCATCAATCAAATCATGAGCAGATTCAGCCTTTATAACCCCATCCATTCTCTTCTCCATTTCAAGGAGTTCATTAGCAAAATATAAGGCTTCATATTCATTACTATAGGTTCCAAACCAATGACTTATCCTTCTTTTATTGATTAATTTACGGTATCTATCAAATTCTCCGATACCTTCTAGCAAGTTGCCAATTATCCTATCCATTATTGCTTCATCAAAGGCTCTAAAGGTATCACATTCAATATATTTATCTATATCCCATTTATCTAAATAACCTTTTACATTTA
>JBMNGF010000004.1:0-25805 GCA_050949745.1 Syntrophaceticus sp. | reverse complement strand
TTAACTATATTGGTTTTTGATCTCTATATCGTTATATCGTTTCCCAGTATTCTCCCTAAGAGCAGGCTGGAAATTAATCCTGCAGCCAGTATAACCGCCCAGGTCGTAGGGGGTAGTGCCCTGATGACAACAAAGAGCGTTTCGCTCAAGGAATAGATGAAGAGGAGCTTTTGCTGCAGCCCAGAGAGCACCGCTGCTAAAAATGTTCCCAGGCTGCTTCCCAGCTGGTAAAGCCCCAATATTAGAGGCGCTGGCAAGAGGCCAAGGGCGGCTTCCATAATAATTCTGATGCTCTGAGCAGCAGTATGGAACAACGGCTGCCTTGCTCCGATCAGCAGCCAAATGGAAATACTGAAAGCCAGCAGGAAGATGCCTGTCAGTGCCAGGGTCAGATGTTTTATGCTCCAGGGATCAGGCTGCAGGTCCGTAGTTCCTCTTTCTTGGCTGTGGATGGCATTCAGTACAGAGCAGGTGAACTCCATCCCTGGGTCCTCCTCGGGAAGCTCAAGCAGATTAAACATTCCCTCCCACTGGGTCAACTCTCGGCGGCAATGGGGACAGATATCCAGGTGCTGTCTGAACTGTTTCTCAGCTTTCTCTGCCAGTTCTCCATCAAGGTAGTCAAGTATTTTGTCTTTATAAAAAGAGCATTTATCTGTCATCTATTATCACTCCTCTGCTCCAGCAAGGGACCCAATATATCTCTGAGCATCATGCGCCCCCGATGAATTCTGGTTTTGACTGTGTTCAGCGGAAGCTCCATTGTGCTGGCTATCTCTTTGTAGCTATAATCCTGGATGTGCCGCAGGACGATGGCCACCCGGTATTCCCAGGGTAGGGATGCTACAGCTTTCTCCACCATCTGTCTAATATCTTTAGCCTCTGAGATGGATTCAGGGGAAAAGCGTTGGTCGGCTGCCACAGTTGTTTCATTAAAAGGAATTGGGATGGTTTCCCCTTCCCCTTTACGCCGGCGCCAGCAGTCACGGGCAGTATTCGCTGTTATCGTGTAGAGCCAGGGAAGAAAATCCGCATCTTTACGGTAGCGGGGCAGTGCCCTGTAAACTCGTAGAAAAACTTCCTGGGCCACATCCCGGCCTTCTTCCCGATCCCCCAGCAGGCGTACAGCCATTGTATAAACCTTATTTTGATAGCGGTTCACCAACTCGGCGAAAGCTGTCTCATCACCCTGCTGGCTTAATATAATCAGTTCTGCATCTGGCCGGGCCATTGGACTCCTCCCTGGTCTTTCTATATGGTAGTACGCAGAAAAAAACGAAAAGTTTCATAAAGTTTATCATGGATGCTCCAAGTTTGTCTTATTGTGCTATTATTTTATATACAAGCAGCCTTCGCTCAAGCAGATGTGTGCCTTTTGGGGGAGATAGTAAGATGAGTTTTTTGGGGAAGAGGAGACAAAAATGAAACATTTATTTATTGTTAATCCTGCAGCAGGTCCGGAAAATGCGTATGATGAGATAAGAAGCACGCTGCTGAAATATAATGGAAAACTGGACTACGAAATCTATATAACAAGGGCAAGAGGGGATGCTACGAGATTTGTTAAGGAGTGGTGCAGTACCCACGGGGAGAAAGTCAGATTATATGCCTGTGGGGGAGACGGAACACTCAATGAAGTTGTAAATGGAATGATTGGTTTTAAACAGGCGAGTTTGACATCTTATCCTTGTGGAAGTGGAAATGATTTTGTAAAGTACTACGGTGGAAAACAAAAGTTTCTTAATATAGACGAGCTTATTCTTGCTTCTGAAGAAAGTATCGATTTGATGAAAGTATCTGATAGATATTGTATTAATGTATGTCATTTTGGATCAAGTACGAAATGTTCTGTAAAATCGCCCTCTGGTAAAAAATATTAGAATTGTCTAGCAGTATTTAGATGTGTCACTTTATTTACATGTTTTTGCTGTCTTTTCCACTGCCAGTATTCATCCATATCAAAGTACTTGCGGCCAGTGCTCCAGGTTTCATCCTGTTCCATAAGCAGCGCACCGATTAACCGTGCAGCAGAAGCATGGTTAGGAAAGATTCGAATAACCCGCTCTCTGCGGCGAATCTCTTCGTTCAAGCGCTCAATGCTGTTAGTAGTGCGTAGACGCTTGCGGTAGCGTTCAGGTAGTATGAGTACTGCTGTGGCGTCATCAAAGCCCTGTTCCAGGATATCAACCGCTTTAGGAGCCTGTGCTGCAAATGTATCAATCGTTGTGTGTAATAATGATCTGGCACTCTCCAAGTTAGGGGCCTCAAAAATAGACCGTAAGTGACCATGAAGATTGTTCTTCATGCGTTTGGGACAGTTGTCTAGAATGTTGCGTGTAAAATGGGTCTGGCACCGCTGCCATGTGGCTCCTTGAAAACATCTGGCTACCGCATTAACAAGACCACCATGGTTGTCGGAAGCCACAAAATCAACGCCTCTTAGGCCACGACCCTTTAACCAGGTAAAGAACTCAGACCAGCTTTCTTCTGTTTCACTGTTTCCGATTTTCATACCGAGGATTTCCCGGTAACCATCCTCGTTAACACCTATGGCAATAAGAGCGCTGTGAGGGCACACCCTGTTGTTTTCACGGATCTTGATGACTATTGCATCCACGATTATGAAAGGGAATAGTGATCCTGAAAGTGGCCGCTCATTCCAGCCATTGACGATAGGGTCCAACCTCTTGCAGAGGGCAGAAACAGTCGATGCAGAGAATGAAGTACCACAGAGTTCTTCAGTAATTGCAGCTACCTTACGGGTGGAAACGCCATTGATGACCATCTCCATCAAAGCCAGTACAAGAGCTTGTTCGCTGCGCTGGTAGCGTTTGAAAAGGTCTGTGGAGAAGACCCCGTCCCGAATCTGGGGAATTCTTAATGTAATAGTACCCACCCTGGTAATTAAGTTGCGTGTTTTGTAGCCATTACGGCGGCCACGACGTTCTTCAGTACGTTCATATCTCTCTGCATTGATCTGTTCTGTACGCTGTTGTTCTAGAATCTGGTCTAGGATTTGTTTCAAGAGTTCTTTCATCCCTTCATCATTACTTGAAAGTAGATGATGCAAAATGTTCTTATTTACGGTAATCTTATATTGGGTCATCGTTTCTCCCTCCGGTAATTAATGGTTTGATTACTATCTAATTTACCAGAGGAACGATGACCTGTTAAATTATCAGGCCCTTTTACAGAAGATATCACACATGACTCGAGAAACCGGATCCAGTGGCTACACCTGGTACAGTCATTCTTGATGTCAAAGCATCGGGGCTATGCCACACAGATTGCGGCACTTTAGTGGATCCAGGTTGGATGGACATTCTTGCTAAGGTGCCAATTATTTTAGGACATGAAATTGCCGGTGAAATTATTGAAGTAGGGGAAGGGGTCACAGACTACAAGATCGGTGATCGAGTTGCTTTATGTCCTGTGGGAAAGGATGGATTAGGGCCTGGTAATGGACGTGATGGTGGTTACGCAGATAAAGTCCTGGTACCAGCATGCGACCTAGTACCAATTCCTGATGGAGTTACTTTTCCACAAGCTGCAGCTAGTACAGATGCAGGAATGACGTCCTATCATGCTATGTTTGTCAGAGGCGGAGCGAAGCCGGGAATGAAAGTCGGGGTCATCGGAATTGGCGGTCTTGGACAGATTGCAGCACGTGCGGCACTCATTAAAGGCTGTGAAGTATACGCAGTTGATATGAAGAAAGAAGCCCGGGACTTAGCTAAGGAAATGGGCTGCAAAGATGTTTTTGAAGATACCAAGGATTTAGCGAAAGTTTCACCAGAACTTATTGTGGATTACGCCGGTTTTGATGTCACTACTGCTGATGCAGTTGATGCAGTTGCAGTAGGTGGGCGTGTTGTCCTTGTGGGTATGGGTAAGCTCACAACCACCATTAACGTAAGCAGTATGATCCTTAAAAGCGTAGACTTATGTGGGAGTGTCGGTGGGACGACCGAGGATATTGCCGCTGTACTTGACATGATGGCCAGTGGCGATCTAGTACCAGAGATTACGGAAACCACCTTTGACAAAATTGACGAAGGTCTCAAACGCCTGGATCGTGGTGAAGTTAAAGGCAGACTGGTAGCAGTCAGAGATTAATTATATGAAGTAAAATGCATCTCTTACAGTAGACTTTCCAATCGTGAATCTTTGTTGGAGATTAAGTAATTATGAAGCAAAAAATGGGGCTATAAAATTTAGATTGAAATGCTGCTGTAAGTAACCCGCTCATTGCCAATGGGCGGGTTAAGTTTTTTCCTAAGGACTGTCCCCGTGCCCCGTGTGTCACGACCCCCGTCCCCCTGTCACCGTGTCACCGGGGATTTCAACGGTTCTCCATATATCCATTCGATCTTCAGGCTATGGAAAAAGTCTCCGCACAGGCATTATCCTGGCACTCACCTTTACGGCTCATTATAATGCTCCCAAGAGGTGAGACACAGGATAAGAAAAATAAGTTACAATGGGAGCATGAATAAACGCAATCTTTACTCAGCCAACTTTAAAGCTCAGGTGGTTATTGAAGTTCTTCGTGAAGAAGCTACCGTCAATGAGATCGCAGCCAAATACGGCATCCATCCAGCTATGCTTGGCCGCTGGAAGAAAGAGTTCACAGAGCGAGCTTCTGATGATGTTTAAGAAAGGGCCATCAGAAGCCGAAAAGGAACTAAAAAAAGAGCAGCAGCATGTAGCAGAACTGGAGCGTAAAGTCGGACAGTTGACATATGAAGTCGACTGGCTTAAAAAAAAATCTGGAGAAATCTTCAAACGTAAAAGATCGTAAAACACTTATTGAGTTCGGCCATAAACATATTACCGTAAAGCGCCAGGACGAACTACTTGAAGTCAACCGGAGCAGTGTATATCGGAAACATCCAGTCAAGACAATCAGTGATGTATTATTAAGAATCAACAAGCTTTAGATATTTTGCAGGTACAGAGAGAGGAGGGCGAAATATCGAAGGAGAGGTTTATAGAGCGGAAGGAATTAGAGAAGCAAATATCGTTAAATTGAAAAGGGATATTGAAGAACTAGAAAAGCGTTGCAACTTAAGGAAAAACGTAAGGAAAAACGTAAGTAATTTACAACGTTTAAAAACAATAGAAGAGTTTTTTGAGCAGTGGGATAAACTAAAGACGAAAGAAGAAAAAAATAGAGTGTTAAAAGCAATCATTGATCGTATTGAATACGAGCGTGACGGAGATGACGTACAGGTGCGGATAAATTTTCTATAAGCGCATGGGGTACGAGGATAGTCGATGATGAACTTCATTGACTATGAGATGAAGGGAATAATTTTAGAAAGGAATGAAGCATTTGACACCGAACAGGCTAATCAACGAAAAATCTCCGTATCTTTTGCAACATGCCTATAACCCAGTGGACTGGTATCCCTGGGGTGAGGAAGCGTTCGAAAAAGCAAAAAAGGAAAATAAGCCTATCTTCCTTAGTGTAGGTTATAGTACCTGTCATTGGTGCCATGTGATGGAGAGGGAGTCTTTTGAGGATGAGGAAGTTGCCGACATTCTCAATAAGGGTTTTATTTCAATCAAGGTAGATCGGGAGGAAAGGCCTGATATCGATAGTGTGTATATGAATGTCTGTCAGGCATTGACCGGGAGTGGTGGGTGGCCGTTGACGGTTTTTCTCACACCTGAGTGCACTCCCTTTTTCGCAGGAACCTACTTCCCCAAGCGTTCCCGTTATGGTAGGCCGGGGCTGATCGAATTGTTAAATATGATCAGAGAAAAGTGGGAAAACGAGAGGGAGCGGCTGGAGGGGTTGGGGGAACAGATCTTCAATAGTATCTCAGAACAGATGGGGGAGAGTGCTCCTGGAGAGCCTGGCCCTGAGCTTCTGCACAGCTGCTACCGCACGATGGAAAAGACATTTGATCCTGTTTACGGTGGGTTTGGCGCTGCGCCAAAGTTTCCTAGTCCACACCATCTTCTCTTTCTGCTCCGTTACTGGAAGCGGTTCGGGGAAGGACATGCCCTGGAGATGGTAGAAAGGACACTGCTTGGCATGTACTGTGGAGGCATTTTCGATCATATTGGCCTCGGGTTTTCCCGCTATTCCACAGACCGAGAGTGGTTGGTGCCTCATTTTGAAAAGATGCTTTATGACAATGCCCTGCTTGCAATTGCCTATTTGGAGGCTTATCAGGCAACCCACAAGGAGTTTTATGCCTCTGCAGCCAGGGCTATTTTTACCTATATTCTGCGTGATATGACCTCTCGAGATGGGGGCTTTTACACAGCTGAGGATGCAGATTCCGAAGGTGTAGAAGGGAAGTTCTATCTGTGGACGCCCCAAGAGCTGAAAAATATCCTGGGGGAGGAGGATGGGGATTATTTTTGCAGGTTGTATGACATCAAAGAGCAGGGTAATTTTGAGGGGAAAAGCATCCCCAATCTTTTGAAGCAGGTCTTAAAGAGAGGGCCTAGTCTGGGATCAGGGATTGATGATCGAAGGGAGAACGGGTTTTCCCATATTCCTCTGCGGAATGAGAGGGTCGATGCCCTGCGTCAAAAGCTCTTTGCTGCTAGGGAAGAGCGTATCCACCCTTTTAAGGATGACAAGATTCTCACTTCTTGGAATGGCCTGATGATCGCTGCACTGTCCCGAGGTGCCTGGGTATTGGGAGATGAAAGGTATGCTCAGGCTGCGGAAAAGGCGGTGCGATTTATACTCGATCATTTGCGCAGCAAAGAGGGAAGGCTTTTAGCTCGCTATCGTGATGGGGAAGCAGCTTTCCCAGCTTATCTGGATGACTATGCCTTTCTGAGCTGGGGGTTAATCGAGCTCTACAGGGCTACGTTTAATCCTTATTATTTGGAAGAGGCCATCACTCAAGCCAAAGAGATGCAAAGACTTTTTTGGGATGAGGAAGATGGTGGGTTCTTTTTCACAGCTGAAGATGAGGATGAGCTTAATATGCGAACCAAGGAAATCAGCGATATGGCCATTCCTTCCGGGAACTCCGTGGCTGCCTGGAATCTCCTGCAGTTGGCCGGATTGACAGGAAATGAAGAGCTGGAGAAGCTTGCCCACCGGCAAATGCATGCCTTCGGTGGAGCAGTTGCAAATATGCCACAGGCATGCACTTTCTACCTCTGTGCCCTGGACTTTCAACTGGGGCCCCCTCAAGAGATCGTGGTGGCGGGAGAGAGTAGTGATCCTACAAGCCAGGAGTTCTTGGATGTGCTGCGCAGCAAATACCTGCCCCAAGCGATAATACTGCAGAATCAGCCAGGCAGAGATGGACAGCGGCTTAAATCCATTGCACCAACAGCAGTTGACAAAATACCTCTGGATGGAAAGACAGCTGTCTATATCTGCGAAAACTACGCCTGCCAAGCACCGGTAACGAATCCAAAGGAACTGGCGGAAGAATTGTAGCAGGGATGTAGCGATAACCGCCCTCAGTACACTCCTATTGCATTTGGGGTTCTGCTGCAGCGGGATAAATGGTATAATGGTGTAAAGCTGGATGAAAGGTAGAAAACTGTGGGGCGGGTAAAGGTAAGATTTTTTTGCGCTGAATGTGGATATGAAACAGGGAAGTGGCTGGGGCGATGCCCTGGCTGTGGGTCATGGAACTCCTTTTGCGAAGCTCCTGTATCTAATAAAGGGGTTAAAAAAGCAGCAGGTAGGTCTTCGGTTGAGAAGGCTGCTCCTCTGGCAGAGTGTGATGACAGTTCCCCTGAGGAACGCTTTCCTAGCTGTTCCCAAGAATTCGACCGGGTGCTGGGTGGAGGGATTGTCCCCGGCTCTGTTACACTTTTGGGTGGTGCTCCCGGAATTGGAAAATCCACACTGCTTCTACAGTTGGCTGCTTATGTAGCTGAGAACAAGGGGCTTGTTTTATACATCTCAGGTGAAGAATCCCGCCGGCAAGTCCAGATGCGGGCGCGGCGCCTGCAAGCAGCTTCGGCTCACCTTTATTTCTACGCGGAAACCAATCTGCAGAGTATTTGCGATGCTATTGAGGAATTGTCACCGGTTTTGGTGATTATCGACTCCATTCAAACCACCTATCATCCTGAAATAAACTTGCACCCCGGGAGTATTGGTCAAATCCGGGAGTGTACAGCTGAAATAGTCAGATTGTCTAAAACCTGTGATACGGCTTGTTTTGTTGTGGGACATATCACAAAGGATGGTGCCCTAGCAGGGCCTAAATTATTGGAGCATATGGTTGATGTGGTGCTTTCTTTCGAAGGTGAGCGCCACCAGAACCTGCGCCTTTTACGTGGGGTAAAAAACCGTTTTGGAGCAACAGATGAGGTGGCCGTTTTTGCCATGGGGGAGAATGGACTCCAAGAGCTGGAAAACCCTTCTGAGCTTTTTTTAGCTGAAAGAGCAGTGGGTGGGCCAGGTTCTGTGGTCGTAGCAGCTTTGGAAGGTTCCCGTCCGATCCTTGTGGAGGTACAAGGGCTGGTTTGCCCTACTGCCTTCGGTTCTCCCCGCCGAGCAGCTACCGGTGTTGATTACAACAGAATGGTTTTAGCAGCCGCGGTTTTGGAAAAACGTCTCGGTTTTTCTCTAGCCAACCAGGACCTTTATGTAAATGTTGTGGGGGGGCTTAGGGTTGTGGAGCCAGCCGCAGACCTGGGTATTGCAGTGGCATTGGCCTCCAGCTACCGTAATAGTGCGGTGGCAGAGGATACCGTGATACTAGGTGAGGTGGGCCTTACAGGAGAGGTCAGGGGGGTAGGTTTTATGGAACAACGCATTAAAGAAGTTAAGCGCTTGGGTTTTCGGAGGATTTTGGTGCCTGTGCGTAGTTTGGAGCTACAGGATAAGTTTGGAGATCTTGATTTTATCGGGGTCAAATCGGTTCAGGATGCACTTGATCAGTTGATTTAGGCTTTAGGGGGATTTACATTGAAAGAGGAGCAGATACAGATAATGGATAAACAGCTTCTTGCCAAAGAAGAAACTGTAAAAGAAGAGAAAGCGACAAAGGCTAAGGCTACAGCACGGGAAAGCTCTAAAGATGTCCGTGAAGCAAAGGATGGTCGTGAGGAAAAGGATGACAGTATGCTCGATGCTCTTAAGATGGTGGCACCAGGCACGAGTCTCAGGGAGGGCTTGGATGGTGTTTTAAGGGCAAAAACCGGAGGATTGATTGTAATCGGTGACAGTGAGGAGATTATGCGCCTGGTAGAGGGCGGGTTCAATCTTAATGCTGAATATGCCCCTCCAAAGCTTTATGAACTAGCTAAAATGGATGGGGCAATAGTTCTCAGCAAGGATGCAAAAAGAATTCTTTTTGCCAATGCACAATTGATACCGGATTTCTCTGTTCCTTCAATGGAAACCGGGATCAGACACCGGACAGCGGAGAGGATGGCCAAGCAGACTGATGCTCTGGTAATTGCTATTTCCCAGAGACGGGGGGTAATTACTCTCTACAGAGGGGCTAACCGTTACAGTTTGCAGGAAATCGGCGTTCTCTTATCCAAGGCAAATCAAGCTGTACAAACCCTTGAGAAATATAAGCGTGTTCTGGATAAAGCGTTGGTGAACTTGACAGCGCTGGAATTTGAGGATTTGGTTACTGTCTATGATGTGGTTTTAGTGGTACAGCGGGGAGAGATGGTCTTGCGCATCGTCCGAGAACTGAATAACTATATAAGTGAGTTAGGAACGGAAGGGCGTTTGATTATCATGCAGGTGGAAGAGTTGGTAACCAATGTGCAGGATGATCTTACCCGTGTAGTTCAAGATTATCTGGAGAGTGGGACTAAAAAGGCCGAAGAAGTGTTACAGACAATAGCTAACTGGTCCTCTGATGACCTGTTGGAGCTTTCCAATTTCAGCCGTGTTCTTGGCTGGGGTTCGAGTGCCAGTGTGCTGGACGAATCGGTGCACCCTCGGGGGTATCGTATTTTGCAAAGGATACCCAGATTGCCGGCTCCTATTATCGATAACCTTGTCAATAGTTTCGGAAGTTTCCAGAATATGCTCCAGGCTTCAATTGAGGAGTTGGATGAAGTTGAAGGAATCGGTGAGGTGAGAGCAAAGACTATTAGAAATGGGCTGCGCCGCTTGCAGGATCAGGTAATGCTGGAAAGGTATATGTAGTAACAGGTTATAATAGCAATGGATGAAAAAGAGCCAGCGTAAGCTGCTCTTATTTGTTCAATGCATAATTCTATCCGATCTTTTAGGTCATATTAAAAATATTAAGTGTGGAAAGCTTATTATGTTCTTTAATAAAAAGATCGTAGAGGTTAAGATTCGTAAGGTTGCAAAGAGCTGCCATGTAGAAAAGCGTATTGCCTAATTCTGCTTCAACCTGTTCTCTGCAGTTCGGGCAGAGTTGTCCTTCGAGATGGCTTCCAAAGTAATCCTTCATTTCAATAAGGGAGATGTCTGGTGGAATTTCTTGTTTTTCGGCTTTGATGTTGATGCAGCCACAACCGGTAACTGCTTTTATGGTTGCTCTGTTGGTGCGAGCACATGATTCTTGGAATTTGGATAGTACATCTAAAATACTGTGATGGCGGATTAATAGTTCAGCCACTGTATTCTGAAATTCATCACAGATCAGGTCCTTCATTGGGCAGACCTCCTCACACCTGATGTTCTTTTTAATAATTATAGTCTCAGTTATCGGCGGTTGTCAATGCTGATATTTCAATAGCTTTGTTTAAACAGCAACGTTCATTTTCTTTTTAACCCATTTTTTTATGCGAATAACCAGGAGCAAATACAATCTGTACTAGTTCTCTTCAAAACCTCACTTACCACTAGTGGGTGCAGAATAAAAGGTGTAGAATGGTGTTTTAGGCATAACCTGATTTTGACAGGCAATGTCACATCTGGTATAATATATTTTAATAAAACTCCAGGAGGCCGGAAAATGTTTAATGTCGGAGATTATATCGTTCACCCGATGCACGGCGCCGGGGTTGTAGAGGCACTGGAAAAGCGTGGGGAAGAAAACGTTATTTACTTTGTTCTCCGTCTCTTTTCGGGTAACTTAAAAGTGCTTGTGCCATCCGATAAAACTGAACAAATCGGGGTGCGCCGTGTAATTCCGGAGGACGAGATTGCCAGTGTTTTAAAAGTTCTTCAGAGAGAGGACCAAGAAAAAGTAATCCCTAACTGGAACCACCGCTATAGAGCCAACCTCGAGAAGATCAGAACAGGGAATGTTTTCGCTGTTGCAGAGGTTGTACGTTCTCTTATGCGTCAGGATTTGCGAAAGGGGCTATCTTCGGGAGAAAAGAGGATGCTGGAAAGCGCCTTTCAGATTTTAAGCAGTGAACTTATTCTAGCGGGCAACATGGATGAGATCGAAGTGGAGACCTTGATAAAAGAGGCAGTTGCCGGGGAATGAAGGGAGGCGCCTGAATAAACCGGGCGCTTTTCTTATAATATGACAAACTATTCTCTTGCTGATATTAACAATATTGCGTATAATGGGACATATAGTTAACCAAAATAAGGATATACGCTTAGAAAGGGGGTGAATCAGTGTTAAGAAAGATCATGAGGGTTGTTATTGGTTTGATAGGTTTAGGAATCGGATATTCGTTGAGCTACTTTCTTACCCGTATTGGATTTATCAATGATCTCGCGATAAGCACGGGGTATGCCTGGTATTTTATCGCTGCGCTCCTGATAATTGGCACAGGATTAGCGAGTTTTGTGCTGGCACCTTGGATAATTGAGCAGACATCTCGCATGTTTGTTATTATTGAAAGTGTGCTTCATCGTACGCCTGTGCAAGACTTAATGGGAGGCGCTTTTGGACTTATTATTGGTCTTGTTATTGCTAACCTACTTGGCTCTCCTATGAGGAATATTCCCTTGGTTGGAGCTTATATACCCATTATTCTCAGTGTCCTGATAGGGTATCTGGGCCTAAGTATCGGTATCAAGAAGAAAGAGGAATTGACTGGTTTGCTGCATATCTGGAAAACCGGATTGAAACAGGGTAAATCTGGAGAGTCAAAGGGCTATAAAGTGCTTGATACCAATGTTATTATCGATGGCAGGATTTCAGATATCTGCCGAACTGGATTTCTCGATGGAAGCTTGCTTATTCCACGATTTGTATTAGAAGAACTACAGCACATCGCTGATTCTTCTGATGTGCTCAGGCGAAATAAAGGACGACGCGGGTTGGATATTTTGAATCAGATGCAAAAAGAGCAGCAGATTAACATTGAGATTCGCGATTTTGATGGTGTTGATAACAATAAAGATGTGGATTATAGGTTGATTCAGGTCTGTAAACGCTTGGATTGTCCGGTTGTGACTAATGATTATAACCTCAACAAGGTCGCTGAACTGGTGGGAGTTAGGGTGCTCAACATCAATGATCTAGCTAATGCGGTCAAGCCATTATTCCTTCCTGGCGAGGAAATATCTGGTGTAGATGTAATTCGCGACGGCAAAGAGGCTGGACAAGGGGTGGCTTACCTGGAGGATGGTACAATGATCGTTATTGAGGGAGGCAAGAGACACATAGGCAAGCGTATCAATGTTGTTGTTACCAGTGTCTTGCAGACTTCAGCAGGGCGGATGATTTTTGCCAAGCCCAAGGTGTCTTTTAAAAATTCCTCAAATGGGCGTTACCATGAGGTGAATGCAATTGGATAAGGTTGGAGGAATTATTGTTGCTGCCGGCAGGGGGAACCGTATGGGTTCCCCCTTAAATAAGGTCTATCTACCCCTGGGGGATGATCCGGTTATTTTGCACTGCCTCAGGGTTTTTGAGAGGTCCAGCCTTATTAACGCTTATGTGGTTGTGGCAAATTATGATGATCTTTCCTTATGCCGTACACTCCTTAACTCTTTTTCCCTATCCAAACTGGCAGGGATAGTAACAGGTGGGGAGACCAGACAGCAGTCTGTTGCTGCAGGATTAAAAGCTCTTCCTCAGGATTGTGGGCTTGTTGCTGTTCACGATGCGGCACGGCCTCTGCTGCTGCAAAATGTATTAGAGGGGGCAGTACAGCAAGCTGCAGATGCAGGCGCAGTAGTTGTTGCTGTTCCAGTCAAGGACACCGTTAAGATTGCGGAAAAAGGAAACATCAAAGGGACACCGGAACGGTCTTCATTATGGATTGCCCAAACACCTCAAGTTTTCCGAAGAACATTGCTTAAAAGTGCCCTGGAAGAGGCTAGGGCTGCTGGCTTTGAAGGAACAGATGACGCGTCTCTGGTGGAACGGCTGGGTCACGATGTATCGATCTACCAGGGCAGCTATGAAAATATTAAGATAACCACTCCAGGGGATCTGGTCATTGCCCAGGCACTCTTGGGGATTGATACTAATGGCGTCACAAAAGGACACCTAGGCAGGCGTACTGGTTTGGGTTATGATGTACATCCCTTCTGCCAGGGGCGGCCCCTTTATCTGGGTGGACTGGAGATTCCAGAAGGGAGCGGCCTGGCTGGACATTCAGATGGGGATGTTCTGCTGCATGCCCTTGCTGATGCCTGTCTGGGGGCTGCAGGACTACATGATATCGGGCATCACTTTCCCCCTTCTGATCCCCGATGGGAAGGCGCATCTAGTCTGGCCTTACTGGGTATTGTCAGAGGTATTCTAGCCAAAGAGGGGTATTATGTTGTCCAGGTGGACATCACTGTGGCTGCTGAAAAACCGAGATTGTCTCCTTATCTGGAAGAGATGAGCGGACAGATTGCCGCTGTGCTGGGAATTGCGCCTGCTGCGATAGGGTTGAAGGCTACAACAACCGAAGGGCTTGGGTTTGTAGGGAGAGGGGAGGGAATAGCCTGCTGGGCGATTGCCACAGTGGAGCATAAAGATACCCCTTCCCCTGTTTAAAGGAAAGGGGTCATTGTATCTGATAGTTCATTTATAATCACTACTTCATTTTAAAGGTAGAAAATATTTGGAATAATAAGCCTCCTAGGACAACGAAAAGGAGGCCTAGGGTTCCCCACATGATATAATTACCGATCATATCTCCCATAGTTGATCCCTCCTTTTTAGTATATACTACTAGTATTAGCAAGAAGTGTGCCTGCTAAACAAGGGCAAAAAGAAGGGAGTATCTGCACTTATTATTTTAAGGAAGATGGTTCAAGTAACATATTAGTTCCATGATGAAACAGATAATGTTTCATCTGCAACACACAAGTCAGTAGAATCGATCTGAATATCATATTTTAATATTATATTTTTTCTGGCGTCTCCAAAGGGTTGTACGGCTGATACCCAGCAGTTGGGCAGCCTTTTTTTTGTTTCCCTTGGTAGCTTTAAGTGCATTAATGATGATAGCTTTTTGATATTCCAGTGGGTTTCCGTTATTGTTCTCGGCTGCTGTTTTGTGGGGTTGTGCGGTTGAAATGATGTCTGGTTTCATTGAGGAGTACATCAAAGATTCTGCTACAAGGTCAGCAGAGATATAGTCGTTATCTGTCAGGATAACGAGACGTTTCATTATGTTCTGTATTTCCCTTATATTACCTGGCCAAGCATAAGTATCAAAAAGGGCAATGCCTTTCGGTTCAATGCCCTTGATGTTTTTTCCGAACCTTTTATTGTAAACTCCCAGGAAGTGTTCTATCAGGACGGGGATATCCTCTCGCCGTTCCCTTAAGGTGGGAACCACCAGTGTCAGTACATTGATTCTGTAATAAAGATCCGACCGGAAATGCTTATTCTCAACCAAAGTTTCCAGGTTGCTGTTAGTGGCAGCAACAACACGCACATCTACTGTGATAATGCGGTCATCACCTAGAGGCATAATCTCGTATTCTTGGAGCACCCGCAGGAGTCTTGTCTGCAGTTTGTCAGACATCTCACTGATCTCATCAAGGAAAATGGTGCCCTTATTTGCCATTGCAAAAAGGCCTTGTTTGCCGCCTTTTTTTGCTCCGGTAAATGCACCTTCAGCATAACCAAAGAGTTCGCTTTCCAGTAGATTATCCGGCATTGCTGCACAGTTGACTGTAATAAAGGGACCGTCCTTGCGTGGGCTGACATTATGTATTGCTTGAGCAAAGATTTCCTTGCCTACTCCGGTTTCCCCATAAATAAGTACAGTGGCATTAACGCTGCCAAAGCGCCTTGCCTTTTCAATGGCCGCTTTGATTTTAGCACTCTTCCCGAGAATATCGTTAAAAGTGTATTTCGCTATATGCCCGCGGCCGCATGTCTTTTTACTTTTCACTGCAGTTCACCTCCCACCATGCCACCGTGTGCGCGTCCGCAAAAGAACTGCAGCTGCAGACGCGGGGACAGGGATTTGTCTGGGCCGCGTCTATGTCCTATGCTACTAGGTCAGATCCCGAGGATAATTGGTGAAGAGCTCCCGTGCCTCTTCCAGATTGGTATCTGGTGCCGGTATAATCAGATCCGACTCTACCAGTTCCTCATCAGGGAGATTGATGCCGTTTGTCTGTACAAAGCTGACAACATCATGTAGTGCAGCAGTGAATTTGCTTTCGTCACCGGCCTCTAAGGCATCAAGCAAAGTGTCATCGAGGGCATCCAGTTCTGAAAGGGCACCACCTGATACTTTGTATTGTCCTTCTGTAAGTACTCTGATAATCATTACTCTGTCACCTCTTTTTTCAGACGGGCAAGTTCATCATCAATACGACTTTCTGTCTGTAGCTTTCTCAATTCTGTTTCTACGCTGTCCTTATCTCCTATAGGATCGTCCAGCATCCCTGTGGCGATCAATTCATCGATAGCCGAGGCGCGGGCTTGCATCTCTTGGGTTTTGTGTTCTGCTCGCTCAATAGCGGTGCCTACATCAGCCATTTCCTCGGAAAGGCCGGACATAGCTTCACCGATCTTTACCTGAGCATCTGATGCTGAGTACTGTGCCTTGATGACCTCTTTCTTTGTGCGGAAGGCTTCGACTTTCGCTCGCAGGCGATTTTCCACTTGAAGCAGTTTCTGCTGTTCCTGATTTAGGCCGCTCACCTGCTGTTCCAAGTCCTGAATTTGATGTTCGAGCTGCATCTTACGCTCCAGGGCCAGCCGTGCCAGATCCTCTCTTTCCTGCCGCAGGGCCTCCTTTGTCTGGTTATCGAGCTTTGACAGGTCATTGCGCAGTTTCACTGTCTGTAATTCAAGCCTTTTTTTGGAAGTAACTACATTTGTAATATTGCGTCTCACATTCTGCAGCAGCTCTAACTGTTTCTCATAAGAGTAGTCGAGGGTTTCTTGAGGATTCTCCATTTGTTCGACGACTTTGTTGATCTTTGATTTAAAAACCGTAGAAATACGTGCTAGTAATCCCATTTTTATCTCCTTTCTTTGGTGCATCGCACCTGCCTAAAATAGATGTCTCAAGCATCAAGTCAGATGTCGGAAAACATGCCAGAAGGTATCTTTGTTCTAAATCATATATTTACTATTATAACCCATATCATACATTTAAAGATGTCAAAGGTCAGAGTTATGACTTTGGTAAGTCCTGAGGGTGATATCATGTTCAGGTTGAACATCTTTTTCCCAATGACCAACCACTAACGACCAACCACCATTTACACTGGGCAGTTGCGTATGGGGTACCATAAGGAGGTGTCTTTCTCCCAGGGCAGTTCCTTTTCTAACATAGTAAAAATGCGCTGCTCCTCATGGCTGTCACGCTGTTCACTTTTTTTATGCATTGGGATGTACGGGTAAAAATTGCCACGTTTGTAGTTATAGATCATGTAAAATAGCGAATCGGGCCTTTTCTGCTGCACAAAACGGAATACAGCAGCCAGCAGTTGGGTGTCATATCCGTTTTCCTTGAGCGTCTGTGCAGATATGTGCACAAGACTCACCAGGTCATCAAAGTCTGGATCATTAAACAGCAGCCAGCGATAGTGGTATTCGTCATCTTGGATTTGCATTTTTGTTTTGGTTTCTTCAATGGAAAGGGTTAAGAGATCCCTTAGTTCCTGGGCAGCTGTTTCAAAATAGATGCTGGTCGCTGGTTTGAGAGATATACCGCATCTACCGGATGATTCCCAGCCCAGTTCAGCAAACGATATAAGGGCTGTTGACAGTGCAAAAAGCGGATCGAACTGGGCCTTGGGTGGTTTATTTCTCCCAAAAAGGGCATCAAAAAAACCCATCGTTAGCCCCTCATCTCCCGCTCAAGTTTTCTCAGGTAGGCCAGGCGTTTCTCTAAAGAAGGGTGTGTAGAGAGAAGTTCGGCAAAGGCGTCCCCTCTCAGAGCAGGCAGAATATAAAAGGCGTTCATCCCTTCTGCCTGGCGCAGGTCTCGTTCCGGTACACGCTTCATGGTGCCACTGATCTTTTTGAGGGCGCTGCTCAGCATCCCTGGTGAGCCTGTAAGAAAGGCTGCTCCGCGGTCCGCTGAATACTCGCGATAGCGGGAAAGTGCTCGGATTAAGAAAAAGCTAATCAGCCAGACAAGGAGGGATACAAGATATATCAGTATTGTACCACCCCTGTTTTCCCTGCTGCGTCCGAAACCGATGAAAAAGAAGTTTTGAATGATAAAGGAAGCCACTGTAGCAAAAAAGCTGGCAATCGTCATCACCGCCACATCTCTATTTTTGACATGGCTTATTTCATGTGCCAGAACAGCTTCCACCTCTTGGGTTGTGAGTTGCTGCATCAGACCCTTGGTGACGGCAACCACAGCATTACTGGGATTCCTCCCGGTAGCGAAAGCATTGGGAACAGAGGTGGGCATCACCGCTACCCGCGGTTTGGGCATATCTGCAAGCATGGCAAGACGCTCTACTATCGAATGGAGTTCAGGTGCTTCTTGTGGTGAAACCTCCTTGGCTCCTGTGCTCATTAGTACAAGTTTATCCGATAAGTAGTACTGGGTGAGCAACATGATCCCAACGATGACAATAATGGCAGAGAAACCAACCCCTGCATACCAAAGAACGGCTCCGAAAAATAGATAAAGGGCTGCCAGCAGAAATAATGTAAAAAACATTCTTACTTTCAGTTGGTGATCAACAGGAAAGCGCGTACGACTCATAGATCCACACGACTCCTTTTTCCTTTCCGCTTTTGCACTATTTTACGGGGTTTACCGGTTATTGTCAAGGCTACATTAAGGGGGCAGAAGTGAAGATAGCCATAGCAATAAGGACTCCCAGGAGAATCAAGAGAATAATAAAAAGTATAACAGGAATAAAGTAAGTGGCTGCTGCTGCGCCTGTACTGATCTGTTGGCTTTCACGGATGGCAATTATGTTTAGAACAAGCACCCAAATGCCGACGGCGAAACCGATGATAGCCGCTTAAAGTAGTGCCGAAAGATCCAGCCACAGATGTAATCGCAGCTAAAGGTGCACCTATAAAATAGGGGCAGTTGGCGTAGCCAAGGCTAGCCAGCATGCCAATAAAAGATCCCTGTCCTTTAAATATTTTGGCAACGAAGAAAAAAACTGCTCCTCACCACAAACCATCCCAATAAGCCGCCGATTATGGGTGAAAAGAAGGTAAAAGCAGGAGATAGCTGCATTGTTTCTGCTAGCGGCAACTCTGAAAACTGTTCTAAGTAGGGTAGGATATCTTCACTTCCTGCTGTTGCTATATCGCATAATCCTTGTAGGATGGCGATTGCAGCAACAATGAGCAGCCCTTCTTTCCATAATTCCTTTTCTGCTGCCTGGTGTAGTGTTTTTCCAGGAGCAGATATAGTCCCGAAAATTCGTTCCCACATAATTCTCTCTCCCTAATATTTTATTGTTGTATAAGTAGGCAGTGAGTCAAAAGGGTTTGGAGTAAAGAGCTGGACATTTCTCAAAATGTCGAAAACACCTGGTGTACGACTGTATTCCACAACCTCCGGTTCCCCTTCTATACCTGCCAGCTTGGCGGCCAGTTCGATAGCTTCTCTCTGTCCACCTAATTCATCTACCAACCCGACCTCTTTGGCTTGGTTTCCGCTATAGACCCTTCCATCTGCAAGTTGGCGCACTTTTTCTTTGGGAAGCCCGCGCCCTTCAACTACAGCGTCGAGAAACTGATCATAGATATCATTGGTGATATCCTGCATTATTTCCTCTTCCTCTGCTGTAATAGGGCGAGATGCTGACAGCATATCCTTATGGGGGCCGCTTTTGAAGACATACTCTTCATAGCCGATCATTTTATAGAGTTCCTCTAGATTAGGTACTACGGAAATGACACCGATACTGCCTGTCAGTGTAGAGGGCAGGGCAACGATCTTATCTGCAGCTGCTCCCACATAATAGCCTCCTGAGGCGGCGGTTTCGCCAAAAGATGCAACAACTATTTTCCCAGACTCTTTGAGGCGCATAACCTGGTTCATAGAGTTCGTGGGATGCGGCGGCGCTCCCTCCCGGAGAATCGATCCTTAGGACCACCGCCTGCAGAGAGGGGTCCTTCTTCTGCCCTTTCTAAATCATCCATCGTCGCACTTGTGCCGGAAGCTTCCAGGAGAGAGGAGCCTTGACTGAAGGCAATGGTTCCTGTTAGATTGATCACCGCAATTTTGTCGGATCCAGTAGAGGCTAGTCCTTCCACCGTCCGGGGTACGATTAGCTGCAAATGCTACCGCGATCAGTGTAAGCACTATGCCTACAATGCGACGATAGCGATGCCCCGCCTTTTTGGAATCCAAAAGAACACCTCCTTCAGGTTCACTTAAATATTATGAGCAGATCACTTAGATCAAATACCGACCAGTTCTCTCCAGACTAATTCTGATCCATTAATTACTATTCAGCAGCTATGCAACAAATTCCTGCTATCTCATCCAATAAGAGTTTTGTGGGGGAGGGGGCAATATTTAAGATGGAAGGTTTGGAGCAAAAAATTAGTTATGTTAAAGGCAAAAAAGTATGCAACAGGAACTGTCCCCGTTGCATACCGTTGCATAAGAAGCGGCTGTCCCGGTAAAGTAATTGGGACAGCCGCTTTTGGCGCTCTTGGTGCTAATTTTATTCTTTTTCCTCATCCTTATCATTGGGCAGTGTTGCCATTTCTAAGAATGGTTTGACAAAATCAATAGGAAGCGGGAAGACAATAGTGCTGGACTGGTTAACTCCAATTTCCTTCAATGTTTGTAGATAGCGAAGCTGAAGTGTTGTTGGGTTTTGGGAGATGACATCACCTGCAGCGGCCAGGGTTTTTGATGCCTGAAACTCTCCGTCGGCATTGATAATTTTGGCTCTCCGTTCACGTTCAGCCTCAGCTTGTGCTGCCATTGCCCGCTGCATGTTGGGTGGCAGTTCCACATCTTTGACCTCTACAGTGCTGACCTTAATTCCCCAAGGCTCTGTGCCCTCATCGATGATATGCTGCAGACGCTGATTGATGGAGTCTCTCTGTGAAAGCAGCTCATCAAGATCGGACTGGCCTAAGACACTCCTGAGAGTTGTCTGAGAGAGCTGGGAAGTAGCCTTAATGTAATCATATACATTAATTACGGAATCCATAGGGTTAACAGGTCTGAAGTAGACTACAGCATTAACCTTTACTGTAACGTTGTCTTTGGTGATGACCTCTTGAGTTGGCACATCCATGGTGACTACACGCAGATCGACTTTTTGCATACGCTCAATACCGGGAATCAGTAATATGAGACCAGGCCCTCTTGCTCCTACACAGCGTCCGAGACGGAAGATTACACCCCGTTCATATTCCTGTACAATCTTGATCGCTGATGCAAGAATCATGATGATTAGTATAAACAAAAGAAAATAACCTGACATGTTTTTCCCCGAAAGTCCTTCTACTTCCGGGATTCCCTCCTTTCATTATAAATTGTTATTAGATAGCTGCCCTTTTATTCGGCAGTTGCTCAGATTATACTAGTTCGAGTCGCTTCACTTTCAACCTTAGCCCATCGATTTCGGTGATGATCACCCTTTCCCCTGCTTTAATAGTTTCATCCGCAGCAACTGCTCTCCATAATTCACCAGCTACGAATACCATTCCTTCCGGCTGTAGGTCTGTCCGTACCACTGCCTCCTTTCCTATGAGAAACTGGTTGCCTGTTGTTATTGCTCTCTTTTGACCCCTGACAATAGCTATAACGAGCAACACCACCAGTGCGGTGAGTATTAGTGTTGTGGTAACGATCAGGCCGATGTTAATCCCTATTCCAGGGGGGCCGCCACTGAAAAGAAGCAGTGAACCACTGACAAAGGAAACAATCCCTCCTGCACCTAAAAGTCCATGGCTGGATATAAAGGCCTCAGCGACAAACAGTGCGAAAGCTAAGATAATCAATAGAACTCCTCCCCAGTATGCATTTAGTGTGCCCAGTGAATAAAGTCCTAACAAAAGTGAAATAGCCCCTACAACTCCTGGGAAAATCAAACCTGGGCTATAAATTTCTACCATGATCCCGGCCATACCTATGGTCATCAAAATGTATGCCAGGTCAGGATTGCTGATGTCAAGAAGAATTTTTTCAATGGAATTCAAGGGAACTCTCACCAGAGGGGCATCTTGGGTCTCCAGCTGCACCTCTTTGCCGCTGTTTAAAGTTACTATTTGCCCATCGATCTTCTGCAGCAGATCCTCAAGATCTTTTGCGCTGAGGTCGACCAGGTCCAACTTAAGAGCCTCGGTGTCAGAGTAGGATTTGCTTTCCAGCACCGCCAGTTCTGCGGCTTCAGCATTTCTTCCCCTCATCTGGGCTAAGGAACGTACCCAGGCTGCTGCATCTTCAGCGATCTTTTGGCTGGAGACATCCTCCTGTTGATTTTCCTGGCCGATAGATACCGGGTGTGCTGCTCCAATTCGGCTGCCTGGGGCCATAGCGGCTACATGTGAGGAAATTGTGATAAATGTTCCTGCAGATCCTGCCCATCCCCCGGCAGGAGAAACATAGACAATTACTGGTACGTGAGCATTGAGAATAGCACTCACCAGTTCCTGGGTTGTAGAATAAAGTCCCCCTGGGGTGCTCAGTTCGATCACACATGCTGCAGCATCTATGTTTTCAGCATGCTTAATAACCCGCGCACAGTAATCAGCTGTAACAGGCACCACAGGGCCTTCATAGCTGGCCACGACTACCGGTTTATCGGCAGGTGCTGTTTGGGCTTGGGGCACCAGTGCGCCGAAAACTATGATAAAGGAAATGATTAAAACGCTGCTGAAAGTGATAAATTTCTTCATACCACTTACCCCTTCTTTATATTCTGATCATTATACTTATATTCTACACATTTCGGTGCATACCTTTCATTGTATTCCACTGGTAATAAAAAAGGCGATAGCCGCTTTTTTATGGCCATCGCCTGGTGTCACTTAACATTTATTAGTATTAGCCGATCTCATCCTCATTCTTACCTGCATCAGCTATGAAGAGTGGGTCATCATATTTATCCTTGCCAAAGTCTTCGATGATATGGGTTCTAATTTAATTATTCTCCCGGGGGTTCCTCTCTAAGCGCTTTTTGGCCGGCTTGGATCATTTTTTTCACCATTTGGCCTCCGATTTTACCTGCCTCACGAACTGAGAGACTGTCTCCTGATCTAGCCAGGTCATCGTCAAGACCCAGTTCGCGGGCGGTTTCCCACTTTAGCTTATCATTTGGTCCCGGTTTCTTTTTTTTCTTTTTCTTTTCTTGTGGAGATTTTTTTGTTGCCACACTCATCACCCCTTAGTGTAGTTTTTCTGAAAGTGAGAAAATATAATTGTTTATTACAGCTACAAATAATTTTTAGTTAGTATTCCCTGTAAATTGAATTCATATCCGGATGGCGGTTATATTCGCAGGCAAGAAATGAAGTTAGCATTCCCTGTATATTAGCTCTATATGAATTGACTGTATATATAATGTAATGATAAGATCTTTTTGCAACTCTTCCTTCTAATGAAGAGGAAAGGAGATTAATTGTTATGGTAAAAATAAGGGATGGAGCCTCCTTTTTGCTTATTGCCTGTTTAGCTGTTCTGCTGACGATTATGCTGTGTGGGTGTTCTTTGAATGATTCACAAGATTCGACTGCAGATCCTAATGGGGAAACGGCTGAAGAATCAGGAATAGATGACCCCTTAACAGGCAGAAAGGTGCAAACAGTTGGTTCCTTGGTTGCAGTTATGGTGGATAATCTCGATGCTGCCAGACCCCAGACCGGTTTGGGGGAGGCAGGTGTTGTCTATGAGATGGAGGCAGAAGCCAGGATCACCAGATTTATGGCGCTTTTTGCCGGAGATCAACCATCTGTGGTAGGGCCTGTGCGCAGTGCCCGAAGCTATTATCTGCAGATCTGTAAGGAATGGGACGCTATTTATGCACATGTAGGTGGCTCAAAGGATGCTGTTTCTAATATCAAGAGTTGGGGGATCAAAGACCTTGACCAATTCCAGAATGGTGGAGAATATTGGCGAGACAATAGCAGAAATGCGCCCCATAATGTTTATCTGAATGTTGAGGAAGCTGCATCAGGGAAAGAGGCGGGACTCCAACCCCACTGGCAGTTTGAGGATCCCAGTCAGGATGATGCTGATATAAATAAATTCTCTTTCAGCTATAGGAGCGGGTATCAAGTAACCTATGAGTTTTCAGAGGGGGAAAAGAACTATCTGCGCTATATCAATGGTTCGCCCCACAGTGATAGGGAAAGTGGGGAACAGATCGCGGTAACCAATGTAGTGCTCCAGTATGCTTCTCATCAGGACAGAAATGATGGTACTGGCTGTATCGATATTCAGGTAATCGGCAGTGGCAGTGCAGAATATTTTCTGGCCGGTCAATATCAGCAGGGCAGCTGGCAGAAGGACTCGATGGATTCCCCTACACGCTTTTTTGATGCAGATGGCCAGGAGGTTATTTTTGCCAGGGGCAACACCTGGATCCAGCTGTTGCGTCCGGGGACACAGATAGAGAAGGTTTAAGTGGTTTTAATGGCGAACTTTTCTTATAAAGCTGAAAGCAATAAGGAAGTGATCAAAGTTGAAAATCGAAAGTCGTCTGGCTGAAATTGGTGTTATCTTACCTGATGTGCCAAAGCCTGTAGCCTCATATGTTCCAGCGGTACGGAGTGGAAACTTGCTTTTTCTTTCCGGTCAGCTCTGTACGGTTGACGGGGAGTTAAAGTATAGGGGCAAGGTGGGGAAGGAAGTTTCTTTAGAGGATGCCTGTGAGGCGGCAAAGGCTGCTGCTATCAATTCACTGGCTGTGATCAAGCAGCAAATAGGGTCATTGGATAAGGTCAAGCGGATAGTGAAAGTTGTCGGTTATGTGGCCAGTGATCCAAATTTTAGTGAGCAGCCTAAAGTGGTCAATGGAACATCTGATTTTCTGGTAGAAGTTTTTGGGGAGAAGGGCAGTCATGCCCGTTCAGCTGTAGGTGTTGCATCACTGCCTTTGAATGTGCCGGTGGAAGTAGAGATGATTGTTGAGATTGAGGAATAAATATCCTTTTGTTTTATAGAAAGCGGGCGTTATTGATGCAGGATAAAAGCTCTATGCCCTTTAAATTAAAATATAAAATCTGGCTGGAAACCACAGGTAAGGTTTTCGGGCAGGGTCCTTGTGATATTTTGCTGAGAATTAAAAGACTTGGCTCGCTAAGAGCAGCCGCTGCTGAGATGGGCATGTCCTACAGCCATGCCTGGAAGCTCATCAAGGGACTAGAGAAGAGGTTAGGTTATAAGCTCCTCGATTCTCAAGTCGGCGGTGTATCCGGGGGAGGTGCTGTCCTGACTCCGGAAGCTAGGGAACTGATTAAGAGGTACCGGTTATTTATGAAGGAAGCGGAAGAAATTTTGGATGAACTTTTTAAAAAGCACTTCAACGATTGGCCCAATCGGGGGGACCATTCAAGGGGATGTTTCCTGTGATGGGCCCACTCAGACAGTAAGGTTTTAAAAAATGTGTAGTGGCAGCTACCGTATTATGTAAGCTTTCGTCTAATATGCCCAATAACTGTTTAAGGGGAATTGTCAGTTAGTTTTACAGCAGCTGAGTGTGCTGAAAGAAAGGGGGATCGACATCGATGAAAAAAATTAAATATCTTAAACCGAATAGATTGCAGGAGGCTTTGGATTTTCTCAACGAGAATGAAAATGAAAAGAAAGCGGTTATTGCAGGTGGTACTGATCTAATTATCAAGTTAAGAAATAATAAAATAGATCCTGACATAATTATTGATATCTCAGAAGTTGAAAGCTTGAAGGGTATCTGTAAAAAAGATGGTTTTATCAGAATTGGGGCAGTTACTACATTAACAGAACTTGCTGAAAGCGATATAGTGAAAAAATATTGTCCCATTTTAGCTCAAGCAGCTGCTTCTGTAGGGGCGACACAGATACGAAATCGCGGAACTTTAGGGGGTAATGTGTGTAATGCCTCCCCTGCGGCTGATACCGTTCCTGCTCTGGTTGCTTTAGGTGCAATAGCGACAGTATTAAGTGCAGAGCAGGAAAGAAAGGTGCCTTTAGAAGAGCTGTATGTTGGTGTAGGTAAGACATCAATAGGCTCCAATGAACTGCTAACATTCATATCCATTCCTCTGCCTGCCGAAAACAGTGCAGGGTCTTTCTTTAAGCTTGGCAAAAGAAAGGCTCAGGCTATATCTATCGTCAATGGTGCAGTGCATATCGGGGTTAACGCCGCAGAGGCTAAGTTTACAGATGTGCATATTGTTATGGGATCAGTGGCTCCTACTGTATTAAGGATCAGGGAAGCAGAAGAGAGTTTGATCGGTAGGAGTATCAATCGTCAAAACATAGAAAATGCTGCAGAGATAATGAAGAACAAGATAAGTCCGATATCAGATGTGAGGTCTACTGCAGGGTATAGAAAAGATGTCAGCGGCGATTTGTTTATACAGGCCATGTCTGAATCTTTGGAGCAATTGGGTGTTGAT
>JBMNGF010000003.1:0-13101 GCA_050949745.1 Syntrophaceticus sp. | reverse complement strand
GTTGTATGCGAAAACCCTGAAACTGACTTCATTTTCTTTGATTATATTGCTGCCCATTTGGAGCATGATATAGATAACACCTCATTCACTAATACCGATCAACCATTAGTATGACCATTAATGACAAATATTAGTGAGGGTATTGAGTCATATGGAGGGATCTCCTCCTTATATTACAGAGCAAATTGCCAAGCCTCTTATAAATGTAAAAGCATTCCCATGATAAAAAACTGGTAAAGGAGTAATGTTCGGTGGAGTTAGTCAATACAGAGTTGAAAAATTACAAAGAATATGAGGAATTAATTGATGTGGATACCAAACTGCAGCTAGAGTATTTTGCTGAAAGGCTGCAGGGAAAAAGGATCGCTATGGTCAATGCTACTGCCTTTGGGGGTGGGGTTGCCGAGATTCTGCATTCCCTGGTTCCCCTCTTCAGGAGTCTAGGAATTGATATTGATTGGTGGAAGATGGAGGGCAGTGATGAATTTTTTATAGTGACGAAAACCATTCATAACTGTCTGCAGGGGCAGAATGTTGAGTTGACCGATAAAGAAAAAGAAATCTATCTGGAATATAACAGACGAAATGCTTTAGAAATCAAAGACTGGGAGTATGACTTTATTGTTATCCACGATCCTCAGCCTGCCGCTATGATCCGCATGCGGGATCAAGTGGGGAAAGGGAAGTGGATCTGGCGCTGCCATATTGATACATCTACTCCCGACCCGGAGTGTTGGGATTTTATCTATCAGTTCATCCAGGATTATGATGCCTGTATCTTCACTATGGATGAGTATGTTCGAGAAAATGAGAGTCTGCCTCATCTCACTTTTTTCACTCCGACCATTGATCCCTTGGGGATCAAAAACATTCCGTTGGAATTGGATGAGGCAAAAGAAATACTCGGCCGGTTTGGGGTTGATAACAATAGGCCTCTGCTTACCCAGATCTCACGTTTCGATCCCTGGAAGGATCCTTTAGGTGTAATCGATGTCTATCGTATCGTAACAAAGGAGTTCCCCAGTGTGCAGTTGGCTTTAGTGGGTTCTATGGCTACCGATGACCCTGAGGGATGGGATTATCTGTACAAAACGCTGAGAAAAGCGGGAGAAGATTATGATATCAAGGTTGTTACTAATTTTAATGGTGTAACAAGCCTGGAAGTAAATGCCTTTCAAACCTGCTCCAGTGTGATCATACAAAAATCGATCAGGGAAGGTTTTGGTCTTACTGTCTCTGAAGGACTTTGGAAGGGGATACCTGTGGTAGGTGGTAATGTGGGGGGTATAAGGGTGCAAATTGATGATGGTATTAACGGATACCTGGTGGAAACTGTTGAGGAATGTGCGGAAAGGGTACTGACACTGCTGCGGAATACGGCTATGGCTGAAAAAATGGGCCTTGCGGGCAAGGAAAAGGTGCGTCAAAATTTCTTGATCACCACCAATATGCTGAACTATTTGAAGCTGTTTTATGAACTCAGTTCAAAGACTGACACTGACTTGGGCATGACAACAGCTTACCCGGTTTTTTAGATAGAGTGCTGTCAGGTGGTCTTTAGCCAAGGATTGTTTCCCTGTACTGCTAGTAGCAAGAAAAATCCGGAGGTGGAATTTTATTGGGAACAGAGCAAAAACAATTGCAGCAGCTGGCGCAGTTATATGGTTTAGAGACCAGTTATTATGATATCAAGGGGCAGCATCAGCAGGCAGAACCCGATGCCCTCTTTGCTGTGCTGCGCTGCTTAGGATTAGAGATTGATAATTCGGGTGATGTGCATAATGCCCTAAGGGAACGTAAAATGGAGCGGTGGCAGCAGTGTTTGGAACCGGTGTATACGTTCTTTGAGGGGGAGACACCGGTTCTTTCGGTGAGGCTCAGTGCCGAACAGGTCAATCAAATGGTTTATTGTAAGCTGGAATTGGAAACAGGGGAGACTAGAAACTGGGAAACCAGTTTGTCAGAGCTTCCGGAAGAGCAGAGCGCTGAAGTGGAAGGTTCACGCTATGTGTTAAAAAAATTGGAGCTGCCTCCTCTTCCTCTAGGCTATCACCATTTTACATTAACGTTTTCCTCTACTAACTGGGAGACGATGGTGATATCTGCACCTGAGCGGATGTATACCCTTGCAGATAGTGAAAAAGACAGGATTTGGGGATTATTTATTCCACTATATGCACTGCGCTCTGCTCACAATTGGGGTGTGGGGGATTTTTCCGATATGGAAACACTGATGCAGTGGGCACAGACGCAGGGGGGTGGCCTGGTGGGAACACTTCCCTTGCTCTCCACTTATCTTGGACAGCCTTTCGATCCCAGTCCCTATGCTCCAGTCAGCAAACTTTTTTGGAATGAGTTATACCTGGATGTGGCTAGAGCGCCGGAATTAGAGCAGTGTCAGGGAGCTCAGCAGTTGATTCAGTCCGCGGGCTTTCAGGAGGAGATAAAGAAATTGCGAGATGGGGACTTGGTGGATTATGCTGGGTGTATGGCAGTCAAACGCCAGGCTTTGGAACAGCTGGCAGAATGTTTGTTCGATGGAAGCTCTGATAGACGGAGACAATTGGAACAATGGCTGTCTGATAACCCTGATGCTCAACAGTATGCCCGTTTCCGGGCGGCGGTAGAAAAGATGGGAAAGGGATGGTTAGAGTGGCCTGAACAGATGCAGAAAGAGCTGAAAGAAGGGGACTATGACCCTGCAGCCGAAAGGTACCACCTTTATGTTCAATGGCTCATCGGGGAGCAGTTGGGTGGGGTGGCAGATCGGGCCCGTCAGGATGGAGTGGGGCTTTATCTCGATCTTCCTGTTGGTGTCCATCGATCTGGGTTTGATACCTGGTGGGAGCGGGATGCCTTTGCACTCACAGCCAGTGCCGGTTCCCCCCCTGATGATTTTCTGCCTGAAGGGCAGAACTGGGGGCTTCCACCCCTGCACCCGCAAAGGATCAGGGAACAGGGATACAGCTACTTCATAAAATGTATGCGCAATCACTTCCGGTATGCAGGGGTCTTGCGGTTAGACCATGTGATGATGCTGCACAGGCTTTTTTGGGTGCCTGAGGGACTCGGAGCCCGGGATGGAGTTTATGTTCGCTATAAGGCCAGGGAGTTTTATGCAATTCTCGCTCTGGAGTCCTCCCGTTACAAAACCGTGCTCATTGGGGAAGATCTAGGAACTGTCCCAGACAGGGTGCGTGTTGCTATGGATAAGCGTGATGTTTACCGCATGTATGTGTTGCCTTTTGAACTATACGGGCCTAAGGGTGCGCCCCAGCCGGTACAGTCTGCCGTTCAGGCATCTATGAATACACATGACATGGTACCTTTTGCTGCCTTTTGGGAGAGCAAAAACAGGGATGAGCAGGCGGCCATGGCCAACTACCTTTATGAAGGCGGCTGGATCACCACGTTGAATCCCGAGGCAAGGGAAGTGCTCCAGGGATGGCTGAAATATCTGGCCGCCAGCCCTGCCCAAATACTGCTCATCAGCTTAGAGGATCTCTGGCTGGAAAAGGAACCGCAAAATGCTCCCGGAGATTTAGATTACCCTAATTGGCAGCGCAAGGCACAGCATACACTGGAAAACCTTGATGAAACCGAAGGAGTGATCGATGCCCTGCAGGAGGTTCAGAGGATGTACTAAAGGGATGATAGTATATTCTAGAGTAGTACGCCGCAGTAGCTTTCTGCGGCGTTATGACTTTTGAGCACCATAATGCCGGAAAAACGCAATAATTCACATTTGTATTGACAGCATCTCTGAAATGGTATATTTTGTGCTTAAACCCATAAAGGAGATGCCGGAGTTGCTGAAAATAAAGATTCTTGTGGAAAACCAGGTGAACCGAAGGGGCTTGCTTGCTGAACACGGGCTGTCTATTTTAATAACAATCGATGGTATCAATGTGCTTTTTGATGCAGGACAGACTGGCGTGCTTACCTTCAATGCCCAACAGGATGGAATTGATCTCAGGTGTGTGGATGCAGTTGTCTTAAGTCATGGACACTATGACCATACAGGAGGCATCCCTCACTTTTGTAAATTGAATAGGGATGCACCCCTCTATATCCACCCCAAGGCATTTGCTGAGAGATTTAACAGCTCAGATGGAAAACCCTCAGGTGCGCATATTGGTATTCCTTGGACATCGGATGATATGGATAGCTTAAAAAACAGAATTATAACCAGTGAAATGCCTTTAGAAATACATAAAAACGTAATATTGTCAGGTGAAGTAGAAAGGACTGTATCTTTCGAAAGTGGGCCATCAAGCTTTCTCTTAAGAGGTGACAACAACAGGCTCTGTGAAGACAGGGTTATAGATGAGCAGTTTCTGACCATTAAGAGAGATGAAGGTATTTACATTTTTGTGGGATGCAGCCACCCCGGTATTATCAACTGCATTAGACAAGCAAAAAATCTTTTTCCAAATGAAAGGATTGCTGCTGTCATAGGAGGTATGCATCTCCGAAATGTTGGGATGCAGAGTTTGCAGGCATCGATAAGGTGTTTACTGGAATTAGGGGTTGATAGAGTTATACCACTTCACTGTACCGGTTTTACGGCGGTCTATGAAATGAAAAAGGCTTTGCAGGACAGGATGATAGTGCTTACCTGTGGGGATGAATTTTTATTAAGCGATAATTAAAAAAAATGCTCATAAATAATTGACAAAAATAATAATCCAGTGTATTATGTAATGAGCATATGCACATAATAATGATGAGGTGAAGGCATGCCTAGGAGGAAGAAATGCAGAAGGGTAGGATTTATTCCCTCCAACCAAGCTTTTTATCCGCAAAATCAAAACGCAGATAAGGTGATACTGAATATAGAAGAGGTTGAAGCTATCAGACTTGCCGACCTGGAACAGATGGAACAGAATGAGGCGGCTGAAATGATGAATATTTCCCGGGGAACCTTTCAGCGCATTATCAAAACCGCCAGGGAGAAGGTTGCTGATGCTCTTATAAACGGAAAGATGATGCAGATCAGCGGTGGACATTACGAATTGGTAGATGGCAGCACAGTAAATCGTCATCGCCGGAGGTTCAGAGGCGGGAGAGGTTAGGAAGATATCCCACAAGAAGGGGGGGGATGTTATGCCATTTGGTGATGGAACAGGTCCTGCAGGAGCAGGAAAAAGAGGTGGCCGAGGATCTGGCGGCGGCAGAAGTCAGGGCGGTAGAGGCCAAGGCGGTAAAGGACGCGGTGGTATGGGAGCAGCAAACCAAGCTGGACCTATAGGAGAATGTGTATGTCCTGCATGTGGTGCAAGAGTGTCTCATCAGCAGGGAGTACCTTGTACATCTATGCAGTGTCCAAGTTGTGGTGCAAAAATGACCAGATAAATTATTAAAATATTTTTAAAAGGAGAGTGTATAGGATGCCTAGAGGAGATGGAACCGGGCCGATGGGAATGGGCCCAATGACAGGAAGAGGTGCAGGCTTTTGTGCAGGAGCAGCAGCACCAGGTTTCACGTCAGCAGGATTCGGTTTTGGCAGGGGCAGAGGTAGAGGTTTTGGAAGGATGTATAACCCGGGATGGCAGGCTGGGTATGTACCATATGGTTATCGTCCTCCGGTTGCTCCAGCTGCTCCGGCTGCTGGTCCCTATGGGGTGGATGAAAAGGAGGCCTTGCAGAGGCAGGCTCAGTTTCTTGAAGAACAGCTTAATGAAATAAAGGACCGGCTGAGCAAACTGGAAAGCGAATAATGAAGCAGGTTGGTTATCAACATTTTTAGGGTAGCACCTTTTATCTAAGGTGCTACCCTTTTATTTTGGGTGATATAATATTGACTCTTCTCACCACCATGTAGATAGTCGGTATTTTCTATAATTAGAAAGTTGTCACAGACTTTGTGCTCCTTGTTAATAATCACAGAGTGTGTCTAAAATTATAATTTTCACAGTTGTACTGTGGTATGTAGATTCCGTTTTTTCGGCATATAATATGATGTTTATTGGAACATTCCGTAATATTGTTAACTAGTATCGATAAAACGGCAGAACAAATGGTTGTTGTTGACAATGTAAATGCCCTTAAAATACTGTTATTGAGCTATGACAGAACCGGTAAAACGCTTTAAGAATGGCCTATATTATTTGAATGGATCTTTGATCCCCATCTCTTTGAGCGTATACTCGTAAAGAAATTCTAAATCATCATAAGGAAATTCAAGATGAACTTTTTCTTGTTTGTTGTTTTTGATATCCTTCGAATCCTTTGCTTTAGGTGTTTCAATTATATTTTTTTTCTGATTGCTACTGGTATTGTGGCGTTCTATATTGGCTGCATTTTTGGCCATTCCGTTGATTACACCCCCTTCTTCTGATATTTGAGAGGCATGCACCATTTTTCACAATTTGACCGGTGCTAACTATTATATGCAATATTTATGCCAAAATAAAGAGTGAAAGAAACCCTATTTTTTGAGTGTTTGCTATTGTCAATAGAAAGGCGAACTGTTAGAATGAATTGGAAAAGGAATGTATACAAAAATGTGCACAAGGGAGTTTTGGTATTGAATGACTTTTACCGCATCGGGGATAAGCTTGTCAGTATGGAGAAGCTCAACCGCTCCTTGGCTGAGATGCTGACTCTACGCAGTACAGGGCTTTCCCAGCAGGAAGTTGCCGATCGCTGTGGTGTTGATCGAACCTTTCTTTCTCGATTGGAGAAGCTGGGAGCTGTACGTAAGGGAAAAAGCATTGCTGTTATCGGTTTTCCAATACAGAACAAGGAAGAGATCGTTTCCTTATTGGATGAGTTGGGGGTTGAGTTCAGACTGCTGATGACAAATAATGAGCGCTGGCGTTATGTGACCGAAAAGTCTGGCCTGGAGTTGTTCAATGAGGTAATGAGCTTAGTGGCAAAGAGTAGAACTTATGATGTGGTAATCTTAATCGGATCACGGCAGCGTATTAACTGGTGTGCTGCTCTTTTGGACAAGGAAGTGCTAGGGATTGATCTGGGAGAATCGCCAATTGAAGAGGACAAATATGTTGACCCTGATCATTTGCGAAAGCTGATCATTTCGGCACAGTGAAATGACCGGTAAGCAGATGCTTTTTTGAAAGCGAGGTAGACCTATGAAACAGGTTGTGAGCGTAAGTTTGGGTTCGTCTAAACGGGATCATAAAGTAGAGGCTGAATTTTTAGGGGAAAAATTTGTTATAGAGCGGATAGGTACTGATGGAGATATGCAGCGAGCGATCCAGATGATCCGTGAACTTGATGGCAAAGTAGATGCCTTCGGTATGGGGGGGATCGATCTCTATGTGGTGGCCGGAAACAGGCGTTATGCTCTCCGAGAGGCAAAAAAAATCGCCGCTGCGGCACAGCTCACTCCGATTGTTGATGGCAGCGGTTTAAAAAACACCTTAGAGAGACGAGTGATCAATTATCTTCAACAAGAATTAAAATGGAACTTTCAGGGCAAACATGTATTGGTGGTATCAGGGGTTGACCGTTTTGGAATCGCCGAGGCTCTTTGGAATGCTGGCTGTAAGACTACTTATGGTGACCTGATCTTTGCGTTGGGAATACCTATTCCAGTGCATAGGTTATCGACTCTGCGGTTTATTGCTCATACCCTGCTTCCTGTATTGAGTCAACTTCCCTTTAAGTATTTGTATCCTACTGGGAAAAAGCAGGAGACAGTAAACACAAAATACGAGTACTACTATCAACACAATGATATTATTGCCGGAGATTTTCACTTTATTAGAAAATATATGCCCCCAGAACTACCTGGTAAGATCATCATCACCAATACTGTGACCAAAGATGACTTGGAACTTCTACGGGAGCGGGGTGTAAGGGTTCTGGTAACCACTACTCCGGAAATGCAGGGGCGCTCCTTTGGTACTAATGTCCTGGAGGGTGTCTTGATCAGTCTTTTGGGGAAGGGGGTTGATGAGGTACAACCTGAGGATTATAACGGTCTGTTAGATAGACTGCAGTTGAAGCCCCGTATCGTCTATCTACAGGAAGAGAAAGAACCGATCGGGGATCCGTTATCTTTAGCAAAATAGTGATATTATTGTTGTTTTGCTGAACAGGACAAATAAAGCTCCCATCTCCTATCCAAATAGGAGTTATAATGTGCTGCTGCAGCTGCTTAGAGTAAGGAGTGATTAATGATGACGAAATTTGCATTTATCATACATCCCATTGATTTGGGATACATTACAAGAAAAATAAAACCGTTTAAACTGTTACCGAGCAGACTTGCGGAGGGTATAGTATCTCGTTTTCCCGTTTATAAAGCCTCTAATATTACAGGGATCAAATCATCTCTAGCAGAAACAGAAGGGTATTTTATTATCTGTCCGTTGACCTCTCGCCAGATGTTGGAATTGCCTGAAGAATATGTGCTGAAACGGATCCTCGAAGCAGGTAAATTGGCTGAAAAGCTGGGAGCTGGGATAGTGGGACTGGGAGCTATGACAGCTGTGGTTGGAGATGCTGGGATAACGATAGCTGATAACCTGGGTATTGCTGTTACTACTGGCAACAGTTATACTGTGGCTATGGCTCTGGAGGGAACCAGAAAAGCATTGGAGTATGCAGGTATCGACATGACTCAAGCAAAAGCAGTAGTCTTGGGTGCTACGGGGTCAATAGGCAGTGTTTGTGCCAGAATATTGGCTGGTGAGGTAAGGGCTCTGACTCTGGTTTCCCGTACACAATCCCGTTTGGAGAGGCTGGCTTATCAGATCCTGCATGAAACAGGAACTGCTGTTAAACTTACCACTGACACAAAAAAGGCTCTCTTTGATGCAGATATTGTAATAACTGTAACATCTGCAGTTGATACGCTCATCGAACCCCAGGATTTAAAGCCAGGTGCTGTTGTTTGTGATGTTGCCCGCCCCCGTGATGTCTCTGCTAAAGTAGCTAGTGAACGACCTGATGTATTGGTTGTTGAGGGTGGTGTAGTGGATGTTCCTGGTGATAATGTTCAGTTTAATTTCAATTTCGGTTTTCCACCAGGGACAGCTTATGCCTGTATGGCGGAAACCATGATCCTTGCGCTGGAGGATAGATGTGAAAACTTTTCTCTAGGGCGGGAGCTTACTGTTTCCCAGGTCAGAGAAATTCATCGTTTAGGTAAAAAGCATGGCTTTAAACTTGCAGGCCTGCGCAGTTTTGAACGCGCACTTACTCCAGAGGAGCTAAAACATTTTCCAAGAGTGCTTGACAAATAGTGAACAGATCTCTATAATAGCTACAAAATTGGAGCAGAACGAGCAGAATGATAACGCTAGATCTCAGCGTCCAGTGCGGCTGGACTTATAATTAATGCAGCAGGGAGACAAGGCACCTAACAAGGTGTTATTGTCACCTTTTTGATCTAGGGGGTGGGCATTCTTCTGATATATATTTTTGTGATTGTGACCGAATAATAAATTGACGAGGGTCATAAGATTTAAGTAAATTTCGATCAAGGGAGAGATAAGATTGCCAGAAAATGAGGTTCTTTTAACAGGAGATGGGGTTAAAAGACTGGAAGATGAGCTGCATCTTTTAAAATCTGTTAAACGGCGGGAGGTTGCCGACCGCATTCGTACAGCTATCGATTTTGGCGATATCTCTGAGAATTCAGAATATGAAGAAGCAAAAAATGAGCAAGCCTTTATCGAAGGCAGGATAATACAATTAGAGAAAATGCTGCGCTATGCACGGATTATCGATACCAGTGAGCTGCCTCCTGACACGGTTGGTATAGGTTGTACGGTTCTTTTAAAAGATCAGGATACCGATGATAACATTGAGTATACCATTGTGGGAAGTGCAGAGGCTGATCCTGCTGATTGTAAGATTTCTAATAAATCGCCGGTAGGTAAGGCCATTTTAGGGAAAAAAGTCGGTTCAGCAGTAGAAATCAAAGTGCCTGCCGGAACTCTAAGGTATTGTATTCTGGATATTCGTCGCTAGGTATCAAATGCCGCATCCTTCATTGGTTGAAATAGAAATAGGAGGAGTTTTTTTATGCCTGATGGCAGTAGGGAAGAGTCACCAGATATTTTTGGCGTACGGTTAGAAAAAATTGCAGAACTAAAATCTAATGGTGTAGAACCTTTTGGCAAAAGATTTCCGGTGCAGCATCATATAGCACAAATTATTTATGATTTTTCTGATTATGAGGACCGAGAGGTCACAATTGCCGGGCGTCTGACTGCTAAAAGAGGGCACGGTAAAGCAAGTTTTGGTGATTTACAGGACTTTTCGGGAAAAATCCAGGTTTATGCTAGGCTTAATGATCTAGGCAGTGATGCTTACGACTTGTATAAGAAGCTGGATATCGGGGATATCATCGGTGTTCAGGGAACAGTATTTCGCACCAGAAGAGACGAAATTACGGTAGCTATTAAAAGTTTTGAGCTATTATCGAAATCGCTGCGCCCTCTTCCAGAGAAATGGCATGGCTTGAAAGATATCGATCTGCGTTACAGACAGCGTTATCTGGATTTAATAGTCAATCCGGGTGTAAAGGATGTTTTCTTGAAGAGGATCGAGATTATACGTGCTATCCGTCATTATCTTGAAGAGCGGGATTTTCTTGAAGTTGAAACACCTATGATGCAGCCGGTGGCTGGCGGTGCGGCAGCACGTCCTTTTATCACTCATCATAATGCCTTAGATATGGATCTTTATTTGCGTATTGCTCCGGAACTGTATCTTAAAAGGCTATTGGTGGGAGGGTTTGAAAAAGTCTTTGAAATTAACCGCAATTTCAGGAATGAAGGGATATCTACCAAACATAATCCGGAGTTCACCATGTTGGAACTCTACCAGGCATATGCTGATTATCATGATATGATGGACATAACGGAGGGTTTAATCAGTAATGTAGTACAGCAGGTGCTGGGGACGATGAAAGTCACTTTTTCGGATCGGGAAATTGATTTTTCCACTCCCTGGACAAGGCTTAGTATGATGGATGTAGTACTGCAGTATACCGGCCAGGACTTCAGTCACTTTGATACAGAACGTGCACACAGACAGGCTGCAGAACTGGGTGTGGAGATCGATGAGGATGCAGTTTGGGGGCAAGTACTGAATGAGGTTTTTGAAACGCATGTTGAAGAGAAGCTAATTCAACCCACCTTCATTACAGGCCATCCGGTAGCTGTATCGCCACTGGCGAAGCGCAACCAGGAAATTCCCATGATCACCGATCGATTTGAGCTTTTCATTAATAGCTGGGAGTTGGCCAATGCCTTTACTGAGCTCAATGATCCGCTGGATCAGAGACAACGCTTCGAACAGCAGATGGAAGAACGGGCTCGTGGGGATGATGAGGCCCATGAAATGGATGAGGATTATCTCACAGCATTAGAGTATGGGATGCCCCCTGCGGGTGGACTGGGTATTGGGATAGATAGGTTGGTTATGTTGTTGACCAATTCAACTTCTATCAGAGATGTAATCCTTTTCCCAACAATGCGCCCACGCTAAGTTATAGTGGTGTAAGGTTGTTGCAGGAGAAAATACTGGGGAAAAGAACAAGAGAATTACTTCTTGACAAAAAGGTTGGTATTTGATTTAATTTATCTCGTTGCGTAAATTTGTTGAAGACAGATGACAGCCGTTTCGCTGTATGGCTAATTAAGCAGAAAATGATGCAGGATTATGTTGGAGAAGTTGACAGATTCGGTTGACATCAAATAACTCATGTGCTAATATATATTTCCGGAGCCACACACAAAAGGCTCTACAGGTCTTTGAAAACTGAACAGTCGTGTGAGGTCAGCGTTTAAAAATAATTCAACGGAGAGTTTGATCCTGGCTCAGGACGAACGCTGGCGGCGTGCTTAACACATGCAAGTCGAACGGGACTGAGAAGTGTGAGGTTAGAGGTTAGAGGTGGGAGACAGAAGAAGAAATCGGCGCAGCCGATTTCAACAAGTCACACTTCCAACTTCTCACCTCCCACTTCTCAGAATAGTGGCGGACGGGTGAGTAACGCGTGGATAACCTGCCTGTAAGACTGGGATAACATCGGGAAACCGGTGCTAATACCGGATGAACTGTAGAGTAGGCATCTACACAACAGCAAAAGAGTCAAATCTGCTTACAGATGGATCCGCGTTCCATTAGCTAGCTGGTGGGGTAACGGCCCACCAGGGCGACGATGGATAGCCGGCCTGAGAGGGTGGTCGGCCACACTGGGACTGAGACACGGCCCAGACTCCTACGGGAGGCAGCAGTGGGGAATATTGCGCAATGGGCGAAAGCCTGACGCAGCGACGCCGCGTGGGTGACGAAGGCCTTCGGGTCGTAAAACCCTGTTGCAGGGGACGAAGGAAGTGACGGTACCCTGCCAGAAAGCCCCGGCTAACTACGTGCCAGCAGCCGCGGTAAAACGTAGGGGGCTAGCGTTGTCCGGAATTACTGGGCGTAAAGGGCTCGTAGGCGGTAGTTCAAGTCAGCTGTGAAAGCCGACGGCTCAACCGGAGGATTGCAGTTGATACTGAACTACTTGAGGCAAGGAGAGGAAGATGGAATTCCCGGTGTAGCGGTGATATGCGTAGATATCGGGAGGAACACCAGTGGCGAAGGCGGTCTTCTGGCCTTGACCTGACGCTGAGGAGCGAAAGCCAGGGTAGCGAACGGGATTAGATACCCCGGTAGTCCTGGCCGTAAACGATGGACACTAGGTGTAGGTGGTTTCAAAGCCATCTGTGCCGCAGCTAACGCATTAAGTGTCCCGCCTGGGGAGTACGGTCGCAAGGCTGAAACTCAAAGGAATTGACGGGGGCCCGCACAAGCGGTGGAGCATGTGGTTTAATTCGATGCAACGCGAAGAACCTTACCAGGGCTTGACATCCTGCGAATTCTGTGGAAACACGGGAGTGCCTTTTTAAGGAACGCAGAGACAGGTGGTGCATGGTTGTCGTCAGCTCGTGTCGTGAGATGTTGGGTTAAGTCCCGCAACGAGCGCAACCCTTGCACTTAGTTGCCATCACGTAAAGGTGGGCACTCTAAGGGGACTGCCGGTGACAAACCGGAGGAAGGTGGGGATGACGTCAAATCATCATGCCCTTTATGTCCTGGGCTACACACGTGCTACAATGGTCGGTACAG
>JBMNGF010000002.1:0-195532 GCA_050949745.1 Syntrophaceticus sp. | reverse complement strand
AGTGATCTTAGACTATCTTGTTGATCGATCCGAAGAAAACCTAGGCCAGGTCTTTATTGCTGCCAAGGCTCTGGTACATCATTATGGAGTCATTTATTCGGGTAGCTGTCCTTCAGAGGATATCATCCAGGCGGGCTATGAGGGTCTCATGAAAGCGGTACAACGCTTTGATCCCAATAGGGGTGTCCGCTTTGTTACCTTTGCCTCCCATTATATTATGGGAGAGATGAAGCACTATCTACGCCAAGAGGTTTCCTTTGATCGCCCGGGATGGGTGGCGGATTTGCAATCCTATATCTATGAGACAATAGAGAAGTTATCACAAAAAAAAGGAGAACCCCCCACACTGGATGAAATTGCAGAAGAGGTCAATATCCGTAAAGAAGGTGTCGCCCAAGCACTGCAGGCAGGATATGTCAGCTTAGATGAGCTTGATCTGAAGCAGGTCAAACATCTTTACTATGAAAGCTTCCAACTGCCTATCGAGGATAAGATAGCAGTGCGGCAGGCTTTGGAGCGTTTAAGTGATCTGCAGCGCCGGGTGATCTACCTGATCTTCTACCGTGATCTGACACAGCAGCAGGTTGCAGAGCAAATAGGTATCGGCCAGCGCCGGGTTTCCCGCCTGATGCACAGAGGTCTTGAAAGCATGGCAGAGTATCTTGCCTGAGAGCCAGGGGAGCGAGCATGTTTTTGGATAAGACCGGGGTTGACCTGGGATTAAGGGTAAGGGGGCGAAGATTCATGAAACAGTTGTTTAAGGATAAAAGGGGCTCAGCAATTATAACTGTGCTCATTGTGATGGGCGTCCTGACCCTTCTGGGCGCTGCGGTTCTGCAATATAGTGTGAACGATAACCTGCAGGTGCACAATGATGAAAGACGCATGCAGGCTCATTATCTGGCCAGGTCTGGGGCAGAGGCTGTGGCGAATTATATTATGAACCACTCGGATGAAGTAGATGAACTTGTGGGGAAGGAAACTGAGCCTGTAGAGCTTGGCAAAGGGACATTTAAAGTGAAAGTTACCGAGCAAAATCCTGAGGGATTGTTAATAGAATCGACTGGGTATGTTGATGATTTTGAAAGAACGGTGAAGTTGCAGTTAGTGCCCTATGAATCCTACGGTCTGGGAGATTTCGCTGTTTTTTGCAACAGTGGACTTAGCGTAGGCAATAATATTAATATAACGGGCGATGTTGGAACTAATGCAGAAGGTGAAGGAAGCATCAACCTCGGTAATAACATAGAGATCGACGGAGATGTTCTGGTTGGGCCGGGTGGTGACCCAGATGAAGTAGTAAAAACAGGAAATAATGTGGATATAAAAAGCAAAGGGCAATTGACTTCGAAGGTATCATATGCTATTCCTGATTTTCCTGATTTCCCCACATTGAACTCCAAGAAACAAATAAAGCTTAAAAACAATGAAACCTGTAGAATCAGTGAAGATGGGGATTACGGAAGTATTGAAATGAAAAACAATAACATGTTGGTAATAGATGTTGGTGATTATGTTCGAGAAGTATTGGTTGATAAGTTAACTGCCGGAACTAACTTGGAAATACAGTTAGAGGGGAAAGGGCGTTTGAATCTATATGTTAAGTCTCGGTTTGAAGTTAAAAGTAATAGCGCAGTTAATAATAATGGTAGAATAGATGCATTGACAGTGTACATGAGTGATTACAGTAGCATAAGCTTAGACAACAATGGGGTGTTTAACGGAACGATTTTCTCTAACAATAAAAACACTGGCATTTGCTTAAATAACATGACAATAAATGGCCATATTATTTCGGCGGGGGAAAACAATGTATCATATGATGGGAAAAATAATACAACAATTAACGGCATTTTTTATGCGCCAAAATCAAAAATTTTAACTATGAATAACTACAAGATAAATGGATTAATTGTTGCAGACACTTTGAATATAAAAAATAATTTTACACTTAGATACCCCGACGATCCTAAAGATTTACCACCTTTACCAGCAGATATCGATATCGGGATAGTCAGCAGCAAAGGTTATCAAAAAGGGCTCTGGAGTGACTAAAATAAAAATAAAGAGGAGCAACCATGATGGAAAGAAAGCGTAGAACATACCCTTTCAAATGGAGAAAATCAACCGAAGGCTTCACCCTAGTAGAAGTGTTGGTTTCCATTGCCATCTTAACGATCATATCTGTTGCCTTACTGCTGCTTTTCAATCAAAGCTTTTTTACCATTATCAAATCTGGCAACAAAGCAGTGAACATTTACGAAGGGCAAACAAAACTGGAAAGTGAACTTGCAGAAGATGTAACTGCTGACCCTGAAGATCCCCCTTTATCAATTAATTTTGGCGACAAGGAGATCGAAATTGAGGGAAAGATTATCACTGAAAATGGTTTAACTGTATTTAAACCCAGTAGTAATGATGAACCAACAGACGAGCCTTGATATATGGCGGTAACTCTGCATAATTAACCGAAAAGTGGTGGTCAAATGAAAGATGAGCGCGGGTTTTTGCTTGCTGAACTTACTGTAACTCTAGCCCTGCTAGTTGTTGTGCTGGCAGTGAGTTCTGTCTTTTTCTTTTTCTGCCAGAGGAGTTTTTACGAAGGCGAAAAAAAGACCATTGTACAGAGCAATGTGCGTTTGGCCGCCAATTATATAACAAAAGAAGTCCGCTATGCAGATAATATTAGTACCGATCAATCAAAGATGCCGTCTGGCACAACATACTACTGCTTGAAACAGGTTGATGGCATACTTCAAGAAGTTATCAGTAAACCTGACGGATTAACTGAAACCCGGACCATCACACAAGAAGAAGACGTTCGCTTGGATTCTCTTACTTTTGATTTTGGTCCTGGTACTGATAGCAATGATTATTTTCTTACGTTTACAATCACAGGCTCTGATGAAGCCAGCGAACATGCGCGTACAATTACTTCACAAGTTCTGCTAGTTAACATAAAAGATTTACCGGAAGGGTTTGAATGGTCCGGAGAAACTGCGATATATTTCACAAAACCAAGCATATAAAATAAATTCGACAACAAACTGGGGTTACCCCTACTCATAAATGATTACTCACTATTCAATTCACTATGCAGCAAAGGAGTGAAGTTCTGGCAATGGGATTTTTGATACCAAATAATGCGGTAGGTCTGGATATCGATACCGCTGAGATTCGGGCTGTGGAGTTGAGCGGTAAGGCAGAATCACCTAGGCTAGTCAGGTTTGGGCGTACACCTTTGCCCGGTGGGGCGGTAAGAGAAGGCATGATCGTTGATCCGGGGATGGTTGAGGATGCCCTCCACAATCTCTGGTCTGATATCGGTTTCAGCAGTCGTGAGGTGATCTTGGGAGTCTCCAACCAAGGGGTATTGGTGCGCTTTGCTACTTTCCCCAAGGTTGCCGACAAAAAGATGGACAAGCTGATCAAATTTCAAGCCCAGGAATACATTCCTTATCCCATAGATAGTGTTGTTCTGGACTATATGATTGTGGGAGAGGCTAAGGGAGATGAAGGTGATCTCCTGGAGGTCTTGCTGGTGGCGGGAAAGCGAGATATGCTGAACAGCTTTATTGAGGTTATTTCAGCTGCCGGCCTTCAAGCTAAGGATATTGATGTTTCATCCCTAGCCCTTCAGCAGGTTGTGCCCCTCTTCGATCGCCAGGATACTGTTGCTGTCATCAATATAGCCAATCAAATGAGCAGCATCCTGATGACGGAGAATGGCAGGCCGCGTTTTGCGCGCATTACCCCTACCGGTCTTGAAGCAGCCGCAAAGACTTTCAACTGTTCATTGGAACAGGTTGTTACTATAACTGCAGCGGGTCAGCCTGCTTGGCAGCAGCAAGCTATTTCATCCTGGAGCGCCGCTCTTGCCGAGGAGATCAGCTCTTCATTGAGTTACTACCAGAACCAGCAAATGGGCGGGGCAATTAAAAAAATATTTATAGCTGGCAGGGGTGCCAGAATAGATGGTTTGGCAGAGAGACTACAGGAGAATTTAAGCCTAACTGTTGCGGCTATTGATCCCCTGGAGGGGATCACCGTCACCAACAAAAATATAGGCATTACTGACGCAGCCTTGGACTTTACTTTAAGCATAGCCTTGGCGCGGCGCGGATTGGGGGTATAATCTTGTGAGTAATTATATCAGTCTTCTTCCACCTGAGACTAGATTTGAGCAGAGTTCCCGTCGGCAGCTAAGGCTTTTACTTTTAGGCAGCGGCTTGATGATCCTGGTTTTCTTGTGCATCTATGGTTTATTGATTTATCTTACTAGCCAGGAAAATTTAGAGGTTAGCAGACTGCAGGAACAAAAGGCAGAGATTGCCAACAAAGCGGCAGCCTATCAGCAATACGGCGATCTGAAAGCAGAGGTCGACTCTTTGGAGAAACTCAATGCAGATGCCGCAGGCCTTACACCTGACTGGTACTATATCTTAGCTGAAGTGGGGTCACATATTCCCGATGGCGTCTGGCTGACTGATTACACAAGCATCTTTGTTCAGGAGCAGGTACAAAAATCGGATGAAAGCGCTGCCGAGGGGAACACGGAAGGCGCTGCCGCCACAGCCCTCCAAGGGGAGCTGACCATTCAGGGCAAAGCTTTATCCCATAAAGATGTGGCTATTCTCTTGGAAAACCTGCATGCTGTACAAGGGTTAGATGATATTCGCTGCCAGTTTTCTACCGAAGAAATGCTGGGTGAGCGGAAGATATATGGGTTCGAAATAAAGGCCGCACTGCCGGTGGAAAAAGGAGGGGAATAACTTGGACTCAAACCTGGAAAAAAAGAAAACACAGCGGACTATTATATCGGTTGTGCTTGGTGTTGCTATTCTGGCCTGTATGATCTTTTTGTTATACAACCAGACAAGTACACTGCAAGAGGCGCGTGCCCAGGTAGAACAGGAAGAGCTCGCCTTACAGCAAGAAGAGGCTCGCTTGCTCAACCTGATCGCTCTCAGCAAACAAGCCCCGGAGTTAGAGGAACGGAAAGCCAGGGCAGAGGCTTTGCTCCCTCCTTTACCTAAAGAGAATACCCTGCTTACCGGCATGCAGGACCTGGGAGTCGAATCCAAGACAGACCTGCTAGAGGTTAGTTTTGGTGAAAGGATTCCCCAACAGGGTTATGATGAGATGCCTCTCAACCTGACCTTTGAAGGACGCTACCATGGATTATTGAAACTTTTGGACAACCTCCAGAACTGGCAGCGTAATGTTCGTATCGATGAAGTAAAGATAGGCGAGGGTGAGGAAGGATATCCTCAGGTCAAGGCTGATCTTACTGCTGCTGCCTTTTACCAGCAGCAGGGGAAGGAGGCGCAGCAATGAAAACAAGATTCTGTATTTTCATCTTAACCTGTCTGCTGGCTGTGGGGGTGGTCGGTTGCTCTACACCTGAAGAAGTTGTTACAACCAACGCGCCATCCTCAGCAGATGCCGCTCAAGTGAAAAATACTGAAACCAAGAAAGAAGTCCAGCCTCCGGATCAGAGTGTCTTAACACCTGTTGTACCTGTGCGGGATCCCTTTGTGCCATTGGTTGTGGCCGCGGCCCCCGCTGAGGCGCAAGCTAGCAGTGGGGCAAGTGATACAGATATAACACCTGTTCAAAACACTGGGAACAATACAGAACCCAAACCCAATGACAGTCAGGATACAACAATAGAACTGGCTTGTATCTATCAACAAAATGATAAACTCTATGCATCTCTCAGGGATGGCAAACAGGTGGCTGATGTAACTGTCGGAGATGATTTCGGCGGTTATCAGGTTGCCAAGATCGATCTACAAAATGATCAGGTTACCCTTAGCAAAGGCGGGCAGATAATCATCTTAAAGAATAGCTCAGTCGACAAAATAGTAACGATTTATCGAAATGCTAGTTAGGATGCGAATCATATATGCAGCAAGAAGAGGTGCAATTATTTTGGTAAAGCAAAGACAAAACAATCTGGGGGAACTGCTGGTTGAAAATGGTGCCATTACCAAGGAGCAACTGGAGTATGCACTTCAACAGCAGAAGACCAATGAAGGTGGCAGGGGCATGCTGGGCCGCACACTTGTTCAGCTTGGTTACTGCACAGAAGAAGATATTGCCAAGGTGGTTTCCCTGCAAAATGATGTGCCCTTTGTGTCCCTAGAGGATTATAAAATTGATGATGCGGCATCCAGCCTCATCACACCTGAAGTCGCACGCAGGTACAACGCTCTTCCTATCGGATTCGAAAATGGTAAGCTGTTGGTGGCTATGATGCACCCCAAAGATATTATAGCCATCGATGATCTGCGCATCCATACAGGATATGACTTCCAGCCGGTTGTCTGTGCAGATAGCGAACTGACAGCGGCAATTGAAAGATACAGCCGCACCAGTGTCAGTGTGGAACAGTCAGCAGAGGAAGAGATAGAGCCGGAAGTTGCTGTGGAAGTTGAGGATGATGCAGAGAAACCTGCAGTTCGCCTTGTTAACCTTATTTTCAATCATGCGGTACGTGCCGGTGCCAGTGACATCCACATCGAACCTCAGGAAAAAAGTACGCGGGTGAGGTTACGTATCGATGGGGTTCTCCATAATGCCATGGAGCCCCCCAAGAAACTCCATGCCTCATTGGTTTCCCGTATCAAAGTGATGGCTAATATGGATATAGCTGAGCGGCGTGTTCCCCAGGATGGGCGGGTCAGCTTAAAGATCGATGAAAAAGCAGTCGATGTCCGGGTGGCCACCTTACCCACCGCCTATGGGGAAAAAGTGACCATGAGGCTGCTCAACCGCTCTGGTAAGCTGATCACTTTGGAGGAACTGGGATTTCCTCTCCCTGAGCTGGAGAAGTACCGGCGCATCGTACATATGCCCTATGGATTAATCTTAGTCACAGGCCCTACAGGCAGCGGCAAAAGCACCACTCTCTATGCTACCCTGTCTGTGGTCAACTCTGTGGGGAAAAACATCATCACAGTGGAGGACCCTATCGAATACCGTTTGGATGGCTTAAACCAGGTTCAGGTCAATGTCCGGGCAGGGCTTACCTTTGCCAATGGACTGCGCTCCATATTAAGAAGTGACCCCGATATCATCATGATCGGAGAGATCCGGGATGCGGAAACAGCACGTATAGCTGTGGAATCCGCTCTAACAGGACACCTTGTCTTCTCTACCATTCACACCAATGATGCCGCAGGAGCCATTACCAGGCTGGGAGATATGGGGATCGAAACCTTTCTGACAGCCTCTTCACTGACAGCGGTGGTAGCACAGCGCCTGGCCCGTATCCTCTGTCCCCATTGTAAACAAGCCTATGAGATAACAAGGGAGCAGCTTTTGGCCAATATCCCCGATTTTCCCCTGGAGGAAGGGGAGGCAAAGCTGACCCTCTACCGCTCCAAAGGCTGCTTTCGCTGCAGCAACACCGGCTACAAAGGGCGGGTCGGTGTCTACGAACTGCTCCTGGTCAACGAAGAGATCCGCCGGCTGACACTAGATCATGCCTCCGGCTCACAGATCAAAGATGCCGCAATTGACGCAGGGATGATCACCCTGAGACAGGACGGCCTGCGTAAAGTAAAAGAAGGGATTACATCTGTGGAAGAGATCATGCGGGTGATCGTCTAAAAGTTGTTTTGTGTCGATAATTCAAGGAAAATAAATAGGAAAATTTTCCGGCGAGTGTCTAAAGAGGACGAGTTGTCGGTATAACATGGATATAAGAGAAATCAATAGAAGTCTAGGGAGAGGAGGTGAAATCATGGATAGATTCTATAAAATGATGAAGAGAGACAACAAGGGTTTCACCCTGGTTGAGATGATGGTTGTACTGCTGATTCTGGGGATTTTGGTGGCGATCGCGATACCGATTTATAATAGAACGCAAGAAACCGCGAAAAAAAATACATGTTTTGCAAATCAGAGAACTATTGAAGGCGCTGCTGCTCAATATCATGCGGAAGTTGGAGAATGGCCAGATGAATTATCGGATCTGGGTGAGTATATACAGAATCCAGGAGCTTTAACATGCCCAAAAACTGAACAATCCTATACTCTTGAAGAAAATGGAAAGGTGAAGTGCAACGGTACTGGTGCTCATAACCACTATTTGAGCTATTAAGAGGAAATCAATTATGGCAAGCTCACGGCGCAATGGTACCGCGGCGCAATGGTACCGGGTCCCACCCGACTTTTGTCGAAAATCAACGAATGTGATAGTGTGACAGCTTAAGATGAAAAATGACCCCAGCGGAGAAATCCATGAGGGTCTTTTTTTATGTTTTGGTATTGGATATTAGAACTCATAAATTGAGAATATACATATGTTTCGTGGTCATTCTTCGTTGGAACGTTGGAGATTCTGCTGAGGTGTCATGTAATCAAGTGCAAGGCCCAATATAATCCAAAACACCGGCATAACCATCACCACATCGATATTGAAAAACCCCTGCACCAGATAGGTAGAAATCATCACAAAGAAAAGAAAGCCTTTCTTGCTTTTTTGCGGGCGCATGAAAACACTCAGGAAAGCTAAATAAGCCAGCAGAGTAAAAACTCCCATGGTGACAGCTATTTCCAGGTAGATATTGTGTGCCTTGTCTGCTGTTTTGCCTGAAAAGAATGCACCGTAGTAAAGCAGATGGTCTGGTCCTATGCCGAACATCCAATTATCGGGTAGGAGCTTGATCGTCTCTCTCCAAATAAGCATCCTGGATGAACCCGCGCTCTCCTCTAGTTTGATCCCCTTTTCAAGCTCCCCTTCAATTGACGCTGACCTGGTAAGGATCATACCGCTATGGAATGGTGCTAAAACAGCGGTCACTATCATAAATGCGATGATTACATTGGTCAACGGTTTCTTAAAATCCCTTTTTTTAATACAGTGCCATACTATGATCAAAAACCCGAGAAATGCCGCCATCCAGACACCTCTGGTCAAACTGACCAGCATACCCCCGTAAATACAGGATGTAGCTATAAGCCAACTTCGTTTCTTAGTATAAATATATAGAAGAATTGCGGCAGGTAAAAGAAAAGCAGTGTAGGTTCCCAGAAAATTGGGGTTGCCCATTGTCCCGTAACTGACCAATCTATCGCGGAAGGGCTCATGTGGTACCAGGTTAAGACCGAAGAATTGCAGGAGCGCCAAAATGGAGACGATGACACCGCACCATACCGCGGATTTTAATAAACGATCATCCTGTTCTGTTTGGGTTGCCAGGATAAAAAGAATGATACAACAAAAATAGGTGCTGAACCCGGTATAGCGTGCGGGAAGCCCAAACCATGCAGTTTCCTTTACCGGTGCTAAGATTGTGGCGAGCATTGCAAAAAGGAAAAAAAATCCCAGAGGTAGTGCTGCAGGGTGGTTTATTCTGACCCTGTCTTTGAGCAACAACATCAAAGCGATAAAGGTAACTATCATAAGCACCACATACCTGGGAGCATAAAAGTAACTAACAGGTGCAATTATCTCTAAATCACGTGGGAGTTGATAGGGAATCACAATCAAAGGGTAAATTGCGACCATAAACCAAAGGATCAGGTACCTAATGTTCCACTTTCCTTTAAAGACAATATCTTGCGATTCAGCTTTTTGTTCCATTATTGTCAGCCTCCTCTTATATCTGTTATACCGTATAGTTGCAGGATTTAGACAGTCATGATTATATTAGGACACAGGAGGACAGTTCGGGGACAGTTAATGTGAAAACAAAACCCACGATTAAACCCAGAGCAAGCTCGGGGAGAAAAGCGCTCCCCTCGCAACGGTACCGGTTCCACCCGACCTTTGTCGAAAAGACAGCAAACGGGATGGTATGAATTTAAGAAAAAAGACCCCAGCGGAGAAATCCATTGGGGTCTTTTTTATGAATTTAATGTAGATATTACCGCAAAATAATATCCTTGGTTGCGCAACGAAATACAACTCCTGAGAATCAATTTATTAGTATTGTTTCTTAGGGAGTAGTTAAATGATGGTATCCTTTGAAAAACATTCGCTAATATATGCGCCCAAACGCAAGACCTTTGGCTTTACGATGTTTTCTACTTTTCTTCTATCATTGAAATAAATCATATTATCAACCCCTTAAATAATAATATCAATGATATATCATAAATATCATTTTTCACCTTGACATATTGCATTTTATCAGCTATGATGGAATCGATAAATCAAAGGAGTTGGTTGTGATGAATTATGACAAATTGATATTGGAGTTGTTCAGTAGGGTGCAAATATTGGAAGAACAAGTAGCTGAAGTGAATAAAGAGCTTGCCGATCTCAGAGAAGAAGATGCTGATGACGAATTTGAAGAAGAAATTGAAGGACAAGGAGGATATACTCGATCTGAAGCCAGAGAGAAAGCGATGGAGATCATCCAGGATAAATTTCCAGATTACTTAGTTAATAAAGCATCTAGAAAGGATGGGAGTGGGATAACAGCTCACAGACCCAATGAAAGCAAACCACGTATTATTAAGTTTTACCATAGCAGAACATTCAAGCATAGTTCAGGCAAATATGAGCACGGCTGGCATGTGGTCAGGCTTGATGATGTAATTGGAACGATAGTGGATTATTGTATATTATCTATGGTTGATTCTAATGACAATTGGTATTTCTTCATATTCAACCCTGAAGAACTGGGCAGGTATAAAGAGAAACACCGTTCACGATCGGGAAGTGTTCTTCACCTTTATTTCTCGGTGCAGGATGGAAGAGCATTTGAAGTGCGTGAAGATACTGTCGATGTAACAGAACATCTCAATAATTGGGATGTTCTGGATATAAGTGAAGCCTAATAAAGAGTAGTTCACTTCTGTTGCTATGAAGTCTACAACCACGGCATGCTGGATCTGGTCGGTTCAATTCTTGTATTTGAAGCATTGTTCAATAAGCTGCTAGTATGTCCGAGAAATCGTTGACACCCCATTTATCCTTTAGTATGCTGGCAATAATGAGTTGACTTTGGGAGCAATCATATTGTGAGGAGGGGTAAGATGAAAAGGGCAGTGAAAAATAACGTATACTGGGTTGGTAAAATTGACTGGGAGCTGGAATCATTCCATGGCGACGACTATTCCATCAATAATGCCTCTAGCCAAAATGCTTATTTGATTCAAGAGGAAAAGACGGTGCTGATCGATACGGTCTGGAAGCCCCATTCCGCAGAATTTGTAGATAATCTGGCAAGCGAAATTGACCTAAATAAAATTGATTTCATTGTGATGAATCATGGCGAGTGTGACCACAGCGGCGCTCTTCCTGCCTTGATGGAGAAGATCCCCGACACGCCTATTTACTGCACAGCCAATGCCGTCAAATCCCTGACTGGGCAATACCATCATCCGGAATGGAACTTTAATGTGGTCAAAACAGGGGACTCGGTGGACATTGGAAACGGGAAAAAGCTTGTTTTTGTAGAAATGAGGATGTTGCACTGGCCTGACAGTATGGCGACTTATATGACTGGTGACAATATCTTGTTTTCCAATGATGCTTTCGGCCAGCACTATGCTTTAGATGAATTGTTCAACGATAAAGCGGATACCTGTCTGCTTTGGGCTGAGGCGATTAAGTACTATGCCAACATTTTAAATCCGTTCTCACCCCTTGTGAAAAAGAAAATTGAGGAAATTCAGTCTCTTAATCTTCCGATCGATATTATAGCGACAAGCCATGGTGTTATCTGGAGGGACAACCCTCTGCAAATCGTCGAAAAATACTATGAGTGGGCGCAGGGTTATCAGGAAGACCAGATTACAATAGCCTATGATACTATGTGGGAAGGCACGATGCAGTTAGCACATAGGATCGGGGAAGAGATCGCCCGGATATCCCCCGACACCAAGGTCAAAATCTTCAACATTTCTAAGAAAGATAAGAATGATATTATGACAGAGGTTTTCAAGTCGAAGGCGATTGCGGTAGGTTCGCCTACAGTCAGTAAGAATATATTGTCTTCTGTGGGCGGTTGGCTTGAATTTCTAAAAGAGTTGAAATTCAAAAACAAGAAAGCGGCAGTTTTCGGCTGTTATGGCTGGAGTGGAGAAAGCACAAAAGTGCTTAGAGAAAGGCTTGAGGATGCAGGCTTCGCAGTTGTCGAACCGGAAATAAAATGCAACTGGAATCCTACAGAAGACAGCTTCAGCAAAGCTAAAGCCATCGCCGAAGCCCTCTGCGAATAGACACAGGGGAAGCATATTAGTTGGAAGGTTGCTTCACGATAAGTTGATAGAGTATAAAAAATATAGTGATTTAAGACCTTTTTTGAAATAGTTCCACAAGGGGTTACCCTTGAGTTAAAAGAAGACACAGGGGGGATGGTTCTCCTGTGTTACTTTTTTTGTTGCAAATTATATAATAATGCTTTTGATAGAGATAAGTATTTGCAAAACTGAAGGAGGAGAGTGTCGTCAAACCATTAAAGATTTCGGGGATAATCCATCTTTTTGTTAGTGTTGGAGCATTGTTCGGAGGAGCAGCAGCAATATATAGTCCTAGTGGGAGTGCAGTTGGAATTTCGGTAGAAGCATTGAAAAATGGTCCCTTTACAGACTTTTTTATCCCGGGTGTCTTTTTATTCGTTGTACTGGGGCTGGGGAATCTAGCTGCATTTATTACTGGAAAAAAGAATAATAAAAATCAGGCATATATTAGCGGCAGTTTAGGAGTAATCCTTTGCCTCTGGATTGCCATACAGTGTTATATGCTGTACACGATTAACCCATTACATGTCATATTTTTCGTGATTGGCATAATACAGATCTTATTAGCGAAGAAGTTGGTAGATGTGGTGTGAGAGTAGGCATTGGAATGTGACAGGGGGACGAATGTGACAGGGGGACGGGGGGCATGTCATCATGCACACATGTCACAGCAGTGAGTCAAAGTCCCCGTCAGACTGTGTGAAAACTCCCCACAGAAAAAGGAATTAAAGGGATAAAGATCGAAATATAGGGTGATAGAGAGGTGGAGAAAATGCCGTACATAAAAGGAGAAAACCGCAACCAAATCACCCTGTTTCCAGAGGCAGTAGATGACTATATCACCCCGGACAATCCGGTTCGGGTAATAGAGGCTTTTGTAGATTCCCTTGACATGAAAGAACTGGGCTTCAAAAGAACAACTCCCAATGATGTGGGGAGACCAGCATATGATCCCCGGGACCTCTTAAAACTTTATCTTTACGGGTACTTGAACCGCATCCGCTCATCGAGAAAATTAGAAGCTGAAGCAGGAAGAAACGTTGAGCTGATGTGGCTCCTTAAAAAACTGAAACCGGACTTCAAAACAATTGCCGATTTCCGCAAAGACAACAAAAAAGCCATCAAAAACGTTTTCAAACAATTCAACCTGCTGTGCAAAGAATGGGATCTGTTCGGATGTGAAGTAATAGCAGTAGACGGCTCCAAGTTCAGAGCATGCAACTCCAAACGCAACAACTACAATGATAAAAAAATAAAACGCCACCTGAAATACCTGAACGAGAAAATATCAAACTATCTAAAAGAGCTGGACAGCAACGATCAGGAAGAAGCGGACATCCATATCCCCAATGCAGAAGAAATCAAAAAGCGTATTGAAGAACTAAAAAAACGCAAAGCCAAATACCAGGCCATGCAAAAAGAAATGAAAGAAAAAAAGATCGATGAAATCTCCACCACAGACCCCGATGCCCGCTTGATGAAGGTTAATAACAACGGGGCAGATGTCTGCTACAATGTACAAACAGCAATAGACCAAAAAAACAAACTGCTCGTAGACTACGACGTAATTAACAACGCAGCAGACCAAGGGAATCTTTACGAGATGGCTAAAAAAGCCAAAGAAACATTGGGTGTTGAAGAAATAAAAGCCTTGGCCGATAAAGGCTATTACTCCACCTTAGACCTCAAAAAATGCGAAAAAAACAAAATTGAAACCTATGTAGCCAAGCCAAAAAATACTGGTGGTGTGGCGAATCCTGATTTTCATCAAGATCGTTTCCAATATGACCAAGAACAAAACATTTACATATGCCCTGCCGGGCAGACACTTTACCCCGGCCGTATTAGAAAAGTAAAAGGTGTTGAATATCAAGACTACAAGAACTTCAGAGCCTGCAAGCAATGTAAGTTTAAAGACCAGTGTACCAGTTCCAAAAAGGGCAGAACCATTTCACGAAATCTTTGTCAGGAACTTCTTGATGAAATAGACAAACGAACACAGGAAAACAAAGAACTATACGCCCAGAGGCAGAGGCTAGCAGAACACCCCTTTGGCACCATCAAAAGGATATGGGGTTACAGCCATTTTCTGACCAAGGGGTTAGAGTCGGTAAAAACAGAATCGGCCTTGAGTTTTCTGGCCTACAACCTGCGAAGGGTGATAAATATTCTGGGAGTTGAAAAAATGATAAAATTATTGACCCCCGCATAAGCGTGAGTCTTCTTTTCGTCTCTTAAAAACAGGTAGTAATCTCTTAAATTTTAGCTATCAACACCTGATTTAGCGTTGGTGGATACTAATATTTAGAAAAACCTGCATGTTTGTCACACAGTCTGCCGTCCCCTTGCCACTTCTCTGTGTCTTTGCATACATGTTCGGGAAAAAGTAGACAATAGGAAATAAAACAGGGTATGATGGAAGAGATTTGAGAATATTATCTAGATTAGTGAGGTTGTTTGAGATGATTGAAAAGGAAGATCTGGCAGAGCTTTTGCAACTTGCCAGCAGAAATGGGGACTTTGCTGAGATCTATATGGAAAAAATCTCCCAGAACAGGGTCAGCATGGAGGCAGGAAAGATCGAGCGGGTGATCTCGGGGCGTGATCAGGGTGCCGGGATCAGGGTTGTGAAGGGGGATAATACGGCCTATGGCTATACTACAGACCTCTCTAAGGAGGCTCTGCTCAGGCTGGCCAGGCAGGTAGCTGTCGGTGTGTCCGATAAGAGGGGTGATGTCAGTAGGGCTGGAAGTTCAGCTATAGCAGATTTAAAGGCCAAATCTGCAGCACAAGCCGAGGGTGAGGCAGCAGCCCCAGCCCCCACTCCCATAATCTTTCAACAGCGGGAATCTCCGGTGTGCCTACCTATTGAGCAGCGGCCTGATCAGGTGGCTATTGACAGGAAGGTCGCCCTAGTCAAAGAGGCGGAACAGGCTGCTCGCTCCAAGGATGAACGGTTGATCCGTCAAGTGAGTGTCGGTTATGCGGATGTCATTCAACAGGTGACCATCGCAAATAGTGATGGTGTTTATGTGGAGGATGAGCGGGTACGCACCCGGTTGGTGGTGCATGTTGTTGCATCTGATGGAAAGGTGATTCAGACAGGGTATGATTCTGCCGGAGGCACCAAAGGTTTTGAGCTGTTTGATGAGGTAAAGGCGGCAGATCTGGGAAGAAGAGCTGCTGAGCGGGCACTCCTGATGCTCAAAGCCCGGCCGGCACCGGCAGGGCGGATGGATGTGGTGCTTTCCGGAGAAGCGGGGGGCACTATGATCCATGAGGCTTGTGGCCATGGCCTGGAGGCTGATCTTGTCCAGAAGGGTCTCTCTGTTTACGCAGGGAAAAAGGGTGAACAGGTAGCCTCAGAACTGGTGACTGTTGTTGATGATGGAACTATCCCCGGAAAATACGGTTCATACAGCTTTGATGATGAGGGAACTCCTGCACAGCGCAATGTGCTTATTGAGAAGGGTATTCTGAAAAATATCATGAATGACCGGATTACAGCTGGCCGTGATGGGGTGCAGCCAACAGGGAATGCCAGGAGAGAAACCTTCCGCTATCGGCCAATACCCCGGATGACCACTACCTACTTGGCTGCAGGGGAGCACTCCCCTGAGGAGATCATCAGAGAGACAGATAAGGGCCTGTTTGTACGCCGCATGGGTGGCGGACAGGTTAATACAACCACAGGGGATTTTGTTTTCGAGGTTCTGGAAGGATACCTGATAAAGGATGGCAAAATTGATGTGCCGGTAAGGGGTGCCACATTGACCGGTAATGGCCCTGAGGTTTTACAGAAGATCGATCGGGTAGGGAATGATCTGGGCTTTACAATCGGCACCTGTGGCAAGGATGGGCAGGGTGTTCCTGTTTCAGATGCTCAGCCTACGATCAGAATCCCGGATATTGTTGTTGGTGGAATATTGGAAGATGAGGTGGACCATTCTTGAATAGTGATAAAAAACTTGCAGGTGAGGAAATAGTAAGAGCTGTTATCGAAGAGTCCAAAAAGCGTAATGTGGAGCAGGCTGAGGCCTTTTATGACAGCGAAAGAGAGCTGAGCATTGAAGTGAGGGAGGGCCAGGTGGAAAACCTCAAGGTTGCCAAAGATGCCGGACTAGGCATTCGTGTCATTCAGAATGGCCGTCTCGGGTATGCATATACAACAGAATTGACCTGGGGTAAGCTGGCGAACACCCTGGATATAGCATTGGCCAATGCGAAGGCTGCCAGCGAGGATTCCTACTATACACTTCCTGAACCAGCCCTTTCTTATCCGGAATTGGATTTATATGATCCGCAGCTTGATGAGGTTTCTCTGGAAGAGAAGATCGAGATGGCTCGTCAGATAGAAAGGAGCGGGCGTTCTTTTGATCCCCTGGTATGCCTCACAGAACAGATCAGCTATCAAGAGGTTAATTATGAGATAGCCATTGCCAACAGTAAAGGGGTATCCCTTACCTCAAGGGGGGCCTTTTGCGGTGGTGTTGCTGCCTTTGTAGCTGGGAAAGACGGTGACCAGCAGACAGGATTTTCTGTAGAATTTGTGCGCAGATTAAAGGAATTGGATCCGGATGCTCTGGGGAAAGAAGCGGCCAGGAAAGCGGTGCGCATGATCGGGGCACAGCGGCTGTCTACCAAACGGGTCCCAGTTGTCATGGACCCTTATGTTGTGTCAAGTTTTCTGGCTATGCTGGCCTCTGCTCTGAGTGCTGAGGCTGTCCAAAAAGGGCGCTCCCTTTTTGCCGGTAAAACAGGGGAAAGGGTGGCCTCATCTAGAATTACAATTATTGATGATGGTGCCAAACCAGGGGGAATAGCCAGCGCTCCTTTTGATGGTGAGGGTGTTCCTACTCAAAAGACAGTGCTGGTAGATAGCGGGGAGCTGCAGGGATTCATGTACAATTCCTATACCGCGGCCAAAGACGGTGTTTCATCAACTGGGAACGGGGCGCGGGGTTCCTTTCAGTCACCACCCCAGTTGGGCAGCACAAACTTTTACATTTTTCCTGGAAATCATTCCCATGATGCGATCATTAAAGAAACAGGAGAGGGCTTCTATCTCACTGAAGTGATGGGTATGCATACAGCCAACCCCATCTCCGGTGATTTTTCCCTTGGAGCGGCAGGAATTTGGATACACAACGGAGAACTTACTACACCTGTAAGGGGCATGGTAATAGCTGGCAATATATTGGGATTGCTCGAAGGTGTTGATGCTGTAGGCAGTGATCTACGATTTTTCGCAGCTAGGGGGGCACCAACAGTTCGCGTTGCCAATTTGACGGTCAGTGGATAATAAGAAATGCGGCTGACTGCACTATGGTACCAGTTGAGCAGCTTGGCTGCTTTGAAAGCTTTTCCTGTGTGAGTATGAAATATATTACCTATAAGAATTATTCTGTGAGGTGAGGACAATTGGCAAGGGTCTTGGTGCTCCACGGACCGAACCTCAACCTTTTGGGGGAGCGAGAAGAAGAAATTTATGGATGGATGACCCTGGAGCAGATCAATCATAGCTTACAGCAGCAGGGGGAAGCGGAAGGTGTCGTGGTTGTTTGCTTTCAATCCAACCATGAAGGGGTACTCATAGATCAAATCCATGATGCCCGTGGGAACTTCGATGTAATCATCCTCAACCCTGGTGCTTTGGCACACTATAGTTATGCCCTTCATGATGCTATTAGGAGTGTGAATATTCCTGTGATTGAGGTCCACTTGAGCAACATTACCGTTCGTGAATCCTGGCGCAGTCACTCTGTAATCACTCCTGCCGCTTGGGGCCAGATATCGGGTTTCGGTCATTTGAGTTATCAGCTCGCTTTGAGTGCAGCATGTCACTTGATCAAATCATACAGAAAGAATGGCAGCTAGTGGTTATTGATTAGTAAAAAAGTCATTTAGTTGGCGAAGCCATCAGCAGATGAAAGAGTGCCGGATTCAGGGCTGTTGCTGAATCAGCATGAAGCAGTCATGCATAACTCCGACATCAGACCTCCGGCTTCTGACATCTATTAAAGGAAGGCATGATAAATGACCGCAATTTACCAAAAACGACTGAGCGATCTTCGTCATATTCTGGAACAGCATGAGCTTGAAGCAATATTAGTTTCCAGGCCAGTTAATGTGTTCTATCTCAGCGGTTTTTCCGGTGGTGAGGGGCTACTGCTAGTAAACCAGCAGGGATCCTATCTCTTTGCTGATGGAAGATATCAAGAACAGGCACAGCAGGAGGCTCCTAGCTGTAAATTTATCCTTTATAAAAGATCCTTTATCAAAGCACTGGCGGAATTAGTCAGAACTGAAGGGATCCAAAGCCTCGGTTTTGAAAAAGATCATATCACTTACTGGCAGTGGGAAATGCTGCGGGAATCTCTTTCAGCAGAACTTATCTCTGTGCAAGGTTTAGTGGAAAAACTCCGCTTATTGAAAGATGAAACTGAGATTGAATTGATTAGGGAAGCAGGAGCGATAACAGCCAGCGCTTTTCGGTATCTGCTGGGAGAAATACGCCCCGGACAGAGTGAGCAGGAGATTGCCGGTATATTGGAATGTTTTATGCGGCGTTATGGAAGCGGCCCTCCTGCCTTTGAGACCATCGTTGCCTCAGGAGAGAGGGGGGCTCTGCCCCATGGCACAGCCACTCAGAAAAAAATTCAGTGGGGTGAGCTGATCACTTTTGATCTGGGTGCTACTTATAAAGGTTATGCTGCAGATTTGACGAGAACTATTGGTGTAGGAACTGTTTCTGCCAGGCAGCAGGAAGTTTACGAAATTGTACGTGAAGCGCAGGCAAGAGGTCTTAGAGCTGTGAGGGCAGGGGTTAAGGCAGCGGATGTGGATAAAAATGTCCGCCAATTTCTCACTGAAGCAGGTTATGGTGACTATTTCGTCCATTCTCTGGGACATGGAGTGGGTTTGGCTGTTCATGAGGGGCCAAGGCTTGCTCAGGGAGAGGACCTGCTGCTGGAGAAGGGCATGGTAGTCACAATTGAACCTGGTGTCTATATCCCCCAATGGGGAGGGGTGCGTATTGAGGATACCGTTTTAGTCAAAGAGAATGGCTGTGAGATACTTACACCTGTGACAAAGTACCTAATTGTGGTCTAGACACAGGGGGACGGTTCTACTGTGTTATATATAGAGACATGATAAATTTACGACAATTAAGATAGGGGCAGGACTATTTTTAGGAAGTGAGGCATGAAAAAGGATGATTTCAACAAATGATTTAAGAACAGGTTTAACAATTGATGTGGATGGGGAAGTATATAGTGTTGTGGAATTTCAGCATGTCAAACCTGGTAAAGGAGCAGCATTTGTGCGCACCAAACTGAAAAACATGCGTACAGGGCGTGTGGTTGAGCAGACTTTTCGCGCCGGGGAAAAGGTGAACAGGGCGCACATTGAAAGGAAGGAGATGCAGTATCTCTACCGGGAAGCGGAATCTATCGTTTTCATGGACAACGAAACCTATGAACAGGTCAGTATTACTGAGGATCAGTTAGGGGATAATATTAATTATTTGCAGGAAAACATGAATATTTTTGTCCTCATTTATAATGGTGAGTTGATGGGGATAGATCTGCCTCATTCTGTAGAACTTAAAGTAGCTACCACAGAACCGGGTGTACGTGGGGATACCGCTTCTGGGGCTACAAAATCGGCAACCCTGGAAACGGGTTTGGTGATACAGGTGCCACTCTTTGTTGACGAGGGGGATATAGTAAAGGTAGATACCAAAACAGGGGAATATTTAGAGCGTGTTTAGTTAAAATTATTAATATAACACAAATATCCAGGAGGTCAGAAAATGGATGAATTGCGGGAAAGAATTGCTTACCTGCAGGGATTAACTGAAGGTCTGAAGTTAGACGAAGGTAAAGATGAACAGCGTATCCTCAAACAGCTTGTCGATATTATTGCCGACCTGACAGATGAGGTAGAGGATTTACAGATCGCTGTAGAGGATCTGGAGGATTATCTGGAAAGCTTCGATGATGATCTTTTTGATGATGAAATAGATTTTGAAGAGGTCGATGATGAGGAGGAATTTGATATCCTTGAGGATGATGATGGCATCGACTATGTAGAAGTGGAGTGCCCACAGTGTCGTGACATCATCTGCTTCGAATCTGATATCATCAATGATGAGGACATTATCGAAGTTACCTGCCCAAATTGCAGTAAAGTGGTTTTTGTTAATGATGGCTCAATGACTCTCCCCGGAGATTGGGAGAAAAAGAAGGGGCTAGATGAACCAAAGGAAGACTAAAATTTAGACAAATTCGATTCAGCTGCACCGCTCTTATCAGGGCGGTGTTTTTATTTTGCATAAACATGGAAATCAACAAATATATATCAATAGAACAAGAGATTAGGGAGGGGTTATAGTGAGACAAGTGGTGGCAAGGGGCCTTACAGAGATTATTTCTTTTATCGCACCATCTGTCAGAAATGTTCTGGAGCTGCTGCCTCTTTCTATTGTGCATGACATAGAAGAGGTTCGTCTGCGCCTTAATCGCCCTCTTGCTGTACGTTTAGATCAGCATGAGTATTTTATAGATCACAAAGGACAAACATCGCCGCTGGTTTCCGGAGCTTATCTGGTTACCGGGGACGATATTCAAAAGACGGTACAGTTGATCAGTCAGGGTTCCCTTTATGCGTTTGAAGAGGAGTTTAGGCAGGGTTTTCTCACTCTGCCTGGGGGACACCGTGTCGGTTTTACTGGAAGAGCTGTTTTGGATAATGGCTCTCTGAAAACACTGAGGGACATAGGTAGTTTAAACTTTCGCATCGCTCGGGCCATTCTGGGTTCAGCTCGCCCACTGCTTCCCTATGTACTGAACCTTCATGATGCTCGTCCCTATCATACCTTGATTGTATCCCCTCCTTGCGCCGGAAAGACTACTATGCTCAGAGACCTGGTTCGCTTTTTAAGCTATGGTGTCCCTGAATTGCATTTTCCGGCACTCACTGTGGGGGTTGTTGATGAGAGGTGTGAACTGGCTTCCTGCCGTCAAGGGGTTCCTCAGCATGATCTGGGGCCTCGTGTGGATGTGCTGGATCACTGTCCTAAGGCAGAGGGTATGGTGATGCTTCTGCGCTCTATGTCCCCACAGGTAATCGCCACAGATGAAATTGGACGAGCTGGAGATGTTACAGCTATCTGGGAGATGATCCATACCGGTGTCAGTGTCTTAGCTACAGTTCATGCCTCATCCTGGATGGAGCTGAAGGAGCGGCCCTATCTGCGGGAGCTGATCGACAGCAAGGTGTTCCAACGCTATGTTTTTTTGAGTAGGAGAAAGGGTCCCGGCACAATTGAGGGTGTCTGGAATGAACAGCATCAACCGCTAGCCATAGCTGACTGATAGAAGGAGAGAGCAGACATGTGGAAAGCCCTCGGGGCTTGTTTGGTTATTGGGTCAATGGGATTGGCCGGGATAAAGGTAGCATCCCTTTATTCTCAGAGGTCTAAGGAGCTGCGATTGCTGCAAGATGCCCTGCAGATGTTGGATACAGAGATTCTTTATGCCGCCACTCCTCTACCTGTTGCCTTAAAAAAGATTGGCCAGGCCAGAGCTAATAGTGTTAACAAAATATTTAGCCAAGCCGGGGAACTGATCGGTAAGGGGCAGGGTTGTACTGTTGCCGAGGCCTGGGAAAAGGCACTGCAGGATAATTGGAATTCCAGTGCCTTGATCAAAGATGATTATGTTATTTTATGTGCATTCGGAAAATTATTGGGGGTTTCGGACCGGGAGGAACAGCATAAAAATATAGCTCTCACCTCTATGCACCTCCGTCAGGAGGAAGAGAAAGCGAGGCGCAGTCAGGAAAAAAATACGCGCCTGTGGCAGTACGGGGGTTTTCTGGTAGGAATCAGTATTGTGCTCCTGCTGCTTTAAGGGGGTTGGTTATGATAGATGTTGACATTATTTTTACAATTGCGGGACTGGGGATTCTTATTTCAGTATTGAACATTATCCTAAAGCAGGCTGACAAGGAAGAACAGGCACAGATGCTCACACTGGCAGGTGTGGTTGTGGTTCTGATCATGGTGGTACAGCTGATCAATGAGTTGTTTGATGTGGTGCGCTCAGTTTTTCACCTCTATTGAGATACAGGGGAGACACAGGGGGGGGATCCTGTGTCTATATCTAAACTTTGCGAACTATGTGGAATGGTACAAGGGTGAACTTTATTTGCTTAGAGTAGAAGCTTGCTTGTACTCTTGTTAAGAAGTCTCATCAGTTGAAGCAGGTGATGGATTTGGACATTATAGTTATCGTTGGTATTGCCATGATTGTCACTGTCTTTGCGGTGCTGCTGCGGGAAGAGCGGCCAGAAATGGCTCTGCTCTTAGTGTTGGCCTTCGGGGTTATGATCTTTATTCTGGTCTTGGACAAGGTGGGAGTTATAATCGATCTTTTTCGGGATCTGACCAATAAGGCTGAGGTGGACGAGCTTTATTTGCTCACTCTCCTAAAAATTTTAGGGATCGCCTATATCGCTGAGTTTGGTGCTCAGATCTGCCGTGATGCCGGGGAGGGTACTATAGCCAGTAAGATTGAAATGGCTGGAAAGATCTTAATTTTGCTGCTGGCACTCCCTATCCTTACTGCTGTTCTGGAGGTTGTGGTCAGACTGCTTCCATAGATTGCATTAATAGGGGGGGTAGGATTGCAAGTAAGAAGTAAGGCTTTTATCATATTCTTTATTTGTTTTCTGTTTATACCGAGTCCTTCCCAGGGATCTGATCAGCAGTCTATAATCACTGACCAGTTTGAGCAGCTTGAACTGGATGAAGTTGATACATTCTTAAAAAAAGTGGATGAGGATATTTATGACCAGCTGTCAGGGATCAGTCTTGCTGAGCTTTTTGATGATGTGCGTCAAGGGAAATTGGATCTGGAACTGTCTGACATTTTCAATGCCCTGCTCAGGTACTTCTGCCGAGAATTTCTTACCCATACATCTCTTTTGGGTAAATTGATTATTTTAGGGGCACTGTTGGCGCTCATTGAGCATCTACAAAATGCTTTTGAACAAAATACAGTTGCCAAGCTTGCTCACGCCCTAGGCATGCTTATCCTGCTAACAGTCGCTTTGAGTTCCTTTGCTATTGCCTTGAATACTGGCCGGGATGCCATAGGTAATATGGTGGGATTTATGCAAGCTATGATCCCTGTGATCATGACCTTGATGGCTGCTATGGGAAATCTCACAACTGTTGCTTTAATGCAGCCAGTAATCTTTATTTCATCAAATATTTTGGCGACACTGATTCAAAATATTGTTTTTCCTCTAATCTTCTGTGCGGCGGTTCTCAGTATCGTTAGCAGCCTTTCTGAACGATTTAAGGTCAGTCGTCTGGCAGATCTCATCCGTGACGGCAGTGTGCTTTTAGTTAGCCTTGTTTTGACCATCTTTATCGGCATTCTGGGGATTCAGGGAGTGGCCGGGGCTGTTACAGACGGAGTAGGGCTGCGTACAGTTAAATTTCTTACAGGTTCTTTTGTTCCTGTAGTAGGAGGAGTCCTCACTGATGCTGTGGACGCTATCGTAGGCTGTTCCCTATTCATCAAAAACGGGGTGGGTGTCATTGGAGCCTTGGCCATCCTCATAATGTGTGCTCTACCGGTAATAAAAATATTATCTGCAGCTGTAATGTACAGGCTGGCCGCGGCCCTGCTGGAGCCTATAGGGGCAAGACAGCTCAGTGAAACTCTTCATCTCCTGGGGAATTATCTTTTTATCGTTTTTGGTGCTGTGGCGGCGGTAGGGTTGATGTTTTTCATCGTGTTAACAATCATAGTGGGATTGGGCAACTTCAGTGTCATGCTGCGGTAAGTGGGGTGCTCCATGTGGAAACAATTTATCACCTGGTGAGAAATATTGTCTTTGTTATATTGATAGCTGTTTTTATTGAGATGCTTCTTCCTCTCAAGGAAACACGAAAGTCTGTGGAGGTGGTTGTGGGGCTTTTTGTGCTGATCACCCTTTTAAATCCTATAGTATCGTTTATTCAACAGGAACCATTGATTGAACTGGAGATGGCTGAGGGGAATAAAGAGTTACAGCAGATTCTTGATCAGGGGAAGGAATTGCAGCAGCTACAGACTGTACAGACCGAAAGCTATTATGGAAAACACCTGGAGGAACAGATCGCTGCTTTCGCCTGTATTGTTCCTGAGGTAGAGAAGGCGGATGCAAGGGTGCAGTTTGTATCCGGTTCATCTCAGGATGAAGTGGGAGTGATCGAAAGAATCGAAATCTTTATTAAAACCAGTTTGCCTGCTGTAGACCCAGTAGAAGAGGTGAAAATTGGCTCTGAGTGTGGTGGAGAGGCAGAACAGGGGGAAAGAAAGCAGGATGTGTTAGAACAGGTTCAAAAAACCGTTGCTTCACTGTGTGGGCTTGAAACCGATGCGGTAGTGGTGACTTTGGATGGAATGAGGTGATTGTATATGGAGTTGAAAGGAAGTTATGGAGAATGGTGGGAACGCTTGAAAAACAGCAAGGAATGGAACCTGCTTCGCTCCTCTAAAATGTGGAAGCTGATCCTTGTGCTGGCGGGAGGTCTATTTCTGTTGATCTACAGCAGCAACTGGGTTTCGCCTAACCCGGAGTCATCTCCGGTATCTAACGACCAAGCCGGTGAAGAGTTGGCTATTGAAGAAGGGCTCAGTAAAGTGGAAAAAGACTTAGAGGGCAGGTTAGAGAGGGCTTTGAGTTCTGTGTCTGGGGCAGGTGATGTTCAAGTGACCGTCACCATGGCCGCTGGCCCTGAGCATCTGTATGCCACAAACCTTTCTGAACAGACAAAAACGACGGAAGAAGTGGACAAGTCAGGAGGAAATCGCACAATAACAGAGATTAATGAGGAAGGAAATCTGGTGTTGCTCAGTGCTGTTTCCGGAGGGCAAGAGGAACCTGTATTGATCAAAGAAATAAGCCCGGAAATTGCCGGTGTTCTTGTTCTGTCAGAGGGAGCTAGAGATCCGGCATTGCGTGAGGAGTTGGTACAGGCTGTTATTATTGTTCTAGACATTCCTGCTCATAAAGTGACAGTATTACCGAAGGAAAGCAGGTAGTGGTTATGATTTATTTTATTTATAATAAGAAAACATCAGTTATATTAGCCCTAGGGCTGCTCCTTCTTCTCCTCATCCTTATCGGTCGCTGGTATTATGTCATCAATATGCCAGAGAGAGATGAGGAACAGCCTTCTGCTTCGGTAGAGGTGAAGCTACAGCAGCAAGCAGAGAATAAGAACAGCTCTGAAGTATCTGAAACAGTAAAAAAACAGGAGTTCTTTGTAGACTGTCGGCTGACAAGGGATCGCATGCGCAGCCAACAGCTAGATGTCTTGAAGGAGATTGCGGGAAATCCTGCATCTAGTGGGGAGACCAGGGATTACGCTCAACAGGAGTTGATAAAAATTACAGAGCGTAATACAGTTGAAGTAGAACTGGAAAAGCTAGCACAGGCTCAGGGTTTTAAAGATGCGGTGGTTTTAATACAGGAAAAATCAGCAACTGTGATTATTCAGGGCACATCAGTTGCCGGATCTAAGGAGGAAAAGCTCAAAGATATAGTCAGCCGGGTGGCTGATGTCGAACCTAGAAACATTTTTGTGATCCCGAAACCATAAAGAAGTGAGGCTTAAATTTTGTGTTTGCTATTGAAAAATCTGTGAAGCAATAATATAATCAATTAAATATACCTAATTTACAGGTTAAAAAGAAACGGTTAACGCCGATTCTTTTATTATAATGTACTATTATTTACGAAATTCTCCTTGGGATGGAGGAGGTATGTATATGAGACCGAAAGTCACAGATACTACACTAAGAGATGCTCATCAGAGTTTATGGGCCACCCGGATGCGAACAGAGGATATGGTTCCTATTCTGGAAAAGATCGATCAGGTAGGCTATTCTTCTCTGGAAATGTGGGGTGGAGCCACATTTGATGTGTGTATTCGCTACTTACATGAAGATCCTTGGGACAGGATCAGAACCATTAAAAAGTATGTCAAACACACGCCACTGCAGATGCTGTTGCGTGGTCAGAATATAGTGGGATATGCCAACTATGCAGATGATTTAGTAAAGGCATTTATTAACAAGGCAGTGGAAGTTGGAATCGATATTTTTCGTGTTTTTGACGCTTTAAATGATGTGCGCAATATGGAAGTCCCTATACGGGAGGTTAGAAAAACAGGCATGCATGCTCAGGCCTGTGTTGTGTATACTATCAGCCCTGTACACACTAATGAGCATTATCTGGAAACAGCCCTTCGTTTACAGGATATGGGGGCGGATTCTATCTGCATCAAAGATATGGCAGGTATGCTCTCTCCTTATCTGGCCTATGAGCTGGTTTCACTTTTAAAGGATAAGCTCGATCTGCCTGTTCAACTTCATACCCATTATATCGGTGGGATGGCCATCGGTGCTTGCCTGAAGGGAGTAGAGGCAGGGCTGGATGCTTTTGATGCTTGTTCTGGACCTATGGCCTTTGGTTCATCTCAGCCGCCGGTGGAAACGCTGGTTCGTGCTCTGCACGGGACAAAATGGGATACCGGGCTAGATATACCACTGCTATTTGAAATATCGAATTACTGGGAGGATCTGCGCCGCAAGCGGGGTTATGAGCGTGGTGTGACAAGGATTAATGATATGAAGGTGTTTGATCACCAGGTCCCTGGTGGAATGATATCTAATCTGGTGAGTCAACTTGAGGAACAGAATGCACTCCATCGCATCCAAGAGGTGCTCAGTGAGATTCCCCGGGTTCGTGCAGAGTTAGGTTATCCCCCATTAGTGACTCCAACCAGTCAGATAGTAGGAATCCAGGCTGTGCTCAATGTCTTGACCGGCAGCAGATACAAGATGATACCTCAGGAGGTCAAGGACTATGTGCGGGGTTATTACGGAAAGCCGCTGGGTCCTATAGATCCAGAAGTTCAGCGCTTGGTTATTGGTGATGAACAACCGATCTCTGTCCGGCCGGCAGATTTGCTGGAGAATGATTTTGAAAAGAAGAAAGAGGAAATTAAGGAACTGGTGGAATCAGAGGAAGACTATATCACCTATGCTCTTTTCCCAGCTGTCGCCAGGAAATTCTTTGAATACAGAAAAAAGGTTAGAAACGGAGAGATTCCTCCACCTCAATTTGTAGAAGTGGAAGCCGAAGGGCCAACACCTGGAAAACCGGCAGCAAAACAAGGGAGTACAAGCGCTGTGGAGCGTTCACCTCGTTCTAGTGCGGAGGATGGAAAGATGAATATTAATGATGTTAAAGACCTGATCGATATGATTGATCAAGCAAATATTAATGAAGTGCAGGTAGAAACTGCAGGGATGAGGGTTGCAATCAGGAAGGGTATTTTAGGTAATACAGATGTAAGCGAACAAAAGCTGTTTAAGCAGGATTCTGATACTGTTGAGGTTGATACTGTTGAAGCTGATACGGTTAAAGCTGAAACTGACATTATTGAAGAAGAAGCAGTGGACAAGACTAACCTTATAGAAGTGACTGCCCCGATGGTGGGAACTTTTTATAGGGCACCTGCTCCTGATGCTCCTCCTTTTGTTGAGGTTGGCAGCAGTGTCAAGGAGGGGGACACTCTTTGCATCATAGAAGCGATGAAGTTGATGAATGAAATCGAAACGGAATGTGAGGGAGAGATCGTGGAGATCTTAGTGGACAATGCCGAACCGGTAGAATACGGACAGGTGCTTTTGCTGATTGCACCTAAAGAGTGAGACTTCCCTACTGGTTATTCTCGCTTGATATACTAATGTTCAATGACCGTTGGTGGCATACCTCATATATATGAATATTCTGAGGGAAATCCAAACAGGAGGTATATTTTGTTTAACAAGATCCTAATAGCCAATCGGGGCGAGATCGCAGTGCGTATTATCAGAACATGTCGTGAGTTAGGTATAAAAACAGTTGCCGTATACTCTGAGGCTGATCGAGAGTCCCTTCATGTTAAATTGGCAGATGAGGCTATATGTATCGGCGGGTATCAACCTGTCCAAAGCTATTTAAATATATCTAATATTATCAGCGCTGCACAGACAAAGGGAGCGGAAGCCATTCATCCAGGTTATGGTTTCTTGGCAGAAAACCCGACTTTTGCGAAGGTTTGCGAAGAACAGGGGATCAAATTTATCGGTCCTTCAGCCAAGGCAATCATCACTATGGGGGCTAAAGCTACTGCTAGGTCATTGATGACCCAGGCGGGAGTACCTGTTGTCCCTGGTTCACCTGGACTGATCAGCGGTGAGGATATCGAGCTAAGTGCAGAAGAGATAGGCTATCCTGTCATGATCAAGGCCTCAGCAGGTGGAGGAGGCCGGGGTATGCGCTTGGCTATGGACAGCAGTCAGTTGGAAAATGCCATCCAAATGGCTCGTCAGGAAGCAGAGGCTGCCTTTGGTGATGGCAGCCTTTATCTTGAAAAATATATTTCGCAGCCACGGCATGTGGAGTTTCAGATTATAGCTGATGAACACGGTAATGTGGTACATCTTGGGGAAAGGGATTGTACACTCCAGAGAAGGCACCAGAAACTTGTAGAAGAGACACCCTGTCCGGCCCTTACACCAGAACTGCGGGCTAAGATGGGTGCAGATGCTGTACAGGCTGCTCAGGCAGCTAATTATGCCGGTGCCGGTACAGTTGAATTTTTATTAGACAAAGATGGCAACTACTATTTTATAGAAATGAATACCCGTATCCAGGTGGAGCATCCTGTAACCGAGTTAGTCACAGGCATTGACCTGGTGGCGGAAACTATTAAGGTAGCGGCAGGTGAGAAACTGGCATTCCGGCAAGATGATATTGTGCAGCAAGGCACTGCAATAGAATGCCGTATCAATGCTGAGGACCCGGAAAACGGCTTCTGTCCCAGCCCTGGCCTGATCTCAAACTATTTACCCCCTGGTGGTATGGGGGTGCGTGTGGATAGTGGGGTTTATCCAGGCTGCAAGGTCTCTCCCCACTATGACTCCCTGATTGCAAAGCTGATCATCTGGGGCCGCAGCCGTCAAGAGGCGATTCTGCGGATGGAGCGCGCACTGAGCGAATATCGGATCGATGGCATCAAGACTACCATACCTTTTCTGCGGTATCTGATGGGTGATGAGGATTTCCGGAGTGGTAGGGTGGATACATCCTTTGTGAACTCTCTTTCAGATAGTTATAGTGCATTAAAAGGGTAAAAAATTTTGTTGCCATGTTTTGTTTGCAATTGTTTTATTGATTGGTATAATGGGTTGTAGATTGGGCATAATTAGCAAAATTAATTTGGTGAGGAGTGATAACGTGAATACTAATCCTGAAGAAACAAGCCGTACAGCTATGGGAGCAATTAGGATCGCTGATGAAGTGGTAGCTGTGATTGCAGGCCTTGCCGCAACTGAGGTCGAGGGATTGGCTGGTATGAGCGGAGGTCTTGCTGGTGGTTTCGCTGAAATACTGGGTCGTAAAAATCTTTCCAAGGGTGTCAGAGTAGAGGTCGGAGAGAAAGAATCAGCTGTTGATATATTTGTGATTGTTGAATATGGTGTCAAGATACCTGATGTGGCTTTAAAAGTACAGGAAAATGTTAAAAATGCCATTGAAAGTATGACAGGGCTTAAGGTGGTCAATGTCAATGTTCATGTACAGGGTGTTTCCTTTCCTGAGGTCCAGGAAGAGCAGCGAGTTAAATAGGACTGACAAATAAAGGGAGATTTAAAGCTTTATGCGCCGACAACACCTTTTCTTTCAAATAATAACTTCGGTGATCTTAATATTGCTGTCCGGATATGCCCTTGCGCTTGCTTTGGGTTTATTTACTCTGGGGCAGCTTGAGGCTTTATTAACTGTACCAGGTAACAATTGGGGGTTGGCAGCGGGGAGTGTAGTTATACTCCTTTTTGCTGTTTGGGCTTTAATTGATATCTTTCGGCGTCCTTCAGAGCGTGATGTGATCATTCATGAATCTGGACTGGGTAGGATAGAAATAACAGATTCAGCGTTAGAGAACTTGATCCGACGGGCAGCGCGAAATGTACGGGAAGTGCGAGATGTAAAGCCAATCCTGCGCACAGACCAGGATGGCCTGGTGGTTAAACTGCATATGAATGTTAACCCTGATGCTAACTTACCGGATATCTCTCAGGAAGTGCAGGAATTAGTACGGGAGCGGTTGGAGAAAAGGGTTGGGGTGCAGGTATCTAAAGTGCAGGTACTAATTCAGAGCGTTGCTGCAGAGGTACGCCCTCGTGTGGAATAGAAGGGGAGTACTATATGGGTAGAAATTTTTTCGAGATATTACAATACTTGATGGATAACCACCGGGGAAAGCTGCTTGGTTTAGTCCTGGGATTAGTAGTCGGTTTGCTCTTTATACTTGTTGGTTTCTGGAAGACAATTTTAGTTATTATTTGTGTGATAGCTGGTTATTTTCTAGGAAAGCGATTAGATGAAGGTGGAGGTCCGGGAGACTGGTGGGAGCGTTAAATTCTTTAGGTGAGCAGGCCCGGCCAGATAATAATGAAAGGGGGGGCTTGCTTGAGCAGGCGGCGGGCCAGAGAAATCGCATTGCAAGTTTTGTTTCAGGTTGATCTCGTTAATGCAGAACCAAACCGCGCCTTAAATTACATGCTGGATGAGAATTCTGTTCCTGATAAATTGGCCGCTTTTACCCGGTCTCTTGTTAAAGGAACACTAGAACATCAGTTGGAAATAGATGAATGTATCAAACAATATGCCATTGAATGGGACCTGACCCGTATGGCAAATGTTGACCGCAATATATTGAGATTGGCGCTTTATGAGATGCTTTATAAGGTGACCCCCCGTAATGTAGCTATCAATGAGGCTCTGGAACTGGCTAAAACATTTAGCCATGATGAGGCACCACGATTTATTAACGGTGTTTTAGGGATGGTTGCTAAACAAAACAAAGAAATACCCCGGCAATAGCAGTTAGAGCCGGGTTTTTCATTTTGGTAAATGAGGAATAAAGTTTAATTTACGGCAGGAATTAGCACGGTATGTTGCGAATATATACCTAGGTGTCTTACTGGTCATATTGGCTATTCTTGCAGTAATCGGCAATGAAATTCAGGGTGCTACTGAAGCAGAATCTCCTGTCTTCAGGAATGGAGGGTATGTCAACTGAGATGAAAGTTGGTCATGAGATGGAGGTGAGTATGGTTTTAGTTTTTTTGTAAAATAGTTTTTAAAAATAAGGAGGAGTAAAATGCCAGCACAACTTTTAAAAGGCAAGCCCATTGCAGACAAGATTAAAGAGGATGTCAAAAAAGATGTTGAGGAGTTAAAGGCAAAGGGTGTCTCTCCGAGTCTGGTGGCGATTCAGGTAGGAGAGAATGAGGCATCCAGGGTTTATACCAACGCTCAGAAGAAAAACGCTGAACTTTGTGGCATCAAATATGATCTCCAGGAACTGCCTGCAGATATGACCCAGGAGCAGTTGCTCAAACATATCGCTGGGTTGAATGCAGACCCCAATGTCACTGGGATAATCTTGCAAATGCCTGTGCCTGAGCATATTGATGCTACTGAGTGCCAGTGGAGTATCGCTTATGAAAAAGATATAGAGGGTGTAACACCTACGAACATGGGGCTGGTTACCTTTGGTAAGCCCAGACTGGTACCCTGTACAGCCCAAGGGGCTTTTGAACTGATCAAGTCTACCGGTGTTGATATTTACGGCAAAGAAGTTGTTGTGGTGGGCCATAGTGATATTGTTGGCAAACCGGCAGCATTGTTGCTTTTAAACAGCTTTGGTACAGTAACAATCTGCCATATTGCGACAGGGCAGAGGGGATTAACTGAAGAGCATGTACGCAGGGCCGAAATTTTAGTTGTAGCAGTAGGAGTACCCCATCTGATCAAGGGTGATTGGGTCAAAGAGGGCGCTATTGTTGTGGATATTGGAATCAATCCCAAGGATGGAAAGATATTAGGCGATGTGGAGACCGATGTGGCCATGGAAAAGGCAGCTTGGATCACTCCGGTTCCGGGTGGTGCAGGTACTGCGACAACTGCTATCTTGATGCGCAACACTGTTGAGGCAGCCAAGTGGCAGTTGGAAATGAGGAAATAAGACTGATGAATTTTACGGAGAACTGGATTCTGGGGAGGGTAATCCAGTTCTCCTTTCCTTATATTTAATAATAGGGAAATGATTTTCAAAAGGAGGTTTACTCGATGTCGGCTGTACGTATAAATGGAAAGGAAATGGCGGCTGAGGTGCGGGCAGCGCTCACCAAAGAGGTTGAGGAGCTCAAAAAGAAGGGCATTACACCTGGTATGGCCACTGTTTTGGTGGGTGGTGCTGAAGACTCCGCTGTTTATGTCCGTAACAAAGGCAAGAATTGTGAAGCTGTAGGTGGATACGCTGAACTCCATCACCTGGGTGAAGATACAACTATCGAAGAGCTGATGGGTCTCATTGACCGGCTCAACAAAGATGATAAGATCCACGGGATCCTGGTCCAGCTGCCCCTGCCGGGAGAGCTGGACAAGTATGAAAAACAGGTGATGAATTCTATAAACCCTGATAAGGATATTGATGCTTTTCATCCCATGAACCTGGGTAATTTGATGATCGGAGATCAATGCTATCTGGGTGTGACTGCCAATGCCTGTGTCAAAATGCTGGAAAATGTCAATATAGATTTTAAAGGGAAACACGCTGTTGTCGTAGGCCATTCTATCGAGATCGGCAAGCCGATCACCATGATGCTGTTTGATAGAGGATGTGCGGTTACCCTGGTGCATCCGGATGAGGATTTCGCACCCTATACCAAGCAGGCGGATATTATCATTACTGAGTTGGGCAAGCCAAAGGGGATCACAGGTGATATGATCAAGCCGGGGGCTGTTGTTATCGATACAGGCTCCAATTGGATCGATGGTAAAACCATTGGTGATGTGGACTATGACAGCGCTGTGGATGTAGCCGGCTATATCACTCCGGTTCCCGGTGGAGTGGGCCCGATGCGCATCATTATGTTAATTTACAATCTTGTGGAAGCTGCCAAGAGATTGAGTAAGGTGTGATAGGTTATAGAGCGGCGAATTTATCAGGTAGGGGAGCTCAACACGTACCTGCGTACTCTCTTAGAGGCTGATCCCTTTTTAAATGATCTCTGGGTGCGTGGAGAAATATCCAATTATAAACATCACAGTTCAGGCCATCACTATTTTACATTAAAAGATCAAGGAGGCCGTCTCAGGTGTGTGATGTTTCGCTCTCAGGGAAGGAGACTCACTTTCCTGCCAGCTGATGGCATGAGGGTTCTTGCCAGGGGGTATATAAGCATTTACGAAAGGGACGGTTTATATCAGTTCTATGCCCAGGAGATGGCGCCTGATGGCCAGGGAGCTCTTTATCAGGCTTTCTGTCAGTTGAAAGATCGACTCCAAAAAGAGGATCTCTTTGCACCGGAACACAAAAGAAAAATTCCTTATATTCCGCGTAGGGTTGGGGTTGTTACATCACCGACAGGGGCTGCCTGGCATGATATAATCAAGGTGATCAGGCGGCGTTTTCCTGATATGCCGGTGGTTTTAGCTCCATCAGCTGTTCAGGGGGAGGATGCCCCAAGGGAGATCTGTTCTGCTCTACAGTCTTTAAATGAAAGACAGGACATCGATGTGATTATTGTGGGGCGCGGCGGAGGCTCACTTGAGGAACTCTGGTCCTTTAATACTGAAGCCGTCGCCCGTGCTATTTTTTGTTCAAAGATTCCGGTGGTCAGTGCTGTGGGACATGAGACAGATTATACCATAGCTGATTTGGTAGCTGATCTGCGGGCTCCTACTCCATCTGCAGCGGCGGAAATGGTTGTTCCCCGCCGGGATGAGCTGGAGGCAAAATTGCAGCAGTATCTGAACAGGATAAATGTGTCAATCTATCAAAAGCTGCAGGCAGGGCGGGAAGATATTAGCTCCCACTCGGTTAGGAATCTGGGGGTTTTGCTTTCTCGCACAGCCTATATTAATAAGCAGAAGGTAGTGCATTACAGCTCACACCTTATAGAGAGAACTCGTTCGATTCAAAAACAAAATTCCCGTGAAATAAAGGCACTGACCGGGAAGTTGGATGCGTTAAATCCGCTCCAGGTCCTGGAAAGAGGGTACAGTATGTGTCTGGATGCCCGGTCAAAAGAATTGATACAGGACAGCAGTAAGGTTAAAGTAGGTGACCAGGTGTCTGTGATTCTTCGGAAAGGCAGACTTGATTGCAATGTCAGGGGTATTAAGGAGGAAACAGATTGGAGCAGCAGCAAAATATAGATCAAAAATTAACCTTTGAAGAGGCAATGGAAAAGCTGGCAGCAGTTGTCAGTGACCTGGAAAGAGGGGAGCTAACCCTGGATGAATCACTCAAGGCTTTCGAGAAGGGGATTGGACTTTTGCGCCTGCTGATCGGAGAACTCAACAACTATGAGGAGCGTGTAGAGGTCTTGATGGATGATTTCTATAGTGAGGCTCCATCCTGGCTGGATGACTCTGGGAGGCTGTCCAAGTGAACTGGGAAAAGGCTCTTCAATGTAAAGCAGAACAAATCAATGCTGCTCTGGATCTTTTGCTGCCCTCTGTTTCTACCTATCCTATACGGGTCCATGAGGCTATGCGATACAGTGTCTTTGCCGGAGGAAAGCGCCTGCGCGGTGCCCTTACTATGGCTGTAGCCGAAGTATTAGGGACTGATGAACAAAAAGTCCTACCTGCAGCTGCAGCAGTGGAAATGATACATACTTATTCATTGATCCATGATGATCTACCTGCCATGGATGATGATGATTATAGGCGTGGAAAACCTAGCTGCCATAAGGCCTATGGAGAGGCTGTAGCCATTCTGGCCGGGGATGCTCTGTTGACACTTGCCTTTGAAACACTTGCTCATCTGCAGGAAAAGGGGTTTGAGCCACAGATAATCTTACAGGTTATTCAGGAGGTTGGTAGTGCTGCGGGTTCCCAGGGGCTTATTGGTGGCCAGGTAGTTGATCTGGAGTCTGAGGGGATCAGGGTGAGTGAAAAAACCCTTGAATACATTCACAACCATAAGACGGCGGCTCTATTTTTAGCTGCGGTAAGAACTGGGGGATTATTAGCAGCTGCCAGCGACAAAGAGTTGCGGTTATTAGGTGACTATGCCAGCGCTTTTGGACTGGCCTTTCAAATCACTGACGATCTTTTAGATCTAACAGGTGATGAACAGTTGATGGGCAAAAAGACAGGGTGCGATCTGGCCAAAGACAAGGCGACTTATCCTGCACTCTTAGGGGTTGAACAGGCTAAGAGACTGGCAGAAGAACAGGTCAAAGGGTGTTTGTTGAGTCTTGATAACCTAGGCCTACAGGATGATTTTTTAAGGGATGTGGCCAAGTACCTTCTCTTTCGAAAAGCATGAACTCATAGATTGACATCTGCAGTAATATAATTTATTTTGATCAGTGGATATGTTATAATACTATTCACAAATAATATAGGAATTTACGAGCAGGTGGTGCAGTATTCTAGTTGTGGAGACCTGTTTCGAAGGCGGGCCTAAAAATCCGTCACGGGCACATCGATGAAGTTCCTGGTGCTGGCTTTCGACGCCCAGTCGGGGGCTTGTGCTGGGAGTTAAGGAGGAAGGGCGATCTACAATGGCATGTAGGCGTTGACCCTTCCTCCGCGGAGGCTCAAGTGCGTAGTGACATATAATAGATATGGCTACGGCTCGAGTTATACCTGCATGCGGTACCAACTAGTGCTGTGTGCAGCGTAGCCTGCCTTGAGTGGTGCTGGTGGATGCTTTAAGTTATAAGGGTTTATTTCTGTTGGGGCCCAATGCAGATAATAAACCAGGCTGAAACCTTCACTGCAAAAGAGGCTAGATTTAGGTCAAAACGTCGAGGAAATCTCCTAGACTGTCCGGGCGAGACGGCTCTTGTTGGGGATTAAAGTGTGGACTGAGTGGTAATCTGGCCCTGCTTTTAGCAAGAAGCAGAACATAGTTAAAGGGGAAACCGCCAGAACGGCGACGTTCGGTTACTATGTTGGGAAAACCTGCTAGACCTAAGCCGCAATATTTACCTAACAGGGGACCACCTGCTTGTTATTATAACCATTATTCTATAATTAAGGTTGGAGGAAAAGGTGATAGAACCTTACCCCAACCTATTTACTTAATAGCATAGGTGAGAGAATGGCTGATCGAGATGATCGAAAATGGCGTCGCGGGTTGTTTAGTGCACTTCTTACTTTTGTTCTCAGCTTGATCTTTAGTTGTTTATCTGAATTTTTTCTGGGAAGAGTAACTGCTCTTATTTTAGCCCTTTTGTTGTTGTTTGTTATAATATTGATCGGTGTGTTGTTTGATATGGTAGGTTTTGCTGCTGCGGCAGCTGAGATAGGTCACTTAAATGCTAGGGCCGCTAACAAGCTCCTCGGAGCACGACAAGCGGTAAATTTAGTTAAGAATGCTGATCAAGTAGCAATTTTCTGTAATGATGTGATGGGAGATATCTGTGCTACTGTAAGTGGTGCCATAGGTGTTACTATAGTTTTCCGGTTAGCAACTGGCAGTCCGGGGCTTGATACCACTTTATTGACCACGTTGATAACCGCATTGGTAGCTGCTTTTACAGTTGGAGGCAAGGCACTTGGTAAGGGTATCGCATTAAATGAAGCAACAGAGATTATGTTTCGCATCGGTCAAATTATTGCGTGGCTGGAAAGGTTCAATGGCCGAAAACCAATTCATACAAAGGGAAAAAGGTAAAGGTGAAGCTCTTTGATATTAGAAACTATTAATACACCCTTAGATATAAAAAAGCTGACATTGAAAGAGATGGAGACTCTAGCCCAGGAAATTAGAGCATATTTATTGGATGTAGTTTCGCAGAATGGGGGACATCTGGCCCCAAATTTGGGGGTTGTGGAGTTAACAATCGCCCTTCACTATGTTTTTAATTCTCCCGAAGATAAAATTGTCTGGGATGTGGGCCATCAGAGTTATGTACATAAAATACTGACAGGTCGCAGGGAAGAGTTGAAAACTCTCCGGCAGTTCAAAGGGTTGAGCGGGTTTCCCAAGAGGTGTGAGAGTGTACATGACTGTTTTGATACTGGGCACAGTAGCACCTCTATTTCAGCAGCTCTTGGTTTGGCGATGGCTCGAGACCTTAAAAAGGAAAAGCATTCTGTTTTAGCTGTGATCGGAGATGGGGCACTGACCGGAGGTATGGCTTATGAGGCATTAAACCATGCAGGGCAGTTGGGAACACGCTTGATTGTAGTTTTGAATGATAATGAGATGTCTATTACTCGGAATGTAGGGGCTATGTCTGCGTATCTCAGCAGGCTGCGCACAGATCCATTCTATTACAGGAGTAAAGAGGAGATCAGGGGTGCTGTGCAGCGGATTCCTAATATCGGTAAGCGTATGTTTAAGGCTGCGGAGCGCTTTAAAGGCAGTGTGAAGTATTTGTTGGTTCCGGGGATGCTATTTGAAGAATTGGGGTTCACTTACCTGGGGCCCATTGATGGCCATAACTTGCGCATGCTTGACCAGGTTTTGGAACGTGCCAGGTTGGTCACTGGACCGGTTTTGGTGCATGTGAACACCATAAAGGGAAAAGGCTATCCCCCAGCAGAGAAATATCCTAATAAATTTCATGGAATCGGTCCCTTTGACCTAGAAACAGGCAAATCACATCGGTCAAAGTCAGAGCCTACCTTTACAGAGGTCTTCGGTAAAACAGTCTTGCAGATAGCAGAAAAGCATCCTGAGGTGGTAACCATCACTGCGGCTATGACTGATGGAACCGGACTCTGTGAATTTGGCAGAAGATATCCCGAGCGGTTTTTTGATGTGGGAATTGCTGAACAGCATGCTGTGACTCTTGCCGCAGGTTTAGCTCAGTCTGGTTGCCTACCGATTGTGGCCATTTATTCCACATTTTTGCAGCGTGCTTATGATCAAATCGTTCATGATGTTGCCCTGCAAAATATGCATCTTATATTTGCACTGGACCGTGCGGGTATCGTGGGAGAGGATGGAGAAACTCACCAAGGTGTTTTTGATCTATCATATCTGCGTCACATTCCCGGGATGACAGTGATGGTACCTAAGGACCAGAGTGAATTGGCAGCAATGCTAAGGAGTTCTATTAATTATCTGGGCCCTGTAGCTATACGCTATCCAAGAGGTGCCGGCCCTCAGCTGGAAGTGGATTATCATCTTCCAGAGCTTCCTTTGGGTAGGGGCGAGCTTCTCCGCCAAGGAAATGATTTGACAATCTTGGCAGTGGGCCCTCTGAATTACCAGGCCCTTAAGGCAGCGGAAATGCTCTCTGAAAAGGGGATAGAGGCTGCTGTGATCAACTGTCGCTTTGTGAAGCCTCTGGATAAAGAGTTGATTTTGGAATGGTCAGACAGGACAAAAAGGGTAATTACTATAGAAGAGAATGTTATATCCGGTGGCTTTGGAAGCGCTGTATTGGAGCTGCTGTCTGAGCATGGCTATAAGGGGGATGTGACCAGGATGGGTGTTCCTGACTGTTTTCTAACCCACGGAAAATCTGATATATTGCGCAGGGATATCGGTTTGGATGCTGAAGGTATCATTGATTTGATCAAAAGGAAAGGCTGGTTTGCAGCTGATGAGTAATCGGAAAAAAAGGCGTATCGACCAACTCCTGGTGGAGAGGGGTTACTTTGTCAGCCGTGAACGCGCAAAACGCAGCTTGATGGCAGGTGTGGTTTTTTACGAAGGAAGAAGGATCGAAAAACCTGGAACTCTTGTGGATCCGGATGGAGAAATACGTGTTAAAGAGGATCCCTGTTCTTTTGTCAGCCGAGGTGGGCTCAAATTGGAGGCTGCTCTAAAAGAGTTCGATATCACTGTCAAGGGACGGGTCGCCTTGGATTGTGGAGCATCTACCGGTGGGTTTACTCAGTGTTTGTTGCGATGGGGAGCCAAAATGGTTTATGCTGTAGATGTGGGGTATGGACAGCTGGCTTGGGAACTGCGCCAGGATCCCCGTGTGATTGTGCTGGAGAGGACTAATTTGCGATATCTTACCCCTGAACAATTGGGAACCAGAGTGGATCTGGTCACACTCGATCTCTCTTTTATATCTCTTACAAAAGTTTTTGCAGCTGTAAGGGAACTGCTTACCAGTACGGGAGAGGTTATTGCCCTGGTTAAGCCTCAGTTTGAGGCAGGGCCCCAGTTGGTGGGAAAGGGTGGGATTGTTAGAGATCCTGATATCCATCGGCAGGTTCTATTGAAAACTATCCAGAAAGCTATAGAGTCAGGATATCAATACAAAGGAGTTACCTATTCACCTGTTCGGGGAACTGATGGCAATATTGAGTTCTTATTATCACTAGCCTTATCACTAACTTCAGATCAAATGGAACTGCAGGATAATTATGAATCAGATGTCTGTGCTGTTATAGAAAAGGCGCACTATGTACTGATAGAGCAGCATCGTAAGAGATGTTAGGAGGCAGAGATGAAACAGGTAGGTTTGGTAGTAAATATGCGCAAAACCCGTGGAGGCAGGTTTCTTGATATTCTTGTCGAATGGTTTGAACAGCGAAGTATTAAAGTTGTACTTCCCCAAACTACAGAAATTATGTATATGCCTCCTTATGGATGTCCGGAGATTGATTTTCAGGAAGATGTAGATATGATTTTGACACTGGGAGGAGATGGGACACTGTTAGGGGTGGCGCGCCAGGTAGCAGATAAGGAAATCCCAATTTTAGGTGTTAACTTAGGGCAACTGGGGTTTCTTACTGATCTAGAGATGCCGGACCTTTTCCCCTGTTTAGAAAAATTGCTTGAGGGCGATTATAGAATCGAGTCTCGCATGATGCTGGATGCTCAGATAATGCGTGAGGGCTCCCCTATTAAGAATATGATAGCTTTTAATGATGTGGTTATCGCTAAGGGGCCTATTTCCAGGATCATCAAACTGGAAACCTATGTGGGCAGGGACTATATGTCAACTTATAGAGCAGACGGAATTATTGTCGCATCACCAACAGGCTCTACTGCCTATTCTCTTTCAGCAGGCGGACCAATTGTCAATCCTGAGTTAGAAATAATGATTGTTACACCTATTTGCCCACATACTTTGCATGCCAGACCCTTTATTCTGCCTGAGGATCAGGAGATAAGGGTGATTATGAGAACAGATACTTCTGAGGTCATGCTTACTATCGATGGACAGATCGGTTTTCCTTTATTAAAGAATGACAGTGTTGTAATTCGCAAAGCTGATTATTATACAAAACTTGTCAAAGTAAAAAAACGCTCTTTTTCTGAGGTTCTAAACCAGAAACTTCGAGGAGAGCATTGAAGACACAAAAGACAGAAGACACAGGGGGATGGGAGCGACCAAGCTGGGTCGTGACACATAGTGGTTGGAATCCCGCCGGGCAAGGTTTAGCCAACCACCCGTAGCTAGCCTTGGAGCATAGCTGCTAACAGCTATGTTAAATCATTATAAAAACGGAAGAAGTGTTGTCTTATATGAAACTGCGAAGACAGCAGATCATAATGGAGATCATTAAAGAAAAAGCAATTACAACCCAAGGTGAGTTAGCAGATGAACTGCTCGCCCGGGGTGTCAAGACTACCCAGGCCACTATATCACGGGATATCAAGGAGCTTCAATTGGTTAAAATTCCGATAGGTTCTGATTCATACCGTTATGCCCTGCCTCAGCAGATGGAGCCTCCTCAGAGTGACAAACGCCTGCAGCGGCTGTTCCGGGAAAATCTGGTGAAATATGACTACAGCGAAAACCTCATTTTGCTCAAGACACTACCTGGAGCTGCCCATAATGTGGCAGAGGCTCTTGACCGCTCTGGTTGGAAGGAACTCTTGGGAACAGTTGCTGGGGATGACACAATACTTTTGATTATCAAACCCCGGGAGGCTGTAGAACAGGTGATGGAGCGTATAGATGAGATGTTGAGGTGAGGGGGATCTAAATGCTTGTCCAGCTTGTCATCCAGGACTTCGCCTTGATCGAAAATGTTGAATTGATGTTCGGCTGTGGTTTAAATGTGCTGACCGGGGAAACCGGTGCTGGGAAGTCTATTATCGTTGATGCTATGAATCTGTTGGTTGGTGGGCGCGCATCCAGCAGCATGGTACGCTTCGGTGCAGAGAAAGCCCTGGTACAGGGTTGTTTTGACTGCAGCAGCTGTCAGCAGGTTATGGAGAAGACAGCAGAATTGGGCTTGCCTCTTGGTGAAGATAATACACTATTGCTCGGGCGGGAGGTGAGTTCCAAAGGGAGAAGTGTCTGCCGAGTCAACGGGCAAGTCGTCCCTTTGGCGATCTATCGTTCTTTGGGAGAGCTGCTTGTGGATATCCATGGACAGCATGAGCATCAGTCTTTGCTCAGAGTCAGTCAGCACCGTGATCTGCTTGATCGTTTTTGTGGACAAGCTGTACTGGAGCAGCGGGCCCTTGTTTCTAAAATATATCAAAAGATGGTACAGCTGCAGGATGAATATAAACAAAAGCAATTGAGTGAATCTGAAGTGAGTCGCCGTTTAGATTACCTTCAATATGTTGTAGAAGAGATAGACAATCTGCAGCCTATACCAGGTGAAGAAGAAGAGTTACAGAAAAAACGAGAACGTCTGCGTCATGGTGAAAAACTGATAACTCTTGCTCAGGAAGCGGTTATTGAATTGAAAGAAAATGATGGCAGAATGATACCTGCATATGATCTTCTGAGCAGAGCCGCCGAAAAAATCGATGACATAGCAGAGATCGACAGTGGGGCAGAGGAAATTGCTCTATCGATCAAGGATATTCTCTTCCGTCTAGAGGATGTAATAGAAAAGTTGAGGAATTATAAGGAACAATTAGATTTTGATCCAGAGTATGCAAGGGGAATTGAGGAGAGGTTTCATGCTCTGTCTGATCTGATGCGCAAATATGGTTCTTCTCTTGCCGAAGTTTGTGAATACCGCATGGAAGCCGCAGCAGAGATGGAAATGCTGGAAGGAGTGGCTCAGCATAAGCAAGAACTGGAGGCAGAATGCCGGAAAGCCACAGATAAGTATAATTTTGAAGCCAAAAAATTAAGTGCGCTGCGTCGGGAAGGCTCAGTTTCTTTTTGCAATGCTGTAGCAGCTGAACTTCATGGATTAGGGTTAGATGAAGCTAGGTTGGAAATAGGTTGGACACTATCAGTTGATCCTACTTCAGCAGGCTATGATATACCTGAGTTCCTTTTTAGTGCTAATCCCGGAGAACCGCTAAAACCTCTGGCTAAAATCGCTTCAGGTGGGGAGATGTCCAGGGTGATGTTGGCCTTGAAGGTAATCTTAGCTAAAAATGATCAGATTCCAACACTTATATTTGATGAGATCGATGCCGGGATCGGGGGGCTGACCCTACAGGCTGTTGCTGAGCGTCTGGCGGTTATAGCTGAGGATAAGCAGGTTTTATGTGTAACCCATGCTCCTATTATTGCCGGGCGTGGCCAGACACATTTCTATGTGGAAAAGTCATTCTTACATAGCAAAACAAAGATACAGCTATCTCTTTTAGATTCTGAGGAACGGGTAGAAGAGATTGTGCGTATGTTGGGAGGCACTACAGAGGATAAGGTAACCTGGAAGCATGCTCTACAGATCCTAAAAGCCGAAGAGGAGTGACAAAGAAACCAGGTATAAATAATCTGAAAAAAGGTTAATTTAAAAATCGGAGGAAATTTAGCCAGGAGACGTCGTAGGAGTGAAAAATGATCAAGACCACTGATCGCCGCAAGATTCCTGGTCTTTTTTTCTTTACAATAATTGTTGTAACCTTTTATATATTTCTGGTTCAATTAACTGCTGTTGTTCCTGCCGAGATGCGAGTTAGCGTAGGGGAAAGAGTGGATCTGAATAATCTTTTCCCTAGCTGTATTTCGACTCGCCTTACAGCTCTGGTCTTCGAAGAAGAAGGGGTGTTGAAGTGGCAGGATGGCTGCAAGGAGAAATTTTCCTTGCAGCAAGGACAAAACCCATTAGCAGTCATTCCTGGAGATGTTAAACTGGACCTGCGCCTTTTTGGCTTGATACCATTTAAAAAGGTTACCCTGCAGGTAGTCCCTCCGATTTCAGTGATGGCCGGTGGACACTCTATCGGGGTTCTCATGAATTCAGAGGGTGTGCTGGCGGTGGGCTGCTCTGATATTATACTTGAGAACGGCAAAAAGTCATGTCCTGCTAGAGATGTGGGAATATCCCCTGGGACAGCTATCTTAAATGTTGAAGGCAGAAAGGTACATAGTGATACTCATTTGAGTTTTTTGATCGATCATTTCGCACGAGAAAAAGATACTATCCATCTTGATGTTATATATAAGGGGAAGAAGAGGAAAATAAAAATCAAACCGCAGTTTTGCAGTGAGACCGGCCGCTATCGTATTGGACTGCTGGTACAGGATGGGGCTTCAGGTGTGGGAACCCTTACTTTTTATGATCCCCAAACAAAAAAATATGGTGCATTGGGCCATTTGATTACAAATTCTGAAGGCAATAAGTCTAGGGAGTTCAAGGATGGCAGGATTGTTCCTGCATCAGTTCAGAGAATTCATAAAGGTGAAGAGGGGAAAATAGGCGAAAAAGTAGGTTACTTTGCAGGCAAAGGAGCAACAGGCAAGATCAATAAAAATACTCAGGTCGGTATTTTTGGTAAATTGGAGCATAATTTATCAAATCCTATTTTTCCCGAACCTATTCCTGTTGCTATGGGTCACCAGATCAAAGAAGGGCCAGCTACTATACTCACTGTATTAAACAACCACAGTATTGAAGCATTTCAGATTTCCATTCAAAATGTATTTTCACGCCCTCGTTCCGATGGCAAGGCATTTGTAATTAAGGTCACAGACATAGAATTGATCCGTAGAACAGGTGGTATCGTTCAGGGAATGAGCGGGAGCCCAATTATCCAGGATGGGAAGTTGGTGGGAGCAGTGACTCATGTTCTGGTTAACGACCCGACACGAGGATATGGGGTATTATCAGAGATGATGTTGGAGGAAGCTGGGCTGCTCCCTGAGCAGAAGAGGGGAAATATTACAGGATATTATGGTGCTGTTTCTGAAAACAGTACATGATATGTTGTGTAGTAAAATATACCAGAATAGGTCACTATCTTGCATTATTTGCAGCAGGAAATAGTTGGCGTTCGTCGAAATACTTATTTTAAGAAACAGCAGAAAAGATAAAAGACAACTAATTTGAGCATTTAGGGGGCGAGGGTATGGATAGTGAAATTAAAATCATGATAGTAGACGATAATAGGGATTTTTGCGAAATATTAAAGGAATACTTTGATGGGCTTGAAGATTGTGTAGTTTCCGGGGTGGCTTATCACGGTCTACAGGCCTTGGAGATGCTTACAGAGGAATTGCCAGATGTGATCATACTGGATTTAATTATGCCGCATCTGGATGGAATCGGTGTTTTAGAAAAACTCTCACTGGAATATGGTGAGAGTCGGCCTAAGGTCATTATTCTCACTGCCTTCGGACAGGAGGCTATGACTAAGAGGGCAGTAGAATTAGGTGCCAATTACTACATTCTCAAACCTTTTGATCTGGAGATATTGGCAAATCGTATTAGACAGTTGGCTCATAACCAGGGGGGGCAGGTGCAGGAAACCCTTCCCAAAACACGTAATCTGAATGTAGATGTCACCAATTTGATGCATCAAATGGGGATTCCTGCCCATGTGAGAGGATATCAGTATATTAGGGATGCCATTCTCATGGTAGTCGATGAAATGGGTCTGCTGGGAGCTGTTACCAAAGAACTTTACCCTGCTATAGCAGAGAGGTACAATACAACTCCCAGTAGAGTAGAGAGGGCAATTCGGCATGCAATTGAACTCGCCTGGGATCGTGGAAATATAGACCTGATGAATAAATTTTTTGGCTATACTATTAATGTAGAGCGAGGGAAACCTACTAATTCCGAATTCATAGCCATGGTTGCTGACCGTCTGCGGGTTGGAACCAAAGTAGGCTAATTACTTGCATGCTCTTGGCCATTAGTTTAGAATTAACACAAGTAACAAAATGGCGAGGCAGGTAAGAATGGATATTAAAGGTAAGGCAAAGGTAGATGCACGCACTAAAAATCTTGTTAAGCGTCTGCGCAGTCAAGATATTGCTATCATAGATCATGCAGACCTTGATGAGTTGTCTGCAGAGGCACTGCAGAACTGTAGGCCAAAGGCGGTAATTAATGCCAGTTCCTCGATAACAGGCAAGTATCCTAATGCGGGTCCCCTTAACCTTATTAAAGCAGGGGTCCCGCTTCTTGATGCTGCCGGCCCTAAAGTAATGCAGGATATTGAAGAGGGAGATGAAGTGCTTATCTCCGGGGAGGAGATTATCTGTCAAGGCAGGTGGGTTGCCCGCGGCACTCTGCTCACTGAATCTGATGTGCACAGGAAAATGGCCGCAGCCTCCTTGAATCTAAAATCAGAACTGTCCAAGTTTGTGGATAATACTCTTGAGTATGCGCGAAAAGAGCAGGGGTTGATCCTCGGTGAATATCCTGTTCCGCCGTTGCGTACACAAATACGGAACAGGCATACTCTTGTTGTTGTGCGTGGAGCAGGCTACCAAGAAGATATTTTGGCTGTCAAATCTTATATAGAAGAAGTTAAACCTGTTTTGATAGGTGTTGACGGTGGAGCAGATGCCCTGTTGGAGTTAGGTTATCGTCCGGATTTGATCGTCGGTGATATGGATAGTGTATCAGACGAGGCTTTATTGTCAGGTGCAGAGTTAGTAGTCCATGCCTATACAGATGGCCGAGCGCCGGGTATAAAACGGGTCGAAGAGCTTAATCTGGATGCTGTTGTCTTTCCTGCACCGGGAACCAGTGAAGATATTGCCCTTCTTCTGGCCTATGAAAACGGGGCAGAATTGATTGTCGCTTTAGGGACACACTCTAATATGATCGACTTTCTGGAGAAGGATCGCCCTGGGATGGCCAGCACTTTTCTTGTTAGGCTGAAAATCGGCTCGATTTTGGTTGATGCTAAAGGGGTGAGCAAGCTCTATCGCCAGAGACTGCGGCCAAAGTATGTTGCTCAAATATTTCTAGCAGCACTGATCCCCCTTTTCGTAGTTATAATCGTATCGCCCGCAACAAGGGATTTCATTAAACTCCTGCTGTTACAGCTAAAACTACTGCTGCGGATTTAGCTAAAAAAGATCCTTAACTTAGAGTACGAATCAAAGATTCTACTCTAAGTAAATGGTACCGCTGTGACATTCACTTGGTTTATGGTTGACACAGGAAAACCGTAGAACAGCTCCCCTATGTCTCCAAGTTTAAATAATGACACAGGATAACTGTCCCCTGTGTCTCTGGGAGGTATGAATTTGTTTGATATTAAACATCATATAGCTTCACTTGCTGCTGTTTTTCTCGCTTTAGCCCTGGGAATTATAATTGGGAGTTCCATGGTCGGAAGTGATGCCATCACTCAACAGCAGAAAAGTATGATTGAGGGCATTGAAAAGGAATTTAATATTCTGCGAGAGGAAAACAAGCAAAATGCAGATGCCCTGATCCAGGCTCAGAAAGTAATGTCATATCAGCAGCAGTTTAATCAGCAAGTGTTCCCCTTGTTGGTGCGCGATAAACTTCAAGGGCGGAAGATTGCTGTGGTGGATCTTAATTACGGCAAGAAACATGAAGGATTTTCCAATGTTCTCCGTTCTGCAGGGGCTGAAGTACAGTCGATTACAGTTATCGATTTATCCTTACTAAGGGATGGGAACCTAGAAAAACAGACCGCTGGAATGCTGGGAAAATCGGGTAAGGCTAAAATGGAAGAATATCTGCCTGATTTAGCAAGACTATTAGCAGAGGCGATCATTAGTGGTGAGAATGGTGATTTAGTAAAATTTCTAGATGAGAAGGATGTTGTCAAAATATCAGGCAATTATGGCCCTCCTCTTCAGGATGTAATACTGGTTGGGGGTGCTGAGAGTAAAAATATGGATTATTTTAAGAAATTTGACCAGGTCATGATCAATGCTTTGCTGAAAACAGGGTATAATCTATATGGGGTTGAGGATAGTGACACACCGGTTTCTTATATGCGATATTATCAGGGTGAGCGTTTAACCACTGTGGACAATATTGATACTGTGTACGGTCAAGTGTCTCTGGTGATGGCCATGTATGGTTATCCTGGGCAGTACGGTATCAAAGAGAGTGCAGAGGCATTCCTCCCCCCTCTGGAATAAGGATGTGAACATTGTTTGATCTCTGTATTGATTCCCGCCTACAATGAAGAGGACAGAATATTTGATACTGTAAAGGCTGTTCTTCGTGTTGCGGTTGTAGAGCAGGTAGTTGTGGTGGATGATGGTTCTCAGGATGACACAGCTAAGAAAGCAAGGCTTGCTGGGGCTGAAGTTATAAGTCTGACTGAAAATGGTGGGAAAGGGAAAGCTCTGAATGCAGGGGCAGCTCATTTTAATCAGCCTATCATAGCTATCCTGGATGGCGATTTGGGTTTAAGTGCCGGTCAGTTGTCTGTTCTCGCTGAGCCTGTTATAAAAGGGGAGGCGGATCTAACTATTGCTACATTCCCTCCTGTAAAAAACGCGGGAGGATTTGGTTTCGTCAAGGGCTTGGCCAATTTCGGGTTCCGCCTGCTTGCCGGGCTGGAGTTGGAGGCCCCCTTATCTGGTCAGCGGGTTATGCGCCGCCAGGTTTTGGAAGCTGTTCTTCCCTTTGCCTCCGGATATGGGGTGGAGGTAGCTATGACCATTGCGGCAGCCCGCAAGGGGTTTCGTATCCGGGAGGTCCCCACAATGATGAGCCATCGTGTCACTGGCAGGGACTGGTCAGGTATTCGTCATCGGGCCAAACAGTTTTGGCATGTGCTGTTGGCCCTATTATCTGCTGCGCTAAAGAGGGGTGTATAGATGACAATATTAGTTGCCGCAGGATTGGGGTTTTTACTGACTCTGATTATGCTTCCCTTCGTTTTAAAGCTGCTGCAGGAAGCTGGAGCTACCCGTTCCAATTACCGTGGAGAATCAATACCGGTAGGGATGGGATTAATTTTTGTTTTTGTCTATGTAGTGGTGGCTTTTCTGCTGGTTCACTGGATAGTTCCCCATGATCTGCTTTTGTATCTGACAGCTATTGTATTTTTCACTATGCTTGGTTTGCTTGATGATCTGCTCGGGTCCGGGGAAAGCCGGGGCCTGAAGGGACACTTCGGTGCTCTACTACAGGGAAGGCTTACCACTGGTGCCTTGAAGGCCATCGGGGGAGGGTTAGTCGCCTTGCTTTTTGCATTTATAACTCTCTCCGGACGTCCCTGGTGGGAGATACTGACAGCTGCCCTGTTGGTTGCTCTGGCAGCCAATACAATCAATTTGGTTGATCTACGACCTGGCAGAGCGATTAAGGTTTTTTATTTGTGGTTTTTTGTTTTATTTGGATTTGTGGGTTTTGGCTACTCTCAGATGGCTATCCTGCTTCTTGCTCCATTGGCTGGGGGTCTGCTTGCTTGTGCTTCTGCCGATCTGAATGCTAAAGGGATGCTCGGTGATACAGGGGCAAATCTGATGGGGGCAGCCTTGGGGATGGCCAGTGTATGGACAATGGCATTTTCCACCCAACTGGCAGTGGTTGTTTTCTTGCTGCTGCTGCACTTTTTTACAGAGAAGTATTCACTGACAGAAATCATTGAAAAGAACAGTTTTCTGCGTTATTTAGATAACTTAGGAAGAGGAAAGTAGAGCATGTATAACAGAGGGATTTACGCCAAGTCAGTCACTAACTAAGAATAAACTCTCAGACAAGTCCCTGTTCCTCTTTTTGATCTCTGTCTGATGAAAGTGAAAGGAGTGAGTCCAATAGACGAAGAGAGACTATTTCAGGAATTTATTAAGCTAGCTGAGATTGCTTCGCCATCCTGTAAGGAGCGGGAAATAGCGGATTATTTGAAAAATCGTTTAAATGAATTAGGACTTGCTGTAGAAGAGGATGATACAGCATCCAAGATCGGGGGTAATACAGGGAATTTGTTCGCTCGCCTTCCTGGTAAAGAAGGGCTGGAACCTCTTTTTTTCGCCTGTCATATGGATACGGTTACTCCAGGAGAAGGTGTGAAAGTTGTTTTTGAAGAGGGCGTTTTTCGAAGTCAGGGTGATACCGTTTTAGGTGGAGATGACAAAGCCGGGATAGCTTGTATCCTGGAAGTTTTACAGATGATACGGGATGAAAAAACCTCTCACTGCCCTTTGGAAATTTTGTTTACAGTAGGTGAGGAAAAGGGGCTACTGGGAAGCAAAAACTTTGACATAAATAAAATTACTGCAAAGCTTGGTTATGTCTTAGATTCCAGTGGCTCTCCTGGTGGGATTGTTACCGCAGCACCTGCCCAGAACATTATATATATAACCGTCAGAGGAAAATCCGCACATGCAGGATTTGAACCGGAACGAGGAGTAAATGCGATCAGAATTGCCAGTGAGATCATCTCGCGGCTGCGTTTAGGTAGAATTGATGAGGAAACCACTTCCAATATAGGAATTATTGAAGGGGGCAAGGCCACCAATATCATCCCAGATGCTGTTTATATCGAGGGTGAGACCAGGAGCCTGGACAGGGCGAAGCTTGATGCCATTACTGAAGAGATAACAAGGGAGTTCGAACAGGTCAAGGAAATCCCTGGTGCCAAGAGTGAAATCCGTGTCGAATTTGAGTATCCAGAATACAAGTTAGAAGCTGAACAGAAAGTAGTAGAGTTTGCCGCTGAAGCTATAAAAAGAGCAGGTTTAGATGTGCGCTTGGAGACCAGCGGTGGTGGGAGTGATGCCAACATCTTTAATGCTGCGGGGCTACAAGTGGCAAATCTTGCTGTTGGGATGCAGAATGCTCATACCACCGAAGAGTTCATGGAGTCCCGTGACTTAGTGGATGTTACACATATACTCTGGGAAATGGTTCAAATGAGTGCAGAAGCAGGGAAGTGATTTTTTGATCTCCTGGAAAAAAGGGAAAGTGAAGCGGGTATTAAGTTCTGTTAAGGATATTCAGGAGCTGGAGGTAGAGCTTGATGGAACTACTGCCCGAGCTTGGAACTATTCATTGCTGACAGGGGAGGCCTTGAGTGAGGATGAGGTCTATTTAAATACCACAGCTGTTGAGAAAAATTTGGGTAGTGGTGGATTTCACTTTGTGATCGCTAACCTCAGCCGTATTCCTGAGCACCATCTCGGGGATGGTCATATTATGAAGCTGCGCTATACTCCTTATCAGGTTAAAGTTCTCAGTGCAGAGGAGGAAGCAAGTCCTTATCACCGTCAGATCAAAGATTTCACATCTCTTGAAGGAATACCTGTGATTGTAGGAACACTGCATAGTATGCTGGCCCCTGCTGTAGCAGGGTGTCTGGCAGCAAGGAGTAGCTCAAGGATAGCTTATCTGATGACCGATGGAGCGGCTCTTCCCCTTTCTCTCAGTAAAATGGTTCGGACTTTGAAGGAAAAAGGGATGCTGGTCGGTACAGTATCAGCAGGGAATGCTTTCGGGGGTGATCTGGAAAGTGTAAATATCTATTCCGGACTCATCGCCGCCTACCAGGTGCTGAAGGCTGAGATTATAATTGTAACCATGGGCCCCGGCATTGTAGGCACAGGGACCAAGTGGGGGACAACTGCTGTAGAGCAGGGGGAGATTATCAATGCTGTTAATGTGCTTGGTGGGCAGCCGATCGCTGTTCCCCGGATCAGTTTTGCTGACCCACGGCCACGACACCAGGGGGTTAGCCACCATACTATAACTGCTCTGGGACAGGTTGCCTTGAGGGAGTCGATCATCGCTCTGCCAGAGCTTGCTGTTGAGCAGCGAGAGATAATTTGTAAACAATTGGAGAAATCGGATATCCTCTCCCATCATCAGGTGGTTGTTAAGGATGGCAGACCTGCCCTCCAGTACTTGGCGGAACAGGGGATTTCAGTGAAGAGTATGGGGCGAAGGCCTCAAGATGACCCCGTATTCTTTCTGGCTCCCGGAGCAGCAGGATTGGTTGCAGCAGAACAGTTGGCAGACGGGTGCCTGGCACCGTGCGAAACAGAATAATCAAATGATAACAAATCAAACGGTGCCAGGCACCCTACGGCGCAAATAACTAAAAAAATAAAGTAAAGGGTGAGGTAGATGGAGAAGACTGTAGAAGCCAGGCTTAAAGAAGAGTTGTTTTCAACTCAGGAGATCTTTAAGGGAAGGATCATCGATGTTCAGCTGGATACTGTTCGTTTACCTGATGGAAAAACAGCTACGCGAGAAGTTGTCAAACATCCGGGGGCTGTAGTGGTTCTCCCCCTTACCGATAAGAAAGAAGTTGTGTTGGTTCGACAGTACAGGCACCCAACAGGAGAAATTCTATTGGAGTTGCCTGCAGGTAAAAGGGATCAGGGAGAGGAGCCGCTGACCTGTGCAAGGCGGGAACTGGAGGAGGAAACCGGTTATCGGGCTTCAGAGTTGAAAGTGCTTACCAGTTTTTACACCTCACCAGGTTTTTGTGATGAACTGATCTATCTGGTCTTAGCCAGGGGGCTTGCCAGGGGAAAGGCCTGTCCAGATGAGGGTGAGTTTATTGATGAATTAACAATACCACTTGATGAGGCAGTCCGCATGGTTTTGGATGGGGAGATCAGGGACGCAAAAACAGGTTTTGGCCTTCTTGCCTGTCGGTATATGGTAGAACAATGCTAGTAAAATACTTTGTAGATCTGCACGTACATATCGGAAGAACCATCAACGGTGCTCCCGTCAAAGTGACTGCCGCCCGCAGCCAGACGATACCAGGGGTTCTCAGGGAGGCAGCTGTCAATAAAGGGCTGGATGTTCTGGGAATTGTTGATGCCGCCTGTCCCAGGCTGTGTGTTGAGCTGGAAGATATGATCGATGAGGGGCTTCTCCGGGAACTGCCTGGTGGCGGTTTGCGTTATGCTGATCGTCTGACTTTGATCCCTGGGGCAGAGATAGAAACAACTGAAGCCAATGGCAAGGGTGCTCATTGGTTGGCTTATTTCCCTGATATTGCTGCCCTTCGTTCCTTTTCTGATTTTTACGCAAAACAGGTGACAAACCCTGAGTTGAGCACACAGCGCTGCCATCTCCCCGCTATGGCGATACAGAAGGAGGTCGAGGCGTGTTCAGGCATATTTATGCCAGCCCATGCCTTTACACCACATAAGGGTGTCTATGGGCAGTGCACTATGAGCATCAAAGAACTGCTTGGTGATCAGAACTACAAAAATCTGTTTGCTCTGGAATTGGGGTTGAGTGCCGATAGCTTTCTGGCAGATCAGCTGACTGAGCTGGCTTCATTTACCTTTTTAAGCAATTCAGATGCCCATTCTCTGAAAAACCTGGGGAGAGAATATAATTTAATGTTGCTTGCTGAACCTAGTTTCGAAGAATTGCTGAAGGCTCTTCAGCGTTCGGATGGGCGTCAGCTTCTCGCTAACTATGGGTTGGATCCAAGGTTGGGTAAATACCATCGTAGTTTTTGCCTTTCCTGTAACAGAATAGCAGATGCTGCTCCTCCTGTAAGCTCATGTCCCAGCTGTGGGACGACAAAGATCGTCAAAGGTGTTATAGATCGCATTCAGGAAATCCGGGACCGAGATATTCTCGCTGATTTACCGGAACGGCCACCTTATCATTATCAAGTACCCCTTCTTTTTCTACCTGGGGTGGGGCCGAAAACCGTATCCAAGCTTTTGGAGCATTTTGAGACAGAGATGAATGTTTTGCATCTTGTGAGCTATCAAGATCTTGTAAAGGTAGTAGGGGAAAAAGTGGCTAAGGTCATCCACGATGCGCGTCAGGGGAAGCTGGCTTTTAATGCCGGTGGTGGAGGAACTTATGGAAAAGTTATAAAAGAGCAGGGGGGAGCCAGTTGACAGGGAATAGAGGAGTGATCACAGTAACGACCGATGCCAGTGGAGCTTATCAGGCCGCTTGCAGTGGACAGGTTGTTGTGATTGTAGATGTCATCGATATGAGTACAACACTGGAAGCTGCTCTACAGGAGGGGGCAGCTCTTGTGCTGGGGGCTAGCCCTGCATCCTGTAAGGCGCCTGTGCCGGTGAACTCTGCAAGGATTGGTAAGTATGCAGCAATGATGGCCGAGAAATTAAAAACGGAAGTGGTAGTAATAGCTGAACCCCGCATTGGCACAAAAGAGGAGCGGCAGGAGAGGGCTGCTGGTTTTTTGGAAGGGCTCCATGCTGCAGGGAAGCAGGAGGTTGGGATTTACCCCAACCAGGGTGCAGAGATCTCCAGACTGGTTGACTTAAAGGATAAGGTTGTGGTAGCAATTACTGACTGCGGTGGAGCTGCTTTTGATGCAGCATTCAATGCCGGTGCATCAGTTGTGACAGCTACTATAGCTCGTACCCCTGGGCGCACTGGTTGGGAGAATGTCAATGCAGCAGTAGAGCGGGCGTCAAGGATCGCTGAGCAAGAAGGGACAGGTATTACTCTTGTCGCTGCCAGCGGCAAGGCCTTGGAGGATGTCCTGGCTGCAAACTACCTGGCTGAGCAGTTATTATTGCGAAGAATTTTCTAACCCAGTAATTGGTTTATTTTTTCCCGCATAGAATCTTCTAAGAGAGGAATTTTCTTCTTATCGGGGGAGGGATATGCCATGCGCTGGAAAAAGGCTCCTATTGCCATCAACATTCAAAAAGAATTTTTGATTCCTGTTGTCATGGCTATGGGGGTTTTTTTGTGTGGGATAGTCTTAGGAGCGCTTACCTTACATTCTCTACACCCTGTGGTTCAGCAAGAACTGAATCAATCTATTACTTTGTATATCAAGGAAATTTCCATCTTTTCGGGTGAACATATTTCCAGTCTTCAAACCTGGGGGCAAATACTAAAAACACAGGCAGGAACCCTCTGTCTCCTCTGGATTTTTGGGGTGACGATTGTGGGAAGTCCCCTGATTCTGTTAGCCGTAGGTGCCAGAGGCTATATTGTTGGTTTCACTGTCGGTTATCTGGTGAAGCAAGAGGCAGGAAGGGGTTTAGTTCTGGCTTTAGTCGGCGTGCTGCCTCAAAACCTTTGTTATGTTCCTGCCTTTATAGGCGCCGGTGCTGTGGCTTTATATTTTTCTATTACCCTGCTCCATCGCCAGCATGCCCCCTTACGCCGGTTGGGAGTTTATTCTCTGATTTTTTTATTTTTTTTATTATTAGTTATCCTTGGGTCATGGTTAGAGGCTTACCTAGTACCACTGCTGCTGCGTCTCTTTGCTCCTCTTTTCCAGTAAAAGGTGTAATTAGTTCTATCTGTATCTATAGTGCGCATAAGTATAAGGTATGTACAGATATTGTGATGCGCTGAAATACCTGAGGAGGCACAGGCTTATGATGCTGATCACTATCACCAATTGGAAACAAAAAGCTGCGGTTGTGGTAAAATTATTATTTTTCCTGCTATTAATCGGTCTTCTTATTCCTCAACTTTTATTTTTCATTGCTGGAGGGCTGGCAGATGTCAAAGATGAAGACTCCTATTATATGAGGGTGGAGCAGGAAGCTGCCGATAAACCATTGCAAGATACCACCATTTTGGAGAGTCTGCAGAAGTTTTACTATGGGGAGGAACCAGCTAGCTCTCGGTAAATATAATCCTCACTGTTTATGAACAGAGAGGAGTTTTTTTTCTCCATGTTGAATTTACCATGAAGAGTAAGATATTGACGGGGGAATGTTTCTTGAGCAGCAAGGTGTGTGACAGTCAGTTAAAGGATTTTTTATCTTTTTTACAGGTTGAGCGGGGTCTTGCTCAGAATACTGTAGATTCTTACCGCTATGACCTAGAGCAGTATGCATTCTTTTTAAAAGACAAAGGGTTAAGTTTTTTAGAAGCGACTCAGAGTATTATTTTTAATTTCTTAAATTACCAGCGTGAGCAGAACCTTAGTGCCAGGACCCGATCCCGTAAGTTGGCGGCGATCCGTAGTTTATATCGCTTTCTATTACAGGAAGGCAAGATAAATAACGATCCCACTGAGAACATCACATCACCTAGACTGGAGAAAAACCTACCCCGGGTGCTGAGTGTCAAGGATGTTGATCTGTTACTCTGTCAGCCCAACTCCGGAACTGTGCTGGGACTGCGGGACAAGGCGATGTTGGAATTATTGTATGCTTCAGGGATGCGTGTTTCGGAAATGCTAGGTTTGGATACAGAGCATTTGAACTTGGAGATGGGTTTTGTTCGCTGTTTAGGCAAAGGCTCCCGGGAGCGGTTGATCCCTATTGGTAAAGTAGCATGCAGATATCTCAATGAATACCTTTTCCACAGCCGGTTAAAGTTAAGGAAGAAAAGTTTTGAGAGAGCGGTCTTTTTGAATAACCATGGCAGACGTCTGAGCCGTCAAGGCTTTTGGAAGATTCTGAAGGGTTACGCTGATAAGGCTGGAATTCAAAAAGAGATCACCCCACATGTGCTGCGCCACTCTTTTGCTACCCATCTGTTAGAAAACGGAGCAGATTTGAGGGCGGTTCAGGAGATGCTGGGGCATGCTGATATTACTACAACACAGATTTATACACATCTGAGTCAAGGAAGATTGAGGGAGGTCTATGAAAAAACACATCCCAGATCATAAATGCAGACGAGCTATGATAATCGTGATGGACGGAGTAGGGGTTGGTGAACTCCCAGATGCTGCAGTTTTTGGGGACAGCGGCTCTTGTACCTTGGGAAATCTGGCAGCAAAGGTAGGTGGACTCCATCTACCCCATCTGGGTAAGTTGGGTTTGGGTAATATAATTTCTATCGAAGGGGTTCCTCCTGCAGATGAGCCTCAGGCGGCTTATGGTAGGATGGCTATGCAGTCCCCGGGAAAGGACAGTACAAGCGGCCATTGGGAAATGGCAGGGCTGATACTTGACACACCTTTTCCCACATACCCTGAAGGGTTTCCACCGGAGGTAATTATTCCCTTTGAGGGAAGGATCGGAAGGAAGGTATTAGGCAATAAGGTTGCATCGGGAACAGAGATTATCAAGGAGCTTGGTGTCAAACATATAGAAACAGGTTATCCAATAGTCTATACATCAGCTGACAGCGTTTTTCAGATAGCTGCTCATGAAGAGGTGATTCCTGTTGTCGAACTTTACGAAATATGTGCTGTGGCAAGGGAACTGCTCACTGGGCGTCATGGGATAGGAAGGGTAATTGCCCGTCCCTTTGTCGGTGAACCTGGTAATTTTACGCGTACAGCACAGCGCCGTGATTTTTCTGTTTCACCCCCTCGCAGGACACTTTTTAATACACTGAGTGACGCACACTATCAGGTGGTAGCTGTGGGCAAGGTCAATGATTTGTTTGCTGGTAGTGGAGTTACAGTTTCTGTGTCTGCTGCCGGGAATGAGGAGACATTTTCAAAAGCTGTTGATGCATTCAAGCAGTTGGACAAGGGTGTTGTCTTTGCAACACTGGTTGATTTTGATACACTTTTCGGACATCGGAATGATCCCGAAGGCTTTGCAGAGGCTCTCGAACAATTTGATTCCTGGCTACCAGCTATTCTGACGGTTCTTCAAGATGGGGATATTATTGTTCTTACTGCAGATCATGGCTGTGATCCGACAATATCCAGCACTGATCACAGCAGGGAGTATGTACCTTTAATGATAGCAGGGGATATAGTAAAACCGATTTCTCTGGGTGTGCGCTCTACGATGGCGGACATGGGGGCAACATTGGCATTTCTTTTTGGGGTCGAGCAACTGCAGGGTACTCCAATAACAGAAATTATCGTGGGGTGAGCCTTAATGAGGGCAGTTGATCTTATTATTAAGAAGAGAGAAGGGAACAGCTTAAGTTCCCAGGAGATCGATTATCTGGTTCAGGGATATGCCAGATCTGATATACCTGACTATCAGATGTCAGCCTTTTTAATGGCCGCATTTTTACGTGGTTTAAATTTTCCTGAAACCATTGACTTAACAGCATCAATGATCAAGTCAGGGAATACACTTGATCTGTCAAAGATCCCCGGTGTTAAGGTGGATAAGCACAGTACCGGCGGTGTGGGTGACAAGACAACACTCATCCTGGTACCACTGGTGGCGGCGGCCGGAGCAGTTGTTGTCAAAATGTCTGGGCGTGCCTTGGGACATACCGGGGGTACTCTCGATAAATTAGAAACCATTCCTGGTTTTCGTGTAGATTTATCTTTGGATGAAGCTATCGCTGTGGCTAAGGAAGTAGGTGCTGTTATAGCAGGACAGTCTGCTAAACTGGTACCTGCTGACAAGAAAATTTATGCGCTGCGGGATGTCACAGGAACCGTAGATAGCTTACCCTTTATTGCCAGCAGCATTATGTCTAAAAAAATCGCATGTGGAACAGATGGTATTGTGCTGGATGTAAAAGTGGGGTCAGGTGGTTTTCTCCCTTCTGTGGAAGATGCTAGAGCTCTTGGCGAGCTGATGACAGCATTAGGTAATGAGTTTGGGCGTAAAACTGTGACTGTCCTCAGCAGTATGGTTCAGCCGCTAGGTTATGCTGTGGGAAATGCCCTTGAGGTACAGGAGGCTGTGCAGGCCTTGAAAGGTGAGGGGCCTGCTGATTTAACCGAACTCTGCTTGGTTCTAGGGGGAGAGATGCTGGCTGTAGCAGGTATTGTAGAAAGCTCGCAGCTGGGACGTGAGCGGATGCAGCTGCTTTTGGATGAGGGTGCTGGCTTGAATAAGCTGAGAGAAATAATTATTGCACAGGGTGGTTCCCCTGATTTTATTGATCAGCCATCACTTCTACCAACTGCCGCTAAAAAATATGAAGTCCGGGCTCAGGAGAGCGGGTTTATTCAGGAATTAAATGCCAGGAATGTGGGCTGGGCCTCCCTTCTGCTCGGTGCAGGGCGACTGCGCAAAGAAGACAGCATTGACCCGGCAGTAGGAATAATATTGAAGAAAAAAGTGGGGGATGCTGTGACAAAAGGTGAGACCTTAGCTGTGCTTCATATTAACAGTGAAGAGAATCTGGAAGATGCAAAAAAGCGGCTCAGCGAAGCCTTCACCATAGGACCGGAACAGCAGCACTTACCTCCACTGATCTATGATTCTCTGTGATGCACCGGGGACCACCAACCACCAACCACCAACCACCAACCACCAACTTAACTGGGAAGGTGTCCCATGATTAAGAGGATTATCTTTGCAGATACTAAGGCAAGATGATCTTTGAGGAGGTAGTGCCATGCGCCGACATTGTTGTTGGATTATCGTTGTTTTTGTAGCAACTATTTTACTACAGCTTGCACCAATTACACCTGCTTTGGGAAGTGTAAAACCGGAGACAGAAGCCCCTTCTGCTGTTCTGATGGAAGCCAATAGCGGAAAGATAGTCTACGAAAAAAATCCGCATCAACGGAGAGCTCCGGCAAGTGTGACCAAAGTGGCTACTCTCCTGGTGGCTTTAGATGCCCTGAAAGATGGAAAAGTACAGTTGGAAGACCGGGTAGTGACCAGTGAAGCTGCCTGGGAAATGGGCGGCTCGGAGATTTGGCTGGAACCTGGAGAAGATATGTCTTTTCAAGAGATGCTGATCGCCATTGCCGTAGGGTCGGCCAATGATGCTTGTGTTGCAGTAGCTGAGCATATTGCCGGAAGTGAAAAAACCTTTGTGGAACTCATGAACAAAAGGGCTAGAGATATGGGTTTGGAAAACACGCATTTTGTTAATACCCATGGTCTTCCGGCTAAAGGGCACTATACAAGTGCCTATGATATGGCAATGCTGTGTAGAGAGGCTATTCAATACCCAGAATTTTTGGAATTGACCAGCATCAAACATTACAAATTGCGCGGTGGAAAAACACAACTTGATAACACAAATAAACTTCTCTGGTGGTATGATGGAACAGATGGCGGTAAAACAGGATGGACAACAGAAGCCAATTACTGTCTTGCATCTACAGTTAAGCGGGATAACCTGAGAATGATCTGCAGTGTTTTTGGCGTTCCTGAAACCAGAGGCCATTTCCAGGAATCTGTGAAGTTGTACAATTGGGCTTTTGCCAATTATACTTATCAGGAGTTGGTGAAGCCGGGAGAGCTTGTGGAGCTAGTTCCCGTTGGCAAGGGAACAACTGATCAGGTTGGGGCTGTTGCACCTCAGGCTGCCGGTGTTTTAATGCAAAAAGGTGAGGAGAAAGATATAACAACAGAAGTCCAGCTGAAATCTTCCCTCTCTGCTCCTGTGAAAAAAGGGGACATTGTAGGGGAATTAAAGATAATCGTGGATGGGAAAAGCTTTGAGAAGGTTCCTCTTATGGCACAAAAAGATGTCCCAAAGGGAAGCTTCTGGCGCATGTTAAATAAGAGTTTTAAGTCACTGACTATTTAAGGCCAATTAACTTGGAAAGGAAAAAACCCCCTTGAACATCCTGAGGGGGTTTTATAAATGCCATATATTAGCAGGAATTCTTACCCTGATGACGAATAGTTTAAGAGAGCAAGGGAGGGGTTAACCTTGGGCCTGGAGCTGAGGAGAATGGGGAGTATTTTGATCATCAAAGTTTGCGGAGAATTCGATCTAGGTGAAGCGGATAATTGTCGCCGCCAGATCGATGAGAGAGTCCGAGCAGAAGGAGTTAAAGAACTTCTCTTTGACTTGGAGAAGGTTACCTTTATCGATAGTTCTGGATTAGGAGTAATTTTAGGCAGATATAGGAAAGCGAAGGAAAATGAAGGTTGCGTGGCTATTTCCAATGCCAATCCTAGGATATCTAAGATTTTAGAATTGTCTGGGATAACGCGGCTGATTCCGGTTTATTCTAACACATCACAAGCACTGAAGTTTCTTGCCAGGGGGGTGGGTTAAAATCGAGCTGCGCAACCAGATGAAACTGGAACTGTTAAGTCTTCCCGGGAATGTAAGGCTGGCGCGCGTTGCTGTTGCTGCGTTTGTTGCTGAAGTTGATTACAATGTCAACGAGCTTGAGGAGATCAAGGTGGCGGTATCAGAGGCGGTTTCCAATGCGGTTACCCATGGTTATCAGCAAAAGCCGGATGGTGTGATAACCATAACTGCAACCCTTTTTGCAAAGGACCTGGAAATAGTTGTCGAGGATCAGGGGAAAGGAATTGAGGATCTTGAACAAGCTTTTGAGCCCACTGAAAGCAGTGACCCGGAAAGGATGGGGTTGGGGTTCGTTTTTATGCGCACCTTTATGGATGAACTAAAGGTGGTCTCCGAACCTGGACAGGGTACAACTGTGATCATGTGCAAAAAATTGCCTGGTAAGGTTCAGGCTGAAAATTAAGAGGCGGGTCTCATGGGATTGCAGGACATGAGTCTGCCTCGCTTTCCTCTCCTCAAGGAAGAAGAGATCCTACGTTTGTTAGAAAAAACTCGCCAGGGTGACCAAAAGGCGAGAGAAAAGTTGGTCAACTGTAATTATCGCTTGGTTTTCAATATAATCAAGCGCTTTGAGGGACGCGGGCATGAGGATGATGACCTTTTTCAAATTGGTGTCATAGGACTGATTAAAGCTATAGATAACTTTGACACTTCTTTTAATGTAAAGTTTTCTACCTATGCGGTGCCGATGATTATCGGAGAGATTCGCCGCTTTTTGAGGGATGACCATCCGATTAAGGTCACCAGAGCCATCAAAGAAAAATCAGTTCAGGTAAAGCATGCACGGGATCGTTTAGGGCGAAAGCTTGGCAGGGAACCCACTGTTGCAGAGATCGCTTCAGAACTGGGTATGGAAAATGAGGATGTTGTTCTGGCCATTGAAGCAGCACAACTCCCTGTTTCCCTTTTCGAAACTGTGGGGCAGGATGGACAGGATTCTAACGAACTCATTGATTACGTATCCAGTTCTGGTGAAGAAGAAACAGGGTGGTTGGAAAGCATTGACCTGCGTGATGCTTTAGAGTGCCTACCTGTGCGTGAACAACAGATTATAATAATGAGATATTTCCAGGATAAAACACAATCTGAAATAGGGGAAATTATGGGGCTTTCACAGGTACAGGTTTCCCGCCTGGAACATAAAGCAGTCGCTAAATTACGTGAATATCTACTCCGTTAACCCGGGATTGAAAACCCGGGTTATTTTTTGAGTATATTTGCCAGGATGAAGGAAACAATAGTTTTAAAACAAAGGAGATGAGTTCTTTGGTTGTTAAAGTTATGGATCTTGTTGGTGAATCAAATACCAGTTGGGATCATGCAGTAAAAGCAGCGGTAGAGCAGGCTTCACAAAGTACAGGTAATATTACAGGGGTTGAGGTATCCAACCTTACAGCCGGTGTCAACCAGGGCAGAATTTCTGAATATAAAGCTAATGTGCGGGTTGCCTATACAGAGTAGGAGCAGTCGGGGCAATCATTAGGAAATCTAGGAGATCATTGGGATGGTTCGGTAATGGCCTGGTGGGTGACCGAACTGGGTGAAGGCCTAAATACACCTTTAACTGATTTATCAGTGAAAAAGGTTTATTACAGAAGAGTACCATCTAAGGTACTCTCTGGTTTTTCCGACACCCATACTCAGACGTTTGAGAGCCGAACACTGGACATCCATAGTGATACTTTCTGGTTTCCGGGTAATCGGATCTCTAAAATCGGATTTTTGACTTCTGATTTCCGGCATCCAACATCCATTACAAGGTAGGTGAAACTGATGAAAGGAAATGTTGAACAGCAGCAGACAAAAGAAGACACCCAAGAAGAGTACAGGCTGCTGGTAGATGAGGTTAAGCCAAAGCCTAACATTTTAAAAAATTGTATCAATGCTTTTTTGGTTGGGGGGACTATCTGTCTTATCGGACAGTTATTCTTAACTTTCTATCTAGAAAACTTTGCAGTCAAGGAGGCCCTAGCGCTTACATCTGGGACATTGATTATTATAAGTGCATTTTTAACAGGCATTGGTGTATATGATCAAATCGGAAAATTCGGTGGTGCGGGCTCTATTGTTCCTATTACCGGTTTTGCCAATTCTATTGTGGCACCTGCTATGGAGTATAAAAGAGAGGGGTTTGTTTTCGGTGTGGGGGCAAGACTTTTCAATATCGCTGGCCCTGTGCTTGTTTACGGAATGCTTGTCTCTTGTTTGATTGGGGTTATTTATTTCTTGTTTGTATAAAGATTTACACCAAGTTGGGGGCACTGACTCTAGCAGCTTTATGGCAATACTCACAGGATAATGAAAATTGGGACATTAAAAATGTAAATATAGCTAGAGGTGCAATTAGAAATGGGCGTTGAGATCTGCTTGGATGCTTTTCGATATTATAGGGTAAGGTGAGTGAAGTGGGGACAAAGATTGGCCAGCAGTCAATCGGTTTTTCACAGCCGCCTGTGATCACCTCTGGGGCCAACATAGTAGGGCCTGAGGAAGGTGAAGGACCATTGGCTGAATATTTTGACTGGATTCTTGATGACACTCTTTTCGGTGAAAGAACTTGGGAGATGGCTGAGCGCAAGATTCTGGAGGAAACCGCCAAGCTGGCCCTGGAGCAGGTTAATTTGCAGCCTCAGGATATTGACATGTTTTTAGCCGGTGACCTGTTGAACCAAATTATCAGCGCCAACTTTGCTGCTCGTGGACTGGAAATACCCTTTTTAGGTTTGTTTGGTGCCTGCTCCACTTTTGCAGAAGCCTTTCTGCTGGGAGGTATGCTTGTAGATGGGGGGTTTGCCCAGCGGGTTATCTTAGGCGCATCCAGTCACCATTTAAGCTCTGAGAGACAGTTCCGCTTTCCAGTGGAACAGGGGGTACAGAGGGCACCTACTGCCCAATGGACAGTTACCGGAAGTGGAGTTGTACTTTTAGAGGCTCAGGGTGAAGGCCCCTGTTTAACTCAAGGGACTATAGGCAAAGTTGTCGATTTGGGCATTTCTGATCTAAACAATATGGGAGCTGCTATGGCCCCCGCTGCCGCAGATACTATTTTAGCTCACTTTCAAGATACGGGCACCAATCCAGATTCCTATGATTTAATCGTAACCGGGGATTTGGGCAGCGTGGGGCATGACTTATTGGTGCAGTTGCTTAAGCGGCGCGGCTGCAACCCTGGTGATAAACTACAGGACTGTGGACTGTTGATCTATGATATCGAACGGCAGGATATGCATGCTGGAGGAAGCGGCTGCGGCTGTTCAGCGGTAGTTTTTACCGGATATTTTTTGCAAAAACTTAGAGAAAAACAATATCAAAATCTTCTTTTCGTGGCTACCGGTGCTCTGATGAGCCCTATTAGCTGCCAACAGGGGGAGTCGATACCGGCTATTGCTCATGCCATTGTTGTTTCTTCAGCTTGAAAGGGGTGGGCTTGTTGAGTTTTGTTATTGCATTTGTTGTAGGTGGGTTGATCTGTATGATCGGGCAATTATGGATGGATCTGACCAGGTCATCGATAACTCCCGCCCACATACTTGTAGGATTTGTTGTCGGGGGAGCAATTTTAAGTGCATTAGACCTTTATCAGCCGCTGGTTGATTTTGCTGGGGCCGGAGCAACAATACCCCTCTCCGGTTTTGGGCATAGTCTGGTTCAGGGAGCGATTGAGGGTGTTCAAGATAGAGGCTTAATGGGTGCTATTGCCGGAGGTATGGAGGCCACAGCCTTCGGTGTTGCTGTAGCAGTGATTTTTGGTTATATCATTGCTGTGCTCTTTAATCCCCGCAGCTAGGTGACCAATGGTTGAGCATGTTTATTGAACGTAATATGGGACATAATACCAGTTGGAATTAAAATAACCGGAATTGATTTTAAAGAGACAAAAGGTTGGAGGATATGGTAAAAGTAGGAATACCCCGTGCTTTGTTTTATTATTACTACTTCCCGCTCTGGCGGGAATTTTTACAAAATCTAGGCATGGAAGTGATCCTTTCTCCAGAAACAAATAAGGCTATATTAGATAATGGGGTTAAGGCAACTTTGAGTGAGACCTGTTTACCGATCAAGGTGTTTTTTGGACATGTGATAGCTCTTTCTGATCAAGTGGACTATCTTTTTGTGCCGCGGATCACAAGAGTCGAACCAAAAGCATACATTTGTCCGAAATTCATGGGGCTTCCTGATATGCTCAGGGCGCGTCTGCAGTCCCTGCCTCATTTGATCGATACTGTTGTAGATATCTCCGGCGACGGTAACTCTACCCAGTGCTGGACTGATTGCTTAAAGGAAGTTGGCAGCATATGGACCGACAATAAACACCTGATAAACAGTTCCATCGCAACAGCTCTACAGGCACAGAACAGGTTTAAAAAGCATTTACTTGACGGTATACCCCTTCCCGATGCCTTAGAAGACACCGTAATCCCTGAGGTGGCAGCAACTTCTCATCCACAGCAAACCATTAAGATAGGGGTGATAGGTCATCCATATAACATTTATGATCCATATATCAGCATGAATTTGTTCAAAAAGTTGTATTCTCTGGGAGTATCTGTGGTCACACCTGAATCTCTGGCTGAAAACGATATAGAGAAAAAAGCGAGGATGCTACCCAAAAAACTATTCTGGACACTGGGTAAAAGGATGATCGGTTCTGCTTTGAATTTCTTAGAGGACAAACAGTTGGATGGACTTATCTATCTGACCTCCTTCGGTTGTGGCCCTGAGGCTTTAGTTGAAGAATTGGTGGCCAGAAGGACGAAAAAGCAGGATCAGATTCCCCTCATGATGCTTACTATTGACGAACACACAGGAGAGGCGGGAATAATCACCCGCTTGGAAGCATTTACAGAAATGATTAAACGGAGGCATAAGATGTGAAAATAACCTATCCTCACATGGGTAATGTATCTATAGTGATTAAGGCGCTTCTCACTGACTTGGGCCTGGAGTTAATCCTGCCACCCCCTACTTCAAGACGGACTGCAGAGTTAGGTGTGAGATATTCACCTGAGTTCGCCTGCTTTCCTTTTAAATTAAACTTGGGTAACTACCTGGAAGCATATGAGCTCGGTGCTGACACTATTCTCATGGCTGGCGGTGTTGGGCCGTGCCGCTTCGGGTACTATGCACAGGTTCAGCAGCAGATACTGGATGACATGGGGGTCAAAATGCCGATGGTTGTGTTGGAGCCGCCAGATGTGAGCTTTCATGAAGTAAAAGACAAGATCCATTATCTGATCGGAGATCTTTCCTGGTGGAAGGTGTTTAAAGCTATCAGGTTTGCTTGGTCTAAGGCCAGAGCAATTGACACTATAGAAGAAAAACTGCTCTATCTCCGTCCGCGGGTAAAAGAACCTTTCAAACTGGAAAATATTTTTAGAGAGACCCTTAAGGAAATTGATCAGGCTGCTGATCGCAGGAAAGTGCAGCGAGTTGTAAACAGCTTTCTAAAAAAATGTGAAAAGATGCCTCAGTTGTCTGTGAAACCATTAAAAGTCGGATTAGTGGGAGAGATCTACACCGTACTTGAACCCTTTGCTAATTATGACATGGAGAGGCGTTTGGGCTTACTAGGTGTAGAAGTGACCAGAAGTATCTGGTTGAGCGCCTGGATCAATGAGCATCTCTGTGGGGGACTGATCAGGGTGCGCACTGAATGCGGTAATGACAAAAAGCTGGCTGCTCCCTATTTGAATTCATTTGTGGGAGGGCATGGTATAGAGACCGTGGGAAGTACTGTTGGTTTTGCTCAGCGCGATTATGACGGTGTAATTCAATTGTCGCCATTGACCTGTATGCCGGAAATCGTCGCCCATTCTGTTTTTCCCGCTATCTCAAAGGATTACGAGATCCCTTTGCTTACCTTTTATCTTGATGAGCTTTCAGGTGATGCAGGGATTCAAACCAGGCTGGAAGCATTTATCGATCTTATATCAGTCTACAGCAGAAAAAAAGAAGGGGTGTTGTAAGGTGGACCTATTTTTGGGGATCGATGTGGGTTCTGTCAGTACAAATCTTATTTTAATTGATCATGGGGGAGATCTCTATTTGTCGCCCCTTTATCTGCGCACACAAGGGCAGCCTATAGCTGTAATCAAACAGGGATTGGCTTTGATGGAGGAGAGATTGTCTTCAGCGGATAGGATTTGTGGGGCTGCTACTACAGGAAGTGGCCGGTCTTTAGCGGGGGCACTGATAGGTGCAGATATAGTCAAAAATGAAATCACCTCACACGCTGTGGCTGCACTTCATGAGGTTCCTGAAGCTCGGACAGTTATGGAGATCGGTGGACAGGACTCTAAAATCATTATTTTAAAAAATGGGATTGTAGTCGATTTTGCCATGAACACAGTTTGTGCTGCAGGCACCGGTTCATTTTTAGACCAACAAGCCAATCGTCTTAATCTATCTATAGAGGATTTTGGGGATATTGCGCTCCAGTCTGAAAACCCTGTGCGCATTGCTGGCCGCTGTACAGTTTTTGCGGAATCGGATATGATTCATAAACAGCAGATGGGTCATCCACTAGCTGATATCGTTGCTGGCCTTTGTGAGGCACTGGTACGCAACTATCTCAATAATATTGGTAAAGGCATGGAAATCAAACCGCCTGTCGTCTTTCAAGGCGGGGTAGCGGCTAATGCCGGAATTCGTTCCGCTTTTCAGGGAACTCTGCAGACAGATATAATTGTTCCCCGACATTTTGATGTAATGGGGGCTTATGGGGCGGCTCTCTTAGCAAGGGACTATATTGTTGAGCATGGAAAAGAGACGCAGTTTCGTGGTTTTGGTGTTACATCATTAGAATTTCAGAACCGGAGTTTCATCTGCAAAGGGTGTGCGAATGCCTGTGAGATCATAGAAATCAAGCAGGAAAAAGAAGTTCTCGCCAGGTGGGGGGACCGCTGCGGTCGCTGGACTGCTGCAGAATCTGAGGCTGCACTATCGTGACAAGCTTCAGGGACACAGACCCTTCTTCTCTGTTTGCTTGGGGTTTGTGCCGGCTATACAGGCACCTTTACCAGGCTGTTCCCCTTTACCTAACAGTTCTTGGATATAAATAGTTCTTGACAAAATCCGGTTCTTTGCTAATATGAGTATCAATTAAATATTTTAGCAGAGGAGAGATGAGTTGAGATGAGTCTGAGAAGAGTCGTGCTTGATGAGCGCGAAATCCCACAGGTATGGTATAATCTGCAGGCAGACCTGCCTGAACCACTGCCGACCATGTTACATCCAGTGACGCGTAATCCATTAGTGCCAGATGACCTGGCCCCGATCTTTCCACCTGATCTTATTGAACAAGAACTGTCTCAGGAGCGCTATATCGATATTCCCGGGGAATTGATGGATATCTATCGTTCATGGAGGCCTTCCCCCCTATATCGTGCCCTGCGATTGGAGCAGGAGTTAAAGACACCGGCAAAGATCTATTACAAGTATGAAGGTGTCAGTCCTGCAGGCAGCCATAAACTGAACACGGCTATAGCCCAGGTTTATTACAATAAGAAGGCTGGCATCAAAGCCTTGACAACCGAAACTGGAGCAGGGCAGTGGGGAAGTTCTCTGAGTATTGCCTGCCAGTTGTTTGGGCTGGAGTGTAAGGTATATATGGTGCGTGTCAGCTACAATCAGAAGCCTTATCGCAGGTCATTTATGGAGGTTTATGGTGCCCAGGTGCTGTCCAGTCCTAGTCAAGAGACTGAAGCGGGAAGGAAAGTTCTAAAAGAACAACCTGACACTCCCGGTACTCTAGGAACAGCTATCAGTGAGGCTGTTGAGGAGGCTGTTCAGCGTCCAGATACCAATTACTCTTTGGGCAGTGTGTTAAACCATGTTTTACTCCATCAATCTGTTATTGGGCAGGAAGCCAAAACACAGCTGGAAAAGGTGGGGGCTTACCCTGATATTATCATCGGCTGTCATGGTGGTGGAAGCAATCTAGGAGGTCTTATCGCTCCATTTGTTCTTGATAAGCGGGAAGGGAAAGCAGTGCGAATTATAGCTGTTGAACCATCATCATGCCCTTCACTGACTAAAGGGGAGTACAGGCATGATTATTGTGATACTGCCGGTTTGACGCCCTTGATAAAAATGTACACACTCGGGCACCAATTTACACCCCCAGGAATCCACGCAGGTGGACTGCGGTATCATGCTTCGTCTCCGATTATCAGCAGTTTGTATTATAATGGCCTGATTGAAGCCCAGGCCTATCCGCAGACAGATATTTTCCACAGTGGAATCGTCTTTGCCAAAAGTGAAGGCATTCTTCCTGCTCCAGAATCTTCTCATGCCATTCACGCAGCAGTAGTAGAGGCATTAAAAGCGCGGGAGGCTGGAGAAGAAAAGGTGATTCTTTTCGGATTGAGCGGCCATGGGCACTTCGATATGTCTGCCTATGAGGGTTATCTCGCTGATAAATTGAATAACGGTTAGCAGATTCACAACCCTAGCATGATGGTGACAGGCACTTTTGTATCCTATTAAATTCTTATAGCGGCGGTTAGTGGTGGGTCATCAGAGAAAGAGTACGGGCTGTCTGGTTTCAGGCAGCCTGTTTCAAGTGTTAACGAAAGCACGCCTGTATAAGATTTGGAGACAGCAGCTGTATGGGGACTTGTATAGAGAAATGCAGGTAACAGTCACCTGGCTTTTTCCAAAGGACCAACCACCAACGGCTAATTGCCAACCACTAACTCCGTTGACACTCCCAAGTTTTGCGTGATAGAATAACCTAAATGTTTGCAAAGGGAAGAGGAAAAAAATGCTAATGCAAAAGACTATGAAAATTAATAACCAGGGACATTTAGAGATCAATGGTTGTGATACTGTTGACTTGGCTGCTAGTTTCGGTACTCCTTTGATGATTATCGATGAGGCTCTATTGCGAGAGAAATGTCAGAAATACTACCAGGCCTTTACACAGAATGGTGGAGACAAAGTTTTCTATGCCTCTAAGGCCTTTCTGACCACAGCTTTGGCCAGGATCATCGAAGATGAAGGTTTGGGGCTTGATGTTGTTTCTGGAGGAGAATTAACGATTGCTTTAGCGGCTGGTTTTACGCCGGGAAAGATACTTTTGCATGGCAACAACAAATCTGCAGCAGAGCTCAAGATGGCTCTCAACTGTGGGGTCGGCAGGATTGTTATCGATAACTATAATGAGCTGGAAATGCTTGAACAGATCTGTGCAGATAAAGGTCATCACCCATCGGTTCTGCTCAGGTTAACCCCGGGTGTTGATGCAAACAGCCATAAATATATTTCAACAGGCCAGATTGATTCCAAATTCGGGTTTAATGTTTTTGGTGGGGATGCCATGTGTGCGGTGAAAAGGGTTTTAAAATCTCATTATTTGCAACTGCAAGGTGTACACTGCCATATTGGTTCCCAGATCTTAGATTTGAATGTTTTTCGCTGTGCCGCTCAGGTGATGATGGATTTCCTACAGGATGCCCGTCAAGAGACTGGTTGGACAGCAGAGGAACTTGACCTGGGAGGGGGGCTTGGTGTTTACTACAGTTCAGGGGACATACCCCCTTCTATAGAGGAATATGCTGCTGTAATTAAAGAAGCTGTTGCTAAGAAGTGTGATGAATATGATTTTCCTAGGCCACAGCTCTTTGTGGAGCCGGGACGCTCCATTATCAGCCCTCCGGGTACTACTATTTATACAATAGGAAGCAGTAAGGAAATCCCTGGGGTGAGGAAGTATGTGGCTGTTGATGGGGGAATGACCGACAATCTGCGTCCCGCACTTTACCAGGCTGTTTACGAAGGAATTATTGCCAATAAGGCAGAGGACTGTGTGAAAGAAGAGGTGGCCATAACTGGAAGGTGTTGTGAAACTGGGGATATGCTGATCTGGGATCTTGCTGTTCCTGCCATCGAACCGGGGGACCTGCTGGCGGTGTCCTGTACGGGAGCATATAATTATTCCATGTCTAACAACTATAATGCACTGAGGCGCCCTGCTGTGGTTCTGGTGAATGACGGGGATGCTGATGTCATTGTGAAGAGGGAAACATGGGGAGACCTGATCAGGCTGCACTGTATTCCCGAACGTCTCTATTGATCATTTATAAACTATCTGTGGAGGGGAAATAATGCTTGATATAAGCATAACCCGTATATTGCTCTGGCTCCCGGCAGTGCTCATTGCATTGACCTTTCATGAGTATGCTCATGCCAAGGTTGCGGATAGCCTAGGGGATCCTACTGCCCGCTATATGGGGAGGATGACTTTAAATCCATTGGTCCATATTGATCCATTGGGTTTTATCCTATTAATTGTTGCGGGATTTGGCTGGGCAAAGCCGGTTCAGGTTAACCCATTAAATTTTCGAGGTGACCGGCTTCAGGGAATGATGAAGGTTTCTGCAGCAGGTCCTTTAATGAATCTTTTTGTTGCCTTTACAGCCCTGCTTATTTTGAATTTTGCCCTGCCAGGTGCTCAGGCCTATTCTAATGCTATACTAGTTCAGATCATGTGGGCAATTGTATATATCAATGTTTATTTGGCTGTATTCAATTTGATCCCTGTACCGCCATTGGATGGATCAAAGATACTGGCTGGATTTCTGCGCTCAGATGAAATACTCTATAAGCTGGAAAGATACAGCGCTATTATTCTGATAGTTTTGATATTCTCCGGTATTATCGGTACAATCCTGTTTCCATTATCCGGTATTATTATAAATGTATTGAATACAATAGCTCAATTGATCGCTACGCCCTTTGTAGGGTTGTTCTAATATTATAGAATCGAAGAAGGGATAATTGTGAAAAAAGATACGATTTTGAGTGGAATGCGTCCAACAGGAAGGCTGCACCTGGGGCACTTAAGTGTTCTGGAAAACTGGCGTCGGTTCCAGGAGAAGTATAATTGCTATTTTATGGTCGCTAACTGGCATGCTTTGACTACTGCTTTTGATGATCCTGGCTTAACTGTAGAAGCCACTAAGGAAATGGTCCTGGATTGGATGATGGTAGGTATTGATCCTGGGCAGAGTGCGATTTTTGTTCAGTCCGAAGTTAAGGAACATGCAGAACTAAACCTGCTTCTTTCGTTAATCACCCCATTATCCTGGCTGGAACGCTGCCCTACATATAAGGATCAGGTACAGCAGTTTCGTGATCAGGGCAAGGATATTACTACATATGGATTTTTGGGATATCCCATGCTCATGGCAGTAGATATCATTATCTATAAGGCAAATCTTGTTCCTGTAGGAGAGGATCAACTCCCACACCTGGAGTTTTGCCGGGAAGTAGTGCGGCGGTTTAATCATCTTTATGATAAACAGGTTTTTCCTGAACCCCAGCCCTTTTTGGCTGAAGTGGCTGTGATTCCAGGGCTTGACGGCAGGAAAATGAGCAAAAGTTATGGCAATGAGATCCCGCTTTTTTCAACTCCGGAGGAGATCGAAACAAAGGTACGGAGGATGGTTACTGATCCCAATCGGATTCATAAACATGATCCAGGGGATCCTAATATCTGTTCAGTTTCTGAGTTTTACAAAGTTTTTAATAAGACTGCATATCCCGAAATGGAGGAAGGTTGTAAAAAGGGTGAGATCGGCTGTGTAGCCTGTAAAAAGGGGTTGACTAAATCCCTTATTGATTATTTAGCACCTTACTGGGAAAGAAGACGGGAATTAGAGAGGAACACTGATTTAGTTTGGGACCTTTTGAATGACGGCAGTAAGCGTGCACGCTGCAAGGCGAGGCAGACCATGGAAGAAGTACGGGCGGCGATGGGATTTGAAATACCAGGTTCATCTTGAGGTATTTGAGGGCCCGCTGGATCTTCTCATTAAACAATTAACCAATGAAGAGATTCCAGTTGGTAAAATTTCTGTCTGCAAAATTATCGATCAATTTGTTGATTATTACATGGGGTTCGCTTTTTCTGATCTAGAAGAGGGTGGCCGTTTTTTGGTGCTTGCGGCTACCCTTCTTGCGGTCAAAGGGAGGTTTTTGCTACCGCGGCGTGAAGAGGAAGAGGATGAGGATGACAGTGATCCTTTATTAGAAGAGGAAGAACAGTTGGAAACAGATTTTGGAGAGTACCTTGCGTTTCAGGAGGCTGCAGTCACCCTAGAGGAGCGTGGGCGGCAGTGGATGAAGGTTTACAAGCGCCCTTCCCTAGCTGTCAAGCTATCTGCACAGAGGAGTATCAATGAAGATGTTTCTCGTTTAGTCGAAGCATTTCAAGGTATTGTAGAGCGTATCTCCAAAATCCCTGATCCTTACACTGTAAACAATGTCCCCTATGATCTCGATTTTGTGATAGAGAGTGTACTACAGAAGCTCAAAACGAACCCACAAGGTTTGTACTTTACTGAAATATTTCCTGACCAGTATGGAAGAGAAGAGGTGATCTTCGCTTTTTTAGCAGTTCTGGAGCTTGTTTATGAGGGAAAGGTGAGGGTCAAGAATGATCAGGAAATAGATGAACTATTGCTTGTTTCTATTGAAGAGCGCTGATAGTAGTCGGAGTTGTCACTGTTAAAAATCATTGTTGTAATGTGATTGGATTAAAGATTAAGATAGTTCCGCTGTGAAATGCTTTTTATTGGAGAGTATATGCTCTGAGATTAGAAATTAAGGGAGGGGATGGTGTGACAGTAATTTTCCCCGAAGAGGCAACAGCTATATTGGAAGCTTTAATATTTGTTGCAGCAAAACCAGTGCCAACTGAAACCCTGAGTCGCTTAACCGGCTACTCAGCAAGAGATGTGGATGAACTGCTCTTAAAACTGGAAAATCTCTATAAACAGCCAGGACATGGCCTGCAGTTAGTTAAGGTTGCAGGGGGCTATCAACTGGTTACCAAGCCTGAATATTCCTCATATATAGAAAAGCTTTTACAAGAAAGAGCAGAAGAACCCTCACTTTCCAGGGCTGCCCTGGAAACCCTGAGTATCATTGCTTACTATCAACCTGTTACAAGGGTTAAGATTGAAGCCATTCGAGGTGTCCGGGTGGATCATATCCTGATAAATCTGCTTGAACGGGGATTGATTAAAGAAATGGGCCGCGGCAGTGGCCCGGGCAGACCGATACTTTATGGCACCACACCTAAGTTTTTGGAGTATTTTGGACTCAATGATCTGAAAGAACTGCCTCCCCTCCCGGATCTGGGACAACAACGAAAAATAGTGGATTAAATAGTATACTTTTCCTCATTGGCGCAAACCTTAATATTACAATGGCAACTGTGAGGTGTATGAGGTTGCGTCAGCTCGAACTAATTATACTGTTCATTATAATTATTCTGGCAATAGGGATCTTGTTGGTTGTACTTCCTGTAGAGATGCGTTTTTTTTATAAATGGGGCAAGGATGAGCATTCACTTTTAATTAGGCTTGAATTCTTTCAGAAGAGAGTAGGCTTTGGGACGAAAGTGTTTTTCTGTCCAGCTAGTTTCAAGAGAAGAAGTCGATTCATCATTCCTTTTTGTATCGGTGAAGAGGAAGAGCGTTACAAAATCAGATCATTTGATGATATTGTTGCAGTTCTTCATCGTTATCAAAAACTCCTGCGGTATATCAGGGAATTTATAGAGCGAAGTATTTGCCGCAGCTTCACCTGGAAAACAGAACTAGGTTTTGCTGATTATGCACTAACAGGTATGGCCACCGGCTTGTTATGGGCTGGAAAAGGGATCTTATTGGGATACCTTAACCGGCTTGTTAAAATGGATTCCCGACAAGTGCAGGTCTGTATAGAGCCTTTCTTTGGAGGACGGCGCTTGGAAAGCAGTGTGAACTGCATAATAACTACCCATTTAGGCCATATTATTATTATATTTAGTCGGTTTATAATTTGGTTAATTAATGATGAACGGAAAAAGAAAAAGAGAGGTGACAGGATTTGGCGGACCATCCTATCGAAACCCTGATGAAAACTGCTATGGAAAACATCAAAGACATGATCGATGTCAACACAATCGTCGGTGATCCTGTAGAAACCACTGATGGTAGTGTGATCATGCCTGTTTCCCGTGTTTCTTGTGGATTTGCGGCTGGAGGTGCTGATTATAAGAGCGGTGACAGTCATCATGAAGAAGAAACGCTTCCTTTTGGTGGGGGGAGTGGAGGTGGAGTCTCTGTACGCCCTGTTGGTTTTTTGGTAGTAGGACAAAATAATATTCGTCTACTGCCTGTGGACGGAAATGCTGTTGCTGAGCGCCTTATCGATCTGGCTCCAAGTTTGCTGGAAAGGCTGCAAGTTATCATGCAGCAGCAGAATCAGCAGAACAAGACGGAAGCAGAGCCTCCTCCAGTTAGCCCGACTATTTAGTTTGTAGAAAAAAATTACTACCTTCATGTCCCTTCCTATTTAGGAAGGTTTTTTTATGTAGAGAAGGAATTCAGTCAATTTTGTCGAATGAAAATTGTTTGGGAGTGAATTGATTTTGGGAGTGAGGCACATATATATGATTTTAAAAAATAAGCGAAATCTATGGCTTTTTATTTTTGTTTTTTTCCTACTTGTTTCCTTCCAACCTAAGGCAGAGGCTGCTTCAACTGTTGATATCAGTGCAAAGGCCGCTATTTTAATGGATGAGGAGTCTGGCCGGGTTCTATTTGCTGAAAATGCAGAACAAAGGTTACCACAGGCAAGTCTGACTAAAATAATGACTGCTCTTTTGGTTATAGAGAATGGAGACTTGCATAAAGATGTAGTGATCAGTAAGAATGCTGAGGAAACCGGTGAAAGCTCAATTTGGTTGGAAGAGGGGGAGGTATTGAGCAGGAATCAGTTGCTCTATGCTTTGATGCTGCCCTCTGCCAATGATGCAGCTGTAGCACTGGCTGAAAGTGTTGCCGGTAGTGAACAAGAATTTGTTTCGCAAATGAATGAGCGTGCAAGAGAATTGAGCTTAAAAAATACCCATTTCGCAAATCCCCATGGCTTGGATGCTGAGGGACATTACTCATCTGCTTTTGATCTGGCTTCCCTGACTAGAGAGGGCCTAGAAGATCCTCTGTTCAGGGATGTGGTTACCACAAAGGAAATGAGTATTCCCTGGCCTGGTCACGACTGGGAGCGGGCGCTGATCAATAGAAATCAACTGCTTAATAGGTATCAGGGTTCACGGGGTGTCAAAACAGGCTATACAAGCAATGCTGGCTGCTGTTTGGTTGGGGCGGCACAGCGAGGTGATATGAAGCTCATTACAGTTGTAATGAATTCCTACGATATGTATGGTGATACAGAGAGACTGCTCAATTATGGCTTTGATAATTACGAAATGGATGTTTTGGAAGAATCAAATCAAACATATCAGGTCAAAGTATCTGGAGGAACTGATGAAATTGTTTCTGTGAAGCCTGAGAGGCAGATAGCAGTTGCTGTGCTTCCCGACGAAAAAGGCCAGCTCTCTATAAAAACAGAGTTGGTTGAACAGGTGGAGGCACCAGTCAAAAAGGGTGCGGTTTTGGGAAAAGGAACTATTTTGTTGAATGATAAGAAGATTGATGAAATCAACTATATCGCTCAAGAAGATGTGGCAAAGAAGCCGCCGTTTTGGATAGCCTTTGTTAACTGGTTTCGTTCTCTGTTTTCTTAAGAAGCACATGGGATGGTTTTTCGTTTCCTTTTGCAAATTACAAACTTTCAATTAATAACTCCCAGGGAATATGGCAGCTGGGAGTTATGGCGTTTAAGAGATCGCCAGAACCTTCCCAGTGATCTCTTTATTTTTACCAAAAACTAACCGCTAACAACCAACGACTAACAACTAATTTGTTCTATTTATTTTCCCTTCTACATAAAGGTAAAACAGGCATCAACTGGGGGAGGGAGAATAAAATGCTCAATCTAATTTGGCTTATATTAATTCTTGGCGGTATTGTTGCCGCTGCTTTTAATGGCAGGATTGATTTGGTGACAGAGAGCTTTTTCAGCAGTGCAGATGAAGCTGTCAATGTTTGTTTGGATTTGATCGGAATGATGACCCTTTGGTTGGGTATATTGGAAGTGGCGAAACAAGCCGGTTTCATTCGTTTCCTGGGGCGTCTTCTGCGACCTATAGCAGCTAAACTCTTTCCTGATGTGCCTCCTGACCACCCAGCTATGGGTTCTATTATCATGAATATCAGCGCCAATATACTGGGGTTAGGCAATGCCGCAACTCCATTCGGTCTCAAGGCGATGGAAGAACTACAGAAACTCAACCCTCATCCTGATACAGCTACAAATGCTATGTGTACGTTCTTGGCTGCTAACACATCCTGTATTGTTCTGGTTCCTGCAACCATTGTTGGCATAAGAGTTGCTGCTGGCTCCACCAATCCTGGCGAGATCGTTGGTCCAACCATGTTTGTGACGGGCTTTACCATGTGTATGATCCTGTTCATTGATTATTGTTGGCGCAACTTTTTCCAGGACAAAAATAGGAGCAGAAGAAAATGATGGAGCAGATTTTAAATGAGATCTCCCGATGGGCTATTCCAGTTTTATTTTTCTTGTTTTTGGTTGTGGGTTGGCTACGCCGGGTTCCAGTTTATGAGGCGTTTATTCAGGGTGCTTCAGAAGGGTTCCAAATTGCTGTTCGCATCATCCCTTATTTGGTGGCAATGTTTGTTGCAATTAAGGTATTTCGTGTTTCAGGGGCTATGGATATTTTGACGTGGATCTGTTCTCCTGTGTTGAGTTTGATCGGCGCACCTCCTGAAGTATTACCCCTTGCTGTGATGAGACCTCTTTCAGGAAGCAGTGCATTAGGTCTGGCCAGTGAGTTGATTCACAGCTATGGTCCTGACAGTTTCATAGGCAGGCTTGCCTCAGTAATGCAGGGCACCACTGATACCACTTTTTTTGTGTTAACAGTATATTTTGGGTCAGTGGGGATCAGACGCTATCGTCATGCAGTGCCCCTTGGCCTTACAGCAGATCTCATAGGGCTGTTTGTCTCCCTTTATATTTGTCACCTTCTTTTTTAGATGAGTCACAGGGACGTCAGCCTGTGTGAGAATTCCCCAAATCACAGGTTTAAGTGGGGGCACATTATGATGGATCAGTTCTGACGATTACAGGAGCAATTTGGCAGAAGGCAGAGGATCAGCTAAAATTAGTAGAGCTGATGATGAGATCAGCAAGCATCTTTCGAGGGAGTGAGCCAAAATAACTTTAGAGCGTCTGCAGAAGGTAATGGCTCGGGCAGGTATAGGGTCACGCCGCTATTGTGAGGATCTGATCCGTGAAGGAAGAGTGCGTGTCAGTGGTGATATAGCAAAGCTGGGTATGAAGGTGGATCTTAATCAGGATAAGATATTTGTGGATGGGAGACAGATAACCCTTCCCAATAAATACACCTATGTACTTCTTTATAAGCCCAAAGGCTATGTTACAACAGTCAAGGACCCTCAGGGAAGGCCAAAGGTCACTGACCTTGTTTCCCTTTCCGGGGTTCGTCTATTTCCTGTAGGGAGGCTGGATTATCAAACAAGTGGGCTCTTGCTGCTTACTGATGATGGCGAACTGGCCTATCTATTGACACATCCGAAGTTTGGGGTCTGGAAAACATATCATGCTCTGGTGCAGGGAAAGCCGTCACCTGCAGTGCTGCAGCAGATGAGGGAAGGATTGCCTCTTTCAGATGGCAGGACCTCTCCGGCAAAAGTTCGTTTCCTGGGAATGCATGGCCAAAATCAAGGACTATTAGAGATCAGCCTGCGTGAGGGCAAAAAACGTCAGGTCCGCAGAATGTGTGAATGGGTCGGCCATCCTGTCCTTGAGTTAGAAAGGAAGATGTTGGCTTTTTTAAATCTACAGGGCTTGAGGCCAGGTGAATACAGGTTTCTTACTCCAAAAGAGGTTCAAAGATTAAAAAGAATATCTAGAAGGAAGGAAAGCCCTCGTCGGCAGAGAAATTAAAGGTATATAACTGATAGGGAGGTAAATGGATGCTTCGGAGAAGATGTCGTTTATGTAATCTTGTTGTTTTGCTGCTGTTTGTTTCTCTTTTATTGTTCAGCGGCTGTCAGCAGCAAAACACAGATGCTACAGATAATCAGACAACTGAAATTACGGTTACAGATGATTCAGGGGCAGAACTAACATTAGAAAATAATCCTGAGAGGATAGTCTCTCTTACTCCCAGCAATACCGAGATTTTGTTTGCGCTGGGCCTGGGAGAGCGTGTTGTTGGTGTCACTACATATTGTGATTACCCGGAAGAAGCCAAAGAGAAACCTAAGCTCGGGGATCTAGAGGGAAATGTGGAAGAGATCGTTGCCATGAAAGCTGATCTGGTTGTAGCAAAGGTGATTCTCAATGATAATATTGTCAGCAAGTTAAGGGATTTGGATATCCCAGTTCTTTGTGTTGATCCGGAAAGTCTTGATGGTGTTTACAGAGCCATAGAATTGATTTCCAAAGTGACCGGTACTGAAAGCAGGGGAGATGAACTTACTTCTGAGATGAAAGAGAAAATTGCTGCGGTAGAGGAGAAGGTTGCCAGCATTCCTGAAGCAGAACGCCTTAAGGTATTCATCGAAGTTGGCAATGAGCCCCTTTTTACTGCAGGTGCAAAAACCTCTGTTGATGAGATAGTAACTCTAGCCGGGGGAATTAATATTGCCGGAGATGTTGAAGGATATCAGATGTACAGTGTGGAAAGTGTGGTCAAAAACAATCCGGATGTAATTATGGCTTTGGATAGCTATTATGTAGATGTGGAAACCGAAATCAAAAAACGTTCCGGTTGGGATACTATCAAAGCTGTGCAGGAGGGCAATCTAATTACAGAACCTGATAATCTGTTGAACAGGCCGGGTCCTCGCTCCGCCGATGCAGTGGAAACAGTAGCCAAAGAACTATATCCTGATCTATTCTAAATATTAGATGCAAAGGTGAGTGTAAATGCATCAAAAAGTTAATATGTTGGTAGTTTTAGTTGTGCTCATATTTGTTGCAATTATCTCCATGCTATTTGGTGTTGGTATAGGTAGCACTTCCATAGCACCTGTTACAACTATGAAGGTAATTCTATCTCACCTGCCGGGATTCTCGTTGTGGTTTCCTGTTTCTGACATAGCTACTGATGCGATTGTCTGGGATATACGGTTCCCGCGAGTGATATTGGCGCTGTTTATTGGCTCAGCACTGGCGGTTGCTGGTGCTGCCCTACAGGGTTTGTTGCGTAATCCCCTGGCAGAACCATATACCATTGGTGTGGCATCAGGCGCTTCAGTTGGGGCAGCCCTGGTGATCGTTTTTTTGGGTGCAGGAACCCTTGGGGCTATTACCCTTCCCCTGGCAGCCTTTTTAGGTGCGCTGGCAACTGGCGTTGTGGTCTATCGTTTGGCTGTCGTCAACGGACACCTGGCGGTAGAAACGCTGATCCTAGCCGGAGTTGTTATGAGTTCCTTTATGTCGGCTATTCTCTCTTTTATGCTTACACTGGCTGGGGAGAGTCTGCAGCAGATTGTTTATTGGATGATGGGCAGCCTGGGCCTTAGAGGGAGCGATTATTTTATCTATACACTGCCCTTGATCTTCGTAGGGGTTTTCCTGTTGTGCTTTTTCGGGCGTGATTTAAATATTATGACATTTGGTGATGAAACTGCAGGACAATTAGGTGTGTCGGTGGAAAGGATAAAAAAGCTTGTCCTACTGTTGGCTGCATTTTTGACCGGTATTGCCGTATCCCTAGCTGGTACGATCGGCTTTGTAGGCTTAATTGTACCTCATCTGGTTCGCCTTATTCTGGGTCCGGATCACCGAGTTCTGCTGCCGATATCAGCGATTGGCGGTGGCATATTTTTAATTTGGGCTGACATTATAGCGCGTACTATCGTAGCACCTGTTGAACTGCCGGTAGGTGTTGTTACCGCCTTTTTAGGAGCTCCATTTTTCATGTATCTGTTGCGTACCCGTAAGAGCAGTGGCCATTTTTAAGCTGGGAAGGATGGAAGCAAATTATGAGTAATATGGTTTTTAAGATACATGATATTGAATGCAGTTATGGCTCTCATCAGGTTCTCAAGGGGGTTAATTTTGAGGTCGCTCCCGGTAGTTTCCTCGGTATTATCGGCCCTAATGCCGCTGGCAAATCCACATTATTAAAAGCCATTACAGCGGCTTTAAAGCCTACACAAGGGGTTGTTTATTTTCGAGGAAAAGACCTAAATAAATTATCGCGACGAGACCTTGCCAAACAAGTGGCTGTGGTGCCCCAGGATACAGAGGTAAACTTTCCCTTTACTGTTTTAGAAGTAGTGATGATGGGTAGACATCCACATTTAGGCAGATTTATTCACGAAAGTGAACAGGATTTCGAAATTGTGCGTCAAGCCATGGAGTCAGCCCACTGCTGGCACTTGAGAGATCGGAATGCTTTGGAACTGAGCGGTGGGGAGCGTCAGAAGGTTATTTTAGCCAGGGCACTGGCCCAGGAACCACAGATTATATTATTGGATGAACCTATCGCCCATCTTGACCTGAGTGCTCAATTAGAAGTGCTCAATCTTTTAAAAGAAATGAACTCATACCATGGTGTAACTGTTATTGCTATTCTTCATGACTTGAATTTAGCAGCTCAGTTTAGCAAACAATTGATCATGTTAAGCCAAGGGAGAATCTTTCAGGCGGGAACCCCGGAAGAGGTTTTGACAGCAGAGAATATAAAAGGGGTATACAATACAGATGTGCTGGTTATTAGACATCCATTAACAGGTGTTCCTCAGATTGTGATTTTACCGGCTACAGGTGAGTTTAGTGTCAGTTCCTCACTACCGTGGGTTCATCTGATCTGTGGGGGAGGGGTGGGGGGTGCTCTAATGGGGCAGCTATCCAGACTGGGATGTCATGTATCAGCAGGTGTTATTAATATTCAGGACACTGACTGGGATGTAGGGCATGCTTTGGGGATAGAGCTTGTTGAAGAGAAGCCTTTTTCCTCTATCAGTTCCCAAAGTTACGAAGCGAATTTACAAATGGCCAAGAAGGCTGATGTCGTTTTCCTCCTGGAGACACCTTTTGGCTGTGGAAATATCTTTAATGCACAAGTATTGGAGCCACTTCTTGCAGATGGTAAGCCTTGTTATATTGTGGATGCCGAGCATTTGCCGGAGCGTGATTATACCGGAGGAGAAGTGGTTAAATATATTTCTATGTTAAAGAAACATGGACTGCAACTGCTGCCTGATCAGCTGTCTGTGTTGCAAATAGTACAAACTTTAAGGAAGGAGAAAAGTGATGTCGAGACCGCGCTTGGATAAGGGGCTTATACAGGTGTATACCGGAGACAGTAAGGGGAAGACAACTGCGGCTCTGGGGCTGTGTCTGCGGGCAGTTGGGCATGGTTTTCATGTTTGCTTTATACAGTTTCTAAAAGGGGGGGCTTATACAGGAGAATTGTTTAGTACACAGAGGCTCTATCCAAATTTTAAGTTTCTCCAGTATGGTGTTACCTGCCCCTACAGCGCATTGATTAGGCAGGGAGAAGATAAGTGTCATGGATGCGGAAAATGCTTTCCTTTTATGGATAAGGATAAAAATAATACTGAACATGAAAAAATGGCACATCTAGGCTTCAGTGCGGCAGAACAAGCTGTCAGTTCAGGTGAATATGACATCGTTGTCTTAGATGAAATCAACCAGGCAATTTACCAGGAATTTCTTTCTCCAGAGGATGTTCTGGCTTTATTTGATAAAAAACAGCCTTTTGTAGAAGTGATTCTGACAGGACGTAATGCTCATCCGAAGATTGTGGAGAGGGCCGATCTGGTTACGGAAATGACTCCACTAAAACACCCTTTCCAAAAAGGCATTAGCAGCAGGCGTGGAATTGAGTATTGAGTACTAAGTCCTAGGAGGGATTTTTAGGGGTTATGGCGAATTTAGGGGATAAACCAACAGAATTACAAGGGAGGCGGGAGATAGGTTTGATAATCGATACAGTTACGAAGACACTACGCCTGAAGGTTCGCTTTGACTACCGCGGGGAAAATATGCAAAAGAAGCTTTTCTCTAGACGGAAGGGAGGGGAAGAGATGGCAGAGGAGGTTCGCGAACAAAGAGCCACCTTACTGCGGAATATTCCCATCCAAGGTGTCCGAATAGAAGATATCAATACTAATGGGGAAGTATATGTTCTCACTGATGAAACAAGTGGTGATGAGGTCGCTTATGCACCTGTAGAATTTGTATTAGAGGCGGATACCATTGAAGATGTTATCCCTCTTTTGCTGAGGGATGAATTTCGCAAGGTAGAAGTGCTGTCCCCGGAAGAGCTTATGCTGGATAAATATCAGGTTGAACGCATTATTTATAAGATAAATGAGGAACTGCGTACATATCGACTCAGTCTGGAAAGACATTTTAACAGGTAATTTTGCCTATGTGCATAATAATGCCCAGAACTGCGTAAAAGATGGATATAAGAAATATATGCAGGAGGGCTTATTATGGGGAGACGTTTTTTTGAGCGCCTGGAACGGTGGGAAAAAAAGTTGCAAGTTTTTGTTGTGGTTCTTTTTTCTCTGCTGATTGTTCTGCAGTTGCTTATGACAAAGGAACCCATCCGCTTTTATCTAAGTTTTGCCGAACAAATGGAAGGGATTCCTTTATCAGATCAGAGTTTAAAGGTGGCAAACTCTAGTTGGCAAGATGTTGGTAGTGTTAAGGTTAAAATCTGCAGCCACTTTGTTTTACCGCAAGTTGTTGTCTATGTGAACGGTCAAGAGGCTGCCAATTTTCAGGAACGAGAGGTTTCGCTATCTGTACGGGCAGGGGATGAGATAATCATTGATGGTACTGCTTACCCATATCCCATATTATTTCAGGTGAGTGAGACTTCCAAAAATGTATGTTGGCCTCAGGTTAACCACCAGTTAGCAACTGATGCCTCATGTGTCAGTTTAGGGAAGGTCAGATTTGAATAGAGTAATGTGGGGTGATACAGTTTTGAACAAATATGGAAGCAGGCAAATAGCCGCCATAGCCATTAAAATGGCACTTACAGAGACAAGAGAAGAGGAGACAGAGCTGAAGTCTATTTATGCTAAGCAAAACATAAAAGCTGCCGCTGTAGACTGTGGCGGAGACTTTATAAATAAAGTGAAGAAATTTACAGAGCGTTCTGTTGTGGCAGCGAAGAGGGAAAATGTAATCATAGAAAACCATCTTGAACAGGGCGCTGTTGCAGGTGCAACCAGAGAAGCCTTAAGCCAAATAAGCTTAAAGGCAGTAGGCTACGATGTGGGTGGCAAGATCGGAATTGCTCGTTACAATGATCATGTGAGTGTAGCTGTATTCTTTGGAATAGGACTTTTGCATCTTGATGAAGTAGCGATAGGGCTTGGACATCGTGTAATCTAAAAAGAGGTCGGTTTCCTATGAGTAGATTATGGGTGCGTGGTATTAGGGGAGCAGCACCTGTTTCAGCAAATACTCCGCAGGCAATTTGGCAAGCTACCAAAGAACTGTTGACTGTCATAGTTGATAAAAATAACCTGAAGCCTGAGAGGATTATAAGTGCTATTTTTTCTCTTACTCCAGATTTAAATGCAGCATTTCCAGCTGCAGCTGCCCGAGAACTCGGGTGGGTGCATGTGCCCCTATTCGATACAACTGAAATAGCTGTTCCTGGAGCTCTCCAGAAGTGTGTGCGTGTTTTAATACATGCCTATCTGCCCTATTCTCAGGAAAATGTTAAACATATCTATTTGCGTGAAGCCGCAGCCTTACGGCCTGATATGGTTGTAAAAAACAGTTGACAGCTCTAATTTAGATAAGGTATTATCCTATTAAGATTAATAGGTTTTATTATTATAAAAGGGAGGAGAATAGATATGCCACCGAAAGTAGATGTAGAAAAGTGTACTGGTTGTGGAACATGTGTGGATGTATGCCCGAGTGAAGTTTTTGAGACTGAAGATGATAAGGCCAAGGTTGTTCGTCCGGAGGACTGCACAGATTGTGAATCCTGTGTAGAGGAGTGCCCTGAAGAAGCTATTACACTTGAGGACGAATAATCAGATTAATTAAAAACAGATTGATTAATAAGGAAAGGCTCACTGCGCTGTTTATCAGGCTGTGGGCTTTTTGCTTTCATTTCGCCTTTATTGTTAATTCATGTTAAAATATCATACTGAATCTTTATATAGTCAAACCAAGAAAGCCTCGCTTATGTTAATGGGTGGTGAGGGGATCATTATTCTCCAGACTACCGAAAAGTTATCTGTCAGTAAAGGCGGTTAGCTTTTTTTAGTGTTTGAACAACATCTATCGGTTATCTTATCTGGATGGCCAGGTGCATGTGAAGGAAACTATAGCATCATGGTCGAAATTAATTTAGGATGGTTTAATATTCTTGTTTTTGTGGCATATTTCTTGACATATATCGAAAGAGAATTTGCATTAGAGCTATCTAGAAGTGATGTTTTGTATAGAAAAGGTGGATCCAAGTTGAATCCGATTAAACTGGTAAGCCGCAAGTTTAAAGAGAAAGATACAATAGTAAAAGTGGGGGAGCAGGTTATCGGGGGTAGTGATGTACACCTGATAGCAGGTCCTTGTGCAATAGAATCCAGGACCCAGCTTCTGGAGTGTGCTATGGCAGTGAAGGAGGCAGGTGCTACATTTCTGCGTGGAGGTGCTTATAAGCCCCGCACATCTCCTTATTCTTTTCAGGGCCTTGCAGAAGAGGGTTTGGAATATATGACTGAGGCAAGGGAAGCGACAGGGCTTTTGCTCGTAACTGAGGTAATGGATCCCCGGTTGGTATCCCTTGTTGCTAATTGCGCTGATATCCTACAGGTCGGGGCGCGAAATATGCAGAACTTTCCCCTTTTAAAAGAGGCTGCCGCATCAGGGAAACCTATTCTCTTGAAGAGAGCACCTGGTGCAACTATTGAGGAGTGGCTAATGGCTGCCGAATATATTCTTTTTGAGGGTAACTGGCAGGTCATTCTCTGCGAACGGGGAATCAGAACCTTTGAAACCCAAACCAGAAACACTCTTGATGTCAGTGCTGTACCTGTGATTAAGCATCTTTCTCATCTTCCGGTAGTGGTCGATCCCAGCCATGGAACAGGTAGGTGGTGGATGGTCCCTCCTATGTCCTGTGCAGCTGTTGCTGCCGGAGCAGATGGATTGTTGATCGAGGTACATCCTTCTCCGAGTGATGCTCTCTCCGATGGGCAGCAATCACTTACACCCGATAAATTCCAAGTGTTGGTCCGGGAAGTCTGCGAAATTGCCCGGGCAGTTGACAGATCTGTCCCCGTTGTGACATGGGGACGGGGGTCTTGTCACGTTGAAAAACGAACTGCTGATTGAAAGCAGTTCCTGGGACACTTCGGACTTCTGACATCTGGTTTCCGACTTCTGTTTTTTTGGTTGGTGGTTAGTGGTTAGTTAAGATGAGGGTGAGTGAAGATGAAGCTGCGGGTTTCGCCTGGTGAAAAGCTATCCGGTATCTGTACTATGCCTGGAGATAAGTCTGTTTCTCATCGGGCTGCTTTGATTGCCTCAATAGCCGAAGGGGTTACAGAGATTAACAATTATTCAACCGGCTCAGACTGCCGGCAAACCCTGCAGTGTCTGAAAAAGCTTGGGGTTGTGATAGAAAAAGGAGACGGTTTTATCCGTATCATAGGTAGAGGACTCGATGGCATACAAGAACCTGCTGAGATCTTGGATGCCGGAAATTCGGGGACTACAATGCGTCTCTTACTCGGGTTGTTAACGGGGCAGGATCTCTTTGCTGTTTTGACAGGGGATCAGTCATTATGCCGGCGTCCCATGGGCAGGGTAAGCATCCCATTAGCGATGATGGGAGCGCAGATCCAGGGGAGATCAGGCAACTACGCTCCTCTTGCCATACGGGGACTTAGTGAAGTTAGGCCAATCGAGTACAGACTTCCTGTTCCCAGTGCCCAAGTGAAATCTGCAATCCTTTTGGCGGGCTTAAAGGCATCAGGAACAACTACCATCATTCAACCTATCCCTAGCAGGGACCATACCGAAAGAATGCTTCAGGTCTTCGGGGTACCTTTGAGAATAAAGGGGAATATGATCCATCTTGAGGGCAAAAAAGAGCTGCAAGGGCAGATTCTTCAGGTGCCGGGTGATATTTCCGCAGCTGCTTTTTTGATGATTGCTATAACTCTGGTAAAGGACAGTGAGGTCCTAATCAGAAATATTGGAATCAATCCAACCAGGACAGGGGTCATTGATGTGCTGAAAAAGATGGGCGCTGATATCGAGCTGCGGGATGTGTGTTCATGGAATAATGAACCGGTTGCTGATTTGCTTGTCAGATCTGCTGATCTAAAGGGCACAGTCATAGAAGGTGAAATGCTTCCACGAGTGCTGGATGAAATACCGGTACTGGCAGTTGCAGCTACAGCAGCACAAGGGGAAACAATAATCAGTGACGCAGGTGAACTGCGGGTGAAGGAGACCGATCGCCTGCAGGCAATAACCGCTGAACTGCGGAAAATGAAAGCAGAGATCAAAGAAAAGCCGGATGGTCTGCTCATCAGGGGCGGCCAACTAAAGGGAGCGCAGGTTAACTCATGGGGTGACCATAGAATTGCCATGGCACTGGCTGTAGCGGGACTTATCGCCAAGGGAGAAACCATTATTGAAGATGCTGGATGTATTGACATATCATTTCCTAATTTTACTGAGAAACTAAACCGATTGGGAGCTTCAATAGATGTCCAAAACTAGTCAGATGAATCAACTTATGTTAGAATTAGGTTGGAGTGAGTGAATTGTCCCGTAAGCCTAATATTGCTATTGATGGACCGGCTGGTTCCGGGAAAAGTACAGTTGCCAGAGAGTTGGCACACAGACTGGGTTTTCTATATGTTGATACTGGTGCCATGTATCGTGCGGTAACCTATTTCGCCATAAAAACAGGAACCGATGTAAAGAATGAAGAGGAACTGAGCGCTCTTGTAAAAGAGATGCGATTCTCACTTGTTAGATTTACAAAGAATAATATAGTTGCATTATGGTGCAATGGTGAGGATGTTACCCCTTACTTGCGGGAAAAAGAGGTAGCCGGCAATGTTTCAAAGGTTGCTGCTGCAACTTCTGTGAGGGAGTATCTTGTTAGATACCAGCAATTCTTTGCCAGAACCGGTGGAGTGGTCATGGAGGGACGGGATATCGGCACAGTAGTACTTCCCAATGCTGAGTATAAGTTTTTTTTGACTGCATCGCTGGATGAACGGTTAAAGAGACGGGGGAAGGAACTCCAGCTCTCAGGAGTATCTTGTTCAAAGGAAGAACTTCGCCACGAACTAACCTACCGGGATGAGATGGATCGCAAGCGGGAGATCGGTCCTTTACAAAAAGCACCTGATGCGTTAGTTATCGATAGTACAAATTTGAGAATATCAGAAGTGATCGAAAAGATACTGGAAAATTACGGGGGGGGTTAGTGCGATGCTTTATCGCATCTGTCGTAGCCTTGTCCGTTTTTATTTTGCTGTTTTCTGCAGGTGGAAAGTGGAAGGGGCGGAATATTTACCTGAGCAGGGGCCGGTAGTGGTTGCAGCTAATCATTTTAGCTACTGGGATCCGATTGTATTGGCCTGTGCACTGGACAGAAAGGTGCACTTTATGGCGAAAAGCAATTTGTTCACATATCCGGTTCTTGGCTTTTTGATTAAAAATTTAGGGGCTTTTCCTGTTAACAGACAGAAGAAGGCTGATCGCGCATCTCTCAAAAAGGCACTACAGATCCTGGATGAAGGAAATGTTGTGGGCATTTTTCCTGAAGGGACCCGCAGCAGGACGGGGAAGCTTCTTCCCGCCTTACCCGGGGCAGCGTTTCTCATCCAGAGAGCGGGTGCTCCTGTATGCCCTGTTGCTCTTGTACGGAAAAAGCGTATAATTGGTAACAAATTGTTTCCCTGTTATCATATCTTAATTGGATCATCTTTCTTAATAGAAAATACAGGTAGGCGCAATTATAAGGAAAATGCGGATATAATTATGGGTAGAATCAAGGAGTTAGTAGAATCTTCGAAATAAATTAGTGTAAATTAGCAGGAATCTTTTTATTATTGCCGAAAAAAATATAATAGGGGGGTAAAATAATCATTAGGGACATTTATCGTGCCCGGACAGCAGGTTTCTGTTTCGGTGTACGGAGAGCATTGAAGCTTGCAGAAAAATCTCTGCCGAGCAGCGAAAGAATTTATTCACTTGGACCACTTATCCACAATCCCCATGTTGTAAATTCTTTAACAGAAAAGGGAATTGAGGTAATTCATGATCTAAGAAGTGTACCTGGGGAACAGGTATTGATCAGATCTCATGGAGCTGCGCCACAGGTCTTCCAGCAGGCAGAAGAGATGAATGTTAGGATTATCGATGCCACATGTCCTTTTGTGAAGCGGGTGCAGAGGCAGGCAGCCGAGCTGGTCAAGAATGGTTACCAGGTTTTAATTTTAGGACAGGAAGACCACCCTGAAGTTCAGGGAATATTGGGATGGGCAGGTGGAGGAGCGGAAGTAATTGAATCTATTTCAGATCTAGATGAGCTTGCAGTAGATAAAAAGAGAGTAGGTATCCTAGCTCAGACCACACAAAACAGGTCCAAGTATTTTGATATAGTAAGTGAGATTTTGGGTAAAAGCCAGGAGCTGCGTGTTTTTGACACGATTTGTCATACAAGTCAGGCACGACAGGAAGAAGCTGCGGAGATATCGCAGCAGGTGGATGTAATGTTTGTTATTGGTGGAAAAAACAGTGCTAATACATGCCAACTGGTGGATATTTGTAAAAAAAATGTGACTACTTATCACATCGAAGAAGCCGATGCTTTAACACCGGAGATGCTGTATGGGGCATCTGTTGTAGGGGTAACTGCTGGGGCATCGACCCCAGATTGGATAATTGAGGAGGTTATTGAAAGAATGATGATGTATGATGAAGAACTGGAGAAAGTAAAGGATGGTGAGGTAGAGGCTGTCAACGATAGTACACCTTCGGAAGCTGTAGCTGAACCGGAAACTGTAGCCGAACCGGAAGCTGCAGCTGAACCTGAAGTCGTAGCAGAACCGGAAGCTGTAACTGAGGATGTATCTGAATCAGATCAAGAAGAAATGATGAACCTTGATTTAGGGTCACCTCGCCAAATTAAACAGGGAGATGTGATCAGTGGGATAGTCGTGCAGGTGCAAGAAGACGAAGTCCTGATAGACATCGGAGGAAAGTCAGAGGGTGTTATTCCGCGCCGGGAGCTATCTCAGAAAGATGCCGAAAACGTAATGGAAAACATCAAGGTAGGGGATGAACTTGATGTTTATGTCCTACGTGTAGACAATGATGAAGGGCATTTGATCCTCTCCAAGAAACGGGCTGACAAGAGCAAAGCCCTTGACTTTTTAGAGAAGGCTATGGAAGAAAAGACCGAACTTGCCGGGAAAGTTGTGCGAGTTGTTAAAGGCGGGCTTCTTGTCGATGTAGAGGGAGTATCTGGCTTTGTACCTGCTTCACTGATCGAGCGAGGCTATGCTGGTGACCTGGAAAAATATTTGGACAAAACCCTTCGCTTGCGTGTAATAGAGTTTGATCGCAATAAGGCCAAGGTTGTGCTTTCCCAGAAGGCTATTCTTCAGGATGAGTTCATGCGTTCCCAGAAGGAACTCTGGGATACAATTGAAGCAGGAGAAATCAGAAAAGGCACGGTCAGACACCTGACAAATTTCGGGGCATTTGTAGATTTAGGGGGAGTAGATGGACTTCTCCATATTTCCGAATTGTCCTGGGGGCGTGTCAAGCATCCGAGTGAAGTAGTCCAAGAAGGGGATGAAACTGAGGTCTATGTGATTTCGGTTGATAAAGAAAAAAAGCGTATCTCCTTAAGCCTCAAACAGGTTCAGGGTAACCCATGGGATAAAGTCGATGAGAACTATGAGGTTGGCGAGATTATAACAGGTACTGTGATGCGCACAGTTTCTTTCGGTGCTTTTGTACAGTTGGAGCCCGGAGTAGAGGGCCTTGTCCATATTTCACGTATGGCTGATTACCATGTAGCGAAGCCTGAGGATATTGTGAATGCCGGGGATGAGATACAAGTAAAGATCCTAGATATCAACAAACAGGACCAGCGTATCAGTCTAAGCATCAAAGATGCCCAAGAGGATAGTAACACTGATAAGGAAAAGAAAGACGAAGAGAGTGACAAATCACAAAACTCAAGCTCCAGTGTGGGAGTCAACCTGGGTGAAGTATTTGGAGATTTACTGACTAAAGCCGAACGATAGTATGATATTACTTAGGGAGGCGAGAAGCAGATGCCTGTATATACTTTTATTTGTGAAAAGTGCGGGCAAAAGTTTACTAAACTGGTAGCCCTCAAAGATAAAGAACATGTCACTTGCCCCGATTGCAAGGGTAATGATCTGAAACAGGTCTTTGGGAGATTTAATTATGTAAAGGTGTCCAAAAAATATAATCCTGGCTGCAATGTTGCCAATAACTGCGTAAGTGCTAAGCGTTATGGTTGTGGAAAATACGCGGATAATCCTGTGCCTGAAATACCTCAATCTTGAGGTGATTGAATGCATGCAGCGGGAATTATATTGGCCGGAGGGAAAAGCTCACGCTTTAAATCAAATAAGGCTATGGCCGAAATATCATCCCAGAGGTTAATAGACCGGATAATTGATGTATTGGCGGAGGTATTTTCTGAAATAATTTTGGTGACAAACACACCTGACCAATATAAGATTCTTGGTGTACGGACTGTTATGGACATTATACCTGGGAAGGGTCCCCTTAGTGGGATGCATGCAGGTTTAATATCTTCACCTTGTGACCTGAATTATATTACCGCCTGTGATATGCCATTTATCAATAAAAATATTTTACACTATCTGCTTGAGCAGACGAGTGTTTGTGATGATGCTGTAGTTCCTATTGTTATGGGGTACCCGGAACCATTGGCTGCAGTCTATAGAAAGACTTGCATTAAACCTATCGAGGATGCCCTTATCAATAATCAATATCAGGTAAAATCTTTTTTTCCCCATATCAGAATTAAATATATAGCGGAAAAAGAAATACAGCAGTTTGGTGGACAAAGGAGTTTTTTTAATATCAATACACGGGATGATCTGCGTATCGCTTTGAAGCAACTAGAAGAAAAAAAATAACAAATAAGAAACGAAAGACCTGGCATACTGCCAGGTTTTTTATTTTTCTGATGATAATCTTAACAGGTATTATATGAGCTGAAATGTGAGAATCTAATCAAGGAAGGAGGTGTTGTGAAATATGAACTATTATTTGTTTAACTTGCTAAGCTGATAATCGCTCAATGTGGCCAGAGAAATTACCTGAATAAGGGTCAACAGATTTCATTCAATATAGCAAACAGTGGGAAGGAGTTGCAATAGCTTGCCGCAGATACCGGTAGGTACAATAGTTCTATTAGTTGTTTCACTGCTCATTTATTTTGGAGTTGCTCAGCGGGTATTGGATAAACTGAAGCTTTCTGACAAAGCAGCTCTAGGTGTTATAGGCGCTTTGATCATCGGAAGTTTTATCACAATTCCTCTACCGTCTGGGCCGCAGGTTGAGGCATCGTTTAATATTGGAGGAGCAGTGGTTCCTTTAATATTGGCCGGTTACCTGATTTATACGACCAGTAATAAAGAAAGACTGCGTGCAACTGTGGGTATAATCGGTACAGCAGCAGCAATTTATCTGGCAGGGCGATTACTTCCGGCACAACCGGAAGCCATGTCTATGGATCCCCTCTATATCTACCCACTGGTAGGTGGAATTATTGCTTATGTTATAGGAAGATCTCGACGCAGTGCATTTATAGCTGCCACAATGGGTATACTTTTCTTTGATGTTTTAACCTATATTAGCTTTATGATACAAGGAAGACCGGGAGCGGTGATTATTGGAGGAGGAGGGGCATTTGATGCGATTGTAATCGCAGGCCTGTTGGCTGTGCTATTGGCAGAATTTATTGGAGAAACCAGAGAGCGATTGCAAGGTGGCCCAACTGATAGAGGTAAAGCTCCGGCTTTATTAAAAAAATTAAGACCATTATCTCCCAACAAGACACAGAAAGAGGAAGAGGGTGAAAAGAGTGAAGCGGAGGAAAATAATTAGTTCACTTATAGGATTAGGCTTTGTTATATTACTATCTTCCTGGGCAAGCACTTCTGCTTTTGCCCAACCCTCCTTAGTTCGTCAGCAAACAGAGCGTGATGACGGAGGGTATTACAGGATCGTTGATGAACAAAACAACGTTATTGATTACACAGCTCGTTATCTGAGCGAAGGTGATCAATTCATTAACGCAGATAATATGTGTTACCAGATCAGATCGATCGAGGGGGATTACGCTCATGCTCAGTTGATGGGAAAAGAAGCTGAAGCAAAAATCGATATTCCCTCAAAGATTCCTACTCTTTCTTCATTAATTGCCAGGGAAGATGTGCCATCAATTGGGATTTACCATACTCATTCTGCTGAATGTTATGTTCCATCAGATGGTACTGAAAGTGATGAGAGCGATGGAGGCATTGTTAAAGTAGGAAAAGCCTTTGAAAAGAAGTTGGATGAAATGGGTTTTAAAGTATACCATAGTGACAGGCTGCATCATCCACATGATGTAAACGCATATTATCGCTCCAGGCGCACAGCAATTGATCTTTTGAAAAAAAGTCCGACTGCTCTTTTTGATGTGCACCGTGATGCAGTGCCACCAGAGGTTTATTACGATAATATAGATGGGCATGATGTGACTAAACTCAAATTTGTTGTGGGCAATACGAATCCCCGTTTTCAAACTAATTTAGAGTTTGCCAAACAGCTAAAAGCTGCCGCTGATAAAAAGTATCCGGGGATCATTCAAGGTATATTGGTCATTTCCAGTGACTTCAACCAGGATCTGGCACCCCGTGCTATGCTTATTGAAGCTGGTGCCCATACCAATGAACGTGAGCATGCTGAGCAAGGGATCGCCATGTTTGCAGAAACACTGCCTGCGGTGCTAGGTTCTCCGAGGGCTTCTGAAGCACCCCCCACACCTGAAGAAAGCAGTGGTGCTTGGAAAGCAGTTATTTTGGGGATAATATTGGTGGCTGCGGCAGTATTCGGCTATCTGTACATGAACACTGGAAGCATTGAGGGAGCGACAAATCAGCTTCGCAATTTTTTCTCCAGAATCCCTCTAAGAAGAAAGGATTAAGTTGGGGACGAAACTTGAAATGAATGAACCGGACTTTACCCCCCTGGCCAGGAAAAATATAGATACAGGGGATATTGGTCTCTTTATCCTGCCAGTAGAAAAAACTTTGAATGTCTTCGACGGTGCCCCTATTTTTATTGCTTCCTCTCAAGAGGAAAAAGAAGAAATGGCGCTAAATCTGAGCAAAATTTTAGGGGGCATGATTCATGACCTGGGAAATGGAGTGTTATTTATTGTTAAGCATTGATGCGTGTTTATGGCCAAAATAATATACCATTGTTATGGTGGCGCACACTCTTCAGTGACTGCGGCGGGTATCCATTTAGGGTTGCTACCGAGGGACAGAACAGCCAGCAACTATGAACTTCTAAAAGTTCCTCATTTCGATCAATTTGAAGCAGTAATACACGGCCGTTTCCGCTTTATTGGGCGAGATAGATATGGAAATGAAGTATATGCTCTTGGAAAGCGCACTGCTGGTCCTAATGTAAATGATCTGCTGGAAAGAATAGCACAGTTATTTGCATGTGAGGAAGAAATTTGCCCTGTTGACACCACCTTTCCCATTAATCCCCTGATGGTTATCGGAGGATACCTCTCCAGGGGTCTGCACATGGTTTCTTTAGGCAGACCTATTGTGATTTATGGAACACAGATAGCTTATCCCTTCCTGGTGGATATAGCCTGTAATGTCGTAAAGAGTTTTCAAGGGAATCCCATGCCAATAAGGTGCCCGTCAATAAAAAAAGTGCGTCGCTTAGTATTATATGTCTGCCCGGAAAATGATCTATTGACTATGCTTTTGGCAGGACGGCATCTCTATCCTGATTTAGGGGAGCGGGAACTGCTCAACTGGGTAACAGATCTCTTTTTTTCTGGAAAGATAGGTTCACTGCTGTACCTAGGAGAAGCTGATGGATATGAGCTTTATCTGGTCGGTGCAGGCAGAGAACCTGATATTGTGGCCGAGGTATTGAAGGAAATGCGGAGTCTGCTTGAGATTCCTCAGGTTTACTTATGTATTGTTCAACATCAAATATCTCCATCCTTTTTATTACTAAGCCTCAGTAAATTACGAAAGTATATTAATGAAGGGTTATCTCAGCTGGGGAAGATGCAATTAAAAAAATATATGAAGAGAATAACCCATGTTTCATACAATATCAAGCTATCTATTTTGGAAGGAATTCTTGACTAAATATCATTGCTCATTGATAATGATTAAAAAAGATGGAGCAGGAAATGAGAAAGATAAAAAAACCTGGTATTTTTATTGATAATACTATCAAGGGATCAGCTGCTGTAGCTTGTGGTATAAGCAGAGGTGATCAACTGGTTGCTATTAATGGCATTCGACCTCAAGACATTATCTCTTACAGATATCTTACTGCTGCAGAGAATGTCCGCCTTAAAGTTCGCCGGCCAAATAGGCAGATGAGCACCTGTGAGATCAATAAGGATTTTGACACCGATCTGGGACTGGTATTTTCCACAGATTGTTTTGATGGAATGAAACACTGCCACAACAAATGTGTTTTTTGCTTTGTGGATCAGCTTCCTGAAAATCTGCGAGCCACACTTTATGAAAAGGATGATGATTACAGATTGTCCTTTTTACACGGCAATTATATCACCTTGAGCAATCTTAAAGAGAAGGATATCGCACGCATTGTCAACTTAAAGCTGAGTCCCATATATATTTCGGTGCACACTACTGATCCCCGGCTGCGAGGTAAAATGCTGGGGCACAAAAAACCTGCTCCCATTCTGGAATTCATCTCACGTTTTGCTGAAGCAGGGATTAGCATGCATATTCAGATAGTTCTCTGTCCTGACTGGAATGATGGAGATGCTTTAGCCCAAACTATAACAGATTTGGCCGGGTTCTGGCCCCAGGTGGCATCTATAGGGATCGTGCCTGTAGGGTTGACCAAATTCAGACAGCACCTTCCCTTTTTGCGTTCTGTTACAACGGTGGAGAGCAGGAAACTGATCACACAGATAAACAGTTTTCAGGAATCATTTCGCAGCAGAAATGAAGTCTCCTTAATATACCTGGCTGATGAGTTTTATTTGAAGGCACGATATCCATTTCCATCTCATAAAGAATATGATGGCTTTCCCCAGCTAGAGAATGGAATAGGAATGGCGAGACTTTTTTATGAGGATTTTCGGAAGTTAAGTCCTTTGTTGACGAGAAAAGCCAAACGGTTGTGTCATATAGTCCTGGCTACCTCTCAGGACGGGGCAAAGGTTCTATATCCGGTAGTCAAGCGCTTGCAGTTGATCAAAAATCTAAAACTGAGGCTGATAAGTATTCCCAATACTTTTTTTGGCCCCCGGATAACTGTAACTGGGCTATTGACAGGACAGGACCTTTTATGGGGCTTGAGACAGTTACGAGGAGAAGATATTTTGCTACCTAATAACCTTGTGCGCAGCGGCACATCTCTCTTTCTCGATGGACTGCATGTTGCAGATGTTGAGCGCGAGATTGGATGCAGGATTCATCTTATTGAACCTACTGCCACTGCACTTGTTAAAAAAATCTGTATGTTAGGGGGAATTAGGGTATGAGGAATCCTGTTGTTGCCCTCGTAGGGAGACCAAATGTAGGAAAATCCACCCTTTTCAATCGCCTGACAGGTAGGAGAACGGCAATTGTCGATGACCGGCCAGGTATTACACGGGATCGAATATACAGGGAAGTGGAATGGGACAAACGCATATTTAGCCTGATCGATACCGGAGGATTGTTTCCTGAGGACACTGCTTTTAAAGAGCATATTCAAGAGCAGGTGAACGTAGCCGTTGAAGAGGCTGATGTTGTTGTTTTTGTAGTGGATGCACAAGTAGGGCTTACCGTTGAGGATGAACAAGTTGCCCAGAGGCTGTTAAAGAGCAATAAGAATATAATTATTGCTGCCAATAAGGTTGATAACTTCAAAAATCCGGATATCTATGATTTCTACAAGTTTGGGTTGGGTGATCCTGTTCCCATATCCAGCCTTCACGGCCTAAATATCGATGAACTGCTGGATAGAATCGTTGCTTTGCTCCCTGAAATCTCAGCAAGAGAAGATGAACAATCGATTCGGATCGCTGTTGCGGGAAGGCCTAACGTTGGGAAGTCATCTTTGATCAATGCACTGCTCAGTGAAAAGAGAGTAATTGTCAGTGATATACCTGGAACAACAAGGGATGCCATTGATACCGCATTTGTTAAGGATGGTCGTTCTTATGTACTGATCGATACCGCAGGAATCAGGAGACGGAGTCGGGTCGCCAGGGGTGTGGAGTATTATGGAGTACGACGGGCATTTGGGGCTATTGATCGGGCTGATGTGATCATATTAGTGTTGGATGCTTCAGAGGGTATTGTAGAGCAGGACAAGAAAATAGCAGGATATATTGAAGAAAGCGGGAAAGGAGTTATAATATTAATCAACAAATGGGATTTGGCTGTTAATGTTAAAAACAGATGGAAGGTATTTGAAGAGTCAACCCGTGCAGAATTGAGTTTTCTAACGTTTGCTCCACTGCTTTTTGTTTCTGCTCTCACTGGGGAGGGTTTAGAAAAAATTCTCGCTGAAGTAGAATATGTCAACAATGAACAGAATAAAAACATCAGCACAGGAAATTTAAACTCCTGGTTGAGTGAGGTTACCTACCTGAACCCTCCAAAAGCTGCAGAAAAAGGTGGGCTTAGGTTTTATTATGTAACACAGGTCGCAGTAAAGCCTCCGGCTTTTGTCTTTTTTGTAAACAATCCAAAGCTTGTTCATTTCTCTTATAAGCGCTACCTAGAGCGGCAGCTTAGAGAAGCATATGGTTTTGAAGGTACACCTATCAGACTTATCTTTCGAGGGAGAAAAGGGTCTACTGCAAAATAGGAATAATAGGGGGGGAAACCATGGGTTTTTTGTTAATGATTATCATTTGCTATTTGATCGGTTCAATTCCTTGTGGCTACCTGATTGGTAAGAGGAATAACATTGATATACGCCGCTATGGCAGTGGAAATATCGGGGCTACCAACGCTTTTCGTGTTCTAGGAACTCAATTAGGGTTACTTGTCCTTTTCTGTGATGCTGTTAAAGGTTTTCTCCCAGTATTAATAGTAAATAATATTTTTGGTCCTAGCTGGGGTGCTGGAGCGGGGCTGGCAGCTATTGTCGGCCATAGCTGGTCTATTTTTCTCGGTTTCCGTGGTGGTCGCGGTGTTGCTACAGGTGCTGGGGTACTTATAGCTCTGATGCCGGGGGTCGTTGTCATAGCTCTGGTAGTCTGGGTTCTAGTTCTTCTTATATCAGGCTACGTTTCATTGGGATCAATAATTGCTGCTCTGTCTGTGCCGATTATAGCTTTGATCCTACATATACCCTGGGTTTATTTTATTTTTGCTGTACCTGCACCAATACTTGTTGTAATCAGGCACCTGCCGAATATCAAGCGTTTAAGGATGGGCACTGAATCCCGTATACGTTTTTGGAAGTGAACTTGTCTAGTTAAAGCGGCTTAAATATTTAAGCCGCTTTTTTTTATTGATAAATCTCTCCCCGGTAATACCAAATATTAACTAACATATAAATAGTATAACTGGTAGTATTCCGAAACAGGCATGCCAGGTACTGATAAATTTATTGGCATGAATAAGGAATGACTTGCATAAAAAAGAATAGGGGAGGGGTTTGCCCATGGAAAATCTCAATATCTTTCAGGATATTGCTGAGCGAACAGGTGGGGACATTTACTTGGGTGTAGTAGGACCTGTGCGGACCGGCAAATCGACATTTATTAAGCGTTTGATGGAATTGCTGGTTTTGCCAAATATTGCGGACCCCAATGATAAAGAGCGGGCAGTAGATGAACTGCCCCAGAGTGGGGCTGGCAAAATGATTATGACTGTGGAACCGAAATTCATACCTCAGGATGCAGTGGAAATAGTGATTAAAGATGGGCTCAAAATGAAGGTGAGAATGGTCGACTGTGTCGGCTATACTGTTGATGGCGCCCTCGGTTATGAAGAGGAAGAGGGCGGACCACGTATGGTAAGGACGCCCTGGTTTGATGAGGCTATTCCTTTTCAAGAGGCAGCCGAGCTGGGAACCAGAAAAGTGATCGCTGATCACTCCACATTGGGGATTGTGCTTACTACTGATGGTTCTATAACTGATATTCCCAGAGAGAGTTATCTGGAAGCTGAAGAGCGTGTAATTGAAGAACTGAAGGAACTGGGCAAGCCGTATATCGTTATACTCAATACTCTCTATCCTGATGCTTATGAGTCTATTGAATTGGTGCAGAGCTTAGAGGAAAAGTATGATGTGCCGGTTTTGGCCATCAATTGCGCTGAAACATCTGATGATGATATTCTTAACATCCTACAGGAGGTACTTTATGAGTTCCCGATCCAGGAGATCAATGTCAAATTACCACTTTGGGTAGAGGAGTTGGAGAGCAGTCACTGGTTGCGTTCTGATTTGGAACAGCTAGTAAAAGAAGCCATCGCAAGTGTGAACAGATTGCGAGACATTGATCAAACAATAGAAAGAATACGAGAGAGTGAGCATGTGGCGGCATCTCTGCTGCAGGAGATGAATCTCGGTACAGGTGTTGCTCATATTCAAATCCAATCACAGGAAGATCTGTTCTTTAGAGTGCTTGAAGAAGAGAGTGGCCTTTCAGTAAGTGGAGAACACGATATTCTACGGCTTCTGCGAGATCTGAGCAAAGCGCAAACAGAACTGGAAAAAATAGCTCCTGCTTTAGAAGAGGTGCAGGATCTGGGATATGGGGTTGTTGCCCCAAGTTTAGATGAGATGATATTGGAAGAACCAGAATTGATCCGGCAGGGGAATCGTTTTGGTGTCAAGCTAAAGGCGAGTGCCCCCTCCCTTCATATCATCAAAGCTGACATTACAACAGAAATCACACCGATTATCGGTACAGAAAAGCAGTGCGAAGAGCTTGTACACTATATGTTGGAAGAGTTCGAGGATGATCCGATCAAGATCTGGAAGAAAGATATTTTTGGTAAATCCCTTCATGATTTGGTGAGGGAGGGTATACAAAATAAATTACATCGTATGCCAGATAATGCCCAGGAAAAACTACAGGAAACTGTGCAGCGGATCGTCAATGAGGGAAGTGGAGGATTGATCTGTATCATTATCTAGTTTTTCAAAACGGTCTTTTTGACCGTTTTTTTATTTTCTGAAGAAAAAGCAGGACTTGATATTTGCAGGAACGAAAATTTCCGGTATGATATGATAAGTATCTAATAGCTGCATTATATATAGGGGATGGTGTTCATGAAAGGTGCTTCTATCGGTATTGGGCTACTTGGACTTGGTACAATCGGAACAGGAGTCTATAAACTTCTCCGGGATAACGGGTCTCAGATATCACAAAGGGTTGGTAATGAATTAGTAATCAAGAGGGTGCTGGAGCGTGATCAGGAAAGGGCTCTCTCCTTGGGGGTACAATCTGAGAAACTAGCAAAAAATATTGAAGAGATCTTAGATGATCCGGAGATCCAGATCGTTGTCGAGCTCTTAGGAGGAACTGAACCTGCTCGCACATATATTTACGATGCCTTAGGTCGTGGGAAACATGTGGTTACTGCGAATAAAGATGTCATATCAGCTCATGGCAAAGAATTGTATGAGGCTGCTGCTGCCGGAAAAGCCGATTTATACTTTGAAGCAAGTGTTGGTGGGGGAATTCCAATAATACACCCCTTGAAAGAAAACCTGGCTGCTAATAAAATTGAAGAAGTGATCGGGATTGTTAATGGCACTACAAACTTTATTTTGACTCGCATGAGTGAGGATAATGTAGAGTTTTCTACAGTCCTGCAGGAAGCCCAGAATGCAGGATATGCTGAAGCCGATCCTACAGCAGATGTTGAAGGATATGATGCTGCCAGGAAGATTGCCATTTTGGCTTCGATCGCTTTTAATTCCCGGGTGACCCCTGATGATGTTTTTGTGGAGGGGATCACCAAGATCGCTCCTGAAGATATTAATTATGCACGGGAACTGGGATATGTGATTAAACTGCTGGCTATTGCCAGGGAACGCAATGGAGAAGTCGAGGTACGAGTTCACCCCGCTTTTCTCTCTGAAACTCACCCATTGGCAGCTGTGCAGGGTGTTTTTAATGCAATTTATGTTCGCGGAGATGCCGTTGGTGAGACTATGTTTTACGGCCAGGGAGCGGGAGAAATGCCTACAGCCAGTGCTGTTGTGGGTGATCTGATGGAGATTGTTCGCAACCTGGAAAGCGGCAGCACTGGTCGATTACCTTGCAGCTGTTATTTTGATAAAGAGATACTTCCTGTTGGACAAGTTCGTACGAAGTATTATCTGCGCCTTATTGTCAAAGATAAGCCAGGTGTTATGGCCAGTATCGCAGGTATCCTAGGCAATCATCAGGTGAGTCTTGCTTCCGTAATCCAGAAAAGAACCCTAGAGATTAGCGAAGATATAATGGCTGAGATCGTATTGATAACACATCAGGTTTTGGAACAGGATATGCGGGATGCCCTTACTGTGATAAAAGATCTTTCTGTTTTAGGTTCAATCGAAAACGTTATACGTGTTGAGGGGGAATAAGGACGTGAACTGGAAAGGGCTAATTTCTGCTTATCATTCTTTTCTACCTGTAACAGAGCAGACACCGGTTGTAACTCTTCATGAGGGAAACACTATTTTACTTCCAGCTTCAGAGCTTTCCAAAAAGCTTAATGTTAATCTTTATTTGAAGTTTGAAGGGCAGAATCCTACCGGTTCCTTTAAAGATAGAGGGATGACTGTTGCGGTAAGTAAAGCTGTAGAAAATGGCAGTAATGCAGTTATGTGTGCCTCTACAGGTAATACCTCTGCATCGGCTGCTGCCTACGCTGCCCGGGCGGGAATCAAATGTGTTGTTATCATACCTGATGGTTATGTTGCTTTGGGGAAACTGGCACAAGCATTGATATATGGAGCTGAGGTTATAGCGATTAAAGGTAATTTTGATGCTGCTCTCCAGCTCGTACGCAAGATTACAGAAAATTATCCAATAACCTTGGTCAACTCTCTCAATCCCCATCGGATTGAGGGGCAGAAAACAGGTGCTTTTGAAATTTGCGACCAGCTGGGGTCTGTACCGGATTACCTTGCTCTGCCTGTTGGGAATGCAGGCAATATTACAGCATATTGGAAGGGATTTAAGGAGTACAAGGCTGCAGGATCTGTTTCTTCAACACCTAAAATGATCGGTTTCCAAGCCGCAGGAGCTGCCCCTATTGTCAAAGGGGAGGTTGTTCCTGAGCCTCAAACTGTAGCCACAGCCATTAGGATTGGAAACCCGGCAAGTTGGGAAAAAGCTGTAGCAGCTATTGAGGAATCAGAGGGGCAGATTGACATGGTCACAGATGAAGAGATCCTCGATGCTTATCGGTTGGTAGCGAGAACTGAGGGGCTTTTTGTAGAACCGGCATCTGCTGCATCCCTTGCTGGGGTACTTAAACTAAGCAAGAAAGGTTATTTTGAGCAGGGTGCCCATGTTGTCTGTATCATGACAGGACATGGTCTAAAAGACCCGGATACTACTATCAAGACCTGCCAATTAAAGCCAAGGGTTATTCCGGCGCAGGAGGATGCAGTATTAGATATCCTAAAAGAATTTAGCATTCTTTAAAAGTACTAAGGAATCAGGTGACTACGAGATGGGAAAGAAAATTGTCGTTAATGTACCGGCTTCAACAGCTAACTTAGGGCCAGGATTTGATGCCCTCGGGATGGCATTGGACCTCTACAATACTGTCGCTCTAGAAAAGATGGATAATGGTTGCCATATTGTCGAAGTGAAAGGAGAGGGAGAGTCCTCGCTGCCCAGGGACAACTGCAACCTTGTTGCTCGTGCTGTTTCTTTTCTAATGCAGAGAGCTGGATACAGTGAGCATGGATTTAAACTTTCGCTGGATAATCAGATACCCTTGATGAGCGGACTGGGGAGCAGCGCAGCGGCTATTGTTGGGGGCTTGGTGGCTGCTAATGCCCTACTCGGAAAGCCTTTTACTGATAGGGATGTTTTACAAATGGCTGTTGAGATAGAGGGGCATCCAGATAATGTGGCTGCTGCCCTCCTGGGTGGGGTAGTAATTGTTGCTAAAGATGGGGAATCATATATATATTCTCGATTTACTCCTAAGAAGGGTATCAAGATCACTGCTGTAATTCCCGAATTCAGTGTATCAACAAATAAAGCACGCAGTGTTTTACCTGAAAATGTACCTCTACAGGATGCTGTTTATAATTTGGGTCGTACTGCCTTGCTGGTGACAGCCCTACGGGAAGGGGATTGGGAGCTGCTTAAGGTTGCTCTTCAGGATCGTCTGCACCAGCCCTATAGGTGCAGCCTTGTGCCCGGAATGAATGAGGCTTTTCAAGCGGCCCTTGACAGCGGAGCCTATGGAGTCTTTTTAAGTGGGGCAGGGCCTACAGTGATCACCTTTTCTCCAAGTGAAAAGGATACTGGAGAAGCAGTTGCAGGTATCTTCCGATCAAAAAATATAAGAGCACAGGTTTTGCATCTGGAACCCTGCTTAACAGGAACCTGTATTTTATAAAACAAATTGATTCTCAAGTTGGGGGAGGCTTTTTCTGTGCAAATCGTAGTACAAAAGTTCGGAGGTTCTTCAATAGCAGAACCTGAGTTGATCAAAAATGTGGCGCAGCGTGTAGTGCAAACTAAAGAAAAGGGTAACAAGGTGGTTGTGGTAGTATCTGCAATGGGGGATACCACAGACGAACTCTTGGAACTGGTAAATAGGATAACATCGTCTCCCTGTAGTCGCGAGCTTGATATGCTTCTTAGTACAGGAGAACAAATTTCTATTGCCCTGATGGTTATGGCAATTAATGAACTAGGCTGCCCAGCTGTTTCTCTTACCGGCCCTCAGGCTGGTTTATTAACAGATGATGCCCATACCAAAGCAAGTATTCTGAAGATCGATCCTAAGCGAGTTCGTCAGGAATTGGACCAGGATAAAGTAGTAGTAATTGCAGGTTTCCAGGGGATGGCAAAGAATGGCGATATTACTACCCTGGGGCGGGGTGGATCAGATACCACAGCTGTTGCTTTGGCCGCCTCTTTAAAAGCAGACCTCTGTGAGATTTATACAGATGTTGATGGTGTTTATACCGCCGATCCCCGGATCATTCCTCAAGCCTTGAAACTTAATTGTATTTCTTATGATGAGATGTTGGAGTTGGCCAGTCTGGGAGCTCTTGTTTTGCAGCCAAGAGCTGTGGAGTTTGCTAAAAATTATGCAGTTCCTCTGTTAATCAGATCGAGCTTCAATGAATGTGAAGGGACACTTGTAGGGGAGGTTGCAGAAGTGGAAAATTGTCGTCCAGTCAGTGGGGTTGCCCATGATTTAAATGTAGCAAAAATCGGCATATTTGATGTGCCTGATTGTCCTGGCATTGCCAGAAATATCTTTCAATCACTAGCTAACGAACAAATAAATGTGGATATGATCATTCAGGGTTGGGTACGTGATGATATTAACGATATTGTTTTTACTGTAACTCGTGGGGATTTGGAAAGGGCTCTCCCTGTAGTGGATAAAATTGTCAAAGAAATAGGTGCATCAGGTTTTGTCTACAATGATCGGGTTGCTAAGGTTTCTATAGTTGGGGCAGGTATGATCACAAATCCAGGGGTTGCCGCAGATATGTTCAAAGCTTTGGCCAAAGAGAATATTAATATAGAAATGATCAGCACCTCAGAGATAAAGGTATCATGTATTATCCATGAAGACCAGGCTATCAAAGCAGTGCAAGCCCTGCACGCTGAATTTTGTGAATAGGAGAAACGGGTGCCAGAAACGGGTGCCTGGCACCGTGAGAAACAGAATAATCAAATGACAACAAATCAAACGGTGCCAGGCACCCTAGATCGGTAGGCTTGACATTGAAAACATGTAGGGATACAATAATATAAACATTTTAATATTGTTCAGGGTGTAGCTCAGTTTGGTAGAGCGCTAGCATGGGGAGCTAGAGGCCGTGGGTTCAAGTCCCGCCACTCTGACCATCTTTTTTGGGCAGGGGGGACTCTGCCCAATTTCTTATTGACAAAGAGTATGACACAAGGGAACAGTCTGATCTGGCCTTGCCATTAGATGCTGAGAGCAGAAGACCGAATCTTTTTTTGGACCAGCCACAGGGATAGTTCTCTTGGCAGGTCTGAAATTATAATGGAAGCTAAAGAAAACTGTAGTTTTATGAGAGGAAATAGTATGTCAGAAAAAGGATTTAATCGCTTTTGTAAAACCACAATATCGCTGTTTTTATTGGCGCTGGTGTTTATATTAGCGCCGGCATCTGGGTGGGCATCAGATAATAGAGTTCAACAGCGTCAGGCAATTCTTGTTATCTGCGATTATTTGGAGATGGATGACTTAAGCAAACCGGAGTTAATCCATCTGCACAATTTTTTTGGAGAGGGAAGTGTTGCTCTTCTGAATACCAATACCGCAGGTGGGCGCAATAGACAGAATGCTGCTGCAACAATAAGTTCTGGTCGTGTAGCCTTGGGCTCCAGTTCAGAGTACGGATCAGAACCCCTAATCTTTGGTCCACAGGAAACATTCCATGGTGAAAAACCACAGGTACTATTTCAGGCACGAACAGGGGTTACGCCTAAGCCTGGCAATCTAGTTGTATTAGATATTCCTTCTATTCAGTGGGCGAACCAGAGGAGTAATAATAGTGCTGAACCAGGAACTTTAGGGGATAGCTTACATAATAAAGGGCTTAAAACAGCAGCTATCGGCAATTCAGATGTGCCCGGGGTTTCCTTAAAGCGTTCTGCGGCATTGATTGCTATGGACAGTAAAGGAATTATTGACCAGGGTAATGTTTCGGAAGAAGTTCTTACCTACGATCCTGATGATCCCTTGAGACACCGCACAGACTATTCAATGCTGGAAGAGTTATTTCTTCAACTTCAACCACAAACAGATTTCATGGTTATTGATCTAGGTGATCTTATTCGCCTTGATTATAAACGGACGCAGCTTACAGCCCAGATTTATGAACAGGAAAGGGAAAAAATATTACATCAATATAACGATTTTATCGGAATGCTGATACAGAATATTGATCTATCAAACAATCTCTTAATTGTTGCTGCAACAACTCCTACAGCTGAAGCAAGCGGCGAGAAGAGGCTTTTTGGTTTTTTAGGAGCGCAAGGGGATGGGCTTGAAGAAGGACTGCTTAAAACTCCGACAACCAGAAAAGAGGGTGTGATCGCATTATCAGATATCGCCCCTAGTATTGGTTCATTTTTACGGACAGATCTGGATTCCCGTTATATCGGTCGGACATGGCAAGTTGAACCTGCCGAAAATAATATGGCAATGATGCAGGAAATTGAGAAACGCACAGTTTTTGCTTCACTTCTCAGACCATTATTTGTCAAAGGCTATGTTGTCCTTCATCTCATAATATTAGCCTTTATTATCTTTTTCCTGATTTTTGACCCAAAGAAAGTGAACTATTTTACTCCACTACTGCTGGGGCTTATCGCAGTGCCAGCTGCTTTACTAATAGCTTGTCTGACGACCATTACTTCCCTCTGGTTATATCTAGTGCTTTGCTTAATTATCGTTGCCGTGTTGGTTTTGGTGAGCTTTCGGTTGGCCAAGGACAAAAACTATGATCCTCTGTTATTTCTTTGTTTGGTTACAGTTTTCACCCTGCTGATCGATACATTAACTGGAGGGCACTTACAGAGGTTTTCTGTGTTGAGTTATGATGCGATGAGTGGGGCGCGCTATTATGGTATCGGTAACGAATACATGGGGGTGCTTATGGGTGCTACTATTATTGCAGCAACTCTTTTGGCCCAGCGTTTTCAAAAACGCAAAGATGTGCTTTTTGCTGCCGGCGGCATTCTTCTCTCCGTGCTGGTAATCCTGGGAGCTCCTTGGTGGGGAAGTAATTTTGGTGGATTTGCTGCAACACTGATTGCTTTTGGATACACTTTTTGGCGTTTGTTAGGGATTCGGCTGCGGCCGCGCAACATTTTGATCGGATTATCTGTTGTGGCTCTATTATGTGGAGGGGTATTTATATTTGACTATCTGCGTCCACCTGAATTGCGGTCACATTTTGGTCAGTTTGTGTCTGCTGTTCAAACATCTGGTTTTCCTGCTGTAAAGGAAATGGTTACCAGAAAAGTGTCCATGAACTATAAATTGTTCTCATCAACGATTTGGACAAAAGTGCTGCTGGGCAGCCTGTTGGCTCTGGGGATTCTATTTTATTGTCCTGTGGGGGTATTTAAGGGTATGTTAACAAAGAACCCTGCTATAGCTGCCGGTCTTGTCGGTGCAATGCTTGGCGCCTTTACTGCTTTAATTTTTAACGATTCGGGGATTGTGGCGGCAGCAACAGCTATCATTTTTCCTGTAGCGACATTATTCTACTTAGTTATCCGTGAACAAATGGCATCAATGTGAGGAGAAACGGGTGCCGAGAAAATGGTGCCCGAGAATGGTGCCTGGCACCGTCAGAAAGAGAATAATCAAATGACAACAAATCAAACGGTGCCTGGCACCCTAGACCCGTTGACAAGCAAACGGTACCAGACACCCTAGATAGAAATTCGTTGACAAAACCTTATGAGGTGCTAAAATTTAATAAGATCATTTTGACTGAAATCAGCTGTATGATATTTTCAAGGGAGGTTGAGCAATGGCCAATACCAACTCTCTGGGGCGTCATGTTTTAGCCGAATTGTGCGGTTGCGCCTTTGATGTATTAGATGATCCTGAAAAAGTTAAAGAGTATATGATCAAAGCAGCGGTTTTTGCCGGAGCAGAGGTTAGGGAGAGTGTTTTCCATAAATTCAGCCCTCAAGGGGTAAGTGGTGTTGTAGTTATTTCAGAGTCCCATTTGACAATTCATACATGGCCTGAATTAGGCTATGCTGCGGTTGATGTATTTACCTGCGGTAATAAGATAAACCCTTGGGATGCCTGTGAGCATCTTTCCAAGATGCTGCAAGCGGAACATATCACTGCAACTGAAATAAAAAGGGGGGTTATGACATCTTATCCTAAGGCGGTTGTTAATCAGTAGGATGAAGATGTTTTTGATAAGAAGCATAAGGGGTAATTATTAAGCCTTACAGGGCGAGTGTAGGGCTTAATATAATCTCAGGCTTCTTTTTTCTATAAAAAATAATTTCAAGGTTGATGAGAAAAATCATTTGTGTTTTGGTTAATAAAGAGGAATTTATGAGAAAAAGGAGAATAGAGATTAAGAGGGATTATATGCTTTTTAAGAGGGGGTCGCTATGGGAGAGGTGAACTTATCTCAGGTAATGGATCGTAATCGGTCGTTTGTTGACAGGATAATTGAGGAAAGTGGCCAGGATATTCGACAGTGCTATCAGTGTGCTAAGTGTACAGGGGGGTGCCCTGGCGCTGTAGAAATGGATTATCCGCCTAATCAAATTATCCGGATGTTGATGCTGGGGATGAAAAAAGAGGTATTGAAGTCCAAAACAATTTGGGTATGCATGGGGTGCAATACCTGTACAACTCGCTGTATTAGGGATATCGATGTGGCTCATGTTATGGATGTCCTGCGCCAAGAGGCAATCAAGGCGGGCTATGTGGAACATGCAAAGAATGTAATCAGTTTCAACAACACATTTTTGTGGACAGTACAAAATTTTGGTCGACTCTATGAGGTAGGTATGACTGCAATAAACAATATGAAAACAGGTAATTTTATGAAGGACATGCAGTTTGGATTGCCAATGATGTTGAAAGGAAAGGCATCATTGTTCCCCCATCGTCTCAAAGGAACCAAAGAAATCAAGAATATTTACAAAAAGACATTAGAGGGGGGAAAATAAAGTGGCAAAATATGCACTCTATCCAGGTTGTTCAATGGAAACAGGCGGTATTGAGTACGCAATGTCCAGTGAGGCAGTTGCAGAGGCCCTAGGTATTGAATTTCTTGAGGTGCCCGATTGGAACTGCTGTGGCGCATCATCGGCGCATATGACAGATCACCTTTTATCTCTTGCTCTTCCAGCCCGGATCATGGCTTTAGCTGAAACATTGCCAGTGACAGAACTAGTAGCTCCTTGTGCTGCTTGCCATGCCCGAATGGCCGCTGTAGAGTATGAACTTGGCCGTGATAACGATCTAAAAGAAAAGGTAAACTCCTTGCTGGAGCGACCTTATACAGGTAAGATAAAACTTAGGTATTATATTGATATTTTCTCGAATTCGGATACTCTATCTCAGATCGAGAAAAAAGTAAAGAAACCTCTGAAAGGGTTGAAAGTTGCCTGTTATTATGGATGTCTTTTTGTTAAGCCACCTAAGATGGTGAATTTCATCGATGATCCGGAAAATCCACAGTCAATGGATAACATTATCAGGGCTCTCGGGGCAGAACCAGTTCCATGGCCATACAAAACTGAGTGCTGTGGAGCATCCCTCGGTGTGACAAATGAGGATCTTTGTACAAAGTTATGTAATGATATACTCAGGTTTGCCAGGGATGCAGGTGCTGATTGTATAGCAGCTGCCTGTCCTCTTTGTCAGGCAAACCTTGATATGCGGCAGGTAACTGTTGAGAAAAAATATGGTATCAGCTATAGGATGCCTATACCCTTTTTCACTCAGCTAATTGGGTTGGCTTTAGGTATAAATTCAAATTCATTAGGAATGAAGAAATTGTTTGTTGATCCAGCAGGAATGTTAAAGAAACTAGGAGTTGCATAATAAAAATTGTGAATGTAAAAAGCGATAATAGGACATGCAACAATAATGAATATATGACAGATAGGGGTTCTTGTCCTGAAAAGAACCCCTTGTTAATGGAGGAAAGCACTTTTCTTTTGCCCGGTGTTTTGCCAGCTATATGGAGGCCGATCGAGCAGGATCTAAGGGAAGTCTTTTCACTGTTAGAAAGATCTCTCCGTCCGACAGGACGCCATCTGTTGAAACAGCTTTTAAATCCATCTGATAATGAATATTTGCTTTCACCTGGGTTGGTGCTGTGCAGCGGATGTCTTTTTTCAAAGAACAAAGAACTATACCTATTGGCAGTATTTATGGAGTTAACATATCTTGGAGTCCAGTTTCATAATAGGGCAGGGGATCTTGGGCAGCGTAAAGAGAAACAAATGCTGGTTTTAACAGGTGATTTTTTATCAAGTCATCTCTTTTATCTGATTAATCAGTATAAACAGCAGTTTTTGTTAGAAACATTTGCTTTATTGATTACCACAATGAGTGAAGGTTTTGCTATACGTGAGGCTTATAAAATAAAGAACAAAGAACCTGACAAAAATGAGAGCAAGGAATGGCTTTATAAGCAGTACGGGGTGTTTTATGGGGAATCATGTGCTTTGGGCGGTCAGTTCTCCGGGGCAAGTGAACAAGAGCAGTTGCTTCTAAGGGATTTTGGTACTGTCTTTGGAATAGCTTACGGGGCATACAAGAATCAGTGTAGCCTTCTGTCCGCAGATGAGTATTTTGATAAGGGGCTTGAACTGCTGTCTTTGCTGCCTGATTCCCAAAAAAAATTTGAAATGATATCTTTTGTACAAGGAGTTTTTTCGAACAACAGTGAAAAAGAAAGCTCTGCCGAATATAATGATAGTGAGGGTGATCATGATTACGGCCTACAGAGATCTACATGAATTTATTGAGGTTTTAGAAAAAAAGGGTTTATTGAAGCGTATTAACGCTGTGGTTGACCCGGTGTTAGAGATTACAGAGATTACAGACCGCATCAGTAAAATGGATGGCCCGGCCTTACTTTTTGAGAATGTAAAGGGGGCATCCTGTCCAGTATTGATTAACGCCTTTGGAAGTTTTGAAAGGATGGCATTGTCTCTGGGCGTAAATGATCTTGATGAAATCGCTGCCAGGATTTCCGAAATGCTTCAGCTTCAGGATAATATGCCGGGAGGTCTTTGGGACAAATTAAAGTTTCTGCCTCAGCTTGCTGAAATCGGCTCCTGGATGCCAAAAACAGTAAAAAGCGCTCCGTGCCAGGAGGTGGTTTTGCGCGGTGAAGAGGCTACTCTGGACATCTTCCCCATACTGCAATGTTGGCCTGGTGACGGTGGCCGCTATATTACTTTGCCTTTGGTTGTTACAAAAGATCCACAAACAGGTGGACGCAACTTAGGAATGTATCGTTTGCAGGTTTTTGACGGCAGAACTACCGGAATGCACTGGCATATCCATAAGAATGGGGCGGAAAATTACCGTGCTCACCAAAAAATAGGTAAGCGTATGGAAGTAGCGGTTAGCCTCGGGGGTGACCCGGCGACTATTTACGCTGCAACGGCACCTCTTCCCCATGGCATTGATGAGATGTTATTTGCCGGATTCCTACGCAAGCAGGCGGTGGAAATGGTCGATTGCAAGACAGTAGATCTGCAGGTGCCTGCTCACTCTGAGATTGTTCTGGAAGGTTATGTCGACCTGGACGAAAAGCGACTGGAGGGACCCTTTGGTGATCATACGGGATATTACTCACTCGCTGACTATTATCCGGTCTTTCATATAGAGTGCATCACTCATCGCAAGGATGCGATCTATCCTGCTACTATAGTGGGCAAGCCTCCCATGGAGGATTGCTATTTAGGCAAAGCAACCGAACGTATATTTCTGCCCATCCTAAGGCTGTTTATGCCGGAAATTGTAGATATGAATCTCCCATTAGAAGGTGTCTTTCATAATTGCGCTGTAGTATCTATAAAGAAGCGCTACCCTGGTCAGGCCAAAAAAATTATGTCTGCCATTTGGGGAATGGGCCAGATGATGTTTACCAAGATGATCATCGTTGTGGACGAACATGTCAATGTACAGGACATGTCGGAGGTTTGGTGGAGAGTATACAATAACACCGATCCAAAAAGGGATTTTCTTTTTGTAGAGGGCCCACTGGAAATTCTTGATCACTCATCAGCTCTACCTGCTTATGGTTCCAAAGTGGGAATTGATGCCACGAAAAAAGGTAAGGATGAAGGGCATCAAAGGGAATGGCCGGATGAAATAGTCATGAAAGAGGAGATCAAAGAACTGGTTACATCTAGATGGCAGGAGTATGGTTTTGATAAGCAGAATATTGAGTAACCTTTGTTAAGGTTAGAAAAATTATTAGTTAATAGGAAAAGGTTTTTTTGCTTACATATATAATTGATTGAATTAATAAAATGCATCGGTTTGGTGGTAGGTGTGATGTTGTGTTCTAGTATTCTACAGGAAATAAGCAGCGAACTGGACTATGTTGAAAAAGAACTCCACAGATATGCCCTGTCCTCACAGACTTTGCTGGGTGAGTCATCTGAAAGCCTTGTTGAGGCAGGGGGGAAGAAACTGAGACCTGCTTTTGTGTTATTATCAGGGAAATTTTTCCACAATAAAATGCAGCTTTTATGCCAGCTTGCTGTGGCTGTTGAGCTTATTCATATGGGAACATTAGTTCATGATGATGTAATAGACAATGCTGCTACCCGTCGCGGGCGTCCAACTGTACGCGTCCAATGGGGAGATTCCATTGCGCTTCAAACTGGAGATTATCTTTTTGCTCAGGCACTCAGGATCGTAGCCCAGTATGGTAACCAGGAGATTCTCCGCATTCTATCTCAAGTAAGCCTAGAGATGTGTGAAGGTGAAATTGAACAGATCAATAGCATTGGTGATGCAAGTATTGGATTGCGGCATTACCTGCGCCGCATTCAGCGTAAAACAGCATTTTTAATTTCTGCTTGCTGTACTATCGGAGCCATGATGGGGAATGGTCCCTCTAACCATATATGGCACTTAAAGAAATATGGCTACTATCTGGGCATGGCTTTTCAGATAACCGATGATATCCTTGATTTTATAGGTTCGGAAGATATTTTTGGCAAACCGGTAGGGAGTGATTTAAGGCAGGGAATCATCACCATACCTGTAATCTATGCTTTGCAGGATCAATTGAGGGGGACGCAGCTGCGAGATATTATTAATAAAGATATTAAAAAAGAAAACGATTGGGATGAAGTATTGGTTTTAATTGAGGAAACTGGGGCATTAAAGGCTACACAACAGTTGTGTGACAGTTATCTCCAGAAAGCAAAGGATCAGCTTGAGTTTTTGCCCGATTTGCCACCTAGACAAATACTGCTAGCAATTACAGATTTTATTGGAACCCGAGACTTCTAAAATATCCTTGCAGGAGGACAATTATGGAAAATAATGATGTAACACAAGAAGAACAGGCAATGGGAATTCTGCAACATTTAGAAGAGCTAAGAAAAGTGATCATAATATCATTAATTGCTATTGTTGTTTGCAGTATCATATCCTTTGTTTTTGTAGAACAAATTGTGGGTGTTATTACTAAACCATTAGCGGTACAAGGAATTAAACCCGTTTTTACTGCTATAACCGAGGGTATTTTTACATACTTTAAAATTGCTCTTATTTCCGGCACTATCCTTGCTGCTCCAGTCCTTCTTTGGCAGGCATGGCGCTTTTTTGTACCGGCACTCTATCCTCATGAAAAAAAATATATATATAAACTTGTACCAATATCGATCATTCTTTTTGTGAGTGGGGTTGTTTTTGCTTATTTCACTATTTTTCCCCTTGCGGTTTATGTTCTTATTACCCTGGCGAGCGAATTTGAACCCATGCTTACTATCAGTAAGTATCTTTCCTTCTGTTTGAATTTTTTGATACCTTTTGGCCTAGTTTTTGAGTTTCCATTGATTGTTTATTTCCTTACCAAAATTGGTGTGATTACTCCACAATGGTTACTACACAATAGGAAATATGCCATAGTGATAGCTTTTGTTCTGGCAGCAGTACTCACGCCTGGTCCTGATCCCTTATCACAGCTACTCATGGCTGCTCCTATGGTAGTACTGTATGAGGTAAGCATTATAGTGTCTAAAGTAGTTGCGAAAAAAAGGAATGCTAAATTTAATGAATTAAATGGTGAAGAGGTTGAATGACAACTTTATGTAGTAGCAGAGCAGGAAAATTATAAGTAATGGAGAAATACCATATTTAAGATTATTGTCTTTCTTTTAGGTTTGCTGTTTTGTAGGTTTTGCTGTCTTGAAGGGGGTGAATTCTAAAACAATTTAGGTTTAATAAAATTCATATTGAAGGAGTGAGGAACGCGGTGAAAGTAACAAGGCGCGAGTTTTTGAAGATTTCAGGCGCTGCGGTTGCTACCCTGCCTGTCCTCGGTTTTGATCTAACACCTGCAGTGGCGCAAACGGGGGAATACAGGATTAAGAATATTAAGCCTGTTCCTACAATTTGTCCATATTGCGGGTGCGGTTGCGGTCTGGTTGTTCATACAACTGCTGATGGAAAGGTGATCAATACTGAGGGGGATCCTGACAATCCCATTAACCAGGGTGCTACATGTGCAAAGGGAGCATCAGTCTTCCAGCTTCACGACAACCCGCGGCGGATGTGCAAACCTCTTTATCGTGCACCGTACAGCGATCACTGGGAAGAAAAAGACTGGGATTGGGTCTTTAAGGAGATCGCTAAAAGGGCCAAAAAAACTAGGGACGATACTTTTATCAGAAAAGAAAAAATTATGGGTAAAGATGAAAATGGTGCCGACAAAGAGATTGAGATTACAGTAAACAGAACAGATGCTATTGCGACTCTAGGGGGAGCGGCATTAGATAATGAGGAATGTTACCTTTATTCTAAGCTAGGGAGGGCTCTTGGGTTAGTTTACATCGAACACTGTGCACGTCTCTGACACGGGTCTACGGTCGCAGGTTTGGGACCATCATTTGGTAGAGGCGTAATGACGAACCATTGGAATGATTTGAAGAATACCGATTGTGCCTTGATTATGGGCAGTAATGCAGCAGAAAATCATCCAATGTCATTTAAATGGTTAATGAAGGCTAAAGAAACACGAGGGGCCAAAATTATTCATGTCGATCCACGTTTTACTAGAACATCGGCAAGATCCGATATTTATGCACCACTACGTTCGGGAACAGACATTGCATTTATCGGAGGAATGATTAACTATATAATCAATAATAATCTATTTTTCCGTGATTATGTAGTTAATTTCACAAATGCTCCCTTTGTGATCGAAGACGGGTATGATTTTAAGGATGGGCTTTTCAGCGGTTATGATCCTGAGAAGCGGAAATACGATCAGAGTACTTGGAAGTATAAAAAGGATGCTGAGGGAAATCCGATTACAGATCCCACTCTCCAAAATCCACGCTGTGTTTTTCAGTTGATGAAGAAACACTATGAGCGCTATGATGTGGATACTGTATGTGGAATAACTGGAACCCCTAAAGACCAGTTTCTTAAGGTAGCCGAAACTTATGCAGCAACAGGTGTTCCTGATAAATCTGGTACCATTATGTATGCTATGGGTACCACCCAGCATTCTGTAGGTTCTGAGAATGTAAGAATTTTTGCTATGTTGCAGCTGTTGTTGGGAAATATTGGGGTCCCAGGTGGCGGTGTCACTGCCATGCGCGGGGAGTCCAATGTGCAGGGAGCCTGTGATATGGGCTTGCTGATGCATGTTTTGAACGGTTATGTGGCTGCTCCAACAAATGATCCGGCATATGCAAACTTGGAAAGCTACTTGAAGAAGGAAACTCCCGCAGCCGGCTTCAAGGTAAACACACCCAAGTGGCTGATCAGCATGCTGAAGTCTTATTATGGAGATGCAGCTAATAAGGAGAACGACTTCTGTTACGATTATTTGCCTAAGCGGAGAACTGACCGCAATTACACCCATATCGGTTTATTTGAGGCTATGTATGAAGGCGTTATCAAGGGTGCTTTTGTTTTTGGATCCAACCCCTATGTGAGCGGTCCAGCTGCTAACAAAGAAACAAAAGCATTAGAGAAACTGGATTGGATGGTGGCGGCAGACCTCTTCGAGACCGAAACAGCATCCTTTTGGAAAAAAGAAGCAGGAGTTGATCCTAAGAAAATCAAAACAGAGGTCTTCTTCCTGCCTGCAGCAGCATCCTTTGAGAAGTCTGGGACAATTACCAATAGCGGGCGCTGGATTCAGTTCCGCTGGACGGCTGCTGATCCGATTGGAGATGCCATGGCTGACCTGGAGATCTTCTACGAGCTAGGTAAATATATTCGGGAACTCTATAAGGACAGCAGCGATCCCAAGGATAAGCCGATTCAGGACCTTGCTTGGGACTATACAGAAGGTGATGGGGAGAAACTCCTGGATGAGGTACAGCGGGAGATCAATGGCTATGACCTGACAACAGGAAAGCTGATGGCTAAATTTGCCGATCTCAAGGATGATGGTACTACATCCTGTGGTGCATGGATCTACTCAGGTATGTACACAGAAGAGGGAAATAAAACTCAATCACGAGATAATACTGACCCATCGGGGATCGGAATTTATCCCAAATGGGCATTTGCTTGGCCCGCCAACAGACGGATCGTTTACAACAGGTGTTCTGCAGATGCAGCTGGAAAACCCTGGTCAGATGATAAAAAGGTCATCTGGTGGGAAAATGGTGCTTGGGCGAGTATTGATGTGCCTGACTTTATCGTTAAAAATGCACCCACAGATCCAGATGGAAATAAGGCCTTTATCATGAAGGATGACGGTAAGGGTGGTCTGTTTGCTCCAATGGCTGATGGACCCTTTCCTGAGCACTATGAGCCCTGGGAAAGCCCGGTGGAGAATACTCTCTCTTCAGTACAGTTTAACCCAGCAGCGACGATCTGGGATACTCCGATGAACGAGCAGGGGAAAGCTGACCGGTATCCTATTATTGGTACCACCTACAGGGTTGTTGAGCACTGGCAGGCGGGTATCATGACACGTAACACTCCCTGGCTTGCGGAGTTGATGCCTAATGTATTTGTGGAAATCAGTAGGGAACTTGCTGTTGAAAAGGGTATCGCCAATGGCGATGTTGTTACAATTGAATCTGCCAGAGGCCATATTCAAGCTGTAGCTTGTGTGACAGCTCGTTTCAAACCATTTAGTATTAACGGTAAATCATACCATGAACTCGGTATTCTATGGCACTACGGCTTCCAGGGTATAGCCAAGGGTAATCCAGCCAATCGCTTGACACCCCATATCGGTTGTGCCAACTCCAATACACCGGAGTACAAGGCATTCTTGTGTGATATTCACAAGGGGGTGAAATAATTGGCTAACAAAGGATATCTTGTTGATACCAGCAAGTGTATCGGCTGTCGAGGCTGTGTTGTAGCCTGTAAACAATGGAATCAGTTGCCGGCTGAATATAGTGAATTCAAGGGCAGCTACCAGACAATACCTGATCTGACTGGCAATAATTTTACCATAATCTCTTTTCATGAATATGAAGAGAATGACCAGGTAAAGTGGTATTTTGCCAAGCGTCAGTGTATGCACTGTCTTGATCCGGCTTGCATGAAGGTCTGTCCACAAAAGGCTATTTCTATAACAGATACCGGAGCAGTGATCAGGGATTATGATAAATGTGTTGGCTGCCAGTACTGTGCTGCGGCCTGTCCCTTTCAGATACCACGCTATAATAGGGAAATTGATAAAGAGACTAAATGCTCTCTTTGTACCGAACGAACTGCTGAAGGAGATCTCCCCGCCTGTGTCAAGGCCTGTATTACCGGAGCTCTTTGGTACGGGGAGCGTGATCAGCTTCTTAAGAGAGCAAAAGAGCGTGTCAATGAACTGAAAGCCAAATACCCCAATGCCAATGTTTATGGTGAGAAAGAGGCAGGAGGCACCAATATTATCTATGTGTTGGCTGATGAACCGGAAAAATACGGATTTAATAAGGAACCAAAAGTACCTGGGCCTGTTAACGCTTGGCAGAATGTTATCAAACCTTATTTCCCATGGTTGATCGCCCTCACCGGTGCTGTTTCTGTAATTAGCTTTTTCTCCACTCGTCTGCTGGGAGTAGGAAAAGAAAAAGCTCATGAGGGGGAGAGTATCGATGGCTGAGGAAAAAAGAGTTCTTAAGAGCAGTTTAGGAGCACGTCTAACACACTGGTCCCATACGATCTGTTGGTTTATCCTACTTTTTTCGGGGCTGGTAATGTTCAGTGGTTGGTTCTCATGGTTGACACCGATTTTCGGAGGGGCCAATGGAGCCAATTTGATGCATAGAATATTTGCAGTAATCTTTGCAGCAGTGCCTTTGTTCGGACTGTTATATAAACCGAAGAGTTTCCTTGGTTGGATGAAGGAGGCTTTCAGTTGGGGGCCAGATGATATAAAGTTTATGATGATGTTTCCCTTTGATTTACTTGGGTTAAAGGTCAATATGCCACCACAGGAAAGAATTAATGCTGGGCAAAAATTCAATTCGTTATTATTTCCCATAGTCGGTCTTTTTATTGGTTTAAGTGGGGTTGTGATGTGGTTTGCAGAGAGTTTTCCTCTGTGGATGGTTACTTTGGCTTATCCAATCCATGATCTCTGCTGGATTCTGGGTACTATGCAGCTTATGTTCCACATGTATCTCGGTTCACTTCATCCTGGATCAGGAGAGTCATTTTGGGCTATGTTTGGGGATGGCAAGGTCAGAGCCAGTTGGGCAAAACATCATCATACTAAATGGTATAATGAAACATACGGGGATGACGAATAGGGTTTGAGTGAAAAGAGAAGAGGGGGTTCTTAAATCGCCCCCTCTTTTTTTACTACGATTGGAGGGAGTATGTTGTTTGATCTTGATGATGTTGTTTCAAAGGCTATGCAGTTATTTACAGAACTGCAGGAGCTAAAAAAAGAATATGTTCCACAAATTGTGCAAACACAACCCTCATTTTCAGAGGATCAATGGAAAGATCACAGAGAGAAAGGAATATTGTTGTTTAAATTTCAAAAACCAGTTATAGATGAAGGTCTTTGTTTGCGATTGGCAAGTGATATCTGTGATTGTATAATGCGAAACAGATCAGAAATAAAGGATCAGGTGGAGAGTGTCCGCATGATGATGGATAGGGTATCAGATGGTTTCTTTTTGGACTTTTTGCAAAATGATCATAAAGTATCCTCTACTGAATTATCCTTCTCCCCGCAAGAGGAGAAATTAATCAATTTTATTGTTTGGCAGGCACTGTCCCCTTTCTTGGAAAAATATGTATCTCTATTACCTCAGGAAGTTGGTGATGATCAGTGGCAGCACGGTCACTGCCCGGTCTGTGGTGTCATGCCTAATTTTTCATATCTTCGCCAAGAGGATGGAAAGCGTTATCTGATATGCCCCTTCTGCGGACAGGAATGGCTTTATCGATATTTAGCTTGTCCTTGGTGTGGAAATGATGACCATAAAGGCCTCAGTTATTTAGAAGTTGTTGAACTACCAGGTTATGAGGTATACACCTGTGACCAGTGCCACAGTTACTTAAAGACATATAATGCTAGAAAGGCTGCCAGTCATGATGACTGGGCTTTGGAAGATGTCAAAACTCTGGCTCTTGATCTTATTGCACAAAAAAGAGGGTATAATTGTCCTGGCAAACAAATGATGTAACTATTATCTACGGCCTCCCATTGCAGGGAGGCCATAGTATCTTTTATATTTTTTTGTACAAATGGGCTTTTGTTTTCTGGATACCGAATTGTAATGCCTGGTTATGATCTTCCATATAAAGGTCAATTCGGTTACCTTTAATAGCACCTCCTGTATCTTCTGCTATAAATGTGCCCAATCCTTCAAGATGAACCTGACTGCCTATAGGAATTACATTTGGGTCGACAGCTATAGTATGTTTCTCTTTTGCTAGGGTACCGCTGCTTGTAATCCCATCACTTTTACCGCAGCAGATTGGACAGGGACAATAGGCTGTTACTGTAACTGTCAGGGATACTACTGCCTGTTCATTTTGTTGCCAAACGAATGCTTTTTCATCACTTGAGGCTAGTTCTGATGACGGCGTTGATGACCATGCCGCCGACGGTATAGTTCAAGCTATAATAAGAGCTAAAAAAATTGCTTGTTTCATTCTATTTATGGTCAAAAAAAGACCTCCTCATTGATGTCTTTATTCGCTACTAAATTGCGCGACTTAGAGATAAATTATTATGCCAATATATGGAATATTTAATAAAAATATCATCGAACTGTTTTGCTGGTATCTAGAAATGAAATAGTTAGCCAAAAACGAATTCGCCAGGCACCTTCCATTATGCTGCGCAGATATTTATGGCAAATCCGCAATCGCCAAAATAATTATCTTGACAGGCGGAGGCAAACATGTTATCTTTTTATACGTGAAATTAGCGGCTGTGGCGGAATTGGCAGACGCGCTAGACTCAGGCTCTAGTGGGCATTACGCTCGTGGAGGTTCAAATCCTCTCAGCCGCACCAGATAAATAAAGGCTTCCACATGCTATAGGGAAGCTTTTTTTATGTCCATTTTTGCGCCCAAGGGAATTAGTTGTCCATCCTTCTGCCTGTACTGGCTTGCTTTATGAAAAAGAGAAAGAGAAATAGATAATCAGAATAAAGATAATAGGATTTGCGACAATTGAGATGTGGATTAATCAATAGATGTGGTAAAATATAGTTATAAGTATATATTATAGGTAAAAGAGTTTATTACATAGGGGGAAAGCAATGGAGAAGTTAGGTTTTGTTACTGACAGCACCGCTTATCTTGACCCCGCTTTTATTGATAAACATCAGATTGAAGTCGCATCACTAATAGTTAATTTCGAAGGGGAGAGCATTCAGGAGGTCGATCTTTATGGAGAATACGATCAGTTTTATGACAAGCTTCGCCGAGTGACCTACCTCCCTACAACATCTCAGCCTTCTCTAGGGGTATTTTTAGAACTCTATCAAAAATTAGGGAGACGTGTCGACAGTATTATTTCTATCCATATTACAGAGGGTATCAGTGGAACAGTTAAAACAGCGCGCGCAGCTGCACAGATGCTGCCCCACCTTGAGATCACTGTGATAGATTCTAACGGCACGGCAATATGTGAGTATCTAATCCTTGATGCTGCCGTACGGGCAATAGAAAAGGGTTTAAACAGAGATGAAATACTTAAAATTGTTCGACATATTGCCGATCATCAAACCCTTCTTTTCTTGCCGGATACATTGGAGTATTTGCGGAGGGGGGGAAGGATCGGTGGGGCTGCCGCTCTGGTAGGCACACTGCTTCAGATCAAGCCGATACTATATTTCAACCGTAAGAAAAAAGGTATGATTGATGTTTTCGAAAAAGTGCGTACACGAGAAAAAGGAGTAAATGGAATTCTTGAAGAGATGTCTAAGGAATATCTCCAGAACCCAGAACTAAGAGTTGCAGTTGTTGAGGTGGGAGCAAAGGATTTAGGAGAAGACTTAATCAAACGTGTGCACTCACACTATCCTGAGTTCAAAGCTGAACTTTGTTCGGTTGGCCCTGTGATTGGGGCACATATAGGTCCGGGTACTGTGGGACTCGGCTATTATCCCATGACACCACAGATAAAAGAATTGTTTTAGGGGATGTACAGCTGGCTGGAAGAACCAAGGGTCTTGTATATCAATACAGACATGTACACCATTTATTTCTTTCCTTATGATCGTAGAAATAAAAGTTTGCTGGTTAGCAGGAAATAAGCTTTCCATGGCGAATCAGATAGTATAGGGTTTCGGGGATATGCTGTTATAAAATTCCTCCAGTTTTGTTTATGCTATTTTCTAAAAATGAAAGAGGATTTATCGAATCCTTGTAGAACCAAATATTTGTAGTGCTATATATAATTTCTTTCACCACTTTTGCAGTGAGTGGTATAATTAATAGTGGCTCCGAGTATGGATTCATAAGGATTCAAGAAAAATAAATACAGTTTGTTATTCCAGGTTGTTCCACAACTTATCTGCAATTTTTCCTAACAAAAGATCCAGTATGAACTACAGAAGTGATACTTATTATCATAGCAAAGGGAGTGTTGCAGTGAAAATCGCTATCACAGGTAAGGGTGGAGTTGGCAAAACTACACTTGCTGCCGGACTTATCAATCTTTTTGCACAGCGTGGTTTTCAAGTATATGCAGTTGATGCGGATCCTGATGTCAGCCTTGGCACAACACTGGGGGTACCGGAAGAAACTCTGGCTGCGCAGCCCCCGTTGGTAGAAATGAGGGAATTAATCAAGGAGCGGACAGGGGCGCAAGGTGGATTTTTCGTTTTAAATCCTCAAGTTGATGATGTTCTTGATAAATATTCAATAGATATTGGTAACATTAAATTGCTCCGCATGGGTGGATATAAAAACGCGGGCAGTTCATGCTATTGTCCTGAAAATGCATTTCTTAACGCTATTGTAAACTCTCTCCTCCTCGGCAATAAAGATGTGGTGATCCTAGATTTTGGTGCAGGAATAGAACACTTAACACGTGGCACTGCACGAGGCGTTGACCTGATGCTTATCGTAACTGAGCCGACGAAGGTAAGTGTCGACACAGCCAAGGTAATCCAAACACTCTCATCAGAGATGGAAATATCTGATGTGAAAGTGGTAGGCAATAAGGTCAGGACAGAAAAGGAAAAGAACTTTTTGACAGAATCTTTTGCACCAGAAGGTTTTCTAGGGATTGTACAGTATAATGAGGAACTCTGGGAGAAGTCAATGATGGATGATCCCCAGGGGATGGAGAGTGTTTTAGTGGATTCTGTCAGTAGTTTATTTGATGGTATTATCGATGAAGGGGGTGGAATTAGAAAAGGTAAAGATTAGTATGGCCGTAAAGGAAAGCTTTATTTGGTTCTTGAAAGAACCAGATTGGGAGACTGAATTTTAATCAAAGGGGGTTAAATGTATGCCGAGATTTAAAGATACCTCTCTGCAGAATTCCAAACCGTCTGTGGATCGAAAGAACAGGAAGAAAAATGCTAAGAATTTCAAAACGCGCACTAACGATCCTGCGGCATTAGAAATGCTTGAGTTCACTACTGAAAATAATATTATCACGGCATTTGATCGCTGGTCTGCCCAGCAGCCGCAGTGTGCTTTTGGCTACCAAGGGATCTGCTGCCGTATTTGCTTTGCTGGACCCTGCCGTGTAAAGGGCTTGGAGGGACCTGGCAGCATGGGTATTTGTGGTGCCAGAGATTATACCATCGTTGCTCGTAACGCCATCAGGATGATGGCAGGTGGAGCATCTGCCCACTCAGATCACGGACGTGAGCTGGTAGAGGTTCTATATCATATGAGTGAAGGGAAAGCTCCTGATTATGAAATCAGGGATGCCGATAAGCTACACCGGGTAGCCAAAAAGATCGGCTTGGAGATGGAAGGTAAATCAGATCTTGAACTAGCCAGGGAAGTTGCCCTGGAGGCTTTTGCTGACTTTGGCCGTCATACTAACGATGGCACAACCTTTTTGAAGTCCAATCTTTGTGAGAAGCGCATCAAAAAATTCGAAGAAACAGATGTTTTCCCGAGGGCAATCGACCGTGAAGTTGTTGAGGTCATGCACCGCACACATGTTGGTGTGGACGCCGATCCTGTCAACATTATTTTCGGTGGAATTAAGTGCTCATTGGCTGACCTGACAGGTGAACAACTCTCGACAGATATCTCTGATATTCTATTCGGGACTCCGAAACCGGTGTTGAGTGAGGCCAACCTGGGAGTTATCGATCCTGATAAGGTTAACATTATTCTGCATGGTCATAACCCAGTTCTGAGCCAGATGGTTGTAGATACTGCACGGGAGTTAGAAGAAGAAGCTAAAGCTGCCGGTGCTGCTGGAATTCAGCTTTCCGGTATTTGCTGTACAGGTAATGAGGTCTTAATGCGCAACGGTGTTCCTATTGCTACCAGCTATATGGCTCAGGAACTTGCCATAGCAACAGGTGCTGTTGATGTCATGTGTGTTGACGTGCAGTGCATCATGCCAGGATTGCGCAATGTGTGTGAGTGCTTCAAGACCAAGTTAGTGACTACTATGTCTATATCCAAGATTCCTGGTTCTTACCATTTCTCTTTTGAGGATTCTAAGGCCAAGCAAAGTGCTGAAGCTATTATTAGATTGGCTATAGATACCTTTAAGGACCGCAAGGAATCTGGACGTCCTGTACAAATACCACAGGTCAAGAACAAACTAATGGCAGGATTCAGCCTTGAAGCTTTGATGGACCTTTTTGCAGCTATTAACCCTGATAATCCCATCAAGGTTCTCACCGATGCCATCGATAATGGAGAAATTGCTGGGGTCTGTGCCCTTGCCGGCTGCAACAACCTAGAGGCTGAGTACGAGGTGAGCCATACTACCATCATCAAAGACATGGCCAAGAACAATGTCTTCATGGTAGGTACCGGCTGTGTAATGCAGGCTGCAGGTAAGCAGGGATTACTGAACTATGATGCTGTAGAGGAATATGCTGGGCCTGGCCTGAAAGCATTTATTGACAGACTTTATGATGCTAACAAGGATAAACTGCCAGATAAGCTACCCTTAGCTTTCCATATGGGTTCCTGTGTAGATAACAGCCGTATCTTCAACCTCTGGACAGCTATGGCTAATGAATATGGTGTAGACGTTCCGAAAGTGCCATTTGTGGCCACCGCTCCTGAGGGTATGAGCGAGAAGGCGGTTGCTATCGGCACCTGGGTGATCGCCAACGGTATTCCTTGCCATGTAGGTGCTATGCCTCCTCTGGAGGGCAGCAACCTGGTGTGGAGTGTTGTTACATGCATTGCCCATGATGTTTTTGGCGGCAACTTTATTTTGGAGACAGATCCTCAGGTGGCAGCACAGAAGCTGCTAGAAGCTATACAATATCGTGCAGATAAATTGAGGATTCATAGGAAGGCTGCCGAAGAGTACGGAACTGAACTCTGTCAGGCATTTTAAGAGAACCTAGAGGAAAGGGGGATAAAATATGTCGACAGCATGGAAAGTAGATAGACAATCCTTTGAAGAGATCTATGAAGGATCCATAGAACCGGGTAAAGAGCCGAAAAAACTGTTTCGGCAGGCATATGAGGGAACAATTGTTGCCCTCAGCTACGCGGAAATTCTGCTTAATAAAGCGATTAAGGATTATGGAGAAGACCATAAAGTAGGCTATGGCGGTGATACTGCATACTTCATTCCTGCCATTAGGGCTTTGAGTGGACTGGAGATTACCACATTGGGTGAATTTGTACCCATTTTGAACAAAATGAGGGATCAGGTGCGCCTGGAACTTACTTTGGAGAATGCACTTCTCTGGGGTGAAGCTACTATTCACGCAGCTGAAATCATTGAAGCTGTAAGATATGCCACAGGTGCCCATGAGTTCCTGCCCAAACCTTGGACAGGTTTCATAGCTGATACCTATGTCCGGAAATGGGGTATTAAACACGTAGACTGGACGATCCCTGGTGAAGTTGTCATCGTGGGGCGATTCCGTACCTCTGAGGATGCAATCAGAATTGTCAATAATCTGGTACAGAAGGGCTTTATGCTCTTCCTGGTTGATGAAGTAATCGAACAGTTGATGGAGCAAGGTTACAAGTTCGATATCGATGCTTGGCCGGTTTACCCGCTGGGTAACTTTACACAGATTATTCACGCGGTCAACTATGCTCTGCGTGCATCATCTATCTTCCCTGGCATTCCTGCAGGAGACAAGTTTATGCACAGGAACTATCAGCGTGACCGTATCCTCGTCTTTGTGATGGCTCTGGGTGAGCGGGACATCGTTAAAGTAGCTGCTGCCTTTGCGGCTATCTATCTAGGCTTCCCGGTTATCGTTGACCAACCGTTGGATGAAGATGAGGTCTGGAAAGACTGGTACTTCTCAGTAGATGACTACGATGAAATGATGCAGGAAGGTATTGAGGTGCGCGGAATTAAGATCACCGCCATCGAAATCGATGTTCCCATTGCACATGGCCCTGCCTTCGAGGGTGAGGCTATTCGTAGGGCTGAGATGTATGTAGAGTTCGGCGGTGGCCGTTCAACAGCTTGTGAATTAGTAAAAATGGTTGACGCCGATGATATAACAGACGGAAAGATCGAGATTATTGGCCCCGATATTGCGGATATGGAGGAAGGCAAAGCATATCCGATGGGCATTTTAATCAAGGTCTATGGGCGTAAGTTCCAGACAGACTTTGAGCCTGTTTTGGAGCGCCGGATCCACTACTTCATGAACTATGGTGAGGGTGTCTGGCACATGGGCCAGAGGGATCAAAACTGGATGCGCATCAGCAAGGGTGCACAGGCAGCGGGCTTTACACTTAATGACCTGGGCAAGATCATGTATGGCTACTTCAAGAAGGAATATGCAGCAATTATTGACCGGCTTGAAGTGGTGTTAATGACAGACCAGGCTGAAGTTGAAAAACTCCTTGAAGAATCACGCCAGAAGTATAATGCCAGAGATGAGAGGCTGGAAACACTGCGTGACGAAGCAGTTGATGAATTTTACACCTGTACACTCTGCCAGTCCTTTGCTCCTACACATATCTGCTTTGTTTCACCAGAGCGGACAGGGCTCTGTGGAGCTGTAAGTTGGCTGGATGCTAAAGCTACTTATGAGATCGATCCGGTTGGTGTCTGTCAGCCTATTGACATCACTGAAAAGAACATAATCGACAAAGAAAAGGGTGAATGGTCCTCCATTAACCAAGAGGCTGCTGCCAGGACACAGGGTAAAACAACAGAGGTCTGCATGTATACTATGATGGATCGCCCGATGACTACATGTGGCTGCTGTGAGTGTATCCTAGCGATGGTTCCAGAGTGTAATGGTTTCATGATCACAACCCGTGAGCATAAGGGTATGACACCGGTAGGTATGACCTTCTCTACATTAGCCGGTATGGTAGGCGGGGGTAACCAGACTCCGGGCTTTGCCGGACTTGGTCGCCTCTACATTGTCAGTAAGAAGTTCTTCCCAGCCGATGGCGGTTTAGGAAGAGTGGTCTGGATGCCCAAGGAACTAAAGGAGCAGTTGACTGATCAGCTGAATGAACGAGGTAAGGAAGAGGGCTACGGCGACAATTTCGCAGATATGATTGCTGATGAAGATGTTGGCGAAACTCCAGATGAAATCATGGCCTTTCTCGAGGAAAAAGGACATCCAGCTCTCAAGATGGATCCATTAATGTAATAATGTAAAGAAACCTAGGATGAGGGGCCACCGGTTTTTCATCGGCGGCTCCTGTCCGGGTTCTTTAATAGGAGAAAACAGTAGAAAGGAGAAGTGACAATGGGTTTAACAGGACTAGCTATTTTTAAACTGCTACCGAAGACAAACTGCAAAGAGTGTGGCGTGCCTACATGTATGGCTTTTGCCATGGCTTTAGCATCAGGAAAAGCGACACTGGATCAGTGCCCCTATGTTTCTGATGAAGCCAAGGAAGCCCTAGATTCGGCAACTGCACCACCGATTAAGTTGGTTAAAGCGGGAGCAGGAGACAAGGTGCTGGAGATGGGTGATGAACAGGTTATGTTCCGTCATGACAAGACCTTTTATCATCCGACAGGTGTTTTTATCGAAGTGGCAGATAATGCCGATGTGGCAGCTAAGGTTGACGAGATTAATGGTTTAGTTTTTGAGCGTGTTGGTCAAACATATGAGGTTGAAGGTGTTGCTATTGTCAACGCATCAGGAAATGCTGATACTTTCAAGGATGCGGTGGCTACCGCAGCAGGTAAGACCGATAAGGTTTTACTGTTAGCGAGTGAGGATGCCGCAGCAATGGAGGCAGCAGCAGCCGAAGTAGCGGATAGAAAGCCGATTCTTAATGCTGCCAATGCCGACAACTATGAGAAGATGGTGGAAATCGCCAAAAAGATTTCTGCTCCTTTGGTAGTTAAGGGTAAAAACCTTGATGACCTTGCTGATCTTGTAGGTAAGATTGACTACAAAGAACTGATTCTTGATTCAGGTGAGCGTGAAACCTCTAAGGTTATTGCTGATCTGACACAGATACGCCGTCAAGCTATCAAAAAGCGTTTCCGTCCATTCGGATATCCTTCGATTGCCTTTACAACCGAAGAGGATCCTTATCTGGAAGCTTTGCAAGCACAGTCTTATATGTCCAAATATGCCAGTGTCGTAGTAATGAAGACAACAGAACTGGCCAGTTTGATTACTCTGTTCAGCTGGAGAAGCAACCTTTATACGGACCCACAGAAGCCGATTGCTGTACAGCCTGGTGTCTATGCTATTGGTGATGTTACACCTGATTCACCGGTCTACATCACAACTAACTTCTCTCTGACCTTCTACACAGTTCAGACAGAGATTGAAGCAACTAGACTCCCAAGCTATCTGATCGCCTTTGAAACAGAAGGTTTATCAGTTCTTACTGCCTGGGCCGGTGGTAAGTTTATCGGTGAAGAAGTTGGCCCATGGCTGAAGGACTCTGAAATCAATGAAAAGGTTAATCACAAACAAATGATTATCCCTGGCGGTGTTGCAGCAATCAAGGGCAAGATCGAAGAGCTTTCCGGTTGGGAAGTTATTGTTGGACCGCGTGAGGCTAACGGGATTAGTTCCTTTGCTAAGCTGAAATTAGGTGCATAATTAATAGATGGCCCGGTGACACTTTTACAAACAGAGAAAGGGTGCTATAAATGGCAAAACATATTGCAATGGCAGGAAAGGGAGGAACAGGGAAGACGACGGTAGCGGCACTCTTAATTAAATATATAGTTGAACAAAAGAAGGGTGCTACATTGGCCGTTGATGCTGACCCCAACTCAAATCTCAACGAGGCTTTAGGGTACGAAGTACCTAATACCATATCCTCTATTCTTGCTGATATTAAAAAAAGCAATATTCCTACAGGAATGACCAAGGAAACCTATTTACAGTTTGAGTTGCACCGAGCCCTTATTGAAACAGACTATGTTGATCTCTTGGTAATGGGAGGGCCACAAGGGCCAGGATGTTACTGTTTTCCCAACGACATCTTAAAGCGTCATCTATCTAACATAGATAGTAGTTATGGCTATCTTGTAGCTGATAATGAAGCAGGCCTGGAGCATATCAGCCGCCAGACCATTGAAGATGTCGATATTATGTTAGTTATTTCCGATCCAACAGCAAAAGGTGTGCGTACTGCCGGAAGAATCTATCAGCTGGCCAGGTCAATGAACATCAATATTGCAGATGCGTATTTGATTATTACGAAAATATCTGATCCGGCTCCCCTTCAAAAAGAAATAGAAGCTACGGGACTTAAATTGCTTGGTGTTGTACCTAAAGATCCCTTGATTATGGAGCATGACTTGAAGGGGATATCAATGATGGAACTTCCGGATGACAGCTCGGCTGTTCAAGCGACACGTGATATGTTTAGCAAACTACCACTTTAGTTAAGAAAGGAGAGTAAACTATGCCGGTAGAAATTCTGAAAGAAAAATTTACAGGCAAAGTTCAGGAAGTAGTACTCGGCGCAACCAAGGAAGAAGGCGGAACAAGAGCCCGCACTGTCAAATTAGGCGGCAGCTCAACACTTCCTTTTCTCCAGTATGAAGGCGAAATTCCGAACCCTCCAGCTATTGCGTTCGAAGTATGGGATATAAAGCCTGACTGGCACGAATGTTTTGAACCATATTATGGTGATGTGTGGAATGACCCTGTTGCCTGGGCGAAAAAGGCCGAGGAATTAGGAGCAGACGTTATCTATTTAGAATTCAAAGGTGCAGATCCAGAATTGGAAAATCCAAAAACAGCTGACGACTGTGCCAAAGTTGCTAAAGCTGTTTTGGAAAACACAGGTGCCCCCCTAATTGTGCAGGGACCAGGACACCCGGAAAAAGATAATGAAGTTCTCCAGGCTGTAGCAGAAGCAGCCACAGGTGAGAATATTGCTCTTGGAGTAGCTGAGAAGGACAATTACCGATCTATAGCAGCAGCTGCTATGATGGGTAAGCACTGCATTATAGGACGTTCACCTGTTGATATCAATATTTTGAAACAGCTGAACATCATGATTACCGAGATGGGTATTGCACCTGACAAGATCATTAACGACCCCATGTCCAGTGGTCTTGGTTATGGAATCGAGTATTCATACTCGATCATGGAACGTACTCGCTGGGGCGCTCTGATCGGTGACAAGATGATGTCCTTCCCCATTGTCATCCTCGGTGGTCCAGAAGCATGGCGGGCAAAAGAAGCATATGCTCCGATAGAAGAAGCTGGCCCTGGTTGGGGAGAGCAGAAACCGAGAGGAATCATGTGGGAAGCAATGACAGCTGCCTCTCTGCTGCAGGCAGGTGGAGACCTTGTTTTAATGAGGCATCCAGAAGCTGTCAAAATGCTGAAAAAGCATATTGACGATTTAATGAAACCGAACACCTATTAATAAAAGGTGGGAGTGTAATTAAAATAAGGAGGAGGTAAGCCCATGGCCTTTTATATGATTGGTGAGAGAATCAACGGTATGTTTAATGATATCGGAGAAGCTGTTGCCAAGTTTGACCCCAAGCCTATTCAAGAATGGGCAAAAAAGCAGGATGAAGCCGGCGCTGCTTATCTAGATATCAACGTTGGCCCGACAGCTGCTGACCGTGTCAAGTCGATGAAATGGATGTGTGAGGTTGTTACTGAGGTCAGCGATACCCCGATTGCTTTAGACTCTACAAATTATGATGCTATAGAAGCTGGACTAGAAGTATGTAAACCTGGTGCTTTAATTAACTCCTGTCCCGCTGAAAGACCAAAGATCGAGCGTGTTTTCCCAATGGCTAAGAAGTACGGAGCTAAGATTATCGCTTTGACTATGGATAAGTCGGGAATTCCTAAGAGCGCAGATATGCGTGTGGGTTTTGCTATGGAATTAGTTGCTTCGGCTGACGAGTTTGGTCTTTCACCTGATGACCTATTCATTGACCCGCTCATCCTGCCCTGCAATGTAGCACAGGATCACGCTCCTGAGGTATTGGAGGCATTACGCCAGATCAGATTGCTGTCCGATCCGGCACCACATACCACATTAGGGCTCAGTAATGTTTCCCAGGGTACTCCATATCGTCCGCTGATTAACCGCATTTACTGTGTAATGGCTATGACTTGCGGATTAGATTCTGCGATTATGGATGTTAACGATGATGAGCTTGTAGACGCTATTGCAACTGCAGATATGCTGCTTAACGAAGCGATCTACTGCGATTCATACGCAAAAGTATTCCGTAACAGGTAAGCATAAAAATCTAGTAAGGTCCCATCGGAAAAGATGGGACCTTACTACAGATTTTTTATTTATTTTGCAAGTGGGGTGTGATAACGTACGTTATCTCTTATTGGGGGATACTTAATGAACATTTAACAAAAACATTAAATGGGGACTTTACCTCTGTGACTGTGATAATACCATAACTCAGTCTATAGAAGTAATTAGGGGGTGGGTCGTCTCCATTATAACGAGGTAGGTGTTGCTACAGATGCAGGCTCGTAGCGCGGTTATTTATGAAGAGCTTGACGTGCTCCCGGAGGTTTTGGTGATAGGTTGTGGAACAGAAGGGGCCGCTGTTGCTCTTGCTGTCAGTGAAAATCAACCGGTTACCGTGATAGATCATGATACACCCCATGACAGTCTTTCCTTGCTAAAAGGGAAGAGTAATATAACTGTCAAAACAGGTGTTAAGGTTGTGGGGCTTGAAGGATTTCCGGGTCAATTCATTGTGCGTTTCTTGGAAAACGGAAAACATGCAAAAAAAAGTTTCGGGGCCATTATTGTTGCGCTTGAAGCTCAACCCAGATTTGATACAAAAAAATACAATGGTTTGGAACTGGGAGAGCGTATCCTGAGCCTATCTCAATTTTCAAAAAAAGATAATGATTATTCTGGTCAAAAAGTCACCTTTATCTTGGGGCAGGCTGATCAGGATTCTCTAATATCTTATAAAAACGCGCTTTCGATGGCGATTGCGCTCCAAGAAAAGGAAGCGGATGTCTCAATATTGTATGATGATATGAAGGTATCTGCTGATCAATTGGAACAGGATTATGAGCTAGCAAGAGCCCGAGGGGTTAATTTCTTAAAGTATAAAGGCGATCTTCAGTTTATTAAAACAGATGTTGCAGCAACGGTACGCTACTGGGAACCTTTTTTACCACAAAGTGAACAGATTAGGCTTATATCTGATTACTTGGTATTAGCAGAGGATTATATTCCGCATCCAGACACAGCTGATTTAGCAGATGCTCTTGATGTGAGGACAGGTCCAGATGGGTTTTTCCAGGAAGATAATGTTCACTTCCTTCCTATAATGTCAAACCGTGAAGGGATATATTTTATCGGTAACTGTCATGGTCCCATATACAGTGCAGAATTGGAAAAGGAAGTTGAAACAGTAAAAGCTGAGGTTGGTCGGTTTGCTACAGGAAAAATAAGTGTAGCGGCATTGCAGCCACAAGTAACTGCTGAACAGTGTGCCGTATGTTTGACCTGTTACCGGTGCTGTCCCCATCATGCCATCGAGATTATACATGATGAGTCTTTAAATAACATGTATCATTCAGCAGCCCGTATGAATCCATTGGCCTGTCGCCGCTGTGGAATTTGTGCTGCTGAATGTCCAGGAAAGGCAATTCAGCTACCATATTACACAGATAAGGAAATATTGCAGCAGCTATCCAAGCCACCTAAAATAGTCGCATATGCTTGTGAGAATTCAGGCACCTTGGCGGCAGAGCTTGCCAATAAAATGGAACCTGAACTAAACGCTATTATACAGATCGTACCGGTTCCTTGTTCTGGAAAAATAGACGCCCTCTATCTGCTTAAAGCCTTAGAGCAGGGTGCAGATGGTGTACTGATAATTGCATGTCAAAAGGAAAATTGTAAGTTCATTCGAGGAAATGTCCGAGCAGATCAGCGTAAAGAACTGGTACGGAAAAGGCTGGAAGAAATAGGTATGGAAGGTGACAGGATAGAGATAGTACATGTGGCTGCAAACCAGGGTCACCAGTTTAATGAATCCATACGTTCGATGGTAGCAAGGATTAATCAGTTAGGAACATATCCGGGGAAGGTGATAAGATGATCGTTGTCGAGAACAAATCAACAGAAGATATTCTGAAAATGATCGCCCCTTATAAAAAGGTTTTAATAGCAGGTTGTTACGGCTGTGTTACCGTCTGTCTAGCTGGGGGTGAAAAGGAAGTTGGACTTCTCGCCTCACAGATACGTATGGCACGTGAGAAGGAAGGCAATCCTATAGAAGTTTTAGAGCAGACGGTAGAGCGTCAGTGTGATAAGGAGTATCTTGATAAATTTCAGGATAATGTAAGGGAAGTAGAAGCCGTTGTTTCTCTCGCCTGCGGGATAGGAATTCAGTACTTAGCTCAGGTATGTGAACCTGTTCCGGTTTACCCAGGGGTTAATACTCAGTTCCTGGGTGCAAACCTTGATGTGGGCGTATGGGAAGAGTATTGCATGGCATGTGGTGAATGTGTGTTGGATAAAACAGGGGGTATATGTCCTGTTGCACGTTGTTCAAAACACTTATTCAATGGTCCATGTGGGGGTTCCCAGGATGGGAAATGTGAGGTTGATAAAAGTGTCGAATGTGCATGGCATTTAATCTATGAAAGACTTAAAGCTCTTGGACAGTTGGATAAGATGGCAGAATACATACCTGTCAAGAACTGGCACCGCAACGAAGGTCCAAGAAAACTGGTAAAGGAGGACTTGACCCTTGAATAATAGAAAATCTGAACTAAAAGTTGGAAGTAACTTGGAAAAGGTACTTGCTTCGGGTCAGTTTGCCTGTACCGGGGAAATTGGTCCAGTTACATATGCAAGTTTTGCTAACATTGACAAGCATGCTGAAGAAATGCGTGGGAAGGTTGACTCTGTTAACTTCACCGACAACCAGACGGCTGTTGTTCGGCTCTCCAGTTGGGCAGCATCATTGCGCTTAATCCAATTAGGAATGGAACCAAACTTACAGATGGTCTGCCGGGACCGCAACCGTTTGGCTATGCAAAGTGATTTTCTAGGAGCATATGCTCATGGGATACGTAATGTCCTCTGTCTGACAGGGGATCATCAGGCTTTCGGTAACCATCCAGGATGTAAGGGAGTATTTGATATAGACTCTGTACAGTTGATTCATATGCTCAAGAGACTGCGTGATGACGGATGCTTTGAGTGTGGTGCAGAGTGTAAACAGCCCCCTAAATTTTTTATCGGTTGTGCTGAGAACCCATTTGGTGATCCCTTTGAATTCCGTGCTATTCGCCTGGAAAAGAAGATCAATGCCGGTGCTGACTTTGTACAGACGCAGTGTATCCTTGATATGGAGAGGTTTGAACGCTTCATGGAAATGTGTGTTGAGCGCGGGCTACATGATCGTGCCTATATCTGTGCCGGAATTATGCCTGTGAAATCGCCGAAGATGGCACGCTATATGCAGCACGGGGTACCAGGCATGATCGTCTCCGAAGAGTTCTGCCAGCGCCTGGAAAAAGCAGAGGATGCAAAGGCCGAGGCTGTACAGCTATCAGTAGAATATATCAAACGTTGTCAGGAAATGAAAGGTGTAGCAGGGGTTCACGTGATGGCGGTAGCTTGGGAGTCTATTGTACCATCAGTAGTCGAAAAAGCCGGTCTTCTGCCCAGGCCGACATTTTAACAGTGCGGGCAATGGGAGGGGTGCAATTTGAGTAAGAAAAAAGTACTAGTAATAGGTGGCGGAGCCGCAGGGATGACCAGTGCTCTAGAAATGGCTGAGCGTGGAACTGAGGTTATCCTAGTCGAAAAAAATTCTGAGCTCGGCGGCAGGGGCGCTACCTACTGCTGCAAAGCAACTGATGAATGCAACCGTTGTGCCGCATGTCTGGTTCTTCAGCAGAAAGAACAGGTGATACAGGAACCCAATATTCAGGTGTACACTGATTGTGATATAAAAGAGATAAAAGAGATAGATAAAAGAGGAAAACGATTATTCAGAGCTGACCTTGTCTGCGGTGGTAAAACAACAAAATTCGAAACCGATGCAGTAATTGTGGCAACAGGTTTTGATCCTTATGATCTCAGCAGAAGAAATGAATTTTCTTACATGCAGGAAAGTAATGTTATCACAGCACTGGAATTAGAAGAGGCAATTAAAGATAAAGGAAGTATACAGGCAGCATATGGTGATAACATCAAAAAGATTGGTTTTATCCAGTGTGTAGGTAGCCGTGATCTTTCTATTGACAACGGATACTGTTCAAGGGTCTGCTGTATGTATGCTGGTAAGTTAGCCAAACTGATCAGACAAGATCTGCCTGATGTTGAGATTGATATTTTCTACATGGATTTCCAGAGTTTTGGCAAAGGCTTCAGCGCCTTTAAAGAAACTTTAGAAAAAACTGATCAAGTTAAGTTAATCAGAGGTATACCTAGTAAAATTTATGGTTTTCCGTATGACCGTCTAACAGTGCGGTATGCGAATTCTTCTGATGGCAAGCAGATCGAAGATAAATATGATCTGATTGTTTTATCAGTGGCGATTACCCCAACAAAGGGAAGCCAAGATATTGCTGAGCAGTTGGGTATTGACCTGGATGATTATGGCTTTATGGCAGGTAACGGTAATAGTGTTCAAACAAGCAAACAAGGAGTTTTTATTGCCGGAGTTTGCCAGGGGCCAAAGGATATACCCCAGACTGTTGGCCATGCTAAGGCAGCTGCAGGAGAAGCCTATCGCTTCTTGTGTGGGTAAGATTGAAGAACAATTTAAAATTTAAAATAAACCTCCGGAATAATCCGGGGGTTTTTTATATGAATAATTACAGCTGCTGAAGAATAATGATTATGAGAGACATTATAATAGATGGGGGTCATAAGATTGAATAAAAGGCAGATTATAGAGAAAAAGATTCTGGAAAAGGTTGATCTGCTTATAGAAATCATATTATCATTAGAAATGAGCGAAGAACAGGAAAAAGAAGTATATTTGGAAAAGGGATCAGTTCTTGTCAATGAGTTTTCAGATCTATTAGCAGAACTAATTGGTCCTAATGAAGAATATATCAAAGATGCCATGAAAGAACTTATTATTCAGAGAATGCCTAATTATAATTTTGAAAACGGGATGGAAGATATTAATAATATTATTGAAGGATTCAATCAGAGGGACAGAAATGCTGCTGATGAACCCAGTGTGAGTCAGGCTGCACCTATTATGAATCCTTTACAAAAGGCGATAAAATACCATTTTTCACAGTTCAAAATAGTCGAGAACTACAGGCATCAGGGGCATTTTTTCAGCTATTACATACCATCTCTTAAAGTAGCAGTTGATGATTGTTCGTCACTAGACACATATCCTGTGCGCAAGGAGTATATCTGTCGTCAGATGGGAATCAAACTTATTCCTGTAGGCCGTGATCTTTCCTGTTCACGGGAAATCATAAGAGAAATAAAAAGGCGGCTTGACACCGATACCACACTCTGATAAAATGAAATATAATTTAATACAAACCGTTGAAAGGGAAGAGTAGGTGCTTCTTGATTATAAAGCGAGCCGGTGCTAGGTGTGAGATCGGTATAACAGGACACTGAAAGCCACCCTGGAGGTGCCCACCGAAAGTAGCAATTAGTAAGTGAGGCCGGATTATTCCGTTATCATAAATATGAGTTGGGCCCTTTTGGGGCCAACTAGGGTGGTACCGCGGAGATTACCCCGTCCCTTGATGTCAAGGAACGGGGTTTTTATATTGTAGGAAAGGGGGAGCAAAATGAAAAACAAAAAAAGAGGGAGTTATATTGCCGAAGCTGTTCAAAAAATGCCACAATCTGGCATCCGTAAATTTTTTGACCTCATCGAAAAAACAGAAGGCATTATCTCTTTAGGGGTAGGAGAACCCGATTGTATCACACCACAACCAATTCGTGAGGCCTGTATGAAGGCCATGACCGATGGAAGAACTAAGTATACATCTAACTCCGGATTACCAGAATTGCGTGAGGAAATTTCTCATTATCTATATAAAAGTTATGGGATAAAATATGATCAAGATCAGGTCTTAGTTACTGTAGGGGTAAGTGAAGCACTGGACTTAGCTCTGCGTGCGATTATCAACCCAGGGGATGAGGTGCTGATCGGAGAACCCTGTTATGTTTCATACGCACCTAATGTGTCTTTAGTTGGTGGGATACCTGTTTTAGTTCCTGCCAGAGCTAAAGATGGTTTTAAGCTGAAGAAAAAGGATCTTATCGCAAGGATCAATGAAAGAACAAAAGCACTTCTCCTTTCATATCCCAATAATCCAACAGGTGCTATCATGGAAAGATCTGATCTGGAGGAGATCGCACAGGTTGCCAAACTTTATGATATTATGGTTATCTCAGATGAGGTCTATGCAGAGTTTACATATGGGAAGAAGCATGTTAGCTTTGCTTCTCTTCCCGATATGAAAGAGAGAACATTACTGCTCAATGGTTTTTCTAAGGCCTATGCTATGACAGGTTGGCGGTTAGGTTTTGCTGCAGGGCCAGATGAAATTATTAAAGCCATGTTGAAGATTCACCAGTATACTATGTTATGTGCGCCGACAATGAGCCAAGTTGCGGGTGTGTCTGCACTGCGGGACTGCGCTGCCCATGTCCGTGAAATGGTTGCTGAATATGATAAACGACGACGCTTTATAGTCAAGGGTCTGAATGAATTGGGTTTGCCCTGTTTTGAACCCGGCGGTGCCTTTTATGTTTTTCCCAGGATCACAGGAACAGGAATGACCTCTGAAGAATTTTGTGAGAAACTTCTATTCGGAGAAGGGTTGGCTGTAGTTCCGGGCAATGCCTTCGGTCCCAGTGGAGAGGGGCATATCAGGTGTTGTTATGCCATTTCTCAGAACAAGATGGAAGAGGCCTTGGAAAGGTTGGAGCGATTCCTGCGCCGCTATCGACAAACGACAAATACAGCAGTTTTAAAAACAGCAATTCAATAAACCGATCAATCATAATAAATGGAGAGCCTTTCCTATGCTCTCCATTTATTATTGTAAAGCCATCAGCGTCATAGCTTCCTGATAGCTTACACCTAATAGGCGCCTTATAAAGGGATGCTTTGCCCAGGGTATTACCTCACCCAAAGTGATGTAAACCGCACATGCTTTTTTAACTGAGGGGGAATCGGAATATCTGTAAATGAAATTTTTGAGAGTCATCAATACCTGTTCTTTTTTTGATAGATCAAAAAAATTATCTATTTTGATTTCATCCTAAGGTTTAAATTCATACTGCTGAAGTGATTCCCATAGCGGGGTGAGTTCTGATGCAGTAAAATAGACAGCTGAAAAATATGGCAATTCCGCCAGCAGGTCTGATCCTTCCAAGTAATAAGGAATCAGATCGATTATTTCTTGTGGGTTGATATTATTATGAAAAGTATAATTATCTGGGTTGAGGTGTAATGAGCGCAAAGTTTTTAATAACTGAATTCGTATATTGGGCTGGGTCTTTAGGTCTTTTAATACATTTATAATAATTTCTCTACAGAGAAAACGCACTTCACGACTGATTAAGAATCTGATATTATCATAGATGGTATCATTTTTTGCAACTTCTATATATTGAAGGTAACTAGATATTCCCTTATATATATTAATGGATTGAGGTGTTATAAATGAGCGCAGTTGTGTAAAATTAGACAATACAGGATGCTGTAAATAGATTTCAAAAAAAAGTGTATCCAATGTCTCAGATGGTGAATCATTTACAAAGTTGTGAAACCTTGATTGCATAAATGTATAAGAAACAGAATTCTTATCCCAGGCTTCAAGCAGCTTTGATAAAAATTCATTGATATTGTTATTATATGACATCTGGTTTTACTCCTTTCTCCAACTTATCTCTTAATACTCTTCCCATCTGGATTATTTATAATCTTTTTTAGAACAGATGGAGCAGGTTTTTACAGACCCCTTGACTAATTAATTAGTATTAACATTTTGCAAAAAGGATGGTGTGGATGGACAGAAGTGGTAGATTTCATATTCCTGCGCTTTTCAGCAGAGATTTTTTTGCGGAAGGGTTTACTGTGGTACCCAATATATTCATTAAATACAGCCACAGGTTAGGTTTAAAGATAACAGATATCATGGTTATGTTAGCCTTTTTTTATTTTCAACAGCAAGGGAGGTATGAACTGGAGATGGCTGATTTTATTCAGCTTCTTCATCTTTCGGAAGTTGAAATACAAGGCTCAATTGATAAAATGCGAGACCTGGGGGTACTTACCGATGCTGATAATTCTATAGAGACGATAGGTTTGTTTGAAAAGGTAGCTGACCTCTGGGCAGAGGAAAAGGTGCAGGCTGAGCAAAACAAACAACAGCATGCAGCACTTGCAGGGCAGTTCAAACAGCGTCCATCCCCTTTGATGAAGGTTATTAATCTATTTGAACGGGAATTTGGTAGAGCGTTAACACCTATTGAAATAGACAAAATTAATAATTGGTACTATGACAATGGCTATGCCGATAATTTGATAAACGAAGCGCTAAAAAGAGCAGTTTTACGTGGAATATTAAATATGAATTATATAGATAAAATATTAGCATCCTGGGCTAAAATGAATATACGAACAACTAGAGAAATAATAGAATATGAAGAAAAGTTCCTAAATAAAAAGAAGCAGGTAAGGCGGGTAAACAGAGAAACAGTCAAGAGTCAGGATGAAAAGTTCAAAGATATCTATTTAACGTAAAGCAGGTTGTGAAATGAAGCAGGTTACGGAAATTCTTAATAATTTAAAAAAGACTTTAAAAGGGGAGGAGTCCAATTCCCCAATAGAAAACAAGGTGCCCAGTTGTAGTATTTGTCAGGATCGGGGAGTCGTGCTCCTTGATGGTGAAAAAGCACGCTTGTGTAATTGTGTAAAGCAAGCCCGAAGGGAACTCCGGTATGAATACGCAAATATCAGCCCAGAAATTAAGACTTATAGTTTCGATGATTTCCAACTAAAGTATTACCAGGGAGAGCACCTGGAAAGAGCTGCACGGGTTCTTAATGACGCTCGTCAGTTTGCCGGCGATTATTTGAAAAATCCTCACAGACCAGGTCTGTTAATAACCGGAGATGTGGGAGCTGGGAAGACTTTTATTGCAGGCGCTATTACAAACTTTTTGTTAAAAGAAGGTGTTCAGGTTTTATTTCTAGTTGTGCCGGATTTCCTCGATGAGCTGAGGTCTACTTACAGTAAAGGAGGAGCAGAAGAGGATGAAGCTACTTTAATAAAGGGAGCTCGTCAGGTAGATGTGTTGATTTTGGATGATTTAGGTGTCCATAACTATACACCCTGGACATGCAATAAAATTTATTCTCTTCTGAATTACCGAATGAATTATCAACTCCCTGTGGTTATTACCACAAACCTAGATCTCTCTGAGATTGAAAAGTTTTTAGGAAAACGGACCACATCCAGGATTGTCCAGATGTGCAATGTCTACCGCCTGACAGTAGATAAGGATATTAGATATCAAAAATCTTTGGAGAGCAAAACCTAAGGAACTGATGGGGAATAATCGATAAAATAATGAGGATAAGCAGGAAATAATTGTGGTATCAGCGAAATTCTAAATAAGCAGAGGAGGTAATAGGATGAGTAGAATAGAAGATATCGGACGTCCTGAACTATTAACACTGGCTCCTTATGTTCCTGGCAAACCAATTGAAGAAGTCGAGCGGGAGTTTGGAATAACAGGAGTGATTAAATTGGCTTCAAATGAAAACCCACTGGGGCCTTCCCCTTCAGTTATAGAAACATTGAAAGCAGCGGCTCCCCGTGTTTTTAATTATCCGGACAGTAATTGTTTTAATTTAAAGAGAGAAATTGCTCCTTTATTTGGACTGCAAGAAGACAATTTTATTTTTGGCAATGGTGCAGATGAGCTAATTAAAATAATCGGAGAGACATTCCTTAACCCTGAGGATGAGATAATCTATGGCTGGCCAACATTTTCTGAATACATATTTGTATGCAAACTGATGGGGGCAAAACCCTGTGCTGTGCCGTTAACAGATTTCCGATATGATCTTAAAAAAATAGCTGAACAGGTGAGTGAGCGTACGAAACTCATTTTTATTTGTAACCCTAACAATCCCACGGGAACCATCCTAGATGAGCAAGAGATGCGAGCTTTTTTTGAGATGATCCCATCTGATGTGGTAGTTGTTGTTGATGAAGCATATCATGAATATGTAATTGATCCAGGTCATTCAAGTGCGGTAGAACTGATTAATAACAAAAGAACAATTGTACTTCGCACCTTTTCTAAGATCTATGGTTTAGCAGGCCTGCGTATCGGTTATGCAATTGCCAGTCCGGAAATCATAGCTTTACTCAACCGGGTGAGAGAACCTTTTAATGTTAGCATGCTTGCTCAAGAAGCTGCTGTAACCGCTTTACAGGATCAGTCACATGTTCGTCAAAGTAAAGAGTTGGTCATTGAAGGGAAGCGGTATTTGTATCAGGAGTTTGAGAGACTAGGTTTAGATTATGTGCCTTCAGAGACAAACTTCATTTTTGTTAATATAAATAGAGATTCCAGAGAAGTATTTACAGCTTTATTAAAGGAAGGGGTTATCATCAGGACAGGGGATATCTTTGATTATCCAAATTATATCAGGGTAACAGTGGGAACACCTGAGCAGAATAATAGGTTCATTGTCTGTCTGGAAAAAGTTATGAAGGAATTGGCCTAGCGTCATGAGAGGAGAAATGATTTGGAAGTACGTTGTGCCCTTTGTGGTAAGAGAGAAGTTATAACAGACGTGCATAAAGATTTTGATCGTCTGGAAAAAGACCCAAAGGTTACATACTTTTGTGAAATGTGTTTATCCAAACTCCAGTATGAAGCTACAGAATATAACAAGCCGAAAAAACCTATTGGATAAAGCTGTCGAAAGCTGATTCAATGTGGTATGTTTTCTTATTCAGAGATTACAATATCTCTGAATTTTGTTTTGTGAAAAGTGTTTTATAACAACATAAGCGACATATATTACCAGTATTCCCGAAGGATACTATATAGCTATTAACGAATAGCCATAAATAGAAATATATGGTAAAGGGAGGTAACTGGTAATGGCTAAGACAAAATCCGAACGCAAGGTAATCAACTCCTTGAATGATGGGTTTTTGCGTGGTAAACATGATGATGAGATTTATTGGGATTTGGGTGATGGGGAACTTAAGGATGAGGGATTAAAAAGGAATAACAGCATAAATGAAAGGCTACACAGTTTAGAAGCTGAGCTTTCAGAGAGAAATAAGGTAATCAGCAGCTTACGCAAGCAAAACCAGGAATATATAAGAGCTTTTGAGGAAAGAGAAAAGAAAATGCATGAGTCACAAATAATAATAAAAACTATGGAGGCAAATCTGCACCAATTAGAGGGAGAGCGCAGACAATATCTAGACAAGATCGAGGAATATGGGAAAGAAATATCAGCGATACAGGATAGGTATTCGCAAGCGGAGGAGGATATTAAAAACCTCACATTCCAATTAAAAGCACGCACACAGGAAAATATCATTTTGAATAAAGAAAACAAGGACCTCCAACGTACAAATAATCAATTACAGGAAAGTATAGTTCTTTTAGAGGATAAGGTTTGTAATTTAAACAAGGAATTAAATAAAATTGAACCAGCTAAGAATGAAATGGAGAAGAAATTCAATAGGGCATTAGATAGTTTACGCAAAGAGGTCAAAGCCAAACACCAGGAGGTATTGCGGCTCAGCAATCATGTGAAATCTGTGGAAAAGGCAAATTATGAATTAAAGCGGGTCAATGAGAATTTAGAGCTTGAATTAGATATGCTTAATACTACAAATATATCTCTACAGAAAAAGATTGAAAGAATAACACTCCAAAACAGTATTTTAGAAAAGAAGCTGCAGAATAAGTTGGTTCGTATAATACTCGCAGTTTGTGGGCTTTTTAGTTGGAGATCTGAGCGAAAAACAAAAGCCAGAAATGTGGAATTATCGTAGATTAGATAAATAGTGGTGCGCCCGGCAGGAATCGAACCTGCGCATCTGGCTCCGGAGGCCAGCGCTCTATCCTCTGAGCTACGGGCGCAAAACTATTATAATTTTACCCGGAGAACTTTGACTTGTCAATCATCTGCCACTTCTGATATGTTTTTGGTATAATGATAACAAGAATTAAGGTCAGACACAGGAGACACAGGGGAAGTTTAATGTGAAAATATCGTAATAAATAGATATTTTCATTTATTCTCCTGTGTCAATGGGGACAAGTGGATACGGGAGAAAGTCCCCTTGTGTCAAATATAAGGGGGGGCAGAAGTGTCAAAACTTCACCAATTTAAAAATAAGACTTATTTGAATAGGGATGTTACTCTTGAGCTTGCTCAAAAGGATTTTAAAAAGAATGCTGTTGATAATGAGCCACAGGAGATTGCAATGCGAGCCGGGGTTAAATATCTAGAAAAGGAATCTGAGTTTCTTGTTCCTTGCTTAAACAAGGAATACCATGTGCGTTTTCCTTCAGGAGAAATTTACTGCAATGATGATGAAGAAATACAGTTTGACAAGCAGATTTTGATTTTACATTATTTAAATTCAGCTGAGGGAGTTCCCTTAACAGATCAGTTGATCTCTTTTAAAGAACTCCCATCAGGTCAAATCTATATTAATCCTTTTCATGGCAGAGCAATTTTGCCGCTGATAAAATTTTTTGGAGAACAACCTGAAAAGTTGATCACAGCCGGTCTTGCTTTAGGTGGAGAAAAAGCTGATAAAGGGGATGTAAGTGTTATTATCAACTTATTCCCCAGAGTTCCATTTCTCTATGTGATATGGCTGGGTGATGATGAATTTCCGGCATCAGGGAATATTTTGTTTGATGCATCAGCCCCAAACTATCTTCCTACAGAAGATTATGCTGTAGCAGGAGGAATGATAGTTTTTGAATTAAAAAAATTGGCTGATCAAATGTAATTTAAAGGGCACCTTGCGCTTGTTATTGAATATAATGAACTATAGTTTTAAAGCGAACGCGAGGTGATAGTCTTGAAGATTTACTATATCAAGTTACCCCGTTTCTTGCGAGATTTTCTGAAAAAAATTATCAAGTAAAATAAGCGGCCTTTTAATAAAGGCTGCTTCTCAGGCAAAGGCTAGACCACATATTCCACCTGCAGCAGATACTAAAATGGTGTAAAATGCTTTAAATCCAAGACCTATGAAGGATAAGGAACTGCTAGAAACAAGTAAAGAGATAAAGAGAAAAAACAGGTAATATAAAACTCCAACTTCGATTCCGTAGAGGAGTCCTTTTCCACCTGCTTTTTTTGCAGCGAGAAGGCCGCCCAAAAAAGCACCGACTAGGTAGAGGAATGTACCTATTGGTTCAAGGTAAATTTCTTTAATAGCAGAGAAATAAAAGCATAATGCTAAAATTACTATGCTGATAATTGCGAAGAGAATGGCAGCTGTTAAACCAAAAAAAACTGGGTTGCCATTGATTAAAATTTGAGGCTTTTTTTCACTATTCATAAATAACTATCCTCCTTTTTGGATTATGTTATTAACTTATTATTGATTGATTCTCAATATACCAAGAGGAAACATATAGGATAAGGTCCCAACGCCAAATAATTTTACAAACGCTTATAGAACATGCTAAAAGCATCTCAGCGTAGAGGAGTCACTTTGTCGTAAAACAAAGATCCTGAGATAGGGATGGCCACAATATATCGTAGCTTGGATATTTCATGACCTCGTTAAGCGGGGTTTTTTTATGTACAGAATACAACAAAGAATGATTAAAAGGCGAATAAGCGGAAAATAGCATGGAAAAAATTAGCAGGACATATCTCCCTTGTATAGAATATATTTCTAAGTTTTACAAGGGGGCGATTAAAGGTGTTCAGGTATTTTCGGCAGTTATTTAGGAATGTTAAAAGATGGTGGGGGGGAGAAAAAGAAATAAAGAATTATAAAGAAATTTACTACTTACAGTCTATTGCTCCTAAGGTCCAACAATTGCAGTCAGGTGACCTGGAAACAGACTGGTATTTGAAGGGTGAAGAGTTTATGCGGAGTTGTAATTACAAAAAGGCCAGTTTTTGTTTCGAACGGGTTTTGCAGATTACGCCGCGTCATGCTGGAGCACTTTCTTGTAAAGGTTATTGTCTCTATAAATTGGCCAATATTAAAGCTGCATTGGACTGTTTTTTGGAAGCCCTTGTAGCCCATCCCAAGGATGCCGATCTGTTGGTCAACTGCGGAAATTGTTACTGCCATCTTCAAGATTATAATAAGGCTATTCAATATTATGAGAAGGCTTCAGAATATGACGATTCACCAGTTATTTGGAACAATATAGGGTATTGTCTTGTTTGCTTAAAGCGTGAAAGGGATGCTTGTTTTGCTTACCAAAAAGCTTTGGATAATTGTGATAATGAAGATGCTGATATTCTAGGCAATGCTGCTGCAACTTTTTTAAGATCAGGAAGTTACAATGAGGCGATGTATATTTTTGATAGGTGTCTGCAGCTAACTCCAGAGGATCATCTTCTCTTAAACAATGTTGCAGTTTATCTGGCTTTTCGAAACTGCTATCCTCAAGCGCTCAAATGCTGCGAAAAAGCCATCGCTCTAGAACCTAATCCAAACTATCTATGCAATAAAGGGATGCTTTTGTTAGAAATGGGTGTAAGTGATCAGGCAGCCCTCTATTTTGAAGAGGTGCTTAATGTAGATTCTTCAAATAATTTAGCCTGGAGAGGAAAAGCGATCCTTCATTTCAGAAAAGGGGAAGAAAATGAGGCATTGTATTGTTTTAACAGATCTCTAGGATTGACATAGGGGTAGGTTTTGGAGTGACCCCTTGCGGTAATACACTGTTCAATTCAAAATATGTTACTTTTAGTTTTATAGTCTATTATAATAACTTGGTCGGCGTTGACTCCCACTATAAGAAATGAGAGAATACGCCAAGTTCCAGTTAAAACAATAATGATTATTTGCAGGATATCCTCCATATTTGACGAATAAAAACAATGAGGTTTTGGTATGTTCAAATATTTATGATGCTTAATAATAAATATCCAAGGAATGTGTGGGGGGATAAGGATTGGATCGGGAGAAGGTTTCACAGGGGGTACGCTTGATCATTGAAGGGATTGGTGAAGATCCAGAGAGAGAGGGATTAAGAGACACACCTGACAGGGTAGCGCGGATGTGTGAAGAGATATTTTGTGGTCTCCATGCTGATCCTAAAAAGGAACTAAGTGTCTGTTTTTCTGAAAACCATAGCGAGATGATTCTGGTCAAGGATATACCTATGTATTCTATGTGTGAGCACCACTTAGTCCCATTTTATGGCAAGGCGCATGTTGCCTATATTCCACGCCAAGGGAATCTGACAGGTCTCAGTAAATTGGCACGAGTTGTGGAAACTCTGGCTAAAAGACCGCAACTGCAAGAAAGATTGACATCTCAAGTGGCTGATACAATTATGGAAGCTCTTAATCCTTTGGGGGTGCTTGTTGTTATAGAAGCAGAACATATGTGCATGACTATGAGAGGCATTAAAAAGGCGGGGGCAATGACGATGACCTCTGCAGTACGTGGTATATTTAAGAATAATAAAGCTACTAGAGCGGAAGCATTTTCACTTATTAAAGGATAGAGATCGATCTGTTGTTTTTCATATGATGGTCAGAATCTCAAGCGTAAATTACTATATATTTTCAAATGGTAGATAGCGCCCCTTTGGGTGCTATTTTCATGACCAGTATGTTTGCGTTAGATAACCATTAGTTATAAACTATAGATAAATATTTGGATGTTTGTATGGGAGAGAGCTAGGTCTGAGGTTATTATGTTCCTGTAGTGGGAGCAGCCTCTGTAGAGTAGACTGTCAGTCTTGTGGCCGATATTTATTGTTGGGTAAGGATGAGTGAGATGAAAGTATTATTAACAAATGATGACGGCATACACGCCAAGGGTCTTGCTGCTCTTTATTCAGAACTAAAAGAAATTGCAGATGTTACTGTTGTGGCTCCTGATAGAGAGCGAAGTGGCACTGGACATGGAATCACAATGGACATACCTTTACGCGCTGAAAAAATTTCTCTTTTTGACGGGAAAGCCTGGGCAGTGAACGGAACCCCTGCGGACTGCGTAAAGTTGGCAGTAAACTGCCTGCTTAAAGATAGCCCTGATCTGGTTGTAGCAGGTATCAACCGCGGTGCAAACCTAGGGATTGATATCTTTTACTCCGGAACTGTCTCAGGTGCATTGGAGGGAACTATTCTTGGGTTTCCAGCGATAGCGGTTTCAGTAATTGAATATAATAACCCTGACTACAGTTATGCTGCATCTTTTATGAGAAAATTGCTTCCGAAGGCGCTCAAGAACAATATTTGTAAAGATACACTGTTGAATATTAATGTCCCCTCACTCACTGCTGAAGAAATTCAGGGAGTAAAAATAACCAGATTGGGCAGCCGCAAGTATATTGATTCATTTGAAACACCCCGGGTTGACCCCCGTGGAAAGTCTTACTACTGGTTAGGCGGGGATGTGGTTGACAATATTGATGACTCATCAGATTCTGGCGATACAGATGTGGCATGTGTTCAGGAGAACAGGGTATCTGTTACCCCGATTCAGATTGACTTAACCAATTACAGGGTTATGGACAGATTAAAAGAATTTTTTAATGATTTATCTTTGGAACAGAGGCGTTTCTAGGCAGTTTCGGAGGACACCCATAATGGTCTGATACAAGCTTATAATCGGTGTAGCGTAAGTAATGATAGTGGCAGAGGGGAAGGAAAACATTGTTTATAATTCGTATAATCGTGTTGACCATCATCTTTTTCATGGTTTTCAATTTTTCTAAGGTTCGCAGTGGTAAGTTTGAGTTCAATCTACAATCTTTGATCCTTCCTTTTTCTTTAAGCTTTGCTCTCGTCTTAGTTGATAGCTTTATCAGGGTGGCATTTTTCTATGCCATCATTGTATTTATTGTTATTGCTTCTCTTTGTTACTTTCTATTGCGCATTATCGGTAATAAATAGATAAGCAGGGGAGGGATACCATGGATATAGAACTGAAAGAGTTACAGGAGGGGTTTGACCAACTCTGTTATATTGTCTCTGAAGAGCATCTTAATACAATTTACCTAGCACTTCGCTTAGAAAGACCACTTCTTATTAGTGGTCCCGCCGGTGCAGGTAAAACGGAAATGGCCAAGTCTTTGAGTGAGATACTGGGGGCAAAATTGATCCGACTGCAGTGTCATGGGGGATTGGATGAGAATAAATCCTTGTATGAATGGAATATTCAACGGCAGTTGCTCAATATCCAAATTGATGACCGCTCAAAGGATGCAGAAAGTGTAGAAGAGGATCTGTTTTCTATGGATTATGTGTTGCAGCGCCCTCTGCTGCAGGCGATAACACAAAAGGAACAGGTTCTCTTATTAATAGATGAAATTGATCGTGCTGACCGTGACTTTGAGGCATTTCTCCTTGAGGTACTTTCTGATTATCAGATATCGATACCGGAAATAGGAACAATCAAGGCTGTTAAAAAACCGGTTGTCGTCATTACAAACAGTGGGGAGCGTGAGCTATCTGAGGCTCTGCGCAGACGCTGTGTCTTTTTATATCTTGATAATCCGACAATAAAAGCCGAAGCTTCAATTATTAGGGCGCGGATTCCGGATGTTCTGGATATTCTCAATGAAGATATAGCCCTTGCTGTAGCTCTGGCACGAGATAGGGGATCTCAATTGGGTGTCGGTACGACTCAACTTATGGATTGGGCAAGGGTGCTATTAATGTTAATTGCTGATCAGTTCCAAAAGGATTATGTTGACAAAGGCATGGAATTACTGGCCTCTAACAAGGAAAGCCTTTTGGCAGCTGAAAATTTATATCGGCATATGCCCAAAAAAATTGATGCAGGAGATACTGCCGGATGTGGAGAAAACAAAAACTGAGTCTTCATTATTGGGAGGGGAGGTATATCATTTGGAGTTGTTAGAAGGGGAATTAGAGCGAATTCAGAGTGAAACTGGGGCTATCCTACAGCATCACGGCACAAAAAGACAGGAATTAATCCCTATTATCCAAGATGTTCAGGAGAAATTGGGTTATGTTCCAAAGCCAGCTATGAAGCAAATTGCTGAAGCACTAAAGATACCGGAGGTGGATGTCTACGGTGTGACCACCTTCTATAATCAATTTCGCTTGAATCCACCTGGAAAGCATCAAATCAAAGTATGTATGGGTACTGCCTGCCACATGATGGGTGGACATATTGTTTTGGATTGCTTCGAACGTAGATTGGAGATCAAAGAAGGGGAAACAACACCTGACCGTGAGTTCAGTTTAGAGCGTGTGGCCTGTGTTGGATGCTGTGCTCTTGCTCCGGTGGTTGATGTGGACGAAAAGATTGAGGCAAAGGTTTCTCCTATTCGGGTTGATGGTATTCTGCTCACTCATGATATAGAAAAACAGGAGCAGGAGAAAGAGGCATTAAAGCAAGAGCAGGAGGAACAGAAGGAAGGCGAGGAGAAAGGGGGACAGGTAGAATGAGTGTCTCACAAAATTATGCGGATCTTAGGAGCACTGCAGTAAAAAAGATAGAAGCAAAAAAAGAAAAGCCGCTTATCCTCGTCGGCACCGCAACATGTGGGAGGGCAGCTGGGGCTTTAGAGATTTTGAATGTCTTTAGGGAGGAAGTCAGCAAGCATCAACTGGATGTGCAGGTTGAAGAGGTAGGCTGTATGGGTCATTGCTATGCGGAACCTCTGGTTGCTATATTCAATCCGGGGTTTCCAACTTTATGTTATGGACCTGTTGACGAAGGAACAGCACAGCGATTGGTCAGCGATTATCTTGTAAATGGTGACCCTTGTTATGAATTTGCAATGGCTGCTCTGGAACCAAATGATGAGTTCCCAACTTTTGAGGATTTTCCCAGGGGTGTCATTGAAAAGAAGATCATTCTGCGGGATTGCGGTTTAATTGACCCTGATGATATCGATCAATATCTGGCTAAAGATGGGTATGCTGCCCTAGCAAAGGTTCTGGAGATGGAACCATCTGCTGTCATCGATGAGATTAAAGATGCCAAACTGCGTGGGCGTGGTGGGGCTGGGTTTCCCACCGGGGTCAAATGGGAGCTCTGTTATAAAGCTAAAGGGTCGCCGAAATATGTGATCTGTAATGCTGATGAGGGAGACCCTGGAGCTTTTATGGACCGTGCTATTTTAGAATCAAACCCCCACCAGCTGATCGAGGGATTGATTATTGCGGCTTATGCTGTGCAGGCATCAACAGGTTATATCTATGTGCGTGCAGAATATCCCCTTGCCATTGAGCGTTTACAGAATGCCCTGGATCAGGCCCGGGAAAAAAGCCTTTTAGGCGATAAAATGTTAGGTAGCGATTTTAGTTTTGATATTAAGATATTTCCGGGATCCGGTGCTTTTGTCTGTGGAGAAGAGACAGCTCTGATCACTTCTATTGAAGGCAGTACAGGGTTACCGAGTCATCGGCCGCCTTATCCGACTACAGAAGGATTGTTCGGTAGGCCTACAGTGATCAATAATGTAAAAACCCTCTCTTATATACCACATATCATGCACCAGGGTGCTGAGTGGTTTAAGAGTATCGGTACAGAAAACAGCCCGGGAACAGCGGTGTTTGCCCTGGCAGGAAAGGTTGTCGGTACTGGTTTAGCTGAAGTGCCTATGGGCACAACGATCAGAGAACTTGTCTATGATGTGGGAAATGGGATACAGGATGAAAAAGAATTTAAGGCCGTACAGATCGGTGGTCCTTCAGGCGGCTGCTTACCTGAGTCATCACTTGATCTGCCCATTGATTTTGACTCTCTCCAGCAAGGGGGAGCCATGATGGGTTCCGGTGGAATTGTAGTCTTAGATGAGGATGACTGCATGGTAGAGATCGCTCGTTTTTTTCTTGATTTTACTCAAAAGGAATCCTGCGGTAAATGCACCTTCTGTCGCTTAGGAACCAAACAGATGCTGGAAATCTTGACTGATATCACAGAAGGAAAGGGTAAGCCTGAGGATATCGAACTGCTGCAGGAATTGGCGGAGGATATCAAATTAGGATCTCTGTGCAGTCTGGGGAAAACAGCGCCAAATCCTGTGCTCACTACTATCCGTTATTTCCGTGATGAATATGAGGCACACATCAATGAGGGGCGCTGCCCAGGTTTGATGTGTAAAGAACTGATTTCATATGTGATCATTCCGGAGAAGTGCAGCAAGCTTTGCGATGTATGTATCGGCAGCTGTCCGACGGAAGCCATTTACACAAGGCCGGATATGCTCAAAGCGATTATTCAGGACAAGTGTTTTAAGTGTAACAGTTGTCTGGTGGCCTGCCCACCTCAATACAAAGCTGTAATCAGGGTATCTCCACCTCTTGAAGTAGAAGATGAGGAAGGGGGTAACACAGATGAGCAGTAAGGTTAATATCACAATAGATGGGGAGCAGTATCAGGTGCCTGCAGGAGAAAAACTGCTCTGGGCGGCTCTGGATTGTGGGGTTTATATCCCGCATCTGTGCAGCATTAGAGAAAAGGAGCGTCCAGATGCCAGCTGTCGGCTTTGTTTTGTGGAAATCGAAGGGATGTCTGACCCTGTCACATCCTGTACTCAAGAAGTAAGGGAGGGAATGGTGGTCAAGACACGCACCCCCCGTGTTGACCGTCTGATACAAACTGCTTTTGAACTGCTGCTATCCGATCATAAGCTAAGGTGTGGCAAATGCCCTAAAAACCGTCAGTGTGAATTGCAGAAAATAGCTAAAGAAAGAAAACTGAAGATGAAGCTGACACGCTTGCGGTCACTGCTTACCGAGGAGAAGCAGGTAGATGATTCGGCTGAAACCTTTATTTATGACCCCAATAGATGTGTTCTTTGTGGGCAGTGTATATGGGTAGACCATAATGTGGTTGAGGTAGGAGCAATAGGTTTCATCAATCGCGGTTTTGATCGGAAGATGGGTACATTTGGTGATGTTTCACTGGCAGAATCAAACTGTACACAGTGTGGTGAGTGTGTCAAGGTTTGCCCTGTAGGAGCCTTGACTTTTAAAGTGAGAGAAGAATAAATAAACCGGGGAATAAATCCCCGGTGGGTGCACTAGTTAGTTAAGACCGAAACGGGTTACTTGTCTGAGATACTGCGTTCGGCTCGTTCAATGGCAAGTTTTACCAGGTTACCACAGTCACGGGAAGGGACACTGCCCCAACCCTCACGTTGAACGATATCCAGGACTCCCATATCCTTAGCCAGTTCATACTTAAGAGCTTCAGACATCAAACCACGGTTTCGACGTCCCATAACAACCTCCTTTGTGCACCCATTATTATTGTTCAATATTCAGTAAATAATTATACATTCAAATCATGTTTTAAATGTTATTTTTGACTTAGAATTGAATCTATAATATAATTATGCAGTATAATATTGTAATAATATCGATTAAACACATTATTCGAGTAATTTAACTTAGAGGAGGGAACGGTTGCTTTGAAAGTTTATGAATCCTCCCGCATACGAAATATTGCTGTCATTGGGCATGGTAGCGCGGGCAAAACATCTCTTGCTGAAGCAATGCTTTTTAATGCCGGACATATCAATCGTCTAGGAAAGGTTGATGATGGCACAGCAACAACCGACTATTTTCCTGAAGAAATAAAACGAAAAATATCTGTCAGCACAAGCCTTGCTCCCTGTGAATGGAAGGACTGCAAGATCAACATTATGGATACACCAGGATATGCTGATTTTTTCAGTGAAGTAAAGGGAGCTTTACGGGTTGCCGATAGTGTACTATTAGTGCTTTGTGCAGTATCAGGAGTAGAAGTACAAACGGAAATTGGCTGGAGAGAAACTGAAAAGGCTAATCTTCCTAAAGTAGCTTTGATAAATAAAATGGACAGAGAGAATGCCAATTTCGATCGGGTCCTGCAACAGATGAAGGATGTATTTAAGAAGAACATTGTACCTATACAGCTACCCATAGGATCTGTTGAAAACTTTAGCGGAATAGTCGACATACTAAAAATGAAGGCGTATAAATATGCCTCTTCTAGTGGTGAGTATCAGGAGGAAGAGATTCCTGATGAAATGAAAGCGGCTGCAGAGTCAGCGCGGGAAGAGCTAATAGAAGCAGCAGCTGAAGGTGATGATGAGCTTCTCATGAAATACCTGGATGGGGAGGAACTCTCTGAAGAAGAAATAGATACGGGATTAAAAAATGCTTTTAAGGCAAATTCATTTGTTCCTGTGTTATGTGCGTCTACACTAAACAATATTGGTATCGGCCCCATTCTTGACTTTATAGCTGATATTGTTCCATCACCTATAGATGTGACTGAGAAGCCGATGGAAGAGGAACCACAGAGTGCACTTGTTTTTAAAACACTTGCTGATCCCTATGTGGGTAAGTTAAACTTTTTCCGGGTTTATGGGGGAAGTTTGAAGAGCGATAGTGTTATATATAACGCCAATAAGGAGAAGGAAGAAAAAATAGGGCAAGTTTTTACTATGCGTGGAAAAAACCAAGAAACACTTTCTGAGGTAAAAGCAGGAGATATTGCTGTTCTTGCTAAACTTCAGGAGACAGAAACAGGAGACACCCTCTGTAGTAAAAACAACCCATTGAAACTTGAAGGTGTAGAATTTCCAAAGCCAATGCTTTCCATCGCTATTGAGCCCAAGAGTAAAGGAGACGAGGATAAGCTTGGCGGGGCTATCGGAAAAGTTGACTGAGGCCGATCCTACATTACTTATTGAAAAGAATACAGAAACTAAGGAAACCATTCTTACCGGAACAGGAGAAACCCATCTGGATATAGTTCTCGAGCGGCTTCAGCAAAAGTTTGGTGTTGATGTTACCTCCAAGACACCCAGTATTCCTTACCGAGAGGCAATTAAAGGGACGGTTCAGCAGGAAGGTAAGTACAAGAAACAGACAGGTGGGCGTGGTCAGTTCGGTCATGTCTGGTTAACCCTTGAACCAAATAGTGATGATGACTTTGTATTCGAAGAAAATGTTTTTGGCGGAGCTGTACCCAGACAGTATTTCCCCGCAGTGGAAAAGGGGCTTAGAGAGGCAATTACCGAAGGGGTATTGGCAGGTTATCCGGTTATTGGATTGAAAGCCACCCTTTATGATGGTTCATATCATCCAGTTGACTCTTCAGAAATGGCATTCAAGATAGCTGCTTCTATGGCATTTAAAAAAGGAATGGAAAAAGCGGATCCAGTTCTTTTAGAGCCGATTATGAATATGGAGATCCTGGTTCCCGAGCAGTTCATGGGGGATATCATGGGTGATCTGAACGGAAAGCGCGGCAAGATTTTGGGTATGGAACCCCAGAATGATGGAATGCAGCTGATTAGAGCCCAGGCACCACTATCTGAGGTGCAGGATTATTCTATTGCTTTAAAGTCAATCACTCAGGGCCGTGGCTCTTTTAACATGGAATTCGCTAGTTACGAAGAGGCTCCCGCTCGAATCGCTGAAGAGATTATCGAAAAATACAAGGCTGAGCAGGAAGAATAATTAAACAAATAATTGAATATGATGGGCCTGTCTCATTTAAGAGACAGCCCATTTTTGATCAAGGGCTAGTACCAATCTGTTGCGATTATAGGTTACAGTGTTTTTGCAGTTTCTTTTGCCCTGGCGCTGATGTCTATGCTTAAAGTGCCTGTAGTAATCAGCCATCACAAGAGTCTCGATGCTCTCATTTATGGCTGCAATGCCCTCGGTTTTTCCTTTCTAACTCTAGTTATCATCACAGGAGCAATTTGGGCAGAGCAGGCCTGGGGAACCTGCTGGGGTTGACAGCTAGGATATAGTGGACTATAATAGTCCACTATAAGGGTGATGCTACCATGGAAATTATCAGAAGAAAAACAGATTACGGCATTCGAGCACTGATACACTTGGCTCTTCATCCCCATAAAGAAGTAACAGCTGCAGAGATTGCAGAAGAAGAGGATGTGCCCCTTGAATACCTGCACAAGATCTTGCAGAAATTAGCACGCGGTAATTTTATCAACACACACAGGGGTGCTCATGGGGGGGTTTGCCTGGTCAAGCTTCCTGAAGATATCAACCTTTTAGAAGTCATTGAGACCTTGCAGGGCAAAGTTGCCGTGAACAAGTGCTTCTTGGGCAAAGATGGCTGCCCGCGGGCTCCTAAATGTGTGCTCAAATATAACTGGTTACAGTTAGAACAAAAAATCACAGCTTTCATAAGCCAGATCACCCTGCAAGATTTAGTCGATCAGGTTCGTGAGGGCGGTTATCTAAAAGGGGCTGCAGAATAGCCAGGGTTAGCAAATTACTTGGAGTTGTATCTTTAATGGTGGTTAATATTTATCTGGGTTTTTCATTCAACCTGGATAAAATCATCTTATATCACAAATATGAGGAGGGAGAAACATGTTTTGTTACCAGTGTGAACAGACTGCGAAAGGTACAGGCTGCACCAAATCGGGAGTGTGTGGAAAAAATCCGGACATTGCCAGTATTCAGGATACGCTTGTTATTGCCTTGAAGGGAATTGGTGCTTATGCCTACCATGCACGAGAACTTGGTGCTCGTGATGAACAGGTAGATGCCTTTTTCGCAGAGGCGCTCTTTTCAACCTTAACCAATGTAAACTTCGATCTAGACAGCCACATCAAGTTGCTGCTCAAGGCAGGGGAGATAAACCTCCGGGCTATGGAACTGTTGGACCGGGCTAATGTAGAAAAATTTGGAGAGATGGAGCCGACAGAGGTGCAGGTAGGGACAAAGAGTGGCCCTGGTATCTTAGTTACTGGCCATGATTTTCTTGACCTTTATGAACTCCTGAAACAGACAGAAGGAAAGGGAATCAATGTCTATACCCATGGGGAGATGCTCCCCGGATTGGCCTATCCTGAGCTGAAGAAGTTTTCGCACCTGGTTGGGAACTATGGTACTGCATGGCAGAATCAAAAGAAGGAATTTGAGGAATTCTCCGGCGCTATCTTGGGAACCACCAACTGTGTGCTGATACCTCGGGATTCTTATAAGGACCGCATGTTTACCTGTGGCATTGCAGATCTCCCAGATGTTGTACACATCCAGAACCGTGACTTTACTCCAGTTATCGAGAAGGCGCTTTCCTTGCCTCCTCTTCAGGAGAATATTGGGCCTACTACAATGACCGGTTTCCATCACAATGCTGTTCTCAAAATTGCCGATAAGATTGTCGCAGCAGTTAAGGCAGGTAAGATTCGCCATTTCTTCGTGGTTGGCGGCTGTGATGGGTCACGTTCCAGCAGGAAATACTATACAGAGTTCGTGCAAAAGCTGCCCCAGGACTGTGTAGTCCTGACTCTAGGGTGCGGAAAATACCGCTTCAACTATCTGGACCTGGGCGAGATCGACGGCATTCCACGTCTATTGGATATGGGTCAGTGCAATAATGCCTATTCAGCTATCCAGGTGGCGGTAGCTCTGGCAGATGCCTTTGATTGCGAGGTTAATGACTTGCCTTTGAGCATAGTGCTATCCTGGTTCGAACAGAAGGCAGTATCTGTTCTTCTGACACTGCTGCATCTTGGTATTAAGGATATGCGAATTGGCCCGACACTTCCGGCCTTCTTGACACCGAATGTTATCCAGGTGCTCCAGGATAACTACAACCTCCAGCCGATCACCACACCGGAGGAGGATATCAAGGCCCTCTTGGGGTAATGAAAGATACACATTCCAAATAGATAGTATCCGCATCAATGAACAGCAATTTATTAAGACAGCGGGGTTTTCCAAATCCCAAAAAGAATGTAGATAAGTGATTGAATTTCCTAATCAATTGAGTGAGAGAAGCTGGTTCTTTAAAAGAGGCCAGCTTCTCGTGTTCTCACACCTGCAGTAAGACAGCTAGTCAAGGGGACAGTCAATTTGACTCACTTCCTGAGACGCGGGAACGATTCTCGCGTCTCACTCCCGTCTTAGAACTGCATGTAAAGGGCTGGCGCCACTAGAGAGGGACCAGCTCTTTACGTCTAAACAAAAATTAGCAGAGATTTGATTTTATGAGAATCAGCAAAATAACGACCTATTTGTAATTATAATGCAAAGATACAGTTTGCTCTGAAAATAATTATCTGCGATGTATTTTTTTAGGGGCTAGCTTTCGTTTGAAGTAACCACAGGCGTGGGCACTGGCATTTCCCCTATTCAATATCTCCCACAAACCTTCTTCTCCTACCAATTTCAAGAGCACAAGCACAGGTATTTTTTCCGGTGGTCTTGACCACAGGTTCTTATATTTTTCAATACAGCCCTGTCGCACCTCATCTTTGCCCTGAATCAAAATGTAGTACCGACAATCCCGGCACTTAGAGCTGATCCTTTCCCGAAACTCCGGGAGGATAACCCGGTGTCCTTTCCAGAGTTTATTGTTATTAAAGATGCTCATATTAGTTTCCCTCCTCGAGACGCAGGGACGGTTCTCGCGTCTCATGTTATTATCCTCTGTTGGTGCCGCCTAGGCGGTATAGGCATTTTAGAAATTCGAGTCAAAGTGAGTCAAAGGGACGGTGACTTTGACTCACTTCCAGGGGTAATTTATTTACGGGGTATTTTTGAGGCTAGCTTTCGTTTGAAGTAACTACAGGCGAGTGACATGAAGGGACATTTGATACAAAAGAACCGTCCCCTGGGTCTTCTGTGCCTCTGAAGGGATAGTTGGTACAAAAGTCTTCTGTGTCTGTCAAAGATAACGCACATGTTTCAGGCACCCTTCTTTTAGGGAAACTGCTCGGAAAACAGCCGTTTTTCCATAGCGTTCCCGAACCTGGTCGCACGCCTTTTCTATTCCCCGTAGCTTTTCCCTACTGCCGAATAGTTCTGTCTGTTCCACCTGGGAGGGGAAGAGGTTGTTCAGGGATACTCCGACCATACGTACAGGCCAGAGAGGGGACCAGTGCTGCTGCAGTAGATTAAAGGCTGCAGCAGAAATATCCGCGGCGAGATTGGTGGGTCTGCGTAAGGTCTGCATCCGGGAAAGCCAACAGAAGTTGGTGTCTTTGAGGGAAAGAGATACGGTCTTTCCCAGGTACTTTTCGCTCCGCACCCGGTGGGCCACCAGATCCGCCAGTTCCAGAATGACCACTTTGATTTCGCTTCCCATATAGTCCCGGGGGAGTGTGATCTGCTGACCGATGCTTTTCACTCGGTTGAGGCTGTCCGGATCCACCGGGCTGGAGTCGATGCCATTAGCACTCAGCCACAGTGTTTCACCGTAGAGGCCGAACTTTTTCTTGAGTATATCTACTGGATATTTGGCCAGATCCCCGATGGTGTGAATGTTCAGCTTATTGAGGTGCTGCTCATAGCGGTGCCCTACACCGAAAAGCTTTTTGATCGGCAGTGGCCATAAAAGGAGAGGCATCTTTTTACGAGATATCACAGTCAAACCATCAGGTTTTTGTAGATCAGCAGCCATTTTAGCTAATAGTTTATTAGGGCCGATACCGACACTGCAGGCAATCCCTATTTCCTGGCGGATGCGCTTCTTTAATTGTCTGGCGATCTCTACAGGGGAGCCGAAAAGCTTCTGTGAACCGGTAACATCCATAAAGGCTTCATCTATGGAAAATGGCTCTACCAGAGGTGTAAAATCATTCATGATGTTTAATATGCGGCTGGAAAAATCCACATAAAGATGGTACTCAGGCTTGATAAAAACCCCTTCAGGGCAGCGCTGACGCGCCTCCCAGACTACAGTCCCTGTTTTTACGCCTTTTTTCTTGGCTTCATAACTGGCGGCAAGAACTATCCCATGGCGTTTCTCAGGATCCCCAGCAACAATAACAGGTTTGCCTTGCAGCTTCGGGTCCAGCGCCTGATGTACACTGGCGAAGAAGGAGTTCATATCGGCAAGCAGAATAGCGCGTTCCACCTTGCATTCACCCCGAACATACGTTTTACTATATTATAAGGCAAACGCATGTTCTGTGCAAGGGGGGTGTTAGCGTTCATGATAATAAGCAGAAATAATATTCCTTAATAATGAATTGTTTAGATAGAAAAAGGGGGAGGGCAAGATGCAGCGTATGAGAAGAACCTCTCGATATAAGGATTATCCAATAATGGTAACCATTTACCGAAAGGTACTTCAAATGTGTGAAAAATTATCTATTAATGTGAGAGTTCTATGCTTCCAAACTGGCTATAATGTCTTCCGCCGCCTGTTTGCCGGTTGCATATGCACCCTCCACATTAGCAACCAGATTGAGGTATTCGCCACCGAGATAGAGACCCTTGAGGTCTTCTTTGTATGTCTTCATCATTTCATGTATTGCAGCAAAATGCCCTGGTGGCCCAATGCTTACCGCTCTTTCGTAGCGTTTGCATGCGACACATTTTGCCTTTTCGCCAAACTCCGGAAAATATCTATTGATATCTTCGACGACGCGCTTTTCGCGAGCTTCATCATCCAGTGGAACTAAGATATCGTCGTACCATCCCCTTGTATATGCATGCATCAAACCGGAACCCTTAGGAGCTGCAAGATCCTGTGTATTTTCTTCGAACACAGTTGAAACCAGTGGCTTCTCGCTTTCCGGTAAGAAGATGAAAACGTAGTGTTCGGGGACAATTCTTTTCTCGAGTTCAAAAACATAGTGATATGTTGTGCTGTATTCGGTTGTGCCAATTGCTTCAAGCATCGAAGTTGGTGCGTTCGGCATCAATTTGATTGCGTCGACTGCATCTGTACAGCAGATAACATTGCTTGTCTTGATAATTTCCCCGTCAGCAAGACGTACACCTTTGACCTGACCGTCTTCAATAAGAATTTCATCAGCAGGAGTTGAAAGCTTAACTGAATCTTTGATCTCTTCGTAGATGCGGTTGTTGATCACAGAATGGCTTCCTTTGAACTGGCCCATACCCTCCATTCCCGAAAGAAGTGCGATAGGATGACCGACACTGATTCTACTTGGTCGCTCGATGACCATTGACGTCAACATGGGGCCAATCAGTTTATCAACAACTTCGGGCCCACCGTTTTTGGTTGTCCATTCCTCGGTACTGTATTTGGAGATTTCCACGAGAAAATCCTCATCTTCGATACGCTTTACGACACCGAAAAGGTTCTTCAGGAACTTTGCTCCTTGAGGAATGAGTGCCTTGGGCAAGCCGCGTACCTGCAACATTGCGTTGAAGAGATTTCCGTCATCTTTAAGATACTTGACTTTCCCATTATGAAAAAAGCCATATACTTTAGGCGTCAAATCATAATAGCTGTCTTCGATTCCAAATTCTTTTAAATAGCTGACAGTTATAGGGCTTGTTGGTGCAGTAAAAACCGCTCCCTCAGAGTAATAACTCTCGGGGTTGTCTTCATCAAAGTGAACAGCCCCGGTACGACCGCCATATTTGTCCGAGGCTTCCAGTGCAATATACCCCCATGAGTTAGAGTCAAAGTGTGTGCAAAAGAACAGCTTACTGTAAGTTCATGAAAGAAAAACAGGAAGATGAAAAAATAGCAAAGAAGCGGAAGCCCAAAGAGGTGACCAAGGATGATAAACCTGGAAAGGCTAAAAAGTCTGATAGATGAAAATAATTTCCCCTATTTTGATGACACCTACCTGCAGATGAGGATTGACGAAGCAGGGGAACCCCCTGACCTGTATGCCCTGGCCAAAGAGCTCTGTATAATCAAGGCCGGCATCGAGGAGATGAAACTGGGGGGACATCATAATACCAAGCCCCAGGAAACACTTCCTTGCCCTGGCGCAGATGTACCGGACAAATCAGACAGGGGTGGTGGTGAGAGCAGATGGGCGCAAATAGGTACTCTAAGAAGTATATTGAGAAACTGATTAACTCAAACCCTGCCGACATTATCCTGACCCGGATAACCAAGGAGCCGGATGGTTACGAGGGATTCATTGAGCATCCGGTCCAGATTAGCCTGGCTGTTACCTTCTACACCAAAAAAGCATTCAGGACAATAACGTGAAATACCCCTCCTTCGGGAGGGGGTTTTGTTTTTCTGGCGACTGTCGCCCATGTCGCCATTTTGTCGCCATGAAGCCTGAGAAAAGCGGAAAATCTGGACTAAATGAGAAAAACGACGGGGGGTAAAAATCCCGTCGTTCCTTAGTTTCTCTGGCAGGGGTGGCAGGGATCGAACCCGCAACCAACGGATTTGGAGTCCGCTACTCTTCCAATTGAGCTACACCCCTGTATCTATTGTATCTATGCTGTGTGCTGCATCCTTATTATAACGAAAAATAGGATTTGTGTAAAGGCAGGTTGAAAAAGATTTTTATCACGTTCAGACGCGGGGATAAGGACTTGTCTCTCTAGTTTTGCAGTAATGTGAGTAGTAGGTATTACAGCCTCCTCCTGTTCTGCTTTCCCTAACTTTGTGTAAAGGCAGGAAAAAGAGGTTAAAGTATTATATTAAATGTTATAGAATATTTAATATGTGATGTGATATTAAAATAATGTAGGAGTGAAAATAGTGGCAGATGGAAAACCGTGTAAGATTGCCGTGTTGATGGGTGGGCGATCCTCCGAACGAGAGATTTCCTTAAAGACCGGAGAGCAGATTTCTCAAGCGCTGGTGGAGGAGGGGTATCAGGTAGAACAGATCGATCCTGCAGGGGATTTTGTGGGAGAACTGCAGAGATTTACGCCTGATGTGGCCTTTATTGCCCTGCATGGTAAGTATGGTGAAGATGGCACGATTCAGGGGCTTTTAGAGTTGCTCGGTTTCCCTTATGTGGGATGTGGTGTGCTGTCCAGTGCATTGTGTATGGATAAAGTGACTGCTAAAAAGGTGATGTGCTATGAAGGGATTTCCACACCATCTTTCCATGTGATAACAAAACAGTTGCGACAGGACACTGGGGAGAAGCTGGTCAATGAACTAGGGTTACCTCTGGTGGTGAAACCTGTAGGCCAGGGATCAGCCCTTGGTGTTTCTATTGTCAGGGAAGCAGCTGAGCTGGAAAAAGCTCTTACAGAGGCCCTCAAATATGACCAAACAGTATTAGTAGAGGAATTCATTGATGGTATCGAGCTGACTGCAGCTGTTTTAGGCACAAAAGAGCCGCGTGTCTTGCCGTTGATCGAGATCGTTTCTGAAAGGGAATTTTACGACTTTACTGCAAAATACAGCCCGGGGATGAGCCATCATATTATACCTGCCCGCATTTCCCCTGAGGCAGCTGCAAAGGTGGAGGAATTGGCACTGCGAACCTACAGGGCTATGGATTGCCGCCAGCTTTCCCGGATTGATTTTATGCTAAATAGTAAGGGGGAACCCTTTGTCTTGGAGACAAATACGATTCCGGGCATGACTGAGACCAGTCTTTTCCCTGATGCTGCCAAAGCAGCGGGTATATCTTTTGCTGAACTCATTTCTATGCTGGTTGATGAAGCATTTGGATTGGCTGCAGAAGAGGAAGCTTGATGCTTGATGAATCTGGAGGGCGAAGAGTTGATGGGTTTGATAGAGTGCAATTAGAGTGTAATCGACAATAGTTTTCAATGATCAAATTGAGCAATCTCTGAGCTGGACCTTTACGTTCAAATCGGCTGTTGCTCATAGTCTACAAGAGGTGTAACTATTGCAGAACAGCAGCAGATTAAAATCAGAGATCCACAGGATCAACAATAAAGGCTATAAAGCCTACCATGATCTTAAAGGTGAATATGATTTCGGTAGCTATCAGTTGTATATTGATCATGTTCAGGGTGACCCCTTTGCATCGCCATCCAGTCTCCGGGTTCGGGTGGAGCAGGTCCTGGCCAGGTTTCCGCAGCCTTTATTCCAGACAAAGCCGCGCAAAATCGCTATCTGTGACTATCTGACCAGGTGTTTTGATCGAGCTGTAAAGAGATTTTCCGCAGGAAGCAGGGGTACTGGGAAAAGTGGCCTGATCTTTATTGATGCAGGAAGGCAGGAGGTGCTGGAGCGCAGCGCCGTAGCTATTAACGATAATTATGTAGAGGCTCGGTTCTTCTGTGGGCTTCCAGCCAGAGGGCGCACTGTGCTGGGAAATGTGGCAGAGAAGATGTTTTTTCAAGAACTGCCTGCAATCGTTGAAAATAGTCTTTTTTATGAAGGCATCGATCAGCGAGAACTGGAAGAACACATAAATCTAGCAGAGGATCAGGAATATATCAGAGAGCTGCTTTCTGGTCAAGAACTCGTTGCTTTTATAGCTGATGGGTCGGTTCTGCCTCGGCAAAGCGGTATCAGTGATCTTCCTTTGACCCAGGGGGTGATCCCCTTTCAATCCCCTACATCTCTAAATGTTTCTTTCAAAACCCTTAATCATGGTGAGATCAGAGGAATGGGTATCCCCTGCGGGGTTACATTGATCGTCGGTGGTGGTTTTCATGGTAAATCCACACTGCTGCATGCTTTGGAGCGAGGTGTCTATAATCACCTCCCCGGGGATGGACGGGAGTGGGTGGTCACCATCAAGGATGCTGTAAAGATCAGAGCTGAGGAGGGAAGAAGGGTCGAAAAAGTAGATATCAGTCCCTTTATCAATAACCTTCCTTTTGCCCAGGATACGCGCCGTTTTTCTACAGATAATGCCAGTGGGAGCACCTCTCAGGCGGCTAATATTATCGAGGCTGTGGAGATGGGCTGCAAATTGCTGCTCATCGATGAGGATACCAGTGCCACCAACTTTATGATTCGGGATGGGAGAATGCAGGCTTTGGTCGCCAAAGAAAAGGAGCCGATCACCCCCTTCTTAGATCAGGTGCGCCCCTTATATAAGGAACAGAAGGTTTCCTCGATTCTAGTCGTCGGTGGATCAGGGGACTATCTGGATATGGCTGATCAGGTCATTATGATGAATGAGTACAGGCCTCAGGATGTCAACAAAGAGGCACAGGAAGTCTGCAGGAAATATCCAGTTCTGCGGGTATCGGAAAGGGGAAAGGATTTCGAAGGGCTGGAGCCCAGGGTTCCTCTCCGGAAAAGCTTTGACCCACAGCGGGGAAAGAAAACCAAGGTGGGAGCAAGGGGGCTGGATGTTGTCCAGTTTGGCCGCTATCAAATTGACCTGGATGATGTGGAGCAATTGGTGGATGCCAGTCAAACCAGAGCTATCGCCGATATCATTTATTATGCCTGGAAAAAGTATTTCGATGACAGCTGTTCATTGAGTGATGCGATCAGCTTTGTGGAAAACGATCTGGATAAGTACGGCCTGGATGTGATCTCACCCTTTAAAGAAAAAAGTGGGGATTATGCCAGGCCCCGCAGCTTTGAGATCGCTGCAGCGATCAACAGACTGCGCAGCCTGAAAATTCGATAAGGGGAGAAGGTGCTGGACCAGTGGAGAAAAAGGTGGTTTGCCTGGGAGATAGCCTGACTTACGGTTATCCTTATGGGTCACATGTTTCCTGGGTGCGTTATGTTGCAGATCGGCTTCCTATTCAAATGATCAATTCAGGTGTTAATGGCAACATTATGGAAGACATGTATAATCGGTATCAAAGAGGTGTTTTAAGGTATCATCCCGATCTGTTAGTGGTCCTGGGGGGCACCAATGATGCCTTTAGTATGGAGATCTCCTGTGCTGAAACCATCTATTATTTAGAGGAAATAATTAAAAAGGCCCAAGCAGATGAAATATGTCCGGTGGTTGCTCTGCCTATGCTAGTTTTGGATTATTATCCTGCAGATAAACTTGAGCGAATTCGGACAGATGAAAGAGAGTTAGCCGTCAGGTATAACTTGCGCTGTATCGATTTTGCTAGGGCTTTTGCTGATCCTCAGGGGAAGGTTAGGGATGAACTATATTTGGATTGCGTACACCCCAATATCGCAGGTTATGAGGCTATGGGGGAGTTAGCCCTGGGATTTTTTCAGGGCATTTTCCAGAGGTAGTCAGGGTTAGAGTTTCTGAAGGCGGTAAGGAGTTTATCTCTTACACCGGGGAATCTTTTTTCCAGGTTTGATACTAACTGTTTCATCTCCTCCCGCTTGGTATGGCTATCCTCAGGGCAGGGATTTTTCACCACTGGCAGCTGAAAATAATCAGTAGAGTGTATGATGCTTATTTCACGAACATAAATAAGGGGCCTGATCAGTGTTATCTTTCTCCTGGAAAGGTAACTGACTGGCTGCATCAGTTTGATCCTGCGCTCATAGAAAAGACAGAGGAAAAAGGTTTCAATGGCATCATCCAGGTTATGAGCCAGGGCAACCTTACTGCAGCCCATCTCTTTGGCTGTAATATGCAGGGCGCCATTGCGCATCTTGCTACAGAGAGAGCAGGGATTGGGTTCCTTGCGGTGTTCAAAGACGATGGGAGCGATTTTAGTGTGTACCTGTGACCAGCTGACATCTATCTGGCGGCAAAAATCCCGGATCTGTACCAGGGAATTGCCAAAGCCAAGATCGACAGTAATAGCATGTAATTCGAACTTGACTGGGGAGAATTTTTTAATCTCATTTAATACATAAAGGAGTGTCATGCTGTCTTTGCCACCGGAAACACCAACAGCTATTCGATCCCCCTCCTCGATCATCTGGTGTTCGTTAATAGCCTGACCGGCAGGTTTCCATAAAGAATCGTGAAAGCGTCTTTTTGTCAAGCTGAACCCTCCATATTAATTAATCCTTTTATATTATATTCTGTTTCTTCTCTGTTTCAAACAAGAGCATTATATGACTTAATGATTTATGTTGCCACATAGAAAAATGATTTCATATAAATGTTTTTGTTTCATGATTTATTTCAGCAAAAGGCATTTATCCGAATTTTCGATTGTTTATTGCATTTGATAGACAACCAGGTTTCTCCTGGTTTATAATGCACAGGGAGGAAATATAAATTGTTTAATATAGCTCTCTTTGAACCTGAAATACCACAAAATACAGGTAATATTGCTCGTCTTTGTGCCGCAACAGGTTGCCATCTCCATCTTATTGGGCCATTGGGTTTTTCTCTACAGAACAAGCATCTAAAAAGAGCAGGTCTTGACTACTGGAATCTTGTGGATATCCATATCTACAATGATTATGAGGATTTTATGGCAAAGCAGCCCCATGCCAGATATTTTTATATAACATCAAAGGGAAAGCGCAAATACACTGAATTTGAATTTCAACCAGGCGATTTTTTTGTTTTCGGTTCAGAGACAAAGGGCTTACCTGAGGAATTATTAATTGTGAATACAGGTTCATGCCTACGCATACCGATGGTTCCAGGCGCTAGGTGCTTAAATCTGTCAAATTCTGTGGCAATAGTAGTTTATGATGCCTTGTCTAAACAAATGTTTAGGGGGCTAAGCTAATGCTTACACCATAGTAAATACCAAAAGTGGACCTAGATCAGTCAAGGGGTTCGTTCTCTTGGCAGGGGTTGGAGAGCAGTTGGCTTGCACCCAGATGTCAGGGGTTTTAGCCGCCGGGATCTAGCCCTTGATAGGTCTGGGTGCAGTTCGATTATTACTTGACAGGAATACGACAGCAGAGTAATATTATAAAGACAAAGGGCGTGTAGCTCAGTTGGGAGAGCACCTGGCTCGCACTCAGGAGGTCAGGGGTTCGAATCCCCTCACGTCCACCAATATTATTAAGGCTTCCAGTGAATGGAAGTCTTTTCTATTGGGTGATTTGGTCACAATATTGTTCTGTTGCTGTGTCTACTCGGCGTCGCAAGAGTCGAAGATATCTCCGCTTCTTAAATCGATCAGCAGGACTCTGGCACTGTCTTTGTCAATGTCTAAAATCGCAAAACTGGGGCCATAGCCTCTCTTATCAGAATCTTTCAAATGGCCGGGGTTGAGCCAGAGGACACCATTCTCCAACTTTGCTTCAGGGATATGGGTGTGGCCGAAGGCTACCACATCCACCTTACCTTCCAGAGCAAGCTGCTTTGGGTCCGGGTCACCTGGGAGATCGTTTTTATGAGTTTCATGTGTATGAGAAAAGAGCACCCTCTTTCCTTCGAACTCTTTGATCACCCGATTGGGGACAGCTGTGTCCTGGTACTCCTGGCAGTAAACACCTGGTACTTCAATGAGCTCTAACCCCATATCCCGGATGGCATCCACATCCTCGCATTCATCCCCCAGATGAGCGATGGTCTTGACATGCCAATTATAAGCCAGTGTCCAGGCAGCATCCTTTAGGTTTTCTAATTCACCATGGGTATCACTGATAATTCCGATCAGCATTACTTTCACCTCATTCAAATCATTGTGTTATTATTGATGTAATTTATTATATCACTGAACTAAGTTGGAAGAGGAAAAGGGACACAAAAGAGTTGTCCCCGTTGCTTCCTGCTCCCCTCGCACGGGAGAGCCCTATCCCTGTGTCAAAAAAGGATTTCCTTCCTTTGTTGCTGAAAAAGAACAAGAACGGAGAATGAAGATGTTGTGATGTTAGATGTGGGGGGGTATCAATGGGACATTTAAAACTCAAATACGGCCTGGATGAACTACCATCAATTGTCGACCTGATATTTTTGGGTTTGCAGTGGTTTGTCATTACTGTTCCTACGGTAATTATCATGGGCAATGTTGTAGCCGGTTTGCACTTCACCAATCCAGTGGGCCAGACAATCTATATCCAAAAGATATTTTTTGTTACAGGGGTTTCCTTTTTGATTCAGCTATTGTGGGGCCACCGGCTGCCGTTGGTGATGGGTCCGTCCACAATACTCTTGGTGGGCATAACAGTCAGCCGCAGCAGTAGTATAAGTGCCATCTATACTGCAGTCGCCATCGGGGGTCTGGTGCTTTTTATTATCAGTGCCGCAGGTTTGTTTAACAAGTTAAAAAGCCTTTTTACGGCACCGGTTGTGGCCACAATTTTAATACTGGTGGCCTTTACTCTTACTCCGACGATTTCAAATCTGATTACTTCCTCTTCAGCACCAGAGTTGGCTCTATCAAATATAAGTTTTGCACTTATTTTTGTGCTCTGTATCTTTGCGGTAAACAGGTGTGTTAGCGGATTCTGGAAGTCTACATTGATCATGTGGGCTTTGATTGCAGGTATTGTGGTCTACCTTTTGCTTTTCCCTGAGAGTTTTGCAGTGGCACAGGTGGCTGATACCGGAATCATAGCAGGCTTTTTCAGTAATATGAACTTAAATTGGAGTATAGATCCGGGGGTAATTATCGCCTTTCTTATTTGTTTTTTAGCTCTTTCTATCAACGATCTCGGTTCCATCTACTCTGTTGGTGGTATGCTGAAACCGGATAATATGTCAAAACGAGTCAGCAGAGGGCTTTCCTGGACTGGTATACTAAATTTCTTCTCCGGACTGCTGGGTACCATCGGCCCTGTAAATTTTTCCATGAGCCCTGGAGTGATAGTATCTACAGGATGTGCCTCCAGGTTTTCTCTTATCCCCGCAGGAGTAATATTGGTGAGTATGTCCTTTATGCCAGCTGTAATAGCTTTGATGGGAGCAATTCCCCAGGTAGTAGTGGGGGGTATTCTTTTGTATATTATGTGCTCACAGCTTGCTGCGGGGCTGAGTATGGTTACACAGTCTGAAAAAGGGTTCAATTTTGAAAAAGGGCTGGTGATAGGGTTCCCGCTGATGTTGAGCATTATTATCTCTTTCCTGCCCAATAGTGTATTGGACACATTCCCTGCAGTATTGAGGCCTATCCTGGGCAACGGGTTTGTGGTTGGTGTCTTAGTGGTGCTGATCATGGAGCACCTGATCTTTAAGAAGAAAGACGGCTCGCAACAGGCAAAGGAATAGAAATTTATTATCTTAACAGTAAAGGAGGAATAGAAAAATGAAGACAGGCATTATCGGTAACTGCCAAACAACCGCAATGGGCATACTACCCCATACTTCAATGGACAAGGCGATGCAGCTGGCCTTTTCACTGGACATTCCTTTCTGGCCACAGCTTCCAAAAATGAGTTTCTATGAGGATATGTATGTGCAGGCCTCTGAACACATGCCAGGCATTATCATTGATGAAGAAAAAAAGCTGATCTCATTTTCCAAAGACAAGTTCTATGAGGAACTTCCGGAGTATGCTGAACACATGGAAGACCTGGCTTATTTCAGGTTATCGCCTCGCTATTCTCTTGTATATGATGCCTTTTTAAAGCAGGATTTATCACAACCTTATGCTATAAGAGGCCAGTTTATTGGGCCTGTCAGCTATGGGCTGAAAATTACCGATAAAAATAAAAAACCGATCATCTATGATGATGAAGTGCGGCAGTTTTTATATGAGTTTATGTCTCAGAAAATAAAGGCTCAATACCTGGAACTCAAACAGCATAATGAGCGGGCATTTGTCTGGACCGATGAGCCTGGCCTGGGGATGATTTTCATGGCTATAACAGGTTATAGTTCGGAACAAGCCCAAAAAGATTATGCAGAATTTTTAAAGACATTTCCCGGTCCCAAGGGTGTACATCTGTGTGCTAATCCTGATTGGTCCTTCCTGCTCAACCTGGATCTGGATATTCTTTCACTGGATGTTCTGGCCTGGGGGGAAGTTTTCCAATACTATACAGAGGAGATCAAAGGCTTTTTAGATAGGGGAGGCATTATCTCCTGGGGTATCATACCTACACTTGAAGAAAATTTGGAGGGTGTAACTGTCTCCGAACTGCTGGCAAAACTCGAGGGCTTTTGGGATTATTTAGCCTCACACAATATTCCCAAAGAGCAGATCTTGGCTCAAGCCTGGCTTGCCCCAGCCCGCTGTTGTTTGGTGAATCCAGATGAATCAGGTGTGGAAAAATCCTTTGAGATGATCCGAGAAATGTCACAGCAACTGAGAGAAAAATATAAATTATATTAAAAGGAAGCAGGGACCGGTTGAGGGTGAACCTCATCCTTGCATCAACAAAAACATTTAAATAATAAAGAGCAGCTTCAAAAAAGGAAGTTGCTCTTTTCATTGCGAATAATTGTTAAGGGAGGTGACAGAAGCGGCGAATGTCGCTGTAACTAAATATGCCTGTTTGGAAATTTCGTAAAACACATACTATTTATCCTAAACATAATCTCCTGGATAGTGTTCTTACAGCTAGGGGGTTGAATCCTGACTATTTATCTAATGAATCTCGGCTTCCATCTCCATTTCAGCTTCCTGGCATGGAGCAGGTAGCTCGCCGTATTGCAAAAGCTGCTGCTGAAAATGAGAAGGTTCTCATTTTCGGTGATTATGATTGTGATGGGATCTGCAGTACATTGATCATGAAACAGTTCCTGGAAGGCTGCGGCGCTTGTGTTGAGATCTATCTCCCTTCTCGCCAGGATGATGGTTACGGTATCCGTCCCCATCATATAGAGCGAGCAGAAAAAGAAGGATTTGACCTGATTGTAACTGTAGACAACGGTGTTACTGCTTTTAAGGCGGTAGATACAGCACGAAGTCTGGGGGTCGATCTGGTGATCACAGATCATCATGAGCCTCAAGATAAGATACCAGAGGTGCTGTTGGTAAATCCCAAACTGCCTGGGGCAGCATGTTACCGGGAATTTTCAGGTGCGGGTGTTGCCTATCTGACCTGCTGTGCTGTTGCCCAACTGCTCAATATCCCCGAACCTGAGGAGTTTCTGGATCTTGTTTCTCTGGCAACTGTGGTAGATGTCTGCCCTCTAACCGGAGATAATTTTCTTTTGGCAAGGCGCGGCCTTTTACAGATGCGAAATAATTTGCGTCCTGGGCTGCAAGCTCTGCTCAATGGTAATCGGTATCAGATTACAGGGCGGACAATGGGTTGGATCTTGGGGCCACATATTAATGCCGCAGGAAGGTTCGGCGACCCTATCCTGGCATATAAACTACTTGCTGCAGAGACACAGGAGGTAGCAGAGCCATTTGCTCAGGAATTAAAGAAAATTAACACAGAGCGGAAGAATGCTGTGGAAGTCATTAAACGGGAATGTCTTTCTATGTATGACGGTTCCTATTTTCCCCTTTTGGCATCACCAGAATGGCATGAGGGGATCGTCGGTATTGCTGCCGGGCGAATTGTAGATGCAGTGTCCCGGCCGGCAGCTGTCGGTGCTATATCCGGTGAAGAGGCTAGGTTTTCGGCCAGATCTTTAGGTAAATTTGACCTGTTAGAAGCCCTGGCTGAGTGTCAGTCTCAAACAGGTGCTCTTGATAGCTTTGGCGGACATAAACTGGCAGCAGGTTTTTCTCTTGATTCAAAAAATATTTCTGTGGTAAGTGGGTTTTTGAATAGGTTCGCTCAGGACCATCTGCATCCTGAAGACAAGGTGCAATGGATCGAAGTTGATGCCGGACTTGCCGCTGTGCCTCCGCCAGATGAGGTAGCTGCTCTGGATCATCTGGAACCACATGGGAAGGATAACCCGGAGCCGACCTTTTATATCAAAGATCAGGCAGTTGAAGTAAAAAGTGGCCCTGGATGGACCCTGGTAAGGCTGAATTCTGGGTTAAAGTATTTCACTTCACAGTCTGTGGAGGCTGGACAAAAAATACACACTGTGCTCTCTCTTGGTGTCAATGAATACAGAGGCATAGAAGAGACTATCGGCAATGCTCTTGATGTACGCCCATTTCTTTGTAATAGAGATGATCTGCTCCGTCAGTATTTTTCCTGGAGACAGGGAGGCCAGATCAATGAATGGGCTGCGGTGGTCTTCCAGGAACTTGGCCTTACCCGCAAAGGGGATAACAACAGGACAAGTCTTTACTTGAGCCCTACTTTTTTGCGCTTCGGTATTGTGAAGGAGGGGAGTTAAGTGAACTTTCTCCTTGCAGCTCTGGCCAAAGAGTGTCAGAAAAATATGCTGCGGGAAAAAATACTTGTTGTTCCCAGTTACCAGTCTGGGCATGTTCTCTGTGAATCTCTTTCCCTATCGGGAACGGGTTGGGTAAACCTGCGCACAGAAACTCCTACAGGAATAGCTCTGCGTATTGCCGGAGAGCATTTAGCTGCCCAGCAAATCACTCTAATCTCTGATCATCAATCTGCGGTTGTGGTAGAAGGGATCCTGCTAAACTTAAGTGATCAGGGCAGCCTCATATATTTTTGTAGACAGCAGATCACACAGGGCCTGGCTGAGTCATTATCCTTGGCACTTATGGAAATGAGAATGTGTGGTGTGAAAAGTGATGCTCTGATAGATGATTACTTTATTTGCCCGGAGAAAGGCCAGGATATAAAGCTGCTGTTAAGGGAATATGAAGATTATCTACAAGAACACCACTACCTGGATCATCCGGGGGTGATTACATTGGCACTGGCACTAGTGCCTGATTACCAAGCTGAAAAAGGAGATTCCATTTATCTGGTGCCATCTTTCTATCGATGGGAACCGCAGGTGGAGAATCTGGTCAAGTCACTGGCAGGCGATCTCTTGCATTATTTACCTGTTGAGACAACATCAGAAATTGATCAGCCTGTGAGCTCTGATCTGGAGCGTTTGAAGTGGCTAAGTGATCCGGAAAATGCCCCTTCTCCTGTCAGAGACGGGTCAGTGAGTTTTTTTCATTCATATGGTATTGTCAATGAACTGCGAGAGGTTTTGCGTCAGCTACAAAGAGAGCAAATACCTTTTGACCAAGTTTCTATAGCTTACACAACTGAAGAGTATGTAGCTGCAATGTATTCCCTATCTCAAATGATGGGTTTTGGTTTAACAGTCTTTGAAGGTATTCCTGCTGCTTTGACAGGTCCAGGACGTGCCCTGCAGGGTCTCACCTCCTGGTTCAACAGCGGCTTCTCTGCTGCTGTGCTATGCGATCTTATCCAGAGTGGGGGTCTGATTTTGTGGCTTGAGGATAAATACATCAGTCCATTTGATGCGGTCGAGCTGCTCAGAGATGCAGGTATAGGGTGGGGAAGGGAACGATATAGGCTGCTGGAACAGCAGGAGAGTGAAGCTGCTCAAAGTTTTTCTTCAATAATAAATGTACTCTTTGAGCTGATCCCTACAGAAAATGATCAAGGAAAAATAAGTTCCTGTGATCTCTGCAAGCGGTTTAGCAGAGATACTGAGGGCCTTATCAAGAGTTGAAGACGAACTGGATAAAGCAGCCGTCTCCACGATTATATCCTGTCTGGAGCAAACTGCAGCCTATTCCCCCTTTGAACTCGGCTTAGAGGGAGCAGTGGAGAGGATAGCAGATATGCTGGGGAAGCTGCGGGTGGGAAACGCAGGCCCCAAACCTGGACAAGCTGCACCTGACAGGTTACCGCAACCTGATCTGGTCAGATCGTCCCTACACATTTATTGTTGGCCTTGATGCAGATACCTTTCCCGGCGCTCTTCGACAGGCCCCGGTCTCTGCTCGATTCCGAGCGGCGATAATATAAATCCTGAATTAAAACTCAGTGTCAATAAATTGACTGAGAATAATTTTGATATGGCTACAGCCCTTCTCCTCCCGCAGGGGCCATTTGGTTTTAAGTTACTCATCATTTGATGTTGTGGAAAGCCAGGAACATTATCCTGCCTCAATCCTGCTGCGTATTTATCGATTGCTGGAGGGGGATCAATCCCTTGACTACAGTGATCTCCTTAGTTTTCTCGGCCAGCCTGTTGGATACTGCAGTCAATGTGCTGAAGAGTCTCTTGATGAAGTGGAATGGTGGCTCTATCAGGCTCTTGAAGGAAAAGCTGCAGGACTCTACAGTTAATAGAGGAGTGTTATAGAAACATCAAGAGGGGGAGAACAGCTGCCAGAGCAAGGCAGGATAGTGAACCAACAGTCTATGATGGGGCGCTTGATAGAGCAGATAGTCCTGTTTCACCCTGGATACCACGGAAACCTCTTTCCTGCAGTCAACTGGAGTATCTGGCAACCTGCCCCTTCGGTTATTTCCTCAGATATGTCCTTACAAGCTTGAACCGCCAAAGGATCTGCTCTATGACCCTTCCAGATGGCTCGATCCGCTGCAGCGAGGGAATCTCCTGCACAGTGTGTTCTGTGATTTTATGCGTAAGATCACAAAAAGGGGGGAGCGGGTGGATGAAAATAGGCATAAAAACCTTATCTATCAGATCGCCCTGCAGCTGGTTGATAAATATAAAGAGAAAATTCCGATCCCCAGTGAGCTGGTCTTTCAATGTGAAGTTAATGAGATATTGGAGTCTTGTGATTTCTTTTTAGCAATAGAGTCTCGCAGGGAATCAACACCTCTCTTTTTCGAGGTACCTTTTGGATTGGGAGAAAAAGAGGTAAAAAAAGCAGGCTGTGGTCTGGCAGAGCCTATCCGTTTGGATCTCGGCCAGGACCGTATACTTTCTATTCGTGGCAGGATCGATCGAATTGATCAGATCAGTGAAGACTGCTATGGTGTCTGGGATTATAAAACAGGAAAGGGCAAGGCATACGGTGACGAAAGATTCTATGGTAAAGGGCGACAAATACAGCACGCTATCTATGCTATAGCTGCAGAGGAGATTCTCAAAGTTGTTTTACCTGGCACGCCTCTCCTCGCGTTATGATCGCCGGTTATTTATTTCCATCCAAAAAGGGGGAGGGAAGGCAGGTACATCGTGAGGTCAGCGAGCCGGGAGAATCTTTATAGTCTTTTAAACACAATGTATGAAATTATAGAGAATGGGACTTTTGTAGCCTCCCATGATGATTCAAATTGCTCTTATTGTGATTATGCAGAGGTCTGTAGTCAGGATGCAGCAGCTAAAAGAGCAAAAAATCTTTTTGAATATGCTGCTCGCTTAGATCCCTGGAGGAGGTTACAAAATTATGAATAAAAATGTCTTAATAGATGAAGCTGCACGACAGGCGATTATTAGAGAATTGGACAGCTGTTTTTTAGTAGAAGCAGGGGCAGGTTCAGGAAAAACCAGCAGTCTGGTACAGCGTATGACCGCATTGATCAAAGAAGGTATATGCCAGGTGGATACGATTGCTGCCATCACCTTTACCCGCAAAGCTGCTGCTGAATTAAAGGGAAGATTTCAGCTTCGCTCTGGAGAAAGCCTTTGCTGTAGAGGCTGATATGGTCAAAAAGGTAAGATTGGATCAAGCCTTAGGCAAATTCGAACGCTGTTTTATTGGCACTGTCCATTCTTTCTGTGCTGTTATGCTTAGAGAACGGCCAGTGGAGGCGGGTCTTGATCCCTCTTTTGAAGAGATAGAAGATCTTGATGATAATCTTTTAAGAAGAAAGGCCTGGGATGATTATCTTCTAGGGATACAGCTGAACAAACCAGAACAGCTGGAAAGCTTGAGCAGGATAGGCTGTACTCCTGAGGCTCTATATAATTTTTTCGAAACACTGCTCACCTATCCTGATGTAAAGATTGTACGAGAAGAGGTGCCTTTGCCTGATTTTTCCCAGGTGCAAAATGAACTGGATAGCTTCCTTAGCTGGGCTCAAGGGATAATCCCTTCACAGGTACCGGCGAAGGGTTGGGATAATCTCCAGAAACTGATCAAAAAAGGTGTGGGCCTGCGGAAACTTACAGATTTAAATAACCCCTTAAACCTTCTGCACCTTCTGACTGAACTAAATCGCAGCGCTAATATTGTTCAAAATAGATGGATCGATCCTCAGGATGCAAAAGATGTGAAAGCTGCATTTGAAGATTTCAAAACTGATAACCTCTTGCCCGCCCTAAAGCAGTGGAGGGAATACCGATATTCTGTTTTTGTAGATTTTGTGCAGCCAGCGGTCGGTTATTATCAGGAGCTAAAAAAAGAAAAATCAAAACTCAACTTTCAGGATCTTTTACTGAGCACAGCCATTTTGCTGAGAGATAATCCTGAGGTGCGCTGTTATTTTCAAAAAAGGTTTACCCATATCCTGGTTGATGAGTTTCAGGATACAGACCCCATCCAAGCTGAAATCCTATTCTATTTAACAGGTAAAGATGTTTCTGAGAATGACTGGCGACGCCTGGTGCCGCGGCCTGGCTCTCTATTTGTAGTGGGTGATCCCAAGCAGTCTATTTACCGCTTTCGTCGGGCAGATATCGATACCTATAATGAGGTGAAAAAGATTCTTAACGCTTGTGGCGGCCGGATTCTGACACTGACCACAAACTTTAGGTCAGAGAAAGCGGTTGGGGATTGGGTAAACAGTGTTTTTCAAGACATTTTTCCTGAACAGGCTACACCTTATCAAGCGGCCTTTGCAGCTTTAAACACTGTGCGCTCCACTGATAAAGGTTGTGTATCAGGGATCAGGGTGATCAGCATCCCTAAGGTTGCACGAAACAAAAAAAGGGAAATTGTAAAAATCGATGCAGAAAAGATTGCCTGTTTTATCAACTGGGCATTGAATGGTGGAATAAAACTATCCAGAACGAGCCAAGAAAAAGAAGCAGGCCTTACCGAAAACCCACAGCCAGCAGATTTTTTGATTCTGCTTCGTTATAAGGAAATGATGGATATCTATGCCAGAGCACTGGAAGAGAAGGGAATACCTTTTAGAATGACTGGGGGTAGTGGTTTTTCTGAGTCTCAGGAAATTAAAGACCTGCTCAATGTTTTTAAAGCAATTCTTGACCCAAAAAATCCAGTTCACCTTTTGGCGGTGTTGCGTGGTAGGCTTTGTGGGGTCAGTGATCAGGCGATTTGGAAATACAGATCAGCAGGGGGGCATTTAAATATTTATGAGCAGATACCTTCGGGGCTCGACTCCAGTACTGCGGCTCACTTTGAAGAAGCTTTTGGGCGTTTAGCCCTCTACTGTGAGTGGGTGCGGCAGCTGCCTGTCAGTGCTGCTGTGGCTAAAATCATGTCAGATATAGGAGTAATTCCTTCTGTCCTTGCCAAAGAGCAGGGGAAGGGCCGGGCAGGATACCTGCTACAAGCAGCAGAGATTTTAGCTGCAGCTGAAAGGCGTGGAATAACACCTTTTCCTGAATTGGTTTCTTACCTGGAGATAATTATGGAAACAGGTATAGAAGACGAGATCGATTTGAATCATGGGGACAATAATAACGTAAGGTTGATGAACCTGCATAAAGCTAAAGGGCTGGAGTCTCCGGTGGTTATCCTGGCTAATCCATCGAAAAATACCAGATTCGCCGCAGGTGTACATATCAGCAGATCAGGAGAAAAGCCAACCGGTTACTTTTTAGTTGAAAAACGAAAGCTGTATAAAAATGAAATCCTGGGTCAGCCTGTCGATTGGGAGCAGCTCTCAATGAAAGAGGAGAAATACCAGGATGCAGAGGAAATCAGGCTGCTTTATGTTGCTGCTACCAGAGCAAAAAATCTACTTGTGATAAGCACTTACCCTACAAAACCAGATCTAAGTCCCTGGAATCTATTTAATGATAAACTTGCTGATTGTCCAGTCTTAGATAACTTGGCTGATCAGGAAAGCAGTGGTATGATTAGGTGTGAAAAAGAGAGCTCTATCGCTGGAACCAGGCGATCTGGAGAAGGCTAGAGTTAATTATTTGACTGCGAGGAGCAAACTCTATACTCCCAGCTACCGAACTGTAGCAGTGACCTCTCTTGTCAGAAGCTGGTGGAAGCTTTCCGAAAAGAGAAGTGACCGGGCAGGGGTATGTCCTGGGGGAGGGTTGTCCACCGGGTTTTGGAGGCGTGTGCTAAGAGCAGGCAGGCGAACCTTGAAACCTTTATCGAAAATGTATTAACCGAAGAAGGACGATTACCTGAAGAAAAAGAAGAGCTTTTGCATTATGTGCAGGGCATTCTTCAATCCCGCTTCTGGGAAAGAGTATTCGCAAAGTAAAAAAAGGTTCGTTGAGGTTCCCTTTGCTCAACAGGCTGCAGATTCAACCATCATTTCAGGTGTGATCGATTTGGTTTTCTATGAGGATGGAGGGTGGGTAATTGTGGACTACAAGACAGATACAGTGAAAGATGAGGAAGATCTGAACATGCTCGTCGACTATTACAGTCCACAGCTCGATTTATATCGCAGTTTTTGGGAAGAGATAACAGGGGAAAAGGTTATAAATGCAGGTTTTTATTTTACCTCAATCTATAAATGGGTTTCTAGCAAAAATAGTTAAGGAGGCATGAAATAATAGAAATGAGAAAGGGAGCAGAACTGATCAGCTTACAGGAAGCATTGCAGCTGGATCGCAGCGAAATAAGTGATATATACAAACAGTATGTAAATCCCGGACTAGCTACGATGATGGGTTTGATCAACTTTAATAAAAAATTCGTAAAAGCCCAAGGGGTGAATGTCTGGGATGATGAGGGAAATGAGTACCTGGATTTTTTAGGTGGTTATGGTGCACTGAACTTTGGGCATAACCATCCACAGATAACAGATGCAGTACAAAAGGCAGCAGAACTGCCTAATCTGCTGCAGGCCTCTTTAGGCACACTTTATGCTGCTCTTGCCTATAATCTGGCGCAAATCCTACCAGGAGAACTGTGTAGGTCGTTTTTTGGCAACAGCGGTGCTGAAGCGGTGGAGGGTGCCCTGAAACTGGCTAGGGGAGCTACCGGAAAGAGTAAAATTATTTACTGTGAAGGCTCCTTCCATGGAAAAACTTTTGGCGCCCTTTCGGTCACTGGTAAGAGCAAATACCAGGATCCTTTCAAACCCCTTCTTCCAGGGTGTGAATCGGTTCCTTTTGGAGATCTAAATGCTCTGGAGGAAAAGCTGCAAAACAAAGATGTGGCTGCTTTTATTATCGAACCCATTCAAGGGGAGGGTGGTGTACATTTACCTGCACAAGGCTATCTGGTAGAAGTTAGAGAACTCTGCAATCGATATGATACCCTCCTGATTTTTGATGAAATCCAGACCGGTTTTGCCCGTACAGGGACGAATTTTGCGTGTCAGTGGGAGACAGTTATACCGGATATATTGTGTCTGGGCAAATCCCTGGGTGGAGGAGTGATGCCGATTTCTGCCTTTGTTACAACAGAGAATATCTGGGATAGCGCTTTCGGAGGAATGGAAAAGTGTTCACTACATACATCCACTTTCGGTGGAAATGCCAGAGCATGTGCCGCAGGGATTGCTTCCATAGATGTTATGATCAAGGAAAATCTGGCTGAACAGGCGCGGGGCAAGGGTGCTTACTTGCTCCAGGGGCTTCGGGATTTACAGGAGAAATACCCTTCTATGATCAAAGAGGTGCGTGGAAAGGGGCTTTTGATCGGAATAGAGTTCAACCAGATATCTGGGGGGTTATTTAACAAGCTCACAAAGGGTAAAATTAATAAGCTTGCCGAAGAATACATGGCATCCTTAATAGCCGGAGAATTGATGAATAAATATCATATTATCACTGCCTATACTTTAAACAATCCTAATGTAATCCGGTTTGAACCACCTTTAATAGTTTCCAGGGAACAGATGGATCAGCTCTTGGCTGCTATGGATGATATATTTGAACGCCACAGCAGTATGTGGAGCATTCTTTTGTCTACTGGGAAAAATATATTTATGAAATAAGGCTTTAAGCAGTATTCCACTGATCTCATATGCTTGTGAACAATCGGGATAAACCGGCGCCGAGTGCTGGGATCAGAGGTAGTACAAATGAAGCAGTTATAGTAATGAAGAAATATAAGGGCATATCAAAATAACTGGTGGGTGGCAGGAGGGGATAGAGAGGATAGGGAGGTGTCTGCCAGATCTGAGCTATAAATTCGAATGGTTCTATACTAAAATTCCATAAGCTTTTAGTGAGGACAAAGAAAGATGATAAAATTCCGATGATCTGACTTAGATAACCTGCAGCTAGGGTAGTGAGAGCTTCAGTTTTATGGATACGGGTCCCCTGTAGCCCTGCTAAAAATAAAGCCAGGATATAAATGAGAGAAGAGATAATAGCCAAGGGGCCGAAATTAAGCATAATAACCGTTATGATGATAAAGACAAGATGTAGAAGAAAAAGTTTTTTCGCCATAGAGAAAAGGGCATGTTTGCTTTGACGCATTGATTAGTGCACCTCTGCTTTTTCTAATATTTGAACATGTGGACTATAGGCAAAGGCATCGGGAAGCACCCAATATGAATCGAAGGGATCCAGATCTATGTTCTGTTTAAAATAAGCAAGCCAGATAAGTTTGGAACAGTACCAGAGCCCATCCTCTGTTTTCGGAGAAAGAATATGGAAGGGGCTTCCTAGCTGTGAGAGGCAGTAGGATACGGCTTCCTCTTTTTGCTGTGGGCTGGCCTTAACCCTCCCCACAGCTGCCCAGTGGTAACGATGATAAGCAGAGGGTTGCTCAATATAAACACCGGTACTTGTATACATGGTTACCACCTGATTATTACCGATATACATACCGGCGTGAGTATAATGTCCATAAGAACCCCCGGGGTTGCCTCCGAGAAGAATATCTCCTGGCTCAAGTATGGATAAATCTAGGTTATTTGGGGTGCTACTAAATATTCCGGTGCCAAAATGTCCTTTTCCGGCGCTGGAAAGCAGCTGTATCCAGGTAGGAGGGTACTCATCTTTATTTTGATAATGCTCTTCTAGTTGTTGGGCAAACTTTAGAGACAGGAATAATATGACAATAACAATTAGTGTTATCTTTATCTGGCGCAAGGAACTCACCTCTACTATAAGCAGTGCCATTATATTGTATATGAAATATGGTTTAAGATGTTTTTACTATAATATATCAAAAAATAAGGAAGAGGGCTGATCAAGATGACTATGATTATGCTTCAAATAGCTGCAGGTTTTGCTGCTGGGTGGCTCAGTGCCCTGCTGGGTATAGGGGGAGGAGTGATCCTGGTTCCCATGATGACCTTTTTTTTCAAGGTTCCTATCCAGCAGGCTGTCGGTACATCACTTGCAATCATTATTCCTACAGCTTTAATGGGTGCTTGGACTCATTATAATTTAAATAATTTAAATTTGAAACTGGCCATCGTACTGGCAGTTGGAGCTGTAATCGGATCTTATGTTGGGGCTATGTCTGTCAATGTTATTGCACCAGACCTGCTACGCAAAGCTTTTGCAGTTCTTTTAGTAGTAACTGCAGTGAGGATGTTTATATCTTAGAAATGGATATTTCATAAATACCATAAAATGACTTATCGGTAAGCACAAAAAAGCTCTTGACACATATCGAGGGAAGGTGCTAAGATAAGCAACACTGTTGGAGATAACAGTGAAAACAGCTGCGAAGGAAGTGCAAAAGAAAGAGCACGCCAGAGTGGCAAAAGAGAAGGAAAAAAAGTTCTTGACACATATCAAGAGATGATGCTAAGATAGACAACGCTGTTACAGACAGCAAGGAACTTGAAAAAAAAAGACACTTGACTGGAAAGCCGAAAGGTGTTAACCTAGAGGACGCTGCTTCAAAAACAGAAGGCAGCAAAAAATGAGTCGAAAAAGGTCTTGACACGCACAAGTGAGCGTGATAAGATAAAAACCGTTGCCGCCGGGAAATAACGGTGACAGCGGAAGGTCTTTGAAAACTGAACAGTCGTGTGAGGTCAGCGTTTAAAAATAATTCAACGGAGAGTTTGATCCTGGCTCAGGACGAACGCTGGCGGCGTGCTTAACACATGCAAGTCGAACGGAGGATGCGGAGAAGTTTACTTCACCGCAAACTTAGTGGCGGACGGGTGAGTAACGCGTGGATAACCTGCCTGTAAGACTGGGATAACATCGGGAAACCGGTGCTAATACCGGATGAACTGTAGAGTAGGCATCTACACAACAGCAAAAGAGTCAAATCTGCTTACAGATGGATCCGCGTTCCATTAGCTAGCTGGTGGGGTAACGGCCTACCAGGGCGACGATGGATAGCCGGCCTGAGAGGGTGGTCGGCCACACTGGGACTGAGACACGGCCCAGACTCCTACGGGAGGCAGCAGTGGGGAATATTGCGCAATGGGCGAAAGCCTGACGCAGCGACGCCGCGTGGGTGACGAAGGCCTTCGGGTCGTAAAACCCTGTTGCAGGGGACGAAGGAAGTGACGGTACCCTGCCAGAAAGCCCCGGCTAACTACGTGCCAGCAGCCGCGGTAAAACGTAGGGGGCTAGCGTTGTCCGGAATTACTGGGCGTAAAGGGCTCGTAGGCGGTAGTTCAAGTCAGCTGTGAAAGCCGACGGCTCAACCGGAGGATTGCAGTTGATACTGAACTACTTGAGGCAAGGAGAGGAAGATGGAATTCCCGGTGTAGCGGTGATATGCGTAGATATCGGGAGGAACACCAGTGGCGAAGGCGGTCTTCTGGCCTTGACCTGACGCTGAGGAGCGAAAGCCAGGGTAGCGAACGGGATTAGATACCCCGGTAGTCCTGGCCGTAAACGATGGACACTAGGTGTAGGTGGTTTCAAAGCCATCTGTGCCGCAGCTAACGCATTAAGTGTCCCGCCTGGGGAGTACGGTCGCAAGGCTGAAACTCAAAGGAATTGACGGGGGCCCGCACAAGCGGTGGAGCATGTGGTTTAATTCGATGCAACGCGAAGAACCTTACCAGGGCTTGACATCCTGCGAATTCTGTGGAAACACGGGAGTGCCTTTTTAAGGAACGCAGAGACAGGTGGTGCATGGTTGTCGTCAGCTCGTGTCGTGAGATGTTGGGTTAAGTCCCGCAACGAGCGCAACCCTTGCACTTAGTTGCCATCACGTAAAGGTGGGCACTCTAAGGGGACTGCCGGTGACAAACCGGAGGAAGGTGGGGATGACGTCAAATCATCATGCCCTTTATGTCCTGGGCTACACACGTGCTACAATGGTCGGTACAGAGGGTAGCGAAGCAGCGATGTGGAGCCAATCCCACAAAGCCGACCCCAGTTCGGATTGCAGGCTGCAATTCGCCTGCATGAAGTCGGAATCGCTAGTAATCGCGGATCAGAATGCCGCGGTGAATACGTTCCCGGGCCTTGTACACACCGCCCGTCACACCACGAAAGCTGGCAACACCCGAAGCCGGTGGCTTAACCGTAAGGAAAGAACCGTCGAAGGTGGGGCTGGTGATTGGGGTGAAGTCGTAACAAGGTAGCCGTATCGGAAGGTGCGGCTGGATCACCTCCTTTCTAAGGAGTAAAAAAAGACACACACGACTGTTTAGCTTTGAAAGACCATATTAACTGTTCTTTGACAACAACATAAAGAGAAACTACAAAAGCCGAGAAAGAAAGCCTTTAACTGTGAAGGAAAAGATACCAGGCGAAGGCGACTGGCGGCAAGAGCAAGCAAAAGAAGGCATATGGCGGATGCCTAGGCGTCGGAGGCTGAAGAAGGGCGTGGTAAGCTGCGAAAAGCCTCGGGAAGCTGCAAGCAAGCGACAATCCGAGGATACCCGAATGGGGAAACCCGGCTAGGTTAAAACCTAGCCAAGCCTTACTGAACACATAGGTAAGGTTGAGCAACCGGGAGAACTGAAACATCTTAGTACCCCGAGGAAAAGAAAACAACCGTGATTCCCCCAGTAGCGGCGAGCGAACAGGGAACAGCCCAAACCTTAAACGTTTAAAAGACTGTACTCGTTGCGTTTAAGGGGTCGAGGGACGTACGAAGGATTTGGTACAGCGAATCCGGTGAGAAAAAAGGCTCATACTTAGGAGAATAGACATGGAAAGGTCAACCAAAGAGAGTAACAGTCTCGTACCCGAAAAGTAGAGCACTCACTTAGTACGCACCCAAGTACTGCGGGGCACGTGAAATCCTGCAGGAATTCAGGAGGACCACCTCCTAAGGCTAAATACCACCCGACGACCGATAGTGAACGAGTACCGTGAGGGAAAGGTGAAAAGCACCCCGGGAGGGGAGTGAAATAGAACCTGAAACCATATGCTTACAAGCAGTCAAAGTTCGACTATAAGTTGAATGATGGCGTACTTTTTGTAGAACGGACCGGCGAGTTGTGTTATGCAGCAAGGTTAAGGATAGAATCCGGAGCCGCAGCGAAAGCGAGTCTGAAAAGGGCGAGATAGTTGCATGATGCAGACCCGAAACCGGGTGAGCTACCCATGGGCAGGGTGAAGCGAGATTAACCTCTCGTGGAGGCCCGAACCGACCATCGTTGAAAAGGTGGCGGATGACCTGTGGGTAGGGGTGAAAAGCCAAACGAACCCGGAGATAGCTGGTTCTCCCCGAAATAGCTTTAGGGCTAGCCTCAGGGGGTCCTTTATGGGGGTAGAGCACTGATCAGGCTAGGGGCGTCGACCACGTTACCGAACCTTTTCAAACTCCGAATACCATAAAGAAAGAACCTGAGAGTCAGACTATGGGTGATAAGATTCATAGTCGAGAGGGAAACAGCCCAGACCGCCGGCTAAGGTCCCAAAGTTCAGGCTAAGTGTAAAAGGATGTGGAGTTACCTAGACAACCAGGATGTTGGCTTAGAAGCAGCCACCATTCAAAGAGTGCGTAATAGCTCACTGGTCAAGTGGCTCCGCGCCGAAAATGTAACGGGGCTAAGCCTGACACCAAAGCTGCGGAGGTTAGTGGTTTGTCGTTAGTGGTTAGTGGTTAGGAGATAAAAAATGCCAGGATATAAGAAGTTAAATGTTTATGAGAGGGCATATCGGCAAGCATTAAATGTACACAAAAAAACTCTAAGCTTTCCTGCATATGAAAAGTATGAACTAGGAAGCCAATTAAGGAGAGCAGCAGTATCGATAATGCTGAACATAGCCGAAGGATATGGCAGACGAGAGTCAGCCGCAGAATTCCAGCATTTTTTAAGAAACGCACTCGGATCATGTAATGAAGTTCTTGTACTGCTTGACTTTGTAAGAGAACTTGGTTACTTGATAGAAGCTGAGTACAAACAGCTAAGCAATGAATACACAACAATAGGAAAACAACTTTACCGCTTAAGGCAAGCGTGGAAACCTAACGACTAATTACCAACGACCAACCACTAACTTGGTAGGGGAGCGTTCCAGCAGCAGAGAAGGTATACCGAAAGGGATACTGGAGCTTCTGGAAGTGAGAATGCCGGTATGAGTAGCGAGAAGGCAGGTGAGAATCCTGCCCGCCGAAAGCCCGAGGTTTCCTGGGGAAGGCTCGTCCGCCCAGGGTAAGTCGGGACCTAAGCCGAGGCTGAAAAGCGTAGGCGATGGACAATCGGTGGAGATTCCGATACCGCCAGTAAGCCGCTTGTAGCGAAGGGGTGACACAGGAGGGTAGGCACAGCGGGCCGTTGGTAGAGCCCGTCCAAGCTAGTAGGGAGACCTGATAGGCAAATCCGTCAGGTTGCTAATCCTGAGAAGCGAGAGCGAGGGAAAAATAAGTACCGAAGTGGCCGATCCCACACTGGCAAGAAAAACCTCTAGTGAGGCTTACCGGTGCCCGTACCGAAAACCGACACAGGTAGGCGAGGAGAGAATCCTAAGGCGCGCGAGAGAACCCTCGTTAAGGAACTAGGCAAATTGACCCCGTAACTTCGGGAGAAGGGGTGCCCCGTTAGAGTGAAGATAATCAATTGGAGCTCGAGGGGGTTGCAGAGAAGAGGCCCAAACGACTGTTTACCAAAAACACAGGCTCCTGCTAAAGCGCAAGCTGATGTATAGGGGTTGACGCCTGCCCGGTGCTGGAAGGTTAAGGGGAAGAGTGCAAGCTCCCAACCGAAGCCCCAGTAAACGGCGGCCGTAACTATAACGGTCCTAAGGTAGCGAAATTCCTTGTCGGGTAAGTTCCGACCTGCACGAATGGCGTAACGATTTGGGCGCTGTCTCAACGAGGGACTCGGTGAAATTGTAGTACCCGTAAAGATGCGGGTTACCTGCGACAGGACGGAAAGACCCCGTGGAGCTTTACTGTAACCTGATATTGGATTTTGGTATTTTTTGTACAGGATAGGTGGGAGGCATAGAACCCAAGCCGCTAGGTTTGGGGGAGCCACTGGTGGGATACCACCCTGAGAGTGCTGGAGTTCTAACCTACTGCCGTTATCCGGCAGAGGGACAGTGTCAGGTGGGCAGTTTGACTGGGGCGGTCGCCTCCCAAAGAGTAACGGAGGCGCCCAAAGGTTCCCTCAGCGTGGTTGGAAATCACGCGCAAAGAGTGCAAAGGCAGAAGGGAGCTTGACTGTGAGAGAGACATCTCGAACAGGTGCGAAAGCAGGGCTTAGTGATCCGGCGGTACCGAGTGGAAGGGCCGTCGCTCAACGGATAAAAGCTACCCCGGGGATAACAGGCTTATCTCCCCCAAGAGTCCACATCGACGGGGAGGTTTGGCACCTCGATGTCGGCTCATCGCATCCTGGGGCGGAAGTACGTCCCAAGGGTTGGGCTGTTCGCCCATTAAAGCGGTACGTGAGCTGGGTTCAGAACGTCGTGAGACAGTTCGGTCCCTATCCGTCGCAGGCGCAGGAAACTTGAGGGGAGCTGTCCCTAGTACGAGAGGACCGGGATGGACAGACCACTGGTGTACCAGTTGTTTCGCCAGGAGCATAGCTGGGTAGCCATGTCTGGCACGGATAAGCGCTGAAAGCATCTAAGCGCGAAGCCGACCCCGAGATGAGGTTTCCCACCCAATGCAAGTTGGGGTAAGACCCCTGGAAGATGACCAGGTAGATAGGCCGGGAGTGTAAGAGGGGTAACCCTTTAAGCGGACCGGTACTAATAGGTCGAGGGCTTGCACAATTTGCAGCCAGTCGCCTTTGCTTGGTGTAAAAGTTAAAGGCCAGGCTAGATAGTTTCTCTGTTATGTTGTGAGTCAAGGGGACAGGTACTTTGACTCATGTGAGTCAAAGGGGACTGAGTCAAAGGGACGGTGAGTCAAAGGGACGGTGACTTTGACTCACTGTTGTGACACAACCCCCGTCCCCCTGTCACATGCAGTGACAGTCACTTGACAAATTGAATAAAGTTTCTGGTGGTGATGGCGGAGGGGCAACACCCGTACCCATTCCGAACACGGCAGTTAAGCCCTCCAGCGCTGATGGTACTGGGTTTCCCGGGAGAGTAGGTCGCTGCCAGATTTTACATTCCTCGGTAGCTCAACGGTAGAGCATCCGGCTGTTAACCGGAGTGTTGCAGGTTCGAATCCTGCCCGGGGAGCCAAAAAGCAAAACCTCAAAGTTTTGCTTTTTTTATTCGAGTATCAATTTAGTGACTGGAAGTATTCCCATGGACAGGTATAGGTTTGGGACACAGGTAACAGTTTTAGTTCAGGATGACTATTTCTAATCCAACTCCTCACCACCAACTACTGATCACTAAATAGAATTTTGATTTTAAGGGGTCAATTTGGCTAGATCTCTTTGTACTGTTTATCCTATGATTTGAATAAAAAATGTGTCGCATCTAGTCGTTGGTGATCATTATTTATGATAGCTTTAGAATTATTTTTAAGGAACGAGGAAATTACCTACTAAGTATTGACCCGATCCTTTTTGTTAGCAGGATGAAATGGATGAACTGTTGATATATAATATTGTAGGATAGCGTAGCTTATTGAGTCAAAGTGACCGTTCCTTTGACTCATATATTTATGTTTGTTATGCTTAGCGAACTATTCCAGACTGAAGGATGGAGGATACGGGGTATGTCAGAGCAATATTTTAATGATTTTATCAACCAGGTGACAAGCAGAAATCCTGGGGAAAAAGAATTTCATCAAGCTGTTTATGAGGTGGGTAGATCAATTTTGCCCTTTTTAGAGAAGCATCCTAAGTATAGGAAAGCAAAAATATTGGAAAGAATTGTAGAACCTGAACGGGTATTAATTTTCCGTGTTCCCTGGGTTGACGATAGAGGGGAAATTCAAGTCAACCGCGGATTTAGAGTGCAGATGAACAGCGCTATTGGTCCCTATAAAGGTGGCCTGCGTTTCCACCCATCTGTAAATTTGGGGGTTTTAAAATTTCTTGCATTTGAGCAGGTATTTAAGAACTCTTTGACCACGTTGCCTCTTGGTGGTGGAAAGGGTGGTGCAGATTTTGATCCTCGAGGCAAATCGGATCAGGAAGTTATGCGTTTCTGCCAGTCGTTTATGACGGAGCTCTATCGCTATCTAGGGCCTGATACAGATGTTCCAGCCGGGGATATAGGTGTTGGGCGTAGGGAGATAGGGTACCTTTTTGGTCAGTATAAAAAGATTACAAATGTTTTTAACGGTGTGCTGACAGGCAAGGGATTTGCTTGGGGTGGCAGTCTCATGCGTCCGGAGGCCACAGGTTATGGTGTTGTTTATTTCCTGCAGGAGATGTTGAAGACACGTGGTGAGGACTTAGAAGGAAAAACAATAGCCATCTCCGGTTATGGAAATGTTGGGAGTTTTTTAATTGAAAAAGCCAGCCAATATGGCGCTAAGGTGATTACAGTTGCAGATGAAAATGGATATGTTTATGATCCTGATGGGATCAAAGGTGATAAGTTGGATTATTTAAAGGATCTCTGGGTTGTGTATCGTCGCCCCGCACGTGATTTTGCGGATAAATTCGGTTTAAAGTGGGTTGAAGGGAGAAAGCCCTGGGAGGTTCCCTGTGATATTGCCGTTCCCACTGCAACACAGAACGAGCTGTGTCAGGATGAGGCCAAACAATTGATTAATAATGGCTGTAAATGTGTTGTTGAGGCTGCCAATATGCCCTGTACTCTCGATGCTCTGGATATGCTGCATGATGCCGGGGTGCTGGTTGCTCCGGGTAAAGCTGCTAATGCCGGTGGTGTGGCAGTAAGTGGGCTAGAGATGAGCCAAAACAGTATGCATTATTGCTGGTCGGCTGATGACGTTGATTGTAAGCTGCAGGATATTATGAAAAATATTCATGAACAGTGTGTAACTTATGGGAAAAAAGACAATCAAGTGAACTATCTTGATGGTGCCAATATCGCCGGTTTTGTCAAAGTAGCGGAGGCCATGCTTGCTCAGGGGGTTGTTTAAGCAGGCGGTTTCATGTTTATAAAAATTGATAAGGTGTTTGTGAGGGCATGCATTGTGGTATAATGTGGAAGGATAGTATCAGATACTCTTTGCTATGGTTTGACTTATAGTCTTTATGGCAGCACTAGTTACAATTAACAGTTGAATGTTAATGTTCAACAACCATTTTTATTGACAGCTAACGGGGGACTATGCTAAAGTAGAACAGGATATTTCTATGGCTGTATTTGGAACTATATGCTGTAGATAAGGCAGCAGGAGGTGGCGAAAGTGCGCGTAGGTGTGACCTTAGCATGTATAGATTGTAAAAACCGCAATTATACAACAGAAAAAAACAAAAGGAACAATTCAGAAAGGTTAGAGCTAAAAAAATACTGCCCTGTATGTAAAAAACAAACTGTCCATCGTGAAACAAAATAAATGGTGGCAGGCTGAAGGATGTGAGTCTGTTGGCGAAAAAAGCCGGTGCGGCGAATAGAAGAAATGTCAAAGCCCGTGCAAAAAAGGTATCCAAAGAGGAAAAGATGAAAAAGGATGAGCGCACGGCTGAGCCTGAGACTGCATCTGCTTCCGAAGGAAAATTACGTTCTTTTTTGCGTCTAATAAAGAATGACAAGTCCAAGAGCGATGTGCAGGTGCCAGTTAAAGGAAAGGCAAACAAAAAGGCGACCGATAAAAAGGAAAAACGCTCCGTTCGGACTGCGGCTGGCAAAGAAAAACCAAAAAAGAGTTTTTTTCAAAACATAACAAGGTTTTTTCAAAGTGTATGGGGAGAATTAAAAAAGGTACATTGGCCCGGTCGAAATCAGCTTATTGCTTACAGTGCAGTGGTCGTTGTAGCTGTCATCATAGTTGCATTTCTTATATGGATTGCTGATATTCTTATAAGCTGGGTAGTTCAGCTCCTATTGAGCTTATAGGCGGAGAATTGTTTATTCAATAGCCAGGGAGGTGGGGGCCGGCAGGTCCCTTGTCTTTATGGAAAAAAAATGGTATGTAATTCACACATATTCAGGCTATGAAAATAAGGTAAAGGCTAATTTAGAGAAGCGAGTTGCTTCTATGGACATGGAGGACAAGGTGTTTAGCATCATTGTCCCTATGGAGGATGAAGTTGAAATCAAGGACGGGAAAAGGCGTGTTACAAAAAAGAAGATTTTTCCCGGCTATGTATTGGTAGAGATGACTTTAACTGATGATTCCTGGTATGTTGTCCGCAATACACCCGGTGTTACGAGTTTCGTAGGATCGGGTAATAAACCGATCCCTCTGGTCGAAGATGAGGTTCAAAATATTTTATGCAAGATGGGCTTGGCAGAGTCCCCAATAAAGATCGATCTGGATATCGGTGAAAGTGTGCGGGTTATTGCAGGCCCCTTTGAGAACTTTATCGGTACAGTGGAAGAGATATATCCTGAGAAAAGCAAGCTTAGGGTGCTTGTATCTATGTTTGGGCGAGAAACGCCAGTTGAGTTGGAATTCACACAAGTGGAGAAATTATAGTAGAAATAAGGAAAGGAAGTGCCAATATGGCCCCAAAAAAGGTTGCAGCTGTTATTAAGCTTCAGATTCCGGCAGGCAAGGCTACACCGGCGCCACCGGTTGGTTCTGCTCTTGGCCCCCATGGTGTCAATATCATGGGATTCTGCAAAGATTTTAATGAGCGGACAGCTAAAGACGCAGGTCTGATCATTCCGGTGGAGGTTACCATTTATCAGGACAGAACCTTAAGCTTCATTACGAAGACTCCTCCGGCATCAATTTTATTGAAAAATGCTTTGGGAATCGAAACTGCATCTGGTGAACCTAACCGTGAAAAGGTGGGTAAAGTTTCCCGGGCAAAGGTGCGGGAAATTGCTGAACTGAAAATGAAGGACCTTAATGCTATGGATGTAGAAGGTGCCATGCGTATGGTCGAGGGGACCGCACGCAGTATGGGTATAGAAGTTGTAGAATAGTGATTAGTGGTTGGTCGTTGGAAAAAGATTATCGAGGCTCTGTTTTCTAATAACTGATCTGTTGATTTGTTACCATTGTTAAAGATAAAGTGGGAGGATTAAAATCCGTTAAAACCACAGAGGAGGATATAAGAATGGCTAAAAGGGGAAAAAGATATCAGTCAGCTATCGAAAAGATAGACAGGGAGAAATTATATGAATTAGATGAGGCTATGGTGCTTGTTAAAGATAATGCAACAGCCAAATTTGATGAAACTGTAGAGCTTGCTGTTAGACTAGGAATCAATCCGCGTCATGCTGATCAGCAGGTGAGGGGAGCTATGGTGTTGCCTCATGGAACTGGTAAATCAAGAAAAGTGCTTGTTTTCGCTAAAGGAGATAAGGCGAAGGAAGCAACTGAGGCAGGCGCAGATTATGTAGGTGAAGATGAACTGGTCAAAAAGATCCAAGAGGGATGGCTGGATTTTGAAGTTGCAGTAGCAACCCCGGACATGATGAGCAAGGTAGGGAGATTGGGGAAAGTATTGGGACCTCGCGGATTAATGCCTAACCCTAAAACAGGTACAGTGACCTTTGACATTGAGCAGGCAGTTAAGGAAATCAAAGCTGGCAAGATCGAGTACCGTGCAGATAAAACGGGTATTGTGCATGCCGTCATCGGTAAAGCTTCATTCCCATTGGAGAAAATCAAAGAGAATTATCAAGCACTGGTAGATACTCTGATCAAGGTAAGACCAGCAGCGGCGAAGGGACAATATATAAAGAGTATTGTCGTTTCATCGAGTATGGGGCCTGGTGTAAAGATTAATCCACTTAATCCTTTAGGTGAGTAAAATATCAAGAATTATTTTCTTGACTAAAATAGAATCCTTTGTTATGCTTTACGAGTGACCGCAGACAGTAGGTGCCATCAAGGCTTAAATTTGGCCTACCGAGGTTGGATGGATTTGTATAGTAATTATCTAGCCCTCTGCTGTCTGCGGAGGGCTTTATCATTTATTAAAGGAGGCGTGAAATGGCCAGTCTTGAAGAAAAAAAGAAAGCTGTCGCTGAATTGGAAGAGAAGTTCAAGACATCAAAGGCCGCAGTTTTTACAGACTACCGGGGTATTAAAGTAGAAGAGGCTACTGCTCTCCGGAGAAGCTGCAGGGACGCCGGCGTAGAATTCAAGGTTGTGAAAAACACTCTCACGCAACGTGCTGCAGAAAACAGCGGAGTCCCAGATATCTCTCAGTTTTTGGATGGCCCTACTGCTATCGCTTTTTCTTACGAGGATCCTGTTTCGCCGGCGAAGGCATTGAAGGGTTTTATGAAAGAGTATCGCAAGCTGGAGATCAAAGGCGGGCTTATTGAGGGTGATGTAGTTGGAGCAGACTCCATTCAAAGCCTAGCTGAACTGCCGAGTAAAGATGTTTTGGTTTCCATGGTTTTGCGTGGTCTCAATGGCCCACTTACTGGCTTATGCGGTGTTTTGCAGGGACCGGTCAGGAAATTGGTATATGCTTTAAACGCTGTAAAAGAGCAAAAAGAAGCAGGTTAATTCTGAGTTATGATCTGCTCTACTGAGAGTTAAAACAAAAAAAACGGATAATCAGGGAGGTCTATTAAATGAGTAAAGTTGATGAGATTATTGAAGCTGTCAAGGAAATGACTGTACTTGAGTTGGCTGATTTGGTCAAGGCCCTTGAAGAAGAATTTGGCGTAAGCGCTGCAGCACCTGTAGCTGTGGCTGCTGGGCCTGCAGCTGCTGCTGATGCTCCGGCAGAAGAGGAGAAGACTGAGTTTAACGTTATTCTTTCTGCTATTGGCGATCAGAAGATTAAGGTCATCAAGGCTGTGCGGGAAATTACAGGCTTAGGACTCAAGGAAGCCAAGGAAGTAGTAGACAATGCACCGAAAGCGGTTAAAGAAAATGTCAGCAAAGAAGAGGCCGAATCAATAAAAGAAAAGCTTACTGAAGTAGGAGCAGAGGTCGAGATTCAATAAGATTTTCGTTGTTGTCTCTTGAGAACACAGGGGTGACATTGTATTACGGCGATAAATCTGTTATTGTTAAGAAATAATATGAAGCCTGATATGGCAGAAAAGCAAAAGGAGAGCTTTTAAGGTGTTCCTTATGAGTATCCTTTTGCTTTTTCTTGACAAGTACATTTATAAATGATATTATCAGAAAATGCCTATTGAGTAATATTGTATTAATATGGAAAGAAGGGCGGTTGAAAATTATTGGATATGGGTATCATTTAAGCACCATCACCGCTGGGTTACAAGTGAAAACAATACAGTACCGAGTAAGGTGAGGATGTGAGAATATGGCTAATCCAAAACAGAATCAAGTAGGCGAAAAAGTACGCTGGGATTATGGGCGCATATCCGAAGTTCTGAAGATGCCCAATATGATTGAGATTCAGAAGCAATCCTATGGGTGGTTTTTAAGTGAGGGGCTGAAGGAAGCCTTTTATGATGTTTCCCCGATTCAGGATTTCGCAGGTAATTTAAGGTTGGAGTTTATTGATTACTCTTTAGGTGAACCTAAATATTCTGAACCTGAGTGCAAAGAAAGGGATGTTACCTTCGCTGCGCCTTTAAGGGCAAAGGTACGGTTAACAAACCGAGATACAGGGGAAATAAAAGAACAGGATGTTTTTATGGGTGATTTCCCCCTGATGACCGATAAGGGTACATTTATTATCAATGGTGCGGAACGAGTAGTTGTCAGTCAGTTGGTACGCTCACCTGGGGTATATTTTCACGAAGCAAGTGATGCTTCTGGAAAACGCATTTACAGTGCTACGGTTATTCCCAACAGAGGAGCCTGGATGGAATTTGAATCAGATGCACGGGAAGTGATCCATGTGCGTATTGACCGTACACGTAAGTTGCCTGTGACTGTACTTCTTCGTGCTCTAGGATATTCGTCAAATGATGATATTTTGGAGCATTATAATGACGATGAATTCCTAAAGATTACTATGGAAAAGGATAGCACCCAGAATCAGGAAGAGGCTTTGGTGGAGATCTACAAGCGTCTGCGGCCGGGGGAGCCTCCTACTATAGAGAGTGCACGGGCACTTTTGGAGAATCTCTTCTTTGATGCTCGGCGCTATGATTTGGGTCGTGTTGGCCGCTACAAATTAAATAAGAAGCTCAAGTTTGATAATTCACATGATAGCAGGTGCTTAACCCCTGAAGATATCTTTGCTGTAATTGGTTACTTCCTCAAGTTGATGAATGGTGAGGGGAATGTTGATGACATCGATCATCTAGGGAACAGGAGACTGCGTTCAGTGGGAGAACTGTTGCAGAATCAGTTCCGTATTGGCCTGGCGCGTATGGAAAGGGTTGTCCGTGAGCGTATGACTATCCAGGATGTGGATACCATAACTCCGCAGGCCTTGATTAATATTCGCCCTGTTGTGGCCTCGATTAAAGAGTTTTTCGGCAGCAGCCAGCTCTCTCAATTTATGGATCAGACCAACCCTTTAGCAGAACTAACTCATAAGCGGCGCTTGAGTGCTTTGGGACCGGGTGGCCTAAGCAGGGAGCGTGCTGGTTTTGAGGTACGGGATGTTCATCATTCACACTATGGGAGGATGTGTCCAATTGAGACTCCTGAGGGGCCAAACATCGGTCTGATCGGATCTCTCAGTACCTATGCCAGGGTAAACAAATTCGGTTTCATCGAGACACCTTATCGAAAAGTAGATAGGGAAAAGGGTATTGTTACAGATGAAATTGAATACCTGACAGCAGATACAGAGGATGAATATGTGATCGCACAAGCTAATGCTACTCTTGATGAGGAAGGTCACTTTACCACTCGCCGTGTTAGTGCACGTGATGGTAAGAATATATTAGTTGTACCTACTTCTGAAGTCGATTATATGGATGTTTCACCAAAACAGGTGGTAAGTGTTGCTGCGGCTCTTATTCCATTTTTGGAAAATGATGATGCCAACCGGGCTCTCATGGGCGCTAATATGCAGCGTCAGGCTGTACCCCTGTTGCGCACTGAAGCACCTTTAGTAGGTACCGGAATCGAATACCGGGTTGCTCTCGATTCTGGCGTTATGGTGACCAGTGATGATGCAGGGGTGGTAGAACGAGTCACTGCAGATGAAATACGAATTAGAGGGGATTCTGGCAGAGTAATTGATTATCCTCTGATTAAATTTGAACGCTCCAACCAGGGTACCTGTATCAATCAGAAGCCTATTGTGCGGACAGGGCAGCGTGTAAAGGAGCAACAGGTGATCGCTGATGGCGCCTCTACAGATGGAGGAGAGCTTGCTCTGGGCAGGAATGTCTTGGTGGCTTATATGCCTTGGGAAGGGTACAATTATGAGGATGCCATTCTGATCAGTGAAAAGCTGGTGAGGGATGATTACTTTACATCTATTCATATTGAAGAATATGAATGTGATGCCCGGGACACCAAGCTCGGCCCTGAGGATATCACCCGTGATATACCTAATGTAGGCGAAGATGTCTTAAAGGATCTTGATGAGAGAGGGGTTATTCGGGTTGGTGCCGAGGTTCGTCCAGGGGATATCCTGGTCGGTAAAGTAACCCCTAAAGGGGAAACTGAGCTTACAGCCGAAGAGCGCCTGCTGAGGGCTATCTTTGGTGAAAAAGCCCGAGAGGTGAGGGATACTTCTTTGCGGATTCCTCATGGGGAATCCGGACGGGTTGTTGAGGTCAAGGTGTTTTCCCGGGAGAATGGGGATGAGCTTCCACCTGGTGTCAATAAATTGGTACGAGTCTATGTAGCCCAAAAAAGAAAGGTGTCTATAGGGGATAAGATGGCCGGAAGGCACGGGAATAAAGGTGTGGTATCCAGGGTCCTACCGGAAGAGGATATGCCCTTTTTGCCTGATGGTACTCCTATAGAGATTGTCTTGAATCCCCTTGGTGTTCCCTCTCGTATGAACATCGGACAGATCTTGGAGTGTCATTTGGGCCGAGCCGCCCATGAGATGGGGATACTTGTTTCATCCCCGGTTTATGACGGTGCAGTCGAAGATGACATTATGGATACCCTTGAAGAAGCGGGGCTGCCTAGGGATGGTAAAACAGTGCTATATGATGGTCGTACAGGGGAACCTTACGACAATGAGGTTACGGTTGGTTATATATATATGTTGAAACTGGCTCATTTGGTGGATGATAAGATCCATGCCCGTTCCACAGGCCCTTATTCCTTGGTGACCCAGCAGCCCTTAGGTGGGAAGGCTCAATTTGGAGGGCAGCGTTTCGGTGAAATGGAAGTATGGGCACTAGAGGCTTATGGAGCGGCTCATACCTTACAGGAAGTTCTGACCGTTAAATCTGATGATATAGTGGGCAGAGTAAAAACCTATGAGGCTATTGTGAAAG
>JBMNGF010000001.1:0-199421 GCA_050949745.1 Syntrophaceticus sp. | reverse complement strand
ATAGAACAGCTAATGGAACAAATAGAAAACATCCTTAAAGAGATACCAGGCACACAAGAAATGATGACAATTCCTGGTGTAGGCATAGTCACAGTAGCAGGCTTTCTGGCGGAGGTGGGTAATCTTGAAAACTACCATCACCCCCGGCAGATACAGAAGCTGGCAGGGTTAAACTTAAAGGAAAACAGCTCCGGTAAGCATAAAGGGCAAACCCGTATCACTAAAAGAGGTCGCCCGCGCTTAAGGGCACTGCTTTACAAGTGCACCATGCCATTAGTAGCAAAGAATCCCGAATTTAAAGCCCTGCATTGCTACTATACAACACGGATAGAAAACCCGCTTAAGAAAAAACAGTCGTTGATAGCTCTAAGTTGTAAGTTAATTCGAGTGTTGTTTGCTCTTGGTAAGAAGAAGACATCCTACGATGGCAGGAAGTTATTAAAAGACAGCTCAATAATTTTATTACAGGAAGCAGCTTAAAAACAAACAATATTATTTTACAGGCGAATACTTAGTTTAAAGGACTTAGAAAACCATAACCATTGACAATAGGAGCACGGAGCAGCCAGGTACTATACAATCCATACGGGCAAAGACCCTGCTAAGGAGCATAAACTGGCCTCCATCCCTGGATAGGTAGAACGAAGGAATGTACAGGGCCAATTGGACCCGGTGAGACATGGGAGGGTAAACCGCCAAGGGAGATGTGGAGATCCAATGTGCCGACATATTTTACCACAAAGTAAGACCCTTGAGGGAAGGCACCCCATGCTTACATAATATTGTATATCTTCAAAATCTATCTATCTCTTAATTAATCAATGATTATGAAATTCTAAGAATAAGCGAGTATACGTAAGAAAAACTTATTTTATAGAGGGAGGATTAACATATGGCAACAATCGGTCTTGATAGACTTTATTATGCAAAAATAACAGAAGATACAAACGGTGATGAAACCTATGATACCCCTATTCCTTTAGCAAAAGCAATTAGTGCGGAGCTTTCAGTTGAACTTGCAGAAGCAACCCTTTATGCAGATGACGGTGCTGCAGAAATCATTAAGGAATTTCAAAACGGTACACTCTCTCTTGGAATCGATGATATTGGTGTAGAAGCTGCCAGTGATTTAACAGGGGCAACAATTGATGATAACAAAGTATTAATTTCAACAAGTGAAGATGGAGGCGATCCTGTAGCAATAGGTTTTAGGGCTAAAAAAGCAAACGGAAAATATCGTTACTTTTGGCTATACCGTGTGAAGTTTGGCATCCCAGCAACGAACCTTGCTACTAAAGGAGATAGTATTACTTTCTCAACACCTACCATTGAAGGAACTGTCATTCGTAGAAATAAACTTGACGGTCAAGGAAAGCATCCATGGAAGGCTGAAGTTAGTGAGGGTGATGAGGGTGTGTCCTCTGAAATAATCACTGGCTGGTATAACGAAGTTTATGAACCTCTCTTCACTGCTAATGGAACAGAGGAATAAGGAGGAATATTATGGACAAAGAGCGTAGTAGCCTGATAACTATAGGTGGCAAAGAATATCGCCTTATTTTAACTACAAAGGCAACAAAGGAAATAGCGAAACGTTATGGCGGTCTAGAAAATCTTGGTGAAAAGTTAATGAAGGCAGAAAACTTTGAGATGGCCCTAGATGAAATTGTCTGGCTTATTGCACTTTTGGCTAATCAAAGCATTTTAATTAATAACAGACTTAATGGAGAAAAGGAAGAACTATTAACCGAAGATGATGTAGAGCTTCTAACCTCCCCTCATGAGTTGGCAACATATAAAGATGCAATTATGGAGGCTATGTTTAAAGGAACTAAAAGACATATAGAATCAGAGGACGAAAACTCAAAAAACGAGCAAGTCGAGTAAGCGATGAAGAATTGTTTGCTCGACTTATTTATTATGGAGTAACTCAGCTTCATAGACCAGAGTCAGATGTTTGGCTTATGCCAATAGGGGAGCTTTTGGATCAATGGGAAATTCACAAGCAATTTACTGGAATGGCAAAGCCTAAAAGAGAAGTTTCTATTGATGAGATTATTCCTATGGGAATCTAAGGAGGTGGTAAGGTGTCAGACTTTGGATTTAAAATTGGTATTGAGGGTGAAAAGCAGTTTAAAAATGCCCTTAGAGAAATAAATCAAAGTTTCAGAGTACTTGGCTCAGAAATGAAACTTGTATCCTCTGAGTTTGATAAAAACGACAAATCCATTCAAGCCATTACAGCTAGAAACAACCAGCTTAATAAAGAAATAGATGCACAAAAAGAAAAAGTCTCTACTTTAGAAAAAGCATTCTCTAATGCTGCCGCCTCCTTTGGTGAAAATGATAGAAGAACTCTCTCTTGGCAGACACAGCTTAACAATGCCAATGCCGAACTAAATAATATGGAACGTGAATTAAAAGAATCTCAAGAAGAAGTAAAAAGGCTCAATAGAGAAAAGCTTGATAAACTTGTAGGTGGCTTAAAACAGGCTGGAGAAATTGCTGGTAAAACCCTAGTTGCAGGACTAAAAGCGGCTGCAGCAGCTATGGCTGCAATAGGTGCAGGTGCTGTAGCTACAGGCAAATGGATAAAGGACTCTTTGAATGTTTACGCTGACTATGAAGATTCCATGAAACAAGTGCAAGCAACTATGGGACTTACTGGCGTGGAAGGCGAAGAGGCATTTAAAAAACTTTCAGAGGCAGCTAAAGAGGCTGGTGCTAGTACAAGATTTTCTGCTTCCGAATCGGCTGATGCCTTAAACTACCTAGCCCTCGCTGGTTATGATGCTGAACAGGCCATTGATGCACTTCCAGGAGTTTTAACCCTAGCAGCTGCAGGTGGCATGGATTTAGCCAAAGCATCAGATCTTGTTACTGACTCTATGGCAGCCTTAGGACTTGAGATTTCAGATATGGATTCCTATATGGACATGATGGCTAGGACTTCTCAAAAGTCTAATACCGATGTTCAGCAACTTGGGGAAGGTATCTTAGTGGCTGGGGCCACCATGAAAAATGCAGGACAAGAACTTGATACATTAAATGTCATGCTTGGTGTTCTTGCAAACCGTGGTATCAAGGGCTCAGAAGGTGGAACAAAACTTAGAAATGTTATTATGTCCCTTACTTCTCCGACTTCTGCTGCAACAAAAGAGCTAGATTCTTTAGGGATTAGTGTGACAGACTCATCGGGTAATATTCGTGAAATGAATGAAATCTTTGAAGACCTAAATGAAAAACTTGGTGGTCTATCCGAATCAGATAAAATGAATGCACTGAGTAACATCTTTAACAAACAAGACCTTGCAGCAGTTAACGCACTTTTATCTGGTACTGGCGATGAGATGAATAACCTCTATAACGAACTTGCCAATGCTGAAGGTGCAGCTGTGCAAATGTCTGAAACCATGGAAAGCGGACTTGCAGGTTCTGTTCGAAGTTTAAAATCAGCTTATGAAGGGTTACAAATAACAATTGGCGAGCAGTTTTCAGATATGGCTGGTGAGGTTGTTGGGGATGTGACTTCCCTTGTAAGAGATGTAACAGCAATTTTAAATGATGGTTTTCAGGAAGGTGATATTACCGCCATTGGCGAGAGAATATCATCTTTTTTAATGGATGGAATTAAAAAAATTAGTGAATACCTCCCTGAAGTTATTGAAATGGTTTCCATCATGCTAACTGAACTTGTGAATGTATTAGTAGCTTTACTGCCTACTCTCTTACCTCCACTTTTAGAAGGGGCTATTGCACTTCTAACAGGTATTATTGATGCCATAGTAGGCAATATTGAACCTTTAATTGAAATGGTGGTTTATTTGGTAACTACAGTAGCAGAATTTATTATTGAGAACTTACCTCTACTTATTGAGGCAGCTATACAAATAGTTGTAGCCCTTGCTCTAGGAATTGCAGATGCCTTGCCAGAATTAATTCCATCAATTGTTGAGGCTATAATTTTAATAGTTGATACCTTATTAAATAATATGGATCAGATACTTAACGCAGCTTTGCAAATAATCATGGGACTGGCTAAGGGATTAGTTGATGCTCTGCCAAGGTTAATAGAAGCACTACCAAAAATAATAAGTGGGATAATTAATTTTATTACAAACAATCTTCCTCTTATTATTGATATGGGAATTAAGATTGTACTTCAGCTTGCCGTTGGATTAATAAAAGCAATACCACAGCTTGTAGCAGCAATCCCTCAAATTATAACAGCTATTATTACTGGCATTGGAAAAGCAGCAATTTCAATAGTTCAAGTAGGTAAAAATATAGTAACTGGTTTATGGAATGGCATCTCCTCGATGGTATCTTGGATTAAGGATAAGATTAGTGGTTTCGTAGGTGGAATTGTAAGTGGTGTTAAAGGAGTTCTTGGTATTAAATCACCTTCTACTGTCTTTGCAGGTATTGGTGATAATATGGCTGAATGGTCTTAGGGGAAGGTTTTGATAGGGCAATGAATAAGGTTTCAGGAGATATTCAAGGATGCCATCCCTACAGACTTTGATATAAATTCCAAAGTTAATGTAAATGGAACTGGTGGACTTGCCCCATCCATGAATACGGGACCACTTGTTACAGTTCAGCAAATGATTGTAAGAAGTGAAGATGATATTAGAAAGGTTTCACAAGAATTATATAATTTAATGCAAACAGGCTCTAGAGCTCAAGGAAGATTTATCACAGTATAAGGAGGTTGATGTATGGGCTTTATGTATAATGGTATTCATTCTAAAAACATGAAACTAAAAGCAAGACTTACAAGCTGGCAAGCATCTCCTCCCCTTAGAAATTCTTATGAGATTGTTCCTGGTAAAGTAGGTATTGCTGATTTTGGATGTGACAGCTCTGAAAGGTATATTAAAGTTAATTGCAATATTTATCCTCAAAGAACTTTTGAAAACCTAGTAAAAGTACTAGATGATATATCTGCATGGCTAAATCCTTTGGAAGGGCTAAAACAATTAGTTCTAGATGATGTGCCTGACAGATTCTTTTTAGCAAGATTAAATACAGAAATAGATTGTGAAAGAATATTAAGTAGTGCAGGCTCCTTTGAATTAACCTTTATTTGCCCAGACCCTAACGGCTATGCAATAACAGATGAGCAATTTATTTTTTCTACAACAGGCTCTCATGAATTAGTGCGAAATATAGGAAATATTAATTCTTACCCTATTTATCAGCTAAAAGGAAATATTGATAGTTCATCATCGTCTTTTGTGACAATCACTACAAATGATGAAGAGTTAAAGCTTATAGGAAGACTAGCTTCAAATGAAATTTTAGTCATAGATAGTTTATTGCTGACTGCAAAAGTTACTGATTTAAACGGCAATACACTAAGAAATGGATTGCCTATTTTAGATGAACTTAATTTCCCTATTCTAAATAAAGGAAGCAATGAAATTATAATAAACACCAATAATGCAACTTTTTCAGAATTAAACATTTTAGCAAATAGCTGTTGGAGGTGATGACTTTGGCTATAAAATCAGTATTGACTTCACAAGTAGACTTTACAGGAGAATTTCCTGTTAGTAATAAAACTGTGGCTCTTTGGAGATTCAACGAAACTGCACCAGATAGTAATAATATGATTGCAGATGCCTCTGGATTTAACAGAGACTTTTATGTATCAGCTTGGTCAGGAACATCTGCATCTTTTCCTGCAAGTAGACTAGGCAGGTTTTTTAGGCAAAACATCATTAATCCAACAAGTGAAAAAACTCATTTAATAGCTACCAATGATGGTGGCTTTTTTACTGATTTAGGAGAAAAAATAGTTGTAGGTGGTTGGATAAACCCTACCACTTATTCCATTGGTCAGACCTTTATCCCCATTTTTAATACTAGACAGGGTCCTGGTCAGCCAATATTTTATATATCTTTATATCAAGGGCGACCACGACTAATGCTATATAATGCTTCGGGAACACTGATTTATGATCAATCAGAAACACCTCCCATCACTCTAAAGAACAACGGTTGGTACTTCTTTGCTTCCATTATCGAAGTAAATAATAAACAAGTACAAAACTTACTTTGTGATCGTAGTGATGGTGCTGTTTGGCAATCTCCAATTAGGAGCTTTACTGGTGAATTAAATAAATCATGCACCGCAGATATTGTAATGGGGATGCATGCAAATACTTATTATTACGCTGGTGGTTTTGATGATTGGTTTTATGAAAAAGATTCTGATTTAAATATGGATGATCTTATTTTTTATTTTAAATCTTCACTACTTGCTAATGGTGGAGATAGTTCCTCAGATGTAGATGCTATCAAAGAAGCAGGAGCTGTTTTATTAAAAGAAACTGATGGCTCTTATCCTTCAAGTGGAATCTTATATACAACAGCGGCTATTTGTAATCTTTCTGGAACTGGCAGGGTTTCTGTAACAAGTGAATATACTGCAGGAATAACTTCTATAAGTTTAGTTGAAACTTCTACTTCAGATGATTTGGATAGCTGGACTGCATGGCAGACCATTGGTTCAAGTGGTGAGTTGCAATCACCAAATAAAGCTTATATTCGTTACAGGATCACATTAACAACACAGGATTCAAGTAAGACTCCTAAACTTTTAGAAATACAACTTCATGATATCCCAAGACCACCTTATGAAAAATTAGGTTTTGCAAGGCCAGTAGTATTAAATTCTGATGGAGCATGGGAATCGGTACTTGATAATGCTTTTGATATTTTAGTTACAAGTGAAGTAAACGGTGCTGATATTTTAGAATTTAAACTTCCCTTCCATGACCCTAAAAGGGAAACATTAGATAATGAAAAGCAAGTTCAAATTGTAAATGCTGTCTATCGTATAAGGACTATAAAAGATGAAAAGAGTTCTGATGGCAAAGTAGTAACTATTGTTTATGCAGAAGCCGCCTTTTATGATTTATCATTTAGTACAGAAAAAGAAGCAAGAGACTTTATTGCTGAAACTCCTGATGCTCCTATGAATTATGCCTTACTTGGAACAGGCTGGTCAGTAGGAAATGTCACGGTAACTACAAAGAGAACTTGGCAATCTACAGAAAAGAATGCTTTATCTATCCTTAGGGCTACTCAAAATATTCATGGTGGTGATTTAATTTTTGATAGTGCTAATCGCCTCGTCCACCTTTTGACCTTTGGTGGGACTGATAGCGGAGCACTATTTTCATATAAAAAGAATATGAAAAGTATAGAGCGAGTCGTAGATACAAGAAGCCTTATTACCAGGCTTTATGTTTATGGTAAAGACGGGATGACTTTTGCATCGATTAATGGAAATAAGGAGTATGTAGAAGACTTTTCTTATTCATCTGAAGTAAGGGTAGGAACGCTTGATGCCTCCTCCTTTACTAACCCCTATCAGATGCTTGAGTTTGCCAATATGCGTCTAGGTCAGTATGCTAAGCCTAGAATTTCCTATGTCCTATCAGCTATGGACTTATCCGTTCTAACTGGATATGAACATGAAACTTGGAAACTAGGAGATATTGTAACTGTTCATGATAAAGAATTAAATCTATTAGTAAAAACAAGAGTTGTTCGCAGGCAATATAATTTACAAGAACCATGGAAGACGGTGCTGGAGTTATCAACTAAACTAAGAGAACTAGGTGATTCCTCAGCCCAATGGGATAAAGCAGCAGACATTCTATCCTCTACTGATGTTCTTGATAGACAAGAAGTGAAGGATTTAGTTCCATTTAACCACCTAAGAAACTCAAGAGCTGATGATGGTATGACCTACTGGCTTAATTCTGGGTTTACTGTTGATCCTAATAATGGAGTGTCGGGAGATGCTTCATTTATGGCTGAGGGAGTTCTAGGTATGACAAAGAGTTTATCTCAGACTGTTTATCCTGCAAATAGAAGAAGTTATACAATATCTGCTCAAATAGCATCAGAGAATCTTCAAAAAGGTACGAATGGTCAAGTAGGAATTGAAGTGCTTATTGAATATGAAGATGGGACAACTGAAACTAGACTTATTGAACTATTTTAGGAAGGAGCATTGTAATGGTGTTTTTTAATCAAACAGCCCATAATATTTCATCTAGTAAAAGAATTAAATCTCTGACTATCCGATTATTTGTTTCTGATTGTACTGGGGCTGTTTATTTTACAGATTTATTTTTACAAGGCGGCTCCATTGCTACTGGTTGGGCTGGTCATGTTTCAGAAATCAAATGGACACTTGACGGGTAGGTGAAGAAATGGCAGCTATTTTTACAAGGTTTTCTGAGACTATTAATTTAAAAGAAAATAAAAAGATATTTAGTATAGCTGTAAAACCCTTTATTACTGATTGCACAGGAAAGGTATACTTTACAGATATTCAAGTCCAAGAAGGTGATAAATTAACAGGCTATACTCCTAATACAGAAACAATGCTTAAAAAATATCGTGTGGATGGCATCATTGTTCCTGTTAGATTTTATAACGGTATTGTGAGAAGTAAAGAAACACTTGTCCTTTTTAATTTAGGCAGTACATCAGCAGGTCTTGATTGTCATATATACCCTATTCAAAACATGGCTAGTGGTAGTATTGAATTATCTCAAAGTGCTGGTGCTCACAGATTAAATCTTAAATCCTCTGTGAATAAAGATGATGAGATTTCAATAAAAGCATCAACACGAGAGTGCCTTAAAAATGGTAGCCCTACTGAGAAAGAGGGCTTTTTTCAATATACAGCAGCAGGTGATAGTAAGCATATAGTAACGCTTGAGGATGGTAAATCTGCAAGGGTTTTATTTGAGTTTCAAGAAATGCAAGAAGGAAGTGAACGCCTATGAATTATCTTCAAGGTAAAAAGTGCATGGTATGGTCTTTCATGGGCAATGCCCGTATGTATGAGGCACTAAGAGATTATGGTGATCGTTTAGATACAGTAGGCATTTTCACTTTTGAAGTAGATATTACAGGAACAATAACTGAAACAGGAACAAGTATTTCAAGTATGCTACCTTATATTAATAGATGGCCACATATTAAATGGCTCTTAACTATTATGAATCACGGTACAGCATCAATTTTTACAGCTCTTAGAAATAATACTAATGGAGCAAAAGACAAGTTTTTAACTGAGATTATACGTATTATGAATAAATACCCTTGGTGTGACGGAGTTGATATTGATTTAGAACGTGGCGGCGGATATGAAAATAAAGATGCTGCCAATATTCTATTTCGTGATATTTATAATACTGTTAAAGGTTATAATTCATCAAAACTAGTTAATATTTGCTTGCCAGGAATGACAAGTGTAGGGGGTTCTGTTGGTGGCGAGAACTGGTGTGTTTATGAGGACTTAGATCCGTATTGTGATACTGCAGCCATTATGAGTTATGGTATGGCATGGGCAGGTTCTGCTCCTGGCCCTGTATCCCCTAGGGACTGGCTAGAAGGCATATATAATTATGCATCTAAGGTTATGACACCAGAAAAGATATTTTTAGGGCTACCTGCATATGGTTGGAACTGGCGAATTCATGATTCACCTGCAAATTTAGGTAATGTTTATCGTGGAGTTTCTAATACCTATTATGCGGCACAGCTTTGGATGACTGGAGGATATAATTTTACAGACGATGGTCCACCACAGCCCATGATTCCAATTATCGCTTATTGGGATGATTATGATAAAGTGCCATGGGCTTTACCCCATGTATACGATTATATGGAAGGGCCAGATGCAACAGGTAGAACATATCCCCTCCTTGGAGAAAGTTATAACCGACGTAGATATTTAACTGCTTATAGTAAAGAGCAAGAAGTAGAATTTGGTACGGTCTATATTGACCGTGATGGGGCAAACCCTGATACCTATTCAGAAGGAGTCATTCTATCCTCTAGCTCAGCAACCCTTGGTGAAGATGGTGAGGCTGAATATGAATTTAATATTGCTAACTCTGGAACATATGATGTGGCTGTTCGCATCTTATTTCCCTTTTGGGATAAGAATAGCATTAATATATCCCTTGATGGAGTAAGTAAAAATTTTACTGAAAATAGATTATGGTGGCCATATTGGCGTTCTACCTGTTGGCTCTCTTTATCATCTAGTGTCTTTCTTTCAGCTGGTACTCATACTGTGAGCATAACTACTGGGGTTCCTGGAGTACTGTTTTATGGATTTCGTGTCTGCTCTAATTTTAAAGAACAGCCCTTCGCTGGTGAGGCTGAGTTTACCTTATCACCTAGAAAGTTTAAGGACATTAATGGTGTAATGGCTGAACCAGATAGAGGGTTTAGATTAACAACAGAAGTTCTTCGAAGAAAACCAGATTCAGCACTTGTTTGGTATGAAGATTTTAGAGATCCTAATCCACTCCTTCCTAGCTATTGGAAAACATTAAGTGGTGAGTGGAATGTATGGAAAAACCCTAATGATACTTCAAATAGGCCTTATTCTCAGCTTGACGGTTATGGACAACTTGCATGGAATTACACTAACTTCTCTGATATCCACCTAAGAGCTAGAATAGCTTTTACTGAAGAATCTAGTGGCAAGGCAGGGATTTTTTGTGGTGATGTTTTCTGTTGCTTAAATTATAATACTCAGCGAATCGAGCTATATAAAGGATCATCCCTACTTGCTAGTTATAATACGGAAATAGGAAGAACGCCAACATCTGAACTTCGCTCTAACCCAAGGATGTATACCATCGAAATGAGGATACGAGGTAATAGAGTTAGAGTTTATTCAGGAGCAAGTAATATCCTTCGTTTCACAGCAAATCTTAGTGGTTTTATTGGAGGTTATGCTGGAGTTCGCTCTGATGGTCGAATTCTTTCTGAACTATTAAGAATGGGCGATTCATGGACTTATGAGCCATATGAAAGATTTGATGTGGTATTTCCAGATGGGAGTAAAACTGAGTATGGAAGACTTAATAGAACTGGTGTAACTTGGGATAACGAGTTTCAAGTTTTTACTGTTAATAGTGATATAGAAGAATCTGCAACGAGAAGCGAAGACATTTCTATGGACTACGACTTCTTCCATTCTGATCTTTTACCTCTTAGCTGTGGAAATGATTATACAGTAAAGGTTATTCCAAAGGATATCAATATTTGGTTATCAAGACTTTTCCTTGGTGATGCTGATGGCTTTTCTATTCTCTATTATCAAGATGTAGATAGTCTTGTTCACTGGTCAAACGAAGCGGCTTATAGGTGGAAACTTAGAGGAATTGCCATCTGGTCTTTAGGTCAAGAGGATATGAGGATTTGGGAGGCACTCCCTAAACAAATATAACAATAAATATATATTTAGGAGTATTTGCAAGGTTCTGCAGATGCTCCTTTTTTATGTGCAAAATTATTTTTAGGAGGTCGTATGTATGAAGGAAATTTGGAACTGGGTACAAGTTGCTCTCACAGCCCTCGGTGGCTTTTTAGGCTGGTTTCTCGGAGGTTTTGATGGGTTCTTATATGCTTTAGTTGCTTTGATGGTGGCTGATTATATCACTGGGGTTATGTGTGCCATTGTAGATAAAACTCTATCCAGCGAAGTTGGATTTAGAGGGATATTTAAGAAGGTGCTCATCTTTGTTTTAGTTGGGATTGGCCATATCATCGATACAAACCTTATCGGGGACGGAAATGTGCTTAGGACTGCTATTATCTTTTTCTACTGCTCTAATGAGGGAGTTTCCATGCTTGAAAATGCGTCAAGACTTGGACTTCCAATACCAGAGAAATTAAAGGATGTCTTAGCTCAGCTACACAATAAAGGGGGAAACAATTAATGAATTTAAGAAAACTTATTTTTACTAATAATGCTTGTTATAAGGCTGGAAGAAAGATTAAGCCTAAAGGGATTATGGTTCATTCTACTGGTGCAAATAATCCTAACCTTAGAAGGTATGTGGGTCCAGATGATGGGCTACTTGGTAAAAATCAATATAACAATCACTGGAATCAAGATAGACCAGATGGCAGGCAAGTCTGCGTTCATGCTTTTATTGGCAAGCTTAAGGATGGGTCTATTGCCACATATCAAACCCTGCCTTGGGATCATAGGGGATGGCATGCAGGTGGTGATGCTAACAATACGCATATAGGTTTTGAAATCTGTGAAGATAATCATACTGATGCTACCTACTTTAATAAGGTTTATAAAGAAGCTGTCGAACTATGTGTGCATCTTTGCAAGCTCTATAATCTTACTGAAAAAGATATCATTGGACACTATGAAGGACATCAAAAAGGAATAGCCAGTAACCACAGCGACCCTAGAAATTGGTTTCCAAAGCACGGTAAAAGTATGGATACTTTTAGGGCAGATGTTAAAGCAACATTACGTTGCAAAAATGATTCAAAAAAGACACCTGCATCTCCCCCATCATCCTCCCCTACTAAACTATATAGAGTTCAAGTAGGAGCATATGCTGTTAAAGCTAATGCTGATGCTATGTTGAAAAAGGTTAAGGCTGCAGGTTTTACTGATGCCTTTATAAAAACAGAATAATTAAATTTTTACTACGGATTTTCCCCCTCACTGTCCTTTAGATAGTGAGGGGGTTTTCTTTTGCCTCTCAGAGGGGGGTAAATCCATGAATGAATTACAAAAAGAAAAGATAATAGAATTTAGACAACTAGGACTCAGTTATTCAAAAATTGCTGATGCTCTTGGCATCTCAATAAATACAATTAAGTCTTTTTGTAGAAGAAACAATCTAGGCGGTTACGTTGGAAAAGGGAATAAAAAGATTGACCTTACCTTTTGCAAAAACTGTGGGAAAGAACTGAAACAAGTTCTAGGTAAGAAACCTTTGAAATTCTGTAGTGATATATGCCGTGTTAAGTGGTGGAATGCCCACCCTGAGATGGTAAATAAGAAAGCCATTTATTCTTTCTCCTGTGCAAATTGTGGTAAGCCCTTCACTGCCTACGGTAATTCTAAAAGAAAGTATTGCTGCCATTCCTGTTATATCAGCCACCGTTTTGGAGGTGATATGCATGAGTGAGGAAATGTTTCAAGCAGAAAAAGATTATGGGATCACTATGGCTATTGCCAAATCTATGCTTGAAAAAGGTCTAATTTCCCCTAGCGAATATGACCAATTTGAAGAAGAAATGCTTAGGAAATATCAACCTAAATTAGCTCCTTTAATTGCTATATTACCTTGACTTAACTGGCTTTGTAAGTGATGTATAGTAAGGAAAGGAAGTGATTAAATGAAGAAAGTTAGGAAGATAGAGCCTTCTCTACCTATCCTACCAAAAAGAAAAAAGGTAGCTGCCTATGCTAGGGTCTCAGAAGAAAAAGGTCGTACCTTCCATTCTATGTCTGCTCAGATAAGTCATTACAGTTCCTTCATCCAAAAAAACAAGGAATGGATATATGCAGGTGTTTATGCAGATGAAGGTATTACTGGAACAACAGACAATCGTACTGAGTTTCAAAGAATGATTGAGGACTGTGAAAAAGGTAAAATAGATATCATTCTAACTAAATCAATTTCAAGGTTTGCCCGTAACACTATAGATTTACTGGAAACAGTAAGATATCTAAAAGAGCTTGGAATTGAGGTTCGCTTTGAAAGTGAAAATATTAATTCACTAAGTGATGATGGAGAGCTTATGCTCACCCTTCTAGGCTCGTTTGCACAAGAAGAAAGTCGCTCTATTAGTGAAAATGTTAAATGGGGTATTCGTAAAGGCTTCCAAAAAGGAATAGTAAATTCCTTCTGCATCTACGGGTACCGATGGGATGGTGAAAAGTTTAATATTGTCCCAGAAGAAGCTGAAGTTATAAGACTTATTTATGACAATTTCCTCAAGGGCTACTCAGCTGAACATACAGAAAAGCAACTTAAAGAGATGGGAATTAAATCTTATACAGGTGGGCACTTTTCAAACACCTCCATAAGAGCCATCTTAAGACAGGAAAAATATACGGGAAATTCACTGCTACAAAAAACTTATATTGAAGACCATATCACTAAGAAAACAAAGATAAACCGTGGAGAACTTCCCATGTATTATGCTGAGAATACTCATCCTGTTATTATTGAAAAGGAAATATTTGATAAGGTTCAAGCTGAGGTTGCAAAAAGACGTGAACTAGGAGTCTTTGCTAACAAGGCTATAAAGACCACTTGCTTCACTAGCAAAATTAAATGTGACATTTGTGGAAAGAGCTATAGGCGAAGTGGAAAAAGGCAAAGAAAAAATGCTAAAGAGGTCTACTATATTTGGACCTGCAGGACAAAAAGTGAAAAGGGCATCGCTCACTGCCATCCTAAAGATGTACCAGAAAAAATGCTTAAAAAATATCTCGCTATAGCCCTTAGTTTAGAAGAATTTGATGAAGAAACATTCACTGAAGATGTAGAAAAAGTTGTGGTCAAAGGGCAAGATGAACTAATCATTCATTTCTATGATGGGCAGATTCTAACTCAAAAATGGCAATCAACAGCAAGAACTGATTGCTGGACAGATGATAGGCGTGAGTCTTGGGCTGAGTACCAAATAGGTAATAAACATGCTATTGGAAACAAAGGTAGGTGGTTAAAAGATGAGAAAAACAAATAGAAATGTAACAACCATTCCTGCTACCATTAGCAGATTTACCTCCTCCCCTATTAATGAGATGAAAAGGCGAAGAACTGCTGCCTATGCTCGTGTATCAACGGATAGTGAAGAACAAGTTACTAGTTATGAGGCGCAGGTTGACTATTACACTAATTACATTAAAAGCCGAGATGATTGGGAATTTGTAGATATCTATACTGACGATGGCATTTCTGCTACCAATACTAAGCACCGTGAAGGCTTTAGACGAATGATTGCTGATGCCCTCGATGGCAAGATAGACTTAATTATTACAAAATCAGTCAGTAGGTTTGCTAGAAACACAGTAGATAGCCTTACAACAGTTAGACAACTTAAGGAAAAAGGAATTGAAATATACTTTGAAAAAGAAAATATCTGGACACTAGATTCCAAAGGTGAATTATTAATTACTATCATGTCCTCCCTTGCTCAAGAAGAAAGCCGTAGCATTTCAGAAAATGTTACTTGGGGACAGAGAAAAAGATTCGCAGATGGCAAGGTTTGTGTTCCTTTTAGAAGGTTTCTAGGCTACGACAGGGGTGAAGATGGTAACCTAGTATTAAATAAAGAAGAAGCTCCTATTATTAAAAGAATATACGGAATGTTCCTTCAAGGCATGACCCCTTATGGCATTGCAAAACAATTAACTAAAGACGGTATCCTCACTCCAGCTAAAAAGAAAAATTGGAGTGCTGGCACAGTTAGGAGCATACTAACTAATGAAAAATATAAAGGTGATGCCCTTCTACAGAAAAGCTATACTGTCGACTTTCTAACTAAGAAAAAGAAAGTAAATGAGGGAGAAATTCCTCAATATTATGTAGAAAATAATCACGAAGCTATTATTGACCCTGCGGTATTTGACATGGTGCAACGGGAACTTGAAGCCAGACAAGCAGGCAAGAATAGACATAGTGGAACACATATATTTGCAGGAAAGATTAAATGTGGCGAATGTGGAAGCTGGTACGGTTCAAAAGTATGGCACTCAAATAGCAAATACCGCCGTACCGTTTGGCAATGTAATCATAAGTTCAATAATGATAAGAAATGTGAAACCCCTCACCTTGAGGAAGAAACAATTAAGGAAATATTTATAAAAGCTACAAATGAGCTACTAGCCGATAAGGATGAGATTATGGCAAACTTTGAAGCTATGAAAACAACCTTATTTGATACTGAAGATTTGGAAAACAAAAAGACTGAGCTTCAAAGCGAGCTCGAAGTTACAGCTGAAATGATTCAAAATATTATTAATGAAAATGCCCATACAGCTTTAGACCAAGAAGAATATCAAAAAAGATACGATAGCCTTGTAGAACGGTTTGATGCCACTAAGGCTAACCTAGAGCTTACAACTGAGCAAATTAAGGATAAAATAACTAGGCATAAAAACTTGGAAATCTTCCTAGATGAGTTGCAAAAACAAGATGGATTGATTTTAGAATTTGACCCATTTTTATGGAATAGCCTAGTTGATTATATTACAGTTTATTGTAAAGATAGAGATAAAGTTCAAGTTACTTTTAAAAATGGTATAGACATAAAAATATAGAGTTCTAACAAAAGTCCACGATTGCACACCTTAAATGCTATCGTGGACCATATTTATATTCAATAGGAAATTGATATTATAGAGTAGGCAACTTATCGATAGCATCCATTATCTTTGGAAGAAAATGCTGGTAGTTAGATAGAATCATTTTAAATTGCTCCATAGTTATTGTATTACCAGTAGGATGTCCGCTGTCATTTCTCGTCTGTCGAATAATATCAAAAAAGCTGAAGTTTAGGTTTATATCTTCAAACCCTAACTGCTTAAATACCCCTGCGTTTGAATTTGCCCTTTTTAGAAATTCAATTAATCGATCATGAGCACACCTAGCTTTTATGACACGTCTTTCAAAAGCATCCGCAGCTGTGGAATCCCCTTGATTATCCAAGTACAGTTTATAAGCATCGCACAATTCAATTAAAAGCATTTCTGCAGAAGCACCTAGCATAACAGTAGCTGATAGGATATTGTTTTTGTCTCCGCATTCACATGCTTCAAATAAGTATTTTTTTTGAATATCATTTAATCTTGGGCTGTCTATTATAAATTTTATGAAATTAGCAAAAATACTATCCTTTTCTAAGATTACATGTTTATTCTCATATTCAATATCTTCGGTTTGAATTGGTAGCATCCCAACTTCAGTGATTCCTATAAAATAAAAATCCCGATCGTCTATGTATAGTTGACATGCTATATCTGACAATGTTTCCAAATTATCTTCTATAGTCTTTTTACATCGAATAGGTACTCTTAAACTTGCAGAGAGATTTTTTTGGTTAGGAATAATCTTCGAAAATTCCCAGTGAGGTCGATATACAAATCGTGAAACTTGAAGAATAGCTGAAAGTTCAGTTTTTCCCTCGTCTTCCAGATAAACGATCATCGAAGTAAGCATATCTCTTTCTGTAACAGTATACATATTCATATAATTCCTCCCTATATCCCTTTTCTTTACATGGTTAATTTATGTTCATTATAGTTTTTGAAAGAAATCCCACGGTGTATCCATATAAATATATTTATAATCTGATCTTTCTTCTTCCATTGCTCTGTATAAGATTTCAAAATTTGCATGAGTTACTAATGCTTCCTGAATTCCACTACCCCACTTTTCCCATAACCTGGGTGAAATTATTAGTGAGTCACTCCACCTAGGCAATTTATTATTAAGGTAATTTTCTCTATCAATTATTTCTAAATCCATAAATTGTTTTGAAAACTCTACATAATCATCGTTATTTTCTGTAAGCCATGACCATACACAAAAAGATTTAGAATCAGCAGGGAATATATTTAAATACAACTTCCTTAAGTTTATATCTGTCTCAAGATTATTTATTGGCTTCCCGTAAATATCATGTTCCAGTTCATGCATCATAGAAACAGCAAATTGAACTTCATATGGCAATTCCCATATACAAAAATTTACTTTGTCATAAACTTCATTAAGTAGTAATTCATCAAAAATCAGTTTTTCTTTTTCATTGTCCCTAACACCTAATTTGAGACCTTTTTCAAATAATCTAAAACCTTCTGATGATGCCATATCAAATCCACGCTCATACATCCTTTTATATTGTATAGCTTTTGCATTTAGCTGTTCTTGCTTTTTATGATAATGCCATGCCATAGTCCTATAGGTTAAAAGGAAAACCTGCTCTTGAGAACCTACAAATTCACAATCCTCAATTTTTTGAAATAAAATTTTATCATGATATTTACAAAAACCTGTAAAAGTAGTCGCTATCTTACGACCCTTTATTTGTGTTCCTTGAAAAATCATATTTGATGTCCCATCTACTGTAATGACGTGACCTTCTTCTGCTATTTTATTCAATATTCTATTGTTCTGTATAGCATGTGCTTTTATTATTTTTTGATCGCACTCACCTTGATTCGGATGGAGACATTGTTTTATACGAGCATCTTTTTCTATTGACTGCATAGAGTACATTATTGCTTCTGCCAATCGCTCATCATCTGTTTTATTGAGACAACATTTTTTATATTTTTTACCGCTACCACACGGACAAGGTTCATTTCTTCCAACTTTCATAGCTGCACACCCCTTTTTGAGTTTGCACACCCCTACGCACAATGACTTTTAGGATAATTAAATTGTATCAATCTCTGCAAGATTATATCAATTATTTTACGAGATGTTACAGAAGCAGCCGAACTGGAAAAAGAGCTTACAGAACTCAAAGATATGGAAATAAAATATAGACATGCCCTAGAATGCTTATTTGATGGTGTCATTATCACAGATCAAGAGGGAAAAATTATCTATATTAATAAGGCCCAGGAGAGAATAGACAATGTAACAAAAAGCTATGTTCATAATAAAAATGCCAAAGAGTTTTTTAATTTAGATGATGAGAGCAGTGTGCTTATGCAGGCTCTGATCACAAAAAAAGACACTCCTGAACAACATCAGTATTATATCAATATGGTAGGCCAAGCTGTTAACATAGTTACATATGGTTACCCATTAAGGGTAGATGACAAGGTAATCGGTGCTGTAGCTGTTTGCCGGGACACAACAAAGGTTAAGGATTTTGCAGAAAAAGTTCTCAGTGTTTATCACCAGCCAGATGATCAGGCAGCAAAACCGGCAGCGGTAAAGGGCAAACAGAAAAAAGTAAAATATTATACATTTGATGATCTCATCGGCAATAATGCTGCATTCAAAGAGGCGATACGCTGGGCACAGGTTGCCGCAGAAACAGATTCCAGTGTGCTGATCTATGGTGTAACTGGAACAGGAAAAGAATTATTCGCCCAGAGTATTCACAGCCATAGCAATCGAAAAAATGCTCCCTTTATCGGAATCAATTGTGCGGCTCTACCCGAATCTCTTTTAGAAAGCATATTATTTGGCACTGTTAAAGGTGCATTTACCGGTGCAACCGATCGTCCCGGCCTTTTAGAGCAGGTCAATGGAGGAACCCTTTTTCTTGATGAATTAAATTCTATGCCACTGGGTCTGCAGGCAAAACTCTTGAGAGTTCTCCAGGAGGGTAGGTTCCGTCGCGTAGGAGGCAGTGTGGATATAAAAGTTAATATCCGCATCCTGTCCAGCCTCAATACGGACCCCAATAAAGCAGTAGCAGATGGTGTCTTGCGGCAGGATTTATTTTACCGACTGGCAGTTGTTGCGATCAGAATCCCTCCCCTTAACGAGCGAAAAGATGATATTCCCATGCTAACCTCGTTTTTTATCGGCAAGCATAATTATAAATTGAATAAATCCGTGAAAAACATCTGTCCAGATGTGATGAAATGCTTTCTCAGTTATAATTGGCCTGGAAATGTCAGAGAATTGGAGCATGTGCTGGAGTGTGCCATGGTGGTGATGGGGGATGGGAGTTATATTAAGCTGGAACATCTGCCACAGCATCTTATTGAAGGTTATGCACAGCAACAGGATGAGCAGCTGCAGTCAGGTAATGTGAGGAACTTAGTTATTCTAGATAATCAGCTGAACAAACTGCATTATAGTGGCGATAAGGGACGAGGGAACCCAGTATTAAAACATAAGATGGACAACACAGAAAAGGATTTAATCATCGATATCCTAGGAAAAACAAAGGGAAATGTATCCAAAACCGCTAGAATTCTCGGCATTAGCAGGCAAAGCTTACAATACAGAATGAAAAAATACAGTATCAACAGGGAAGAGTTGTCATTGTAACTCATCCTTTTGGGGTTTATCATTGTGCAGGTTTTGATAAGCCAGCAGACAAACAGAACTTATGATCAACAGGCACCCGATCAATTTTGTTGCTGTGATGCTTTCCAGTAACAATAAACCAGATAACAGTATAGCTGATACAGGTTCCAGTGTAGAGGTAATGCTTGCTTGGTGCGGTTTAACAAAACGCAGGCCCAGCAGCCATAAGCCATAGGGTATGATCATGGAGAAGAAACAGACATAAAAAAGAAAGAGGGGAATACTGTACGGAAAGCCGTCAAATATCTCTGGAGAGGGTGGAGAGAACAGAAACGATAACAGAGAAATAGACAGCAATCCATAGGCCAAGGCTGTCCAGGGGTTGTACTTTTTTACCACACCCTTGCTGTAGATTGTATAAATGGATAGTGCAACAGCTGTCCAGAGGCCTGCAATGACCCCTAGCATACTAAGGTTATGCTGGATGCTGGAAACGATAAGAAAGATCATACCGGTTATCGCTAAAGTTAATATAAGAAGTTCCCTTAATTTGATAGCCTCGTGATGGAAGGCAACAGAATAAGCAAAAATCATAGCCGGTGCTAAATATTGAAGGAAACTGGGTATGGAAACATCTGTTAGGCTGATGGCTACATATAGGGACAACTGCACATGGAGGATTGTAAAACCTAATAATAAATATGTACCGAAGGATTTGATATCGATCTTTAAGGCTTTTCTGTTCACTATCAATATAATTAAAAAAAGTGCCGCACCTGAGCTGAATGTTCTTAGTTGTGTGATCTGTAAAGGGTCAAAATAGGCCTCATTAAAGAACACTTTGGCCACCACACTGAATGAACCCCAGAGGCAGGCTGCAATGGCTATAAATAAGTATCCGATCAATTTTTTAGACAATTATAGTGCCTCCTATGCAGAAAGTGTTCAATATATATTAAATGCAAAAAGGGTGCCATGATTCCAGCGTAAATCATGGCGCCCTTTTTGCCATTATTTATGTGCAAATTACCACCTGCCAACTGCCATGGCAGCTGACTGCCATATCATTTTGCACTACCTAATAATCAGTAAGCTTTTATAGCAGCCGCTTAACAGGTTTTTAGTATATATCCTGAGAGTCGGTGTGTTGGCATAAAAATTGCTTTAATTAATCTGCAGCAAGGCAATTAACATTTCATCTAAGAATTCATGTTATTGCATCACCTGTTACCTACGAACCTCTTTTTCAGACGAATTGGTAAAACTCATTCATTCTATCAGGAGGTGGAATCTATATGCAGGCCTAGAAAAGCAATATGATGGCCAGAATAGGTGCTTTGGGCTGCCAATTTGCCTCTTTTTGTATCTTGAATAACAACAACGATAGGGGTAGGTGGGTACAGATGGATTATCTTTAGTCTGTATCTTTGATAGTAGACATCAGCAATTCGTTTTAAGGCTAATTTTTTCAGGGTAGAAAGGAGAGAAGAATTGTGAATCCTATGTGTACAACAAGAAGTAATTACACCCGCTCAGATTTCGAAGTGAATCAGACCATAAGCTGGGAAATGCTTAGTGATGATCAGTGTGAAGAGATCTTGATGACTGCTCTAGAGGTACTGGAACGGACAGGGGCAGATATTCTCAACAAAGAGGCTCAGGATCTCTTTGCAGAAGCCGGCTGCTGGGTGGATGGTACAAGAGTCCGAATCCCATCTGCATTGACTGAGTGGGCTGTAAAAACTGCTCCTTCCAGGGTAACCTTATGTGACCGTAATGGTAAGCGGGCTTTGAGGGTGGAAACCACAAACTCTTATTATGGACCAGGCCAGGGCAATGCTTTTATACTTGACCCACTGACAGGTGAAAGAAGAGAGCCGGTAAAGTCAGATGTTGCCAATACTGGTATTGTATGTGATGCATTAAACAACATCGACTTCGCTCTCAGTAATGGGTATCCGACAGATGTTAATTCCGCTACAGCAGATCTCCATGTATTTGAAGCACTGCTGACCAATACAACAAAGCCAATCATTCAGCCCATACAAGATGTCAAACAGGGACAGGCGATTCTTGATATGGGTTCTGCTGTCGCCGGAAGTTTAAAGGAATTTCAGAAAAATCCGTTTTTTGCTTTCCTCATAGATTCTGAAGGAACACTTGTCCATTCTGATCAGACATTGGCCAAGGTCATCCTTGCAGCAAAAAACAGAGTACCCTTTATTTACAACACAAAGCTGATTTTAGGTGACACCGCTCCGGCTTCCCCTGCAGGGGCAATCGTTGTTGCTCTAGCTGATGTATTGGTGGGGATTCTGCTCAGCCAGTTGATTCGTCAGGGAACACCTGTTTTTGCTGGTGGCGTGTTTACTATTGATGATCAAGAGAATGGTGTGCTTCCCTGGGGCGCTCCGGAAGTAAGTTTGGTTGGAACAGGTATGGGTAATGTCCTTCGTTTCCTCCGGGTTCCCAGCTTCGGTTTTGCTGGTGCCAGTGAAAGTAAGATCAGTGATGCCCAAATGGGTTTAGAAGAGGCATTCTCTATGCTGCATCAGGGTTTAAGTGGCACCAATTTAATTCACGGCTGTGGACAGTTGGAATACGGGCTGACAGGCTCATTAGATATGCTGACTATCGGTGACGAAATCGTTGGTATGACAAGGAAGATTATCCAGGGCATAGAGGTTAATGAAGAAAGGACAGCACGTGGTGTTATCGATGCTGTAGAGCCTGGCGGCAACTATCTAGGTGAAGAGCATACTCTGAAATATTTCCGTACCGAATTTTGGTGGCCGACTCTGATGAACAGGGACCGCATTAAGGACTGGACAGAAGCCGGTTGTAAATCTTTAGGCCAGCGGGCTAAGGAAAAAACACAGAGTATTCTTCAGACCCATCAGAGCGAGAAACTTCCAGAAGATGTGCTGGCAGAAGTAAAGGCAATCATAGAAAAAGCAGAAAAATCTCTTTAATAACAGAAAGGAGTGCTAAGACTATGGCAACTTTAGAGGATCTTGCTAATTGCGTAATTAAAGGTAATGTAGGAAAAACAAAGGAGTTAACTCAGGCCATTATTGATGATGGGGAAGTTGCTCCTCTAGATATCATTAACAATGGCTTGATTGCTGGGATGAATGTTGTCGGTGTTCGTTTCAAGAACAATGAAATGTTTGTTCCGGAAGTGATGGTGGCTGCTAAGGCCATGAAGCAAGGGATCGATTTGGTCAAGCCGCTTGATAGCAGAAGGTGATATGCCTACAGCAGGCAAGGTATTGTTAGGCACAGTTAAAGGTGACCTGCATGATATTGGTAAAAACCTGGTAGGAATTATGCTGGAGAGCAGTGGCTTTAAAATTATCGATATAGGAATTGACAAATCTCCTGAAGATTTTGTGAACGCTATTAAAGAACATCAGCCAGATATTATGGGGATGTCTGCACTGCTTACTACCACAATGCTGCATATGAAGGACACTATCGAACTGATGAAAGAAGAAGGCCAGGAACATGTAAAGGCTATCGTCGGCGGTGCACCTATTTCCCAGGATTTCGCTGATGAAGTTGGCGCTGATGGATATGCTCCAGATGCAGCTTCAACTGTAGAACTCTGTAGATTCGCTCTTAAGCTAATCTTGGACAGGGTAGAAAGGAGTGTTGGTGTTGGTAAGATCTAATATAAAAGCTAATCAAAGCACAAAGATGAATGTATTAACCCCTGACCAGTGTAAAGAATTGGTGTTGGCTGCTGAGGAAGCCATGTGGCGTACAGGAACCAACTTCCATGATAAGGAATCCCTGGAGATACTGAAAAAGGCTGGCTGTTGGGTTGATGGCGAAAGAGTTAGAGTGCCGGCACATATATTTGAGCAGGCATTAAAGACCTGTCAGAAGCATATTGTGCTTTGCAACAGCCGAACAGGAGCCAGAGAGCTGTTTGTAGAAGGCCATAACTCTTACTTCGGTTCTGGCCCATGTACACCATTTACCAGGAACCCTTTTACTGGGGAGAGACATCGTGCCACAAGGCAGTCGGTGGGTTGGGCGACAAAGCTGCTTGATGCCCTGCCGAACATCGATTATGCAATGTCTTTGGGAATTGTTCAGGATGTACCTCTGTTGATTTCAGACAGGCATGAGTTTGAACAGCAGGTTTTGAATACAGATAAGCCGATCATTACTGTTTGTGTTGATGAGTATGGTCAAGCAGACTGCATCAAGATGGCGGAGATCGTTGCCGGCGGCGAGGAAGAACTGCGCAGGAACCCATTTATCTGCCTTTATGCAGAACCCATTTCCCCAGGTGTGCACTGCCGTGAAGCTGCACAAAAACTGGTGATGGGTGCGAAGAAGGACCTGCCCACAATTTATACCCCTTGTATTATGGCTGGTGGAACTGCGCCGGCAACTTTGGCAGGGGTTATGGTACAGGGATTGACTGAGAGTCTGAGCGGCTTGGTGCTCAGCCAGTGCACTCGTGAAGGTGCCCCCTTTATCATGGGTGGTGTTTACACGATTCTGGATATGGCGACAACAGTATTTTCCTATGGAGCACCTGAGCTTTCACTGCTCTTGGCTGCACTGGCAGATGTAGCCCACTATTTGGAGATTCCTATGTTCGGTACTGCCGGCTGTACAGATTCCTGTATTATTGATGAGCAGGCTGGGATCGAGGCTGCCATCTCCATTGCCATGACAAATATGGCAGGTGCCAACTTGAACCATGATATCGGTTATGCAGAACAGGGTGCTACCTCTAATCTGGATCTGGTGGTTATCGCCGACGAAATATTGGGCATGGCCAGAAGGTTAACCAATGGGATCCGTGTTGATGAGGAAAGCCTGGCATTAGATGTAATCGAAAATGTCGGCCCTGGCGGCAGATTCGGTAATGAGGAACACACCGCAGAACATATTGAAGATAATTTTGTGCCGAGACTGGTCAACCGTGCCGCTCGTGAAATTTGGGAGAAGGCGGGCAGCAAGACATTGACTCAGGTGGCCAATGAGAAGGTGCGGGACATCATCAATCACCATGAGCCTGACCCGCTGCCAAAAGATATTGCTGCACAGATCAGAGATATTGTCGAAAATGCTGTAGGCCATATGCCTGGCGAAGACTAGAAGTTATTGGGGACGGCTGCCTGCTTCAATGCTGGCAGCCGCCTAATTGTGAATTTTTAAGGCTGGAGGGAGAGAAATGTCACTGGTGTTGGGGATCGATACCGGTGGAACATATACAGATGGTGTGATTGTAGAGCTTGAAAATAAACAAATTGTCAAGAAAGCTAAAGCTCTAACAACCCGTGAGGATCTATCCATCGGTATTCGCAATTGCATCAACAATTTGAACTTTAATAACTATGAGGACATCAGTGCAGTATCCCTGTCAACTACATTGGCAACAAACGCTATTGTGGAAGGGCGTGGATGTGAGGTTGGCCTCCTGATGCTTGGCCATGAGCCAATTGGCAGTTTACCGGTCAAACATTTCTCAGTTCTTCCAGGAGGTCATGACATTAAAGGCCATCCTCGGGCAGAACTTGACATCGATGCAACACGTCAGGCCATTGAGGAATTCAAAGGGAAAGTGGATGCTGTTGCCATATCGGGATACTTAAGTATCAGAAACCCCGAACATGAGCTTGTTGTAAGGGATATGGTTCATGAAATAGTAGAACTTCCTGTGGTATGTGCACACCAGCTTACTACTGCACTGGGATTCAAAGAGAGAACTGTTACTGCAGCGCTTAATGCCCAGTTAATTCCCATCATAACTGATCTGCTTGAATCTGTGGAAAAGGTGCTCAAAGAAAACAGTATTGAGGCCCCTATTATGGTGGTCAAAGGTGATGGTTGTATGATGAGCGAGAAAATGGCTCGCGAAAAACCCATTGAGACCATCCTTTCCGGGCCTGCCTCCAGTATCATTGGTGGGACATTCCTCACCGATACACCAGATGCCCTTGTCTTTGATATGGGAGGAACCACTACAGATATCGCCATTTTGAAAGATGGGGTGCCAAAGATCAATCAGGAAGGCGCCACTGTCGGCGGCTGGCTGACACGGGTTCAGGCGGCACAGATCTATACCTATGGGATGGGAGGAGACAGTTATATACAGTTAGACGAGGACCGGGAAATTCAGGTAGGCCCCCAGAGGGCCTGGCCCTTGTCGGTTATTGCCCATCAATATCCCCATCTTATCGATGAACTGAACGTTAATTTTGATAAAAGTTACAACCTCATGTTTGCTCAGGCTACAGACTGCTTTATGTTCCTTAAGCAGCCTGCTAATACTGAGAAATTCAGCGATCTAGAAGAAAAAATAATAGAGATCCTGCAGGATAGGCCCCACAGTTTCTACTACTTGACCCAATATCTACAGATCGATCCTAATCTGCTCGATCTGCGGCGTTTGGTCAATTTAGGTGTTATCGCCAGGATATCTGTCACCCCTACTGACATTTTGCATGCTAAAGGGCTTTATACTAAGTGGAACAGGGAAGCTGCGGAAAAAGGGGTTGATATTCTAGCCCATCGCTTTGGAAAAAGCCGCAGTGAATTCCTTGAGCTGGCCATAGAAAAGATCGAAAACGAGCTATGCTTGACCTGTCTGCAGAGTCTGGTAAGCTGTGAAGGCCAAAACATATGGCTGAAAGATGAGCCCAATGTTATGTACTTTATAGAAAAAGCCTTATCACCAAGTGCAGGCCAGGAGTTCGACTGCTCATATAAACTTAACATGCCTATTATAGGAATCGGAGCTCCGGTAGAGGCCTGGCTGCCCAAAGTGGCTGAGAAATTGCATACTGAGTTAATAATTCCAGAACACGCTGAGGTGGCCAATGGAGTTGGAGCTGCGACAGGCAAGATCATGGAGACTGTGAAGGTATTGATCAAGCCAGGAGAAAAAGATGGCACTTACTTTATGCACTCTTCCTGGGAGCGCAAGTATTTTGAAGATCTGAATGAAGCTGTAACCTACGCTTTGGAAGAAGCCAAAAAGCGTGCAGCACAGGCGGCACGCAATGCCGGAGCAAAAGAGTTTGAGTTGGTTGTTAATCATGAGGATGTGTATGCTAATGCCAGTATGTTGGATGAGCGTGATGTTTATATCGAATCGAGGATTGAAATTACCGCTGTAGGGCGTCCGGAATGGGATAGGGCAAAAGAGAAAGAAAAGTTTTTTGTGGACCTTACCGGGTGACCAATCACAGGGAGGCTTTGGGTGATTGAATAAGTTTGCAGCGGTTTCGACTTCCAACTCAGGGGTTAGCGGCTTTCCAGTGAAAGTGCAGCAGGTACTAAATGAGGAATATTTTCCAAAGGAGTGATTTAAAGATGCTGGTTGTTGGAGAATTGATCAATGCAAGCAGAAAAGCGATTGGTGAGGCTATCAAGGCACAGGATGCAGCCGCAATTCAGAAAGTGGCTGTCGACCAGAAGGAAGCCGGAGCAGATTTTATAGATGTTAATGCAGGCATCTTTGTAGGCAAAGAAGCTGATTATCTGGAATGGCTTGTTAAAAATGTGCAGGAATGCACCGACAATGCTCCTTGTTGTATTGACAGCCCTGATCCCAAGGCTATTGAGCAGGCTCTGGCTGTTCACAAGGGAGTGGCTATGATCAACTCTATCTCTATGGAAAAAGATCGTTATGATGCCATTATGCCTATTGTTGCTGGAACAGATCTCAAAGTGGTGGCACTCTGTATGGATGATACAGCTATGCCGGAAACCACAGATGAACGCCTAGCTATTGCAGATAAGTTGATCAATGGCCTTGTACAGAACAATGTTCCACTGGACAACATTTACGTAGATCCACTGGTACAGCCGGTATCCACAAAGGATAGCTTCGGTATTGAATTTTTAGATGCTGTTGGCGCGATAATGACAAAATTTGAAGGAGTACACACTGTCTGCGGCCTGTCCAACATTTCCTATGGGCTGCCGTTGCGTAAACAAGTAAATCAAAACTTTGCTGTATTGGCTATTAGTCGCGGCCTGGATGGCTTAATTATCGACCCCCTGGATAAGCAGATGATGGCTAATATCATTATCGCCGAGACCTTAGTGGGGCGTGACAGCTACTGTGTGAACTACCTGAACGCTTATCGGGCAGGTAAATTCGCATAATACCAGGGATGCTTCGGAGTCATGGTGCCAGGAGATCTTTCTGCATAAGTTGCGTGCCAACAAATTCGTCACTGCATATTTTGTTGGCATGCAAAAGCCAATTATCACAAACCTAGATCTTTACTAATATTCTTCTAATTGATATAGCTTATTACAATGTAGTGATAGTACAATTTATCTCTCTATTATGAAAAATGATATCCAAGACAATATTTTACCATATATAACCTGGCATTCTTTTTGCTCCTTAAGTTTGTGATAGCAAAAAGGGGGGTGGATAGACATTGACCTAATACCCTATTGGTATTGTGTGATGGGCTCTTCGTTAATGTTTTTTAGTAGTTTAGGAACTGAGTATCAAACATAACGAAAGGGGAAAGGGTATGGATTCTATACCAGAAGAAAAGGGTATTAACAAAGCAATGCTTATTGTAGTAAGCGCTGTTATCGGCGCTCTGGTACTCTGGGGGATAATCTCACCAGAAGGTTTGGACACAGCAATGAATGCAACGCTTGCCTGGGTTACTGCGAATTTGGGATGGTTTTTTCTAATAGTAGTATTTTTGTTTGTTGTCGCCATGCTCATTGTCATGATTTCTAAATGGGGTAAAATCAGATTAGGTGGCGAGGATGCAAAACCGGAGTTTACAACTATAAGGTGGTTTGCTATGCTTTTTGCTGCGGCGATGGGCATAGGATTGGTATTCTGGGGAGTTAGTGAGCCTCTGAGTCATTATTTTACTCCCCCTTTCGGTGATCCTGCATCAGATGAAGCAGTTGGGATTGCTTTGCGCTATTCCTATCTTCACTGGGGCATGAGTGCCTGGGTGGTTTACGCTTTTGTGGGTATGTGTTTGGGTTATTTTGCTTATAATCTGGGACGCCCCTTTACTGTAGGATCTGTTATCGAACCACTGGTCGGGAATCAACGCTGGCTGATGCCTGTGGCTGATTTTACAGCTATTTTCGCTACATTTTTAGGAGTAGCCACTTCCCTTGGACTGGGGGTAATGCAGGTTGCTGAGGGCTTAAACGCTGTCTTTGGATTTCCTGCAAATAACACAGTCTATTGTATATTAGTTTTAGTATTTACTGCATGTTTTATCACATCAGCAGTAACAGGTATTAAAAGAGGTATTGCTTTTCTCAGTAATACTAACCTTTGGTTAGCCGGTTTTCTGCTGGTTGCTGTTTTTGTTTTAGGCAATCCGCGCTTTGTTTTGAATGTTTTAACAACAGGTATTGGTGAAATGCTTCAAAACTTTGTCGGCATGAGCACCTGGACAAATGCTTTAAATGATGGAGCATGGGTCGGGGGATGGACAGTTTTCTACTGGGCTTGGTGGATAGCTTGGGCACCATTTGTCGGCGGTTTTATTGCTCGTATCTCCAAGGGCAGGACAATCAGAGAATTTATCGCTGGAGTTTTGGTAGTTCCTCCACTGATTTGTGCTACCTGGATGGCTGTCTGGGGTGGTAATGCCATATTTATGCAGCATAATGGTATTTTTGACTTTAAACCGATGTTGGATGCCAGCACAGCGAGTCCAATCTTCGGGATGTTACAGCAAATGCCTGGAACCACCTTGCTGTCAATTGTTTTAATATTGGTAATTGCAATTTTCTTCATCACATCAGCAGACTCGGCAACATTTGTTGCCGGTATGTATTGTTCTTATGGTAATGAAAATCCGAAAACCTGGCTGCGAGTTGTCCTTGGTCTTCTTGAGGGTGGCTTGGCTCTGATATTGTTGATTACGGGGGGGCTGACTGCTCTGCAAACAGCATCGATTGTCGGTGCCCTTCCCTTCCTGGGCTTTATGATCGCTATGTGGTTCTCCATCTCGCGTGCTCTAAATAAGCAAGTGGCGAAAATGGAAAGTAAAGCGATCCCCCAACAGCCTTTGCCCAGTGCCACTACTGATGAAACACTAACTACATAAACCAATAAACACAACAAGAGCCTATAAAGATAAGGGGTTGTCCCAATACCGGACAATCCCTTTATAATATTCAAACAGAGACAGGAAGTCAGAAGTCTCGGGGTATGCAGAGGGGAAGGTTCTTGTTGCATATTGGGAAGCAAAAAGAACGTCCCTTTGCTTCCTGCCTTAGCGATGGCTTGACAGCCAAGGGGACAGTCCCCATGGCAGGTCATTTACCATTAGCTCTCAGACATTTCATCACCGATAACCACCAGCGGTGTCCAGTGTTTATACTCCCCATCTCCTATACACTCTTCTTTTTTGTTGAGGCAGCATTTAAGTCCTTCTTTTGTTCTAATACCGCTGTTGCAGTTCTCACAGTTGCGGACCTCCATTTCAGGCTTTTCGAATAGTTTTCCAAAAATGTCCCCGAAATCGTCCATTCTCAACTCTCCTTATCCGAAATTTTACTAATATTATAGCACAGACCAGAAGGTATGCAGTGGGGACGGTTCCTGTTGCATATTGGGAGGCAAGGGGACGGTGACTTTGACTCACGTGACTATGAATGAGAATGAGTCAAAAGGACCGCCCCTGTGTTTTTCTGTGTTTTTTTAGCAGGTTTAGTACCGGTTAATACAGCCGGAGTTATTATTCAGGTACCCTACTTTATGTACAGTTTCCCACGCGATCAGAGGGACAGGTCTGCTACCCGACTAATAGCCAGCAACAAACTGCGATGACATGACCCCTGTTCCCTTGACACAGGTCTTTTCCAACCACCAACCACCAACCGAAAAAGCAGAAGTCGGAAACCAGAGGTCAGAAGTCTGAAAGACCAGACTGTCTTGGACAATTTCCCGCCCCAATATCTTTCTCCAACCACTAACTCACCAACCACCAACCACTAACAGGCTATCTTCTGTACATCATATCCCTCCACAGCCCACAGCGAAAGTTCTTGCAGATAGGGGGGCGTTTTTCCCATGGAATGATGCATCCCTTTTCACTTAAATATTCACAGGCATGGGGGTGGATTTTTTGCGGCAGGGGATCGACCCCATATTCTTCACGATTGCCGCCGCCATAAATGTGTTTTTTGTCTTCATGAAGTTTCTTGGCATTCATGTTGTAAGGGGGGCCGTGGACATAACAGCACTTCCCGCCGCATTCTGCACACAGCTCATCATCTCGATATTCGTCCATTAATATAGACATAATGTATACTCCTTTCCCAGAGGAGCTTTCAACGGAACTGTAAAAAGAGAATACTACCCCCCGGGGTCTGTATGTTATAATATGTCTACTGATTTACTGCTTTGATTGTTTTGCCTATATCTGCTACTCGAATGGCCAATTAGAAGTGTTGTTGTGTTGGGATGCCTACTGTAGCATTAGGAAAGTACGAAAGTGTGTGCATATTAGAGGATCTTCTTTATTAAGTGAGTAAGAAGTTGAAGGGGGATATCTCAAAAGGGTAGTATAAGTTAAGTTTTATAAGTTAATAAGTATAAGAAAAAGGGTAATAAGAATAAGGATTCGGTTAAGATTGGTAGTTCCCTGAAAGCTGTGCTTATATAATACATTCGTTTTTGTGCATATACAAGTTATATTTTAAAGGGGGATTTTATGCAGAGGAAACGGCTCGTACAAGTAGTGGTTATAGTGCTTGCCTTGGTTTTTTTTGAATGGGTTGTAGGTAAGTGGGCAGATTTTATGTGGTTTTCTTCCCTGGAATATGACAGGGTTTTTTGGAGACTTTTTTTGACTCGCTTTGTTGTAGGGGCTGTCATTTTTCTTGTCTTTTTTGCCTTATTTCAGGCGAATTTTTGGTACCTGCGCCGTTCATTGCCTACATTCCAGGTTTATGATGTGGACACTCAGGCTTATGAAGCGTTCATAGCCCCCCTGCGCCGCATCTTTACGTCGACAGCCGCCAAGTTTGTTACAGGTGTGTTTAGCGCTGTTTTTGCTTTCTTTTTTGCTGTGGGTGTCAGCACTAATTGGGATGTTTTTCAAAAGTTTTTCTATGCTCAGCCAGTTGGCCGCACAGATCCCATCCTGGGCAAAGATGCAGCCTTCTATATGTTTAAGCTTCCAGTCTATGAATTGCTGCAGTCCTCGCTGTTTTCTGCTTTTGTGCTGATGCTTATTATCTGCGCTCTGGTGTACTTTCTGCTCGCATCCAAAGAGTTTATGAGAGATAATTGGCGCGTTTTCTCTCCGGTTAAGCTGCACTTGGCTTCTCTGATTGCTGGATTGTTGGTACTGAAGGCCGGTGATTACTATCTTTCCATATATAGTTTAATGACCGACCCCCAGGGCTCTTTCTTCGGTGCAGGTTATACAGATGTCCATGCCAATATCCCTGCATTGAAGATACTGACTGTGGTCGCCATACTAGCAGCGCTCTTAGTTTTTGTCAGTCTGGTGCGAGGAAAGGTGCTTCCAGTTGCTACAGGTGTTGGTGTGCTGGTGGTCGCCTCTGTGCTTGTGGGCGGTGTTTATCCTGCTGCTGTTCAAAAGTTTCAGGTTGAGCCCAATGAGTTCAACCGTGAAAAAGAATATATTGAGTACAATATTGACGCAACACGCTATGCCTATGGATTGGAAGATGTTAAGCCTATCACTGTGGTTGACGATGGTGAAGATAAAGCAGACAGCAATATAGTAGAAGATAACCGCGTTACCTTATCTAATGTGCGCCTCTGGGATTTTCGCCCTATTCAGCAGGTATACAACCAGATGCAGCAGCTAAGGCGTTATTACAGTTTTCCTGGTGTGAATGTTGACCGCTATCGTTTCGGTGATGACTACCGTCAGGTGATGATTTCTGTAAGGGAATTGGATCAGGATAGGCTTTCTGAGCGTGCCCGTACCTGGGTGAACCAACGCCTCCAGTATACTCACGGATATGGGGCTGTGATCAGTCCAGTCAATGAGGTGACAGCTGAAGGCAGGCCTTTATATCTGTTGGAAAACATACCTCCACAAGCGGCACATCCTGAGATTGAGATCACTCGGCCGGAGATTTATTATGGCGAACTGACCGATGATATCGTTATAGTCAATACCAATATAGGGGAGTTCGATTACCCCTCAGGTGAGGAAAATATTTATACCAACTATGAGGGTGATGGCGGTGTAAAACTTACACCGATACGCCGTCTTCTTTATGCCCTGCATTTTAAAGATATGAGGATGGTGTTAAGTTCTGACATTACATCTGAAAGTCGGATTCTCTATCAGCGCACGGTCCAGGATGTAAGCAGAATAGCTCCCTATCTAAAGTTTGACAGTGATCCTTACCCTGTTGTGGTAGATGGGCGTATCTTTTGGATAGTGGATGCTTATACCACTTCCAGCCAATATCCCTACTCCGATATGAGGAATGGTATCAACTATACTCGCAATTCGGTGAAGGTGGTTGTGGATGCCTATAATGGCGAATATGCATTTTATGTGATTGATCCGGAGGACCCGGTGGTCGGTGTCTACAGCAATATTTATCCTGATCTCTATCGCCCTATCTCTGAGATGCCGGAGGGGCTCAGGGAACATATCCGCTACCCTGTGGATCTGTTTAGTCTTCAGGCTGAGGTTTTTGCCGAATACCATGTCCAGGATGCCCGGGTTTTTTATAACCGTGAGGACGAGTGGACGATCCCTCATGAGAAATATTCCGATGACAGCCAGGCGCTCGAGCCTTACTATACCATGATGAGGCTTCCGGGCGAGGAGGAAGAGGAATTTGTCCTTGTCCTCCCTTATACACCGATGAACCGAGAGAATGCTGTGGCATGGCTGGCTGCCCGTTGTGATGGAGAGCATTATGGTGAAATGGTCATCGATGTTTTTCCTAAAGATGTACACGCTTATGGTCCTATGCAGGTAGAGGCCAGCATCGATCAGGACAGTGACATCTCCAGCCAGCTCACACTTTGGAACCAGCACGGCTCTCAGATAATCCGCGGGAACCTGATCACTGTGCCTCTGGGTGGACAACTCCTCTATGTGGAGCCACTATTCCTGCAGGCAAAGGAAAGCGCAATGCCAGAGCTGACCAGGGTGATCGCCTTTTATGATGGAAGGGTGGTTATGGAAAGGGACCTGTGGAGTGCTGTGAATATACTGTTCGGGACCGATGAGCAGCCAGATACTGAAGAGCCAGGCACTGAGGAACCGGGCCCTGAGCAGCCAAGTGGGCCGCAAGCTCCCTCAAGCCTTGCTCAAAGGGCAAACCAGCTTTTCCAAGAAGCAGAAAATGCCCTCAAGGCCGGCGACTGGGCAGGCTATGGCAAGGCCATAGATGAGCTAGGAAAGGTACTCGAAGAGATGCTGTAGGTGGCACGGGGACGTTTCGTTTGCCACATTCGAGCGCAGGGCGGGGGAACACAGGGGGACAGTTCCCTTGTGTTCCCCCGTGTGTTCCTCAGTTGGTGTAAACCTCAACCTATATCCTTAAGCCAGGAAATGGGATATAATAACAACACGCATGTGGCATGGGGACGTTTCGTTTGCCACATCCAGAACCAGGTGGCAGCTAACCAGACGGTGCCAGGATTGCGTTAATGCTTCTAATCTTTTTCCGGTCTCTGACCTCCGGCTTCCGATATCCATTCCGCCTGACTTGCTTTATTGTTTTATTATCACCAACCACCAACCACCAACAAACAGGCTTGCTTTATTGCTATTATAGAAATCACCTCTCACATACAGTAGTGAGGGGTGATGTTATTTCTAGGCATTTGTAAAGTAGGGAAAGGTTTGCTGCCCTTTTGTCGTTCGCCCAGCATGTCTGCTGATCCGGCAAGTTGAAAGAGGCCCATAATACCTAACCAGCAGGAAGGCAATTGGCAGATGAGTTCCATGAATACTGATACTTTTCTAGAAGGCGGGAATCATAAATACAAAAAGGGGTGCAGCGATTGGAAGCAGAAAAAGCACAACAGATTTTCGAATCATTGGGTGTGGTTGATGTCTTATATAACGGGTCTCCTGTATGGATCGAGGATCTGGACGGAGAAGAAGCGAAGGTACGCTATTTGGAATCAGATGAAGTAATTCAAGTGCATGTGGCTGAATTGGTGGAAGGAGAATCAATCTGGGAGCAGCGAGTGCACTGAGCTGGCAAGGTGACACCGGGTGGCAACGGGACCTTTCGTTTGCCACATTCAAAAAATCCAATTACAGGTCCAATCACAGGGACGTTTCCGGTGATTGGATTTTTTAATGAGAGGGACAGCCTGCATGTTACCTGCTACTTTTCGGATGTCTGTTATCAGGAAAGGTGTAACGGAAATTGCTATCCAAGTGTCTGTCACTGAAAGAAACAACTTTATTTGATTGAAAAACAGATGCCGATGTGCTAATCTATATGTATAGACAACATGTACAGGCAACAAAAATGTTAATTATTAGATAGGTGTTAAAATGAAAGATGAAATAGTCGACAAAAACTCCATCATACCAATATACTACCAATTATTTAAATATTTCGAAAAACAGATCCGCAGCGGTAAACTCCAGCCGGGAGATGCCCTGCCAACTGAAATGGAAATAGCAGAGCGATACGATATCAGCCGCATGACAGTAAGGCGGGCGATTTCAGAACTTGCATCAGCAGGCATGATTTACACCCAAAAAGGCAAGGGAACCTTTGTTGCTCGCCCGCGTTTAGATAGCGTTACTTTCAACCTCAACAACTTTTTCGATGAAATTAAGCAGAAGGGTATGAATCCCCATGCCGAACTTCTGGAGGCCAGAATAGTCAAAGCTGATGAGCAGTTGGCTCAGAGACTGGGTATAGGGGTCAATAGCAGATGCCTCTATTTTAGAATTGTGATCACTGCTGATGGAGAGCCCCTTGCATATGAAACCAAATACACTGTTTATTCAAAGCAAACACCGATCCTCGAATCTCAATTGATAGACCCACTTCTGTCGAGGCTGGCCGCAGCCCACAGCGATAGTATCCCGTCAAGCTCCAAAAAAGTATTAATGGTGTCAAAAGCTACTGAGGAAGAGGCCAAAGTTCTGGGTGTTACCCCAGGATTACCGGTTTTTTTCATGTCCCAAACTATCTATGATGCAGATAGTAAAATCATCGCTTGGGGAAAAACCATCTATCGTGGTGACCGCTATAAAATGATTAGCTATGAAGGCTGGAATGTAGAGGGTATTAAAGAATAACTCCAAGGGGGGCCAGTTGATGAATAATGATTTAATGGATGCTATGGCTAACCTAGATGAGGAAAAGGCTATCGATATTGTGAGAAAGAAGATTGAAAACGGCGAGACTGCTTTTAATATAGTAGAGCAGTGCAGAAAAGGTGTAGAAATTGTAGGCAAAAGATACAGTGAGGGAAGCTACTACCTTTCAGATCTAATCATGTCTGAAGCCATTTTAAAGGAAGTTATGGAAATAATCGAACCCCATTTTCCCGAAAACAACACAGATTCCAACGGCACTGGAGTTATAATAGGAACAATTGAAGGTGATATCCACGATCTAGGCAAAAATGTAATCATTTACCTTTTGCGTTCCTCCGGATACCAAGTCTATGATTTAGGTGTGGATGTGCCGCCGGAAAGATTCGTTGAAGCCATAAAAGAAACAGGTGCAAAAATAGTGGGCGTATGTGTTTTGCTTACATTTTGTATCGGATATGTTAAAAAGCTGGTTGATCTGCTTGAAGAGAGTGGCCTCAGAGAAAAGGTTACCATTGTGGTGGGAGGTTATCCTGTGGATGAGCAGGTGAGAGAATATACAGGTGCTGATTATATATCCAATAATGGTGCCAAAGCGTTGGAGATATTTGGCATAATATCCATGTCTTTTTAACTCAAGTTTTATAAATATCTTGCGTAGGGCAATATGTTTGAAACCTCTCTATTTGGTTCTGTGACATTTGTAATTCATCCAAAATCATCGATAATATTATTATGCCCCCCGTGGTTGTTTCCTGTGCAAATCATTAGTGAATGGCAAAAGAGCGAAAATTGCTTATATCTTTATAATGGGGGGGCATATTGTTTACAGGCTAATTATTAACGATATACTCCATACTCTTTTGTGAAATCGATCATGGCTTTAATATTTTCAACTTTAGCATCTTCGATCCCCACTGAAGAATCCATGATCAGGCCTCCGTTTTTCCCAACCACATCAATCAGTTTCTTGCAGTAAGCCTTGACATCATCAGGTGTGCCAAGACATAACATTGATATTGGGACATTACCTCGCAGGCATACACGATCTCCTAGGATCTCTTTAGCTTTAAACATATCGGTATTTTCCATGTGGTAAATTACTTTACCAGCAGGAACATCTCTCATAACCTCCAGCCGTGAAGTATGATCAGCCTCTACAAATAATGATGGGTTCATTCCCTCGTCGACTAAGGCGATGATAAGTTTCTGGAGGCTTGGCCAATAAAAGGTCTTGAACTGTTCATCAGACATAAAGGAGTCAGAACCTTTATGGAGAGGGATAAAGATCCTTGGGTTGCCAGTTTTTTTACCGCCTGCAACTCCCATCTGGACCATCCAGGGTGTAAGAACATCTAAGGCTTTGAGCAGTTTTTCGGGGCGCCGGTACATATCCATCATAATCCCACGGGTACCTCTAAAAAAGTCACCAAGAGTGTCAAAGGGTGCCTGTGTAGAACCGCCATCCCTCATAGGGAAACCTCTTTTAGCCATTTCTTGACCAAATTTACCCGCATAAGTTACTGCTTCTAAAGAGGCTTTTCCTGCATTTTTCAAGGCTTCCAGTGCCTGCTGTCCCTCTTCAGTTCCAAAGGGGGCAAAGCCAAAGGGTATTCCAAAATAGTAGCTGATCATATTTTTTAAAGGACCTATGTTCCCAAATCCCTCTAGTTTACTGCAGACTCGCGGCCAGTATTTTCTGATAACCCAATCTGTAGGGTCCTCGATAAAATGGTCATATTCCTCTGGGGGCATATATTCCCCTTCAACAAACTGGTAGGGTGCGTTGGCATCCAAACCCCTGCCTGCCCATCTAAGCTGTTCGAAACCAATCGCATCCAGGACATTGCCTATTACCCGGGTGCTGTAAGGGCTTTCGGCAACATCTGGAGCAAAGTCCTCATGTGCCTTGATGGAGGCGTTTAATGCTTTTTCATAATCATACATATATTCTTCGCATGTTATACCTACGTAGCGTGCGGGGAAAAAACCCCACTGTATACTCACTGGAACCCTATCGGGCACTCTGAGAGCAACAGCGTCTTCATACCTCTTTTTTCTTTCTTGATACAGTTCCTCAGGACTTTTTGACATTATACAACCTCCTTTTTAAAATTAATGTAATTTAAGCGTTAACCCATTTCTTTGCAATAACCACTCCCTCTTGAGCATCTTTACCATAAGCATCAGCACCGGTATACTTAGTTACATTTGCATCTATGGGGCATCCGCCTACGATGATCTTGACCTGATCCCTCAACCCTGCTTCTTCAAGGGCATCAACTGTCCTTTTCATGGAGTCAAATGCCAGGGTTAACAGTGCACTCATTCCAACCACATCGGGTTTATGTTCTTTTACTGCTTCAACAAACTTTTGAGGTGGTACATCGACACCGATATCGATAACCTCGAATCCATTAGCATTCATCATGAATGTTACGATATTCTTGCCGATGTCATGGATATCCCCTTCTACAGTTCCTATCACAATTTTCCCTATGTAATCAGTTTCTACATCTTTTGTCATATTAGATTTTACAATATCAGAGATCTGTTCCAAGATCTCTCCGCTCATCAGCAGATCTGGGATAAAATATTTGCCTTCCTCAAACCTTTTACCGACAAGTTCTGTTGCTTCTCTGCAGTGATCCAGGATTACCATAGGGTCGGTTCCTGCATCCAGCAGTTCTTTGGTAGTTTGTAGTGCCTCATCCTCTTTTAAATCGGCGATCAGATCAACTAAGTTTTTCGACATTGCTTATCCTCCTTTGTATTATTAATTAGGGCTTGCAGCTGTTTTTTTGCTTCTATTGGCCAAAATCACAGCAGCAACGCAGCTTAAAACCAGAACCACAAGCTGTACTTTCATGGCCACCTGAAAATTACTTATGTTAACTCCTTTTTGCAGAATGAAGCCCCATATCTGTTGAAAAGCACCGGCTCCTAGAATCCATGCAGCCCCGTTGGCAACGCCGTAAACAGTTCCATATATAGCTGATGGAGTAACATTGCGCAGGAAAACAAAACCCGCCACAACTGCCCAGAACTGAACAAAACCGATCAAAGCAAAAATAACATAGACAGCTGGGAGGCTGAGGGCTTCCATTCCAATTGTCAGGACCAGCCAGACAATAAGAAAAACGATGCTGCCAGAGATCATAGCTGTCTGAGGTTTAACAAACCCGCTGAACAAACTGCCAAAGATCATGCAAATGGCTGCGATCATCAGTATATTAGCGGCTAAACTATCGCTAAACCCATATACAGTTTGTAAAAACACACCACCCCAGAGAGCGCACAGCACCTGGCCTGAACTGTTGACGCCGATAAAAAAGAGGACAACTAACCATGTTTCAGGCTGTGTCACAGCTACTTTTAAATTGTCCAAGCCAGAAGTTTTAGGTCCAGTTGAAGTAGCCTTTGCCTCCTGACGGGCTTCTGCTTTTAATTCCTTAGGGCTGTCAATCACAAAGTAGGCTAGGACCAGCATAACTACTGATATTAGCCCGATAATCTCAAAGGATACCCTCCAACCAACTGAGTCCATCAGCATAACAAGAGGGCGGGTTGCTAAAACGCTGCCCATAACTCCCCATCCCATGAATGAGCCCCATAGTTTACCGAACTGTTTTCTATCAAACCATTCAGCAAGAAGTTTGGCTCCAGATGCTGAAAAACCCGAGATTCCTACTGCTACTAAGATGCGGCTAATAACTAATACAAGGTAGGATTGCGAAGCTCCGAATAGCATGGCTCCAGCCGAAGTGATGGCTAGACAAATAAGGAGAACTTTGCGCGGCCCCCATGTGTCATTTAGGGTGCCAACAGGAAACTGCATCAAAGCGTATGTCCACATAAAAATCATTCCAATAAAACCGAAACTAACTGATGTCAACCCAAAATCCTGAATCAACTGGTCTCCCATAACAGTAACAGCAGGTCTGTGGAAGTTAGTTAGCATATAGATAAGAAATGCGAGAATTGTTACTGCTAGGCGCTTGTCAATTTTCATACATTTAACGCCTCCTCTCAAAGTAACTTTAACTAACAATAAATAGCTAAGAACTACCCTCCTTTACAGTAAAGATGTATGTACATACTGCCAATTTAATTATAAACTATGTTAGGATGTATATACAACTATAATAAAGTGTTAAATTTTGTCCGTATTATTTGATCTTCTTAGAAAAGCCTATATATAATACCTATTTCTCTGATTTGCTTGATATTAATTATTATCTAATATCTGTTTTAGGGGATCATTTAGGACGTATAGCCTAAGAGTACTTTTAAAAAAAATTGTATAGACAGGATGACATGTGCTATAATTTTGTTAAGAGATAATGTATAGACATAAATACATAACCTATCCTACATAGAGGCTCAGTATCGCCAGTTCAACCGTTATTTCATAGACGAATTGTATGAACTTGGGGATGGATGCGGTAATTATGGGTCCTTTAGCCAAGGCAGGCGAGAACAGTGATAACATATGGAGGTGGTGTTAAAAAAGCAAATTAACAGGTGTTTAGTGGGCGCCTTAATCAATCATTCAAAAGGAGGTAAATTAAATGGCTGAAAAACTTGTTAAAGCTCTTACAGAGCTTAAGGAAAAAGAAGTGTTAGATATGGTTCAGGAGTTGCTTGAATCGGGAAAAAAGCCTATGGAGATTGTTGACAGTTCTAGAATTGCTATGGAAGAGGTCGGGAAAAGGTTTGAGAGTGGGGAATACTTCATACCAGATCTCATTTTTGCCGGTGAAATATTAAAACGAGTTTCGGAGATAGTAAAACCTGAAATGGAAGAAGAAGCCGGAGCAGAAAAGATAGGGAAGGTTATTATTGGGACTGTTGAAGGTGATATTCACGATATAGGTAAAAATATTGTAACCTTTATGATGGATATTAATGGATTTGAAGTAATTGATTTAGGAGTTGATGTACCTCCTGAAAAGTATGTTGAAGCAATAAGGGAAAACGATGTAAAGGTGGTTGGGTTGAGTGGCCTGTTGACTTTAGCATATGACTCAATGAAGAATACGGTAGAGACCATTAAAGAAGCAGGGTTGAACGATGTAAAAATAATGATCGGTGGCAGTATAATTAATGAAGATGTCGTGGCATATACTGGCGCTGATGCTTATGGAGCGGACCCCATGGCAGGGATTTCCCTTGCTAAAAAATGGCTGGGGCTTTGATCAAATTATCAGGATGGAGGGAAAGAGATGGCGGAAAATCAGAATAACGATAAAACGAAACAGCGTCTCGATGCATGGTCTACCGGAGAAGGAATAGATTTCGTTAATGATGAAGCAGCAGAAGCATACGCAAAGCGAGTGAAAAGGGTTGCAGATGCTATTCAGTTAAAGATTCCTGATAGGGTTCCCATTACGCCTAGCTTCGGCATGTTCCCTGCTCTTGATAATGGATATACATGCGAAGAGGTCATGTTCGATTATGACAAGGCACATCAGGCGTACATGAAAACCCTTCATGATTTTGAACCCGATTTATTCAATGGTTCATCCTACGCTCTCTCTGGACATGTTTTAGAGCTTTTAGACTACAAACAGCTTAGATTGCCTGGGCGTGAAACCGCTGCTGAACATGTGTTTCAGTTTGTAGAAGATGAGTACGCAAAAGCTGACGAGTTTTACGACCATTTTATCGAGGATCCGGCTGATTTTATGATGCGGGTTTATCTACCGCGTGTTTGCGGGATATTGGAGCCCATGAAAAATGTACGTCCTGCCTACGAATTTTTTGGCTACTACCTTTCCATATTAGGTAATGTTGGCATATTCGGAACACCGGAGGTTGAAGAAGCCCTCAATTCCCTAATCAAGGCTGGAAAAGAGGCTGTCAGATGGGGCAAGCATTTAGCGAGGGAATCAAAAGAAATAACAAGCTTGGGTTTCCCTGTAATGAGAGGAGGAAACTCAGCAGCGCCATATGATATCATTGGTGACTGGTTTAGGGGCACCTATGGTGTCATGGTAGATATGTACAGATGCCCTGAAAAGCTTTTGAAAGCCATGGATAGGCTGGTCCCATTGTTAGTCAGAATGGGGGTAGAGCAATCTAAGAAGAGTAGCAACCCAATAGTTGGGCTCATGTTGCACAAAGGGCCTGAGGGCTTTATGTCACTTGAGCAATACAAAACCTTTTACTGGCCAACCCTTAGAAAGGTAATGTTGGGCTTGATTGAAGAGGGTTGTGTGCCTATGCCATTGTTTGAAGGGGATAATACATCACGATTAGAGATCATCAGTGATATTCCAAAGGGCAAGGCATTATATTGGTTCGAGACAGTGGATATTCATAAGGCAAAAGAAGTTTTAGGTGATGTGGTTTGCTTCAGAGGTAATGTTCCGATTACTACTCTATGTCTGGGTACCCCTGATGATGTCAAAGCCTATGTTAAGGAACTGATTGACGTAGTAGGTAAAGATGGCGGATTAATGGTCGATTGTGGTATCTGGTTTGACGAAGCCAAGCACGAAAATGTCAAAGCAATGGTGGAGTTCACCAAAGAATACGGTGTCTACAAGTAAACAGATATCCAGGCACAAACACTAAAGTTTTTATCCAGACGCAGCAGTATTCAATCTAGGCCTGGATCTATGATATGATGCGTGGGAGAGGGTCTGCCCCTTCCACGCATCAATTTATGTGGCAACGGGACGTTTCGTTTGCCACATAAATAGTGGTTAGTGGGCAGTCGTTGGTGGCAAGTAATAGGTAATGTAGCATGGGGACAGTCTTTTCGACTCATTCTTAGTCTCGTGAGTCAAAGTCCCCGTCCCCTTGACTCAGAAAAACCTGCATGTTTGTCACACAGTCTGCCGTCCCCTTGACTCACTTGACTCATTGACTCAACAGTCGGCCTTATCAATAAAGCAACGCCCGGTGGGACGGTTCCGCTGTTCGGAGATTGGTCAAGCCGGTCGGTTTTTATACCAGCCTGTGTTGTGATCTGTAAAACCGCGGCTGAACTGTTCCGGTGATTGCATTAAACATTCCGATTATGTAGAAGTGGTGCCTTGCACCTTTTTAAAATATATTCCATATTACTCGAGGTGATATTCAATGCCGAATTCCCAGGAAAGGGTTAAAGCAGCCATCAACCAGCAAATTCCCGATAGGATTCCCAGAGGGGAACTGTGTATTGGGGATGATCTGATTGCACAGCATTTGAACAGCAGTCAGGTCGGTTTTGAGGAAAGAGCTGCTTTTATTAATGATTTAGGACTGGATCTTATCTGTCTGCCTCCAGACTATCCGGTGGGGAAGGATATTCCTGACGCAGCGGAAATCACTGTGCCAGATCTAGACAGGTGGGTTTCGGAGACGCCTTTATTCACTTTTGCTCTGCTCGACGGTGCATTCGGGTGGGGGACACGCACCGTGGGATATACCGACTTTTTGGTGCTTTCCCGGAGCTCCCCTCTCTCCTTCCAAGCTCTTATTGAAAAAGTGGAAAGGATGAACAGGGAACTGATCAAAAGGCTGGTTGACCAGGGGGTCGACGGCATTCTCATCGCTGATGACATTGCTTATCAGCGTGGCTTAATGCTTAATCCCAGTACACTGAGAAATGAATTATTTCCTGCTCTGGCAGGTCAGGTGGAAGCAGGCGGAGGAAACATCCCCTTTTTCTTTCATTCAGACGGAAATTATGCTGAAATAATCCCAGACTTGATCGACTGCGGATTCAAGGGACTGCAGTGTTTTGAGCGCGGGGCAGGTATGGATCCAGTGAAGCTGCAGGAGCAATATCCAGAACTGTGTTTTTGGGGGACACTGGAGGTTGATGATTTAATAAAATCACATGACCCTGAATTTTTAAATGAGCTGGCCTCTGAGATCGAAAAGCTTGCAGCACACGGGGGATTTATTCTCGGGACAGCCTGCGGCCTTTATAAAGGGATTGATATGGATGGGTTGACTGCCATACATAATCGGGTGACACTAGATGGTTAGTGGGCGTGAAGCTCGATTAAACCGTTTTTGTTTCTGAACAAGCTAAGCAGTTTCTTTCTCAAATAAACTTATGATATTATCGTTGGAACAGAAGAGTACAACCATATACCATACGGAGAAAGGCTGTATCTGTGTCCTCTCCTTCTTTTTCTTAGATTACAATTGAGCTTTCTTTGTTTCCTTGTTATAATATTTATAAAGATACAGGGAAATAGGGATTATCCTTATGGATTCTGCATATACTATAAGGAGGTTACAGATATGTCTACGATTGCTATGGAGCGTGGTATTATGGACCGCAAAGTAATCAGCGTTTCAAAAAAACGTCAAATTACGATACCTTTACAATTCTATAAACATCTTGAACTTGGTAGCGAGGTTGAATGCTCACTTGAAGATGGTAAAATTGTTATTCAGCCTCTTCATAGGGAACCAAGTGAGTTTTCCGTTGAAATACTAAAGGACCTAGTTTCTCAAGGATATTCGGGTGATGAACTAGTAAAGCAGTTTGAAACACAAAGCAAAAATATCAAAAAAGCTGTTGCACATATGCTTGAAGAAGCAGATGCCATTGCAGCTGGTGAAAAATCCGCAGCAAACTTCGATGACATCTTTGGCTTAGAGGACTGATTATGTATGAAATACTATTCAGCTCTCCGGCTGAACGCTTCTTTAAAAAAATAAAGGAGAAACCTCTAAAAAATAAATATAAAACAGCTTTACTAAAATTAAGTAAGAATCCTTATATCGGTCAGCCAAAACGTGGTGATTTATCCGGTGTTTATGGTTTCGATGTAAAATATAAGGGTATCAATTATGAAATCGCCTATACCATAAGTGAGGTTGATGGCAAAAAGATTATTGTTCTTCTTGCCGGTACTCGTGAAAATTTTTATGAACAAATAAAGCGATATATCAAATAGCTCTCATAATTTTAGGGGGCTATTTTTTATCCGTATCATATCATTCTTGACTTAATAGATAATCTAAATTTTATTCCATACCAACAGTCGCGCGCCGTTGGCGCGCCGGGACGGTTCTACTGATCGGTCAAGCCGGTCGGTTTTTATCCCAGCAGTGTCGCTACCTGCGAAACCGCGCGGCTGAACCCAACCAACCAACCTGAAAAACGGAAGTCAGAAACCAGATGTCGGATGTGGGAAGCTAGCTGCCCAAGGACTGGCTTGATCAGCAAGAACTCATTGTTCGGACTCCGGTGTTACCTATGTTTTGACCGAACTACAGATTCCAACCACCAACCACCAACGACCAACCACTAACCACTACTCAGTGCTGCAGCCACTTCTTCATCTGTGGTTTGGCTGAAGTCATCATAAAACTGTCCTACTGCATAGAAGACCTCTGGGACTAGCAGGCAGATAAATTCGTCAACATCTTTTTTTAGCAGGGCTGCTGCCTCCATAGAGGCAACAGGTACTGCCAAAACCAGAGATTCGGGTTTCTGCTTGCGAACTGACTGCAGAGCGGCTTTTGCTGTCAGGCCGGTAGCGATACCGTCATCCACTAAGATCACTGTTTTCCCTTGGAGAGACAGTGGTCGGCGATTGCCTCTGTAGGCTGTGGTGCGCCTTTCGATCTCTGTGCTTTGTCGCCCGATTTCATCCTGAAGATCGGCTTCCTGTAACCCCAAGAAACTTATCGCTTTCTTATCAAAAATGGCTGTACCATCAGGAGCCACAGCACCGACCGCCAGTTCCCGATTGCTGGGGGCACCGATTTTGCGAGGAATGATCAGGTCTAGAGGTGCATCCAGTTCTTTGGCTACCTCTGCAGCGACAACCACACCACCACGGGGGATCCCCAGGACAACCGGTTGTTTTTCCTGGTATTCCAGCAGCTTTGCTGCCAACTTCTTTCCAGCATCCTGTCTGTTGGTAAAAATCAATCTTGACACTCCTTCCCAGTAGTTTTTTTACTACAACTTTCCTAACTCCCCTTATACATACTATTACCGAGTTCCGAACATCTTTCTCCAACCACCAACCACCAACCACCAACCACCAACCACCAACCACCAACCACTAACCACCAACGACCAACTACCAACCACCAATTTCGCATATACATTAGAGATATAATTTTTCTGTGAGGAGGGGCTTCCTTGGAACCTGTTGAGGCACTCCAAACCCTGATTTTTATGTCTGTTGTTGTTGAGGCTTTGACAGCTATATTCAGACAGTTCATCAGCAATAAAGCCTCAGAGTTTGTTACTATATTAGTCGGGATTACCCTATGCTTTGCTTATAATGTGGGCATTTTTACTATACTTGGAATGCAGACGAAATATCCTTTTGTAGACTATATTATCTCCGGTATTATAATATCTCAAGGGTCACATGCCTTATCCGAGCTCTTTAAGCTGCGCCATAAAAACTAAAAAAATAACTGCATTGACAAATTACCAAAAATAGGTTAAGCTGTTCTCCAGCAAATCCGGCTGGTTTACCGCACAGTCGGGGGATCTTAGGAGGGGATGTAAATGAATTTGGTTGATGGAATTTTCTTTCTTGTCTTGGCCTGGGGGGCATTTCGGGGTTTCAGCCGCGGCTTAATCTCAATGGTTTGTCGTTTTGCCGGATTTTTGGCAGGTGTTTGGCTGGCTGGGCGTTACTATATCCCGGTGGCTGACTTCCTGGGGAATCGTCTTGGCCTAGAAGGATTATTTACGAAGATTTTCATCCCCTTATGTGCCGGAGGGGTACCTGTCGGGGGAGGGTCCCCACTTGCCTCAGATGCGGGGTCCGCCTTTCCACCTTCTCTTTGGGCGTCTGTGGATGCGATACAGAGCGGTATCTCTGGGGTGACATCTGCACAGCTGATGGCGGACAGCCTGGTAAAGCTCATTGCCTTTTTTCTTGTCTTTGCAGCTGCATCTATCTGCCTGGGGGCATGTTTGGAACTGCTGGCTAATGTCCTGACAGGTATTGCTAATGTAGTACTGATGGGGGGTGTGAACAGGTTAGGGGGACTGACCCTCGGACTTGCCAGTAACGGACTTTTTTTAGTTGTGGCTGTTGGGATGTTAACCCCATTGCTATACAGCTTGAGCCTGGGCTTTTTGGGGGAAGGTTTTCGCACAGCTTTGATCGATAATTGGGAGACTTCTGTCATGGTGCCCTACTTCAATGAAAGTTGGGGTGTGGCTGCTCAGGTTTTGGCGAACTTATTCCATATGGTCTAAAAAGATGTCTGCAGACAATTTGCATTATTCCAAAATGCAATAGTAAGAATATAACAAGGGAAAGGAGAAAAGTAGTTCGGACAATAATATACAAAGGGGATTACCAGTTCCTATGATCGGGGGGTGATCGGTCGCTGATATGTGGCAAACGAAACGTCCCCGTGCCACCTCCGACCTCTGGCCTCTGACTTCTAAAAAAGGTGGTGTGATAATGACGAGCAAAAGCACTAAAATCAAGCTAACACATCATGCACGTTTTTCTGGTTGAGCGGCCAAATTAGGACCGGGTGTCCTGGATGAACTGCTCAAAGATATAAAGGGCATTGAACACCCCGACCTGTTAGTCGGCTGTGGTGTTCCAGATGATGCGGGGGTTTTTCGCCTGCGTCCGGATCTTGCCATTGTGCAAACAGTGGATTTTTTTACACCTGTTGTGAATGACCCCTACTGGTTTGGTCAAATTGCAGCTGCCAATGCTCTGAGCGATATCTATACAATGGGGGCCACACCGATTACCGCTCTCAATCTTGTGGCCTACCCGGTTTGTGAACTGGGAACAGATACCCTGAAGGCTATTCTTCAGGGAGGAAGCGATAAGGTTGCAGAGGCTGGCGCGGTTTTGCTGGGCGGGCATTCGGTAGAGGATGAGGAGCCAAAATACGGGCTGGCTGTGACCGGTATTGTACATCCGGATCAATTGATAACAAACAGTGATGCCAGGGAAGGGGACCTGTTAGTTTTGACAAAACCCCTGGGCACTGGGGTGTTGGCTACAGCTTTAAAGGGCGATCTATTGAGTTCTCATGAAGAAGAAGATCTGGCAGCGGTTATGGCTGCTCTGAATGCATCAGCTGCTGAGGTTATGTGCAGTGTAGGGGTCAATGCCTGTACAGATATCACTGGGTTTGGGCTGTTGGGCCATCTGCGGGAAATGGCCGTTAACAGCGGTATGGATATGGAAGTAGAGTTGGCTTCTGTTCCTTTCCTTCCTGGGGCGGAGGAATTAGCAGAGGAAGGTTTTCTTCCTGGCGGAGCTTATCGGAACCGGGAGTACATTGAGGGGCATATCCATATTTGCGATAATTTGAGACAAGCCTCAGTGGATCTTCTCTTTGACCCCCAAACCTCAGGGGGGCTGCTTATCGCTGTTCCCGAAGAGCGGGGAGACCAGCTTTTAGCCGGATTAGAGCAGGCGGGTGTGCCCAACTGCCGGGTCATCGGGCGTGTGCTGGGTAGCGGTACAGGGAATATTCAGGTGAATTAATTCTGTCAAGGCTGTCAAGCTATGATAGAGGGGTTTTTTCTGACATCAGACCTCCGGCTTCCGACATCTATTTATGCTATGATTGCTTTAACGCTAACGACCGACCTGAAAAGCAGAAGTCTGAAACAGGATGTCAGAAGTCTGAAGAATCCAGAAACTATTTTCTGTTAGCGGCTTATTTTTTAGTTCCTGTAAAGACAGAGGCGGTTCTTGCGGTTTATTGAACTTTTTCCCAAAGACTAACGATTAACTACCAACCACTAAACTGACTGGAGGATGCCTTTTGGATTCTATTCTTAACATGCTAGAAATACCGGAAGTCATGACAGCTCTGCGTATAGCAATCATTATCCTGCTCTCTGCTATTATTGGTAAGATCGGTACCCGTTTGATTGACAATATCATAGACCTCGACAGGCTGTCCGGTAGGTGGGATGAACGCCGTGTCAATACACTGAGCGGGCTTGCCAAGAGCATGCTCAAATACACCATCTATTTTGTCGGTGGTGTGATCGTTCTTGATGAGTTAGGGGTGCCTACGACCTCTATTTTAGCTGGAGCAGGTGTTCTGGGTTTAGCTGTAGGTTTTGGGGCACAGAATCTGGTGCGGGATGTGCTCTCTGGATTTTTTATTCTGTTTGAGGATCAGTTTGCTGTGGGTGATTATGTAAAAATTGCCGGAGCAGAGGGGACTGTACAGGAGATCGGGCTGCGTGTAACCAGAGTCCAGATTTGGACAGGGGAGATTCATATCATCCCCAATGGACTGATCGACCATGTTGTTAATTATTCTCGCTCAGGGATGGGTGTGCTCCTAGAAGTACCGGTTGCCCTTGAAACTAATCTGGACCAAGCTATAGATATCATTAATAATGTATGCCATGAAATGGCAGAGGAGAAATCTGAAGAGGTTGTGGATGAACCTCAGGTTCTGGGGGTTACAGGGCTAGACAGCTCAGGGGCAACCATTATGGTCTTTGGCACGGTGGCCCCTATGAAGCAGTGGGCCTACGGCAGAGAGCTGCGTAAAAGGATTAAAGGGGCATTTGATCACGAAGGTATAGAGATTCCTTATCCTCACCGGGTGCTTATCAACAAGCAGGAGAAGGGAGAACAAGAAGATGACACAGAAGCGCTATAATCTCGGGGATGTGGTTAGTATGAAGAAACCGCATCCATGTGGGACTAATGAATGGGAGATCCTGCGCATCGGGATGGATTTTCGTATCCGCTGCCTGAAGTGTGGGCGTATGGTGATGCTCCCCAGAGTGAAATTCGAAAAAAACGTTAAATCGGTAATCAGAACCAAGGAGGGGGACGGTTCCTCTAACCCATAACCGAGGGGAATATGACGGGTGAACCGTCCCTGGGCCTTAACTTCCGATCTGTAATGACTTGGAATGCAAGGGAGTCGATGCAAGCAAGCTTCTGCGTTAATGCATTCAAGCTGCATTAACGCAGACTATTAGCTGGGCAAAACTACATATTAATGCATTGTAATGCATATTGAATGCAATGCAACAGCTATAAAGCATTATATGCAATGCATTAATGCACTCAAGGCATTCGGTAGTACACTCTTGCCAACAACCAACCGGAAAAGCAGAAGTCAGAAACCAGAGGTCAGAAGTCTGAAAGACCAGACTGTCTTGGACAATCTTCCGCCCCAATATCTTTCTCCAACAACCAACCACCAACCTAAAAAACGGAAGTCAGAAACCAGAGGTCGGATGTGGGAAGCTAGCTGCCCAAGGAACTGTCATGACCAGCAAGAACCCATTGTTCGGACTCCGGTGTTACCTATGACTTGACCGAACTACAGATTCTAACCACCAACCACCAACGACTAAACGGTAGTGTAAAGTTTAAGTAGGTAAAAAGGGGTCAGAAATAGAAGAGAGACCTCAACAAGTATTCTTTGGAAGAATACCAACCCCTGACAAAGGAAGGATGAGGTCTCATGTTCAAGATTCAACAATTGATGTCTTTATTCCTGCAATTAGTGAAAGGCATAATTTATGTGTTAGGGTCAGCAAGCAGTATGGTGGAATTGGAAAAGGATGTTCAAAAACTAGTTCAACAGATTGCAGCCCGATTGCTAGAATTTTCGTTAAATGAGATAGATACGAGGTTATCAAAGAAGAAAGAACCCGGGAAATATAAGAATCTAGGCATAAGGTCGCGGCCATTATTAACAACTGTGGGAGAGATTGAGCTCAAACGTAGGTATTATAAAGATAGAGAAACAGGGGAACACCATTTTCTACTAATGAAAGCCTTGGCCTGGTACCAAGAAGACGGATCAGTCCGAGGCTTGAAAGAATGATGTTAGAGATGGGTACAGAAACCACCTTCAGGAAAGCATCAAACACACTGGAATACCTAGTCCCAGGGATTAGCCACGCTACAGTATGGGATGAAGTGCAGCGGGCCGGAGCTAGAGCAAAGCAAAAAGCAGAAGAAAAACAAGGCGAATTGTTCGAGGATGGGGTAATACCAGAGGGCAAACGCAGCGTAAACAGCCTGAATATTGAAGCCGATGGAGTCATGATCAGGCAACAACGGTCCACAACACGACATAAAGAAGTAAAGCTGATAGTGGGTTATGAAAGCAAAGAACATGTCAGTCAAGAAAGAAAACGGCTTATTAACCGGAAAACTGTTGCAGGGGTAGCAGACGGAAACACCATATGGGAACAGGCCAGCGCAATATTTGGAGGCGAGTGGCAGTTTGATGGTGAAGAGAAAATTCGAATTGGTGGAGATGGAGCTGCTTGGGTCAAAGAAGGTACAGATGTATTCCCTGGTGCAACCTATCACTTAGAATTATTTCACTTACGAAAACGGCTTACAGAGGCACTGGGCTTTAATAAAAATTATTATCAAACAGTAGCAGAGAAACTTTATGAAATAGACTTAGACGGCCTAAAAGAAGCTTTTGGAAGCATCCTTAAGAAGACTAAAGGAGAAGCCAAACGGAAGAAAGTGGCGAACTTACAGAAATATATATTGAACAATTGGGAAGGAATATCTAATTTACCGAAAGAAGATCGGCTAGGAGTTATTGAGGGACAGGTAAGGCATACCATAGCCAGAAGAATGAAGGGCATTGGCGGAGGTTGGAGTTCAACCGGTACTGATCATATGGCGAGACTGTTGGCAGCAAAAGCAAATAATGAATTGGTTAAGTACTCCGGAGTTTCGGATGGTTATAAGCGGGATCAGATCGCGAGTGTTCTTCCTAAGACACTGGTGGACCCACGATCCAAGTCTAGTAAGAAGGATACTAACGAGTGGTTAGCTGCAGCAATGCCCGTATTGGAAGGCCCATCATCGGGGAAAACCTGGGTTAAATATGTACTAAGACAATTAACCTCTGTCAGGATAGCATGAAATTAATAAATAAAATATTCGGGGGTGTACCCACTTAGACTTGACACTAACCGACTAAACAATCTTCCTTGTTTTTATATATTCCTAATGGTATAATTTTTTAGATATCCCTGCCCCATCTAGGGGCCGATAGTCCGAAGGGAGGTGGAAAATTTGCGCTCATATGAAACCCTCTTTGTCCTAAAACCAGATCTTGACGAAGAGACAACAGTAGCTGCCGTTGACAAAATTGGTGAACTGATTCAGCAGAATAAAGGCACTGTGGAGCAGGTTAATCGCTGGGGTAAAAAGCGTTTAGCCTACGAAATCCAAGACTACCGTGAGGGTTACTACGCCCTGATTATTTTCCAGGGAGTACCGGAGACAGCCAGTGAGCTTGACCGGGTGTTGCGCCTCAGTGATGGTGTGTTGCGGCATATTATTGTCAGGCGGGATGCAGCTTAAAGGTGTTAAAGAAGGATAAAGGGGAGGAGAAAGCTCTTGTTTCTCAACCGGGTGATATTGATCGGTCGAAATACTAGGGAGCCAGAACTGCGGTTCACCGGTTCCGGGACGGCTGTAGCCAATTTCACGGTCGCAGTGGATCGTTCTTATCTGAATCAAAAGGGTGAACGTGACACTGATTTTATCAGAGTCGTCGTATGGAGGAAACTTGCGGAAACCTGTGCCAATTACATGGGTAAAGGGCGGCTGATCGCAATAGAGGGGCGGCTGCAGGTGAGTACCTACCAGGCATCTGATGGGCAAAACCGTAGCAGTACAGAGGTTGTAGCTGATACAGTTCGCTTTTTAGATCGTCCACGGGAAGGTAAGGCAGCCAGACCGGAACAACAGGACCCTATTGGGCCAGAACCAGGCTTTCCTGAAAACCCCTTCGGGCCTGATGAAATCAACCCGGAGGAACCGCCATTCTAAGCTCTACTAGGAGGTGTTATTTTGAGGCGCGAACGCGGGAGAAAAAGAAAAAAAGTCTGCAGTTTTTGTGTAGAACATGCAACTCATATCGATTATAAAGATGTTCATAAACTTCGCAAATTTATCAGTGATCGAGGGAAGATTCTACCAAGACGAATTACAGGTAACTGCGCCTATCATCAGCGTATGTTAACAAAAGCAATCAAGCAAGCCCGCATTGTGGCTCTGCTGCCATTTTCTTTGGATTAAGGTAATGACAACAAATAGTATATTGAAAGGGAGCAGAGGTGCTCCCTTTCTTGTTATGTCGGAATATTCTCCATAAAGCGGAATCAAAATACAGATAAAGAGTTTTATTTCGGCAGGAATCGCGTGATAAAGTGCAGAAGTTAAGCAAAAAAAAGGCGGGGATTGTGTGGAATCAAGTTTTTACCAGAATTATAAGCGTAAGTTCTTTATTGGATTAGGAGCCTTGCTTGCTCTTACCTGCCTGGCCCTGGCCAAATACAATACATTTCTAGGTGTTTTCGGCTTTGTTACTCTTTTGGCTGGATTATTTGCATTTAACTATGTGGATAAACATGAGCGAATCGCACGGGAACGGGAGCTCAGGGAAGAGTTTCAATCTATGGGGATAGAGGAGCAATTAGAAGAAGAAAAACCTGATTTTGGACTTGCTCTGGCTTTTCTGCAAATTGATGATTATGACGAGGTTTTTCAGGGGTTGGCGGGTGAGCAGCGTCCCCTGTTGGTAGCAGCGGTAGACAAGTTTTTACAGGAATGGGCTGAGGCAAATAATGCTTACCTTTACAAGGATGGGAGAGATCGCTATTTTGTGCTTCTCTCTACTGAAAATTTAGAAAGCCAGGAAAACCAGGGTTTTTCTGTCCTCAATAAGATACGGAAGCTCAGTGTAGGTGAGCATGTGCCTGTGACGATGAGCATTGGGGCTGCTAAAGGTGTAGAAGCAGGGAATTCCGTGATGCTCGGCCGGCTTGCCCAACAGGCTTTGGAGCTCAGCTTGGAGCGGGGCGGTGACCAGGCCGTGGTAAAGAGCGCTGAACATACCTGGTTTTATGGTGGGGACACTGAGGTTGTGGGCAAACGAAGTAAAGTGCGGGTCAGAGTTGCTGCAGCTGAACTTTCTAGACTGATTAAGCAGGTAAATAATGTAGTAATCACAGGCCATTCAGGGATGGATTTTGATGTTTTAGGGGCTGCGATGGGATGTGCCGAGATAGTCCGTCATTATGATAAAAAGGTGCAGATCCTTGTGGATCACCCAGGTGGGGCGGTCGATAAGCTGGCTGACCTTATTAATGAACGTGTACCGGGGCTCATCTGTACAAAAGACAGCCCGGAAATAGAGGTTTCATCACAGACCCTTTTGCTGCTTGTTGATGTGCACAGGCCGCAGATGCTTGTAGAACCTTCTCTACTGAAACGTGCCGGCTATATAGGGGTGATCGACCACCACAGGCGGGGGGAGGAATTTCCTGAGAGATGTAATTTATCCTATATAATGCCAGGTGCATCATCCACAAGTGAGATGGTGGGGGAACTGGCACACTATTTTAATGATGTTCGCTTTTCATCCCTTGCTGCTACAGCCCTGCTGATCGGAATCATTGTGGATACTAAAAGGTTTGCTTTTTCTACAAGTGGGCGTACCTTCCGGATAGCAGCTCAGCTCAAGGAAGCAGGAGCTGACCAAAGGTTGATCACAGAGCTGTTCACTGACAGTCTGGAGGTAATGCTTTATCGGGCACGTATTTTAGAAAATGCAGAATTAGTTTTCCAGAGGTTTGCTGTAGCAGGACATGATGAACCAATGGGTGAAGCCCGCATAGCTGCTTCTCGTGCCGCAGATACCATGCTGGAAATCGCCGGAGCAGCTGCATCTTTTGCTTTTTACCCCATTGACGGGGGTGTGGGGGTGAGTGCTCGCTCTGCCGGAGGTATCAATGTTCAACGCATTATGGAAAAGATTGGGGGAGGCGGCCACTTTTCTGTTGCTGCTGCTCAGCTGAAGGATGTTACAATGAAAGATGCCCGCTCCCGTTTGTTGGAGATATTAGAAGATGTGCAGGAGGAGGGAGAGCAAAAACAATGAAAGTCGTTTTGCGTGAAGATGTAAAAAAATTAGGACAAAAAGGAGATATTATTGATGTTGCAGAGGGCTATGCCCGCAATTATCTGATACCTCGCGGTCTAGCAGTGGCTGCCTCTAAAGGTGTGCTTAAAGATGTAAGCTTTGTCCAGGACAGCCGTGCCAAAAAGGATGCCCGTCAGGAGCAGAATGCCCACGACTTGGCGGCTCGCCTGCAGGAACTGACAGTGACTGTCGAAGCTAAGGCGGGCGAAGGGGGTAAACTCTATGGAGCTGTTACCAGTCGTGATGTGGCAGCTGAATTAGAAGGTTTGCTGTCTGAGAAGATTGACCGCCGTAAGATAGAACTTCCTGAAGCCATCAAAAAACCGGGGAACTATCCGATCCTGATCCGACTGTACCCAGGTGTGCAGGCAGAAATTACATTAAATGTAGTAGCTAAATAAACCCTATGATTCTTGACGGAGAGGAGAGGCTAAATGAGTGGAGGATATAAAAATGATCAGGAAGCATATGATTCTACCAATAAAAAGATAAAGCGAAATGAGATTAAAAGCCGTATCGCTGCACTCTATCGGGTGTTTGGTGATATATACGGACCGGAAAAACTGGTGCTGCGAGCGAGCAAGTTGGGGGTTTTGAAGCAGATTCGGTCAAACAGGCTGGGAGAGCAGGTTCTAGCTTTGCAGAAGTTGGTTTATGGCGATCCTACTCTTGGAAAGCTGCCCCGTTTACAGGAAATTCCGCAAATCCTGGATGAACTCGAAGATGACTTGTCCCAGGTAGTGGCCAGGCGTCTTGTAGAGGAAGACTTGGAAAGGAAGATATCCGAGAAGATTCAGGAGCGCCAGGAACAGTACCTGAATGATATGAAGGTGCAGGTGCTTAAAGAGAAAAGCACACCTGAGAACGCGGCAACCCTAAAGAAACTGGCAGTTTTCGAAAAACTAAAACGTACACAACTCAATACATCTGTAAGCGAGATTCTTCGCCCCCAGTCGGTAACAGAGATTATAGGCCAGGACCGGGCATTAAAATCATTAATAGCCAAACTGGCAGCACCTTATCCTCAGCATATACTGCTTTATGGACCTCCGGGTGTAGGGAAGACCTCTGCTGCCCGCATTGCTTTGCAGCATGTCAAATGCATGTCAGAAACCCTCTTTGCAGATGATGCTCCATTCATCGAAGTAGACGGCACCACCCTGCGTTGGGATCCCCGGGATATCACCAACCCATTATTGGGTTCAGTGCATGACCCCATATACCAGGGGGCGAAGCGCGATCTGGCGGAAAGCGGTATCCCGGAGCCCAAATTCGGTATGGTGACAGATGCTCATGGTGGTATACTGTTCATCGATGAGATCGGGGATGTGGATCCTATTCTCCAGAACAAGCTGTTGAAGGTGCTGGAGGATAAAAAGGTCTTTTTTGAATCATCTTATTATGATCCTAGTGACCCGATGGTGCCTGAATATATCAAAAAGATCTTTGAAGAGGGTGCCCCTGCGGATTTTGTTTTCATCGGTGCTACCACCCGCCAACCGCAGGAGATCAATCCCGCTTTCCGTTCCAGGTGTGCAGAGATTTTCTTTGACTGTTTGACACCTCTGGATATCCAAAGAGTCTTGCGGCAGGCGGCACGCAAACTGGGTGTTTCCTTGGAGCGGGGTGTGGCGGAAATGATCAGTGAATACACTATAGAAGCGCGTAAAGCGACCAATATCCTGGTTGATGCTTATTCTGCGGCACGCGGCCGTAAGAGAAGGTCAAGGAGTAAAAATATCAGAATCACACTCAATGACCTGCAGGAAGTTCTTCAGGTGAGCAGGCTGACCCCTTATGTGACGACACATGCAGAATCCAAAGGGGAGGTCGGGCGCATTTTCGGCTTGGCAGTTGCGGGTTTTGTAGGAACGGTCATCGAGATCGAGGCTGTTGCTTTTCCGGCTAAGAAAGCTCACAAGGGAACTGTTCGTTTCAATGATGCTGCAGGAACGATGGCCAAAGATTCTGTTTTCAATGCCCTTGCTGTTTACAGAAAAATAACAGGCAAGGATGCTGCTGATTATGATATCCATGTCAATATTGTCGGTGGGGGAAGGGTAGATGGCCCTTCTGCAGGAGCGGCTATATTTCTTGCCATCTACAGCGCTTTGGAAAACATTCCCCTGCGCCAGGATATAGCAGTGACCGGTGAGATTTCTATCCAGGGTCATATGCGGGGTGTTGGTGGTATCACCGAAAAGGTCTATGGAGCTCGCCAGGTAGGTGTCAATAAGGTCCTGGTTCCCCAAGTGAACAGCCGTGAACTGCCTGCTGAACTATGGGGTGTCCAGATAGTCAAAATTGACGAAATCGATGAGGCTTTTCCCCACATCTTTTTTTCTGAAGACACAGTGAGGGAGAATTAATGGAACATATAGAGCGTATTCCTCCTCATAATCTTGAAGCTGAACAGGCGGTTCTAGGTGCTCTGCTGCTGGCTCCGGATAGTTTCTCGGTTGTGTCTGAGATCTTATGGCCAGAGAGTTTCTATGGGGAAGGACACCGTGAGATATACAGCACTCTCAAGGAGATGGCTGAATCCGGCCGTCCTATTGACCTGGTAACCGTAACTGAGGAGCTGCAGCGCCGGGAGTTATTGGATAAAGTAGGGGGGGCAGCCTATCTGGCTGAACTGGCTGGAGCTGTCCCTTCAGCTGTTAATGCCGGCTATTATGCCGGCATTGTTGCAGATAAGGGGCTACTGCGAGTTCTGATTAATACGTGTACTCAGCTTGCTGCTCTGGGGTATGAGGATGGGGTAGAGAGTGAACAGCTGCTGGATGATGCTGAGCGGATGATCATGGACTTAAGCCAGAAGCGTGTCAGCAGGAGTTATCGCTCTATCCGCGAACTGCTAGTCGAAACACTAGAGAAGATCGAGCAGCTCTGCCAGAAAAAGGGGGGTGTCACAGGTCTCCCCACAGGGTTCACCGACTTAGACAAATATACTTCTGGACTACAGCCCAGTGACCTGATCCTGCTGGCTGCCAGGCCTTCCATGGGCAAAACTGCACTGGGACTGAATATCGCCCAGAATATGGCAGTAAAGTATGAAATCCCTGTAGGCATTTTCAGTTTGGAGATGTCCGGGGACCAGGTTGCCCAAAGACTCCTCTCTGCCGAGTCACTGGTCGACCAGCAGCGCTTGCGGACAGGCTTTTTGGGAGAGGAAGATTGGCCGCGCCTTTTAAGGGCAGCTACGAAGCTATCTGAGGCACCTATCTATATAGATGATACACCGGCTATTACACTACTGGAAATGCGGAGTAAGGCTCGACGCTTGAAACTCGAATATGGGGTCGGCATGCTGATGATCGATTACCTGCAGCTGATGCAGGCGGGCAAGCGGACGGAAAACCGTGTCCAGGAGATTTCTGAGATCTCTCGTTTTCTTAAGGCTCTGGCCAGAGAATTGGATATTCCGGTACTGGCACTCTCACAGCTGAGCCGTGCAGTGGAACAGAGGGGCGGGGATCGCAGACCGATGCTATCTGATCTGCGGGAGAGTGGCAGCCTGGAACAAGATTCTGATGTGGTGATGTTCATCTATCGTGATGAATACTATGATGAAGATTCAGAGGATAAGGGTGTCGCTGATATCATCATCGCCAAACAGCGCAACGGTCCAACTGGAACCATACAGCTGGCCTTTCTCAAGGAATTTACTAAATTCGTCAACCTGGAAAAAAGGGAATCTGAGTAGGTGCCTGGCACCATTTATGCAGTTTATGCATCCAATTATACATATTAGACTTAATCTGTCATATTACTACATTTATTGCGGAGTTGCGTATATTGATATCTGAAATCAGTTACAGCTCGCGAAGATCAAGGGACCGTTTCGGTGTCGCCATTTACTGGTGATATATGCCGCTACAGGTCCCTGTTAATATTTTCTGCGAACGCTGATAATAAATATCCAGAAATAAGCAATTGACTTGCAACTATCATCCTGATATAATATTATGAACTGCTTTGTGGGGGTAAAAAAGCGTGAGAAGGTGATGCTCATGGCTACCAAAGAAGTGCTTGCAGAGATTAAACAGGATCTAGAGACCTTTATAGGAACTAGAGTAAAGCTCAAGTCCTTCAAAGGCAGAAATAAGGTCGTTGAGCGAGAGGGAGTCTTAGAACGCACCTATCCTAACATTTTTGTAATAAAACTTGATGAAAAAAGAACACAGCGACGAGTTTCATTTAGTTATACCGATGTTCTTACAGAAAGTGTTGAGTTGACTGTTTGCTGCGATGGCGGAGAGATCAAAATAACAGCAGCTCGGGGATAACCGGGCAGAGAAAAACCCTTCGGAGGTTCCGAAGGGTTTTTTCTTTGTGAGAGGTCTTAGTTGTGAATGGAACTACTCCACAGTAAATTCATATAATAATGAGTGCAGTACAAGAAATCACATCACCTAAAGGCAAGGAGTGGTGCTGGTGGCACTAAACAAGTGGCTTCCATATATTTCGGATCTATGGCCTGAGAAGAAGCAAAAACGCCAAAAACCCGATACAGTTCAGGATAGGGATAATGGCAGTGCTATGAGGAAGGGCATGTCTACAATTGCATTTGGCTCAGCACAGGACGATAAAGTGTCTGCTGCCCATTCCACAAGGGGCGGATGATGCAGGAGGCCTAGCGGCAGGTTGCCGTTATCCCAAAAAGATTAGTAACAATTTTTCAGCAATTAAATATAATAATGTAAATATATGGCACGCTTATGGCTGTTTGGTATGTATGGCCAAAAGATGTGGAGCCGTATTTAATATAAAGGGGGTATAATTCGTGAGAGAAAAGGATCGCAACCAAGGTGTCCATGATAATGAGGCACAAGCAGTTGATGCCTTACATGAGGTGGAATGTATTAAAGACCGTACTAACTGTTCGGAGTGCTTTGCTGTGTTGTCTCCCAAAAACAGGGCGAGGTGGGGGATTACCAGAAGGACAAATGATTTAGAATGCGAATGCCATATGATCTGCGTCCAGGATGTACTCTTGATCTGTGCAATGGAAGATCAGTATGTAGATATTCCGGTCTGTTTGTGTGACGGTACGCCTTCCTGTCGGGGTTCTCTTGTCGGGCCATTTGAGCCTGTGAGCTGTGAGGCTTTTGTGACCTGTGCCAGTGAAGAACTGCAGGAAGATTGTGATGGAGTGAACATCAGGATCGGCTTCCAGGCGGTTGTTAAGTGTGATAATACCTTTGTTGTCTGTCAAACAGAGGTCTTTAAAAAATGCAATTTCTTCGATTTCTTTACCTTCCCTGATGGCAAGGGTTTCCCCAAAACAGCTTCAGGCAGGAGAGACTTCCAGGAGCTCGTCAGAAAAGTTGATGGTTCCTGCTTAGATATCGATCTTAAAAGCTGCGATATTATCGATACAGCAAATCCCAGAGTAAGAATCAGGTTTAAGTTTGTCGATAAGCTTTGGAAACATGAGAACCTGCTGGTATCCGCTATTCGGCCCTTTGGCGGGAGATATGACGATGAGCGGGATATTGTAGTGAAAAGGGAATTCGGTCCGCCCCAGTTGATCCCTGAGTGTGATGATGATGAAGTAAATGGACCCCAATAACAGCTTAGACACTTCCAAAACAGATATTTGTGTAATGGTGAAGAAGTAAATGGAGACTAGTGAATTGGTGAGAGAAAGGAGGGGCAAAAGGCCCCTCCTTTTTTTGATGCCCTTTCTGTCAATTATTTGTCCTGTTCAATGTCAAAGATTTTATATTTGAACATGCTTTCTATGCGCTCTAGGCTTTTTTCAATTGTTTTTAGTGATGATTTTATGTCTTTTAATAATTGGTTTTTTTCATTTTCCTTCATATCTTCGGCAGTGTGCCAGAATCGCTGCTGGCTGAATCTAGTTTGCCCCTTGATTGGAGGAGCGGCCATCTCTGGTGAGAATTTATCCTCCTGTTCCTTTTTCAATGGTCAACACCTCCTGGAAGTTCTGTGAGTTCTGCGTGACAGTCACCTTCTATGCCGTATAGATCATGATAGTTTATGTGTATATATTTATTTTGTGTCCTTTTCTAACGACTACCAATCTGAGACGCGCGGACGGTTCTCGCGTCTCACCGCGTTTCAGGAAAAATGTTCTGCGGTGACAGTCACCGTGCGAAATGGATGTGCGAGAGGACCTTAGATCTACGGTGACAGTCACCTTATACCCTTTCCTCTGAATATACTAGATCGATCTCATTGAGGGGGGGATAAAAATGCGAAAACTGATGCGTTCCCTTGGTGTAGCAAAAGAACGCTATAATAAGCTGCCCAATGTTATAGGCGTGGGTATCGGATATAAAAAGCGCAGCAAGCAGGATACGGACGAGCCGGCTGTTATTTTCTTTGTTGAGAAAAAACTACCTGCAGAGAAATTAGGGGTAGATGAATGTGTTCCCCGAAAGATCGGGCGCAATTGCACTGATGTCATCGAAGTGGGGGAGGTGCGCTTTCTGTCCAGGACAAGTAAGCTGCGACCGGCGCTTCCCGGTTCCAGTATAGGGCATTATAAAGTGACTGCAGGTACTTTCGGGGCGGTGGTAAGGGATCGTGGAAGTAAGGATTTGCTGATGCTGTCCAATAACCATGTCCTAGCTAACTCTTCTGACGGTGTTGACGGAAAAGCTGCAGTAGGGGATCCGATATACCAACCAGGTGTTTATGATGGAGGGTCGGAAAAGGATCTCATAGGCTACTTGGAAAGGTTTGTTCCTATTGAAAGGTTCAGCAAGAATCCGGATTGTAAAATGGCCGCCATGGGGGTCAGGGCAGCTAATGCTGTGATCCATGCCTTTCGACCTCATTACCGGATGCGTTTGGAAAAATTAGGGGCGACGAACCTGGTTGACTGTGCTGTCGCCCGTCCGGCTAATCCTCAGGAGATAGCACCTGAGATCATGGAGTTGGGCAGGGTGAATGGAATCATGGATGTTGAACCTGGTATGAAGGTAAAAAAGAGCGGGCGCACCTCCGGTGTTACTGAAGGAAAAGTTACAGCCATCAAAGTCACATTAAATATTAGCATGGGTGGCGGCTCAGATATTGTACGCTTCCATGATCAGATAATGACCGAAATGAAATCAATGGCCGGAGATAGTGGCTCCCTAGTGTTGAGTGAGGATAATTACGCCATAGGACTACTGTTTGCCGGTTCCAATGATTATACGGTCTTGAATCCTATTGGGGTGGTATTAGATAAGTTAGGCGTTGATCTGGTGTGAAAGGGAAAAAAATAGGGATTGCCCTGGGGGGTGGGGGGATCCTGGGGGTAGCACACATCGGTGTGTTGGAAGTCCTAGAGGAGCATGGGATAACTCCGGCTGTGGTTACCGGTAGCAGTGCCGGCAGTATTGTAGGTGCTCTTTATGCTGCTGGGGTGAAGCTTTCTGTTATGAGAGAGCTTTCTTTGGGCTTGCATAAGGAAGATATTCTTACCTGGAACTTCAATCCCTATTCCTTTGTGCAGTTTTTGTTGAGCAATCTGCGGGATATGGCCAGCTTGTTGAGCACCATACCCAGGGGATTGTTTAGCGGTGAAAAGATCGGCCAACTTGTAGAAAAAGTAACAAACAAAAAGTGCTTCAGTGAGATAGCTGCACCTTTTGGTGTAGTTGCAGTTGACCTGATCACAGGAAAAAAGGTGGTGTTCTCCAACACCTTTCCTCATTCCGAACAGTCAGGAGCAATTTATTTCCAAAAGGCCCCTTTGGGTATGGCGGTTGAGGCGAGCTGCGCCATTCCCGGGGTTTTTAATCCGGTTTCCTATGAAGGCACACTGCTGTCTGATGGGGGACTCTTGGAGATGGTTCCCGCATCTTTAGCACGCATTTTAGGTGCTCATGTAGTAGTTGGGGTGGATTTAAAACAAAAGGGGAGTGTAGATGAACCACAATCATTTATCCAGCTTATCCAGAGGGGGATTGACCTTATGACACTGCAGGGTGTAAGGCGTGATCTCGAGTCAGCGGATCTGGTTATCTCACCTATGGAATATGACGGCAAGCTTGATGATTTCGGTCGGGTTGCAGAACTGTTGGAGCGTGGTCGCCAAGCGGCCTTAGAATCTATTCCGAATCTAAAAAGACTGCTATAAAGGAACACTTCCAGTGATAAACCATATTATGGTACAGAAGAGAAAGTGGGCTTTTTTACATATGCAGTCAGATGGGGTTGGAAAGGAGGCGGTTACGGCGCCTTTGATCGAGTAGGCTTTTCCGGCAGTTTAGTTGTTTTGAATAAATGGTTATGTATCGATTGCAGTGTGGGCCTTTTCTTCGGCGCCTGCTTTGCAGTGGTTTTTGTAATACCCAATAAGGAGGGATTAATGGTGGCCGGCATTTCCTATGATGAAAAAGCGCTTTCTGTTGTTCAAAGTCTTCGTCCCTATTTGGGAGTCCAGGGGAATGGCTGCCTTGTTGCCCTGGAGAGCTTACTGGAATTACTGAACAGTGAGCCGGCCCAAAAAACCCTTGATGCACTACAAATCTTGGGACCTGGTGAAGGCTTTAAGGAGCTGACGATGCGTGATGAATCTCCAAAAGAATCTAAGCCGATGAAACTTTTTTTGATGCAGGTTCTGTTGTTTCTGGCGGATGTTCCAGTATCAGAAAATAAAATAGAACAAGAGGAACAAGAACAAGAAAAGGATCCAAGTATAAGTTGGGAACAAGGGGATTCGGAATTTCATGCATCGGTGTAGCAAATTATTCTCTTAATTCATATATTAGGAGGAAAGGAAAAAAAAGGCGGGGTTAAGCCCCAAAAGGATAGGAGTGACATTGGATGGAATCTCAAAGCTTTTTCGGTGGCAAAGGTGGATGTGGTAGCTGGGCTTTTATTCTCTTCCTGATTCTGGTCTTGTTATTTCTTGGTAATGACATTTGTTGAACACTGAATAGATCAAAGTAAGTCTTTCATTTTGCTCTATTTCTTAGTGGGCTGGAAGGCATCCACACCTCTGTGTAGCAAATAATCTCTTGCTTCCTAGATTAGGGAGAAAGGAACAAAATAGGCGGTTCTGATCCACTAAAAAGGGATCAGGGCCAAAAAAGATAGGAGTGACGTTAAATGGAATCTAAGGGCTTTTTCGGTGGCAAAGATGGTTTTGGCAGTTGCGCTTTTATTCTCTTCCTAATTCTGATTCTGTTGTTTTTCGGTAATGATATTTGTTAATCACTGACTAGATCAAAGCAACGGAATGGTACCCGGAGCAATCCGGGTACCATTCTTTGTGCTGCCAGCATAGCTGTAAACCGCACCTATCTGGTGATATGCAAAAAGTTGCATTATTATGTAACAGCTTTCCCTAAATAACATATTATGGTGTAAGAAAATTATACGGGTTAAGGCTAAAGTTGATCCGGCAACCAGAGGAGTGACACTAAATGGAAAGTCAAAGCTTTTTTGGTGGCAAAGGTGGTTTTGGTAGTTGTGTTTTTATTCTCTTCCTGATCCTGATCTTACTTTTCTTCGGCGATAATTAAATCCAGGTTTACTGTGGTGGCCACACCGTAAACACGGAGTGGCCTCGCTTTATAAGGTATAAAAAGGATGGTGAGAAAGATGGCAGTTGATCGAGAAGCACTGCAAGTTTTAAAAAGCTTTCGCCCTTACCTGGGCCCGCAAGGAAACAAAATGGCAGATGTGCTGGATGGGTTCTTAGAACTGCTCTTCAGTGAACCTGTTCAGAATTATTTTGTCACTCTGCGTAATTCCATTGGAATAAATATACCGTGGTTTTTAGCTGAAGAAGGGGAAAGGAAGGCCAATCCTTTTACACTATTCCTGATCCTGATCTTACTTATATTATCTGATTTTGGCAATAAACCTGATATAACTGACATAACGCTTCATTTAAGTGAGAGGAGGAGTTTTTGATGTCGGTTCCTGAAACCCAAAGCATGGCACAAATCTTTATTAATAAGCTATTGAAAAAACTTGACAAACAACTAGAGGGTAAAAAGGTAGAGGGTAGTAGCAGGAATGGTGCCGTTAAAATAGTGATCAGCGGCCAATTCCGAGTGCTGGAAGTCAAAATCTCCCCCCGTTTGAGCTGCAACAATGAGCAATTAGAGAAATCAGTAGCTGCTGCTGTTGATGATGCTCTTCAGAAAGGGAGTGAGCTTCTTAGATCTGAAGCACAGAAACTCATGGGCAGTTGACTCTGATTCGACTCCGTTATCTCCTAATTTTCATTTCAGCTAAAAAGTTCATCTTGGTTAGTAACCGGTGTCCTATTAGTGAATACAATGAAAGGAAAGCATTAACTAAGGAGGATGATATTTTGGGGCAGGAACAGGGTTTGGAAAAGCAAGATATGAGTATTCTATCCTTGATGGCCAAGACGCTGCATAATATTGACGAAAAACAGGCAGATCTTCCAGCAATGATCACTGTTATTTCTTTATTTACCTTGATGAGCATTGTGAATATGGCGCAAGATGTGGCTAAGGGAACAGGGACAGGGGGTAATGATGTTTTAGGTATGCTTACTGGCATGCTGTCTCAAGGAAAACCCAAGCCTGAGATGTTGACTGATTTACTTCAAAAATCAGGGAAAAAGGTAAGCCCGCAAATGTTGAACACACTGCTTTCTATGGTTGGAGAGGCTGCAAAGAAGGAAGAAAGTTCAAAATCATCTGAGCGGCGGCAGGGCAGGGGATAAGAGTTTCGTTTGAAGGGGGCGGGTCAAATACTGCAGGTAAGGGGGGTTGTAAATGGGCAAGGCCAGTAATGTGAAAAGGATATGGCTTCTTGAACACATCTATGGATGTGGTTATGACAGTGGTTATGAGGATGGACACAAAGATGGCTTTGCCAAGGGTTACAGGAAGGGCAGTATAGAAGGAAGGGATAAGGGTCTGAAAGAGGGTAAAGGCCAGGGGTATTTGGAGGGCCTGGAGATGGGTTATGCGGCGGGGAAAAAGGATGAAGATATAGTTTTTGATCAGGGTTGGGATCAAGGATACCGGAAGGGATATGAGGACGGACTTGAAGCCAGGAAGAAATAAATAGGAGAGCTTCCCTGAAATATCAAAATTATACATCAGGTCCTAAATGTATAAATAAATAACAATAGCTGTGTTCTTGTCGGCTGTTTTCTTTCAATGCTTAATGAGGCGATAATAGCGGTTTAGCCAAATTAGTGCATCGATAGTATCATATTGTAAAATTTATTGAAAGGAGTCGAAAGAACAGAATGTTTCTCAAAAAATTGCGTTTTCCCATTACTGTATTGCTTGTCTCACTGATGGTGAGCCTACTACCTGTGAATGCTTTTGCTGCCACAAGGTATGTTTATTATAATGGATGGCTCAGTGACCAGGTAATAACAAGGATTCTGCAGCAGGTTTTTCCTGGAGATGACTTCAAAATTATCCGCTCTAAAAATCCCGCTCCACAGCCTAAACCACAGCCGGAACCAGAACCGCAGCCAGAGCCGGAACCAGAACCTGCTCCACAGCCTGAGCCGGAACCACAACCGCAACCGGAGCCCCAGCCGGAGCCCCAGCCAGAACCGGAGCCACAACCTGAGCCGGAGCCACAGCCACAGCCTAAACCTGAACCGCAACCTGAGCCAAAACCGCAGCCAAATCCGGATCCAAAGCCTGAACCCGCTCCTGGTTCTGATTCTATTGAGCTTACTGCCAATGAGCAGCAGATGGTTAATTTGGTCAATCAGGAACGCCAGCGGGCAGGTTTGAAGCCACTTATAGTTGATAAAAGATTGGTAGAATTGGGGCGCTTGAAAAGTCAAGATATGATCAACAATAACTATTTCAGCCATCAGTCTCCCACTTACGGTTCCCCCTTTGATATGATGAAGAATGCGGGGGTTACTTATCGCTGGGCAGGAGAAAACATTGCCGGTGCAGCTAGTGTGGACAGGGCACATAATGGCCTTATGAACTCTGAGGGGCACCGGGCCAATATACTGAACTCCAATTTTACTCATATCGGTATCGGCATTGTTCCAGGTGGCCCTTACGGCATGATGTTTACACAGATGTTTATCGGCGTCAACTGAGTTTAAGCCCCTCTAAAGCTGTGTAAGATGTTTTATGTTTCCTACAAAGCATAATATTGTACGGTTCGCTATCAGTCCTTTGTTGCAGCTAGCTGTGACAAAGGACTTTTTCCCGACTTCAACGGAAAGAGCAGAGGTCTCAAGCCAGAAGTCGGAAGCCTGAAGTTTCCTTAAGCTGTCCTTGTTGCGCTAAAGAGATGGTACATACAGCCCAGTGATATTTGCGACTTGTATTAGATAACAGAACTTTTCCAACCACCAACCACCAACCACTATCCACCAACCACCAACGACCAACCACCAAATGCACCATCTTTATTCTCAGGGCATAGTATATTACAGAAAATTGTGCCCTGGAAAAGGAGGGAGAAGAGTGAAGAAACGCTGCGAAACATTAAAATTAGAACATGTAGTCGGGGAAAAGTCGAAACAGGTTGTTGTACAGGGTGATTTTCATGTGCCAAAGCCGAAACCAGGGATAGAAAAGGTTATTTCTATCGACAAGACTGTTAAGGTGACAAAAAAAGAAATTATTAAAGATAAGGTGATCGTAGAGGGTTACTTAAATCTGCAGATTGTTTATGTTGCCGATGCTCCCGGACAGCCGGTCCATCATATGCATCAACGCCTAGATTTTACGCAGTTTGTAGAGCTAGAAGGTGCAGAACCGGAAATGATGTCCCGGGTCAAAGTTAAGGTTGAGGATATCCAGGGGAAGGTCAAGGATAGGTATTCAGCTAGGCTTGAAGTAACTGCTGTCCTTCTTGTCTTTGTGAAGGTAACAGAGTTAGATGAGGTCACATTGATGACCAGTCCACCTGCTGGGATGGAGGCGGTCATGGAAAGGCTTCGTCTAGAGGAAGTTATTGCTGAGGGCAGTAATGATGTTATGATATCTGGTAAATTCCGGGTGCCAGCTGAGAAGCCTCCTGTGGAAAAGGTCCTGGATGTAGATGCCAGTGTAGCGATCACCGATAAAAAGGTTATTGAAAATAAGGTGATTGTTGAAGGAGATATCACCTTACAGATTATTTATGTGGCTGACATGGCTACTCAGCCTGTTCACCACATGCACCAGACACTTCACTTTACACAGTTTATTGAGGTATTCGGTGCCCTACCTGAGATGAATGTTACAGTTGATGAAACCATTACTCATGTCAGTTTTGATGTGGTGGACCCCTGTACTGTCAGTGTAGAAGTGTTCATGGATCTGGCAGCAAAAGTTACCGAGCCAAGGGAGCTGGATGTTGTCGTTGATCTGATCGGTGTTGATACAGCACGGGAGCTGCTTAGGGTAGATAATGTAGTGGGTGAGGACCATACTCAGACTAATATCAAGGATGAAGTGCGGATTCCCTATGAGAAACCTGGTGTTACAAAGGTTTTGGATGTGAAGATTCACAAAGTGGAGGTTCTGCCGGAAGACATCGTTATTATTAAGGATAAGGTGATTGTCAGTGGCAGGATCGATGCTCAGGTGCTCTATGTAAGTGATATGCCTGACCAATCTGTACACCATGTTCAGCTTGCTCTGAAGTTCCGCGATTTTATTTCCATACCAGGTGCCAAAGCTGATATGAATGTCACTGTGCAGGCAGCAGTGGAGCATGTGACCGGCAGACCGGTAGACAGTAGCAGAAGGGCTGTTTTGGAGATTGTACTCAAATTGACCGCTCGTGTAGTGGATACAGTGCAGATCTATGTTGTGCTTTGTGAGGATATCGTGGAGCCACGCCCGCCACGGCCACCGAAACGGCCACGGCCGCCGAAGCCGCCATGTCCTTTTAAGCATGTGGTGCAGCCTGGCGATACCTTCTGGAATTTGGCTCAGCGGTATAATGTTACTGTTGACTCGATTATGGCTCTCAACCCTGGAGTTGACCCCTTAAACATCCAGATCGGTTCGGTGTTGCTTATACCCTGTGATCCATAAAAAGTTGTTCAAATGACCCTGATTGCAGCAAAAATCTGCAGTCAGGGTTTTTTCTTGTATACCATAACTAAAAAGGGAAATACTGGGATACAGAATCGCTTTTTGGGAGAGAGGATGGGTTAATGGTGAAAAAGCATTTGATCCGTTTAGGAGTTATCTTAATTCTTAGTTTGTCTATTTTTGCAACCTTGGCTCTCCTGCCTGTCAGTGAGGGGGATTCGGGAGAAGCTGAGCAGCTTCAAGAAGGTGTTGTGCGGTTTCATGTTATAGCTAAAAGTGATGAAACTGTTGATCAGGAACTGAAGCTGGATGTGCGGGATGCTGTTCTCGACTATCTGCGCCCAAGTTTGGAAGGGGTCCAGGATCAACAAGGGGCAGCTGCGCTGATTCAGGATAAAATTCCTGAAATCGAGCAGGTGGCTGTCAAAACGCTGAGAGCCCAGGGCTGCAGTGACCCGGTGGATGCGTATTTTGGGGTTTTTGATTTTCCTGTTCGTGTCTATGGTCCCCTCACCTTTCCAGAGGGGAAATACCAGTCATTGAGGGTTGTCCTGGGAGAAGGTAAAGGAAAAAATTGGTGGTGTTGTCTCTTTCCGCCCCTCTGTTATGTGGATTTGACCAGCTCTGCCCAAGAGCTTGAAGAAAAAGCTGTAAACAGTGATAGCATTCAATTTGAGCTTGGTGATGGGAAAAGGGACCAATTAGAAAAGCCTGAAGAGCAAAAGGAAAGTGTTTTATTGATTGACAGTGTTTCAGGGTCGGAGGATAATTTTCGTTTGACAACTAAAATCGGTGAGTGGCTGGATGAGCCACAGGATGGCTCCCTCCTTTCCTGGCTCTTTTCCGGACAAAATTAACCGGCAATATGCTGAGAAAACCAGAGGATGAAGTATCCGGCAGTCACACCGATCCAGGACCAGAACATGCTCTGTTGCTGTGCTGAGGGAAGGAGTTCATCTTTAATCAGGTAGATCATCGCTCCGGCGGCTAGAGCTAAGAGAAAAGAAAGGTGACCGGGTGACAGCTGGATGAGGAAAATTCCGATCAGAGTCCCCAATGGTGTAAAAAGACTGACAACAGTAACAGTTAATAGAATGTGTACAGGCCTAAGGCCGCCCATCTGTAGAGGGGCGGCTGTGGCGATCCCTTCGGGAATATTATGCAGGGCAATAGATAAGGCTATAAGTGGCCCTAGCCCTCCCCCGACAGCATAGGCTCCGGCGATGGCAATTCCTTCTGGCAGGTCGTGCAGAGAGATTCCAATGGCCATCATGTATCCCATCCGCCGCATGACAGCCCCCCTGTGCAGGGATGTGGAGAGTGTGTGATTGGTGAAAAAATAGTCGACTAGCCAGAGGAGAGCTATCCCAGCTGCTATACCAAGTACTGTTTCCAGAGGGGTGCCTGTGTTTAATGCCGCAGGGATCAGGTCCAGGAGAACCACAGCCAGCATCACTCCTGCGGCACCTCCCAAGACTACAGCCAGGGCGCGTCGCCCCGGTATCCTGGTCAGGAGCACAATTATACATCCCAGAGCAGTAGCCAGCCCGGCCAGCAGGCTGGGAAATAAAGCATACATAATTATCACTTGCCTTTCCGGGTAAATTTATGCGGGAAATTTCTTTTTATTCATGTCTGATTCTGGATTGAAGGGAGATCTTGAGGATGTATGAAAAAGTACGAGGAACACTGGTGGTTATCGGAGGGGCTGAAGACAAGGATGATAGATGCCTGATCTTAAAAAGGTTTGTGGAGTTGGCCGGTGGAAAGCAGGCCAAGCTGGTTATTGTCACTACTGCCACTGTTGAACCTGGGGTCAGTGGCGAGGTTTACTGCAGGCTTTTTCGGCAATTGGGGGTAGGGGATACAGCTGTTTTAAATGTGAATACGCGCCAGGATGCCCGTGCTCCCCGGGTAAAGGAAGTATTAGAGCGGGCTACAGGGATCTTTTTTACTGGTGGGGATCAGCTTCGCTTAACCAGTATCCTGGGGGGAACACTTGTGGATGATGCCCTGCATAAGGCCTACCTGCAGGGAACGATCATCGCTGGAACCAGTGCGGGAGCGTCTGCGATGAGTGAAACGATGATTGTGGAAGGGGAGGAAGCTGAAGCTCCTCGAAAAAATATCGTTCAGATGGCACCTGGCCTGGGCCTGCTGCGGGAGGTTGTCATCGATCAGCACTTTGCTCAGAGAGGGAGGCTAGGGAGGCTGCTTACTGCTGTAGCTCAGCATCCCTATGTTTTGGGGTTGGGAATCGATGAGGATACCGCCATTATTGTGTCACCTGATGGCAGCTTTGAAGTAGTCGGTTCACAGACCGTTTCTGTCATTGATGGGAAGCAGATACGGCAGACCAATGTTTCGGCAAAAAGCCCTGATGAGCCCTTGGTGCTGACCAATGTTGTATTGCACATCCTCCCTGCAGGCTACAGGTTCGATATGAAGAAAAGGGCTCCTTTTGTAAAACGTATAATCCAGGCTAATGTTAGCAAAAATAGGAAGTAGAGCCCTTTTTTTATGTCTGTTCATAGGAGGTTTCATTGTGAAAATATTGAAAACCCAGGTTATTGAGGGGCGGAATGTCTGGAGCCATTCCCCAGTTCTAAAAACTTGGCTTTATTTAAGCCCCAGGGAGCGTTTCAGTACTGCCCAGCTTCCTGGTTTTGCTGATAAATTACAGCAGTTATTACCTGGGCTAAAAGCACATATATGTGGGCGGGGCTATCCTGGGGGGTTTATCGAGCGTCTGCAGGAAGGTACATATCTGGGGCATGTTGTTGAACATGTGGCTTTGGAACTGCAAGTGGAGGCTGGGTTTTCCGTGCATTATGGAAAGACAGTGCGCGGGGAACAGCCGGGGATTTGGGAGATCATTCTTGAGTACTCAACTCCTGAACTGGCTAAGGCAGCGGTGGAGATGGCAGTAGCCCTGGTTTCGGCATCACTGGCCGAACGCCCCTTTCCTGTTCATGAAACACTAGCAAAATTACATGATTTGGGGGCTGCTACCAGACCAGGGCCAAGCACTGAAAGTATTCTCCAGGCTTGTCGTCGGCGGGGGATTCCTGTCCTGCCTCTGGCTGATGGGGCTTGTTTTCAGCTGGGATATGGGTCTTGCCAAAAGAGAATCCAGTCCACTATTACCTGTCAAACATCTGCTATAGCAGTGGACTTGGCATCTGACAAAGAGGCCACCAAAAGGCTGCTGGCCAAGGCTGGCCTCCCGGTAGCGACTGGCCGGCTGGCAGTATCCTGGGAAAGAGCCCTATCTGCTGCCAGGGAATTGGGATATCCTGTTGTTGTGAAACCCTGTAGGGGCAATCAGGGGAAGGGGGTTTTCTTGGCAATAAAAAATGACCAAGAGCTGGAGTCTGCGTATAGGCTTGCCCTGAAATACGATAAACATGTTTTGGTAGAAAAGCATGTGGAAGGGCGGCATTATCGACTGTTGGTGATCGATGGTAAGGTGGTGGCTGCAGCAGAGCGTTTTCCTGCTGTTGTGATCGGGGATGGTATCCACACCATCAGAGAACTGATCGAGATAGCTAATCAGGACTCCAGACGGGGTCAGGGCCATGATGCACCTTTAACCAAAATGGGAATCGACCAGACTGTCCTGCTGGAATTGAAAAGGCAGGGCTGTCACCCAAAGACCTGTCCGCAGGAGGGAGCAAAGATCTATCTGCGCAGGAATGCCAATTTAAGTACTGGAGGGAGTGCTGCTGATGTGACAGCTCAGGTGTGCCCGGAAAATAAATATATGGCTGAACAAGCGGCAGATATTATTGGATTGGATGTTGCCGGGGTAGATCTGGTAGCACCAGCTATTGACAGGCCCCTGGCCGAGGGGGAGGGGGCGATCATCGAAGTGAATGCTGCTCCAGGATTCAGGATGCATCTCTATCCTGACAAAGGGGTACTGCGGGATGTGGGAAATGATCTTGTGAACTACCTGTTTCCTCCTGGAAGCAGGGTAAGTATCCCGGTGATCTCTATCACTGGCACCAATGGCAAAACCACCACTGCCCGTATGCTGGGCCATTTTTTCCAACAAGAAGGGCTTAATGTAGGCATGACCACAACAGAAGGGGTGTACATCAACAAAAAGTGTATCTATAAAGGAGACTCCTCTGGCCCTGACAGCGCTCGGGCTGTTTTGCAGGATTCCACAGTCGATATAGCTGTCCTGGAAACTGCCAGGGGGGGTATCCTGCGTGGTGGGCTTGGCTATGACAGAGCTGATGTGGCTGTGGTGACCAATATCGCCCCTGACCACCTGGGGCAGAATGGCATCGAAACCCTTGAAGATCTTTTTTGGGTGAAGTCCCTTGTTGTGGAAGCAGTAAAAAAGGATGGTATCGTTGTTCTTAATGCTGATGATCCCTTTGCACCTAGATTGGCAGCCTGTTCCCGATGTAAGGTGATCTTTTTCAGTCTTCATGAGAACAATGTCCTGGTAAGCCGACACTTAGGGGCTGGCGGATGTGCTGTTTTTGTTAATAGAGGGTTTGTCTTCTTCGGTTGTGGTGAGCATGCTGTACGCTTGATCGGCTTGAAGTCCATTCGTGCGGGGATGGGCGGACGTGCTGCCCATAATCTAGAAAATGCGTTGGCTGCAGCTGCAGCAGCTTATGCCTGTGAAGTACCATTTGCTGCGATTAGGCGCGGGCTGCGCAGTTTTGGTGCCTGCCAGGAGGACAACCCAGGCCGCTTGACGATTCAGGAGCTGAGAGGGGTTACTGTAATCGTGGATTACGGACATAATGCTCCCGCATTTCAGAAGATCGCCGAATTTGCCAGGACACTGAGCAAAGGCCGCTTGATAGGTATCATCGGTGTGCCAGGTGATCGGAGAGATGATCAGATCATTCACAGTGGTCAGGTGGCTGCTACGGGTTTTGATGAACTTTATATCAGGGAGGACCATGACCTGAGAGGGCGTGACCCTGAGGAAACTGCCAAACTTCTTTATACAGGTGCCCGTCGGGCTGGGATGCCTGCAAGCAACCTGCATGTAATCCCTGAAATCCTTTGCGCACTGGATGAGTCTTTGAGGAGGGCAAAGCCAGGTGATGTGGTTGTCGTTTTCTATGAAGAAATCCGGCCTGTTTTAGATTATCTGCGTAACCAAGAACGAATAGAGAAAAATGCTGCAGTAAAGCAGACCGTCCAGGGCTAAATTAGTCGTTGGTCGGTGGTGGTTTGTCGTTGGAAAATTCATATTATCGACCGCACAATGCAACACCATCCGAATTTCTTCAACGGCTGAAGAACAATTACCAACCTCTATTGAGTAATTTGATGTTTAGAAGTAAAATTGAGAAGGTAATGATAGTTAGGGAGGAGAATTGGCCATTAAACAAGACAGTGGGGAAGTTCTGCTTCCCTCTTTCGCTAAAATTAATTTAACATTAGATGTGGGCGCTCTCAGGCCAGATGGTTACCATGAGATCAATTCAGTGCTGCAGACGATCAGCCTGGCAGACACTCTCTCCTTTACCAAACTGTCTGGAGGGATCACCGTATCCTGCAGTGATTCAGGTGTCCCTGATGGCCGGGATAACTTGGCTTACCAGGCTCTATCCGTAATTTCTGACAGTCTGCCTGCTGGAATTTCTGTAAAGATCGAAAAGAGGGTACCTTATGCCGCTGGACTGGGAGGCGGCAGCAGCAATGCGGCAACAGCCTTAAAAGGAGCGGATAAACTTTATCAAATCGGCCTGACAGAGGATGAAATGCTGGCAGCTGGAGCTGTGGTGGGCTCTGATGTCCCTTTTTTTGTTTTGGGGGGAACAGCCCTGGCTGTAGGGCGGGGAGAAAGGGTGAAACCCCTTCCTCAGTTGCCTGTTTTCTGGCTGGTCTTGGTCAAGCCTTCATTTGAAGTCAGCACTGCAAAGATTTATGGCCTTTACAAAGGGAAGGATGGAGAACCGCGCACCCCCGGGCTTGTTCATGCCTTAATAGAGAAGGACAGAGAAGGGGTGATCCGCTCACTTGGCAACGACTTGGAGGATGTTACAATCGGCCTTTATCCGGAGATAGGAGCTATCAAACAACATTTGCTTCGGTTGGGTGCATTGGGCGCCATGATGGCTGGCAGCGGACCCACAGTTTTCGGGTTATTTAACAGCAAAGAGGAAGCCCTTAGGGCGGCAGGTAAAATGCGGGGAGGGGAAGTTTATGTCTGTAGAACAGTCTCTGCTGAAGATATTAGGTCATGAAGTAATAAGCAAAAGAGGTTGAGTGCGATGGCAGATAAATTAGATGCAGTGGTCTTAGCCGGTGGTGGGGGGATAGAGGAAGGGGCACCTGCCAAAGCGCTTATTTCTTTTGATTCCCGGCTGATGATTGATTATGTTGTTGAAGCACTCAGGAACAGTCAGACTATTGAGTGCATTGTTCTGGTCGGGGATGATCAAGAATTGAGGCCATTGTATGGCAATAACTCGAGATTTCTTTATGCAGAGCAGGGCAGAACGCCATTGGAGAGTTTCGCCGCAGGAGTAGATGTTTTAGAATCAGATAACAGCTGGTTGCTGGTCTGTACTGGAGATATTCCTTTTCTAACCACTGCAGCAGTGGATGATTTTATATCAAAGGCTTTTGAATGTGAAGCAGATTTTTATTACCCTATTGTGAGGAAAGAAAGGGTGGAGAGCCGTTTTCCTGATATAAAGCGTACCTATGCCAGCCTGCGGGATGGAACCTTTACAGGGGGAAATCTTTTTTTGGTTAGGCGGGAGATCATTAGCCGCTGCCTTTCCAAAGCGGAGGAGTTTGTCAAATTGCGTAAGAGCCCCACTGCTCTTGCGCGAATGGTGGGGTTAGGGATGCTTTTGAAGTATTTTCTAGGGCAGCTGACCATTGCAGAGGCAGAGCGAAGGGTTTCTAAGATAGTGGGTGCTAAAGGTTGTGCTGTGATCAGCGATTACCCTGAGGTTGGCGTCGATGTAGATAAAGCTTCCGATTTGGAGATAGCAAAGAGTATATTTGAAGGATAATGGTTATATTTATAATTTTTTTAGGCAGGAATCCCATAGATCTTGGCGAATATACGAATATACAAGTTATTGGACAAATTGTGCGTCAAGAGGAGGCTCAATTCACTAATGCGGGTTACAGAAGTGCGCATTCGTAAGGTGAACCAGGATGGGAACAGAATGAAAGCTGTCTGTTCGGTGACCTTTGATGATGAATTTGTGGTACATGACATCAAGGTTGTCGAAGGTGATAGAGGCATGTTTATCGCTATGCCCAGTCGGAAGACCCCGTCAGGGGAGTTTCGTGATATTGCTCATCCCATTACTTCTGATACTAGGAAGAGCATTCAGGATGCCATTTTAAGTGCCTATGAGGATGCAGAATAGGAGATATAGCGAAGATTCATGGCACAATGATGTAAGGGAATCTGGCATTCCCTTTTTTGTTGTTCCCAGTCATATAATAAAAATGGTTGACAGCACAAAAATTAGTGGAAGCAGGTCTTGAGGAGTTGAGGCTATGAAGAGAGTTGGAGCAATAGTTCTTGCTGCAGGTCAGGGCAAAAGAATGCTGTCTGATCTTCCTAAAGTGTTGCATTGTGCTGCTGGGGTGCCTTTAGTAAGACATGTTCTGGATGCTGTTGAGGGTGCGGGAATAACCGAAATCATTGTTGTTATCGGCCAAGGCGCTGAACTGGTGCAGGAAGCATTGGGCGTTGATTATAAGTTTGCTTTTCAAGAGAGACAGTTAGGTACAGGGGATGCTGTACTGAAAGCCATGCCCTATCTTTCAGAGGAATGCCAGGATGTTCTGGTCGTCTGTGGGGATACCCCATTGTTGACATCTGAAACTCTGAAAAAGCTGATCATAACTCGCAGGGATGCCGCAGCTGCAGCAGCAGTGCTGACCAGCATTTTTGATGATCCCAAAGGTTACGGACGAGTTGTTAAAAATGCGGATAATATGGTAGAGGCAATTATTGAGGAAGTGGATGCAAGTTCAGAACAGAAAGAGATTCAGGAAATCAATACTGGTTTATATGCTTTTGCCAAAGAAGCATTGCAAGCGACCATTCGTCGTCTACAGCCGGACAATCAACAGGGGGAATACTATCTTACCGACTGTATTCACCTGCTAAGGGAGGCGGGGCAACCTGTTACAGCGTTGCTCTCTTCCACCGAAGAAACTGCAGGTATCAATACCCGCTCTCAGTTGGCAGATGCGGAGCGTATTCTGCGGAAACGGGAGTGCCGGCGTTTGATGGATGAAGGAGTCACGATTCATGACCCTGATACTACCTATATTGATAAAGGTGTCCAGGTAGGCCGGGATACTGTGATCTATCCCTTCACTTTTCTTGAGGGGGAAACCGTAATCGGCAAAGGGTGTACCCTTGGTCCTGGGACACGACTGTGCAGTGCAGTTTTGGGAAACAATGTCTCTATACAGTATTCTGTGGTTATGGAGAGTGCTATCGGGGATGGATGCAATATCGGTCCCTTTGCCTACCTGAGGCCGGGGAATACTCTGGGTGATGATGTTAAGATAGGTGATTTTGTGGAGTTAAAAATGACATCTGTAGGACAGGGAAGCAAAATACCTCATTTAAGTTATGTTGGAGATGCTACAGTAGGATCAGGTGTCAATATCGGTGCCGGAACCATCACCTGTAATTATGATGGTGTTAATAAATACAAAACACTGATCGAGGATGGGGTTTTTGTGGGAAGCAACACAAATCTGGTTGCTCCGGTCAGTGTTGGAAAGAATGCTGTGATTGGCGCTGGTTCAACTATTACTAAAGATGTTCCTCCAGCTTCTCTGGCAATTGAGAGGGCAAAACAGGATGTGATTCCTGATTGGAAGAAAAAGAGAAAAAAGGGGAGCAATAAAAAATGATGGATAGTAGGGCGAGAAAAGGGGCCGGTGTAATGCTCTATTCGAAGAAATTGAAGATATTTACAGGCAATGCCAATCCGGAACTGGCAAATGAGATCGCTGCCTATCTAGGGATCGAAGTGGGGGATGCCCATGTATCCTATTTCAGTGACGGGGAAATCAGTGTAACTATTAATGAGAGTGTCCGGGGGGCGGATGTTTTTGTGGTCCAACCCACTTGTCCTCCTGCCAATAAGAATGTAATGGAGCTCTTGATCATGATCGATGCCTTGAAGCGAGCATCGGCTCGGCGGATCTGCGCAGTTCTTCCTTATTATGGATACGCGCGGCAGGATCGGAAGCTAAAAGCGCGGGATCCAATCACTGCGAAACTTCTGGCTAACATAATTACTGCTGCCGGAGCCACCCGTGTTCTGTCAATGGATCTCCATGCCGGACAGATTCAGGGCTTTTTTGACATTCCGGTGGATCATCTGCTGGGGGTGCCTATTCTTGCTGAATACTTTCAGAAAATAGGAATTAAAGATCCCATTGTGGTATCCCCTGATGTGGGAGGGGTAATCAGAGCAAGGGATCTGGCCAGCCGTCTGGAAACAAATATTGCTATCATTGATAAACGGAGGCCTCATCCTAATGAGACAGAAGTACTGCATCTGGTCGGTGATGTCAAAGGCAAAACAGCCATCGTTGTGGATGATATCATCGATACAGGAGGAACGATTGTCAAGGCTGTTGATGCTCTGATTGAACGTGGAGCCAAGGATGTGTATGCCTGCTGTTCACATCCGGTGCTCTCAGGTCCAGCTCGCGAACGATTAGAGGCCTCTCCATTGAAAGAGGTTGTTGTGACTAACACAATACCTGTTACTCCGGAGGAGCGTTTTTCTAGATTGAAGGTGCTCACTGTGGCTCCTGTTTTTGGGGAGGCCATTATCAGAATCCATGAGGATCTATCTGTAAGCAAGCTTTTTGAGTAAAATCTAAATAGAGTCCTTTGGGGGATCTGGTTTTTCCACTTTAGCATTGGGTATTTCAGTGATGGTTTTCTCGGGTTCCTCCCCCTGCATTTTGTTATGCAACTGGCGCGCCTTGTTGACGAAGCGGTTGGTGGTATCTTTGATGCCCCTGATACCTTCAGCTATTTTGCCATCATTGAGTTGGAGCTCTTGTTCTGCTTCCTGGCGAACGACAAGCACATCTTTGCCGATGGTACGCACCTGATCTGCCGGGAGACAGGCTTTGCCTTTCCATAGACTTTGAGCGGGGCTGGAGCTGATTTCAAAGGCTTTAATTTTTCCTGAACCTGGGTCGATCAGGTATTCTACTACATGACCTAAGGCTTTACCCGCCTCTGTAATAACCCGGGAGCCTTTTAATTGGACATCCTCCTTAACCAGGGTGAGGATTTGAGGCATGCTGGCGAGCCTTTCCGCACTGCTTGCCTTTTGAACCGTCAGGGCATTGTTCCCGACACTTACAACTCTTGGGTAGGGTATTATCTTTTGTTCGGGAAAGAGATGTCCGCGCTGAATGAGCAGGGCGGCTACCTCTCCAGATTGAGGGTTGACAATAAGACTACGGACATGACCGATCTCCTTGCCTTCCTCCAGGGTGACCACAGGTAAGGAGAGAAATTGGCGGCTTTTACGCAACTGAGATCGCCTCCTTGATTAGGCAGTTTTAGGATTTGATAAACATAAGAATTACTGCTGCCTTCAGAGTAACTCTGTTAAAATATATTGGTCAGGTTGGAAGGGTATTCCCCAAAGCTCTTGATTTTTGTTATGTCTTCGGGCTAAACTAGGTAAAGGATTAATACATACTTAATATATTGAGATATATTGAGCTCAAGTAAGCAAAAAATTTAGAAACAGGAGTGTTTGAAGATGGAAAGTATTAATTTAAGTGCACAAAGGAGGGAGCGTGCCTCCAAAGGGAGTTTGCGCACCTTGCGCAGCCAGGGGATAACACCGGCGGTGCTCTATGGTAGAGAGGTTGGGAATATTATTATCCAGGTTCCTACAAAGGAATTGGAGAATATCATTGCTAAACACAGTATCAGCAGTAGCTTGATCAATTTGAATATGAGCAATGGTGAAGAGGAAGAATCTTACATGGTGATGTGTCGTGAGATTCAGCGGGATCCTCTGCGCGGCGATTTATTGCATGCCGATTTTCTGCAGGTGGTACTCACTGAGGAAATCGAGACAGAGGTTCGTATTGTTCTTGTCGGAGAGGCACCAGGTGTACAAGAGGGAGGCATTTTGCAGCATATGCTGCGCAGTGTAACAGTATCCTGTCTGCCTACCAATATGCCTGATCGTTTGGAAGCAGATATCAGCGGCCTAAATATGGGAGACCAAGTTACAGTCGGTGACCTGGAAGCACCTGAGGGTGTGCAGATTGTGTCTGAACCAAACTCTGTTATCGCATTGGTTGTTGCACCTATGGCAGAGGAAGAAGAGGAAGAAGAAGAGTTAGAAGAAGCTATTGCTGATGAAGAAGTAACAGATGCTGATGAGGGAGAGCAAGGAGAGGAATAAATGATCTCCTGGTTGCGGAAATTGATTCAGTCAGGTGATCAGGTAAGTGTTTCACCTAAAAAAATAATTGTCGGCCTGGGGAATCCTGGGCTACGCTATGTTAGGACGCTACACAACGCCGGTTTTTTAACTGTGGATAGAATTGCCGGCGAGGATGTCAAGTGGAAAAAGTGGCGCAATCTGGCTAGCATCTGCATTATAGAAGTTGAAGGGGTGAGGGTTTTTCTCGTAAAGCCTTCAACTTATATGAATCTCAGTGGAAAAGCGGTGCAGCCTTTATTGCGGCAGATGGGTCTTTTGCCCCAGGATCTGTTGGTTATTCATGATGATATGGATCTGCCCGCAGGCAAAATTAGGCTCCGTCCAGGGGGAGGTTCTGGTGGGCATAAAGGTATTCAGTCTATCATCGATCATATACAGTCCCGGAATTTTGCGCGGCTGCGCATCGGGGTTGAGCGGCCACCGATAGGCGTGGATCCAGCAGAATATGTCCTACAGTCTATCCCTTATGAAAAGAGGCCTCTTTTCGATGATCTCTGGAAACGGGCTGGCGATGCCGCCCGCTGCTGGGCAGCCCAGGGCATCGAAACCGCCATGAACAGGTATAATTAGTGGTTGGTCGTTGGTGGTTGGTTATTGGAAAAAAGATGGTCTCGGGTGTCTGTCACCGTCAACCTCAGGTTCACTTGCGTATCTGTTTCGCACGGTGACTGTCACCGGGATGCTGACTTCCGACTTTTGGCTTCTGGGATCTATTATCTTATGCATAAAATCACCTTTTCTGGTTAAACTATGGATAATGCTTCCTGCCGCTGTTATTGATCAAGATAACAGCGGCAGAACCTAGTTTAACTAGGGGGGAGGTGATTGAATGGCAGATGAAGAAAAAGGGACTCAAGGTGATATCGGTGGAGGAATTTCCGATATGGCCGGACAAGGTTGGTTGTCTCATATCGTAAGACTCCTTGTGTCTGCAATTGTTTTAATGGTAGTGAGCTATATTACGCCTGGTTTCAGCGGTCTGTCTTTCTGGCATGCCGTACTAGCCGCTATTTTGATCACTGTAATTGGATATGCACTAGAAACCCTATTTGGCCGCCGAATTACGCCTTATGCCCGTGGCGGTGTCGGATTTGCGGTTTCAGCGGCGATCTTTTATCTGATTCAATTTATGATTCCCGGCCTTAGGGTATCGATTTTGGGAGCTCTCATAGCTGCTGCCATTGTTGGCATTATTGATATGTTTGTGCCTACGACTTTACGCTAAAGAAAAAATGCAGACAAAAAACCCCGTCTCGATGAGGCGGGGTTTTTAGTATACACTTTGGGGAGGGTTTCTGTTGCATGGTTAGCTAGAGCAGCATCCATGAGAGACCCAGTTCGGTTCTCCCATCTTTGGCAACGACTGCGGTGACAGTCACCGTGCGAAACAGATGTAAAAGAGAAAGTGAGTTGACGGTGACAGTCACCTAAGACGCGGGAACCGTCCCCATGTCTCATCCCCATGCCTCAGGTATAAAAGCATTATCGATGATGATATAATGAAGTAGGTCGGGGGGCTTTATATTGGGTCCTGCCTAATTTTGTTTTGGTCTATTTCTAAAGGATGGTTTATATGCGGAATTTGCTTCAAAAAATACCTGAGCTCAGTGAAGCCAGCCAAGCTATAAGCAAAAGAAACTTTCCTGTGTTACTCTCAGGGCTGGCAGGCGCTTCAGAAGCCCTGGTTGGGTCTTCCCTTTTTTTAAATGGCGGATTTAAGGGCGCCATGCTGGTAATTGTTCCTGGTCATGACCAGGTGAATGCCTGGCTTGCGGATATGAAACAGTTAATTCCTGAACGGCAGGTTCTGGTTTTTGATCCTGCAGAATCCTTACCCTTTGAGGTAGTGGCAGCCAGCCGTGAGCCGGCAGCCGGGCGCTTGCAGGCCCTTGCTTCTCTGCGTGGGCAGGGGGAGAAAACGGTGGTGATTGCTTCTGTGGAAGCTCTCTTACCCAAACTGGTCCCCCCTACATACTGGGATGAGGCTGCTATCTCTCTTCAGGTGAAGCAGGAAACAGATTACAACGGCCTCTTGCAGCGGCTGGTTTTAGCTGGATACGAACGCTCCGAAAATGTCTCAGCTCCGGGGCAGTTTGCGGTGAGGGGGGATGTAGTGGATGTTTTTCCATTTTATGATACCCCTGTCCGTATGGAATTCTGGGGGGATGAAATAACTTCTCTCAGAAGGCTTGATCCAGAGTCGCAGCGGTCTCAGGAGAGAATTGCAGAGATTATAATATGGCCTGCTCGGGAGTTCATCTATGATGCGGGTCTGGCTGCTACCGCAGTAGATGGCATCAAGAATGCTTATCAAGAGAGGCGTAGTGTTCTCAAAGGGAGCAAAGATGCACAACTGCGTCTCCAGCGGCGGGCTAACAGACTTGTGGAGATGGCAAAAGAAGGAACAGGCGGCTCTTTGAGTCTGGTACAGCCCTATTTTTATCCTGAACAGTCCTCTCTTTTGGATTATTTGCCCCCAGATTCTATGGTTATTATTGAAGAACCCGGACGATTTCAGGAACAGTGCCGTTCACGCACCGCCCTTTTAGAGTCAGATTACAGACGGTTTTTTCAGGAGGGAAACTCTTTCACCCCCTGGAAAGAATATTATTTTGATGCTGATCAACTGCTAAAACAGATGGTAGATTATCCTTTGCTCTGTTTCTCACAGTTGTTGACAAGGCTTCCTATGATAGAATCGAAATCTGTGTTCAGCTTTACCACAAAGGAGATGCAGCCCTTTTTAGGACGGCCGGATCTCTTGGTTCAGGAAGTCAAGGGATGGTTGCAGAGAAAGTCTGCTGTTCTTCTTCTGGCACATGAGTCAAAATTGAAACATCTGGAAAGAGAACTAAGAGATTTGGAAATGGCAATGATAGCTGCTGATAAGTGGCAGGAGTACCTGAAAGATGGTCGTTTACATATAGGTGCCGGCGTATTGAGTCGTGGTTTTGAGATTCCGGGTGTTTTGGCTGTTGTTACACCAGAGGAGATGTTTGGTGGAAAACGAGGAAGAGGGTCACGGCGGCGGGCAGTGGCGGCTGATCACCTACCTGATCTCAGTCCTGGGGATTATGTTGTACATGTCCACCATGGTATCGGCCACTATGTAGGTATCTGTGAGAAAGAAACAGCTGAGATAAAGAAGGATTATTTGGAGATCGTCTATGCGGGAGATGACAGGCTTTTTGTGCCGACGGAACAGGTGGACATGGTCCAGAAATATAAAGGCCCAGAAGGGTTTAAACCGCGCCTTTCCCGAATGGGAGGCAGTGATTGGACCCGTCTCAAACAGCGTATCAAAAAACGTGTGCAGGAGTTGGCTGAGGATTTATTGTCTCTTTATTCCAAGCGCAGTCAGGCAGCAGGCTATGCCTTTTCCAGGGACACCCTTTGGCAGCAGGAGTTTGAAGAGCAGTTTGCCTATGAGGAAACTCAGGATCAGCTGCAGGCTATAGCTGAGGTGAAAGCTGATATGGAAAGGGAGCGCCCTATGGAACGCCTGATCTGTGGTGATGTGGGGTTTGGTAAAACTGAAGTGGCGATTCGCGCCGCCTTCAAGGCTGTACAGGATGGGAAACAGGTGGCAGTCTTAGTGCCTACAACAGTCCTTGCCCATCAGCACTACCTTACTTTCAAGGAACGCTTTTCCCGCTATCCTGTTCAAGTGGATATGTTGAGCAGGTTTCGTTCTCCATCAGAACAAAGGAAAACACTGGCAGACCTAAAAAAAGGTATTGTAGATGTGATTATTGGCACCCACAGGCTTCTTTCCAGAGATGTGGTTTTTAAGGATTTGGGCCTTTTGGTGATCGATGAGGAGCAGCGCTTTGGGGTGGCTGATAAAGAAAGGATAAAAATGCTTAAAGCCAATGTGGATGTGATTGCCATGACCGCTACTCCAATACCGCGCACCCTGCAGATGTCTCTCGGTGGGGTGCGGGATATGAGCCTCATCGAGACACCTCCAGAGGATCGGCTCCCAGTGCAGACCTATGTGCTGGAATATGACCCTGCTCTGGTACGGGATGCCATCATGAGAGAGATTAAGCGGGGTGGCCAGGTTTTCTATGTGCATAATCGTGTGCAGACCATCAGCTCTACAGCATATCATCTCCAGGGATTAATACCTGAAGCCTCCTTCCGTATTGCCCACGGGCAGATGAAGGAGGATGAACTGGAAAAGGTAATGTGGGATTTTATAAACCAGAAATTCGATTGTTTGGTCTGCACGACGATCATCGAGAGTGGACTGGATTTCCCCAATGTCAACACACTGCTAGTAGAAGATGCCGACTACTTTGGGCTGTCACAGCTCTATCAACTGCGTGGACGGGTTGGTCGCTCCAATCGTCTCGCCTATGCCTATTTTACCTTTAATGGAGATCAGGTTCTGACTGAACAGGCAGAAAAGAGATTGCGGGCTCTCCAGGAGTTTACCGAATTCGGTTCCGGCTTCAAGCTGGCTCTGCGTGATTTGGAGATACGTGGGGCTGGTAATGTCTTAGGGGCTGAACAGCATGGGCATATGGCATCTGTAGGCTTTGACCTGTACAACAGCATGCTTCAGGAGGCTGTAAGGGAACTCAAAGGAGAGAAGCCTCCTGAGAAAAAGGCAGTTAAGCCTTTGATCGATTTGCAGGTTGATTCCTTTATCCCAGACTCATACATCAGAAATGGGAAACAGAAGGTGGATATCTACCGGCGCCTAACTTTGGCAGGCAGTCTGGAAGAGGTGACAGAACTGGCAGAAGAGGTGCGCGACCGTTTCGGCACTATGCCGACTCCGGTTATTCACCTTTTTGATCTGGCCGCCATCAGGGCCAGGGCTGGGGAGCTGAAGATCAGGGAGGTACGGCATAGCGGTTCTGCACTGATAATACAGGTTGATGAAGATGCGGCACCTACTGGTAAGGAGCTAGAGCAGTGGAGCAGTGTTTTTGGTAAACGTCTAGGTTTTTCCACAGTGAGTGGGTTGGAGATACGTGTTGATACCAGAGGTCTGGAGATCAGGGAATTGATCAAAATGCTGAAAAAGGCGCTTGTTAGTGGTTGGTCGTTGGAAAATTCATTTTTCTGAAGTGGTTGTAGGTGGTTGTAAATGTCGCCGGACTATGTGTGTTATTTCTTTAGCAATACACGGAAATTACCAGATATTTCAGGTTTCTGATTTCTGGCTTCCGATTTCTGCTCTTTCGGTTAGTCGTTGGAGAAAAATTTTCAGCATGGGCAGCTAGGGCAGGATGAGACGCCAGAACTGTTCCCGTGTCTCACCAGTTTCTGGTACCATGTAAAAAAGCAGGAGATCAATTGATGGTGGCGAAGCTGATTTAGATAACATTATTCCGGTTTCAGCCGGAGAGGAGGAATTTTTTTGGGCTTGACAGCTGACTCTTTAAAAAAGGGTTTTTCTTATCTATCTCAAGTTTTAGTGTTTATTTTGATAATCGCTGTAGGTGGTTTTTGGCTGTGGCATGTATATGGTGGGGACTGGGTGGTGCAGGTTAATGGTGTTAAGATTTCCGAGCAAGCCTTGGAAAGCGAAGTTGCCAGTGCTGAATCAATGCTGAAATTGCAGGGTATAGATTTTGAAGGAGAGCAAGGAGAAATGACATTAGGACTCTTGCGACAGCAGGTCCTTAATCAGATGATAGAACGGTCACTGCTCAACCATGCAGCTCAATCATGCGGAATTGAGGTGGAAGAAGGGGCAATAGAACAGCAGATAATCCTCATGCAAATGCAGGTGGGAGGAGCCGAGAACTTCCAAAAAATGCTCAAAGAGCAGGGAATGACAGAGGCTGAATACAGGGATGCTTTGGAAGAGATGATGCTGATCCAGGAGTTGCAGGTATATGTAACAATGGATGTAACAGTTGAGGAAGAGGAAATCCGTAAATTTTATGAGGAACAAAAGGAGTTACTGGTCTACCCTGAGCGGGTCAATGTAGGGCATATTTTAGTCGAAACTGAAGAGGAAGCCAGGGAAGTTATTGCAGAATTGAACCAGGATGCTGATTTTGAAGAACTTGCATTAGAAAAATCAATCGATCCTTCAGTGGCAGAGAATAAGGGTGTTCTGGGTGATATCACCAAAGAATCGCCTCTTGTCCAGGAGTTCATAGATGAGGCCTTTAGCCTCTCATCAGGCGAATTTAGCCAGGAACCTGTCAAGTCTGAATATGGATATCATGTGATCTGGAATTTTGAGAAAAAAGAACCTAACCAGGCCAGTTATGAAGATGTGAAGGATTATCTGCAGCAGGATTTACTCACACAAAAAAAGCAGGAAAAATTTACTCAATATCTGGAAGGCATAAAAAACAACAGCAAACTTTTATGGAATCCCAAAAAAGGGATAAATCTTTAATAAAGACAATTTATAGCCGTTTAGGTTAAATTTATCAGCAGAAGCATGGAAAAAAATGAATAAATCCTCCCCTTTGGTTATATACTATTTTTGAAACGTGTTATCTTTGAATGAAGGGGGGATAGAACTTGAAGGCTACAGGTATCGTACGACGTATTGATGATCTAGGTCGAGTTGTAATTCCCAAAGAAATCCGCCGGACCCTACGAATTCGGGAGGGGGATCCCCTCGAAATCTTTGTGGACCGGGAAGGAGAGGTTATCCTTAAGAAGTATTCGCCCATTAATGAACTGGGCAACTTTGCAAAGGAATACGCTGATTCCCTGCATGAGGCGATTGGCCACATTGCATTGATTGCCGATCGAGATACTATTGTTGCAGTGTCAGGTGCTTCGAAAAAGGAGTTTCTCGATAAAGCCATCGGGTCAGCTGTAGAAAAGGTCATGGAAGAACGCAAGACAGCCCTGATTGCTAAAGCAGGTGAGCATGATCTTTGTGAGGTTTGCCTGACCGAAGATGAAGAAGAATGCAAGTTCTCTAGCGAGGTGATCGCGCCTATTATCGCCGAAGGTGACCCTATCGGGGCAGTGATTCTTTGCTCTAAAGAACCAAATGTGCGGATGGGGGAACTGGAATTGAAATTGGCTGAGACGGCGGCGGGATTCCTGGCGAAACAGATGGAGCAATAACAGAAATAATGTTGAAGTAAAATAAGGTGGCGAAAGCCGCCTTTAATTTTTTTTAGCTAATTCCTTATTTCGGTATATCGAGCCCCTTTGTTTAGTAACATGTAGTGATGGCAGGAAGGACAAACAGGGGGTTACGATGAAAGCACAATCATTTTTGGGCGGAGCTTTAATTCTTACTGTTTCAGGAGTGGTGGTCAAGCTGCTGGGGGCAGCTTACCGCATTCCTTTTACAAGGATAGTAGGAAGTGAGGGTATTGGTCTTTACCAGATGGCCTATCCCATTTATACAACCCTTTTAGCCCTCTCTACTGCGGGTATCCCTGTTGCTCTCTCCTTCTTGATAGCTGAAAGTAGGGCGATTGGGGATCAGCGTGGGGCGCGCCAGGTGTTTTTCGTCTCTCTCTCATTCTTATTTATTCTTGGGGGCATCATGGCAGTGGGGCTTTACTGCACCTCGCCCTTTTTGGCTCAAAGGGTATTGGGGGATTCTAGGGTTTACTACTCCTTGGTCGCTGTTGTTCCTGCAGTTTTTGTAATTTCTGTAGTATCTGCCTTTCGCGGTTATTTCCAGGGCTGGCAATTGATGTGGCCTACTGCCTTTTCTGAAGTAGTGGAGCAGGTCGTCAGAATCATTACAGTGCTATCGGCTGCCTGGTTGCTGATGCCTAAAGGCGTAGAGTATGCAGCTGCAGGAGCAGCTTTCGGCACCTTTACGGGGGGATGTGCAGGGCTGGTTCTGCTGGTTCTAATTTTTTTATGGTTCGAGAAGCGGGGAAGGTCCGGAATGGCAGAGCGCTGTCCTTTCACCATATGTTTCCCTGATGTAGTGCGGATCATCAAGCGGTTGTTTGCCTATGCCCTACCTATTTCTGCAGGTTCTCTTGTCCTGCCCCTTGTTCAAGTTATTGATACTGTTATCATTCCAAACCGCTTACAGGATATAGGGTTTGCTATTGAACAGGCCACATCCCTTTACGGACAGCTGTCAGGAATGGCAGGGACGGTTGTATATCTTCCGGCTGCAGTTACAGTGTCTATTGCCATGTCACTTGTTCCGCACCTGGCAGCAGCTATATCCCGCAACAATCTCCGGGAAGTCCGTCAGAGGATCAATACTGCTCTGCGGATAACTATTTTGCTCTGTCTCCCTGCGTCAGCAGGTGTACTGGTTTTGGCTACTCCGATTATGGTGCTGCTTTTTGATGAGCCCAGTGCCGGTATGATTACTGCCTGGCTCGCTCCTGCAGCACTTTTTACGGGTCTACAGCAGACTACAGCCGGTGCCCTGCAGGGAATAGGGAAGACATGGGTGCCGGTTGTTAATCTTATAGCAGGTTGTTTTGTTAAGATCATTTGTAATTATTACCTGACAGTGATTCCGGGCTTTGGTATCAAAGGAGCTGCTCTGGGAAGCATCTTCGGCTTTTTCCTGGTTTTTTTGCTAAATTTGTTCGCTCTCAGTTGGCTGACAGGCTATCGCCTGCGTATAGGGAGCCTCTTGATCCGGCCACTGCTGGCTGTTACAATAATGGTCATGGCGGTTGATGCCATTTATGCCATACTTATCCCACAGGGGAATTTGATGGCCACAGGGGTGTCGATAATTTGTGGTGGGGTTTGTTATTTCGCTGTTCTCTTGATAACAAAGGAGATCAAAGCATATAATTTACGGTTTTTTATTAAAAAATAGTCTGAGTCTATAATTGTTATGAAATATGCAGTCAGAGTCTGTGCAAGTGGGCGGTATGTGGCAAACGAAACGTCCCCTTGCCACAAAGGAGATAGCTATTATGTCAATAGAAGCAGTGGTTTATGTGGTGGGTTTGGGCCCGGGAGATCCTCTCGATCTGCCGGCACGCAACATGAGCATGATGCGCAGCGATTGTCCTGTTTACTTGCGCACAGAACAGCATCCGGTGGTCCCCTATTTAGAAAGAGAGGGGATCAAAGTGCAAGCGCTCGACCACTTTTATGAAGAATACGATTCTTTTGAAAAGGTTTATTCTGCAATGACAGCTTTTCTCCTGCAGGAAGCCCAGAAGGAAAGTGCACTTGTTTTTGCGGTTCCCGGAAGTCCTTTGGTTGGGGAGGCTGTTGTCCGGCTGCTCAAGGAAGAGGGGCCGAATCAGGGTGTAGACATTAAGATATTGCCTGCACCCGGCTTTTTAGATACCCTTTATCAGCTTCTGGAGATCGATCCTAGTGATGGCTTGCTGATCACCGATAGTTTTCAATTATTGGGTGATGTGGAAGGCGAACCGGTTTTCAGCTTTGGGATAGGTATCATCGTTATGCAGCTGTACAGCTCTGATATAGCCTCAGAGGTCAAGCTGACATTGATGGAAAGCTATCCCGATGACCACCAGGTAATTGTGGTGCGGTCGGCAGGTATCAGGGGAAGCGAAAGCCTTACCAAAATCCCCCTCTATGAATTGGATCGCCAAAGGATCGACCATCTGACAACTCTTTATGTTCCGCCATTGAGTGCGGGTGAGCAGTTGCCTTCCTATGGCTTAGATTCCTTGTTAGGGGTAATGGACAACCTTCTATCTCCTAATGGGTGTCCCTGGGATCGCCAGCAGACACATCAGACTCTGAAAAAATACCTTATCGAGGAAACATACGAGGTAATTGATGCCATAGATGAGGAAGATATGCATAAACTCTGTGAAGAGTTGGGAGACTTATTATTACAAATCGTCTTTCATGCTGCCTTAGCGGAGCGTGCCGGAAAATTCGGCATAGAGCAGGTGATTTCCGGGATTACGAAAAAGATGATTCACCGACATCCCCACGTTTTTGGTGGAACAAAGGTAGAGGAGGCTGCGCAAGTTGTAGAGTTGTGGGAAGCTATCAAACAAAAGGAAGGGGAGCCAAAATCCCTACTTGCAGGGGTTCCCAGCTGTTTGCCCGCTCTACAGAAGGCACAAAAAGTGCAGACAAAGGCTGCCTTGGTGGGATTTGACTGGCCTGATGCGGCAGAAGCGGCGCTCAAGGTGGAAGAGGAGTGGAGAGAGGTTCAATCTGCCTGGAAAAATGGAGATAGGGCAGAACTGCAGCGGGAATTAGGGGACTTCTTTTTTGCTACTGTTAATACTTGTCGTTTATTGAAATTGGATGCAGAAGAAACCCTGCGGGCAGCTGTAGATAAATTCATGAGAAGGTTTTCTTTTATGGAAGTAAGAGCCAAGGAGTTGAGTGTACCGTTAGCGGAGATGTCTCTAGGTCAGTTGAACGACCTCTGGGATGAGGCAAAATCAAACGAGAGTAAAAAGTAATAAAAACTTTGCAAAAAAAATCTTTAATTAGCAGGAGTTTCAAGGATTCCGGCGAAATAGGTAGCCGAACCAGAAATTACATTAAGGAGGGGTTTAATTGAATAAGGCGGAATTGATCGGCAGTGTTGCAGAAAAAGCTGGGATGTCTAAAAAGGATGCAGAAAAAGCTGTCAACGCAGTTTTTGCTTCTGTTAGCGATGCGCTGGCTAATGGTGAAAAAGTTCAGTTAGTTGGCTTTGGCACCTTTGAGGTCAGGGAAAGAGCTGCCCGTACAGGTCGCAATCCCCAGACTGGTGAGGAGATACAGATAGCAGCCTCTCGTGTCCCGGCCTTCCGGGCAGGCAAAGTGCTAAAAGATTCAGTCAGTTAATATTGCAGCTTTAGTAGTAGAGGGAGCTGATAAACAGCCTGTCTATAAGTCTGGAAGCAAAGGGCTGGTTTATGATGCACCTCCCCTGTAATCCTTCAGGACACTTCAGGTTCCCGCAAATGATCTGTTTTGTGATTGGGGAAACAGGAAAAGGAGAAGAGTAATTGCGACTCGATAAGTTTCTACAGATAAGCCGACTAATTAAAAGGCGTACCAGTGCTAAGGAAGCCTGTTTGGCAGGGCGAGTTCAGGTTAATGGAAAAGTTGCCAAGCCAGGCAGTGAGGTTAAGGTTGGTGATCGAATCGATTTGGCGTGGGGGAAAAGGTTAACCCGGGTAGAGCTGCTGCAGATCCCGGAGCGCAATATTCCTGCCGCCCAAGCAAAAACTCTTTATACAGTCCTGGATGAAAGTGTCCTATAAGGTCAAGTAATACATTTTTCGAAAAGGATTGCCGATCTTCGGCCTAAATCGTTGGCAAAATAGCATACTAAGATTCCCTCCCGTTTATACTAAGACAACATAAAGTAATAAGGGAGGGAATTTTCTATGAAGCGAATACCCCTTATGCCTGCCATCTGTCTGACAGCATTCCTGGTGTTGCTGGCTGGACTTGCCGGGTGCGGGACTCCGGAGGAAAAACCACTGCCAGATGAGAGCTCGGAGTATAAATACCAGGAACCGGTCATAACTCTCTATGATAATGACACAGGTGAAAAAAAGGAGATCAAGATGGAGGAGTATCTTGCCGGTGTTGTTGCTGCAGAGATGGAGCCAAGCTGGCCTATTGAGGCATTGTCTGCCCAGGCTGTGCTGGCGCGCACCTTTACCCTGCACAAGATTAAACATGAAAAAGGGGTGCCCCAATATGATGCAGATGCCTCTACCAGTACAGAGGAATTTCAGGCATATGATCCGGACCGCATTACATCCCAGGTGCGAGAAGCAGTGAAAAGGACTCGGGGGAAGGTGATCAAGTATGAGGGAGATTATATCAGGGCCTGGTTCCACTCCAATGCAGGGGGGAAAACGGCAACAGCTAAAGAAGGATTGGCCTTTGATAAGGAGCCAACACCTTATATCCAAAGTGTGTCCGATTCCGGCCAAAAGGTGGCCAAGCCTAAGGACAAGACCTGGGAAGCCTCTTTTACAGTGGATGAGGTCAGGTCTGCAGTGATCTCCCAGTCAGGTAAAAATCCCGGGCAAATAACCAGTGTTGAAATTGTCAAAAAAGGGCCATCAAAGCGGGCAGAGACTGTGCGTGTGGGAGATACGGAAATCAGCGGTTCAGCACTGCGCATGGGGCTGGATCCTGAGCGTATGCGCTCTACCCTTCTTGACCGCTTTGAGATAAAGGATGGTCAACTCCATATGGCTGGGCGCGGTTACGGACATGGGGTGGGGATGAGTCAGTGGGGAGCTTATTATATGGCTGAACAGGGGAAATCCCACACCGAAATCATCAACCACTACTTTAAGGATGTAACCATTGATAAGATCTGGCGTTGAGAGTAGGTATTAATGCAGGCCTATTATAATAAATCCCCTAAAAGAAGGGGTGACTTAGGAATTTGCAAAGACAAGTAAATTCGAGAGAGACTTTCAAGGGGGGGCAAAAGAAGACCAGTCACGTTCAAGCGTAAGCGTTGGCGTGACTGGCTTTTTTATTATATCCAAAGGAATTATATTTTTATTCATGCGGGTGGTAATCGCTACTGTTGCAACATTCTGACAACACTTCTTTTATAATTTGAGCCATCTGCTTATTATTTAGCTGATCGCGGAAGTAAACAGTGTATCCGTCTTTTGACAGCATATCAAAGAAAACGCGAGCACAATTAATTTATATCGTCGATAAAGAACAAAGCCAATGTTTTAATTTTGAAATTTCGTCCGCAAAAATTCGTTTTTTCTGTTTCAAAATGACACTCGAGTGCAAGGCGCATCATCTGCTCTTGATAAGAGGTCATAAAGATGTCTACATCCAGCTCCTCACCAGTAGACTTCTGAATACTGTTAGAGAACTCAACTGTTGATTTACTGATGGCCTGAACCGTAATTCCTTCAAAAGCTTCGTTGATAATGGAAAGTGAATCTCCTTTTTTGAGAGTAAAGGTTTTAGTTGCTTTATCCCTCTTTTTATACTGAAAATTAACGGAATCCTTGCTGGCTATAGAAGTGATTTTAACTTTTTCATCACGCTTGGATACTGGCTCAAAATGTTCTTTTGTCACTCCCTTTATCAGATTTTGATTAAAGGATTCACAGGCATTCAGATCATAGAGTAGATTCTGGTAGTCTTTAACGGTAATTTTTAACAGGCACCGGGGGCTAGAGGCTGGATCTTAGAAATGATAGCTAATCCATACTGAACAATTTTTTTCAACGACTGACGACCAACGACTAATCACTAATTCCAAGCAGGGATTTTGCAGGTTCATGAAGAAAACAAATGTCGAATAATTAGGAAAAGGAAAGGGTAGGGGGAGATATTTGAATACTGGAGATATGGAAGAGACCAAGGAATGGAAGGCTTTCAACGTTTTACGGCCAGAACCCGGACAGAATCAATCAAAAAGGCAGTCCACTCCCCGTCGTCGCCGCCCAGGTTGTGGATGTGGTTGCGGGTGTGCAACAGTATTATTGCTTTTATTGATCTTAATTGTTGCAGGGGGTTGGTATTTAGGGCAGGATGTTCTTCCAGGAGCTACTGATAGTGATTCTGTAAGAACGGAAGGGATACTTCTGTTGGGGATTGATAGGGAGTCAAGTGATCAACCGGGCCGTTCGGATACGATTGTTTTGGCTTTCTTGAACTCTGAGGGGCAAAAGGCCAGTTTGCTGTCCATACCGAGGGATACCTATACAGATGTACCTGCTCGCGGCAAGAAGGATAAGATCAATCATGCTTATGCTGCAGGGGGAGCTGAGGCAGCTATGGAGACAGTGGGCCTTCTATTGAACCGAGAGATTAAGTATTATCTGGCTACTGACTTTCAGGGGTTTGTCAGCATTGTCGATACCCTAGGGGGGATCAATGTGTCGGTTGATGAGGAGGTCAGTGCTGGGATAGATATTCCGCCGGGGATCCAGCGTCTGCAAGGGGAAGAGGCCTTGAGGTTTGTCCGCTACCGGGGTTATGCCAATGCAGATATCGGACGCATTCAACGCCAGCAGGTCTTTTTGAAGGCTGTGGCTGATGAAGCTTTGCAGCCTGGTAATATATTGAAAGCGCCTTCACTGGCGGGGGAACTGCGTTCAGCTATGGAGACAAATTTGAATACTGCCCAATTGCTAAGACTGGCAAATAGTTTTAAGTCCCTGAATGGCTCACAGATGGATAGTTATACCTTGCCAGGCCGGCCTCAGTACATAGATGGGATCAGTTATTGGGTACCGGATACTGACCAGATAGAGCCATTGGTAAAGGCATTAGAAGAGGGCACGACACCACCTGAACAATAGGAAAATCCGGGGGGCCTGCAGGAGCTCCAGATGGGATTCCGGTTCAAAGTAAGAGCAGGCGCAGCGATTTCTGCTGCGTCAGCTTTGAAAATGGGCCGGGTTTCTTTACACTATTATCAGAAGGGTATAAAATAATAAAGCATGCATATGCATAAGAAATTAGAGCGGCGTTAAGATGTCAAGGAAAGTGCTGCTCATAGTGACAAGGGGAGGTTGGAGAAATGAGAGGACGGAAACATGTGAAAACGGTGATCAAAGGGACATTGAGGAAACCACGATTGGAAAAAGGCTGCGGAGAATGCCAGGTATCCTGCCAGTCTGCCTGTAAAACATCCTGTACTGTGGGGAATCAAGCTTGCGCTATTCAGAAAAATTAGCAGATCTGAGTTCACGAGTCCATCTGTTCGTGGCTGATGGTCTTCATTTAGCCTTTGATGTGAACAGCGGTTCCCTTTATGATTTGGATGAGGTGGCTTGGGAACTGGTCCTGCATTATCTGGAGTGCGGTGACTGGGAAAAGTCCCACTTAAATACAGCTCGCAAATTCGGTGCCCAGGAAGCTGCTGATGCATTTGCAGAACTGCAGGAACTGGTTGCATCAGGGCTTTTCTTTTCCTCAGGTGAGGAGTGGCTTGACTATGTACCTGGGAAAGATCTGGGGCTCAAAGCCCTCTGCCTGAATATTGCTCATGAATGTAACCTGGCCTGTAAGTATTGCTTTGTGCCGGAAAATGTGCGTGCCCAGGAAAAAATCATGTCCAGGGAAACTATTAAGGCTGCCCTGGATTTACTCTTGCGAGAAACTCCATACCAATACCTGACTGTGGATTTTTTTGGGGGAGAGCCTCTGCTCAATTTTAAAGGGATCAAGTTTGCAGTAGAATATGCTCTGGATCAGGGTGCAGATAAAAAGTGGAAATTCACTGTAACCACTAATACACTTTTACTTGGGGAAGAGGAGTATTCCTTCTTCAAAAAGCATGATTTTAGTTATGTATTGAGCTGTGATGGAAGGCCCCGGGTGCATGATGCCTACCGGGTAACCCCCGGCGGATGCGGCACTTCTCAGATCGTCGCTGACCGCTTACGGGATTATTTTGATGTCGGAGCAGCTCCTGAATATTATGTCAGAGGCACCTTTACCAGGGATAATCTGGATTTTACTAAGGATGTTATATATCTAGCAGGCCTGGGAGCAGAAAGCATCTCTTTGGAGCCGGTTGTGGCCTCTTCCGGTGTGCCATATGCCCTGCGGACGGAAGACCTGCCGGAGCTGCAGGCCGAATATTATCGGTTAGCCCGGGTGCTGTGTCAGCAGGAACGGAAAGGCAAGAGTATCGCTTTTTATCATTATGATTTAGACTTTTCAGGTGGTCCTTGTGTTGCCAAACGCCTCACCGGCTGTGGCGCCGGCTACCAGTACCTGACAGTTACCCCTGCAGGAGAGATCTATCCCTGCCATCAGCTGGTAGGGCATCAGGAATACCTGATGGGGCATGTTGATAGGGGGATAACTGCTCTACAGTTGCAGGAAAAATTGCAGAAGGCCCATATCTACAGAAAGAAAGAGTGTACCTACTGCTGGGCTCGCTTTCTGTGTGGAGGGGGATGTCACGCCCAGGCTATTCTGAATGGAGGAGATATCCTACATCCTTACCCCCTTTCCTGTGATATAATGCGGGCACGCCTGCAAGGGGCATTATATTATCAAGCTCTACAACAAAATGCTGTCGAAAAAGAGGGCAGACGGAGGCCATCTGCATAGACTAATAAATAAGGACATAGCAATTTTTGTAAGATTATTTACCTCAATGTAAGAGAAGGATTTTTTATGTTGATGTAGAATAAAATTAGTGTTTTACGTATTTTGAGTAAAAAGCCACGTCTGTTGCATATTTCCCGTTTCAGGGTCTTAATTTGCAGTTGTAATGCATGAGCCAGAATTGGGATGCGAGTGAGGTGCCGCTGGTTTCAGGGCTTAAGTAGCAGTAGATGGCGTAGTTTTGCTCACAACAAGGAGAGGAAATATGAAACTGCAGGAACAAGATAAAGATAATGAGCCATTATATTCTTCGGGGCGCCAGCTTAGTCCAAAAGAGAAGGGAAATGTTTTTAGCAGGATAGGGCAGTGGTGTTTAGAGCGACTGGATTGGGCAAAAGGAGATATTAAGCACAGCGGAACCGCTCTCAGCGGTTTGATCGAAGACCTGCGTACCGGCAAGAGGGGATTTAATCGACATTTTTGGAAAAGTCCCTATTTTTGCATCCCGGTTATTACTGGTCTTTTTTTAGTGGGAGCCAGTATCTATCTGGAACAGAATCTGCCTGCCTGTGCTGTTTATTATGATGGGCAGGAAATCGGATTTGTGGGCTCCCAGCAGCAAGGAAAGATGGTGTTGGCCAGTTTAGAGGAAGAATTGGAGCAGCAGGTAGGGCAGGATGTATTTCTGCCTGACACCCTGGGTTATAAGGTGTGTATGGTGGCTAGGGAGGAGATGGAAAAATCATCTTTTGAATCATCTATAAAGGGACTTCCTTGGATGGTTGAGGGAGTAGAAATGTGTGTTGAAGGGAAGCCAGTGATGGCTATGGCTACCAGAGAAGATGGGGAAGCCCTGCTTCAATCATACCAAAAAACAATGCTGCCTGAAGGTGAGGAAAAAATCGAAAATGTGTCTTTTCAAGAGGATGTTACCTTCCGCTGCAGGCAGATTGCTGTTAGAGATCTTGTTTCAGTTGAGGATGCCCTTGAATGTCTGTTAGCGGGGCAGACTCAGCAAAAAACATATATTGTCCAAGAGGGAGATGACCTCTGGTCGATTGCGCGGGCAAATGATATGCTTGTTGATGAGCTTTGCCAGGCTAATCCGCAGCTCACAGAGGAACTGAAGCCTGGTCAGGAGCTGAAACTGGCCTCTATTGAACCCCTGCTTAATGTCACTATCACCAGTACCCTGATAAAAAATGAGGTCCTGCCCTTTGAGGTGCAAACCAAGCTGGACTCAAACCTCGATTGGGGCAAGAAAAAGGTTGTTGAGGCAGGAGAAAATGGTGAGGAAAAGGTGGTTTATCGTCTGGTAAGGCAGAACAAGACGGTAGTGAAAGAGAGTGAGGTGGAGCGAAAGGTTGTAAAAGCTCCGAAACCCAAGGTTGTAGCCAAAGGCACACGCACTATAGTGGCTACTGCCAGCCGTGGCTCAGGAAATGGCTCACTCCGCTGGCCGGTAGGAGGCCCGATAACCTCTAGATATGGTCCCCGGGGCGGTGGGTTTCACTCAGGCCTGGATATTGGGGCGGGTCACGGGGCGGCAGTGGGCGCTGCCGCTGGAGGGCGTGTTACTTCAGCTGGCTGGCAGGGAGGCTACGGGAATTGTGTGCGGATCAGTCATGGCAATGGGGTGACTACCCTCTATGCCCATCTCTCGCAGATCAATGTCAGCTCAGGGCAAAGCGTTAGCAGCGGACAGATAATCGGGCGTGTCGGTAGTACAGGGAGATCAACAGGCCCCCATCTTCACTTTGAAGTGATCGTCAATGGGTCAGCAAGAAATCCGCTCAACTATTTACCCTAAATAATTTCTGAGAAGTCATCAAACCCATCACAGCTGTGGTGGGTTTTTATTTGCTCATATTTGCTTCATTATGTGTGTTATAATCTTTTGAGACACGGGGGTATGCAGCTATGCATTGGGGATGCTTCCTATTGCATAAATAGAGCAGCTCCAATATGTGAGTTAGCGACGATAGTGTCAAGTTAGCCATTAGTAGGCGATCTTTTTGTAAGTATTCTTTCATTTTTCCGACATTCGACATCTATTAAAAGGGAGGTGAAAGGGGTGTCACATTATTCGCGAAAACGACGGCCCTTTGTTAAAATAGGACTCTGGATCTTGGTAGGGATGATCGTACTTGGTCTTTTAGGTTCTACACTTGCGTGGTATCTAGGTTCCGATTCTGGGCAGCAACCGATAACTGAAACTCCTTCTTCTGAGGAAGATATGTTTACCTCAGAAATAGAGAAGCAGGAGGCCTTGCGAGAGCAGTATGAGGAGATGCTCGCCAATAAACCCGAAGATTTGACGATTTTAACCGGGTACGCTCGGGTAGAGATGGGGTTAGGTGAGCTATATCTGCAAAACCAGGAAGAGAGCCTGGGGAAGGAGGCATTTCAGCGGGCAGCGACCCTATATCAGAAAGCACTGGAAAAGGAAAATGATCTCCAGCTACGCCTGGAGTTAGCCAGTGCCTATCAGCTGTTGAGTGATGATAGTAAGGCAGAAGAGGAATTAAACAAGGTCTTGGAACAGGATCCCGGCAATATCAATGCATTGGCTCAAAAGGGGATCTTGTTGGAATCAAGAGAAGACTGGGATGAAGCAGTAAAGGCCTGGGAGAGTGTTGCAGATTCCCCACAGGCTGACGAGATGACAAAGGAGATTGCAGAGGCACGGATAAAGGCAATAAAAGAGCAGGAATAGGATTGAGCAGTATATGCCATTTCTTTAGCAGCAAAGGCACCTTAAGGACAGTTCAGATCTCTGATTTCCGATGAGACGCGAGAACCAACCCCGCGTCTCTTTTTTTTCCAAACCTCACATAAGCTGACAACTTATTAGAACCTCATTAAAGCAACAAGGAAACTTATCCATGTCTTGACCGAACAACTATGCAACAGAAACCGTCCCCAGTGCATAATGGGGTTGGTTTTATTTTACATGCCCGTGCTTATTATTATCAGGTATAATGGGGTAGGAGAGAGGTTGAAGTGGAGGTATGGACAGATTTATAGCAGTTATCATTATTATTTGCTTATGCATAATGATGATCCCCTATGAATCACTTTGTGTTATCAGTTCCGGAGCCCTGCGGTCAGCCTATCGTTTGCTTTTTTTCTGGGAGACCCGCAGTTGGAACACATTAGAAGGGGATCACTTCATTATAAAATACCAGAATGGTGACCAAGAGAATGCCAGAGTAACTCTGCAGGAAGCAGAGCGGGTGTATGAGCCCATTGGTGAATATTTTGACTGTTTTCCGGAAAAGAAGGTGCCTGTGGCCATTTACAGGAACAAATCATCTTTGAATAGGGTTTTCGGCTGGGACAGTGATGTGAATGCAATGGGTGTTTATTGGGGAGGGGTAATCAGGCTGCTCTCACCTAATGACTGGCTTGACGAGTTTAGTAAAGCTGCCAGAGAGGATGTTTTTCGCATGCATGGGCCTATTGCCCATGAGTACATCCATCTGCTGGTTGATTATAAAACCAAAGGTAATTATCCTCGATGGTTTACTGAAGGATTGGCACAGTACGGAGAAAAGCACTGCACTGGGAGGGCTACAGTGACGGCCAGTGGAGGAGGGAAGCCTGATCTGTCATTCTCTCTTGAGGATTTGGACAAGAAGTTTAATGATCCAGAGTGGCAGGACTATTGCTACACGGTTTCAGAAGAGTTGGTGGGATTTCTGATCAGGAATTATGGTGATGATTGTATTCTCCTCTTGCTGGATGAGCTGGGTAGAGGGAAGGGGGTGGACAGTGCTTTCAATAAGGTGTTGGGTGTGGGTATTCAGGATTTCATAAAAGAATATCATAAAACAAAGGGATAAATAACCGTTTATTGCCAAAAAATATCTTAAAAGGTAAGAGAGGAATATCACTCTCTTGATAGAATACAAATACGGAGAAGAGGATTTTTATTTAGAGAAAATCTCTTATAATATCAATTATTTTTTACACAAGAATATACTACTTATTTGGAGGAAATATTCATGAAGTTAATTATTCAGGGTGGCACTCCACTGTGTGGCTCTGTTCGGGTCAGCGGAGCGAAAAACTCCTCTTTGGTTCTGATGGCTGCTAGTGCAATCAGCGGGGAAGAGGTTTATCTTGATAATGTGCCAAGGATCGCTGATGTCAAAACTCAGATTGAAATTGTGCGTGCTCTTGGTGGTCAGGCATCTTGGGTAGATAGCAATACTCTGCACCTAAAGTGGGACAGGCCTCTCGGTTCTGATATCCCTTATGAATTAGCCAAAAAGCTACGGGCATCCAATCTTTTTCTGGGTGTCATGGCAGCCAGAAAAGAACCTATTAGAATTCCTTTACCAGGCGGCTGTAATATCGGGTCACGGCCGATGGACCTACATCTGAAGGGTCTTAGTATGCTGGGGTTTGATGTTAGTCTAGAACATGGGTATATTGATGCACGTCCCAAGAAGTTGGAAGGATGCCGTGTCTATTTGGACTTCCCCAGTGTAGGTGCTACTGAAAACATTATGATGGCTGCTGTAGGGACACCGGGTACAACTGTGATCGAAAATGCTGCCAAGGAGCCGGAAATTGTCGACCTGGCCAACTTTTTGAACGCTATGGGAGGGAAGGTACGGGGAGCTGGTACCGACCTGATCATAATAGATGGTGTAGAGGAGTTTAATGGCATCAGGTTTAGTGTAATACCTGATCGCATAGAGGCAGGAACATATATGGTTGCTGCCGGTATTGCAGGTGGAGAGGTCACAGTAGAGAATGTAATCGTTAAACACATGCAGTCGGTCATTGCCAAACTGTCTGATGTTGGCCTCTCTGTGAAGGCTAACGAGGATAAGATCACTGTAAAAAGAACAGGCGATCTGACGGCAACAGATATCAAAACCCTGCCCTATCCGGGATTTCCTACAGATCTGCAATCACCGATGATGGTACTGCTTGCTCAGGCTAAGGGCACCAGTACGATTGTGGAAAATGTCTTTGAAAATCGTTTTCAGGTAGCTGATGAGCTAAAGCGCATGGGGGCGAAAATCCAGGTCAAGGGCCATGCTGCTATTATCGAAGGTGGCGAAACGCTCTCCGGAGCCCAGGTTAAGGCCTCAGATCTGCGTGCTGGGGCATCGTTGCTTCTGGCAGGTATGGCAGCTGAGGGTGAAACTCAAATATGCTGTGCTGAGCTGATCACCAGAGGGTATGAGAAAGTAGTGGGTAAATTCAGCTCACTTGGAGCACAGATAAGCGCTTTAAGTGAAGAGGGAGATGGTTTGGAACTCCGGACTTCCCTGGTAGCACCGGAAAAAGAAAACGCTACAGTTGAAAATGCCAGTTCCTAAATGTCCAGATAAAACGCTGAGTGGAATGACATATCATCCTGCCTCTGTTGGTAAGGTCGAGGGAAGGTAATTATTTTGAAAATGATTGAAATAACTGTCGTTTCCTGGTTAATTGCGCTGGCCAGGAGCCGTCTGATTTGTATTATGGCTGTGACGGCTGTTCTGTTGTGGGCAGGTCTTAACCTACTTCCTCTGCTTTCACGGGATCGCTACATTCTTTCCAGCCTGTTGAGTGTCTTTTGCACTCAGGGGATGAAACCCTTTACCTATCGAATGGAAGGCAGGATCGACTGGCGCCAGTTATTCCGCTGCGGAGGTATGCCCAGTTCTCATTCAGCAGTTGCAGCTGCCCTGGCAACTGCCCTGGGACTTGATTACGGTTGGACATCTCCGGTTTTTCAAACGAGTGCTGTATTGGGCGGTATTGTTGTTTATGATTCCTTTACCTTACGCAGAACAGTAGGTGAGCACTCTCGCATAATCAGGGAACTGGTACGGGATAAGAGTCGGCAGATACCACTGCTTGCAGAAAAGATGGGACATACCCCCTTAGAGGCGTCACTTGGTGTCGTATGCGGAATTCTCTGTGCTCTGATAGTGGTGCGTTTATAAAGGTAGTGAGGATGCCAAGCTGTCTGAAAATACCAAATTGGATTTAAGCCTTACACATACAATATACGGACAGGTGATTCTGTGTGAAAAGGGATAAAAGAGAGAGAGGGATCCAGTGATTACAACTAAAGAATGGGAGTTTCATCTGCCAGGGTTAGACCTTGTATTAGAGGTTGTTGCCAATGTTGAGGACCTAGTAACTGATCCAGAAGACGATGATCAGATCCCTTACTGGGCAGAAATGTGGCCTGCTGCCCGGGGGCTAGCCCATTATATCTGGGATGAGATAGATTTTCAGGGAGAGACAGTTTTAGAGCTGGGTGCAGGCCTGGGGCTTCCAGGTATGGTGGCTGCCCTAAAGGGGGGCTCTGTCACTTTTTCTGACTACATTGAGGAGTCACTGGAGATAATCAGCAGGAATGTTGCTCGCAACAACATCAAAGATGTTGCTTATCTGTTGGCTGATTGGCGCGATTTTCAGGTGAAAGAGAAGTTCGATTGGATTATCGGGTCAGATGTGCTCTATAACCCAAGTTTAAACCCCTATGTTGTCGAGATTCTCAAGCACAACCTGGCTCCAACAGGATGCCTACTTTTTGCCCATCCATCCCGCCCGGTTACCGAGGAATTATTGGAGAGCCTGATCATCCCTTTAGGCTTACAGGAAGACAGGACTAAAGTGACAGTTGCTGTAGAGGAAACTGGTGTTTCTGCATTCTATCAGGATATCGATATCCACCTCCTGAAAACAGAAGTCGGATGCTAGAGGTCAGATGTCGGAGAGACTAAACTGTCTTAGACGGTTTCCATTTACGATTAACAGCCAAATAACGACAAAACGAGTATCGCCAGATCCGTCTCACTGAAACATTTTTAACCATCTTTCTTCACCTCCCTGAAAGGCAGAAGTCGGATGCCGGAAGTCAGAAGTCAACCGCTAACTACTATTACAATGCACTGACAAAGTTTCTACATACGATACTTTCCGCCCGAATATCTTTCTCCAACGACTAACGACCAACCACTAACCACTAACCACTAACCATTTTCCTCTTTAGGAAGGAAAAGGTTGAGCAGTGTCGAATAATAATCCATCTTGAGTATTTTGTGAAACTTAGCCAAAATGGGGGGGGTGTCTTGGCTAAAATCAGCATTGGGGTCAGAGGAATTGATAATCTTTTGAGTGGTGGAGTAATCGCCGGGAATACAGTACTTGTGGAAGGCATCCCAGGGGCGGGAAAAACGACCCTTGGTATGGAATTTATCTACCGTGGGATCAGGGATTTCGGTGATCCCGGAATTATACTAACCTTTGAACAGTTTCCTGAATCTCTTTATCGTGACGCTCGCAGCCTGGGGTGGGACTTGAAGGCTTTGGAGGAAGAGAATAAGCTGCGTGTGATCTGTACCTCTCCGGAAGTAGTTCTACAGCCTGATTTAAGTTTGCTAGAGGAAGTTGTGCAGTCTATTGGAGCGAAACGGGTGCTTGTAGACAGTATCTCTCATTTCCGACAGGTAATTCATCATCCTCTCAAACTCAGACAGGCTGTTTACTCATTCTGCAATGGACTGCGCCGTCTGGGTTTAACCTCTTTTCTGATCAAGGAGCAGGAGGGGGAAAGCGATAACATTTATTCTTTTGAAGAATTTCTTGTTGATGTAGTGGTGCGGCTTCATTACGAGGCAAGGGATGGCCTTTCGCGTCAGCGCACAATCGAAGTTGTGAAAAGCCGCGGCCAATCTCATGTATCCGGAAGGCACAGCTTTCAAATTAAAAAAGGGGGCACCAGGGTCTTTCCCCTGCGCCCTATACTTGACAATACTCCAAAACAAACGTCTGCCAGGCGGCAGCTGCCTACAGGTATAAAGGGGCTTGATGACCTGATAGGGGAAGGACTGCCACCAGGAATAACAATTCTTGTAGCTGGGGAAACCGGTACTGGCAAATCAGTATTGGGGCTTGAGTATCTGGTTAAGGGTGCTCTCCTTTACCAGGAAAAGGGGCTTTATGTATCTCTGGAAGAACCTCCTGAGAGAGTTCATTTTCAGTCAGCAGCCTTCTCTTGGGACATGGATGCCTTAGCCAAAGAGGAGAAGGTGCAGATTATTTTTAAGCCCTTTGTTGATACTGGTTTCGATGAGCTAGCTATTGACCTCGCATCATATATTCGAGAAAATCAGATTCAGCGGCTGGTGCTGGATCCCCTTCCCGCTCTGATCAGCCAGATTGAGGATGTCTCTGTTCTGCGGGAAAAGCTTTATTACCTAACTATCAATCTGAATAAGCTGGGCTGTACCTCTCTTTTTCTTTACCCTCTGGGAAGTCACGACAGCGATAAGCAGTTTACTATTGTACAGTCTTTAGTGCAGGGGAGTATTTTACTCAAATACGCCTGGTTTCAGAACAGGAGGCTGCGCCAGCTGGAGCTATACAAACTGCGGGGGGTTAATCATATTACAGGAAACCATCTGATGGAGATCACGGAGAAAGGAATCCAGGTATTTCCGCGGCAGGGGGGTTTAAGAACATGAAAACACGGGGTTTTTTCGGTATTGATGGTTTGGATCAGGTCGTTCCTCAGGGAATGGAGTACGGTTCTCAGATATTGGTCTATGGTGACACAGGTGTAGGGAAAACGATTCTGGCTGGGGAGTTTTTGAAAGAGGGGCTTCTCTGTGGAGATATCTGTATCTATGTGGCCTGTGATGAGCCACCTGCTGTGATGCGCGGCCATTTGAGGGAATACAGGGTAGGAGTCAGGGCTTATGAAGAGGCAGGGCGTTTACTTCTTGTAGATGCCTATGAAGAAGAGGAGAGCAAGGAGCGGCATTTTATTGCCAACCAGTATAGCTTGGAAAAATATGCTGTTTTAGAGAGCAATCTATTAGAGCGATTCACCGATCGCAGGGTGCGCCTGGTTGTAGACAGCCTCAGTACCCTCTTGATTCCTTTTGGCCAGGAGGAGATCCTGGAGTTTCACCGCAGCAGGCTGAAATCCCTGCGCAGAAAAGGGATCTTGACGATGGATGTATTTGTAGGCGGGGTTTTGGATGAGCGGGTGATGACAATTATCAGCCATCTTTACAATGTGAATGTGCGTATGATGTTTGGTGGGCCAAAGGCAAGGCCGGAAAGGCTGATCCAGGTGGGAAAGGTGAAGAGCGGGATGTTTGATGCGGTTCCCCGCCGTTTCGGGATTAGTCCGGTTTTTGGGATTATTTTTGCCCCGGATGTGGAGGTTTAAGTTATGTATAAGGCTGAGAAGTTTTACCTGAAAATTATTAATTCCATTTACCTGAACCTAAGCAAAACTGTCAGTGCTATTCCTTTCGGAGGAAACTATTTCTTGGACGAAGTTACCCGTGGGGTCGGGGAGCTGATTCTCAAGGAGTATGAAGAACAATTCCATCCAGAGAGTACAAAGCCCAGCGAAATTTGTAAGGCTTATTTAAAGACATTTGGACGTCAGGATTTTCTAGAGGACGGGGCTTTCCAGGTGGAGGATGATGGTGACAGTGTTGTAGTAACCATGAATGCCAAGGACCAGGAACACTGTATTTACAAGGAATTTTGCCGGGAAGCGCAGAAAGAGAGCCTGTTGTTCTACTGCCCGCGCCTGGGTGTCTTGCAGTCTGTACTAAAGAAATTCCTGGGTGTGGAATATTCCACAACGGTTGAGTTAAAACCTGAATCGGCATCCGGGATCTGCCGCGGCAGGATATCCCCGGTGAAGCGTCGGCTGCGGACAGAGATGGTGCACTTTGTGGATGACACTCTGAATATCGCCGGAGAGAGGGCGGTGCTTTTTACAAAGGATATTTATCAATCTTTCCTTACTGCTGTTAATGAATACGCTCCTTTTATCCTCAAAAAAGTGCTTTTTGATACAGGGTACAGGTCATATTTGGGTATTGCCAGGGAGGCTCAGGGCTACTATAAGTCACCTGAGAAATCTTTAAGTGTTTGTTTTGAGGAGATGAAAAACTGTGGTATAGGTAGGATAGAGCTTGTTTCTTTAGATTCTGCTGCTGGACATGCTGTTATCAGGTGCTATCGGTCCTTTGAGGTGGCAGTGGTAGAGGGCATTGATCTTTACCGCACACCGCGAGTCGCCTGTGACCTCCTGCGGGGACAGCTTTCTGCCTGTCTGAGTGTTATTTTAAGGCGTCCTATCATCTGTGAGGAGATGCAGTGCGCGGCTTTGGATGGAGAATACTGCGAGTTTCATGCCTATCCTGAGGAGGAGAACGAGAGAAAATGATGGAAGAAGGGAGGGAACGCCTGGAAAAGAAACAGGATGGTGGGATTCTGGGAAGCGCCATACAGGGCAGCGTGGTACGCATAGACATTCTGGCCTTTTTTCAGGCTAACCCTCATACTATTGATACGGCGGCAGGGCTGGCCAGACGCCTACACCGGGGTTCTGAGGAGATAGAAAAAGCTCTTGATCCTCTGGTCAGGATAGGGCTTATCCAGAAAAAGAGATACAATAGTGTTCATTTGTATCAGTTGAAAAATGGTGAATTGATCTCTTCATTTTTTAATAATCATAGGGAGATGTAGGATGGGGAGAATTAAGGATGCACCTATTTTTTACCAGGCTTTTGAAGCGCTTCCCCTGGGGATAGCGGTTTTTGATCGAACCGGAAAAGTTGCCTTTATGAACAGCAACCTGGCAAAGGTAATGGGTCTTGATCCTAATCAAGTGTGTGAGGAGAACATAAAAAGACTGCTGCAAGAAAAAGGAGTCCCTGCCGAGCATCCTCTTTTTCGGATATTTGCAGGTGAGGAATATACAGGGACTGCTGCCCCTTTAACTGATTTTTATCCTTCCTATGTGAGTACTAAAATCCTTAAGGGAGATGATGGGGAAAATGCTGGGGGTGTTCTTTTACTCTGGGATGCCACAGACCGGCAGGAATTGGAGCAGGCAGTGCTCAAGTCTGAGCGTTTGGCTATTATTGGGCAGATCGCTGCTATTGCTCTGCATGAGGTCCGCAATCCCCTAAGTGCTATAAAGGGTTACCTCCAGCTCTTGAAGAAGGAACTGGAGGATGCCAGACAGTTGGAATATGTGAAGGTTATGCTCAGGTCACTGGATCGGCTCAACACCCTGATCACCGATTACCTACGGCTGGCTAAACCAGGTACTCCCGAGCGTCGGCCTTGTGATATGGAAGAACTGCTTAGTGATATCCTTTCACTTTATAAGTCAGAGGTTAAAAGTAAAGGAATCCGTTTTTCTTTTTCCTGTGATCCGGATCTTCCACCGGTCAGCCTTGACCGGGATCAGTTTTACCAGGTCGTGGTCAATGTCCTAAAAAACGCCATAGAGGTTACGCCCCTGAATGGGGAGGTCTATGTAGGAATCAAACACCTGAAGGAAAAGGATATGGTCGCTTTCTTTGTCCGGGATACTGGCCCCGGAGTCCCTAAGGATGTTCTCTCGCGCATATTCGATCCCTTCTTCACAACCCGGGATGAGGGGACAGGACTGGGCCTTTATGTATGCCGTGAGATCGTGAATAATCACGGAGGGGGGATCGATGTTGCCAATAACCCAGGTGAGGGGTGTACTGTAACAATAACCTTTCCCTGTATAAAATATATTTGAGTAAGGGATTAATGCTGATCATTTTTTTAGTTTTGGGACTAATAGTTGCGGATTGGTTTTCCGGGGGCAGGGTTATTATCATATCTCTAGTATTTATAATATGAGGCTATCATCTGCCATAAAGGTTCTGCTCCTCGTCATGTAGATCAGAGCTGCATAAAAGTGATATAATGCCAGATAATAGAAGTAAAAGAAATACAAAGAGGAGAATGGAATGTTGCTAGAACGCTTAAAGTCTGAAATTTATCAGGATTTACAGGAAGCTGCCCTACAGGCGCGGGAGGAAGGCAAATTATCCTTTGAGGAACTTCCCCTCTTTACATTGGAAAAGCCGCGAGAAAAGGAGCATGGGGATTTGGCGGCCAATATTGCTATGGTTCTTGCCCGTCCGGCAAAAAATGCTCCTCGGAAGATTGCTCAAGCTATTCTCGAGTACTTCCCTACTGGGAAGAATCAGATAGTCAGGCATGAAATAGCTGGGCCCGGTTTCATCAACATTTTTCTAGATCCATCCTGGGTCTATGATGTTCTGCCAGAAGTAGAGGAGATGGATGGTCGCTATGGCTGCACTTTATCCGGGGAAAACAGGCAGAAGATACAGGTGGAATTTGTCAGTGCAAATCCTACAGGACTTCTGCATATGGGAAATGCACGGGGTGCGGCATTAGGTGATACGCTGGCCAATGTATTAGCTGCTGTGGGGCATGAAGTGACCAAGGAATTTTATATCAATGACACAGGGAAGCAGATCGAGAATTTTGGTCGCTCTCTGGAAGCCCGTTATCTGCAGTTGCTGGGTCAGGATGTTCCCTTTCCTGAGAGTGGTTATCCCGGAGAGGATCTTATTGAAAGCATGGGTCGGCTGATCTCTGCGGTAGGGGACAAATACCTGCAGGTAGCCCCGCAGCTGCGCCGTGAGGTCCTGGTCAAGTATGCGCTTAAAGAGAAGCTGGAACAGATGAAGGAGGATCTGGCCGATTTTGGCGTTAATTATGATGTCTGGTTTTCCGAACAGTCACTTCATGACTCCGGGGATATTGAGGCTGTTTTATGGGAACTGCAGCAAAAGGGATATCTTTACGAAAAGGATGAGGCCATCTGGTTCCGCTCCAGTCTTTTCGGGGATGAGAAGGATGAGGTGCTGGTGCGCAGCAACAGTGTCCCTACTTATTTTGCTGCAGATATCGCCTACCACAAAAATAAGTTTCAGCGCGGGTTTGACCGGGTGATCAACATCTGGGGTGCGGATCATCATGGCCATGTGGCTCGTATGAAAGGTGCATTGGAGGCCCTGAGTTTTGATCCTGACCGCCTTCATGTGATCATTATGCAGCTGGTCAGGCTGTTCAGGGGAGGGGAGCCGGTGAGAATGTCCAAGCGCTCCGGGGAGTACGTTACTTTAAGGGAACTGATGGAAGAGGTGGGCACAGATGCGGCACGCTACTTCTTCCTTAACCGCAGTTCTGACAGTCATCTGGATTTTGACCTGGATCTTGCTAAAGAACAGTCTAGTGATAACCCTGTTTATTATATCCAGTATGCCCACGCTCGCATCTGCAGTATCCTGCGTCAGGCTGGAGAAATCCCTTCAGCACAGGAGATCGATTGCAGTTTGCTCCAAGAGCCGGCAGAGTTTGCTCTTTTGGAGAAGATCGCTGAGCTTCCCGGAGAGATCAAGTATGCGGCAGAAAGCTTAGAGCCTCATCGTTTGGCCCATTACGCCTATGAATTGGCCAATCTTTTTCACGGATTCTATACAAACTGCCATGTGCTTAATGCAGAGCCTGGCCTGCGTGAGGGTCGGCTGGTGCTGGTCAATGCCTGCCGCATTACTTTGCGCAATACCTTAAAAATCATCGGGGTTTCGGCTCCGGAAAGGATGTGATTCTTGTGATCATTCACTGGCTAGGACATGCTTGTTTTCACTGTCAGGGGGAGGGGGTCTCTCTGCTTACAGATCCCTTTGATGAAGAGGTAGGCTATCCCTTGCCACAAGTAGAGGCGGATGTAGTTACGGTTAGCCATGACCACCATGATCACAACGCGGTCAGCCTGCTGCCGGGAGAGCCGGAGGTGGTCAGAGAAGCTGGCGAACATCACTTTCAGTCACTGGAGATCAAGGGCTTTCAGGTTTTTCACGATGAGGTAAGAGGGGCAAAACGCGGTGAGAACCTCATTTTTGTCTGGGAGATGGATGGGCTGCGTCTCTGCCATCTGGGGGATTTGGGGCATTTGCTTGATGAAGGAACAGTAAAAAGTATTGGGAAGATTGATATTCTGATGGTTCCGGTAGGGGGTATTTTCACTATCGATGGCAGAGAGGCGCGGGATGTTGTTGCCCAGCTCCAGCCTCGTTTGGTGATACCTATGCACTATAAGACTCCTGCTCTATCCTTTGAGCTAGATGTGGTGGAAAAGTTCACCCTTTACTTTGACCGGGTGCAAAGGGACAAGTCATGGCAGGGAACAACTGCTGACCTTCCTGACGAACAAGAGCTTTTGGTGCTTGATTATCATGACTGATTATGGTCTATTAATAACCAACTTGACATTTCCCTCAGTGGAGCTTTACAATTGGCGTTGTATGCTTTGCAGTAATATTTTATACAATCAGAAACAAGAGTTTTTATAAGAAAGTAGAGGGAGAGGGCTTGACGAAATACATATTTGTTACAGGTGGAGTTGTATCCTCTCTGGGCAAGGGAATCACTGCAGCATCCCTGGGCCGTCTGCTGAAAGACCGTGGGTTCTCAGTGATCATCCAGAAGCTTGATCCTTATATTAACATTGACCCGGGGAACATGAGCCCCTATCAGCATGGGGAGGTTTTTGTTACAGAAGACGGGGCAGAGACTGACTTGGATCTGGGGCACTATGAGCGTTTTTTGGACCAAAATTTGACCCAGAGCTGCAGTATTACTGCCGGTCGTATCTATGATAGGGTGATCCGTAAGGAGCGCCGAGGAGAATACAATGGGGGAACTGTTCAGGTTATTCCCCATATCACAAATGAGATCAAAAATAATATCCAACAGGTAGCTGTTGAGGATAAGCCAGATATAGTGATTACGGAAATCGGAGGAACTGTAGGAGATATCGAATCCCTTCCCTTTTTGGAGGCAATCCGTCAGTTTAAGGCCGACATCGGGCGGGATAATGTTCTCAACATCCATGTGACACTGGTTCCTTATTTGAAGTCTGCTGAGGAATTAAAGACAAAGCCCACACAGCACAGTGTGAAGGAGCTACGCTCCATCGGGATTCAGCCGGATATCATTGCCTGCCGCAGTGAATGGCCGCTCTCTAAGGAATTAAAGGACAAGATCGCCCTCTTCTGCGATATTGATAAAGATGCAGTGATCGAGGTGGTAGATGCTGATTCTATCTACCAGGTGCCCTTGATGCTGGAGGAGCAGGGAATTGCCGATATCATCAGCAGTCGCCTGGATATTCCTCAGCGGACACCGAATCTAGAAGAATGGAAAAATGTCGTCAATACCTATCTTCATCCTAAAAAGAGTGTAAAGGTAGCATTAGTTGGCAAATATATAGAACTCAAAGATGCTTATCTTAGTGTCACAGAGGCCCTCTGTCATGCAGGGCTTTTCCATAAAACCCATGTGCAGGTCAATTGGGTTGATGCTGAGCATTTGGATGATGATAACGCCAGGGATATCTTTGCTGGAGTGCAGGGAATCATTGTACCCGGAGGGTTTGGCAATCGAGGGATTGCCGGTAAGATCAAGGCTGCTGCTTATGCTCGTGAGAACAGGATCCCCTTCCTGGGGATCTGTCTGGGGATGCAGTGTGCTGTAATCGAGTTTGCCCGATCGGTCTGTGGGCTGCAGGAGGCCAACAGCATAGAGGCTGATCCCTGTACAGTTCATCCGGTTATCACCTCCCTTCCCGGTCAGGAAAATATGGAATATACTGGGGGAACAATGCGGCTGGGCAAATATCCCTGCAAGCTGGTGCCAAACAGCAGGGCATTTGCTGCCTATGGCCAAGAAGTGGTGGAGGAGCGCCATCGGCATCGCCATCAATTTAACAACACTTACCGTAAACTCATTACTGAGCAGGGGATGAGGGTTACTGGGACATCCCTTGACGGAGAGTTGGTGGAAGTAGTTGAATTGCCTGAACACCCCTGGTTTGTTGGCTGCCAGTTTCATCCGGAATTTAAATCACGCCCCAACAGGCCACACCCTCTTTTTAGAGATTTTCTTGGGGCTGCGTTACAGCAACTATGAGCAGTACATTAGATTCGGGGAGGAAAATGTTTTGTACCAGGCACGTTTGATTGATGAGCAGGATAAAGAACTGTATAACAACTTTTTAGAGGCATCTCTGCGGCCCCATTTCCTGCAGAGCTATGAGTGGGGAGAACTGAAAGGTGGCACTGGATGGCTGCCTTTGCGCCTTTTAGTGACAAAGGATGGCGACCCTGTGGCCGCTATTTCACTTCTCAAAAGGAAGCTGCCCTTTTTTAATAGATCAATACTTTATGCGCCAAGGGGACCTGTGATAGGCAAAGAGTGTGACCAGGCAGGGGAAGATTTTTTTTGGCAAGAAGTGATCAAGTTGGGCAGGCAGCAGGGAGCTATTTTGCTCAAAATTGATCCAGATATTCCAGAACCGAATGAAGCCGCACTGGAACATTTGGCAAATATCGGTTTTCGCCTGGCGGGGGATGATGACGGTTTCGGAGGAGTGCAGCCTCGCTACGTTTTCCGCATCGATATTAGCCCCTCTGAAGAGGAATTGATGGCGCAGATGGCTAGTAAAACAAGGTATAATGTGCGCCTGGCAGGCCGTAGGGGTGTGAAGGTGCGCATAGGAGAGAATAAAAATGACCTGGGGATCTTTTACGATATATTAAAGGAAACAGCGGAGCGGGACCGCTTCTTGGTCCGTGACTACAGTTACTTTGATTCTATGTATGATCTTTTCATTGAAAGGGGAACTGCCCGTTTATTTTTGGCAGAGTATGAAGGTGAGGTTATCGCCGGAACCATCGCTTTTTGCTGCGGGGATCGGGTCTGGTATCTCTATGGAGCATCCAGCAATAAGCGTCGTAATGTGATGCCCAACTATCTCCTGCAGTGGGCAATGATCCGGTGGGCGAAGTCCATGCAGTGTAGTGTATATGATATGCGAGGGGTTCCACCTACTGAGGATCCGGATGATCCCTTAGTAGGCCTTTACCGCTTCAAAAAGGGGTTTGGGGGCGAATTTACAGAGTTTATAGCAGAACATGATCTCTGTTTGTCTCCTTTCTGGTATTTTCTTTGGAAGAAGCTTGTTCCGATCTATTTGAAGTTTACTCACCGCAAGAAAAGCAAACAACTGGAGACGGATTAATTATTTTGTATGTGTGAGTTTATCGAAAATCAATAATAATTGATAAGAGGTTGAAAATGGCAGATATCGAGGTGGATTGCCCTTGTTGGGTGGATGTCAATTTAGATGCGGTGGCGAATAATACCGCTGAGGTAAAGAAATACTTGGGAAATGATGTCAGGCTGATGGCAGTGGTCAAGTCTGATGGTTATGGCCATGGTATGCTGTCCACAGCCAGGACGGTTTTGGCTATGGGGGCTGATGCTCTGGGGGTGACACACCCACATGAAGGGATAGCTCTGAGAGAAGCGGGTATTGATGTCTCTATACTCGTCTTTCGCTCTCTCCTACCTGGTGAGGAGGATGATATGATAAGATACGGACTCACCTCCTCGGTCAGCAGTTTTGAGCAGGCTGAACGTTTATCAGCTGCAGCTCAAAGGTATGGGCAAAAAGCTGTTGTCCACATCAAGCTAGAAACCGGGATGGGTAGGACCGGTTTTCTGCCGAAAACTCTTATGGATGTAACAGACTCTCTTTTTTCCCTTCCCGGATTGGAATGGGAGGGCATCTATACACACTTTGCCTCTGCGGCAGCTGATCCATCCTTTACCCGTCGCCAGTTCCATATTTTTAATGAAGTAGTACAGGGTCTTGCTAAAGGAGGCATAGATTTGCCTCTACGGCATGTCTGCAATAGTGCTGCTGCACTGCTCTACCCTGAAATGCATCTAGAGATGGTACGAGTTGGCACACTTTTATATGGCCAATTTCCTGCTGGGGTTAAAGATCAGCGTCTTCAGCTACAAGATACCTGGTCCTTTTGGACCCGGGTCATCCATCTGCAGGAAATGCGGCGGGGGATGACTGTAGGCTATGGGAGAACAGAACGGTTGCGGCATGACACAGTGATCGCAATTTTGCCTGTAGGCTATAGCGATGGTTTTGGAGTTGATGTGCAGCCCCGGCCTTCCGGGCTTTTGGATCTTGGAAAGGTCATCGCTAAAATAATTTTAGGATATCTAGGCTATCCGATAGGTTGGTATTATGTTACTGTAAACGGCACTCAAGTACCTATTGTCGGCAGAGTCGGCATGGAATTAACCTGTATTGATGTGGGCAAGATACCTGATATACAGGTCGGTGACCCAGTGCTACTAAATGCTAGGCGTACAGTGCTCAGAGAGTCCATTCCCTATGCATATAGGATGTCAGAAAAAAGCTATATGAATGATATGTCAGCCGAGATGCAGTTCTAATCTAAAAATAAGACATTTTATTAAAGGAATTAGCATTTAAGTGGAGAATAGAAAGAGCAGACACCTGCGGTAGTGGCGGAGGAGGTAGTAGAGATGGTCATTCAAACATCAAATACAGTAGCGTTACGTTGCCCGGAATGTGGTAAAATAAAATACCATGTCCTGTCCTTTTTTTCTTTTGCAGGTAAGGAACCTGTTTGTTTTGATTGTGACTGCGGGGCACAGCTGCTTTCTATTGCAACAAAGGATCGGAAGGTATACTACCTGCAGTTGGATTGCTTAATGTGTGAGACGAGACACCTTTATCGCTATCTTTTTAAAGATCTCTGGTCCTCCGAGGTTCTGCATCTGTTTTGTGAGGAAACAGGTCTGGGGATAGGCTTTATTGGACCACGGCAGAAGGTTAGGGAGTGTATCGCCAAGCAGGAGCGTTCACTGCGGGAAATGGCAGAGGACCTTGGATTTTCTGATTATTTTGAAAACCCGGAAGTCATGTATGAAATTCTGGATGACCTGCATAAATTAGCGGCTGAAGGCAATCTTTCCTGTCAGTGTGGGGAGATGGATATAGAGGTGGAGGTTTTTGCGGATCGGGTAGAACTGCGTTGCCCGAGCTGTGAGGCCATAGGTATTATCGGCGCCGAAACCAAGGAAGACCGAAAGGCCATGAAAAATACTTGGGAGATTGTTTTACAGACTGGATCCTTACAGTGGCTCTGCCGCGGTAAGGGGAATAATAGAAGGAGAAAGTCCAAAGAATAAGGGGGTCTTTTCTCTTGAGCCTGGTTACCAGTTCAGAACTTCTTGCTAGAGCTGAAGCTGGAGATTATGCTATAGGAGCGTTTAACTGCAATAATATGGAGCTTATACAGGCGATCATTTCCGCAGCTGAAGCGGAGCGGTCGCCGGTAATTATTCAAGCCAGCCAGGGTGCTATTAAATATGCAGGTTTGGGTTATATTACAGCCTTGGTCTGTGAGGCAGCTCTATCTTCTAAAGTTCCGGTAGCCCTGCACCTAGATCATGGGACTGATTTTGAGCAGGTCATGAAATGCTTGAGAGCAGGTTTTACCTCTGTAATGTTTGACGGCTCCCATCTCTCTCTGGAAGAAAACATAAAAAAGACTGCTCAGGTGGTAGAGCTAGCTCATGCAGTGGACGTATCTGTAGAAGGAGAGCTTGGCCGCTTACAGGGTACCGAAGATCAGATCAGTGTTTCAGAACAGGAAGCCTTTTTTACCGATCCTCAAGAAGCACTTACCTTTGTCCAGGAAACAGGGATAGATGCCTTGGCTCCATCTATTGGAACTGCCCATGGGCGCTATCGAGGGAGGCCCAAACTGGATTTTCAGCGTCTGAAAGAGATTCATGAGCTTGTTCAGATACCATTGGTTTTGCACGGTTCATCTGGTGTCCCCGGTGAGGATATTAGAAGAGCCATTGAACTTGGTGTCCGCAAGGTGAATATTGATACTGACATCAGGCAAGCCTTTGTTCAAGAAATGCGCCAGGTATTGGCATCAGATGAGGATGAAATCGATCCCCGTAAGGTTTTGGGGCCAGCACGCATCAAGGCCACAGAGGTAATTAGAGAAAAAATCAGGCTTTTCGGTTCGAATGGAAAGGCTTAGAAAAGTATTGAATTTTAAGGAGTGAAAGTCGATGGAGATCTTTTTAGACACAGCTAATGTAGAAGAAATTAAGAAAGCAGTCGACTGGGGAGTTATTTCAGGAGTTACAACCAATCCCACCCTCATCGCCAAGGAAGAGGGGCGAGATTTTCATGAAACCATTGTGGAGATCTGCGAGATAGTGCATGGTCCTGTGAGTGCCGAGGTGATCAGTCAGGATACAGAGGGAATTCTGCGGGAAGCTCGGGAACTGGCCAAACTTGATCCCCATGTAGTTGTGAAAATTCCTTTGACACCTGAGGGTCTGTCAGCTGTGAAGGTGCTGTCAGGGGAAGGTATTCGTGCTAATGTAACACTGGTTTTCAGTGCCCTTCAGGCACTCTTAGCCGCTAAGGCAGGTGCCGCTTATGTGAGTCCTTTTATCGGTCGGCTTGATGATATCGGACAGGAAGGTATGGATGTACTGGAAGACATCATGACTGTTTTCGAAAACTATCAGTTAGAAACTCAGGTGATCGCAGCCAGCATTCGCCATCCTCAGCATGTTTTGGCAGCGGCAAGGATTGGAGCTGATATTGCCACAGTGCCCTTCAAAGTTTTAAAGATGATGTTTCAGCACCCCTTGACTGATCGAGGCATAGAGCGTTTTCTTGCAGATTGGGAGCAAGCATTCAAATCTTAGGCTAATTATGCTTGACAGAAAATGTTATATATGTTAAATAATAAGTAATGTAATTGCTCATTTTTTTCGTATCAATGCTATATTAGGTAATTGATTGTTTATTAGCTGCCGGAGCCGCTGTATTGTACCAAGCGGCCTCGGTGTGCGGTTTATATCCTTCCTTTGATTGCCTGGCATGACCAGACATCAAGTAAATATAGACTGTTGTCGACTGCGAATTTGAGCATGATCCCACCCGGAGGGATGATATTTACCACTCTTATCCTGTGTCATATCCTAAAACTTTCTTTATGTCTTTATAGTTATTATTGGGTCTTGATTCAACTAAAATATAGGAAAATAGGTGATATAAACTTGAATGTTACAGAGTTAGAACAAAAGACTATTTCAGAGCTCCTGAAAATGGCCAAAGATATGGAGCTGACCGGGTATTCCCGGCTGCGAAAAAAAGAACTGATTTTTGAGATCATGAAGGCGAAGACAGAGAAGGACGGGTTGTTGTTTGCCCAGGGTGTCCTAGAAATTCTTCCTGATGGATATGGTTTTCTCCGCCCCTTTGCCTACCTTCCCAGCCATGATGACATCTATGTTTCCCCTTCTCAGATCAAGCGTTTTGACATGCGAACCGGTGATCGTGTTGCCGGACAGGTGAGGACGCCAAAAGATACGGAGCGTTTCTTTGCGCTCTTACGGGTAGAAACAATCAACGGTTATGATCCAGATGAGGCTGCTCAAAGGCTGCATTTCGATGCCTTGACACCTATATTCCCTGATGAGCGTATTACAATGGAGAGCAATGGGGCAGGTGACATTTCTTCTCGTATCATCGACCTTATCTCTCCTCTAGGAAAGGGCCAGCGAGGGTTGATCGTTGCTCCTCCCAAAGCAGGAAAGACCTTTTTGCTAAAAAAGATCGCTAATGCCATCACCAGAAACTATCCTGATATTTATCTGATGGTGCTGCTCATCGATGAGCGCCCTGAGGAGGTTACAGATATGCAGAGGTCTGTGGATGGTGAGGTAGTTAGCTCCACCTTTGATGAACCTCCGGAAAACCATGTCAAGGTTTCTGAAATGGTTTTGGAGCGGGCAAAGAGACTTGTGGAGCACAAGCGGGATGTGGTGATTCTGTTGGACAGCATCACTCGCCTCGCCCGGGGTTATAACCTGGTAGTCCCCCCCTCTGGCCGTACTCTTTCCGGGGGAGTTGACCCTACGGCACTGCATAAACCGAAACGCTTTTTTGGGGCGGCTCGAAATATTGAAGAGGGTGGCAGTCTGACGATCCTGGCCACAGCGTTGGTGGAAACCGGGAGCAGAATGGATGATGTGATTTTTGAAGAGTTCAAGGGTACAGGCAATATGGAACTGGTGCTGGATCGGAAACTGTCAGAAAAACGGGTCTTCCCTGCCATTGATGTGAAGCGTTCAGGCACACGGCGGGAGGAGCTGCTGCTCAGTAAAGATGAGCTGGAACTGGTGTGGAATTTCCGCAGGATGTTCTCCTCATATGGAACCAGTGAGATCCTGGAAATGCTTATTGATGCCATGAAGAAGACAAGAGGGAATAAAGACCTTCTACGTGCCCTTCCACAGCTTTTTGAAGGGTAGATATAGTTTTTCCTCTCATAGACCTATTACCCGCATATTATCTGTTGATTACCGGTGGAGCTGTAAAAACGAATAGCTTCCAGCAGATAGGGAACAGTACTGTATATATGTTATTTTGAGGTGAGAAAAATGCAGCTCAGAATGGCCCTTATCTGCTGTCTGTTGGTTTGTTTGGGGTTAGCCAGCCCCCTGCACCAGTCAACTGGGTATTTTCCCAAAGATAGTTCTGTATCAAGCTGGAAGGAAGCGACAGCTGAGACTGCTTATCAGGGAGAAACAGATATCACATATACTGTGCAACCAGGGGATACTCTGTGGAGCATATCTCGTCAGTGTCAGGTAGATTTAAATAAGCTTGTAGCTGACAATGAGATCAGGGGTAATCTGATCATACCCGGACAGGTTCTTGTATTATCTCCTGAGACAAGGGGCAGGACTCATCAGGTATCCCGCGGTGAGACCCTGTGGAGTCTGGCACGCCGTTATCAGGTCAGTGTGGGGCAGTTGATGGAGATGAACCAAATCAATGACCCGAATGTGATCAGGGATGGGCAGAATCTGATTGTTTCCACTGCTACAGATCAGGTTCAACCGGTTATGGGGCAGCAACCTGAACGAATTTTTAGCTGGCCTTTGGCCGGTAGGATCACCTCTCACTATGGTATCAGGGGTGCTGGGTTCCACCACGGCCTGGATATCGCCGGAGAGATGGGAGATATAATTAAAGCCGCTCGAAGTGGCCGGGTAGAGGCTGTAGAATGGCGGCCTATCTATGGGGAAACAGTGATTATTGATCATGGCGATGGCTATCAGACTCTCTATGCACACGCATCTGAGTACCTGGTGGAGCCAGGTGGGCTTGTAGAAACTGGCCAGGGTATTGCCCGAGTAGGCTCAACAGGTCGTTCCACAGGACCACACCTCCACTTTGAAGTACGGATCGATAACAAAGCCGTAAACCCCATCCATTATCTTGAGTAGTCACCTGAGACGCGGGGACGGTTCTCGCGTCTCATTCTCGTTCGAGCGGTGACAGTCACCGTGCGAAACAGATGTAGAAGAAAAACTGAGGTTGACGGTGACAGTCACCTGACGCTAACGACTAATTCCGTTTGCCAGATAACTCAGCCCTGTGCTATAATATTCACCGTTATAGTTACCGAGACGGAGGTGAAGAAACATGAGAAAGGGTATACACCCAGAGTATCATGAAAAGGCCACTATTTCTTGTGCTTGTGGAGCCAAGTTTGAGGTAGGGGCTACTGTGTCCAGTATGAGAGTGGAGGTTTGTTCTAATTGCCATCCTTTTTATACAGGAGCCAGAACTAGGCTTATGGAAAAGGGTGGACGTGTTGAAAGATTCCGCAAAAGATATGGGACTGCTAAGAAAAACGGATAGTAAAGTCTCCTTTGTTAATGTAAGAACATGGGGGAGGTAGTCTATGCCTCGACAAAATGCTGAAACTCCATTTCAGTTTGGGGGTCAGGCTGTTATCGAAGGTGTAATGATGCGCGGCCCTGATAAAATGGCGACTGCTGTACGGGTGGGGGACGAAATCGTAATCCACCAGGAGAAGATCACTTCCTGGTCGGATTCTTTTTCTATTTTGAAGTGGCCATTTATTCGGGGGACAATTGTGCTCATTGAATCAATGGTGATCGGGATAAGAACACTGAACCTTTCAGCTTATCTAGTATCAGAAGGGGATGAAGATGAGAACTTAACTCCATTAGAGATGGGGCTGACAGTGGCACTGGCTATCTTAATTGCTGTAGGGCTTTTTATTATCCTTCCCACCTGGTTGGGACATATGACTGGTGGGGTACTGAATATCTGGGGACAGAATTTAATCGAAGGTGTCACTCGTTTAGGGATTTTTTTAATCTATTTGCTGGGTATTCGTGCCTTACAGGATATCAGGCGTGTTTTTCAATATCATGGGGCAGAACATAAAGTGATCAATACCTATGAGGATGGAGCGGAACTGACTGTGGAAGAGGTAGCACAGCGTTCCCGTCTTCATCCCAGCTGTGGAACATCTTTTTTGTTGGTTGTGATCATCATCAGTATCTTTATTTTCGCCTTTTTGGGAAATGGCTCTTGGTTATGGAAGTTCGGGGCGCGCCTCCTTTTATTGCCTGTGATCGCTGGCCTAGGGTATGAGTTCATCCGGTTTTCCAGACGACACAGGGAAAAGATGAAAATCCTTATCGCTCCTGGGCTCTGGGTGCAGAAACTGACGACCGGGGAACCAGACTCTAGCCAAATAGAGGTGGCTATCGCTGCACTTAAAGGTGTATTGCCCCCTCCTGCAAGTGATGCTGTGGTCTCCTAGGTTTGTTCTTATCTGAATTGGAGGAAAAGGGGGTTGACTAGTTTGTTAGAAAAGCTGGAAACAATTGAGGCATGCTATGTGGAACTGGAGCGTCAGCTCAGTGACCCGGCTGTGCTTGCAGATATAAATGAGTATCGCAACTATGCTAAGAAGCATGGAGAACTCACTGAAATAGTCACTACATTTCGAGAGTATAAAGATATATGTAAAGAGATGGATGATACAAGTTCATTGTTAAAAGATGACCTGGATGAGGAACTTCTGCAGCTTGCTCAGGATGATCTCGCAGAACTGCAGGGAAAAAAGGAGCAGTTGGAGGAGCAGCTGAAGTTGCTTCTATTGCCTAAGGATCCCCGAGATAAAAAGAATGTTATTGTGGAAATTCGTGCGGGAACAGGAGGGGAAGAGGCAGCACTCTTTGCCAGCGAACTTTTTCGCATGTACTCCTACTACTCTGAGCGGCTGGGATGGAAGGTGGAGGTCTTGAATTCACACCCCACCGATATGGGAGGGTATAAAGAAATTATTTTTCAAGTCAATGGGAAGCATGTCTTCAGCAAGTTGAAATATGAAAGCGGTGTTCACCGGGTACAGCGCATTCCGGTTACTGAATCGGGAGGCCGGGTCCATACCAGTGCAGCCACAGTCGCAGTGCTTCCAGAGGCAGAAGAGGTCGAGTTGGAGATCAATCCTCAAGACCTGCGCATTGATATATTCTGTTCCAGCGGACCTGGCGGCCAGTCAGTGAATACCACTCAGTCTGCGGTGAGAATCACTCACCTGCCCTCTGGGATAATGGTATCCTGTCAGGATGAAAAATCTCAGCACAAGAATAAGGATAAGGCAATGCGTGTTCTGCGTGCCCGTCTGCTGGCTCGTGCTGAGGAGGAACAGCAAGGAGAAATATCCAGTATGCGAAGATCTTTGGTGGGGAGCGGTGATCGCAGTGAACGCATCAGAACCTATAATTTTCCCCAGGGGAGGATAACTGACCATCGCATCAATCTGTCTCTTTACCGCTTGCCGAGCATTATGGAGGGTGACCTGGATGAGCTGATCACAGCTCTGGTTACAGCACAAAGGACTGAGCAGCTGCAGGAACAGTTGCCTGATCAGGAGAATACAGCTAATTAAGATGAAGTGCAGTGAGCTGGTGTTAAAAGGAACCAGAATATTGAAAGAAAAGGGGATCGAGGCTTCCCGTCTAGAAGCAGAGGTGTTGTTAGCCTTTGCCTGGAGGTGGGATCGTACACATCTCCTTATTTTTTTTGATGAACCGGTGCCAGGGGATGTAGAAAAAAGATATGATGATCTTATCTGCAGGCGCAGCAGAGGAGTGCCTGTTCCTTACCTTACCGGTGAAAAGGAGTTTATGTCACTAGGGTTTACTGTGAACCCTGATGTGCTCATTCCCCGTCCGGAAACAGAAGTGCTTGTAGAGGCAGTGTTGGATTATCTGAAAGGTATATCTTTGCCGGGCAATGAACTGCTAAGCATCAATAACGGAGAGAGGGGAACCCCTCCCATGTCTGGAGGGGAAAGGATGGGGAAAGATTATCTGATCGCTGATGTGGGCACAGGTTCCGGTGCTGTTGCTGTAAGCCTGGCTTACTACAATGTCCAGGCATACTTGATGGCGACTGATATCTCTCATGCAGCACTCCAGGTGGCTGAGAGGAATGCCAGATCTCATGGTGTTGCTGATAGAGTTGGTTTATTGCAGGGCGACCTTCTCATTCCACTCCTCGAACAGGGATTTACGGGAAGGGGAACTGCTGTTGCTGCCAATCTCCCTTATATCCCTACATCTGATCTAGAGAGCCTGCCATTAGATGTGCGGTATGAGCCTTTTAGCGCCCTGGACGGAGGGAAGGATGGTCTTGATCATTACAGAAGACTGATTCCCCAGGCGGCAGCCTTTTTAGCTTCTGGAGGCCTGCTGGCCTGTGAAGTAGGTGTTGGCCAGGCGGAGGTGCTGAGGGAGATCCTTACAAATGAGGGATGGACAGAGGTGGAGATAGTCAAGGATTATGCCGGTCGGGAGCGAATTGTTAAAGCAAAAAGGTGAGACGCGCGGACAGTCCCGCGTCTCACCTGTATCATGGTAATTTAAATGATGACGAAAAGTATCACATAGTAGATGACCAGCAGGATAAGGCCTAAAGGTATGCCTAGTTTAGCCCATTCTGAGCTGGTTATTTTTAATTTGCTGGCTGATATGATATTGGGAATATTCCCTGGGATAAGCATACCCCCGCTGACGAGCAGTCCCATAAGGATTCCTTCGATCTGCAGACCGCTCATAGAGGGACTGATCTCTGCGGCGGCAAGTGTGGCATTATCCAGGACTGCGGAGATCATGTTGATCCAATAGAGAACACGTGCATCCAGTTGAATGATATAGGTATCAATTATCGGTTTGAAACCGGCGCCTAAGAGTTCCAACGCCATAACAAAAAGGAATATCTTGCCGGCCCTGAGCACTACGCCGGGAATAGTTTCATCCTCTAAGTCATCCAGTTCTTCCTCCGCTTGTTCCAATGATGTCTGCTGATCATGGGGGGAGTCTGGCTCTGCAACCGCTGCTGTGTCGAATTGTTCCTGCTTTTTAAGGCCACCTGCTGTGAAAGTGCCGACAAGACCCATGGCGACGACACCTGGGATGATGAAAACGCCTATCAGCTTTAACAAGTAAAAAAAGTTTTCATCCAGTTTGGAAACTACGATTGTGGATAAGGGCTCTCCTATAGGTGTCAGGGCTGCTCCCAGTCCGATAGCGAAACAGCCGATAATGGTTGTATTGACTTTTGCCTTCCTTTTTATGGGCAGGGCATTGACTATTTCAGCTAGAATGAGAGCAGCGATGATGGCTGTGATCATACTGGAGACAAGGCCTAGTATAGTGACTAACAGGAAGACGAATAATGATAGAGGGATGTGTTCGAGCAGCTTCTTTATCCAGCTTTGCATCTGATTTTGAAAAAAGACGAATAATAATCCAAAGACAAGAACTGCTGCTGTGATCATGTACATCATGGTGTTGGACATGATGTGGGTCACCAATTCCCAGTTTAGAACCCCGGCGATAATCGTTGCGGCAAGACCCATGACAAAGAGAAAGGGCTCTAAGTTGCGCTCGATGGGCTTGATGACAAAGGGAAGTGTTAATACAAGCAGTAAAACAATAATTAGACCAGCTAACAAATGACAGCGCCTCCTTATAGAACTATAATTAGTTAAGGTGTTTCTTTAATGGTATAATACCATCATTACCATCTACGTTCTATTATTTATCAGTTTTATTTTAAAAGCAAGCAGCAATTATTTCAGTGAAATGCAATGAATCCTATTCTAATGGTGTTAAAGTATTCTAAGTTAATAGAGTGGTGTACAATTCTTGAAAACACGCTATTTGACGGTAAATGCTAATTATCCTGAACCCAAGCTCATCGCTCAAGGGGCAGAGGTGATCACAAAAGGTGGACTGGTGGCTTTTCCCACAGAAACCGTTTATGGGCTGGGGGCAGATGGATTGAACCCAGATGCGGTACTGAGGATTTTTCAGGTCAAGGGAAGGCCGCAAGAGAATCCCCTGATCCTGCATGTCTCTTCACTTGACCAAGCCAGAGAATTGGCCTCCTTCTGGCCACCGGCAGCCGAAGAACTTGCTGACAGGTTTCTGCCGGGGCCGTTGACACTGATTCTCCCCCGGTCAGAGAGGATTCCTGATCAGGTTACTGCAGGGCTGCCTACTGTTGCCCTGCGCTATCCCTCTAACAAGGTGGCTCTAGCCTTGATCGAGGCCAGCGGTGTGCCTATTGCTGCTCCCAGCGCTAATGTTTCAGGGCGCCCGAGCCCGACCTGTGCACAGCATGTTCTCACCGATCTGGACGGCAAGATCGATCTGATCCTGGATGGTGGGCCTGTGCAGGTGGGGTTAGAGTCTACTATCCTGAGTTTGGCGGAAAACCGCCCGACGCTTTTAAGGCCAGGCGGTGTAACAAGGGAAGAAATCGAACAAGTGCTGGGGGAAGAAATCGTTGTGCCAGAGTATGTTTTGCACCCGGAGAGGCGGCCAGGTGAAGGGAGTGTTCCTTCCCCTGGGATTTATTTTAAACACTATTCCCCACAGGCGGAAGTGTTGATGGTTACAGGAAGTCCTGATGAGCAGGTGGCCAAGGTGGAGAATTTTATGACCCGCAATAATGACAGGCGGGTGGCAGTTCTGGCTACCAGTGAACACTATTCTATCTATCAAAATTCCATTATTCAGCCGGTTTACCTGGCATCTTTGGGCTCCCGGCTATGTCCTGAAGAGATTGCTAATCATCTTTTCGGGGCGTTTCGAGAGTGTGATGAAGCAGGGGCTGAAATAATACTTGTGGAGACAGTTTCCCCTACTGGAGTGGGATTAGCTGTGATGAACCGACTGTGTCGCGCAGCTGGACAGCATCAGATTTGAGTATCGGAAAGAGGGAGTATTTCCATTGGACGAGCTGTTGGCCTATTCCTTTATAGCTGTTGCGTTGGGAGCAGATGCCTTTTCTCTGGCGCTGGGATTGGGGATGAGCGGCCCCTCCCGTAAGACTGTACTGCGTACCTCATTGACTATTGGGGTTTTCCATATATTAATGCCTCTGGCAGGCCTTTTGGTAGGCAGTCTGCTCGGGGCTGCTGTGGGGATAGTGGCTGTCTGGATGGGTGGTGCAATACTAGTAGTTTTGGGAGCTAAGATGATCTGGGATGGTTGGCCCTGGCGATGTGCTTCTTACAGCTTTCAGACAGCGAAAGCAGCTCTGGCAAAGCCTAAGAACAATGTTTTGTCTTCCTGGGGAGGGATCCTGGCCCTGGGATGGTGTGTCAGTGTGGATGCTTTTGGGGTAGGTATCAGCCTGGGGACCTATGTGGCTGATTTTTCCCCTCAAGGAATAATTATTTTATTAATGATTCTGGGAATAACCGCTGCCCTGATGGCGGCCATAGGGCTTTTGCTGGGAAGATGGTTGAACAACCAAGTAGGTAGATGGGCTGAAATGGCCGGTGGGCTGGTGTTGGTGGGTATCGGGGTTAGAATGTTTTTCTAGGGAGGGTGATGGAATAGTGCGTCTGTTATTTGTTTGTACAGGCAATACCTGTCGTAGCCCGATGGCTGAGGGATTAGCCTCTAAAATCCTGCAGCGATTAAAGCTAACAGAAAAGATTGATGTCTTTTCGGCGGGCATAGCGGCTCTTCCAGGTGCTCCTGCCAGTTCTGAGGCCCATTCTGTTCTCTTTAGGCAAGGGCTTGATCTGTCTGGGCACAAGGCAAGACAGTTGACTAAAGAGATGATCAATGATGCTGATCTGATTTTAACGATGACCGCTGCTCAAAAACAGCTGCTGCAGGAATTTTTTCCGGACATGGCGGAAAAGATCTTTATTGTCAAGGAGTTTGCTGAACACCCTCAGGATATGGAGGGCACAAATAAGTATGAGCGGTTTAGTTATGATATAGCTGACCCTTATGGCAAATCGGAGGCGGTCTATCAGCAGTGTGCTGAGGAGCTGGCCCAAGCTATTGAAAAGATCTTTAAGAACATCCAAAGTAGTGGTAGCAGTTAGTTGTCAGTGGTTGGTCGTTAGTCTTTGGAGAAAGATGTTCGGGCGGAAAGTATCGTATGTAGAGACTTTGTCAGTGCATTGTAATAGTAGTTAGTGTGTCATTCGAACCTGAAATCTGAAAAAGGGAGTTGTTGTGGAGGTGGCAAAGGTTTTAATCGCTATTGGCTGCGACCATGCCGGATTAAACTTGAAAAAGGGTATTAAAGAGTATTTCAAGGATAAAGGGGTAATATTTAAAGATTTCGGTGTAGAAACTGATCAGTCTGTGGATTACCCAGATATCGCTCTTGTGGTTGCGGAATCTGTTGCCAGTGAGGAGAGCAGCCATGGGATATTGGTTTGTGGAACAGGGATCGGTATGGTGATGGCTGCCAATAAAGTACCTGGGATCAGAGCAGCTCTTTGTCATGATACCTTCACTGCACGGGCTGCCAAGGAACATAATGATGCTAATGTTTTAACTCTTGGGGAGAGGGTGACTGGTCCAGGCCTTGCTTGTGAAATTATAGAGACATGGCTGGATGCATCCTTTCAAGGTGGACGCCATGAAAAAAGGATCGCTAAGATCAAGGCCATCGAAGAAAAATACTGCCATTGCTCTAAATAAGAATAATGGAGGAATAACAGGGTGGACCTTATTGAAAGGTATCTTATGCTCAAGGATACGGATTTGGCTGCAGCTATCCGCTGTGAAGAGAAACGGCAGCAGGAACAGCTGGAATTGGTTGCTTCAGAAAACTACACTAGTCAGGCGGTCATGGCAGTTCAGGGGAGTGTTTTGACCAATAAATATGCAGAAGGGTATCCTAGTAAGCGTTATTATGGCGGCTGTGAGTGTGTTGATCTAGCAGAGGAGCTGGCTATCAGACGGGCTGAAGAGCTTTTTGGAGCTGAACATGCCAATGTGCAGCCCCATTCAGGAGCACTGGCCAATATGGCTGTCTATTATGCGGCATTAAAACCTGGGGATCGCATTCTGGGAATGGCTTTGGCACATGGTGGCCACTTGACACATGGTTTTCCCGCCAATATTTCAGGGAAGTATTATGAAAATATCAATTACGGAGTCAATAGTGAAGGGTTTATAGACTATGAGGAGGTCAGAAAAAAGGCTCTGCAGGTGCATCCCAAGATGATTATCGCTGGGGCAAGTGCCTATCCGAGGGTGATTGATTTTCAGGCATTTGCTGAAATTGCCCAGGAATGTGAAGCATATTTAATGGTGGATATGGCTCATATTGCAGGTTTGGTAGCAGCGAAAGTCCATCCTAGCCCTGTTTCTCATGCTCATTTTGTTACCTCAACAACACACAAGACACTGGGAGGGCCCCGGGGTGGGCTGATCTTGTGCCAGGAGCAGTTTGCCAAAAAGATCGACAGTGCAGTTTTTCCGGGGCTTCAAGGTGGTCCCCTCATGCATGTGATCGCTGCTAAAGCTCTATGCCTGAAGGAGGCGGGAACAGATAAGTTCCGCAATTATATCATCCAGGTTGTCCAAAATGCCGCTGTTCTGGGAGAGGTTCTGAAAAAATTCGGCTTTAGCTTGGTTTCCGGGGGAACAGATAACCATATGCTGCTTGTCGACCTGCGCAGCAAAAACCTTACCGGAAAAGCTGCCGAATTACTGCTGGGTGAGGCTGGCATAACTGTAAACAAAAACATGGTTCCTGGTGATCCTCAATCCCCACAGGTAACCAGTGGCATCAGAATCGGTACCCCAACAGTGACCTCCAGGGGAATGGGGGAGAAAGAGATGGAACAGATAGGGACAGCCATCCATTTGCTCCTTTCATCTCCAGTTGAACAGGGAAAACTTGAGCAAGCACGCCAGATTGTGCAGAAACTTTGCAAAGAATATCCAGTATATAATGGTGGTTAGTCGTTGGTGGTTAGTGGTTAGTGGTAAGAAAAAGATGTTCGGGCAAGTGTGGATAATGTTTTACCATATCAGGAATTGCAGGACCAGTTGCTAACTGTAAAGGGTATAAATGGTCTCGTTCTTTCAGCCGGGGGCATTATAGAGGTGAAGCCAGGTAGGGGTTACAAGTCTGCGGTGAAGGGCAGTTCCAGTGAGTTTCCGACCTCTGGCATTCTGTCTCTGGCTTCAATTTTTGGGGGTGTTCTATTTTGGCAAGGCCTGGATGGCATGAATACTTCATGGAAATTGCGCAGGTTGTGGCGAAGCGTTCCACCTGTCTCAGGCGTCAGGTAGGTGCTGTTATCGTCAAAGAGCGGCAGATACTTTGTACAGGTTACAATGGTGTGCCTGCGGGCATTCCCCATTGCAGTGAGGTAGGGTGTATGAGAGAACAACTTCACATTCCCTCAGGTGAACGCCATGAGCTGTGCCGCGGCCTGCATGCAGAGCAGAATGCCATTATTCAGGCAGCTTTTCATGGTGTTTCCATTAAGGGAGCAGTGTTTTACATCACTCACAGACCCTGCATTATGTGTGCCAAGATGATCTGTAATGCGGGTATTAAAAGTGTTTATTATCAAGGGAATTACCCTGACCAGATGGCAGCTGATATTTTTCGGGAATCCGGGGTTGAGTTGCTCTGTTTGGGATAATATAATATGGGAGATGATGAGAGAGATGGAAGAAATGAAGACTAAGGACATCACATTGCCTCGCTTGAATAATCTTCAGCCCACACTGGAATCGACAGCATTCAAGCTGATGGAGGAAACAGGAGAACTGGCCCAGGCTATCGGCAAATTCCGGGGGATGAGTGGCGAGCGTACGAATATGAGCGAACAGCAGGTGGTAGAGATGATCCTGCGGGAGCTGCTGGATGTCGCTCAAACTGCGGTTTCTTTGATGTTTGTGCTGGAAGAGGAATATGGCGCAGATATCGGACTGGCTATGGAACGGCATATCGAAAAACTGATAAGAAAAGAATATTTGCGTGTGGAATAAGATATGAGAGAGAAAAGTGATAATATCAAGATTTTAAGTGTATTTGGCACACGGCCGGAGGCCATTAAAATGGCTCCGGTGGTTCGTGAATTGGAATCCTGTTCTGATGTGGATAGCAGAGTAGTGGTAACTGCCCAGCACCGAGAGATGCTTGACCAGGTAATGGAAACCTTTAATATAAAACCTGATTATGATTTGGAGATTATGCGCCAGGGGCAGGATCTGTTTGATGTTACCACAGCTGTATTGAATGGCTTGAAGGGTATTCTGCAATCGGAGCGCCCTGATATGGTGCTGGTGCAAGGTGATACAACAACTACCTTTACCGGTGCCCTAGCTGCTTTTTATTGTCAGATACCTGTGGGACACATAGAGGCAGGGCTGCGTACCTATCAAAAATATGCTCCTTTTCCTGAAGAGCTGAACAGGGTACTTACAACAGGAGTATCTGATCTTCACTTTGCTCCTACAGATAGATCCCGGGAGGCTCTCTTGAGAGAGGGGATCGACAGCAAGAGTGTCTTTGTTACGGGCAATACGGTGATCGATGCCCTTTATCAGGCTTTAGAAAAACCTTTTGCTCAAATTCCCGAGCTTACCCGTGCATTCCAGGAGAACAAGCGAGTTATTCTGTTGACAACCCACAGACGGGAAAATTTGGGAGCGCCATTGCAGAATATTTATAAAGCTTTGCGAGAGGTGTTACGATCACATCCGGATGTGGGGGTTGTTTTTCCTATGCATAAAAACCCGGCGGTGCGCCGAGAGGTAAACAGTTTTTTGCGCGGGGTTGAGCGAGTCTATCTGACAGAGCCCCTAGATTACCTACCCTTCATCAATGTGATGAAGATGTCCCATATAGTCCTAACAGATTCTGGTGGGATTCAGGAGGAGGCACCAGCATTGGGTAAACCGGTGCTTGTTCTGCGTGAGGTGACAGAAAGGCCAGAAGCGACTGCTTTTGGTACAGCTCGGTTAATCGGAACTGACCCCCAGCAGGTGAAGAGTGAGGTCAATCTTCTCCTTGATAATCAGGATGCTTATTTGAAGATGGCTAATGCTGTCAATCCCTATGGGGACGGGATGGCTGCCAGACGCATCGTCCAGGCTGTGAAGTCTTATTTCGGTAAGGGAGAAGCAGCTGTTGATTATAATCCAGGAAAATGTGATGAATTTACCATACAATAAGTAATTAATTTAGCAGGAATTTGGCAGATGAAAGCGAAGTAAGGTATTTAATCTTTTTCTTTAAGGATTATCAATAAGTTTGGTGGTTGGCAGTTGGAGAAAAAAAAGGAATCCACGAGTGTGTGGAAGACACTGGGCCTGATGACAAATATCGGCGTAACTCTTGCGGCGGCAGTTCTCATAGGCTATTATATGGGATACTATTTAGATCAATGGATCTTTGGTAAAACCAATTATTGGTTGACGATCATTTTTTCCCTTTTTGGTATTGCTGCAGGGTTCCGGACTATTTTTAATATGATAAATAAAACACTGGACAATGATAAGGGAAATGGAGGGAATAAGGAGTGATGAGGAAAGGTGCTTTGGAAATCCTTGCTCATCGGTTTTATATGTGGGACAGCGGTTAGTATCGGCAACTATTACTATCTGCAATGGACGATGAAAAAGAACAAAGATCGTTCATCAAAAGAGGCCATAAATGCAGTTATAAGTTGTTATATCAACCGTTTTTTTATAAATTTCCTGACACTTTTCTTGGTTTTCTTTTTCGGTCGAGAGGTATGGATGTTGGCTGGGGCTGGACTGGGATTAGTAGTCATGAAAAATGTTTATATTGTAAATGAATACAGGGACAGCAAGAAACATCCCTGGAAGAAGAGAAAGAGTCCTTGATAAAGGGAAGATCTGTTGCAGGGATCTTGCAGGACGCTCAGAAAGGGGTATTTAATTAAATGGAAGAAGCAAAAGTCCTGTTTTCGATATTTGGCATTGATGTAACAGGGTATGTGACAACAATGTGGGCGATTATGGCTGTATTGGCGGTGCTCTTTATTATAGCCGCCCGCAAAATGGAGGAAGTGCCTGGACGCTTTCAGTGCCTTGTCGAATATACAGTTGAGGGATTGCTCAATTATTTCTCCGGGATCATGGGGCGGGAGCAGGCACGCCGTTATTTTCCTCTGTTGTGCGCATTGTTCCTTCTTATCCTATTTTGCAACTGGTCAGGCAACCTGCCTTTAGCAGGCCGTCTTGAGGGTTTTATAGCACCTACCAGTACATTAAGTGTAACCGCAGGTCTTGCCCTTGTTGCTTTTGTCACCACCCAGTATGCAGGGTTTCGTCAGCATGGTTTCGGCTATCTGAAGAAGTTTTTTCAGCCATTTGTCTTCATGCTTCCATTAAATCTTATTGAGGAGCTTGTCAGGCCCCTCTCATTGTCTTTGCGTCTCTTCGGCACCATTTATGGTGAAGAGATGGTTGTCTTTGTTTTATTCAGTCTTATTCCTGTTTTTGTGCCTAGTCTCATGCAGATGTTGGGCCTGCTTTTTGGATTTATCCAGGCTGTTGTGTTTACAACACTTACAGCTATTTACATTTCATCCGCAACAGCAGAAGCCCACTAAGCATGAATGATTATTAATACAAAAGAAAGAGTTGGATGCAGAAAGGAGGGAGGTACAGAAATGGATATGACATCTGCGATCATTGCACTAGCTGTAGCACTGGTAATGGGTATTGCGACTATCGGTCCTGCACTTGGCCAGGGGACTGCGTCAGCGAAAGCTTTGGAGGCGATGGCTCGTCAGCCGGAAGTGGCAGGTGAGCTACGAACAACGCTGATTATTGCTCTTGCTTTTATGGAGGCGTTGACCATTTACGGCCTTTTGATAGCTTTTATGCTGCTCATGAGAATGTAATTCTGCTTCTTTTAGTCCCTTGTTTATTTCTTTTTTGTGCAGGGGAAGGCAGAAATTGTGATTATTTGATGGATATAAACAGTTTTTTAGGAAAACGCTATAATACCCTTGCTTTAGCTATTGGGACATAAGGCGTACAGGGTTGGGGCATCAATTTTTTGCGGAGTTGGAGTAAGACCGGCCTGCCTGTTGGCGGACAGGCTTAGCCGGCATCCTTCGATGAAGCACAATCTCTTGCCTTAAGGCATGGGTAGTATGTAATGGCAGTAGCCGGTAATCATGAACCGGGGTAGTAGCTGGGAGTACTGACACCTAGGGAGGGGCGCACTACGCCAGTGTGTAAGCCCCCAGGTATTTCTTGACCCGGTTGTTGGAGGGACTAGCAAGTGAATCTTGATCTATCAACAATTATTTGGGCATTTCTTAACTTTTTCTTGATCCTCTTTGTCCTTTATAAGTTTGGGTTGAATCCAGTTCTAAACTTTCTTGATAACAGGAGTGAAGGGATCGCCAGAAATATTGCCGAGGCTGAGAACAGCCGTAATGAAGCAGCAGCTCTTCTTCAGGAATATCAGGAGAAGATTGCCGGAGCTAGGGAAGAAGCCCAGGACATTATTGCCAAAGCGAACAAGACCGCAGAGGAAGAGCGGGCAGCACTCCTGGCACAGACTAGGGATGAAACAGCTGCCATGTTAGAAAAAGCGCGTCAGGAGATTCGGCTTGAGCGGGATCAGGCCTTAAAAGATCTGCGTCAAGAAGTGAGTGCTTTGGCTGTTATGGGGGCAGAAAAGATATTGAGACGCAATATTAATGCAGAAGATAACATGAAGATGGTAGATGATTTTTTAGATGAGGCAGGGGAAATTCATTGATCAAAGAAGCGGTAGCACGCCGTTATGCCAAGGGGCTTTTTGATGTGGCATGTGAGATGAATATGGTAGAGGAAGTGGCTAATGAACTGGAGCAGGTCTCTGATCTGCTCAGAAAGCAACCAGAGCTTCAAGAAGTACTGGAATTCCAACGTGTTCCCACTCAGGTGAAAAAGGATATAATCACGAACATCCTGGATGGGCGTATCTCACAGCTAGTAATCGGTTTTCTAGAAATTCTTATCGATAAACACCGTGAGCGTAGCTTTGGTGCTATTCGAGAATCCTACCATGATTTCTTTCGAAAACACATGAACATCGTTGTTGCTGAAGTCAAAACCGCTTTTCCCCTGAAGCCGGAATATGAGAAAAAACTGCAGGATGTTTTGCAAAAGGCCACTGGAAAGAAGATTGAACTTGATGTCAGCGTGCAACCGGAGCTAATTGGAGGGTTAGTGGTCAAAATTGGAGACCGCGTTTATGATGGGAGTATGACCAAACATTTAGAGATGATGGAAGCACGCATTATAGGAAGATCGTTAGGAAAGCTTGAGGTGGAAATGTAAAATGGGCATTCGTGCTGAAGAGATTAGTTCTCTCATCAAGACTCAGATTGAGCGCTATAAGGCAGAAATAGATGTAGCCGATGTGGGCTCAGTTATCCAAGTAGGGGATGGTATCGCCCGAGTGTATGGTTTGGAGAGGGCAATGGCCGGTGAACTCTTGGAATTCCCCGGTGAGGTCTACGGGATGGTGTTAAACCTGGAGGAGGATAACATCGGTGTTGTTATCCTTGGCCCTTATGCACATATCAAAGAGGGAGATACTGTAAAGAGCACAGGCAGGATTGTAGAGGTGCCTGCCGGTGATGCTATGATCGGCAGAGTAGTCAATGCCCTTGGGCAGCCTGTTGATGGCAAGGGTCCTATTGAGGCTAGCAATTATAGGCCTGTTGAGTATTTAGCCCCAGGTGTAATCGACCGCCAGCCGGTAAAGCAACCTTTACAGACAGGTTTAAAAGCTGTGGACTCTATGATCCCTATCGGACGGGGTCAGCGGGAACTGATCATTGGTGATCGCCAGACTGGTAAAACTGCCCTGGGTGTAGATACTATTATCAACCAGAAGGGGCAGGATGTGATTTGTATTTATGTAGCCATTGGCCAAAAGGCATCAAGTGTTGCAGCAGTTGTGGAGAAATTCCAGGAAACAGGGGCCATGGACTACACTGTCGTTGTTGCGGCAACAGCCAGCGACCCTGCACCACTTCTTTACCTGGCACCTTATGCGGGGTGTGCCATTGGTGAAGAGTTTATGTACAACGGCCAGGATGTCTTGGTCGTTTATGATGATCTATCCAAGCATGCTGTTTCCTATAGGGAGCTTTCTCTGCTCTTGCGGCGGCCGCCCGGACGGGAAGCATTCCCAGGTGATGTATTTTATCTTCACTCTCGTCTGCTGGAACGTGCGGCGAAGCTCAATGATGAGTTGGGAGGAGGTTCACTGACTGCCTTACCGATCATTGAAACACAGGCGGGAGATGTTTCGGCATATATCCCAACGAATGTGATTTCTATTACCGATGGCCAGATTTACCTTGAGCCGGACCTCTTTTATGCAGGTGTAAGGCCAGCTATCAATGTGGGGATATCTGTTTCTCGTGTAGGTGGTTCAGCGCAGAACAAGGCTATGCGCCAGGTTGCAGGGAGGCTGCGTCTCGATCTCGCTCAGTATCGTGAATTGGTTGCCTTTGCCCAGATCGGTTCTGACCTGGATAAAGCGACCATGGCCAGACTTGTCCGGGGCGAAAGAATGACAGAAATCTTAAAACAGGGGCAGTATGTGCCGATGCCTGTTGAGGAGCAGGTAGCTGTTATCTATGCGGGTGTCAATGGTTTCCTTGATAAGCTGCCGGTAGAAGCTGTTCTCGATTTTGAAAAAGAGTACCTGCGTTTTCTGAAAAATGAGCATCCCGAAATCCTCTCTGAAATTCGGGAAAAGAAAGTATTATCCGATGACCTGATAGAGCGGATGAACAAGGTGATCAAGGGATTCATGGATGAATTTAGTGCTGCCTTTTCCATCCAGAGAACTGCCTGATCAGTAAAGGTGGTGACAGCAGTTGGCAGAACAAACAAGAGATATCAAACGGCGTATCAGGAGCATTCAAAATACCGAACAGATTACCAAGGCCATGCAGATGGTGGCAGCAGCACGATTGCGCCGTGCTGAGGAAAGGGTAGCTTCAGCTCGCCCATATTCTGAGAAGATCGATGAATTGATCAAAAGGGTTGCCGAGAATTTCGGGGAGCTATCACATCCTTTTTTCCTTCCTCGGGAGAGGCGTAATGTGGGTTATGTGGTGTTCACCTCTGACCGTGGGCTCTGCGGCGGATATAATTCTCATATTATCCGCAGAGCGGAACTGGCGATGGCTCAGGATGAGCAGGCTGGGATCATTATTGTCGGCGCCAAGGGACGGGATTACTTCCGGCGCCGGGAGTATAATTTGCTAGCAGAATTTCTGGCACTCGGTGATAAACCCTCGGTGGCTCAGGCAGAGGGTATTGCTAAGACTCTTGTTGAACTTTACAAAGGGAATATTGTTGACGAAGTGAATCTTGTCTATACGGAGTATATATCTACAGGGAAACAGCAGCCTGTGGTTTACAAGCTTCTACCCCTAACCGCTCCAGAATTGGAAGATGAGGAAGAGGGGGATACAGATAGGATTCCTGATTATATAATTGAACCCAATCCGCAGGGTGTTCTAGACATGCTCCTGCCCCGCTTTATCAATGCCTTGGTCTTTCGTGCTCTACAGGAGTCAAAGGCCAGTGAGGAAGCGGTGCGTATGGTTGCTATGAGCAGTGCGACAGAGAATGCTAGGGAAATGATCGATGATCTGACACTCCTGGCAAATAAACTGCGTCAAGCGGGAATTACCTCGGAGATCTCCGAAATTGTCGGTGGAGCGGATGCCCTGAAAGGATGAAGGAGGTAGTAAAAGGTATGGAAGAGAAAAATTATGGCACAGTTGTTCAGGTAATTGGTCCAGTTGTTGATATTGAATTTCCACCTGACCAGCTTCCGGATCTCAACGATGCCATAATCATTAGCAGTGAAGATCAGGATGAAGAAATTAAGAAGACAATGCCCGAGGATTTAAATGTTATACTTGAGGCTGCGCAGCATATGGGTAACAACAGTGTTCGCTGTGTGTCTATGTCTTCTACAGATGGAATTCGACGTGGCGCCCGAGCTTTAGATACAAAATCTCCTATTAAGATGCCTGTGGGGAGAGAAACACTGGGAAGATTGTTCAATGTATTGGGTGAGACAATTGATGGCAAGGGTCCTGTTGAGACGGAAGAGTATTATCCCATTCATCGCCCAGCTCCATCTATTGTAGAGCAGCGCCCAGCCAGGGAAGTTTTGGAGACAGGAATCAAGGTTGTTGACCTGTTGGCTCCCTTTGCTAGGGGAGGAAAAATCGGCCTGTTCGGCGGTGCAGGGGTAGGCAAAACTGTTATCATTCAGGAATTGATTCGGAATATTGCTTATGAGCACGGCGGTTTCTCAGTTTTCGCCGGTGTTGGCGAACGCACCAGAGAGGGGAATGACCTCTATCTGGAAATGGGTGAGTCCGGTGTTCTTGAAAAGTGTGCTATGGTATTCGGGCAGATGAACGAACCCCCTGGAGCACGAATGAGAGTAGGGCTTTCTGGCCTGGCAATCGCGGAGTATTTCCGTGATGCGGAGGGGCAGGATGTGTTAGTTTTTATTGATAACATTTTCCGCTTTACTCAGGCCGGTTCCGAGGTCTCTGCACTATTAGGCAGAATGCCATCTGCTGTGGGCTATCAGCCTACATTGGCTACTGATATGGGACTGCTTCAGGAGCGTATCACATCTACTAAGAAGGGGTCGATTACCTCTGTGCAGGCTGTTTATGTTCCTGCAGATGACCTAACTGACCCGGCACCTGCTACAACATTTGCGCACTTAGATGGTACCGTGGTTTTGTCTCGCCAGATTGCAGAGCTAGGTCTATATCCTGCTGTGGACCCGCTGGATTCCACTTCTCGTCTTCTTGATCCTAATATCGTTGGGGAAGAACACTATAGGGTAGCCCAAGGAGTACAGGAGGTTCTACAGCGCTACAAAGAGCTGCAGGATATTATCGCCATCCTGGGCATGGATGAACTCTCTGAAGATGATAAAATAACAGTGGCCCGGGCGCGAAAAATTCAGCGTTTCCTTTCACAGCCATTCTTTGTTGCTGAGGCTTTTACAGGAAGGCCCGGGGCCTATGTTCCGATCAAGGAAACAGTGAGAGGCTTTAAGGAGATCTTGGATGGCCGGCATGATCAGATTCCTGAGCAGTGCTTTATCTACGCCAGCACCATTGATGATGTTGTGGCTCGGGGGCGAGAGGAAATGGAGGCTGTCAGTTAAGTGGCAGAACAGGCTAAGAGTAAATGGAACAGCTTCAATTTAGAGATCATAACCCCTGAGAAGGTAGTGACCGATGAGCAAGTGGAAGGGGTAGTTATTCCATCCACAGATGGTCTTTTGGGTATTCTGCGCAATCACGCACCTTTTATAGGCACCTTGGACATCGGAGTGATCAAATACCTGCAGGAGGGCAATAGTCATTATGTTGCCTGTAACATGGGTATCTTCGAGATGAAAGATAATGTGTTGCGCATTCTTCCTGATTCTGCAGAGCGTGGCGACAGGGTTGATGTAGATAGAGCGAGAAGTGCTAAAGAGCGGGCAGAAAAGCGCCTTCAGGAGAAGACAAAGGAGATCGATTACCTGCGGGCAGAACTGGCCTTAAGGAGAGCACTTGCCCGCCTTAGGGCTGCAAAAGCTTACGAGAAATAGACACACTAGGGTATAGACACAAGGGACAATTCTTCTCTGTCAAGTATAGGCCTTTAAGAGTTGGGTCATCAACTCCTGGTAGAGTCGGAGTAAGGCTGGCTTGCCTGTGGGCACATGGCTCAGCTGGCATCTTTTGATGAGGCAGAATCATCTGCCCCCATGCCAGACGGGCAGGCTTTCAGGCAGTGGGAGTATTGTCAATTTGTATTGTTAATTTGCACAAGAACCTGGGATGAGAGGCAAAACCCAGGTTTTTTTGTGCGCAATTTTACAAGGTTTTTGGGGTCACAGAGCCCCTGCTCGTCGCTTTGTTACCGGAACAATGGTTTATTAAAGGTGTGAGACGCGAGAACTGTCCCTGCGTCTCACCTGTTACTGGTTTATCAAGTAAGAAGGGGCAGGATTGCTCTGCCCCTCAATCAAGACTCTTTTATTTTACTGTGTTTATTCCCCAAGGGGTATAATGTCCACCGGGTCTTCTGGTTGTACAGGTGGATGTCCTGCCGGCAGATCGATTAAACAGTTACAGTCAGCGAGAGAGCGCCGCATGCTGGATTTCTGAGCAGGGAGCACTGCCACTCTCCAGCCACCGGGGCTACAAAGGGCGTAACCCAGTAGGAACCTCCTTGGCCCTCCTTTTTTCAGGAAAGGGGATGTAGCCAAAGCAGGAAAACGCTTCATTTTGGGACTCAGTCCCTGTAAAGCGCACAGTGCCGGCTTGGCCAGCAGGCAGTAGCCTACAAAACATGCCATAGGGTTGCCGGAAAGCATAATTACCGGCTTGCCATTTTTGCTCCCTGCACAGGTATGCCCGCCAGGCTTTACCTGATAACCAAAAAATATGGGCTGAACACCTGCTTCACTGAGAAGCTCCCTACACCGATCATTCTCGCCATTGGCTGTCCCTCCGATTGTAAGCACCATATCTGCCTCTTCTAAAAGAGAGCTCAGTTCATTTTCAGGAGAGGAACGGGAAACCAAAACCTTGGCAGAACCTCCCTGAAGATTGATCAGTGAAGAGAGGAGGTAGCCGTTGCTGTTCCATACCTGGCCTGGTAAAGGTTTTTGCTCTAAAGGGATGATTTCACTTCCCAGGCTTAGAACAGCTACTCTGGGACGACGAATGGCCTCTATGTGGCGAAGACCATAGGCAGTGAGGATGGCGATCAAGCCAGGGTTGATTATGCTCCCTTTTCTGGCGATCACTTCTCCTGACTGGAAGTCTTCTCCCTGTTCTCTGATGTTTTTATTGGCGGGCATTTCATTAAAAGTAATGAAGTTTTCTGCTCTATGGGCATCCTCCTGGCGGATAACCAGAGTTGTTCCTTGTGGAACATGCCCCCCAGTCAAAACACCTGCTCCCTCCCCCGGCTGCAGGGTGAAGTCCGGAACCTCACCCGCTGCTAAGTTATTTTTGATAATAAATTTACCCTGGTTATCTCTGACCGAAATTGCATAGCCGTCCATTGCTGCCTGTCGATAAGGGGGGAGGTCATGGGGGCTGGTAAGATCGACAGCAAGAATACGTCCTACCGCCTCCATCGAAGGAATGACCTCACTCGTCAGGGGAGTTATCCTATTTAAGATGGCCTGTTGGGCCTCCTCCAGTGGTAAACTTTTCGGCATTATTTAAACATCTCCTCAGTTTTTTAGGCAGCCCCCACAGCTACAGCTTTCCAACTTCTCTACCTTTACAGCACAGACCTTGTATTCTCCTGTTTTGGTAATAGGGTCTACAGCATCACTGGTCAAGACATTGGTAGGGCTTGCTGTATAGTGGAAAGACATCCAAATAACGCCTGGTGGCACCCTGTCTGTTACAGTTACCTTTGTTGTAACCTCACCTCTGCGGGATGTTACCTTTACCTGTTCACCGGTTTTGATCCCTAAGCGTGATGCATCATCAGGATTGACCTCTGCATATTCCTCATTCCATATGCTCTGGATACCGGCAGAGTAAGGTGTTGTGACATTATAATGGAACAAAATCCGGCCTGTAGAAAGCAGTAAGGGGTATTCCTCACAGGGCAATTCTGCAGGAGGCACATGGTCAATTCCCTGAAAGAGCCCTTTGCCTCTGGTAAAGGAAGCTCCGTGCAGGAATTTAGTGCCCGGATGATCAGCTGTTGGGCACGGCCATTGGAGTCCTTGGGCATCAATACGCTCATAGCTCATTCCAGCATAGGATGGTGTCAGTGATGCCATTTCATTGAAGATCTCTTCAGCTGAATTGTAACTCATGGCATAGCCCATCTTGGTGCTCATAGCTATGATCGTCTGCCAGTTGGTTTTGCCAGGCAGTGGGTCAATGGCTTTCCGGACCCGCTGGACCCGCCGTTCGGTGTTGGTGAAGGTCCCATCGGTCTCCGCAAAACTGGCTGCCGGCAATATCACATCGGCGTATTCTGCGGTTTCCGTCAGGAACAGTTCATGCACCACCAGGAACTCTAAGTTCTCCAAGCCAGATTTGATGTGGTTGGCGTTGGGGTCTGTCAAGACCGGGTTCTCACCCAAGATATACATAGCCTTCAGCTCTCCGGAGTTAGCCTTATCGAACATCTCAGGAATCATGAGGCCGAACTCACCTGACATGGGTGCCCCCCAGGCCTTCTCGAATTTCTCTTGTGCTGCCTGATCGGTGACCTTCTGGTAGCCGGTGTAGACGTTGGGCAGTGCCCCCATATCGCAGGCTCCTTGGACGTTGTTCTGTCCGCGCAAGGGGTTGACACCTGTGCTTTCGCGACCGAGATGCCCGGTCAGCATAGCTAGGTTAGCAGTGCTCATTACGTTATTAGTTCCACAGATATGTTCGGTGATCCCTAGTGTGTAGAAAAGCCCGGCTTTATCAGTTTTCGCATAGAGGCGTGCTACTGCATAGATGTCTTCTACTGGTACGCCGCTTATTTCTGAGGCATATTCTGGTGTATACTTTTCCACTGTTTCTTTAAGAGCTTCGAAGTTCTCAGTGCGCTCTTCAACAAACTTTTTGTCATAGAGATTCTCTTTGATGATGATGTGCATGATCCCGTTAAGCAGCGGGATATCTGTGCCTGGGTTGAGCTGAAGCCAATAATCTGCCTCTTCAGCAAGCTCGGTGCGCCGTGGATCTATGACAATTAGTTTGGTACCTGCTCGCTTGGCTTGCTTCATCTTGTAACCGATAACAGGATGAGCTTCAGTTGTGTTTGTCCCTATAAGGAATAAAAGTTCGGCCCCTAATATTTCATTGATGGAATTTGTCATGGCACCACTACCAAATGATGTGGCCAGACCGGCCACAGTTGGCGCGTGTCAGGTACGGGCACAGTGGTCCACGTTGTTTGTGCCCATCACCGCCCTTGTGAATTTTTGGACCAGGTAGTTTTCTTCATTGGTACACCTGGCTGAACTTAAAGCTGCAAAAGAGTTGCCTCCGTATTTTTCTTTAATCTCATTAAAGCGTGTTGCAATGGTATCAAAAGCTTCATCCCAGGAAACAGGGACGAACTCCCCATTTTTTTTGACTAGAGGGGATGTCAGGCGCTTTTCATTGTGTACGAAATCCCAGCCAAAACGGCCCTTTATGCAAAGCTGTTTTCCGTTGACTGGGCTGTTTGGGTTAGAGGTTACACCGGCGATCTTGCCGTCCTTCACCATCAGGTCAAAGTTGCATCCTGTGCCACAAAAGGGGCATGTGGTTGTAACTCTTTCATACTCCCATCTCCGCCCTTTGCCCTGCATTTGTTTTTCAGTCAGAGCACCGGTAGGACAGACAGCTACACAATTGCCGCAGTAGACACAGTCTGAGCTGGCCATATCGGTATCACCGAAGGGACCAACCTTGGTATTAAATCCCCGGTAGTTGAAATCGATGATGTCCTTGCAGGTCATTTCAGCGCATGCCCTTATGCACCTGCCGCAGACAATGCATTTGTTGAGATCACGTACGAAGAAGGGATTGCTGTCCTCCAGTTCATAGCTGTGTTTTTCAGGATTGATAAAGGTATTTTCTGTGACACCATACTGGTAGCAGTATTCCGCCAGTGCACAGTCACCTAGTTTTTCACAGGTGAGGCAGTCCAGCGGGTGGTTAGCAACGAGCAGTTCCAGAATGGTTTTACGTGCCTCCATGACAGGGTCTGTGTTTGTACGCACTACCATACCGTCAGTCACTATAGTGACGCAGGATGCCGGTAGATTGCGCATTCCTTCCACTTCCACAACACAGAGTCGGCAGGCCCCTACATCACTCAGATCCGGATCATGGCAGAGCCGCGGTATGTGTATCCCTATCCTTTCTGCTGCTTCCAAAACTGAAATCCCGGCTGGAACTTCGACCTCCTTTCCATCAATGGTTATCTTGACAAGTTCCACAGATACCACTCCTTTCTTAGATTTAGTCTTAATGAACGGTCATACAGAAAATCCATAATTCACAGGTAAGAATACTATCTGAGTAGAACGCAAGCTGTTATAGCAATTGAACAAATAAGCCACATGAGTCAAATTCAGCTAACTGTATAGACCACCAATAAAATGCCGGCAACAATCTCGTGATGGGGATGTTGTAAAATTTTCTATCAAAAAGGAGAGCAAATGTGACTGTGTTTGTTCCAATTTAAGTAATGCAAAAAAGCCCCAGATTGTCTTTCCCTCCGCCCGAAGGGAAAGACAATCTAAAATTATGGGGAAAAGGAATGTGAAAAAAGATTATCGGTTTGCCTAGAGTTCATTTTGTGAGAAGATAGCGAATCTTAAAAACATTAATAAATTATAACAGCAAAAATAAGTTAACTGCAGACATCCCCCCCTTTTAGTGTCATAATGGCAGTATGCAAAATAAAAACCGGGGTACGAAAAGCACCCCGGCCAGTAAGTCTTAGCCACAATCTCCTTTCCGCACTGGGAGGCATATCCGTTTCCGGGTACACCCTATCGGTCCGGCTGCCATAGCAATTGCCACAGGACAGCGGACTCGGAGTTATTATATTTAACTATATTAAGACAATTCGCCGATCTTGGGAAAATTCCTGCCTTATTTTATAAAATTATTGAACAAAGATACATATGTGGATGAATTTCTCCGTACAGAATAAGAATTTTTATGAAGGGAAGAATACGGGGAAAATGTGGTATAGGGAGGAAGTCCGGCATTTGTGAAAAAATCGCTTTTTTTAGTGCTGGTTACAGCTATTTCGTTGGCTCTGTTATTCACCGGAAATATTATCGAAGATGAACACTATGCTTTTGATATGCTGTCCGGTGTTATGGCCTCAAGCGGGGTGGATGTGGAAGGTTTTCATCTGGAGGGTTGGGCAGTTGTCAGAAATATAGGTACAGCTAGATCGGTCTGGGAAAAAGGGATATTGGGGGAGAAATTGGGATTGGAAGATGGGTTAAAAGAGACTACAGTCACCACTGAAGGGGAGCTATTTCAGATAAGGCATAAGGCAGATGATTTTCATCTGAAGGCATCTGTTCAGGATATAAATAATGAGAAAAACAATGAAGTCTATATTTTGATCGAATGCATCCTTTCCCCTGATCTTCGAAATAGCCTGGCCTGGGAAAAAAAAATCAGGGATGCCCTTTCTTCTCTAGGGAGAGAGAGTGGCATTTACCTGACTGTGTGCGGGAAAATAGCTTTTCCGATGGATGAGGGAGCATTGCTTGGCTTTGGAAAAGCCATGTTCAGCCATCTGGGGGCAGATGTTACAGGCACCTTGTGTACCGATAGATATGTAAGCTTCACTGGATACGCTCCCCAACTCTCAGATGCTGCCATCGCCGGCGGAGAGAAGATCAATCTTAATCTTGCAGCAGTCCGTAAGGAACAGGAAACACAGATATTGCTAGGCACACCCTTAATATCCTGCGAATACTAGGCCAAATGACCCAAGGGGAGTTCTCTCCGCCTGCCGGACGGGCACGCGGACAGGGATGGGGAGTATGTCAAACAGATGATTTACCTTGCTTAATTATTTCAGCTGTATCTGGTTCATTATGTACCTTCTTGTTCTGATTCTTTTTGAAGGAATCAAACTGTTCTCTGACATAGGGGTTATCCTCTAGGAACTGATTAAAAGATGCCAGGAGCTGCAGGGTGTGCAGGCTGATATTATGCTCTATCAACTCCGTTTCCACCAGAAGGTTTTCTCCTACACCTAGAAACCGAAGGAATTTTTCTACAGAATTATGCCTTTCCAATAAAAACTTACCTATTTCCTCTCCACTTTCTGTGAGAAAGATGATCCCATATCTCTTATAGTGGAGCAGTTTAAGTTGGCTGAGCTTCTGGACCATCTTTGTAGCTGAGGGTGCCCGCACATTGAGAAGGGCAGAGAGGTTAGTGATGCGGATATAGCCATCCTTTTGACTGGCTCGGTAGATCATTTCCAGGTAGTCCTCCATTGCCGGGGTGAGTGTATTCTTTTTTTGTTCCAGCAGTTGATAACCTCGCACCGTATGAAATTTTCTCTTCATCATTTACCACCACCTTTGGTTAATGTATATTCAGCAAGCTTCCTAAACTATGCAAAGTCTCTCCTGTTTATAAGTTTAGCGGTCTCCTCTCTGTGGATAAATAGGGGAAAACCCTTGAACAAGGTGTGTAAAGGTCGTGGACAGGTTCTTCAGCAGACACAGGGTAGATAACAACAGATGGCTGGGAGGTAAAGTGACTTGCTGTAGGTCACAGGGTGTGTTCTAATTGGCTCTTCCATTTCATAATTATGGAAGGATAGTGTTTTGTTATTAGCTGAACAAATTATTACGTACATCTTTTTCGGGGCAGTTTATCAGTGAAGTGTTCCTGGAAAGAGGGGTTGAGGGATGAACAATAGATTGAGGGGTTATCGTTGGCTGGGCTATGTGGTTATTGTCTTGACCCTGATAGTGATAGCCTTGCCTGTTTTATTGGTGCGGGGCTGTAGTTGGGAGAGTGGGGAACAACATATGAAGCAAGAGGTCGGAGGGCTGCAGGTGAAGCTGATGCTTACAACAGAACAGGTGATAAATATTCCGTTAGAGCAGTATCTCTGTGGGGTTGTGGCAGCAGAGATGCCCGCTTCCTTTAATGAGGAGGCTATAAAGGCACAGGCGGTAGTGGCCCGTACCTATACTCTGCTGCGGATACTCGGTGAATCCCATGACGAAGAGCACCCCACTGCCCAGCTCTGTGCTGATTCAAATCACTGTCAGGCCTGGATCGATACAACAGAAATGCGGAAGCGCTGGGGTTGGCATTACCGCACCAATTACAATAAGATTGTTGCAGCAGTAGAGGCTACCCGGGATGAGGTTTTGACCTATGAAGGCGAATTGATTGACCCGGTTTATCACGCCAGCTGTGGGGGGACAGCTACTGAGGATGCACAGGAGGTTTGGGGGCATGAAGTACCCTATTTGAAAAGTGTTTCCTGTAGTTATGACCCTCCCCACAGACAGGAACCGGTTGTTACACAATTATCTCTACAGGATTTCTATTCTCGGTTGGGGATCAGCGAAGGATCTGTTCCTGTGGCAGCTGGTGGCAGTGTGCTGCAGATTCAGGAAAGAACTGCAAGTGGGCGGGTGAAGAGTGTTAAGGTGGGTTCCCAAGTCTTTAAAGGGGTCGATCTGCGCAAAGAGCTGGGACTGCGTTCCACGGCTTTTAAGGTAACCAGTACCGGTGAAGAGGTGGTTTTCTCCACTCAAGGGTATGGGCACGCGGTAGGAATGTGCCAGTATGGGGCTGATGGCCTTGCTGACAGTGGTGCAAAATACGATCAGATCCTTGCTCATTATTACAAAGGAGCTAAGCTGCGAAAGTATACTCTGAAAGAAAGGGATGAATAGATGTCATCTAATTTAGCTGTCTGTTACAGCTGCCCTTTGAGCACGCATCCCTTTTTGAAAGGTTCTTTACAGGTGGATGATAGGGTCAAAAACTGTATTTATGTTTCTGTGCTTGCTAATTATGCAAATTGATCCTCAAGTTACCGTTTGCTCCTATTAGTCTTTTTACCCCCTTTGTTGGATATAAATGTAGTGTACCTAGAAGACGGGGGGAGTAAAGTGCAGGAGTACATTCGCCGCCGGGTCTTAGAGATTAGCGCCTATTTAATAGAAACTTCGGCAACAGTTCGCCAAGCTGCCACTGTTTTTGGTGTCAGCAAAAGTACTGTACATAAAGATGTGACTGAGCGCTTGCCTAGAATCAATCAGCAGTTAGCCCGCAAGGTTCGCCTTGTTCTTGACCTCAATAAGGCTGAACGCCATTTACGCGGGGGGGAAGCGACACGCAGGAAGTACAGCAATACCTGAGTTACTTATTGTGTGGCTTAAGGAACAGGGATAGCCCCGGATATGATGAACGTTCTGTAAAGATATAATATATTTTAACTGTATCTGTTTTATTCAGTTCTTGAAAGAGTGAGGCATGGTGCCTTTTCCGCATAGCTGGGGGAAGGGCTTTTTTATTTTGACTCGCCTTGACTCATTGAATCACTGTAAGTCAAGGGGACGGGGGTTTTGAATCAGACCAGCCCCCCGTTACCTTGACTGCCCCCTTGATTGGGCATGTCCTGGGCAGTTGCTGAGTTTTTAGGGTCTAATAAGTAACCATGCAACATATTATGGAAGGAGGACCATTAATGAAAGGAGGGACCAGCATTGCCACAGCTAAACCAGGAACTGACCTTGACCAACAGGGAAGTGTTGCAAACCACAGGGGTGCAGAAAGTAGTGAGTTTTGATGACCATGAGATCATTCTAGAAACGGGTATTGGGCTTCTGGTTCTACATGGGGAAGAGTTGCATATCACCCACTTGGACCTGACGGCAGGAGATCTGATCGTCGAAGGGCTCATTATATCACTGGAATTTTGTGAGGAGCGGGGCAAAAAAATTAAGGCAAAGGGTAAAAATATACTTGAACGCCTTATCAAATGACCCAGTCGGTTGCTCATGACTTCTTGCTGGTCTTGACGATCACCGGGCTAGGGATGGGGATCGGCCTTATTTTTGACTGCTATCGCCTGCTGCGCAGGAAATTCAGGCCAAGCTACCTTTCTACACAGTTAAGCGACCTGCTCTTTTGGCTTATTTGTGTAGGACCGACTTTCTATACCTTTTACTGGATAATAGAGGGAAGTGTGCGCTTTTTTACCATCCTATTCCTGCCTATAGGAATGTTTCTCTATCTTAAGTTTGCTAGCCCTTACATCAGGGAACCTTTGTATTACTGTTTTCTTCAAATTGGCCGTGGTCTTAAATTATTGCTGAGGCTGTTGATATTTTGTTTACAAATTCTTATTTTTCCTTTTCGTCTGATGGTTTGGGTCGTCAGTTTTGCCATACAGTTCCTCTGCGGGCTCTTGCGTCTCTTGCTTCTTCCCTTCCGCTATTCTTGTCGTCTGCTCTGGCGTAAATTCAGGGAATGGAGGAGGAAAAATTAGCTGTTTAGCTAGCAAGGGGCTCTTTTTTGTTTTTCCTTATAGAAAAGGGATATTTAACAGCCAGGGGGCCGCCCGATTTGGCTGTTGTATGCAATAGGAACTGTCCACAGCGCATTTTTAGTGGAAAAGTGGTCGTTGGAAAAAGAATCGATATTGTTCTGCTGCTTGAAGACTGCAAGTGTTGGAAAGGATATGAGAAGTGGGGAAAAAGAATGGCGGGTTGTTGAAAAAGTTTCGAAAAGGAGAAGGAAATATTATTTTTATATAGAATTAAAAATATGATTTGTAATAAAGTTGTCCACAAATTGTCCACAAAATGTGGATAAGTTGTAAATAGCGGATTGGAGACAAAGTGCAGCTAGAGATACGCGGAGCGGAAAAACTAAGTTTTAGGGAGAAACAAGCGGTCATTCTAAAAGAAACCGGCAACAGCAATGAAGAAATTGCTAATAGAATGGGCGTCAACGCGGCTACTGTAGCCACACTTCTGAGCAGAGCTCGTAGCAAGGGGTATGAGGTTGTTATTGTGATCTCAACAGACCTGGGCTTGTTCGGAGCAGAAAATGAGGAGGAGGTTTAGTAGTAGATGGCTCATAAGAGCAGCCAGGATCGCTTATTTGAGATAAAGCGAAAAAAAGAAAAACGCAAAAGAGGGCTGATCATTCTAGGGATTATATGTGGGTTCTTTTGTCTTCTCTTTATTCCTACCCAGTTAAAGATATGGCAGATGGAAAGGCAGTTGAATGATTATCAGCAGCAGGAACAGGAACTGTTGGCTCTAAAAGAGGACATTCAAAAAGAGATCGACTATTATTCCAGCGATGCTTATGTTGAAGAAATGGCACGGCAGGAGCTAGGTTTAGTCAGGCCTGGAGAGTTACCGATCCGTGAGGCGGTTCCGGGGCAAGTCCAGTCGTTCTCCGTAAATGAACAAGAAATTCTTCACTAGAAGGGGTGAAGCTTCTTTGTCAGGCCAACGCATGGCGGCGGTCGATATTGGCACTAATTCCTGTCGGCTGCTGATCGCTGATAAAAAAGGCAAGTCTATTATTCCTGTGTTAAAAACTCTGAGGACTACTAGAATCGGAGAGGGGTTGGCAAGAGAGGGTTTATTGGGAGAAAAACCTATCGGACGGACGATTACAGCTTTAAAGGAATACCTTGCTTTAATCAGGGAATTCGAAGTGGTCCATCTGCGTGTGGTTGCTACCAGTGCTGTTCGAGAAGCCGCTAACGCGGCGTTTTTTCTTGATCAGGCCAGAAATGAGACAGGGCTTGCTATAGATATCATCAGCGGCCGAGAAGAGGCATACTTGACTTACATCGGTGCCTGTCAGTCGATCGCTGCTGAGGGGACAGCTGTTGTGATTGATATCGGTGGTGGGAGCACTGAGTTTACTTATTCTATCCAGGATGAGTTGAGCTGCTACAGCATACCTCTCGGTGCAGTTCGCCTGACAGAAGAACCATGTCTACTTTCGGAAATACTGGGTACTGCCAAAGAAATTCTAAATCGAATCAAAAAAATTCCCTGTCCTGTTTTGATCGGGGTAGGGGGGACGATTACTTCACTGGCAGCTGTGGATCTGGCGCTGGAGGTCTATGAAGCGGAACGGATTCAGGGGCACATTCTCACCAGGAAAGGGGTAGAGAGAATAATGTTCTCCCTTGCTGTGAAAAATAATGAGGAGAGAAAAAGTGTCCTTGGGTTGCAGCCGGAGCGTGCAGATATTATTGTGGCTGGCACCACTATTCTCTGGTCTATACTTACTTATTTGAACGCACCAGGGGTCAGAGTCAGTGATGCAGATCTTCTGTATGGAATCATTCAGGAAATGATTTGATTGATTTGAATGGGGAGAGGGAAGGGCTGGAGCAATGATTAAAAATTGCTCACGAAAAGGAGAACATTTATGAAGCCTGCTCTTATTCCTCTTTTGATCGGCGCTATAGCTGGTATATCCATGGCAGTACAGGGTTCACTAAATACTCTTTTAAGCAAGGTTATCGGTTTGCTGGAGGCAAATTTTGTTGTTCATGTTATAGGAACAATTGCACTGATTGTTTTGCTGCTATTTGGACTTGGTAAAGGTAATTTAACACATGTGGGGGAGGCCCCTTGGTATTCCTATCTTGGTGGCATTTTGAGTATTGTTATTCTTTATACTGTAATGGCCAGCATATCCAAGTTAGGGGTTTCTATTGCTACCACTGCAATTATCGTCGGCCAGGTTTCCGCAGCGCTCCTCATCGATCATTTCGGGCTTTTCGGACTTAAAGTCGTTCCCTTCACCTGGTGGAAGGTGCTCGGTGTAGTGCTCCTTGCTGCAGGAGCCAAACTGATGCTCAATAACTGACACATGAGGCCCAATTACAAGAATCTTCTAGTGTTTGGGCCTCACTATTAACGTTTCATCCTCTTTAGGCTAACATCGATAGCCATCTGATGAAGCCTATATATCCTAATCCTAGGTACTTATCACTTATTCTGTTCAGTTGTCAAACAGAGAAAATTAGCATAAAATGAAGGCGTATAATAATAACAGGAAAATGGTGGGGCTTATGCACGAAATGTCGCTGATGCTGGGAATCATAGATCTGCTGCGTAAAAGCGCAGCTGAGAATAACATCAGCAAGATCACAAAGGTGATGCTGGTGGTGGGCGATATGACGATGGCGGTACCTGATGCTCTACAGTTCGCTTTTGATTCTTTCAGGGATGAAAAGCTGTTTCAAGATGCACTTTTGGAGATACAGAAAGAGCCGGTGTGTGGAGAGTGCAAGGATTGCCACCACAATTTTGGTATTGACGATTTTAATTTCCTCTGCCCCTCCTGTTCTAGTCCGGATGTGCGGGTAGCCTCTGGAAGAGGATTATACATTGATTATTATGAAGGAGACTAGAAAATGGTTAAAGTTCGGATGGCTGCACCTGTGCTGCAGCAAAATGATGAAGTGGCCAGGGAGAACAGGGAATTATTTCATGGTAAAAGGGTTTTTGTGCTCAACCTGATGAGCTCTCCCGGTTCCGGGAAGACGAGTATACTGGAAAAAACCATTGGTAAGCTCTCTGAGCGGTTGAAGTTGGGAGTGATAGAGGGGGATATATATACAAGCAGGGATGCTGAGCGCATTGAAAAGTTCGGGATACCGGTGGTGCAGATCAATACAGATGGTGCATGCCATTTGGATGCCAGAATGGTGAAACCAACCCTGGAGGACTTCGATCTGGATGAACTGGATCTTCTGATCGTGGAGAATGTAGGTAACCTGGTTTGTCCCGCGGAGTTTGATCTGGGAGAGGATGCTCGGGCAGCAGTTTTAAGTATCACAGAGGGTAATGACAAGCCAGCGAAATATCCGTTGGTTTTTCGCCTATCTAAAGTTGTGCTGCTCAACAAGATCGATCTCCTTCCCTATACCGATTGTGATGTGGATCTTTTGGAAGAGGATTTAAAAAAAATCAACCCCGGTTTGGAGATTTTTCAGCTTTCAGCGCGGCTTGATGAAGGCTTTGCTCCCTGGATCACCTGGCTTGAGGAACAGGTGGACTTAAAGAAAAGTAGCTAAACGCGAACGCAGGTGCCTGGCACCGTGAGTAACAGAATAATTAAATGACAACAAATCAAACGGTGCCAGGCACCCTAGATCTATGACGTGTGTCAAAGACCCCCGTCCCCGTGTCACATGTCACACGAAAGACAACAAATCAAGCGGTGCCAAGCGCTCTAGATCTTAAAAAATGCCACCACAAATAATTAGTAGACCTCTTGACAGGAGCCGAATAATCAGGCATAATGATATCTGGCATTGCGGGGTGGAGCAGCGGTAAGCTCGTCGGGCTCATAACCCGGAGGTCGCTGGTTCGAATCCAGCCCCCGCTACCAAATGTGGCGGCGTAGCTTAGTTGGTTATAGCGTGCGGTTCATACCCGCAAGGTCGCTGGTTCGAATCCAGCCGCCGCTACCAGTAAGGCCCGTTGGTCAAGTGGTTTAAGACACCGGCCTTTCACGCCGGTAACAGGGGTTCGAATCCCCTACGGGTCACCAAACTAATACCTCACCTTAAATGGTGGGGTATTTCATTTTTATTTGTCGAGTGCCCCCTGCCTAAATCACCAAATTTCTCCTGGGCTATAGAGTATAATGGGTCTCATTATGGGAAAATCTGGTGTTCATCGGAAGCAGAGGCAAAAAGTCAGGAGTGTTGCAGCTGCCGTCCAGGCGTACCGATAATTGTGCAGAAGTTGGGGAATGACGCAAAGGGACATGAGGCAGCTCTAGCATATTTCTGACCTCCGAATATGGCATCAGACCTCTATTTTTAGGGGGAGTCGACAATGGCTATGGTTTTCAGCAGGTTGCGTCAGTGGGTGGCGGTGATGCAGGGGCTGCAGATTAACCCATGGTGGTATCTCAGCACCTTTGTGCTCGGATTGGCTGCCGGAAGAGGGCTGTTGGGGGGACTGGCTCCCTTTGCTGCTCCTACAGCTGCTATCGGTGCTCTATTTTTTCAACCCAGTTCTTTTTTGTCCCTTGTAGCAGGGATGCTTATCGGCCTCGCTGTAAGGCCTTCTGTGTATCCGGGGGTGCATCCCCTTATTGATCTTTTACTGTTAGCTGCTATTTTTATTGTTGCACGGCGCTATCAAAAACAGCTGATAAATTCCTGGGTTGCAGTGGCTTTTTTTGTCGGAGGCTTGAACTTTACCATCAAATTCGGCTTTATGGCGGTTACGGGAGTACAGCCGGGCTATTTACCCTTACTGCTAAGTGAATCCGCACTGGCGGCAGTCTTTGCTGTGCCATTTTATTATATTTTCAGTGACTGGGTGAAACAGAAAAAGCTTTTCATGTTGCTATTGTTTGTATTGGTATATTATGGCTTAGGAGATCTGCAGCTCGGTCCCACTAATATACGTGAAGTACTGGCACGGATTGTCCTTTTGGTTGTGGCCGGTGGTTGGGGAGGGGGCTGGGGGGCAGCGGCCGGTGTTATTTTAGGGTTGTTTTCCGGAAACTTGCTCACAGCTATGCCGAGGACAGGTTTTTATGCGGCAACAGGTTTTTTTTCGGGGCTCCTGAAGAGTTGGGGGCGGCCAGGGGTGGTGCTGGGATTCTTTTTGTCAAGTCTGTTCTTTTCAGCCAGTTATGGTCAGCTGGGTGCTCTACATGGTCACTTCTGGGCCAGCACCGCTGCAGTTATGCTTTATCTGGCTTTCGGACGGTTGCTGCCATTTGCCTCTGATGTAGAAGATAATGGTTCTAATAGAGTTCTGCCGCTCCATGCAGAGGTTGGGGTTGCTCAGCGTTCTAAACCCCTGGAAAGCTTATGCGGGGATAGCTTCTGTATATCACACCTGGAACAGAGGCGTCTTTTGTTAACCATCAGTGATGGCATGGGCTCTGGTATAAATGCCGCTCGAGAAAGCAGGATTGTAGTAAAATTAGTTGAACAATTATTAGGAAGTGGTGTTAAACCAGAGCTAGCTGCCGGAATCGTTAACACCGCACTATACCTGCGGGGAGGCGAGGAGAGTGCTGCCACTATAGACAGCGCCATAGCTGACCTTAATGCGGGTTCCCTGGAATTTTTAAAGGTAGGGGCGCCACTCAGTTTTCTCAAAAGGGGAAAGGCTGTAGAGCAGATCAGGTCGATCTGTTGGCCGGCAGGTATATTAGATGAAATAGATACAACGGTTTTGGTAAGGGAGATAATACCAGGTGACATCTTGATCATGGCTTCAGATGGTGTTACTGAGGCAAGTCAGCAAGAAGATGTTCCTGATGATTGGATGTACACATATCTGCGAGACCTGCCTTTGGAGGATGCTCAAGTAATTGCAGACTTGCTCCTCAAGCATGCTTTAAAGATAGCGGGGTATGAAAATAGGGATGATATGACTGTTATGGTGGCGCGTTTTTGCCGGGAACAGGAATTGGAGTGAGGTTAGTGTCCGCTTTTATAGAAAAGGTGGAAGAATTAATCAAAAAAGAAAATTTGATTGACCCCGGAATGAAGGTTGTTGTCGGGGTATCAGGAGGGGCGGATTCGGTTGCCCTTTTATCTGTTTTAAGGGAGTTGGCTCCATCCTATTCTATGGAACTCCATGTGGCTCATCTCAATCATCTGCTGCGGGATGAGGCAGGGGATGATGCTGCTTTTGTGCAAAGACTTGCCCGTTCTTTAGGAGTTCCGGTAACATTAGGCTATGCACAAGTGTCCAATCTTGCGCGCAAAAATAGGTTGAGCATTGAGGAGGCCGGCAGATGGGCACGGTACCGGTTTTTAAGGCATGTGGCACAGAGAGTCGGTGCCTTGCGGATCGCTGTAGGGCATCACTCTGGAGATCAGGTGGAAACAGTGATTTTTAATTTTTTGCGAGGAGCAGGGCCTGCAGGAATTGCGGGTATCCCGGTGTGCAACCGGGGGGTTGTACGCCCTCTGCTCAGGGTCACCAGGGAAGAGATCGAGAATTATTGCAGTTCTCGTGGTTTGACCTGGTGTACTGATGCTACCAATTTGACAACAGATTATCAGCGCAACCGCATTCGGGTGGAACTCCTGCCTTATCTGCGACAGTATTTTAACCCCCAGGTTGATCGTGCTGTAACTCAGATGGCAGAAATCATCTATGAAGAGGATAAAATTATGGCTCAGCTAGCCTCCCTTGTATTAAAGGAAATAACCGTTGAAGAGCAGGGAGAAGTGAGGATTTCATTGGAGGAGTTCCTATCACTGCCTATTGCGCTGCAGCGCCGCCTGCTGCGTAAGGTGATCAGAAGGCAGGGCGGAAGGCTGAGGGATTTTGGATACCAGAACTACAATGACTGTTTGTCATATCTTAAGGTGTCGAGGTCAGGAGGTGAACTCCATCTCCCTCATGGCTGGAGATTGATCAAGGGCAGTGAATATTTCACTTTAGACAAAGTTCGCCCCAGGGAGGGCTTTGCGCCGAGGGTGCATCGTATCTTAAAAGTGCCAGGAGAAACAGAAATCCCGGAGCTGGCTTTATCTATTTCAGCGGAAGTCATGCCATATGAGGGTTATTCTCAACGCTTTCTTAATTTTTTGGCGATAAACTACCAGGTTGGCTTTGATTATGATAAAATTAAATTACCGATATCTGTGCGTACGCGCCGAGCCGGAGATAGAATACGACCCTTTGGTCTGGAAGGAACGAAAAAAATTAAGAAACTGTTTAATGATTTAAAAGTTCCACCCCATCAACGTGACCGTGTGCCCCTTGTGGTATCAGATGAAGATGATGAAATCTATTGGGTAGTGGGGTACAGAAGGGGGGCAGCGGCTCCGGTGACAGAGGAAACCAGGCATGTTCTCTTGTTGCAGGCGCATTTTAGATAACGTAAAAAACACTACAATTTATATATGGAGTTTTAGAAAGGGGAATGAGGGTGAAGAACCAGCTGTTAAAGAATATATCGCTCTACCTAATTATACTGGTGGTTGCAGCAATGGTATTAAGAATGAATATGCCTCAAGAGGCTAAACCCGCGGAATGGACTTATTCTACTTTTATCCAAAACCTGGATGCCGGAAAGGTTGATAATGTAAACCTGAAATCGGTAGGTAATGATAACTACGAAGTAATAGGCGAAACGAAAGATGGAAAAGCATTTACTCTATTTGCTCCTGCTTCAGACCAGACACTTCATAATCAGCTCCAGGAAAAAAATGTGACAGTGTCATATGAACCGGTTGAGGGGATGCCCTGGTGGGTGAGTCTGTTATCCTCATTGCTGCCGATATTATTGATCGGAGGTTTTCTCTTTTTTATGCTTCAGCAAACCCAGGGGGGTGGCAATAAGGTGATGCAGTTTGCCAAAAACAAGGCCAAATCCCTTGACCCGGAGAAGCAGAAGATTACATTCAGTGATGTAGCGGGAGTAGATGAAGCGAAAGAGGAATTAGCTGAGGTTGTAGATTTCCTTAAGGAACCTGAGCGCTATGTTGAGATTGGCGCCAAGATACCCAAGGGTGTGCTCCTTTATGGACCACCTGGTACCGGGAAAACGTTACTGGCCAAAGCTGTAGCTGGGGAGGCAGGTGTGCCTTTTTTCAGTATCAGCGGATCGGATTTTGTGGAGATGTTTGTCGGGGTAGGTGCTGCACGAGTTCGGGATCTATTTGACCAGGCTAAAAAGAATGCTCCATGTATCGTTTTTGTGGATGAGATTGATGCTGTAGGGAGACACCGTGGCGCGGGGCTCGGCGGCGGACATGACGAGCGGGAGCAGACACTGAACCAGCTGTTGGTTGAAATGGACGGTTTTGAGGCTAATGAAGGGATCATTATTTTGGCTGCCACCAACCGCCCGGATATTTTAGATCCGGCACTCCTGCGGCCGGGACGTTTTGACCGCCAGATAATAGTGAGCCAACCTGACCTGAAGGGGCGTAGAGAGATTATCAAGGTGCATATTAGAGGGAAGAAGTTGGATGACGATGTTGATATAGATGTACTGGCGCGCCGTACACCTGGATTTACCGGTGCCGACCTGGCCAACATGGTCAATGAAGGCGCCCTTCTTGCAGCACGGCAAGAAAGGAAAAGGGTAAGCATGAAGGACTTAGAGGATGCTGTGGAGCGGGTAATAGCAGGTCCGGAGAAGAAATCGCGCATGATGAGTGAAAATGAAAAGAGATTAGTATCCTATCATGAGGCAGGACATGCGGTAGTAGGACAATTTCTCCCTAACACAGATCCGATACACAAGATCTCTATTATTCCTAGAGGTCGCGCTGGGGGCTATACACTGATGCTCCCCACTGAGGACCGCCACTATTTGACCAAGTCCCACATTCTGGACGAGGTCGCAACACTCCTAGGAGGGCGTGTCTCTGAGGATCTAGTTCTCAAGGATATCAGCACCGGGGCCCAAAATGACTTAGAGCGGGCAACATCATTGGTGAGAAAGATGATCACAGAGTATGGGATGTCTGAGGAATTGGGACCATTGACCTTTGGGCATCCTCAGGAGCAGGTCTTTTTAGGCCGGGATATTTCCCGGGACAGGAACTACAGTGAAGAGGTGGCCTTTTCCATCGATAAAGAGGCACGACGGATTATAGAGCACTGCTACCAAAAGGCAAAAAAGATACTGGAGGATAACATTGATAAGCTACACCTTGTTGCCACAACCTTGATGGAGAAAGAGACAATAGAGGCTGATGAATTTGAGGCATTAATGCAGGGAGCATAAGACCTGCAGTGGGACGGTTTTTGCATCTTCAGGAAGCAAAGAACTGTCCCTTTGTTTCTGGTTTAATGTGTTTTAATGTATTATAGGAAGCATACTATTCTTGAAAGGGGCATATCTAGTGGAACGTACCTTTGTTATGGTTAAGCCGGACGGAGTACAGCGGGGGCTTGTAGGAGAGGTTATTCAGAGGTTTGAACGGAAAGGCTTGAAGATTATAGCTCTCAAGATGCTTCAGATCTCAGCTGAGTTGGCATCAAAACACTATGGCGAACACCAGGCCAAGCCATTTTTTGATGGTCTCGTCAAGTATATAACATCATCTCCTGTTGTAGCCATGGTTCTGGAAGGAAAGGATTGTATAAGTATAGTTCGAGGAATGATGGGAGCAACAGATCCTAAAAAGGCTGCTCCCGGAACTATCCGTGAGGCATTTGGGATCGATATCGGAAGAAATGTAATCCACGGTTCTGATTCTCAGGACAGTGCCTCCAGGGAAATTTCCCTCTTCTTTAACGAACAGGAGCTTTGTGGTTATGAACTCAGTCTCACCTCATGGATTTACGAGTAATTCTAAACTGCAGTCACCGGACTTTTTTTGGACTTTGTTTCCCTTAATCTCAAAAAAAATATATTATTCTATAAGTAGGAAAAAATGAATCAATGGCGAATATATCTATAAGCGATACCTACCGCTGGGTATGATTCGTATTTTGGCAGATTATTTAAAATGCGGAGAGACAGCGTAAAGTATTTGTAAAGGAAAAAGGAGGTGTTGCTTGCGAAGCATGGGGGGCCAATAGTTTATGGCCAATGGCCAAGCGGTCGGGTTTGCAATTTTAGAGATGGAATGAAAGGAGTTGCAAGTGTATGCCTTTTGATGCTACTAAGATGAAAGACTGGCAGATTGCTGCAGAAGCAGAAAAGAATATGCCTACCCCAGAGGGGTATATGGATTTATTGGGGTTGGAAAAAGAAGAATTGATTCCTTTCGGTAGAACACCGAAGGTAGATTTTCTCAAGGTGATGGACAGGGCTAAGGATAAACCAGATGGCAAGTATATCGAAGTAACCGCTATTACACCGACACCGCTGGGTGAAGGTAAAACCACTGCCACCATGGGTCTTATGGAAGGCCTTGGTAAGCGTGGGCAGAATGTCGGCGGTGCCATTAGACAGCCTTCCGGCGGTCCGACAATGAATATCAAAGGTTCCGCTGCTGGCGGTGGGAACGCCCTCTTGATCCCGATGACTGAGTTTTCCCTTGGTCTCACCGGTGACATTAACGATATCATGAATGCCCACAACCTGGCCATGGTAGCTCTAAATGCCAGGATGCAGCACGAATACAACTATGATGATGCACAGCTAGCTGAAAGAAACTTAAAGAGATTAGACATTGATGCCAAGAACATTGAGATGGGCTGGATTATGGACTTTGCAGCCCAGGGCTTGCGCAACATTATTATCGGACTCGGCGGTAAAAAGGACGGCTTCTTGATGCAGTCCAAGACCGGTATTGCTGTTAGTTCCGAATTGATGGCGATCCTGGCTGTGGCTAAAGACCTGCCAGACTTAAGAGATCGCTTGAGTAAAATTATTGTAGCCTACAACAAGAAGGGTGATCCGGTAACAACTGCAGACCTAGAAGTGGACGGTGCCATGTGTGCTTGGATGCGCAACACCATTAACCCGACACTCTGCTGCACTGTTGAGCATCAGCCCTGCTTTGTTCATGCCGGGCCATTTGCTAATATTGCTATTGGGCAGTCCTCGATTATCGCTGACCGCTTAGGCCTGAAGCTCTTCGATTACCATGTAACAGAATCCGGATTTGCTGCTGATATCGGATTTGAAAAGTTCTGGAATGTGAAGTGCCGCTTGAGTGGCCTGAAGCCGAACGTTTCTGTCCTCGTGGCAACTGTTCGTGCCCTGAAGATGCACGGTGGTGGACCGACCGTAGTACCAGGCCGTCCTATTCCGGAAGAGTACACTAAGGAAAATCTCGAGTTGGTAGAGAAGGGCTGCGAGAACCTGGTACACTTGATCAATGTGGTCAAGAAATCAGGGATTAAGCCTGTTGTCTGTGTCAACAGGTTCTTCACCGATACCGATGCTGAATTAGCTCTTGTTAAGAGAGTCTCTGAGCAGGCCGGTGCTCGTGCAGCTATTTCCGACCATTGGGGAAGCGGTGGAGACGGTGCTCTCGAACTGGCAGACGCTGTTATGGATGCCTGTAAAGAAGAAGTAGACTTCAAGCCCCTCTACTCACTGGATATGCCTTTGCGCCAGCGTGTAGACATGATTGCCAAAGAAGTTTACGGAGCAGATGGTGTTGACTGGTCACCTGTGGCCGAAGAAAAGGCCAAGAGGTTTGAAGCAGATCCTTATTATGCTGACTTCTCCACAATGATGGTCAAGACACACCTCAGCTTGACCCACGATCCAACCCTGAAGGGTGTGCCCAAGGGCTGGAGACTGCCGATTCGTGACGTCTTGGTATATGGTGGAGCCAAGTTCCTCTGTCCGATGGCTGGTGCTATCAGCCTGATGCCTGGTACGAGCTCCAATCCTGCTTACAGAAGAATCGATGTGGATACAAAGACTGGCGAGGTAACAGGACTGTTCTAAAAAGGTTACGTTTCCTATGGATAAGAAAAGCCTCGAGAAATCGGGGCTTTTTATATCTTTTTTCTAATGTTTTTGATAAACTATAGTCCAAGAAATGATTTAAAAAATATATGGCAAAGGAGAGGTGTAGATGGAACGCATCGATGCCATTGTACGGGATCCTTTGTTTCAAAAGTGTCTTAAAAAGAACAAAAAGGCAGAAGAGGACCGAGAGTTTTGTAAGCACGATCTACAACATTTTGTAGCTGTAGCCAGGATAACCTATATTTTGATGTTGGAGTCAGGCAGTTTATCCAATCTAATTGAGGATGGCAATTTGACTGGTCAACAGTCAGCTAAAGAGGTGATCTATGCGGCTGGGATTCTTCATGATGTAGGCAGATGGCGCCAGTATGAGACGGGGGAAGACCACTCATTGATAGGAGCCGAAATAGCGAAGGAGATTTCAGAACGGGCAGGTTTTTCTCAAAAAGAGATCGGAGTTATTTGTCGGGCGATCAGGGAACACAGAACCCATACTGAGGGAATGTCCTTACTCGGGGAGCTGCTGAGTCGTGCAGATAATCTATCCAGAGCCTGTCATGAATGCAGTGCCAAAGATAAGTGCTACAAGTTTTCTGCAATGGAAACAGGCAACCTGGTCCTGATCTACTAGATTAATCACGGGATGTTTATTGTGATTGGTCTTTGGTAACTGTAACCGTTGCATTTTAATGTAAAGAAATCTGTGTTAAAGGATGGTTGAAGTGAAGGGGAATGAGGGGCATAATCTACGAGTTGTGATGATTGAAGGCAGGGATGATGCCTGGCATGCTCTGACCGATGTGGGTTGTGACATTCCAGGTGTCAGGTGGATGACACCTAAAGCCATACACAGGGTAATTTGTGTCAAGAAACTGAGCGTCAAGGCTGCTGGTATTCTTAAACAGGAGATGCTCTCCAAAGGGGGCGAGGCTGCTATCAGCAGGGGAGCTGGGGACTTCTCTGTAGCTGGTACTGATGTCCTGTTGATGGGGACTCTGCGTCAGTATAGTGAGCTCTGTAAAAAGCTTAAAATGCAACCTTTCGGCCTGCGTCAACTAGCAGACGAGATTAAATGTGTCCTCGATAACTATGAGAGGAAGAACCCATGGACACTGTCCTGCCGTGATCTTTCACTGACACTTGGGGAGCGCACCCTGGTCATGGGAATACTGAATGTTACACCTGATTCATTTTCTGATGGGGGAAAGTATATTGATCCAGGGCTGGCTGTAGAGCATGCCCATCAAATGGTGGAGGATGGTGCCGATATCATAGATATTGGCGGAGAGTCAACGAGGCCTTCCACATGGACAGAAGAGCCGCTTTCAGCCGAAGAAGAGATTCAGCGCCTAGTACCGGTGTTGAAGCGGCTGGTACAGGAGATCGATCTTCCTATTTCTGTAGATACTTATAAAGCAGAGACAGCTAGGGCTGCCCTTGAGATTGGGGCACATATGATCAATGACATATGGGGATTCCAGCGTGATCCTGAAATCGCTCTTGTAGCAGCTGAGTATGATGTACCTGTGGTTCTCATGCACAACCAGGATGGTAATGAGTACGAGGATATGATGAGTGATATTCTGGCTTTTTTGCGCAGAAGTGTCGATATCGCCCAGGATGCTGGTGTCAAGCCTGAGCAGATTATTCTTGATCCAGGTATTGGCTTTGGCAAAGATGCAGAGCAGAACCTGAGGGTTATGCGCCATCTGCGGGAGTTTCGCTCTCTGGGAAAACCGGTGCTGCTAGGCACTTCACGGAAATCGACCATCGGTAAAACACTGGATCTCCCTCCAGATCAGCGCTTAGAGGGAAGCTTAGCCACGATTGTTTGGGGGGTTGCTCAGGGTGCGGCAGATATCGTGCGTGTCCATGATGTGAAAGAATCAGTTCGGGCGATGCGCATGATAGATGCCATAGTTAGTGGTTAGTAAATGAGATGTGAGAAGCGGGATGTTGGAAGTGGGAAAAGATGGGCGTGACGCGGGGACGGTCCTTTTGTCACGGATCAGACACTACAGTCGTTGAGAAGGATGTTCGGGCGGGAAATTGTCCAAGACAGTCTGGTCTTTCAGATTTCTGACCTCTGGTCTCTGACTTCTGTTTTTCCGGTTAGTCGTTGGAAAGGATGTTCGGGCGAGAAGGAGCGGTATGTAGTGGGTGAACAATATGATCGAATTATACTAAATGGGATGCAGTTCTATGGATATCATGGTGTGATGCCTGCTGAACAGGAATTAGGGCAGCCTTTTATTGTGGATCTGGAATTATCTTGTGATCTTCGGGAGGCTGGCAGGAAGGATGACCTTACTAAAACCATTGATTATAGCCAGGTTTTTGAACTGACCCAACAGATCGTTACCGGGGAACCCTGTCTGCTTATTGAGACGGTTGCGGAGCGCATTGCCGCGTCGGTTCTAGGGGAGTTTCCTGTTGTTGAGGTGTTGGTGAGAGTAAGGAAGCCCCATGCTCCGCTCAAAGGTTTTTTTGCTGATGCAGCTGTAGAGATTAGAAGACAATGCGCTAGGGACGGTTCCTGTTGCACTTAGTCAGCAAAAAGAAACGCCGCTTTGCTTGAATCATCCCCGTGCAGAACAGGAGATTATGAAAAACAAGGGGTAACCAGCGGCAAATTTCCGTATAACAAAAGGAAGCAAATAGAAGGTCCTTTTGCTTACCTTTGCTTCTAAAGGAGAGACAGATAGATGGCCGATAAGGGAAAGAAAGAAAACTCCTTTTTGGGGCTGGGTTCCAACCTTGGGGATAGGCAGGCATATCTTGACGCTGCTTGCCGGGAGTTATCTGCTCATCAATCAGTTCAGATCATTCAATCATCATCACTTTATGAAAGCGAGCCTGTGGGTTATCTCGATCAGGGATGGTTTCTCAACCAGGTGGTAGAGATCGAAACAACACTAGAGCCAGAGGAACTGCTTCATTTCACTCAGGATATCGAGAATAAATTGGGGAGAAAACGCCTGATTCATTGGGGCCCTCGAGTGATCGATATAGATATTCTGCTCTATGGGGACAGAATTATAAAAACTCCCCATCTCACTGTTCCACATCCCAGGATGTATGAACGCTGTTTTGTGTTAATGCCATTGAGAGAAATAGCCGCTGATCTTATTCACCCAGATGGTATCTCAACACAGGAGCACCTGGAAATGCTGCAGCAAAAAGGAGATACGGAAAAAATCAGGTTGTTTAAAAATTAGACATTATGATATAATGTTGGCGTGGTTGCGGATGGAACCTGTGCCATACCGTGAATACCGCAAAAGTAAGCACAATAGTAAGCAATAATATGACTGACCGCTTGTACCTGTTAAGGACTGAGACGGAAGGTGATTCTCATAATTGATATTTCTAAGCCTTCTTGATCATGATCGGGAAGGTTTTTGATTTTTCAGGTAGTTGGGGGGCGAAAACTATGAAGATCGGTTTTATCGGTGCCGGAAAAGTTGGTTCAGCCATGGCAGTTTTACTTCAAAAGGCAGGTTACCAAGTGGTGGGTATAGCTAGCAGGTCACAGGAGTCTGCACAGGTTATGGCAAAGCGGTTGAACTGCCCTGTCCTTTCTAAAGGGGAGGCAGCCAGGAACGCTGAGGTGCTTTTTCTGACAACTTCAGATGATGCCATCAGCACCGTGGCAGAGGAGGTTGCCTCAGATGGTGCTTTCTATTCCGGCCAGGTTGTCCTGCATATGAGCGGTGCTCATACCGCACAGCTCTTGGAGCCTGCAGCAAAACAAGGGGCTATTACCCTCTCCCTTCACCCCATTCAGTCCTTTGCCAGTGTAGAGCAGGCCATTGAGCTCATTCCCGGAACCTACTTCAGTATTGAGGGGGATGTCCGTGGACATGGCTTGGCGATAAAAATGGTAGAAGATCTGGGTGGTAAACACTTTCTGCTGGAATCAGAGTCTAAAGTTCTCTATCATGGGGCAGCCAGTGTAGCCAGCAATTATCTGGTGGGACTATTGGATACTGCCATGAAGCTGCTTGCCGAAGCGGGTGTTCCGGAAGAACTCCGACTTCCTGCTTTTCTTCCTTTAGTCACAGGGACACTGGAGAATATCAAAAAATTAGGGATACCCGAAGCCCTGACAGGGCCAATCTCCAGAGGGGATTGCGGTACAGTGAAGAAACACCTGACTGCTATGGAGGGGCTGCCGCAGCTGGCGAGCGTATATCGAATTTTGGGGTTGGTAACTGTTGATACAGCCATAAATAAGGGGACAATAAGTGAAGAACAGGCCAAGGCCTTGCGCTCCCTTTTGGCAGATCACTGGCAAGGTATGCATTAGTTATGTGTAGGATGGGGAAGCTGTCATGCCTATCTGCAGAAAAGTGTATATATCAGCTGGGTATGGTGGAAGAGGGAAGCTGCGATCTCCTGTCTATGAAAGGGATCCGCATAAACATTGTATATATCAGGTGAGTGCAGGAGTTTGGCAAAATAAGTGAGTTGTAATAACTGTTAAAATTTAAGGAGGTTTTGTGATGTCTCGTGTAACAACAGCAACACTGCAGGAGATGAAGGAACAGGGGGTCAAAAGCACTCTTCTTACAGCTTATGACTATCCTACGGCACGACTGCTGGATGAAGCAGGGATCGATATTCTGCTGATAGGAGATTCGGTAGGGAATACGGTGCTAGGCTATGAGAATACCCTGCCTGTAACCATGGAGGAGATGCTTCACCATACCGCTGCAGTATCCCGGGGAGCTGAGCGGGCGATGGTAGTAGCTGATATGCCCTTTCTTTCCTACCAGACAACAATAGCTGATGCTGTTTGGAATGCAGGGCTCTTTATCAAAGAGTCAGGAGCACATGCAGTGAAACTGGAAGGGGGCCGGGAGCGCGCAGATGCTGTTCGCGCTATGGTGGAGACAGGTATTCCTGTTATGGGTCACCTGGGGCTAACCCCTCAGTCAGTAAACCAATTTGGCGGATTTCGAGTGCAGGGAAAAACCGGGGATGCGGCGCGGCGCTTAATGGAGGATGCTGTTATCCTTGAAGAAGCAGGGGCATTTTCCATAGTGCTGGAGTGCATACCTGCTGATGTAGCAGAGGATATCACCAATAATTTGAAGATACCGACACTCTCCTGTGGTGCAGGACCCCACTGCAGCGGCCAGGTGATGGTTATTCACGATATGCTGGGGTGCACAGGCAAAAAGGTGCCTAAGTTTGTAAAACAGTATGCCAATCTACACGATATTATCATAGAAGCTCTGAAAACCTTCAAAAAAGAAGTTCAAGATGGGACATTCCCAGGCCCAGACCAATGTTACTAAAGCGAGACACGGGGGCGGTTCTCCCGTCTCACCTACGGACTGGTTTCCAGGGGTGACAAGGGAAGGGGTATCACTCCAACTGGGCTTACTTCAGGTATTATCCGTATATGTGAGGATGTGTATTTGGCAGTGTAGTGCTGTAACTGAGACGGGTGTATCCGGCGGGGCCGGAGAAATATGGTGCAAATCCTTACGGAATTTAATAAAATGATGAGGGACTGGAATAGATGGAAATTATAAAAAATATTAAACAGATGCAGGCTATTTCCCTGAAACTGAAAGGTGAGGGGAAGAGGATCGGGTTGGTGCCTACAATGGGCTATCTCCATCAGGGACACCTTAGCCTTGCCGCGAAGGCCCGGCAGGATAATGATGTTGTAGTGATGAGTAACTTTGTCAACCCGCTGCAGTTTGGGCCAAAAGAAGATTTCGCTACCTATCCGCGGGATCTGGACCGGGATAGCAGACTGGCTGAAAATGTGGGTGTTGACTATGTTTTCGCTCCCTCCGGTGAGGGGATGTACCCAGAGGGCTACAACACCTATGTGGAGGTAAAGGGTGAGGCAACAGAGAAGATGTGCGGCAGGTCGCGCCCCGGACATTTCTTGGGTGTGACAACTGTGGTTCTCAAACTTTTCCTCATCACCCAGCCGGATCGGGCCTACTTTGGGCAGAAGGATGCTCAGCAGGCCATTGTCATCAGGAAGATGGTCGATGACCTCAATTTACCTATAGAGATAGTCAGCTGTCCCATTGTCCGTGAAGAGGACGGCCTGGCTTTGAGTTCCCGCAACAGCTATCTTTCCGCAGCAGAAAGAAAAAATGCCCTGGCACTGCCTAAGGCTCTTAACGCAGGCAAGCAAATGATCGAGAAAGGTGAGCGGGAGGCGGCCGCAGTGCGAAAGGAGATTCTGCGGGTTCTGGAATCCTCCCCTGGGATCCGAGTCGACTATGTAGAGCTAGTAGATGGCCTGACCCTTGAGGAGATGCCTGTCTTAGAGGGGAAAGTGCTGCTAGCTGCGGCTGTTTTTGTGGGAAAAACCAGGCTTATTGATAACATCGACCTGGAGGTGTAGCCATGTATCGTTTTATGTTAAAATCAAAGATACACCGTGCTGTTTTGACCGATGCGGATCTGAATTATGTGGGGAGCATCACTATTGACCGGGAGCTATTAGAGGCAGCGGACATCCTCCCCTACGAAAAAGTGCAGGTGGTCAATAACAACAATGGGGCGCGGTTTGAAACTTATGTTATTGAAGGGGAAGCTGGCTCCGGCGAGATCTGTTTAAATGGTGCAGCTGCTCGTCTCGGCCAGCCCGGAGATATTCTGATCATCCTCGCCTATGCACAAGTGGAGGAAGGAAAGGCAAAAGAGCATAAACCACGGGTTGTTCATGTGGATGGGAATAACAGGATCGTCACAGCTACTTTGTAAAGAAGGTACTGAACTTATATTGAAGGAGCGGATTGAGTGATCGATACAGCAAAGATTGAGGCTGCAGTGAGGATGCTTTTGGAAGGAATAGGAGAGGATCCGGAGCGGGAAGGCTTAAAGGATACGCCTGCAAGGGTTGCCCGTATGTTTAAAGAAATCTGTGGCGGCCTAGAAAGTGATCCTACAAGACATCTAGAAACTTTTTTCACAGAACAACATGATGAGATGGTGCTAGTCAAAAATATTCCCATCTACTCTATATGTGAGCACCACCTGGTTCCTTTTTTCGGTCAAGCACATATCGCTTATATTCCTCATGAGGGGAAGCTTCTGGGGCTGTCCAAAATGGCCAGGATCGCTGATGAATATGCTAAAAGGCCGCAACTCCAGGAAAGGCTGACTTCACAGATCGCTAATTCTATCATGGAAAAGGCAAAGCCGAGAGGGGTATTGGTGGTTATCGAGGCTGAACATATGTGCATGACCATGAGGGGTGTGCGTAAGGCTGGTTCTAAAACTATCACATCAGCTGTGCGCGGATTGTTCCAACACAACAGCGCCACGAGAGCCGAGGCCTTTGCCTTGATTCAGGGTTAATCCAGTCTGGGGGATGACCAATAACCGATCAGGGAGCAATCAAGACGATAGTTCTGGTGATGGCTCCAGGTACAAGTTCAGAAACTAATAGACTGCCGGTTCCTCTAAGCCATGACAATTCTAGTCAAAAGCACTGGGAACCGGTATATTTGCGCCCTTTTGAAAAAGGGTTAGAGAAATGGTAAAAAGAATCAGGGAAGAAACAGTATGTACTGAATAGCTTTAATGTTATAAAATAATGGTCGAGGTGTTATGAAATGAAGAGGGAAACAAAAAAAGTATCATCCCTTTATGTCATATTGGGATGTCTGTTTGTCACCTGCTTGTTGATTTCCAATATCATAGCAGGCAAGCTGATCTCAGTTTTTGGGATGGTGCTGCCTGCTGCAGTGATCCTCTTCCCAGTGGCCTACATCTTCGGAGACATCCTGACCGAGGTTTACGGATTTAAACGCTCACGGTTGATCATCTGGACCGGGTTTGCCTGCAATCTCTTGATGGCAGCGGTTTTTATGTTGGTCGTGATCTTGCCCCATCCTGATTTCTGGCAGTCCCAAAATGCTTATCAGGTTGTATTGGGAATGACACCGAGGATTGTCGCTGCATCTCTTATTGGTTATTTCCTAGGGGAATTTGTTAATTCCGCTGTCTTATCGAAAATGAAGCTCTTGACTAAGGGAAAATGGCTCTTTACCCGCACCATTGGCTCAACTATAGTTGGTGAGGGTATAGACACTGTAATTTTCATCACCATCGCCTTTGCGGGAACAGTTGCATTACCGGCTCTGCTTAGCATGATGGCCGCCCAATATGTTTTCAAGGTCGTCTTTGAAGTAGCTGCTACACCCCTCACTTATCTAGCAGTGGGATGGGTGAAGAAAAAAGAGGCGGTTGATACATACGACTGGGATGTAAAGTATAATCCCTTCAGTTTAGAGATATAGTCACCAAATTAATACCGCCGAGCCCATTTGTTTGGGTTGCTCTCCAGGTAATGAAGGGATTTTTATGTGTTGTCTGCTCGATGAAATCACCTGTCCAGAAAAAGGCCTTACTTCCATTAATGGACAAGTCGCTTATACACTCTTCACCATTACTGGTGAAGAGCTTGTTGCCGGATTTAGACTCTACGGTAGACTTAATCAATGTGACCGAATTTTGCTTAGATGATATTCTTGAAACGTAGATATATAAGCAGGTGGTTCTTGTGAGTTCCATGAGAAGTCATAGTAAGAATAGAACGAATAGGACACATATTACAACTGTTATTATTGTCTTGTTTTTGTTGAACCTATTTCTGCCTATCAGTGGATTTGCTATGAATGATGACAGTCGTGATACTCTGGTTTTCCTCGGAAATGAAAATTTGGCTCCCATCGTATATGATGACAACGGAACAGCTAAAGGTGTGGCAGTTGATATTGCTAAGGCTATCGGAGATAAGATCGGTTGCGATATTAAAGTTATGGCAGTAAATTGGGAGCAAGCACAAACCATGGTGCTTAATGGTTATGCTGATGGGCTTCTTCAAATCAATCCTGGTCCTGAAAGAAATAAACTTTATGATTTCTCAAGTCCTCTGCTAAAATCCGACTTTTCAATTTTCGTTCAAAGCGGCAATATTACCTTAAGGAGTATTGATGACTTAAGAGGCAAGCGTGTTGGCGTAGAGGCAGGCGGTTATCCGATCAGCTTGCTTCAAGGATATGAAGGAATAGACATTGAAAAGATCGATGATTGGGAAACTTCCTTCAGAGACTTAAGCGCTGGGGATTTAGATGCGATTATTGTGGACCGATGGATCGGTGAATATGAACTTGCTCAAAGCAGGATACCTGGTATAGGGATCGTGGAGAAACCTGTTGAGACTCAGTATTCCAGAATTGCCGTCAGAAAAGGCGATGCCGAAACGTTGGCTCTGATTAATTCCGGCCTTACAGAAATTACTGAGGATGGCACTGTTGATAAAATAATGGAACAGTGGCAAGGCAAGAGAGTGGTATACCTAACCGAAGATTATTATCAAACGTTTTTTCTGCGCTCTGCTAGTCTCTTTCTATTATTGGTAGCATTAGTCGCAATTTATTTTGTTAGAAAATACCGAAAATTAAGTGAAAAGCTTGAGGTTAGTGTCAAAGAAAGAACTGGGGAACTCCATCATGCAAATGAAATGTTAAAGGCAGCTAATATTAAGCTTGAACAGATTTCAATAATAGATGGCCTAACCTCAATTGAGAACAGAAGAGCTTTTGATATTGCATATAATAGAGCCTGGAAATTAAGTCTGCGTGAAGGGATGCCGCTGGCTCTGATCATGATAGATATTGATCGTTTCAAGATCTTTAATGATACATATGGTCATCTAGCAGGTGACCAAGCATTGATAAGAATCGCAGAGGTCATAAAAGGTGTAATAAAGAGACCAGGTGATCTTGCAGCACGTTACGGTGGTGAGGAATTTGTGGTAATGCTCACAAATACTACTGCCGAGGGAGCGGCAGTTGTTGCCGAGGAAATTCGAAGAAGAGTGGAAGAGCTGGGAATAGAAAACGAAAAAATAAAAGGGGTTATAACAGTCAGCCTAGGTGTAGCATCTATTGTTCCTGCTGAAAGAATGGAGCCTGATGAGTTAATTGGCACAGCAGACAGAGCATTATACAAGGCAAAGGAAGATGGCCGTAACAAAGTTATAGTTTGGAAATATCTACAGGAATGAGTTGGCAAAGACATTAAGATAAAATATACTTCCTGTCCTGAAAATTGATTTTAGTCAAGGTTTTTTTTCTTGGAATGAATTAGTATAAAAAGAAAGATAGACGAAAAAAGTATGCAAAGGAGGATAATCTAATGAGACAGACCATAACTATCAACGGCCAAACAAAGCTTGGCGATCTTGTTACTTATTTTCCTGCCATTACTTCACGTCTGAATGAGCTGCATATTGATTACTGCTCCCAAGGGGATCGCTCTCTTGAGTCAGCAATAGATGAAGCAGGCCTTACCCCAGATTTCATCACTGAGGTTCAGAATGCCTATAGTGATTATTTAGCCAGATCAGATAAGGAACGCCCTGTGTCTGAGCTTTCTGATGAAGAACTCATTGACCTTATACTTGATACCCATCATCTGACAGAGCGAGCATTATGGAAGGAACTAGATAAGCTTGTAAATTTGATTATGCTCGTTCATTATGAGCATGACAAGGAATTAATGTTGAAGATCCATAGAAGCTTCAGCGAGTTAAAGATGGAACTGGAGGAGCATTTTGCTAAAGAGGAGAAGGAACTTTTTCCTGCTATGCTTAAGGTTGATAAAACTCCTGAAGATCGAGCAGCCATAAGGTCACTGATCAGTGAATTAGAAGATGAGCATGATGGCGCCGGAAAGATTATTAAGCGTTTAATCAAGGAGACCAACGATTTTACACCGCCGGAGTTTGCATGTCCTACGGTGAAGGCTGTTTATCAGAAACTCCATGAGTTGGCTGATGATGTTTTCCTTCATATTGCGAAGGAGAATAGCGTACTATTCAAGCGTTACTAAATGCGAAGGAGGGAAAATCAATATGGCAAAGGCAGAATTTCGCTTAGAGACAATTACATGTCCGACCTGTGTTAAGAAAATCGAAGCTACACTGGCCAAGGCTAAAGGGGTTGAATCGGTAAGAGTATTATTCAACTCAAGCAAGGTAAAAACGGAATTTGATGACACTCAAACAGATGCCGAAAAATTAAAACTTCTTATTGAAAACTTAGGTTTTACGGTAGTGAATTCGAAAGTTTCCTGATTTGTCTGCTCAACCTAAGTTTATCTGTTTTACCATGGCCTACATCCAGGCCATGGTTTTTTCTTGCTTCAATGAAATATTGATTTTAATCAAGGCGAATAAATCGGGTATGAGATATAAATAATGCAGGAAGAAGGATAGGAGGGAGATAATATGGGCAAAGCGTTGTTTCAGATAACACCACTTGGCTGCCCAGGCTGTGGTAAGCAAATCGAAGCTGAATTACTGAAGCAGAGTGGCGTCAGTTCAGCGAAGGTTTTTCCGAGCTTGGGCAGGATCATCATGGAATTCGATGAAATAAAGGCAAGTGCAGAGGATTTAGAGAGCATGATTGGCAGTTTGGTTGGTGATGTGGAACTTAAAAAGGTAAAAAGGGGGTATGGAGATGATTAACACAATTAATAAGTATATTAATAAGTATGTTAATCAGATTACGGCCATTTCCGGGATACTGATCGCCCTTGGTATTGTGTTTATAGTAACAGGATATGAAAGCTATAAGGATTTGGCGTTGATCGGGGCAACGATAATTGGCATTATCCCAATCGCCATCAGGGCTTTCCAAGCGCTGCGCATGAAGGTCTTTAGTATTGAATTATTGGTGACCATCGCTGTCGTAGGCGCACTTTATCTTAATGAGTTTGTCGAGTCTTCTGTTGTGTCGTTCTTATTTTTATTTGGTGCCTACTTAGAAGCGCGTACACTGGAAAAAACCCGCTCTTCAATAAGAGCACTTGTGGACATGGCACCACAGGAAGCGGATGTCATTCGTGAAGGGGAAAGCCTGACGATAGCTGTGGATGAAGTTGTCAAAGGTGATCGGGTTATTATCAGGCCTGGCGGCAAGGTTCCTGTAGATGGCAGCATCGTGTCCGGTAAAGCCATATTAAATGAAGCGGCTATTACAGGTGAATCCGTGCCGGCATCGAAAGAGGTTGGTGATACGGTTTATAGTGGCACAATTGTCGATAATGGCTATATTGAAATTATTGCTGAAAAGGTTGGGGATGATACTACCTTTGCCAAAATAATCGAGCTTGTCGAAGAGGCGCAAGAATCAAAATCAAAAACCCAGAAATTTCTGGATAAGTTCGCAACTTACTATACACCGTCAGTTGTTATCTTATCGGTAATTGTTTATCTAATAACCCATAATCTCCATCTAGCAATTACTTTTTTAGTTGTTGCTTGTCCTGGTGCCTTGGTCATTGGGGCGCCTGTATCTACTGTTGCCGGGATCGGAAACGGCGCCAGAAACGGTGTCCTGCTCAAAGGTGGAGAGGTTATGGATCGGTTGTCTAAGGTTGATACAATTGTATTTGACAAAACAGGTACCTTAACTAAAGGAAAACCAGAAGTAACAGATATCAAGGTATTCGGCAATCTGGAGAGTGACGCATTGCTCAGGTTGGTGGCGAAGGCGGAGACTATTTCGGAGCATCATCTAGGGCGCACGATTGTCAAGGAAGCTGATAAGAGGAAGCTGAGCCTTGAAGGAGAATCACTTGACGGCGAAGTGATTAAGGGCAGTGGAGTTCGTGCCCAAGTTGATGGTTACGCCTTGGCAATTGGTAACCGCAAGTTGATGGAAGCTGAAAATATCCAGATCAGTGATCAGGTTGCTGCTTATGCTGTCAAGCGTGAAAAAGCAGGGAACACGGCAATATTCGCTGCTGTAGATGGTCAGGTTGCCGGCATTATTTCTATTGCTGATCAGATCCGTGAAGATGCCTCAAACGCTTTAGCGGAGCTGAGAAGGAATGGTATCAAGAAGATGGTTATGCTGACCGGGGACAATAAGCATACGGCTGAAGTAGTTGCCAATGTGCTCGGATTAGATGAATTTCAGGCGGAATTATTGCCGGAAGACAAAGTGGAATATGTCAAAAAATTGAAAGAGGCGGGGCATGTAGTGGCGATGGCAGGGGATGGGATTAATGATGCACCAGCTATTGCGACTGCGGATATAGGCTTGGCAATGGGTGAAGGTGGCACAGATGTGTCCATGGAGACAGCGGATGTGGTCCTGATGGCAGATAAGCTAATGCAGTTCTCCCATGCCTATGCTCTTGCCAAGTCCACGGTTCGGAATATGAAGCAAAACACATGTATTGCGGTTTCAATTGTATTTATCCTGTTAGCTGGGGTATTATTGGGCTATGTGCATTTGGCATCAGGAATGTTTATCCATGAAGCCAGTATTTTAATCGTGATAATCAATGCCATGAGATTGATAGGATTCAACAGTAAAAAGGGAAGCGCAGCGACCGAATTGGGATAAGGACTGGGAGGGAGAGTTGAAATGGGCGAACATGAGTGTAAATCTGGGGGGCTCAAGTCATGTATCTATCAGGTGCCGATATTTAATCATCTCGAAGATGGGCAAATGGCTGAAATCACAGAAGTGATTCAGTCAGAATCATATAAAAAGGGCGAGATTATCTATCGGGCTGGAGAGCAATCAGATTCACTCTATGTTGTCAGAAGTGGGAGAGTCAGGATTTATCGTTTGTCTGAATCAGGTAAGGAACAATTGGTGCGTTTTTTGAGTCCGGGGGATTTCACAGGTGAACTTGCCTTGTTTAGTGAGTCCGTTCATGAGTCCTACGCCGAGGCTGTGGAAAACACTGAAGTCTGTCTGATTGCTCGTGCTGAGTTACAGAGATTGCTTTTGAAATTCCCCTCGATCTCTTTGAAAATTTTAGAGGAATTATCGAGCAGGCTGGAAAAATCGGAGAAGCAAACAATAAGAGTTTCTACGGAGAAGGTGGAGACCAGACTTGCACTTTTTATAGCCGAGTGTCTCGATGGGGAAGGGGCAATGGAGTTTGTATTACCGATGAGTAAAAGGGATTTGGCTTCTTTCCTAGGGACAACTCCTGAAACAATCAGTCGGAAATTAACCGATTTCGAACAAGCGGGATATATTAAGCAGAAGCCACAAAGGAAGATAGAAGTTCTTAATTTAGACGAACTGCTGTGGGCCCAGGATTGAGTGAGTCAATGAGTCAAGGGGACGGAGGCTTTGAGTCAAGGGGACGGAGGCTTTGACTCATCCCCTTGACTTACGGAGCGTTAATTTGAGAATTTATTTCTTTTGTTCCTGCCATGAACTAACACTAACATGAGTGTTATTGCGGATAAGGCTGCTAATATCACCCAAGAAAACAGATTACTGTTGTCGCCGGTCTGAGGAATAACATTATCGCTATCTGCCTGTACTGCAATAGTGATGAGGAAGGGTGAGAGCTCATCAATGGCTATGGCAACCTTACCTTCTGTGCAGACTGCTGTATATTTTTCAATCTCGCCGCTTTTCTTCTCATGATATATAGTATACGTTTTTCCATCGTATTTGCTGCCAAGATTGAACAGAAGGTTCAATCTACCGGTATAATTTCCATCTGTTATGCTTATTTCATATGCAGCGACAACATCTCGGCTCGAACCTGTGAAATAGACCTGGCCATCAGATGTAATGGCTACGGGTCTGCGAAGCATTAACTATGGTAAAGGTCCCTAATTGCAAATCCGAAACTCCGGAGAAGGGTACCTTCTATGTGCATTTTGAATCAAAGGATGCTTTGATTGCTGAGTTAATCAACGACTATGTAGGCAAGATTGATATGGATTATAGAGCTTATCTGGAATCTATCCCTCCCAATCTGTCCACAGAAGAAATACCTCTTTCGTTTATTGAAAAAATGACTGATGTACTGACGAATAAGATCGGATGTGACAATATGAAAGCAGTTTACAAAGCACAGATCGCTAAAGATATTAATCCGGATGCTATAATGGGATATAACAGGCTGCTTTATAAAATGTTTGAAAATATATTGGAAACAGAGATAGGTCGAAATGAATTGAAGACAAATCTGCCCGCGACTATTCTAGCCAGACATTTTATGATAGCATTCAGAGGAATCACATATGAATGGTGTGTACGCTATCCTGATTTTGATTTGAAGGCACAGACAAAGCAGCATTTTGAACTGATGATTTCCGGCCTTAAATGATAAAACAAAATGTGACTTTTGAGGATGCTCAACGTTTTATCTGAGTCAAGGGGATGAGTCAAGGGGACGTGAGTCAAGGGGACGGGGACTTTGACTCGCGTGACAAGACCCCCGTCCTCGTGGCACCCCGGGGCACCCCGTGGCAAACGAAACGTCTCCGTGGCACCCGGCGTGACAAGACCCCCGTCCCCCTGTCACCGTCCCCCTGTCACACGTCCCCCTGTCACACGCCAACGTGACAGTAACCCCGTCCCCGTGTCACATGCGTGTCACATGACTCATGTGGCAAACGAAACGTCAGACTGTGTGACAAACATGCAGGTTTTTCTAAATATTAGTATCCACCAACGCTAAATCAGGTGTTGATAGCTAAAATTTAAGAGATTACTACCTGTTTTTAAGAGACGAAAAGAAGACTCACGCTTATGCGGGGGTCAATAATTTTATCATTTTTTCAACTCCCAGAATATTTATCACCCTTCGCAGGTTGTAGGCCAGAAAACTCAAGGCCGATTCTGTTTTTACCGACTCTAACCCCTTGGTCAGAAAATGGCTGTAACCCCATATCCTTTTGATGGTGCCAAAGGGGTGTTCTGCTAGCCTCTGCCTCTGGGCGTATAGTTCTTTGTTTTCCTGTGTTCGTTTGTCTATTTCATCAAGAAGTTCCTGACAAAGATTTCGTGAAATGGTTCTGCCCTTTTTGGAACTGGTACACTGGTCTTTAAACTTACATTGCTTGCAGGCTCTGAAGTTCTTGTAGTCTTGATATTCAACACCTTTTACTTTTCTAATACGGCCGGGGTAAAGTGTCTGCCCGGCAGGGCATATGTAAATGTTTTGTTCTTGGTCATATTGGAAACGATCTTGATGAAAATCAGGATTCGCCACACCACCAGTATTTTTTGGCTTGGCTACATAGGTTTCAATTTTGTTTTTTTCGCATTTTTTGAGGTCTAAGGTGGAGTAATAGCCTTTATCGGCCAAGGCTTTTATTTCTTCAACACCCAATGTTTCTTTGGCTTTTTTAGCCATCTCGTAAAGATTCCCTTGGTCTGCTGCGTTGTTAATTACGTCGTAGTCTACGAGCAGTTTGTTTTTTTGGTCTATTGCTGTTTGTACATTGTAGCAGACATCTGCCCCGTTGTTATTAACCTTCATCAAGCGGGCATCGGGGTCTGTGGTGGAGATTTCATCGATCTTTTTTTCTTTCATTTCTTTTTGCATGGCCTGGTATTTGGCTTTGCGTTTTTTTAGTTCTTCAATACGCTTTTTGATTTCTTCTGCATTGGGGATATGGATGTCCGCTTCTTCCTGATCGTTGCTGTCCAGCTCTTTTAGATAGTTTGATATTTTCTCGTTCAGGTATTTCAGGTGGCGTTTTATTTTTTTATCATTGTAGTTGTTGCGTTTGGAGTTGCATGCTCTGAACTTGGAGCCGTCTACTGCTATTACTTCACATCCGAACAGATCCCATTCTTTGCACAGCAGGTTGAATTGTTTGAAAACGTTTTTGATGGCTTTTTTGTTGTCTTTGCGGAAATCGGCAATTGTTTTGAAGTCCGGTTTCAGTTTTTTAAGGAGCCACATCAGCTCAACGTTTCTTCCTGCTTCAGCTTCTAATTTTCTCGATGAGCGGATGCGGTTCAAGTACCCGTAAAGATAAAGTTTTAAGAGGTCCCGGGGATCATATGCTGGTCTCCCCACATCATTGGGAGTTGTTCTTTTGAAGCCCAGTTCTTTCATGTCAAGGGAATCTACAAAAGCCTCTATTACCCGAACCGGATTGTCCGGGGTGATATAGTCATCTACTGCCTCTGGAAACAGGGTGATTTGGTTGCGGTTTTCTCCTTTTATGTACGGCATTTTCTCCACCTCTCTATCACCCTATATTTCGATCTTTATCCCTTTAATTCCTTTTTCTGTGGGGAGTTTTCACACAGTCTGACGTCCCCCTGTCACACGTCCCCCTGTCACACGCGTCCCCCTGTCACACGCCAACGTGACAGTAACCCCGTCCCCGTGTCACATGTGTGTCACATGACTCATGTGGCAAACGAAACGTCCCCCTGCCACCTCTATGGAACTAATGAAGCTTCCAACCGGGCAGCCAGCGCCTCGATCTTCTTAATAGTATGGCTGCGATTCTTGGTACTGGTGTACTCCTTAGGTAACAGAACATTCATATAATCCCAGAAGGCGGCTGTCATATTACTCTCATTGATGGCAAATATGACCGCGGGCACTGCAGTTCTGCCTACCAACACCCCCACATCCTCCTTGACATAGATCATGTTTCCCTCCAGCTGCTTGGTACCGGTCAAATGTATGTGGTAGTTGTCATAGGTCTTGAGCAGGCGCAAGATATTCTGCAGGTGTAAATAGTATTCTCGGGGAGTATAGAATACCTGGGTTTCATTGGGAATAGCGGACAGGTTTACCACAGCTTTACCCGCCAGGATTGTCTCCAGGTCAGGGAGAGAGAGGATTTCAGTAAAACGGTGAGTTCCCAGTTTATCATAAAAAGTCTTTATTCTGCGCTGCTGATAAGTGCGCAACCGGTTAGCGATGACATCGCTCAGGCGCACTAGTATGCTGGCAGCTGCCTCCTCGGGAATGGTTATGTTAGTCAGCATATCGGTCTTGGCGATGGTGTCGCCGGCCTCTTCTTCGAATTCGGCTAGGGTTTCCAGATAGTTTCCCTGGTGATTATGGTTGAAAATCCGCATCAGGGGGCGGCATAGGGCGATAAGATTATTATATTCACTAGCCAGCGCACGGATAGCATCTCTATTGGTAGTAAAAAAATTAGCTGTATTTTGGGTTCCGCTGTGCACCGATGAAGAACTTACTGCTGCGGTGTCGGGAGCAATAAACAATGTGCGCCGGAACAAACCGTCCCGGGTTTTGGGATAGTAATAGGGCTCTATGGCTCCAGTCATATAGAGTGGTATCCATCCTTTAATACCGGACAGCATTTCATCAAGATTACGATTTATAGTATGGATCATTTTAAGTCGGTTGCCGTTTTTTAATACTTGTAACATGAGTGCAGACCATTTAGCAGTGAACTCAGGATCTTCAGTAAGCCAGCTCAAATCCTCATCACTGAAGAGCAACAATGTTTGTGGATGCTTATTGGATATTACCAGGGACAAGAAGGTCAGTACGGCAGCACGCTTGCCTTTCACTCCATAAAATACTTCTGTTTCCGCAATGGCTTGGTTGTCATTTATTGGCAGATCAACCGTGGCCGCGGTTTCCATTCTTTTAAACCTAAAGTCAATCATGCTTTCCAACAATTCATCTATAGGGTCGGAATCATCCTGGGCTGGTTCCCATAGCCATTGCTCTATAAGGCTGGCCATGCTGTCCGTTGACTGGGGCTGAATGGGGGAACTGGTGCGAATGGCGTTCCAAAGGGCCGTCTTTTGGTATTCGGCCTGGCAGCACCGGGCAAAGTAACCGCTCATTGCTTGTATGTAGTTAGCATTTTTGGCAGGGGCGCGGACTCCTCGGCGTAAACGGCTGATAAAGGATGCATCCAAGGAAATGCTGTGGGCTAGGAGGCTGTTGGAAGTATTGGTGATGTTCATCAGCAAATCAAGCTTTTCAGCAAATGTCATTATATGACCATTCCTTTCGCTTGCTCAGGCATATGGGTATGCAAAAATCTCTGGTAAAATTATTTATTTACCAAGTTTATTTTAGCATATTGCACAACATATTTACTGCAATTTTGGCACGATTTGTGCCACGAAATTGGCAATGCCAAATCACTAGGAGCAATAACTTTTATAAGAAAATTTGCTAAACTTTAAACAGAGGTGATTATGGTGACCTTTGAAATCAGGCTTAAAGCCGGGTTCTTTAAAACTCAGGTTTATTACCTTAAGGTCGGCTCCGGGCAAATAATTTTGATCCCTCAGGAGCACGATGGCAACGATAGGGTGGTCATAAATGGGGATGAACTGCAGTCGGTCAACATTATGAGCAGGAATCTGACTAATGCTGAACTGGAGATTGTCACTACAACTGACATATATGTTGGCAGTTTGGCGGCAGAGACTGACTTAAAGAAACTGGCGGTTAATTTGGACCAGGAATTTGGGGCAAAGTTTGTTTTGCAGCGATAGACAGTGTTCTACAATGATTAATGGCCCTGCGGTAAACCAAACCGGGGTAGAAAAAGTTCCTTTATACAAAAATTTTGACAGGAGGGATCAATAAGCCTATGAACACTATGGCAGCACCAGCACAACTCCGCTGGAAGACGGCACTCAGTATAATAACGAATCCAGGCGAAATAGTTAAAAATCAGATGATAAAAATCCCCTGGCCTTATTCCTTGGCCATATCAGGTTTGTCATTCATGCTCTTTTTCCTGCAGACTGGGCTGGACTTGATGCGGAACGGACAAATCGAAGCGTCTGGCGTGGTTCTCATCACTATGCTGGGATTGCTCTACGGTACGGCCGGCGTGGCCTTGTTGGCGGTTATGGTCTGGGCCCTGGCCCAGGCGGGGGAACGAAAGATCACTGTGGATTGGGCTATATCCACCTTTGCCCTGGGCTATTCAGCTACCTTCGTTTATGCTTTGAGCGGGCTGATTTTTTCTCTCGCATTTGGCTGGAAGACTGCAGTCGCCTTTGGCGTGACCGGCGTCTTGTGGGCATTAAGACCCACCCTGTACACCATTAAACAGATGTCAGGGGAAAGGGTCGCATTCAGCATTGCCATGACCACTCTCTGTGGAGCGATCCTCTTGATCGGCTGGGCCTTGCTGGGGAGATTCGGCGCTTAGCAGAGCAAATAACAATCAACGAACAGGAGGAGGATAAGGTGGATACTAAACTGGGATATGCCGGAGGAGCTGGGTCTGATGGGGTAAAAATTTGGCCGGCTTATCTGTGTTTCATTATATTCGGGGTCTTGGTACCCTTCAGCAGACCGGAATACAAATTCACTACTGTACTATATTCCCTTGTTATTGCCATTGTAGTGGGTTTATTAGCGGTAAATCTGCTGATCCTGGCATTTAACAGCGGTAACACTGCTTTGCGGCAGACTGACGGAGGTTTTGCCCGGGAAGCCGTTGGTACCGGCATGTTGTTTATGATCCCTTTTACTGTTTTAGCCATACTGGCTTTGGTCATTCTGGAGTGGAATGTGGTAATGCCTTTTGCTTCGACTGCCATCACAACAGCATCTGCAACGGCAGGAACGGAAGCCATGAAAAGGGGCGCTCAAGGGACGAGAAATGTAATGATCCCGACCTTAGTAGCGATGGTGCTTTCGACGGTATGGATGATGCTGATCGGCATCCTGCCATAGGAGAACAGGAGGTGAAAGGCTTGTCGATTTTAGCAATTGCGCGAAATAAAAGGAGATTACATCGCCATTTCCTGTTGGTTTTAGCCCTGAGTCTGTTATTCGCATTGGTGATAGCCAATTTTTTCGGTGGGAAAGCTATAGCAGGAAGTGTCGCTGATGTTGTTACCCAGGTATCCAACGCCAACTTTGGCTCACCAGAGTTTCAATTCGGGGAGGAATCGGTAACCGGCTATGACTTTGCCATTCATGCCGGGGAGGGTGAATATGGTGACGGCGTGTGTGCGCTCAGTGTTCTGGGTCCGGCCCAGCCGGATGAAATACAGATCATGGTCGATTATGTGGACAGCATATCCCAGATTACTTATATGCAAACCACCCAACTGAAGGGCTGTGAAGTAAGGGAATATACTGCCGATAATGGGGCAGGCATTGGAGTCATACTGCCTGATTATTTTATCACGGTGGAAATAGTGGATAACAGCCAGAGTCATAGCGCGGACCTGGCTTCTGCTAAAAGTATCGCCCAGCAGGCTATCGATAGCATGGAAAAGGCGGGACTTTTAAGTCAGGATGCTCCTGATATAGTTCAAGAGGAGCCACAAAAAGATAAGGATCAAGAAGAAGATATCATCGGAGAAACAGGGATTACGCCGGGAACTCATCGGTCAGGACACAGCCACAGCCCGGCAGGAGTCGGCTCAGTTGGCAATATACCCGGACCTTCCAACACCACAGAAGCGGTGACTGGGGTTGTAGTGCCAGGCCTTATTGCAACAGCCCTGGGAGCTTTAGGCGGCCTGGGCGGTGGAGGTTCAATCCCGCCTGCGGGTGGAACGCCCATATCTCCTACTAGTGGAGGATCACAGCCCGGAGCAGGGGGTACAGCTGAAACCGGCCCAGGAGCATCGGGGATGGCCAGGGTTACCAATCAGTTTGGACGCCGGGGCAGAGAAGAGATCCTGGTCGATGCTACGGATATGCATCACGGCAGCGCCATACAGGATGCTCCGGCAGATCAGGGCATCCATATCGAGACAGAACGGGAAGCCGAACTTTTTGTGCAGCCCAAGCCCTTGACCAGTGAATCGGAATCGGAGATCTTTATCGACACTATCGATATGCATGAACAAGCTATCGATATCAGGGAAGCAGGGGGAGAAACTGGTATCCATATTGATACAACAGATATGTTTGAAGAGAAAGTATTAACTCCTGAAATTGATGAAGACGATGTAGCCCGGTTTGTGAAAGACAAGGCAGGTCTGGAGATGGAAGCAGAGCCCATGAAGCCCCAGGCATATGATGCCCGAGAAGGAGAAGCAGGGGGAGAGCACTTTGCTGTTGGGGGAAGTAGTGAAGAACAGCTGTATACGGACACCGGAGATTCGGAAGCCCTTCATGACGACAGTTCTCTGGAAGCCCATGCAGATCTGGAGATAGAAGCTGATCAAATGAAGTCAAAGGTTTTCAATGCCCGGGAAGGAGAAGCAGGGGGAGAGCACTTTGCTGTGGCAGAAAACGGCGAAGGTGCTCCAGTCATGGATCAATCTGAACAATTGTCAACAGCTGCAGAACCGACCACTGCAGCCGAAGCTGACGGGCTCTATGACCAGAACGGATTTGATGCTGAAGGCTATGATCGGGAAGGTTACAATCAGGCAGGCTATGATCGTGACGGATATAATCGGGATGGTTTCAATGAGGCTGGCTACAATAGTGACGGCTTAGATAAAGCAGGCTTTGACAAAGAAGGCTACGATCAGGCTGGCTTTGATGTTGAAGGATTCGACAAAGATGGCTATAACCGGGAAGGCTTTAATAAGGAAGGTTATGACAAGGCCGGCTATGATAAAGACGGATTTGACAGGGAAGGCCGAAACAGTTCTGATTATGACCGGGATGGCTACAATTCGCAAGGATATGACCAGTATGGTTTCGATAAAAAGGGCTTTGACAAAGATGGTTTCAACAAAGATGGATTTAACGCCCAAGGTTTTAATAGGGATGGTTTTGATGTCAATGGTTTCGATGTGGAAGGCTTTGATAAAGCTGGATTCAATGCGCAAGGATTTGACAGGGAAGGCTTTGATAAAGCTGGCTTTAATGCAGAAGGTTTCGATAAAGCTGGTTTTGATAAAGAAGGCCTCGATAAGGCTGGTTTCAATGCGCAAGGTTTTGATAGAGAAGGATTTGATAAGGCCGGTTTCAACCGAGAAGGTTTTAATCGAGAAGGTTTTAACCGGGAAGGCTATGACCGTGAGGGCTTTAACCAATCGGGATTTGATGCCGAAGGCTATGACCGGCAGGGATTCGACCAGTCAGGCTTCGATAAAGAAGGCTTCAACCGAGAGGGCTTTGACAAAGCTGGTTTTGACCAGGAAGGCTTTGATAAAAACGGATTCAATGTCGAAGGGTATGATCGGGAAGGCTTCAATCAGGCCGGCTTTGACAAAACTGGTTATGACCGCGAAGGGTTCAACAAAGAAGGCTTTGATAAAACTGGTTTTGATAAGGAAGGATTCGATAAAGCTGGATTCAATGCCGAGGGCTATGACCGGGAGGGCTTTAATAAGGCCGGCTTTGACCAGGAAGGATTCGACCGCCAAGGCTTTGATAAGGCGGGACTGGATCGGGAAGGCTTCAACAAAGCCGGATTCGATACAGAAGGCTATGACCGGGAGGGATTCAATAAAGAAGGATTCGACCGGGAAGGTTACGGGCGCAATGGTTTCGACCCGGAAGGCTTTGACCGGGAAGGCTATGATATAAACGGTTATGATCGCCAGGGATTCGACCGCCAGGGTTTTGATGCCAAAGGCTTTGATAAACAGGGCTTTGACAAAGAAGGGTTCAACAAAGATGGTTGGGATCGGGAAGGTTATGATCGTAATGGTTTTGATGAGAACGGATGGGATCGTGAAGGCTACGATAAGAATGGTTACGATGCCGAGGGCTATGATCGGGACGGTTATAACCGGGAAGGCCAGTCCAGGGAAGGTTATGATGCAGACGGCTATGACAAGAATGGCTTTAATAAGCACGGTTATGACCGGGATGGCTATGACCGGGAAGGTTTCGATTTCGAAGGTTATAACCGCAGCGGCCGCGATCCGTGGGGCTACGACAAACAGGGATATGACAGGGACGGTTATCACTGGAGTGGCTATAATGCTGACGGATATGACAGGAACGGCAGGCATTGGAGTGAAAACCCCTACGAAGAAGGCAGCTTATGGAACGTAGATACCCGTAATAATCCTTTTGATGGTGATATTGTTGACCTGGGCGGACGGAGAGAAGCCTGGGAACCTACCAAACCACCCCTGGGAGAACCCTATCATCAGACCGTGGAAAAATATGGAGCCAAACCCTGGGATGATGACTTACCCAAAACGGAGCCGGTTCCTTCTACGAGTGGTTCCGGGATTATTGGCCAGGATTTTGAGGAGACCCTAAAAAATCATGATGTTGGCGAAGGTAGACCGGAAGGGCAGGATGGCTCAGGCTTGCCCATACCCGAGGAGGATATTCCCCAAGATGACTTGTCATTTGAATCGGAGGATAGGTTCCCCGCAGATGAAATCCCGGACACCCAGCCGGGTAACACTTTCGATTATACTGATCCGGAGACAGGGGTCACTTCCACCTATGAATATGAACCTGGATATGCCGGGCCCCGGCATGGAGACCAACAAACACTGGTGGGAACAGCTGACGGGCGGACCTATGAAATCGAATACAATGCAGTAACCGGAAAATGGGTCAATACCGAAACCGGTAATGATTTTGATCTTGACCGATTTGAGTCCTGGCAGCAGGATTTTGCTGAAGATAAACGGAGAGCTGCCATAGATATAGATAAGATGAGCCAACGCCAGGATGCGACCAGCAAAGCCATAGACAAAAACCTGGAGGATTGGCGCAAGCTGGAGCAAATGCAAAAAGTAGCGGATAAATATAACATCGGTGAGCCAGGTGGCCCTGGAGATGTTGACAAAGCTATCCAAAGCCTTAAAGATGACATGTTGGCTGGCAAAGAACTGGATCGGGAGAAAATGGATAAGATCCGCCGGGTCATCGATAATCGCATCCAGGGTAAAACTGTTGCCGATACTGGACAACGCTGGGAAGAGGATTGGTTTAAAAAGCTGGGCTGGGCTCTGGAATCCAATGCAGCAACAGCCAAGGAAGTATTGACCGGCGAAAAGGCAGATGGCAGCACATCATGGCTTGGCATGGGAGCCAGGATTATGATCACGGGGGCTACCGGAGGACTAGGTGGAAGCCTTACTTACGCGACCATGGACGGGGCTATGAATGTAGCCGAAGCCATGTACCGTATACAGGATGAGATAGCCAAAGGAGGATCAGACTTCAGAGCAGTATCGAAAGCGGTCGGCCTCTATGTGCTGGGAGAGCAAATGGGATGGTTGGCAGGAGAAGCTGGCAGTAAGGCTATGGGAGAGATGATGGAAAGATTCCCCGCCTTTACTAATAAGGCAGCTGATGTTGTGGAAACTGCCATCCTAAAAGTCGGTGCTAAGAATCAGACTTGGAGCCATTATCTGGGGATGATCGGTAAAGATTCTGCCGAGGAATCCCTCGACCAGATCAACAAACGCCTGGTAGACATAGGCAGTGATAAGGCGGCTAAAGAGATCATCGATAGTGCCAGAATGGATTATGGGCTGAAATCAGTGGCTGATTCCTTTGATGATGTAACCAAAGGCGCTGGAAAAACCATCGGTGACAGCACCGGAGATATGGCCGGTATGGTTTCTAAATCTGCGGCGGATGGTTGGACTGATGTGGGCGAAAGCGGGGGCAGAGCAGCCACTTCCAGCAGTGACGATATAGCCAGAGGTGGGGGCAGAGCAGCCACTTCCAGCAGTGACGACATAGCCAGAGGTGGGGGCAGAGCAGCCACTTCCAGCAGTGACGATATAGCCAGAGGTGGGGGCAGAGCAGCTACTTCCAGCAGTGACGATATAGCCAGAGGCGGGGGCAGAGCAGCCACTTCCAGCAGTGACGATATAGCCAGAGGTGGGGGCAAAGCAGCCACTTCCAGCAGTGACGATATAGCCAGAGGCGGGGGCAAAGCAGCCTCTCAGGCTGATGCCGATGGAGTACGGGGGCCCAGACAGGCCGGTGAGGATTTAAGTGACGCATCAGCGAAGTCTCCCACAACTGGTAGGGACGCTCCAGGTGAACCAGCAGGAAGACCGCCAGGAGGCGGAGATGATCTGCCGGGTGAACCGGATAGCATATCCTTAAATCGCGGGGGCAGGACTCCAAGCGAAGTTCTAAGCGATCCGGCGGCTTTAAATCAGGCGGAAAGAACCATGCAGCAGAATGTCAAGGATTTTGATCGATTACCTCCGGCCAGACAACAGGAATTGATCAGAGAGCAGGCCATTTATGATGAATACAAGATTCAGGCTGAGGAAAGAACCTGGAACCTGGCAGACAAGGTTCAACGGGGAGAACAGCTGACAGTTGAGGATATTATGGAAATGAAATCCGATCCTGCTTCCATGAGAACACTGAAAGACCTTCAGGAAATGGATAGTCTAGGCAACCAATTGACACCCCAGGAAGCCCAGGGTATACAGAGAGAGTTCAATCGTGCCATGGATGAAGGTATACATCAACCTTCTTATCGAACCGTAGAAGAGCACTTGCATAACCGCTATCCGGATGTGGATCCAGAGGGGATAAGAGTCACGACTGTACGTACTCCGGGTACGGAACAGACTGATTTCAATATCAATACGGATAATGATGTGATCGCTGAAAAACTGGTACAAGGCCCTCAGGGGCCTGAATGGGTGGAGATTCCTAAAGTGGAATGGGAAGATACTTACTATAAAGCCCTGGCGGATAACTCAGGGTACAGCGTGGATGAAGCTGTCCGGCGTTTTCCAGATACCGACTGGGCTAACATGGATGAAGCGGCACGAGTTCGACAATGGGCTAAACATCATGAAGAAGCCGCCATGGATCAATTCGATCTGTCTGCTGGGCGGGATTTCAGCAATCAGCGGACCTGGCACATACAGGATGGAGATATGCGGGGCAGGCCGATGATCGAACTCACAGAGGATGAAATCGCTCGCGGGGTAGATTATGTGACCATCGACGGTAAACCGATGCGGCCTTCCACCGGATATGAATTGACCCAGCAAGGGCAGGGGACCATGCTGGATCCGGAGCAATTATCCTTGATGGAACAGAAGAAATTCGATGATTATTGGAACGCCGGAGATACTCCCGCCCAGGTGATGCGAAATCAGACCGAGGCTATGGAGCAATTGCGCAAAACGGCATGTGTGGCAGAAGGGGTGGAGCAAGGTTATCGGGATATGGGTTACCGGGTGGAAGCCATGCCTGATAATATGAAACAGGCGATCGCTGTCGTCAAAGACAAGAGCCTATCGCCAGCAGCGCGGGTCGCTCGTTTGCAGGAACTGGGGTATAGTTCTCCGGGAGACTTTTTGAATAAAGTAAGCAGCCGTATCGGCGCCATCAGAAACGTCAAAAGATAAATGAGAAAACAATAGACAGGAGGCATTGATATGGGAATGAATATGGAAAAGCCGGGCGCTCTTGAGGTATTCAAGCTAGCTCCGGCAGACATCGATCATTTGTTCAGACGTTCAGGATTGAACGGGAATCAGCTTTCGCCATACAGCTATGATGCGGAACAGGCTGCCACCACCAGTCCTTCGGAATTATTTAAAACGCTGGCGGAAAGCGCCAATTTTACATCAATGGCGAAAAAATTGCTGGCTCCTGATCTGAAAATCGAATTCAACCGTGGGGGAGCCGGTTCAGCTGAAGAGACCTATCATGTTTTTCTTTCCCTGGAAGATAATGATGTTTTGGTTCATTTTCAGGGCAGTGACGGTAATCTCTTGCTGCTGTTGTTTGACAATGAAGAATCTTTTCTACAGTGGTGGTCGGATATCTATGCCTCCAAAGCTGCCAGCAGCTATCAGCCGGTGTTTCCCGAGGTCCTGCCCATGGAAGTTCTGGTCTGTGCTTTGCACTGCATTGACATTTACCGCCGCTCCTATATGGAGAGCATGCTGGATTACCGGGGTGGCCTCGATCTGTCCATCAGCACTCAGGACTTTGTCCAACTGCTGAGACGTTCTCTATCCAGTCAGGACAAACGCTGGCTTTTACCTACCCTGTTTGAGCTCACCCCCAGATTGAAAGGGAGCAAAATCGCCCTGAAACCTGAGCACATTAAGAAAGCAGAGGAACTGGGGTTTTTGACCAGTGATGAAAATGCCTTGACTTTAGGGGAGCGTTCGCGGCTCATGGGCACCGAGTTCATTACCAGCTGGCTGGGGTCCATCGGATGTCAGGCCACGGCTTTGGTCAATGGCCAGGAAAAGGGCCTTTCCCAGGTGTTTCTGACATCCACGGCCTTTACCAATCATCTATTTTCCTTTGAGACTGCAGCTGAGGGCGAGTCGCGGTTTCGGCATCAGACCAGCACCATGCCTGAACTTATCCAGATCCTGTTGAAATGGATCGAAGCCCTGCAAAAAGTGATAGGGGGCACCGCTCCGGCCAAAGTTGCCAAAGTGGAAGCCTCAGTTATGAAATACTGTGGGCAGTGCGGGACTGAACTCAGACCAGGCAAGAAATTCTGTACCGGCTGTGGAACGCCGATATAAGATGATCCAGTTTAAAAAGGAGGTAAAATGAATGAGTGATTTAAAGGTTTGTCCGGAATGTGGAGCTTCATTAGTGTCTGGAGACAGGTTCTGCGGTGAATGTGGCTTTGATATCAATTCCATGACAGAAAAGCCTGCGGCGTCTGCTGCGCCAGTCACGCCAAGCCGGCCGGTGGCACCGCCTCCTGTGGCACCGACTCATCAACAGCCACAGCAGCAGAGCTATCAACAGCCACAGAATTCGGCTGCTCCCTATACTCCATCAGCACCGCCAGCAGGAGGCCCCGGTCCCATGCCGGGCAGAAACTATGATCCTCCGGGAACCAATCCTGGGGGGAGCAAAAATGCTCTGTTCATCATGGTTTCAGTCCTGGTCCTGTTGTTTTTGGCTGGAGGAGGAATCTACTGGTGGCTTTCCAAGGATGATCCAAGTGGTAATATAAATGGATCCGGGCAAGCAGTTACCCAGCAGAATGGCACTCCGGCAACTGATGCCGGTTCTCAGAACGCACAGGCTGTGCCTGACCAGACTGCGCCACAGGCCGATTTGTCCCGGGCGGCAACTTATCTGACTGAGCCAGGTTTGAAATGTACTTTCTTTGTCAATTATCCTGATGGGATGTCAGGGGTCGTGGATCGCATCAGCGCCCAGGCCGTTCCTAACGAATCGGTGCGGGTCACTGATGTGGAAGTGGGCATCGATATGGGCGAGGAATATGGCTTTGGCTTTCATTATGTGGAACGGAATGATGGGACTTATTACATCATGGACTCCTCTCCCTATGAAATATTTCCGGTCTTAAAAAACAATTTGACGGTGGGCCAGAAATGGAGCTATGACAGTGAATACGGCTCTATTCTATATGAAGTCATGGATATGGGTGTTGATCTTGACCTGGGGTTTGCCAAATTCGAGGACTGTCTGCTGCTTTATGAAGATAACCAGATGGTAGGACAGCAGAGCATCAGCTATTATGCACCGGGACGGGGGATTGTTTATGTCGTAGCTCCTGGCGGCAATTTTGAATACTATAAAATGACGGCCATGACTAACATCGATCTGGCTGAGGCCGCCAACACTATTATCAAATGGTGTCCCAATTATTTAGATATCAAAGACGAACGCTCCCAGAGTCATTAAAACAGTGGATGGCTGCAAAATGAAGGCAGTGTCAGGTTGTTCTGACTCGCTATATTACGAGCGTTTAATAAGCGTCTCTATAGGGATTCAGTCACTACAATTGCTTAACCATTGTTGAACTATTGTTAAACTGGTAAACAGGATAATAGTAGAAGAATAGGGAATAAAGTTCAAGTTGGAAGTAATTTTGAAGGAGGGATAAAGAATGGTTGGATTTATAATTCTCGGAGTTGTCGTGGTATTATTAGCGGTATTCCTGATCGGTATCTACAACAGTCTGGTGCAGTTGAGACAGCGGGTACAGAATGCCTGGTCCCAGGTGGATGTGCAGCTGAAGCGGCGCTATGATTTGATTCCCAATCTGGTCAATGCAGTTAAGGGTTATGCCCAGCACGAAAAGGCGACCTTTGAAAGCGTTACCCAGGCCCGGAACATGGCCCTGAATGCAGGGAATCTACAGGAGCAGATGCAGGCAGAAAACATGATCAGCAATGCCCTGCGCTCCTTGTTTGCGGTAGCCGAAGCTTATCCGGAACTGAAGGCCAACACCAATTTTCTGCAGCTGCAGTCTGAACTCACTGATACCGAAAGTAAAATCGCTTATGCTCGCCAATTCTATAATGACACTGTGCAAAAATTTAACACCAAGATCGAATTATTCCCCAACAACCTGGTGGCAGGTATGCTGGGCTTTGCCATGGTGGACTATTTCACCCTGCAGGGGGAACCAGATGCCCGGCAAGCTGTTAAGGTCGAGTTTTAAAAGGAGATTTCTTATGAACATCAGAATGCTTTCCCGTTATTGGCGCATTGCAAGCTTAAGTCTCTTCATGAGTCTTTTTATGGTTCTGGCTTTTATGACACCGGCGGCCTTTGCAGACCGGTCACTGACCATGGACCAGATCATTGTGGATGCTCAGGTCTTGCCTGATGCTTCCATGCTGGTCACTGAAAGAATTACCGTGGATTTTTCCGGACAGTGGAATGGCTTTTATGTAGAGATCCCTCAGGGGGATAGCCCTGTTACCGAAGTACAGGTGAGTGAAAACGGTCAGCCTTATACCTTCAATCCCGGCACCGAATATGGTCCGCCTGGGACCTTTCTGACCAAAGTTGAAGGTGACAATATCATTATCGACTGGAGCATTGATGCCTATGATCAGGTGCGCACTTTTGATGTTTCCTATCGGGTGATCAATGCAGTCAAGGTCCACTCCGATGTGGCGGAACTCTACCGTAAATTCATCGGGGAAGCCAATGGCAATAAGATCTCCTGTGTCCAGGTTAATCTCACCCTGCCGCCGGGGGCGGAACAGTTCAAACAGGGAGAAGATATCCGCATCTGGGGGCATGGCCCCTTAAACGGGGAGGTTGAATTTGCCGGACCTGATGGGGTCCTTCTGAAAGTCAGCGATCTACCGCCCTATACCTTTATGGAAGGCCGGGTGGTCATGCCTATCAGTCTCTTTGCCGATGCACCGGCAGAAGCCTATAGTGATCAGCCGGCTCTGGCCCAGATTTTAGCAGAGGAACAAGGTTGGGCAGATAAAGCTAATAAAGAGAGGACAATGGCAAAAGTAGAGACCGGCGCTGGTGTAGGTATCGTGGCTGCTGCCCTAGGAGTAGTCTTTGTGTTGTGGCGCAGGTTCGGGCGCAAACACCCCACGGTTTTTGACGGCGATTATTACAGGGAGTTGCCTGCCAATTACAGTCCGGCAGAACTCAGTGTTCTGTGGAATTATAAGGCCATGAATGCCAATGATATCACGGCTACCATTATGGACCTGGCTCGGCGGCAATTCCTCTTTTTGGAGGAAGACACCGTACAGGTACGCAGATTATTAGGCAGTAAAGAAGTCACCACCTTTCGGCTCAGCTTTATGCCGGCACCTGAGCCGGCGGCGCTGCGCAAACCGGAAGAAGCGGTCCTTAGGCCTCATGAAGCAGAGCTGATCGATTTCTTGAAAAACGATATCGGTGGCGGCAAGGATTATATCTATTTGACCGACATAGAAGAGTATGCCAAAAAGAATGGCGAGGACTTCCATGCCTGGTGGAGTGATTGGACTTCCGACATCATAGCTAAATGCGAAAAGTACAATTTCTTTGACAGCCACGGCAGTATGAAGCTGTTGACAGTGTTAGGAGGGGTCGTCCTCTTTGTGGTGGGATTTGTGTCAGCAGCCCGGATAGGAATCTTCGGCTTGGCCATGCTCATTGCCGGGCTCATAATTGCCATCGTACCGCTCTTTTTCAGGCGACGCTCTGTCACCGGGCAGGAAGACTATGTACGCTGGGCAGCTTTTAAAAGATTTCTAGAGCATTTTTCAGAAATGCAGCGGCATGAGATTCCCAGCCTCATCATCTGGGAGCATTACTTGGTCTATGCTGTCACTCTAGGAGTGGCCAAAGAAGTCATCAAACAGCTGGAAGTTGTATTTCCCAATATGCAGGAGGGGGATTATCGCTTCGGATATGGCTGGATGATGTATGGGACTCATTATTCTGGCATGAACGCCCTGACTAATTCCTTTGACGGCATCGGCAAATCATTCGAGCGTTCTTTAGCTTCCGCCCAAAAAGCCGTCAGCAAGTCATCATCCGGTTCCGGTGGTGGGGGAGGATTCTCTGTCGGCGGAGGCGGTGGCGGAGGTGGCGGCAGCTACGGGGGAAGGTAGGGCGATCGGGCGATACAGCTGATCAAAGGGATGTAAAATGATTTGCTGGTTCCTTAAGGTTGGAAAAAGGGGAGGATGAAAACCATGCTTTGTCCCAATTGCGGTGCTGGTTCTGATAAAAGCGTCAAATTCTGCACTAACTGTGGGAGTCCTATGTCCCAGACAGCAGAAAATCAACCGGATCACGAAACGCCTACAGAGCAAAGGGAGGGGAATCAGAAGCTGATCGGTTTTTCCGAGCGGATCCATGACCCGGCCTTTGCCAGCTATCAGCGGCAGGCCACTGCTTGGTCCTTCATTTTTGCTGGAATATTGGCCGTGGTCGTAATCGTAGGGTTTTTCATCTATGGTCAGACCAGTTCGGAAATGGATAACCCCCAGGCTCTTTTCATCGGACTGGGAATCGGGGGCATGTTTCTGACCATCGCTTTATTGTCCACCATCAGCCGCGCAATGGTCAAACAGTGGGATGGGGTGGTCATTGATAAAAAGATTGAGAAAAAGACCCGGCGTCAAAAAGACAGCAACGGGCAGTATTACACGGAAAGATACACATTATACACGGTGGTATTCAAAACCGTTCAGGGCAAGATCGTGGAACGGGGTAGAGAAGATGACGATATTGTCTACAATTATTTTGAGATTGGCGATAGGGTGCGTCATCATAAAGGACTGGGCACCCTGGAAAAATATGATAAATCGAAAGACAGTATCATATTTTGTAATGCCTGCTCTACCTTGAATGACATCAATGATGACAAATGTTATCGCTGTTCCTGTCCGTTGCTAAAATAACAGCCGGGCACAAATTAGTATCGGTATAAGTTAAACCGGATATGATGCCGCCGGGATTAGTCGGGCATCACATCCGGTTTTTCAGAGCTATTTAAAAGGATGTGATAGAAGGACAGGTGAGTCATATATCACATCCGTGTTTAAGTGATTTTTCCGTAGGTAATTTCACGATTGTTTTCTGGGCTATTTATGCCCTTGAGGAAGAGCTGAACAGCCCAAAGCGGAAAAACATATTCGATCCTCCTGTGTCTTACAGTAGTTTTTCCAGCATCTCTTTCATCTGAGGAGTGCCTATTTCCTCTAGTTCGTATCTCACCCTTACTGCCGGTTTTTTTAGGGACATTACCCGGCGCAGGTCGATGGGGGTGCCGATGATCACCACTTCAGCCGGAGAGCTGTTGATGGTTTCTTCCAGCTCCTCGATCTGTGTCTTACCATATCCCATAGCCGGAAGCAGCTTAGACAGGTGGCCGTATTTGGCGAAGGTATCCTTGATCGTGCCTACAGCATATGGGCGCGGGTCAATTATTTCGGAAGGCTCAAGCTTTTCAGCGGCAATTATCCCGGCGCCATAGGACATGCCTCCATGGGTAAGTGTGGGTCCATCTTCCACCACCAGAACCTTTTTTCCTTTCACTGCTTCAGGATCATCTACAGTTATCGGTGAGTTGGCCAGGATGATTTTGGCTGCCGGGTTGTTTTTGGCCACAGCTTCCTTAACCATTTCCACCTTTGTTGGGTCTACGGAGTCGATCTTGTTGATCACTGCGATGTCAGCCATGCGCAGGTTGGTTTCGCCAGGATGGTAGGTGGTTTCATGTCCGGGGCGGTGTGGGTCTACTATTACTATAAGAGCATCAGAGAAATAGAAGGGTATATCGTTATTTCCTCCATCCCAGAGGATTACATCCGCTTCTTCCTCCGCTTGATGCAGTATGAGTTCATAATCAACCCCTGCATAAACCACTATATTATCATCAATATGGGGCTCAAATTCTTCCCTCTCTTCGATGGTGCAGTTGTATTTGTCTAAATCTTCATAAGTGGCAAACCTCATGGCCGCCTGCTTCTCCAGATTGCCATAAGGCATCGGGTGCCTGATAACTGCAACCCGTTTGCCGGCATCTTTGAGGATTTTAGCAATATATCTGGTTGTCTGGCTTTTCCCGCAGCCAGTTCTGACAGCTGTTACCGAAACAACCTTGCGCTTGGATTTGAGCATTGTTGTTTTCGGCCCCATCAGCCTGAAGTCAGCTCCACAGGCCGCAACTAAAGATGCCTTGTGCATTACCTCTTCATGAGCTACATCACTGTAGGCAAAGACAACCTGATCAACCTGGTGCTTTTTGATCAATTCAGGCAGCTCTTCTTCTGCGTAAATAGGGATGCCGTCTGGGTAGTCCTTCCCGGCTAATTTAGGGGGATATACCCTTCCTTCAATATCTGGTATTTGAGTCGCTGTGAAGGCCACTACCCGGTAGGCCGGGTTATCTCTGAAATAGGTGTTAAAATTGTGAAAATCCCTTCCTGCTGCGCCCATAATAATGACATTGTCAGCTTTCATCTAAAGCCCACCTTCTCTGTTTTATTAAATATTTGCCTCACCTGATAGTTACCTCAGGTGGCATGTCCTCACTTGTATCCCAGGAAAACACCTGAATATCTTGACGCTTCTCCCAACCCTGGCTGAGGTAAAAGACTTCTGCTGTATGGTTGTCGCCAAAGGCGAACAAATGGATTTTCAGGGCTCCTGCGTCTTTCAGTTGGCTGATCACCCGGCTGAGAAGTATTTTGCCGTATCCTCTGCCCTGATAGTCCGGGTGTACTGCCAGGTGGTATATATACCCGCGGCGTCCGTCAAAACCGCCCAGAACCGTTCCCATTAAGCATCCGTTTACCTTCAGCAGCAGGCATGTGGTGGGGTTCCTCTCCAAAAAGGTCTTAAGTGAACTCTCAGTGTCACCCAGTCCCACTCCCAGCCCAGGGATGGACCTCCAAAAATCCAGCATTGGTTTTATGTCTGCTGCATTAGCTAGTTCTACCACACAACTGGCAGATTCCATTTTTCCACCTCATAAAATCCTATATAATTAATGGGCGATATCCCATGTTTTATTATAACCTAATATCATAAAATCCCAATAAAAATTTTCGTGGCAGGGGCGTGGCAGAGGGTGGCAGGGGGACGTTTCGTTTGCCACATTATCGCTCTGTCATTCTGAGGCCAGGAAGTGATCAATTTTTTAAAGATGTGACACGGGGACGATGTGACACGGGGACGGGGGTCCTGTCACGCGAGTCAAAGTGCCTGTCCCCTTGACTCATGAAAAAGGATCAATTTCACTGATCAACTGGATCAGTTTCAAGTTGGCGATCGCACTGCGTGAACAATTGCGTTGGACGCATTAAGGTTTAGATATGAAGGTTATAAGGAAACACTTGTTCTGGGAGTTTTATAAGATATAATTGATTATAGGGAAGTCAAAGAGTTTTGACAACAAAAAAACTTCAATTGGGATATGTAAAAGCCTTTTGATAGACGAAAAATACCACTTTGATTAGAGTGAAAACTGAAGGAGGCAGAAAAAATGGAACTTGGAAAACAAATCAAAAAAATCCGTAATGAAATGTCATTATCCCAAGATGCATTGGCAGAAAAAATATATGTATCTAGACAGACCATTTCTAACTGGGAAAATGATAAGAGTTATCCGGATGTCAATAGTCTTATTCTTTTAAGCGAAGTTTTTGAAACCTCCATTGATATTCTAATCAAAGGAGATGTGGAAATTATGAAAGAACAAGTGAAGAATGAGGACAGAGAAGAATTTGAAAAACTGAGTCGGGTGTATGGATTCTTATTTTTATTGGTGGTAATTTCACCCATTCTGCTGGCACACTTTCTTGGTTATGTAGGAATTGTAATATGGGTTGCCTTAATGGTGGTAGCTTTTTATCTCGCTATATTGCTGGAAAAGAAGAAAAAGCAATTTGATGTACAGACATATCGTGAAATCATTGCATTTACAGAGGGAGCAGAGCTGGATGAGATAGCAAAAGCGCGAGAAGAAGGCAAAAGACCTTATCAAAAGGTATTGCTGGCAATTGGCGCAGGTGTAGTGACTTTTGTTATCGCAATCATATTTACATATGTAATAAAGCAAAGAAAAATGTGGCTATTGGATTGTTTGACTAACGACCACGCCGAATATCCGTCATTATGGGAGGTAGGTTTACATATCAAAATTAAAAATTGTGCTAATCATTATTGTAGTTCTCATGACTATATTTCTAGCAGTTTCTTTTATAGCTAATTATGCGTTTAACCAAAAAGTGGAAAAGGAAATTGAAGAGCTTTTTAGCAAGGTAAAGAACAAGGGTGAAATTGTGACTAGGGAAGACATATCTGATTTACCGAAGAATGTTAAAAAGTGGCTTGAATACTCTGGAATTATTGGAAAAGAAGAAATAGTTTCTGTTTACGTAAAACAAAAAGCGGATATGAGATTGGAAAAAGATAAACCATGGATGCCAGTTGAAGCAGAACAATATTTCACTTCAGATGAACCGGGTTTCATTTGGAAAGCAAATATTAAGGCTGCTCCACTATTTCATATTTCAGGAAGAGATAAATACGAGAATGGAAAAGGAAATATGCTAATCAAAATTCTTTCATTATTTACTGTTGCAGATTCCAAGGGAAAAGAAATCGACCAAGGTACCTTATTAAGATATTTGGCTGAGACAATGTGGTTCCCTACTGCAGCTTTAAATGAATACTTAACTTGGGAAGAGATGGATCAATATAATGCCAAAGTGACTATGATCTATGGCGGGATAACGGCTTCAGGAATATTTACATTTAATGATAAAGGTCAGGTTATTAATTTTGAGGCTGAAAGATATGGTGAATTTAATGGGGAAATCAGGTTGGAGACTTGGTCAATTCCTGTACGAGATTATAAGGAATTTGAGGGAATAAGGATTCCTACAAAAGGGGAAGTTACCTGGAAGTTAGATACAGGGGATTTTAATTGGTTTAATTTTGAGATTACTGAAATTGAGTATAATAATTACTGGAAATATTTGAGTTAGTGCAAATGCTTTCCATCGCATAGTGTAAAGTATTTGTAGGAGAAAATATTGGAGAAAAAGACAAGAGCTCATCACTTTTGGTAGAATTGGAGTATCACCAACAAAACTACCTAGGAGAGGCTCTCTTGTAGCGGTTCTTGATTATTCTATATCTAGGCCAGTCAACTTTTAGAAAATTAAATTTTAGGAGGATTATCTATGAAGAAATTGAGAATTGCAGACGGAATCCATATGCTTACTATGAATGTTGAGGACATACTATTTGAGGGAATGTGGGAGCTTGCAAACGGGGTAACTATTAACTCATACATAGTTCAGGGGGACAAGACTGCAATAATCGATGGGGTAATTGGTTGGGACGGAATACCCGAAACCCTTTATAAAAACTTAGAAGAAATAGGTGTTGATCCCCAAAATGTTGATTATTTGATTGTTAATCATATGGAACCAGACCATTCCGGCTGGATTGCAAACTTCCGAAAAATTAAGGATGATTTTACAATAATATGCACTGAGAAAGCTGCCAAGATGGTAACCTCATTCTATAATGAAGACAAAATAAGGATTGTGAAGGAAGGAGATTCTTTAGACCTTGGAAAGGGTAAGGTATTGAGTTTCCATCCGGTGCCAAACGTTCACTGGCCAGACACCATGTACAGCTATGAAAGGTCGACAAAAACCCTGTTTTCCTGTGATATGTTTGGAGCATTTGGCATGATGGGGGATCATTGTTTTGATGATGAGCTGACAGCTGAAGAGATAGATTTCTTTGAATCTGAAGGGATAAGGTATTATTCCAATGTAATGATAACTTTTACATCTGGTGTGAAAAAAGCAATTGAAAAAGCAAAAACGCTGGAATTAAATACAATAGCGCCTGGTCATGGCCCGGTTTATAGAAAGAATCCTCAAAAAATCATAGATGATTATATCAGGTTTACCCGCTATGCTGAAGGGGCAGGTAAAAACGAAGTCACTATATTGTGGGGATCCATGTATGGAATGACTGCCAAAGCAATTGAACAGGCTGAAGGCATACTTCAAAGAGAAGGGGTCAAATACAACAAGCTGCAAATGCCACTGGAAAGTGAAAGTGAAATGGTTGCAACTGTTTTTAAATCTGCAGGAATAATTATTGCAGCACCTACTTATGAGTACAAGCTTTTTCCACCGGTTGCAGCAGCTTTAAATGAGCTTGGCAGAAAAAAGATTACCGGTAAGGCTGCTTTTAGGTTTGGGTCATATGGTTGGTCTGGTGGTGCAGAGAAAGAACTGAAAGAAATGATTGAAAGAAATAGGATGAATTGGAGCTTCATTGAATCGGTGGAGTTTGAAGGGGCACCAAAGGAAGAAGACCTTGCTAAGGTGGAAGCTGGAATATTAGAACTTCTAGAAAAGATGAGGGATAAGGTAGTAGAGTGATTTCATGGAGGAAAACTTATTCAATTATAGCCCCTTTTTATGTTTCTAAATATACGTGATCAGGGGGACAGGTTGACTGATCGGGCCAATCAGGGGGGCAGGTCTTGCCCCGTGAGTCAAAGTACCTGTCCCCTTGACTCATGAGTCAAAGTACCTGTCCCCTTGACTCACTTGACTCAAAAGGAATGCAACGTGACAGTAACCCCGTCAGACTGTGTGAAAACTCCCCACAGAAAAAGGAATTAAAGGGATAAAGATCGAAATATAGGGTGATAGAGAGGTGGAGAAAATGCCGTACATAAAAGGAGAAAACCGCAACCAAATCACCCTGTTTCCAGAGGCAGTAGATGACTATATCACCCCGGACAATCCGGTTCGGGTAATAGAGGCTTTTGTAGATTCCCTTGACATGAAAGAACTGGGCTTCAAAAGAACAACTCCCAATGATGTGGGGAGACCAGCATATGATCCCCGGGACCTCTTAAAACTTTATCTTTACGGGTACTTGAACCGCATCCGCTCATCGAGAAAATTAGAAGCTGAAGCAGGAAGAAACGTTGAGCTGATGTGGCTCCTTAAAAAACTGAAACCGGACTTCAAAACAATTGCCGATTTCCGCAAAGACAACAAAAAAGCCATCAAAAACGTTTTCAAACAATTCAACCTGCTGTGCAAAGAATGGGATCTGTTCGGATGTGAAGTAATAGCAGTAGACGGCTCCAAGTTCAGAGCATGCAACTCCAAACGCAACAACTACAATGATAAAAAAATAAAACGCCACCTGAAATACCTGAACGAGAAAATATCAAACTATCTAAAAGAGCTGGACAGCAACGATCAGGAAGAAGCGGACATCCATATCCCCAATGCAGAAGAAATCAAAAAGCGTATTGAAGAACTAAAAAAACGCAAAGCCAAATACCAGGCCATGCAAAAAGAAATGAAAGAAAAAAAGATCGATGAAATCTCCACCACAGACCCCGATGCCCGCTTGATGAAGGTTAATAACAACGGGGCAGATGTCTGCTACAATGTACAAACAGCAATAGACCAAAAAAACAAACTGCTCGTAGACTACGACGTAATTAACAACGCAGCAGACCAAGGGAATCTTTACGAGATGGCTAAAAAAGCCAAAGAAACATTGGGTGTTGAAGAAATAAAAGCCTTGGCCGATAAAGGCTATTACTCCACCTTAGACCTCAATAAATGCGAAAAAAACAAAATTGAAACCTATGTAGCCAAGCCAAAAAATACTGGTGGTGTGGCGAATCCTGATTTTCATCAAGATCGTTTCCAATATGACCAAGAACAAAACATTTACATATGCCCTGCCGGGCAGACACTTTACCCCGGCCGTATTAGAAAAGTAAAAGGTGTTGAATATCAAGACTACAAGAACTTCAGAGCCTGCAAGCAATGTAAGTTTAAAGACCAATGTACCAGTTCCAAAAAGGGCAGAACCATTTCACGAAATCTTTGTCAGGAACTTCTTGATGAAATAGACAAACGAACACAGGAAAACAAAGAACTATACGCCCAGAGGCAGAGGCTAGCAGAACACCCCTTTGGCACCATCAAAAGGATATGGGGTTACAGCCATTTTCTGACCAAGGGGTTAGAGTCGGTAAAAACAGAATCGGCCTTGAGTTTTCTGGCCTACAACCTGCGAAGGGTGATAAATATTCTGGGAGTTGAAAAAATGATAAAATTATTGACCCCCGCATAAGCGTGAGTCTTCTTTTCGTCTCTTAAAAACAGGTAGTAATCTCTTAAATTTTAGCTATCAACACCTGATTTAGCGTTGGTGGATACTAATATTTAGAAAAACCTGCATGTTTGTCACACAGTCTGCCGTCCCCTTGACTCAC